>NZ_VFML01000001.1:0-1330000 GCF_006715045.1 Amycolatopsis cihanbeyliensis | reverse complement strand
TCAAGCTGTCAGGTGTTGTGTGTGCGGTGTTGTGGGACCCATTGTCCAGGGGCTGACACTCCTGGGGATGCGCGTTGTGGCTAGTGGAACCGTTTGGGATGGCGGACCGGAGTGGGTGAGAGTCCCGTACGCGAAAGCTGTGGCGTGGTGTCTGGATGGTGTTCCCGAGTAGCAGCGAGCTCGTGGAATTTGCTGTGAATCTGCCGGGACCACCCGGTAAGCCTAAATACTTCCTGGTGACCGATAGCGGACGAGTACCGTGAGGGAAAGATGAAAAGTACCCCGGGAGGGGAGTGAAAGAGTACCTGAAACCGTGTGCCTACAAGCCGTCAGAGCCTTCGGGTGATGGCGTGCCTTTTGAAGAATGAGCCTGCGAGTCAGTGCTGCGTGGCGAGGTTAACCCGTGTGGGGTAGTCGTAGCGAAAGCGAGTCCGAAGAGGGCGATGGAGTCGCGTGGTCTGGACCCGAAGCGGAGTGATCTACCCATGGCCAGGGTGAAGCGCCGGTAAGACGGTGTGGAGGCCCGAACCCACCAGGGTTGAAAACCTGGGGGATGAGCTGTGGGTAGGGGTGAAAGGCCAATCAAACTCCGTGATAGCTGGTTCTCCCCGAAATGCATTTAGGTGCAGCGTCGCATGTTTCACGCCTGGGGTAGAGCTACTGGGTGGTCGAGGGGCCTTACCGGGTTACTGACATCAACCAAACTCCGAATACGGGTGTGTGAGAGTGCGGCAGTGAGACGGTGGGGGATAAGCTTCATCGTCGAGAGGGAAACAGCCCAGAGCGCCAGCTAAGGCCCCTAAGTGTGTGCTGAGTGGAAAAGGATGTGGGATTGCCGAGACAACCAGGAGGTTGGCTTAGAAGCAGCCATCCTTGAAAGAGTGCGTAATAGCTCACTGGTCAAGTGGTCCTGCGCCGATAATGTAGCGGGGCTAAGCACACCGCCGAAGCTGTGTCACTCACACTTGTGATCCGCGCCTGCCTTTGGGTGGGTGTGTAGTCGTGTGGGTGGGTAGGGGAGCGTCCTGCATCCGGTGAAGCCACGGTGGAAACCAGTGGTGGAGGGTGTGGGAGTGAGAATGCAGGCATGAGTAGCGAAAGCAGAGTGAGAATCTCTGCCGCCGGATGACCAAGGGTTCCTGGGCCAGGCTGTTCCGCCCAGGGTAAGTCGGGACCTAAGGCGAGGCCGACAGGCGTAGTCGATGGACAACGGGTTGATATTCCCGTACCCGCGTGTGTGCGTCCCTGGTGAGGCAGGTGAGACTAACCACCCGAAGCCGGGTGAGACCTTCGGGTCGAGCCGGGTGGAGCGTGGGACCTGATCTTGTAGTAGCCAAGTGATGGGGTGACGCAGGAAGGTAGCCCCGCCAGTGAGTGGTAGTACTGGTGTAAGCGTGTAGGGAGTGGTGTAGGTAAATCCGCACCGCATGGATCCTGAGACGTGATGCGTAGCCGAGTGAGGCGAAGTAGGGTGATCCTATGCTGCCGAGAAAAGCCTCTAGCGAGTGCACATGTGGCCCGTACCCCAAACCAACACAGGTGGTCAGGTAGAGAATACTAAGGCGAGCGGGTGAACTGTGGTTAAGGAACTCGGCAAAATGCCCCCGTAACTTCGGGAGAAGGGGGGCCAGAGCACCTGAAGCCCTGCGCGGGCTAGGGTGAGTTGGCCGCAGAGACCAGCGGAAAGCGACTGTTTACTAAAAACACAGGTCCGTGCGAAGAAGCAATTCGATGTATACGGACTGACGCCTGCCCGGTGCTGGAACGTTAAGAGGACCGGTTAGCCTTTCGGGGCGAAGCTGAGAATTTAAGCGCCAGTAAACGGCGGTGGTAACTATAACCATCCTAAGGTAGCGAAATTCCTTGTCGGGTAAGTTCCGACCTGCACGAATGGCGTAACGACTTTCCGGCTGTCTCAACCACAGGCCCGGCGAAATTGCATTACGAGTAAAGATGCTCGTTACGCGCGGCAGGACGGAAAGACCCCGGGACCTTTACTATAGTTTGGTATTGGTTTTCGGTTCGGCTTGTGTAGGATAGGTGGGAGACTGTGAAGCTGGCACGCTAGTGTTGGTGGAGTCATTGTTGAAATACCACTCTGGTCGAATGGGAAATCTGAACCTCGGGCCATGATCTGGTTCAGGGACAGTGCCTGATGGGTAGTTTAACTGGGGCGGTTGCCTCCCAAAGAGTAACGGAGGCGCCCAAAGGTTCCCTCAGCCTGGTTGGCAATCAGGTGTTGAGTGTAAGTGCACAAGGGAGCTTGACTGTGAGACTGACGGGTCGAGCAGGGACGAAAGTCGGGACTAGTGATCCGGCACCACCTGGTGGAAGGGGTGTCGCTCAACGGATAAAAGGTACCCCGGGGATAACAGGCTGATCTTGCCCAAGAGTCCATATCGACGGCATGGTTTGGCACCTCGATGTCGGCTCGTCGCATCCTGGGGCCGGAGTAGGTCCCAAGGGTTGGGCTGTTCGCCCATTAAAGCGGCACGCGAGCTGGGTTTAGAACGTCGTGAGACAGTTCGGTCCCTATCCGCCGCGCGCGTAGGAGACTTGAGGAAGGCTGTCCCTAGTACGAGAGGACCGGGACGGACGAACCTCTGGTATGCCAGTTGTTCCGCCAGGAGCACGGCTGGTTGGCTACGTTCGGAAGGGATAACCGCTGAAGGCATCTAAGCGGGAAGCCTGTTCCAAGATGAGGTCTCCCACCCCGAGAGGGTTAAGGCCCCCATGAGATGAATGGGTTGATAGGCCAGAGATGGAAGCGCAGTAATGTGTGGAGTTGACTGGTACTAATAGGCCGAGGGCTTGCCCACAAAGATGTTACGCATCCGCTCTACGGTTCTGAAACACCACACCAGTGTGTGTTTCAGAGAGTTTCGGTGGTTATGGCGGTGGGGAAACGCCCGGTCCCATTCCGAACCCGGAAGCTAAGCCCACCAGCGCCGATGGTACTGCACTCGAAGGGGTGTGGGAGAGTAGGACACCGCCGAGCACCCTTTCCAAAGGGCCCGCTAGGGTAGTCGATTGGCTCCCTGGCGGGCCCTTTGTGCATGTCTTGACCATGGAGGAGAACAGGTGTCCGAGCACGGTCGACGCGACTCGGCGGGCGACGGCGAGTCCGAGCGGCCGCGAAGGAAGGACCAGCCTGGTGGCGGTCGGCCTGCTCGTTCCGAAGGTGGGGCGAGCGGCCGTGGCCGGGAACAGGGGAAGGGCGGCGACCGGGAACGGGGCCGTCCGGGCCGGAACCGGCGAGACGACGACCGGCAGGAGCGCGGACACCCGAACCGGGGGCGCAACGGCGGCGGCGCGGACCGGCCGGACCGCGAGGATCGGCGGGGCGGCCAGGATCGTGGGCGCGGGCAGGGCCGACCCGCATCCGGTGGGCGGTTCCGCGAGGAGGAACGGCGAGGCGGGCCCGGCGAGCGCGGGCAGGGCCACCGCGACCGCGCGCCCGGTGACCGGCAGGAGCGCCGCCCGCATCGCGATCAGGACCGGCGGGACCGGGTAGGGCAGGCGGACCAGCGTCCCGACCGGAAGCGGGACGGGGAGCGGCAGCGTGATCCCCGCCCCCGGCAGGCCGGGGAGCGACCGGCCGATGATGCCGCGGTGGCGGAGGAACTGCTGGCCGCGCCCGAGTTGCCCGAGGACGTCGAGTTCACCGACCTGGACGAGGAGGCGCGGCGCGAGCTGCGCACCCTGCCCAGGGATCTCGCCGAGCGGATCGGCAAGCATCTCGTGGCCGCGGGCGGGTTGATCGACGTCGACCCGGAGGCGGCGCTCGAACACGCCAGGTACGCCAAGACCAAGGCCTCCCGCGTGCCGATCGTGCGGGAGGCGGTCGGGCTGGCCGCCTACCACGCGGGCAAATGGTCCGAAGCCCTCTCCGAGTTGCGTGCGGTGCGCAGGATGGCTCGCACCGACATCCACGTCGCCATCCTCGCCGACGCGGAACGCGCCCTCGGCCGCCCGGAACGCGCACTCGACCTCGCCAGGGAAGCCGACCTGAGCCGGCTCCCGCAGGAGGTGCAGGTCGAGCTGCGGATCGTGGCCGCGGGCGCGCGCCGCGACCTCGGCCAGCTCGACGCCGCCGTGGTCTCGCTGCAGGGCGCCGACCTGGATCCCGCGGCGCGGTATCCGTGGAGCGCCCGCCTCTTCTACGCCTACGCGGACAACCTGCTCGCGGCCGGGCGGGCGGAGGAGGCATTGCGTTGGTTCCTGCACGCCGCCGAAGCCGACGACCAGGAGGAGACCGACGCCGCGGAACGGGCCGCGGAGCTCGGCAATGAGTGACCCGCGGCACGATGCCGTGCTGTTCGACCTGGACGGCACGCTGTACCACGGCGCCCGCCCGATCCCCGGTGCGGCGGAAGGGGTCAACGGGGTGCGCGCCGCGGGCACCCCGGTCCGGTTCGTCACCAACAACGCGTCCAAAGCCGCGTCGGCGGTCGCCGATCACCTGGCCGAGCTCGGCATCCCCGCCGATACCGCCGAGGTCAGCACGAGTTCGCAGGCCGCGGCCTCGGTGCTCGGGGAACGGCTGCCCACCGGCGCCACGGTGCTGGTGGTGGGCACCGCGGCACTCGCCGAGGAAGTCGCCGGGGCGGGCCTGCGGCCGGTGCGGGAGGCCTCCGCCGAGGTGGCGGCCGTGGTGCAGGGCCACTCACCGGACACCTGCTGGGGCGATCTCGCCGAGGCCTGCGTCGCCGTCCGGGCCGGCGCGCGGTGGGTCGCCTGCAATGTGGATCCGACCCTGCCCACCGAGCGGGGACAACTGCCGGGCAACGGCTCGATGGTCACCGCCCTCCGCACCGCCACCGGCCGGGCACCGCTGGTCGCGGGCAAACCCGAGCCCCCGCTGTTCCGTGCCGCGGCGAGCTCCGCGGGGGCGAGCTCCGCGCTGGTCGTCGGCGACCGGCTGGACACCGATATCGCGGGCGCGGTCCGTGCCGGGCTCGAGGCACTGGTGGTCCTTACCGGGGTCACCACGCCCGCCGTGCTGCTCGCAGCCGAGCCGGCTGAACGCCCGCAGTACCTCGCCGCGGATCTCACCGCACTGACGGCGCCCATGGGCGAGCTGCGGATCGGGCCCCAACCCGGCTGGACGGTGGACGCCGGAAACTCGGCGCTCACCGTATCCGGGAACGGCGCCCCACTCGACCTCCTTCGTACGCTCTGTGACGTCGCGTGGCGGAACGGTCACCACGAGATCGAGGCGCTTGATCGACACTCCCGCGCGGCCCTCGCCGAGCTGGGCCTGTCCTGATCCGTGCACGATCGGGCAGCGCGATCGGCTAGCGTTGACGCGTGCACGAAGAGACGAACCCGGAATTGCGGGAAGCGGCGGCGCGGCCGGTTCCCGGACCACCACCCGGTCAGCAGGAACAGGCGCAGCCGCAGGACACCGACCCGCGGGCCGGCATCGACGAGGCCGTCGCGGGTCTCGACGGCATGGCGGACCTGCCGCTCGCCGAGCACGTCGAGCGCTTCGACGCCGTGCACACCGAGCTGACCGTCGCGCTGTCCAGCATCGACAAGGTCTAGCTCATGCCGCGCAGGGCGCGCCTCGACGCCGAGCTGGTGCGCCGGGGCCTCGCTCGCTCGAGAGACCAGGCGGCCTCGCTGATCAGCGAGGGCAAGGTGACCGTGCGCGGCCTGGTGGCCCACAAGGCCGCCACCGGGGTGGAGCTCGATGCGCCGATCGTCGTGCGGGTGGAGGACGACCCCGGCTGGGCCTCGCGGGGGGCGCACAAGCTACTGGGCGCGCTGCGCGAGTTCCTGCCGCGCGGACTGTCCGTCGGCGGGAAACGGTGCCTCGACGCCGGTGCCTCCACCGGCGGTTTCACCGACGTCCTGCTCAGGGAGGGCGCCGCCATGGTGGTCGCGGCGGACGTGGGGCGAGGGCTGCTGGACTGGCGGCTGCGCACCGATGAGCGCGTCCACGTACTGGACAGGACGAACGTGCGTAGCCTGTCCGCGGAGCAGCTCGGCGGCGAGGTCGACCTGGTCGTCGCCGACCTCTCCTTCATCTCGCTGCGCCTGGTGCTGCCCGCGTTGCTGGCCTGCACCGCCGAGCGGGCCGACCTGTTGCCGATGGTCAAGCCCCAGTTCGAGGTCGGCAGGCAGCGTCTGGGCAGCGGTGGGGTGGTGCGCGATCCGGAGCTGCGCGTCGAGGCCGTCAGTACGGTGCTGACCGAGGCCACCGCCCTCGGCCTGCGCCCGGCCGGCGTGGTGGCCAGCCCGCTACCGGGGCCATCCGGGAACGTCGAGTACTTCGCCTGGCTGCGAAGGGCGGCGGGCGGGTCCGCTATGGACAATACGGGCGAGCCGGACATCGCACGGCTCGCCCGTACCGCGGTTCAGGAGGGGCCTTCGTGATCGAGGAAACCGAGCTGCGCGAGGTGCTGCTCGTCGTCCATCCGGACCGGGACGCCACCCGGCCCGCCGCCCGGGAGGTCGCCGCCCGGCTCGCCGAGGCCGGTATCCGGTTGCGGGTGCTGGACGAGGACGTGCGCGACCTCATCAAGCCCGACGGCGCCGGGGCGCCGTGCATGGTGGTCGGTCCGGAGTCCGAACCGGCCGCGGGCACCGAGCTGGTGCTGGTGCTGGGCGGTGACGGGACCCTGCTGCGGGCCGCGGAGCTGGCGCGCCCGGCCGGGGTGCCCCTGCTCGGCGTCAACCTCGGGAGGGTCGGATTCCTCACCGAGGCGGACTCCGACGCGCTCACCGACACCGTGCGCCGGGTGGTCGAACGCCGCTACCGGGTCGAGCAGCGGATGACCGTCGATGTCACGGTGAGTATGAACGGCGACCTCGTGGCCCGGACCTGGGCCCTGAACGAGGCCAGCGTGGAGAAGAGCACCCGGGAACGGATCCTGGACGCGCTCATCGAGGTCGACGGCAGGCCGGTGTCCTCCTTCGGCTGCGACGGAGTGCTGTGCGCGACGCCGACCGGGTCCACCGCCTACGCCTTCTCCGCCGGCGGTCCGGTGATCTGGCCCGAGGTCGAGGCGCTGCTGGTGGTGCCGAGCAACGCGCACGCCATGTTCTCCCGGCCGCTGGTGGTGTCCCGCAGCTCGGTCATCACCGTGGAGGTCGATCCGGACGGCTCGCCGGCCGTGCTCACCTGCGACGGCCTGCGTCACCTCGAAGTGCCGCCGGGTGCCCGGGTCCAGGTCGTCTGGGGGCGGGTATCGGTGCGGCTGGCGCGGCTGTGGGACGGCCCGTTCACCGACCGTCTGGTACGCAAGTTCTCCCTGCCGGTGACGAGCTGGCGCGAACGGCATGCCCACTCCCGCTGAGCCGCGGCGAGTGGCCCGTTCCTCGCGACAAGTTCACGGAACGGGCCACTCGTAACAGACGGCCGATTCCTGCCGTCGGTGCGAGCGACTACGGTGGTGCCGTGCTTGCCGAGATGCGCATCCAGGGCCTCGGGGTCATCGAGGAGGCCCTGCTTGAACTGCACCCGGGGTTCACCGTGGTCACCGGGGAGACCGGCGCGGGCAAGACCATGGTGGTCACCGGGCTGCACCTGCTCTCCGGTGGCCGTTCCGAGGCATCCAAGGTGCGCACCGGGTCGACCAAGGCCAGCGTCGAGGGCCGGTTCGCCGGGATCGAAAACGAGCAGGCCCGGCAGCTGATCACCGGTGCCGGTGCCGACATCGACGAGGACGGCAGCGTGATCGCGTTGCGGTCGGTCGGTTCCGACGGGCGTTCCCGTGCCCACCTCGGCGGCCGCTCCGTCCCGGTCGGCGTGTTGTCGGACCTGTCCGAGCAGCTGCTCGCCGTGCACGGGCAGAACGATCAGCTCCGGCTGACGCGGCCCGCCGAGCAGCGTGCGGTCATCGACCGCTTCGCCGGCGAAGCGGTGGCCGAACCGCTCGCCGAGTATCACCGGGTGCGCGAGGAGTGGATCGGCGTGGTGGCCGAGCTCACCGAACGCTCCAGCCGCTCCCGCGAACTGGCCCAGCAGGCGGACCTGTTGCGCCACGGCCTCACCGAGATCGAGGCTGTCGACCCCGCGGCGGGGGAGGACGACGCGCTCACCGAGGAGATCAAGCGGCTGGCCGCGGTGGACGAGCTGCGTGCGGCCGCGGGCAGCGCGCAGGCAGCCGTCGCGGGCGCCGCGGACGGTGACCCGGACGTCCCCAACGCACTGGGCCTGCTCGCCGACGCCCAGCGCAGGCTCGGCGGGACGGAGGACTCGGTGCTGCGGGCGCTGGAGCCCCGGTTGGCCGAGGCCGCCGTGCTGCTCTCCGACGTCGGTGCCGAGCTCGGCGGCTACCTGGAGAGCCTGGACGCCGACCCGGAGCGGCTGGAGCAGGTGCTGGCCCGCCAGGCCGAGCTGAAGCGGCTCACCCGCAAGTACGCGGCCGATGTGGACGGTGTGCTCGCCTGGGCGGAGGACGCCCGGCGCCGGTTGTCCACAATGGATGTCTCCGATGAGGCCCTCGCCGAGCTGGCCGCGCGGCGGGACGAGCTGGCCGAGCAACTCGCCGGGCATGCCGGCAGGCTGTCCCGCGAGCGGGCGACGGCCGCGGCCGAGCTGGCGACCGCCATCACCGCCGAGCTCTCCGGCCTGGCCATGGGGCAGGCTGAGATCGAGGTCACCGTGCGCAACCGTGCCGCCGAGGCGAACGACCCGCATGCCCTGCGGGTCGGCGAGGAGATGCTGCACGCGGGCCAGGACGGGGTGGACGAGGTCGAGCTGCTGCTGCGCGCGCATTCCGGCGCGCCCGCGCTGCCGGTGCACAAGGCGGCTTCCGGTGGTGAGCTCTCCCGCGTCATGCTCGCCATCGAGGTGGTGCTCGCGCACGCCGACACCGTGCCGACCCTGGTGTTCGACGAGGTCGACGCGGGCGTCGGCGGCCGGGCCGCGGTGGAGATCGGCAGGCGGCTGGCGAAGCTGGCGCGCAGCCACCAGGTGCTGGTGGTCACCCACCTGCCTCAGGTCGCCGCGTTCGCCGACCAGCACCTCGTCGTCGACAAGGGCACCTCGGGCGGGGTCACCCGGAGTGGGGTCACGGTGCTCCAGCAGTCCGAGCGGGTGCTGGAACTGGCCAGGATGCTGGCCGGAATGGACAGTACCGAGACCGGAAGGGCGCACGCCGAGGAACTGCTGGCCGCCGCCGAAGCGGACAAAGCCAGCGCGGCGGCCGAAAAGCGGCCGAGTCAGGGACGCGGATCGAAGAAAAAGAACGGCAAGGCGAAGAACGGAACGTAGCTCGACCGAGCTCCGGGGGCCCTGCCGGCCGAATTGTGCACAACCCTCACGGCGTGGCGAGCACGTCCGGACGTGCACATTTGTCACTATCGGTTCCATGAAGCTCACCGGCTTGCTCTCGCGGAACGATGAAACCCTGCCCGGGATCACCGGGGTCGCGCGGGTCGGTCGGCGCACCAGGGAGCTCCTGCGCCGGGTGGGTCCTGGTGACATCGTGCTGCTCGACCAGGTCGACCTTGACCGGTCCACGGCCGACGCGCTGGTCAGTGCCGAGGTCGCGGTCGTGTTGAACGCGTCGCCCTCGATATCCGGACGGTTCCCGAACCTCGGGCCGGAGATTCTGGTCGGCGCGGGAATTACCCTGATCGACGGGGTCGGTGGGGAGTTGCTGCGCACCGTCAAGGACGGCAGCAAGGTGCGGGTGCACGAAGGCGCTGTCTACCTCGGTGACCGCAAGGTCGGGTCGGGTGTCGAGCAGACCCCGGAAAGCGTCGCGGACCAGATGATCGAGGCCAAGGCGGGCATGTCGACCCAGCTCGAGGCCTTCTCCGCGAACACCATCGAGTTCCTGCGCCGGGAGCGCACCCTGATCCTGGACGGGGTCGGCGTGCCGGAGTTGCGGGTGCCGCTGCGCGATCAGCACGTCCTCGTGGTCGCGCCCGGCAACGGTCACGCCGAGGACCTGCGCCTGCTGAAGAAGTACATCGCCGAGCACCGCCCGGTGCTGATCGGGGTGGACGCGGGGGCGGACACCCTGCGCGCGCACGGTTACGACCCGGATGTCATCGTCGGCGATCCGCTCGGCATCCAGGCGGAGACGCTCAAGTCCGGTGGTGAGGTGGTGGTGCCTGCCCAGCCGGACGGGCACGCGCCGGGCGTCGAGCGCATCCAGGATCTCGGCATCGGCGCGGTGACCTTCCCCGCCTCCGGCAACGCCGAGGACCTCGCACTGCTGCTCGCGGACGCGCACGACGCGAGCCTGGTGGTCACTGTCGGGTTCCAGGCGACCCTGCAGGAGTTCCTCGACCACGGCCGGTCCGGTTCCAACCCGTCGACCTTCCTCACTCGGCTCAAGCTCGGCACCAGACTGGTCGACGGCAAGGCGGTTGCCACGCTGCACCGCAGCAGGGTGGCGATGGGCGCCATCGTGTTCCTCGTGGTGGCCGCGCTCGTCGTGGTGTTCGCCGCGTTGCTGGTCTCCGACGTCGGCTCGGTCTACCTGGACGTCGTCAGGGAGTCCTGGAATTCGTTCGTCAACTGGGTCGAGGGGCTGTTCACGTGATTTCTCTGCGGTACCACATCGTTTCCATCGCGGCGGTCTTCCTCGCGCTCGCCGTCGGCGTGGTGCTCGGCTCCACGGCGCTGAACGGGTCGTTGCTGTCCGGCCTTGCCGGGGAGAAGAACGACCTCGCGAACCGGGTGGCGGACCTGGAGGCCGAGCGCAACGCGTTGAATGCCCAACTCGCCGATGCCGACGCCTTCGCCGGGTCGGTGGGCTCCAAGGTGGTGTCCGGGCTGCTGGACAAGCGGTCCGTGGTGCTGGTGACCACCGAGGACGCGACCCCCGCCGACCGCGACACGATCAAGCAGCTGATCGAGCAGTCCGGGGCGGGCGTCACCGGCGAGGTCCAGCTCACCGAGGCGTTCGCCGATCCGGACAAGGCCGACCAGCTGCGCCAGGTCTCGACCCGGCTGCAGCCCGCGGGCGTGCAGTTCCCCACCGCGGGCGACCCCGGCACGCTCGGCGGGGCGCTGCTCGGATCGGTGCTGCTGCTGAACAAGGACTCGGCGGAGCCGCAGTCCTCGCCGGACGAGCGGGCCGCGGCGCTGAGCGGGCTCGCCGACGGCGGGCTGATCAAGCCTGCCGAGGGGGTGCAGCCTGCCCAGCTGGCGGTGGTGCTCACCGGCGGCAAGGCCACCGGTGACGGTGCCGGCGACCGGGCCACCACCCTGGCCAGGTTCGCGACCCAGCTGGACCGCTCCGGCGCGGGGACCGTGCTGGCAGGTAACGCGGGTTCGGCCGAGGGCAGCGGCGCCATCGGCGTCGCCCGAGCGGATACGGCGACCACCTCGATCATGTCCACAGTGGACAATGTGGACTCGGCGGCGGGCCGGATCGGGACGATTCTCGCGTTGCGCGAGCAGTTGGAGGGCGGTTCCGGGCGGTACGGAACGGCGGGCAACGCGCAGAGCCCGGCACCCGGCGTCGAACGGGAAGGCAGCTGAGCCGCGGCGCTCAGCCGAGCAACTCCTGCCAGGCGTCCACGAAACCGGGGAAGGTCTTGCCGACGGTCGCCGGGTTCTCCACCTGAAGCCCGGTGACCCGCAGGCCCAGCACCGCGCCCGCCATCACCAGCCGGTGGTCGTCGTAGGTGTGGAAGACGCCGCCGTGCAGCGGCGCCGGAGTGATCCGCAGCCCGTCGGCCGTGTCGGTCACCTCGGCGCCGAGCGCGGACAGCTCGGTGGCCAGGGCGGCGAGCCGGTCGGTCTCGTGCCCGCGCAGGTGCGCCACACCGGCGATCACCGAGGGTCCGTCGGCGAAGCACAGCAGCGCCGCGATCACCGGGGTCAGCTCGCCCACCTCGTGCAGGTCGAGCCGGGTCCCACGCAGCCGGCCGTCACCGGTGACGGTGAGCCCGTGGTCGTCCAGCTCGGCACGCCCGCCGAGTTCGCGCACCAGGCTCCGCAACCAGTCGCCCGGCTGCGTGGTGTGCTCCGGCCACCCGGCGATGCGCACGGTGCCGCCGGTGACCAGCGGCGCCAGCACGAAAGGGGCCGCGGTGGAAAGGTCGGGTTCCACCGTGAAGTCCGTGCGGCGTAGGTCCGCGTGCGGGACGTGGAACTCGCTCCCCTCCCGGCTCGGGTCCGCACCGAAGCGGCGGAGCATGTCCATGGTCATCGCGATGTGTGGCTCGCTCGGTGGGGCTCCGCCGACGAGGCGCACGGTAGCCCCCCCGTCGAAGGCCGGCGCGGCGAGCAGCAACGCGGAGAGGAACTGGCTGGAGGCGGTGGAGTCGAGCTCCACCGTGCCACCGCCGAGCCTGCCCCCGCCCTGCACGGTGAACGGCGGCGCCCCGCGGCCCTCGTCCTCGATGACCGCACCCAGCGCGGAGAGCGCGGACAGCAGCGGGGACACCGGCCGCCTGCGGATCGCCGGGTCGCCGTCGAACCGCACCGTCCGGGTACCGAGCGTGGCCAGCGCGGGGGTGAACCGAGCCACCGTACCCGCGTTGCCCAGCTCCACCTGGACGCTCGCACCGTCACCCGGGGTGAGGGGGTGCACCAGCACCCCCTCCGGGGTCCGCTCGTGTTCGGCGCCCAGCTCGGCGAGCGCGCCCAGCATGAGCCGGGTGTCCCTGGAGTCCAGGGGCTGCCGGACCAGGGTCTGGCCCGCGGACAGCGCGGCCAGCACGTAGGCCCGGTTGGTGATCGACTTCGAGCCGGGGACGCGGATCGTCGCGTCCACCGGGCCCGGTGCGACCGGGGCTGTCCAGACATCTTCGCGGGTGGCGTGCTCGGGCACCGGGTCACTTCTTTCGGTCGGTCGTGGACACCATCTGTGTACTTGAGTGAGGGTAGGCGAGCGAAGCTCGCCAGGTGCGATAAGGTGGAAGCCCGTGGGACTTCAGCCGCGGACAACCAAGTACGTATTCGTCACCGGGGGCGTCGCCTCCTCTCTTGGCAAGGGCCTCACGGCCTCCAGCCTCGGGCAGCTTCTTACCGCGCGTGGCCTTCGCGTCACGATGCAGAAGCTCGACCCGTACCTCAACGTCGACCCGGGCACGATGAACCCGTTCCAGCACGGCGAGGTCTTCGTCACCGAGGACGGCGCGGAGACCGATCTCGATATCGGTCACTACGAGCGTTTCCTCGACCGCAACCTGAGCGGCTCGGCCAACGTGACCACCGGCCAGGTGTACTCCGAGGTGATCGCCAAGGAACGGCGTGGTGAGTACCTCGGGGACACCGTGCAGGTGATCCCGCACATCACCGACGAGATCAAGTCACGGATCATGGCGGTCGCCGACTCGGACGGAACGGGCCTGCGGCCGGACGTGGTGCTCACCGAGGTCGGCGGCACGGTCGGTGACATCGAGTCACTGCCGTTCCTCGAGGCCTGCCGCCAGGTGCGGCACGATGTCGGCCGGGACAGCTGCTTCTTCCTGCACGTCTCGCTGGTCCCGTACCTCGCGCCCTCCGGTGAGCTCAAGACCAAGCCCACCCAGCACTCGGTCGCCGCGCTGCGCAACATCGGTATCCAGCCCGACGCCCTGGTCTGCCGGGCCGACCGCGACCTACCCGACGACATGAAACGCAAGATCGGGTTGATGTGCGATGTGGACACCGAGGCGGTGATCGCCTGCCCGGACGCGCCGTCGATCTACGACATTCCCAAGGTGCTGCACGGTGAGGCGCTGGACGCGTACGTGGTGCGTCGCCTCGGCCTCCCGTTCCGGGATGTGGACTGGACGATCTGGGGCGACCTGCTGAACCGGGTGCACAACCCGGCCGAGACCGTGCGCGTCGCCGTGGTGGGCAAGTACATCGATCTCCCGGACGCCTACCTCTCGGTGACCGAGGCGCTGCGGTCGGGAGGGTTCGCGCACCGGGCCAAGGTGGAGATCGTCTGGGTGGCCTCCGACGACGCCATGACGCCCGCGGGCGCCGCGGCCGCACTATCCGATGTGGATGGAGTGCTGGTTCCCGGCGGCTTCGGGGTGCGCGGCATCGAAGGAAAGGTCGGTGCGATCACCTTCGCCAGGACGAAGGGCATCCCGGTGCTGGGGCTGTGCCTCGGCCTGCAGTGCATGGTGATCGACGTCGCGCGCAACCTTGCCGGGCTCACCGGTGCGAACTCCGCCGAGTTCGAGGAGGGCAGCCCGCACCCCGTCATCTCGACGATGGATGATCAACGCGATGTGGTCGCCGGCGAGCGGGACATGGGCGGCACCATGCGGCTGGGCGCCTACCCGGCCAAGCTGACCCCCGGTTCCCAGGTGGCGCGGGCCTACGGCGGCACGGAGGCATCCGAACGGCACCGGCACCGGTACGAGGTGAACAACGCCTACCGCAAGCGGCTCGGCGAGGCCGGTCTGGTGTTCTCCGGCACCTCGCCGGACGACCGGCTGGTCGAGTTCGTCGAGCTGGCCAAGGACCGGCACCCGTTCTTCGTCGGCACGCAGGCCCACCCGGAGCTGAAGAGCAGGCCCACCCGCCCGCACCCGCTGTTCGACGCCTTCGTCCGCGCGGTCGTGGCCTACCGCACGGCGGATCGGCTCCCGGTGGAGCTGCCGGAGACCCCCGCGGTGGCACGATGACCGGCGGCGGCGAGCCGGGCACGCACGAGTTCCACGTGGAGTCCACGACGGACATCCATATCGGACGGGTGATCGGCCTGCGGATCGACGACGTGGTCATGCCGGGCGGTGCCACCGCGCGCAGGGAGGTGGTCGAACACCTCGGCGCGGTGGCGATCGCGGCCGTCGACGGCGAGGGCGCGGTCACCCTGATCCACCAGTACCGGCACCCGCTCGGCCACCGCCTGTGGGAACTGCCTGCCGGGCTGATCGACCAGGACGGCGAGGAGCCGGTGGACGCGGCGGCCAGGGAACTCGCCGAGGAGACCGGGCTGGCCGCCGGCGAGTGGGCGACCCTGGTGGACGTGGCCGCCTCGCCCGGTTTCACCGATGAGGTGGTGCGGGTGTACCTCGCCAGGGAGTTGGCCGAGGTACACCGGGACGTGCTCGGCGAGGAAGAGGCCGACCTGGTCATCCGCAAGGTGCCGTTGCCGGAGGCGGTGCGGATGGCCCTGGCCGGTGAGCTGGTGAACGGGGCGACGGTCGGCGGCGTGCTGGCCGCGCACGCGGTGCTGTGCGGGGACGCGCCGGCCCGGCCCGCGGACGCCCCGTGGCGGGACCGGCCGACCGCCTTCGCCGCTCGCCGCCGCCAGGGCGGCTGAGGTCGGGTCAGGAGGTCTGGCCGGGTCGCAACGTCGGCCCGCAGGCGCGCAGCGCGGCGGTCCTGTTCTCCGCGAGGATCGGTTCCACCCGCTGGCGGGCGCACGCCCGCAACTCGGCCAGCTTCGCCTCGCTGGGCAGCACGTCCCTGCGTACCCAGTAACCGACGTAGTTGTAGGAGTCGAAGGTTCGGCTACCGGTGTGCTCGGCGTGGTAGATCTGCGCGTAGTCCCGCTCGAACCGTTCGTTTCGAGGACCGCCCGGATCCCGGCCCGGATGGTGTGCCGCCGGGTGAACAGAGCCACCACGATCGGGAAGGCGGCCGCGTAGATGAGCCCGTCCGGCCTGGTGAGCGCCGCGACCGCGGCGAGTGCGCCGGCTCCGGCGGCGACGGCCGGTGCGGTCAGCCTGCCCGCGTGGATCGCGCGCAGCATGAGGTGGCGATGCCGACCACGCACAGCGCGTAGAGCGAGTTCTCCAAACCGGAGAAGCACCAGATGACGAACGAGGGAATGGCGGCCAGCCCGGCGCCCGCCGCGAGGGTGATCAGCCGCGGGCGCGGGCTCACGGTCCTCGCCGCGAAATAGATCAGGGTCAGGATGCCCGCGCAGCAGAGCAGGGCGAGCCCCTTCGGGAACAGCACGTAGTCGGGGACGCCGAACAGCATGCCGGTGTCGAAGAGGCCGACCAGTTTCCCGAGCGCCAGCAGCAGCATCCAGGCCGGGTTGGAAAAGCCCTCGACCGGCTCGGCGCCCGGCTGCAGGACCGCGCCGTGGCCCTCGGCGAGATTGCGCGAGTAGGCGAACGTGATCGCCGCGTCGTCCATGATCCAGTGGCCGTAGAACGCCGCGTGCACGGCGATGAGAGCCGTTCCGGTCAGGATGGCGCCGAGGGCGCCGAGGAGCGACCAGTGTGCCTTCGGCCTGCTGGGCGGGGCGGAAGCCGCCGCGTCGGTCCGGGCGGAAATCGGTACTTCAGCCGTTTGTGCCACGCTGGCGCGTCCCCTTTTCGGCGCTGGCATGGAGCCCCCGCGCCGCAGTTTAAGACACCGGTAATGCGATTCCTCGCCTGGTCGGCCGGGTCAGGCTTCGAGCTGCCTGCCCTGCGCGTCGGTGCCGCCGTTCACCAGCAGCAGTACCCCGTCGATCATCGACCAGATCACCCCGACGCCGACCAGGACGAGCAGGAGTTGGGCCACCGCGATCCCGATGTGCCCGGTGTAGAACCGGCCGGTGCCGAAGGGCAGCACGAGTTGCAGGACCCCGGCGACCACCCTGGACTTCTCCGACACGAGCGCAGGTTCCGCGGCCGGCCGCGGGGCGGGCGGGCCGGGCGGAGCCGGTGGTGCGGGCGGCAGCAGGAAGGCAGGCTGCGGCTCGGGCAGGTCGTCCACGAGTTGCCGCAGGTCCGCCCGGACGCCGGCCCGCAGCGCGGTGTCGACCCGCTCCTCGTACTCCTCGACGGCCAGGCGTCCCTGCGCGAAGTGATCGCCGAGGACCCGCACGGTCTCCTCGCGTTCGGCGGTACCGACACGGATGGCGTCCGGCCCGGGCAGCGACTGCATGCCTCCACGTTAGCGCGTCGTCGTGCGCCCCACAGCGGCTCCGGAATGCCTAGAGTGTGCGCGTGGCCCACGCGACCGGCACCGCGGTGACCAAGGTGATCGCGGCATACCTCGACCATCTGATGGTGGAGCGGGGCACCGCGCGCAACACGCTGGACAGCTACGCGCGCGACCTACGCCGGTACTGCGCCTTCCTCGAGCAGGCGGGAATCGGGGACATCGTGGAGGTGAGCGCGGCGGAGATCACCGGGTTCGGGGTGGCGCTGCGCGAGGGCGGCGAGGACCACCCGCCGCTGGCCGCCTCCTCCGCGGCCAGGGCACTGGTCGCGGTGCGGGGCCTGCACCGGTTCGCGCAGGCCGACGGCATCACCGAGCACGATCCCGCGCGTGATGTCCGCCCGCCCACCACCGCCAAGCGCCTGCCGAAGGCCCTGCCGGTGCACGAGGTGCTGCGGCTGCTGGACACGCCACCGGGGGAGGGGGAGCGGCCGCTGCGCGACCGCGCCCTGCTCGAACTGCTGTATTCCACCGGTGCGCGGATCTCCGAGGCGGTCGGCCTCGACCTGGACGACATCGACGACGAGGAACGCACGGTCCGGCTGGACGGCAAGGGCGGTAAGCAACGCCTGGTGCCGGTCGGCAAGCCCGCGGTGGACGCGTTGCACGCCTACCTGGTGCGGGCGCGGCCGGCGCTGGCCAGGCGCGGGCGCGGCACCCCCGCGGTGTTCCTCAACGCGCGCGGCGGGCGGTTGTCCAGGCAAAGCGCCTGGCAGGTGCTCAAGACCAGCGCCGAACGTGCCGGGATCTCGACGGCGGTGTCCCCGCACACGCTTCGTCACTCCTTCGCCACCCACCTGCTCGAGGGCGGCGCGGATGTGCGGGTGGTGCAGGAGTTGCTCGGGCACGCCTCGGTGACCACGACCCAGGTCTACACCCTGGTGACCGTCAATACGCTTCGCGAGGTCTATGCGACCGCCCATCCGAGGGCACTCGGCTGAGTGACATTCGCCCGTACGGGGGCGAAAACACCACGTCGTGCCCGGCGAGCCGCTTTGCCGGTTCGCGACCTGCCCACATAGGCTGCGCTGGTCAGTTGAACATTTCGGCAAGAGTGAAGGCCGAACGAGGAGCTTCCGCCCGATGTCGACTTCCGATCGATCGGCACGGCAGGCCGCGGCCAGCCTTAGCCAGTTGAGCATCGCGACCGAAACCGGCGGCGATCAGGAGGAGTCGAACGTGCCACCGCGGGCGAACAGGGACAACAACGCGACCAAGGACGGGGGGCCGAAGCTCGGGCCCACCGGTCGTCCGGTGCGCGAGATTCCCGAGCCCCCGATGCTGGACGAACATGGTCCCGCCCGGGTAATGGCCATGTGCAACCAGAAGGGCGGAGTCGGTAAGACCACCTCGACCATCAATCTCGGCGCCGCGCTCGCCGAGTACGGCCGGCGGGTGCTGCTGGTCGACTTCGATCCGCAGGGCGCGCTCTCGGTCGGTCTGGGCATCCAGCCGCATGAGCTGGAACAAACCGTCTACAACGTGATCATGGAACGGTCGGTGGACGTCTCCGGCGTGATCCGACCGACCTCGGTCGGCAACGTCGATCTGCTGCCGAGTAACATCGACCTCTCCGCGGCCGAGGTGCAGCTGGTGGCTGAGGTGGGTCGGGAGCACACGTTGCTGAGGGTGCTTCGCCCGGTGATGGACTCCTACGACTATGTTCTCGTCGACTGCCAGCCGTCACTGGGGTTGCTCACCGTCAACGCGTTGACCGCGTCCGACGGTGTGATCATCCCGCTGGAGTGCGAGTTCTTCAGCCTACGCGGTGTGGCATTGTTGATCGACACGATCGAGAAGGTGCGCGAGCGGCTCAACCCCAAGCTGGACATCACCGGAATTCTCGCCACCATGTTCGATCCGAGGACCCTGCATTCGAAGGAGGTCATGGCACGCGTGGTGGAGGCATTCGGCGACATCGTGTTCGACACGGTGATCAACCGCACCGTGCGCTTCCCGGAGACCACGGTGGCCGGGGAACCGATCACCCGGTGGGCACCAAGGTCCGCGGGCGCGACGGCCTACCGTACCCTGGCTCGTGAGGTGATCGCCCGGTGAGCAGGCGCGCTTCCCTGCCCGGTGCGTCCGAGTTGTTCCGCAGGACCAGCAGTCCGGCCCTCGACCAACCCGCGCCCCACTCGTCATCCACTGTGGACAGCGGTGAGAGTGACGGTAACGCCGGTTCCCATGGCAACGGGGACGGCAGCGGCGCCGGCAACGGGGGTGAGCGCAGGCTCAGCCGTGGCGGGTCGGTGCGGCGCGGTTCCGGGCGGCAGAAACACGACGCCAAGATCACCGTGTACGTCTCGGGCGATGAACTGCTGGCCATGGAGCAGGCTCGGCTGAACCTGCGGGCCGCCCACGACCTGGCCGTCGACCGGGGCCGGATCGTGCGCGAGGCGGTGGCCGTGCTGCTGGCCGACTTCGACGAGCACGGGGACGACTCGGTGCTGGTCCGGCGGTTGCGCGGCGGCGGGATCGAGGCCGAGGTCGAGGAAGCAGAGGAAGCAACGGGCTGATGAGCAGTGGGGAGCCGCCCTCGACGCGGGAGCCCCAGCCTGAACCGGCGCCGGAGGTGCCGGAGACCGCGGTGCCAGAAGAGAGTTCGTCATCCCGGTTCAAGGTGCGGCTGGCGAACTTCGAGGGCCCCTTCGACCTGTTGCTGCAGCTGATCTCGCAGCATCAGCTCGATGTCACCGAGGTCGCCCTGCATCAGGTGACCGACGACTTCATCGCCTACACGCATGCGCTCGGCGCCGGGTGGGACCTGGACGAGACCACCGAGTTCCTGGTGATCGCCGCGACCCTGCTCGACCTCAAGGCGGCGCGGCTGCTGCCCTCGGCCGAGGTGGAGGACGAGGACGACCTCGCCCTGCTGGAGGCCCGTGACCTGCTGTTCGCCCGGGTGCTGCAGTACCGTGCGTACAAGCAGGTGGCCGCGCTGTTCGGCGAGCTCGAGGCGGGTGCGCTGCGGCGGTACCCGCGTTCGGTGTCGATGGAGGAGCGCTACGTGGGTCTGCTGCCGGAGGTCATGCTCGGCGTGGACCCGAACCGGTTCGCCGAGGTGGCGCTGTCGGTGTTCCGGCCGAAGCCGCCGCCCACGGTGTCGCTGGACCACCTGCACGCGGGCAGGGTGTCGGTCCGGGAGCATGCGGCCGTGCTGCGGGTGCGGCTGGCCGCCGAGGGCCGGTCGACCTTCCGCGAGCTGGTGTCCGACTGCGAGCACACGATGGAGGTCGTGGCGCGGTTCCTGGCCCTGCTCGAGCTGTACCGCGAGGCCACGGTGGCCTTCGAGCAGGTGGATGCCCTCACCGAGCTGCACGTCCGCTGGACCGGCGGCTCGGTGGAGGAAGCCACCGCCGTGGCCGAGCACGACCGGACCCGAGCAGAGGAAGAGGAGTACGGGTGAGCGAGCCGGATGCGCCGACGGGCGAGCCGGAGGTGCCACGGGCCGACGAGCCGGTGATCGACCTGGACGTGGACGCTCCGGAGCCGGAGCCGGAGCCGGAGCCGGAGCCGGAGCCGGAGCCCGAGCCCGAGACCGAGCCCGAGACCGAGACCGAGCCCGAGACCGGGGCGGCCGACGGCGCCGAGGACGTCGAGGGCGACGGTGCCGGGGACGAGCCGGTGGCCGTGTCGGCGGGTGGCTCGCTGCCGGACCTCACCGAGGACTCGGCGCTGGAAGCGGCCTTGGAGACCTTGCTGCTGGTGGTCGACTCGCCCGCGACCGAGGAGTCGCTGGCCGAGGCGCTGGAACAGGAGGTACGGCGGGTCACCGAGGCGTTGGGCGCCATGGCCACCCGGTTCACCGAGCGCGGCAGCGGTATCGACCTGCGCCGGGTCGCCGATGGCTGGCGGTTCTACACCCGCGACACCTATGCGCCCTACGTGGAGAAGTTCCTGCTGGACGGGCAGCGGTCCAAGCTGACCCGTGCGGCGCTGGAGACCCTCGCCGTCGTCGCCTACCGGCAGCCGGTGACCCGGGCCAGGGTGGCCGCCGTACGCGGGGTCAACGTGGACGGGGTGATCCGCACCCTGCTGGCGCGCGGGCTCATCGAGGAGACCGGCACCGACTCCGAGACCGGCGGCACGCTGTACGTGACCACCGAGCTGTTCCTCGAGCGGCTGGGCCTCTCCTCGCTGAGCGAGTTGCCGCCCATCGCTCCTCTGCTACCCGAAGTGGACTCCATCGATGACCTCTGACCAGCCGGAAGGCGTGCGCCTGCAGAAGGTTCTCGCGCGAGCCGGGGTGGCGTCCCGGCGGGCCGCCGAGGACCTGATCGCGCAGGGCAGGGTGAGTGTGGACGGGGAGGTCGTCCGCGAGCGCGGCAGGCGGATCGACCCGGACAGCGCCGTGCTCCACGTGGACGGGACCAGGGTGGTCCTGCGCGCGGACCAGGTGTACCTCGCCCTGAACAAGCCGCGCGGCGTGCACAGCACGATGACCGACGAGCAGGGGCGGCCCTGTGTCGGCGACTACGTCCGGAACCGTGCCGAGCGGCTGTTCCACGTGGGCAGGCTGGACGCGGATACCGAGGGCCTGCTGCTGCTCACCAACGACGGCGACCTGGCGCACCGCTTGATGCACCCATCCTTCCGCGTGCTCAAGACCTACCTCGCCGAGGTCGAGGGGTCGGTGCCGCGTGGCCTGGGCAAGCGGTTGCGCGCGGGCGTCGAGCTGGAGGACGGTCCGGTGCGGGCCGACGAGTTCCGGGTCAAGGACACCCGCCCCGGCCGTACCCTGGTGGAGATCGTGCTGCACGAGGGCCGCAAGCACATCGTGCGGCGGCTGCTGGCCGAGGTCGGCCACCCGGTGCGCAAGCTGGTGCGCACCGCCGTCGGGGAGGTCCAACTCGGCAGCGCGAAACCGGGCACGCTGCGCCCGCTCACCCGTGCCGAGGTGGGTTCCCTCTACCGCGCCGTGGATCTGTAGCGGCCGGATCTCGGCTACCGTGGCGCCGGTGCTGGTTCGCTCCGTTTCCCTGGTCCTGGTAGCCGTGGGGTTGCTCGCCACCACCGCCTGCGCCGGTGTGCTGCGCGCCGGGCCACTCCTGACCGACGGCCGGACGGCGGACACCGGCACGAACCAGCTGTGCACTCCGCCCGGACCCGGCAACGGCGCGATGGTCGGCGTCCACGTCGAGAACGCCGGACGTGAGCCGGTGGTGATCACGGACGTCTCGCTGTCCGGGGCCGAGTCGATGGAGCTCGCGGAGGCCGTGCTGATCCCGATCCCGCCGCCGGATCCGCGCGACGGAAGCATCACCATGCCCCCGCCCAACGGTGCGGCCGATCCGTCGGTGCTGGACGGCTATCCGGCGGCCGTGGGTGCGACCGTTCAGGCTGGCGGGGAGCGGAGCCTCGGGGTGCGGCTGCGCGCACACGACCTGCCTGCCACGGTGCGGTCGATCGGGGTCGAGCACGAGGACGAGCTCAACCAGCGGTTCACCTCGTACTCCTCGACCTCGGTCACGATCAGGCACCGGTGCTTCTGACTGGTCCGGGTTCGGTCGAGACTCAGGGTCGGGGTGACCACGCGCTGGAACGACTCCGATCCGAAGCAGCACAGCACCTGCCTTGAGGCTGAAGAAGACCTACGAAGAGTGCGCTCATCCCTGCACTTCGGTCAATTGCTCCAGCGAGACAGCAGGGCCACGGTGGGAAGGATCCCGACCGTCACTTCCCACCGTGGCCACCATCGTCAGATGGTTGGCGTCTCTCGCAGTGCATCGAAGAGCGCCGTGATCGCAACGGGGGTAAACGTCAGAACTGGGCTGGCGTCGCCGAGTTTGGAGTCACGGACACCGATCTTGTCGGTAGCTCTGGCTAGCTCGATGCACTCTCCGTTGCCCTGGCTGTAGCTACTTTTGGTCCAGCACACGCTGGTGAAATCCGACCTTGACATCAGCTGCGTCCTCTCCGGTCAGTCACGTAGACTGCTCCGCCACCTTCCGGATGAGCTTGCGTGACTCGACCGGGCCCAGAGCGGCGGCTTGCAGTCGGCCCCAGAGATTCACGTAGGGCTTCTTCTCATTATCACCGTCGAGGTAGCGCGCATCGTCCAGGTCTTCGACGTAGACGAACTCCAGCGCTGGGGCATTACCAGGGGATTCGATGGTCAGCATGATGAAGCCGTAGAAGAGGTAACCCGCCATCGAAGTCTGCGCGTCGAACGGCAGCACTTGAATATGCACGTTCCGTGACCGGCCGATGTCGATCAGGTGATGTAGCTGGCCTCGCATCACGCTTGCGTTGCCCACAACCCGCCGTAGGCATGATTCGGACAAGATGAAGCTCGCCATTGGCGGGTTTGGCCTGGTCAGGATCGCCCGACGCTCCTGTCGCGCTTTCAGCCGGTCTTCGATCTCGGCCTGTTCGTAGTTGTGGACGTCGTACATCGCGCGCACGTAGTCGTCAGTCTGGAGCAGTCCCGGCACGACCTCGGCCTCGGTTCGCTTGATGTCGGAAGCGTCCTGCTCCAGGTCGAAGTACGTCCGGAACCATTCGGGGAAGAAGGCGCGATGGCCGCTCCAGCGACCCCGGGCCTTGGTGTTGCGCCCAAGTTCCAGCATCGACGCTGTGCGATCTGGGTCGACATCGTAGAACTCCAGGAGCATCTTCAGGTCGCCGACGCCGATCGGGCTCTGCCCCAGTTCCATACGGCTGATCTTCGTCGCTGCGCAATCCAGCAACTTGGCCGCGTCGGCAGGTGCTTTGTCTGCGGCTTCCCGCAACCGTCGTAGCTCATGGCCCAGGAGCAGGCGCCGGACTGTGGGAGTAGTGGCCATGTCAGCGTCCCTCTCTCGATCGAAGCCAACCGACAGTATCCCGCATGGGCTGAGCTACAGCAGGGTACCCATTCGGCGTACTTGGTTTGTAGGATCCTATGTTGTAGTTTCCATTTCATGGATGCAAGCTTAGGTCGTGCGGGGAGACTCCCTGTACAGGTCGTACCCACTCCGCGCCGTACGGCGGCCAGCGCACCAACACGAAGACAACGCGAGTCCATGACGCGCGTGTCGCAATCGACTTTCGCCGACGTGTTGCGTCCGGTCCTCTCCGCGCGGCACGTGGGCATCACGTGGCGGCACCGTGCGCTCCGGGACGTCGCGTGATCCCCAGGGCGCAGGCGAGCGTCAGCCGGTGTGCCCGGTTGACCTTGCGCCCCAAGTTGGCCCGCACGGCCGGGGCGTGCCCAGCGCCTTCCGGTCGTGCGGGCCAACCCGGCCATGCCACGCCGTTGCGTCCCACATCTGGCTTATGACCCGAGCGCCTAACGATCCGGCGCCGTATCGCCGATGCACGCCGGAGTACCAGAGGTGAGAGATGAGTATCGAGGCCGACCGGCTGTTCATTACCTGGTTCCGCAGCGGCGCCGATGGCAGCGACCATGCGGTTACCGACGAGCAGGTGAGCGAGGCCCGCCACGCGGGCGGCGATCCAGTGGCGGTGTGCGGTGACGAGGTGCCGCCTGTGCCGTTGGTAACACCGCCAGGACCTCGCTGCCATCGCTGCGTGCTGTACGTGGATGCGCGCAGGACCCTGCGGAACGTTGATACCCGCCTCGGTGTCCGGCGTCGTCGTCACCGTAAGCCGTGTCTGCTGCGACGGCTGTTCACGAAGCACCCTGTTCGATCCGTTGGCGATCAAGCTGTCCCCCGAGCGGATCGGGCAGGGCCAGACCACGGCGGCCCTGCCGCGAGGCCCCCGACATCCGGCGGGGCCGCCGTGCACCAGTCCTACCCATCGCGCCATGAAGGTGACCGCCCCGCTTCTAATCCGTTTCCGGGGAATGGGAGCCACAGTGCCGAGCATGTCCTGCTGAAGCCGTCGGCACCGGGTATACAGCGCGGCGTCTCGCGCTACGTCGGGGGGCAACCATGACGATCATTTACGGCCGCTTGCTGCGGGAACACGCACGCAGGGAGAACGAGCGAGTGGCCCACCTCATCCCGCTGCCATCGGACGGGACGTTGCCCACGATGCTGACCGCTCTGTGTGGTGCGCGCTTTCCGCCGGGAGTGCTTGAGAACCTGCCCGGACCCAGCGGTGCGCCATGTACTGCGTGCCTGGCAGCCCGCTCGGCCGATCGGCCAGGCCCGCTGCCGACGCCGTACCCGCGCGACCAAACTCGGCCGCAGGTAGCCGCAGTGCGCGCAGTAGGCGGAACTGCCGCAATGGGTTTGCGCGATGAGCAACTGATACACCGCGTACCCGATAAACCGCTCGCGTCCGTATTCAACGGTCGCACGGTGGTCATCACGGTCTGCGGTGCGCTGGCTTACGTCGCGCACGCCGAGCCACCGTCCTCGTGGTCACGCTGCTCAGGCTGTAACCCACCACCTCCAGGAGAGCACCCCGGCTTCAACGAGTGACCGACATCTCACCTGTTGTTGGCGAACCATGTTCTCGCTACCTCTTCGTTCGGTACAGTGACCGCCCGGGGGCACTGAGTAAAGGCGCATGACGTGCGGAGGGGAGCTGGCAGTGAACGAGCCAGCGCGTCAGCGGACGGGATTTCAGCCGGTCGTGTTGCTGGACGATCTGCCTGAGTATGTCGCTGGTGAGTTGTATGTGCTGACTCTGCCCGAGACCGTTTCGGCTGGCGATGTCGTGGAGCTGTGTCGGACTCTGCGTGGTCCTGCCGCCATCGCCTACACCAGCCTGGCCAACCTCGCCGCTGCCTGCGGCACCAGCCAGCCGTGGGCGCGCGCCACCACGCGACGATTGCAGGGCCTCGGCGCCGAACACGGATACAACCTTGTCATCCTGGACGCGTGGCTGCCGGATCGTCCACGGCCTCCCGATGTCGACGTGCGTGAGCAGCCCGACCTCGAACCCGCCGAGTACGATGGCGAGGATCCGTTGCTCTATGTACCCTCCCGTCCGGTTCATGTCGGACAGCAGACTGTTCACGTAGAGTTGCAGCCCGACCCAGCCGGTCGGCTGATGGTGCTGGCCTACACCTCGCCGGAGCAGCTGGCGGAACGCTGCGGCCGGTACCAGCCGTGGGTGGCCATCCACCGAAACGACCTTGCCCAGGTGGCCGAGCAGGCGGGGGCGCACGGGGTGCTGTTCGAACCGGTCCTCGATGAAGGCTCCCGGCACACCGGGCCAGTGCGCAATTGGTCCAGCCGCTCCATCGCGAGCCAGACGGAAGGACACGACCATGCCTGATGGTGGCTACAGCTACGAGCCCGGCGCGCTCCAGCGCATCGTCGCCGAACTCGGGCAGGGTTCTGAACTGCTCGATCAGGCGGCTACTGCCGGCGCTGAAGCGCCGGACGCCGGGGCGTCCTCGACGCATGTTGCTCGCGCGATGCAAGCGTTGATGACCTCGGCTGTCGCCGCCGCGCGCATGCTCGATGACATCGCCGGAAAGGTCCACGTCGCCAGTGGTGCCTATGAGCAGATCGAGAACAACCACGAGGGCGCTCTGCGGAGAGAGCGACGAGAGGCATGGGGCGACGGTAAGTCGTTCGCCGAGCAGAACATCCCGCTCAACTAGCCGTTCGGGTTTCGGGGAGGACCACCGACTGTGGCAACCGCGCTGAACACCACTGTCAACGGCAGTTCGGGTACCTGCGTTGAGGCGGCCGACGGGCTGGCCAAGCTGTACTCCGGCGCCCACCAAGCCGCCACCAG
This sequence comes from Amycolatopsis cihanbeyliensis, assembly GCF_006715045.1. GTDB lineage: Bacteria > Actinomycetota > Actinomycetes > Mycobacteriales > Pseudonocardiaceae > Amycolatopsis > Amycolatopsis cihanbeyliensis. The sequence continues at coordinate 1,303,551 of NZ_VFML01000001.1, read as the reverse complement.
CAGCCGCACGGCGCTCAACACCGGCGAGGCAGCCTGGCAGGGACCCGCGCACGATAGCTTCCACGAGGCCACGCAGGGGCTCGATCCGGACGTCACGAACATCGCCGATCGCGCGTTCGAATGCGAATGGGCACTGCGCGACTTCGCCGACTCGCTGGACGCCATCGAGCGGAAGATGATGGACGCCAAAGACAAGGCCACCAGTGGTGGCCTCGTCGTCAACGGCCCCTTCATCGAGGCCCCCGTGGCGCCACCTCCCGCACCGGGGCTGCCCCTTGAACCATGTACTCCCGGACAGGCCCAAACGATCTCGCAGGAAACCTTGCAGGCGATGGCCGCGCGCAAACCCCTGGTCGACGGGTACAACGCCAAGGTCGCCGTCTACAACGAGTGCAAGGCCATCGTCGCCACCGCCCGCACCATGGAGGAGAACGCCCACCGCACCTTGCGGGACACCATGGGCAAACTCGAATCCGGGCTGACCCAGATGCACAATTTGACCCCCACCGCGCTCGCCCGCACCATCAGTTACATCGGCACCATGGAAAAGGGTCGCCAGGCAGCCATGTACCAGGCCGAACGCGCCTTGACCCGGGCCAGCGCCTTCGAGAAGTTCGCCAACGGCACCTTGGCCAACCCCGATCAACGCACCCTGCAATGGCTCCACGAAGCCGCCGCCAAGGCCCGCACCAACGCCGCCGAGCACGTCACCCGCGCCAACCAGTTCGACCTCTGGATCAAAACCGAGGGCGAGGCCACCCGCAAGGCCGTCGCCGCATACCCCGGAAAGAGCCAGATCGACGACCTCGGCCAACACGTGAAAACCGAGGTCAAAGCCGCGCAGAAGCTCCTCAAGGGTATGCCGTATGTAGGCAGTGGTCTAGTCGTGGTCAACGAAGCCATGGGCGCCGTGAACGGCGAGCAGTCTTGGGGCAAGGCCGCCGCCGATTCGGCCGCGACGATCGGCGGTGGCGCGCTCGGAGCGGCCGGTGCCGCGGCGGCTGCCGGGGTCGTGTGGGGCTCTGCCATCGGTCCGTGGGGCACACTTGTCGTCGGCACGGTCGGCGGGATAGCCGGGGCCATCGGTGGCCAAGCTGTCGCAGACTTCTTCGTTCCGGAGTAGAGGCAACGCCATGGCAGGACGACACCGCGAACCAGAACCCAGTCGTACCTGGTACGAGTTCCCCGAGCTACCGCCACGGCCGGACCCCGACACCGGAAAGCCGTTCCCCCCGCACGCCCCCGGCTTCAAGAACGACAAGGGAGTCAACGCCGAACACGACCCCGGTCGCTCCACCAAGCTTTCGCACAAACCAGAACCACCCGAGAGCATGGGCACCGTCCTCGCCTGGCACCGCCACAGCCGCCTCGCCAACATCCACGGCTTCCTAGTCGCACTAGCGATCATGGCAGGCGGCGCCGTACTGATTGCCTTGCTCCGTGGTGACCTCGGATACCTGGGGTACTGGCAGATCTGGGTGATAGTCCTTGTCTTCGCCTACCTGGCGTCCAACCCCTTCTCTTATCAGACGACATCCGTGGGTACGGACTGGATCAAGTGGGACTACAACCGGCGCTGGTACCAGCGCCGCGCCCGATCCAACCACCTCAAGCTCTACGAACTCAGCCGCATCGAGGGCTACTTCGCGGGCGGCATGCTCCACCTCCGGTTCGAGGACCTCGACGGGCGCGGCGCCGACCGGCAAGTCGGCGACCTCCAACGCGACCGGCGCATCTGGGACCTCTTCTACAACGGCCTTCTGCACTCCGTTGCCAACGGCGCCGAGATCAACCGTGTGGCCGTCGAACTACTCAAGCTCGACGAAACACCTGCGATGCGCCTGCGCAACCAACGCCCCGAACCGACCGACATCGGCGGGAGCGATAACCCAACCGAGCCGAGACGCCCTGATCCAGGACATTGACCAGCAGAGATGCAGCTTGGGGCAACGACGCCCCACCCACAACTTGACTCACTCACGTACGGGAGCGGCAAACACGGTTAGGCGGGGGCGGCGGCCGGGGTGCGTTGCACGGCGCGGGCGAGGGGTTCCACGATCCTGGCCGCGATCGGGCCGATGATGGCCATCAGCAGGACGTAGGCGGTGGCCAGCGCGGCGAGCCGGCCCTCGACCGCGCCCGCGGCGACCGCCAGCCCGGCGATGATGATCGAGAACTCGCCGCGGGCCACCAGTGATGCCCCGGCGCGGGCGCGGCCCAGCCTGCCGATGCCCTGCCTGCGCGCGGCCCACCAACCGGTCGCGACCTTGGTCAGCGCGGTGCTGAGCGCCAGCACGATCGCCCACACCAGTACCGGCGGGATCGACCGCGGATCGGTGTTCAGCCCGAACACCACGAAGAACATCGCGGCGAACAGGTCGCGCAGGGGTTCCAGGATGCGGGTGGCGCTCTCCGCCGTGGACCCGGAGATGGCGATGCCCAGCAGGAACGCGCCGACCGCCGCGGACACCTGCATGGCCGAGGCCAGCCCGGCGACCAGTAGCGCCGCGCCGAGCAGCTTGAGCAGGAACACCTCACGGTCGGGGCTGTCCACCACGGCCGAGACATATCGGCCGTACCGCAACGCGATCACCAGCACCACGGTGATCACGGCCAGCGAGATGCCGACGGCCTGCAGCCCGCCGAGGAACGAGATCCCGGCCAGCACCGTGGTCAGGATCGGCAGGTACAGCGCCATCACCAGGTCCTCGAACACCAGGATGGACAGCACCACCGGGGTCTCCCGGTTACCGAGCCTGCCGAGATCGCCGAGGACCTTGGCGATGATGCCGGAGGAGGAGATGTAGGTGACCCCGGCGAGCACGAAGGCGCCGACCGGTCCCCAGCCGAGCAGCAGCGCCACCACGGCGCCAGGTGTGGCGTTCAACACGATGTCCATCAGCCCGGACATCCAGGACCGCTTCAGCCCGGTGACCAGCTCCGCCGCCGAGTACTCCAGCCCCAGCAGCAACAGCAGCAGCACCACACCGATCTCGCTGCCCAGCTGGGCGAACCCGCCGATATCGCCGAGCGGCAGTACTCCACCGGTGCCGAAGGCAAGGCCGCCGAGCAGGTAGAGCGGGATCGGCGACATCCCGATCTTGCCTGCCAGCCTGCCCAGCACGCCCAGCACGAAGAAGACGGCGCCGAGCTCGATCAGCGCGAAAGCGGTGTGGTCCACGGGCACTCAGCCGTGCCGGAGGATCTTGATGGCCTCGTCCAGGCCGTCCGAGGTCCCGACCGCGACCAGTACGTCCCCTCCGGTGAAGGTGAACTCGGGAGTGGGGGAGGGCTGTACCTGCCCGGCCCGCATGACCGCGACCACCGAGACACCGGTGCGGGTGCGCAGCGTGGTGTCCCCGAGGGTGCGGCCGTGGAAGGGCGAGCCGGTCTTGATGGAGATCTGCCGGGTGTGAATCCCGGCGAACTCCCGATGGTCCTCGTTCAGCTGCGCGACCAGCTGGGGCGCGCCGAGCAGGTTCGCGAGCGCCCCCGCTTCCTCCGTGGTCAGCGGCAGCGAGGCGATGCAGGCATCCGGATCGTCCGATTTGGAGAGGATCAGCTCGATCTGGCCGTCCTTGTGGGTGACCACACCGATCCGCCGCCCGTTCTCCATCGCGAAGTCCTTGCGGACGCCGATGCCCGGCAGCGGTGTTACTTCGACGTTCACACATCCAAGGTAACCGATTCCGCAAAACACCTGCCCGTGCAGGCCGGAAATCCCGGCCACACCGTCCCCCATGTGATTACGTACCGGCGGAACACGAACGGTGGTGAGAGCAGGCGTGCTGATCGCGATCGCGGTGCACTTCGTGGTGGCGTGCGTGTTGCCGCTGGTGGCGCGGCGGTACGGGCGGTGGGCCTTCGGGGTCGCCGCGCTCGTCCCCGCGGGCACGCTCGGGTACTCCTTCCTCCGGTTCACTCCGGAGGGTGACCCAGTCACCGAGTCCTTTTCCTGGGCTCCCCGGATCGGCCTGGACGTCGTGCTGCGGCTGGACACGCTGGCCATGGTGATGATCGTGCTCGTCGCCGGGATCGGCGCACTGGTGCTGTGCTACTACGCGTTCTACGCCAAGCCGGGCGGGAGCGATGTCGGCCGGAACTCGGTGCTGCTGCTGGTCTTCGCCGGGTCCATGCTGGGTCTGGTCCTCGCCGACGACGTGTTCTCGCTCTACATCTTTTGGGAGCTGACAACGGTCTGCTCCTTCCTCCTGGTCGGCGGCGACGGGATCGGCAAGAATGTGCGCCGCTCGGCCATGCAGGCGTTGCTGGTCACCGCCCTCGGCGGGCTGGCCATGCTGCTGGGCCTGATCTTGCTGGGGGTCCAGGCGGGCACCTTCCGGGTGTCCGAGATCGTGGCCGCACCGCCGAGCGGGACCGTCGTGGACATCGCCGTTGTGCTGGTGCTCCTCGGCGCCTTCACCAAGTCCGCGCAGGTGCCGTTCCACCCGTGGTTGCCCGCGGCGATGGTCGCCCCGACTCCGGTGAGCGCCTATCTGCATGCCGCGGCCATGGTCAAGGCCGGGGTCTACCTGGTGGCCCGGTTCGCCCCCGGCTTCGCCGACCTGCCTGCCTGGTGGATCCCGGTGCTGATCCTCGGGGTCTGGACCATGGTGCTCGGCGGCTTCCGCGCCCTGCGCGAGCACGACCTGAAGATCCTGCTGGCCTTCGGCACGGTCAGCCAGCTCGGCTTTCTCATGGTGCTGCTGGGCACCGGCAGCTACGTCGCCGCCATTGCGGGCGCCACGATGCTGCTCGCGCACGGGCTTTTCAAGTCCACCCTGTTCCTCACCGTGGGCGCGATCGACCGGCGGGCCGGGACGCGGGACATCCGCGAGCTGTCCGGGCTCGGTGCGCGCTGGCCAGCGGTGGCCACCCTCGCCGGGCTGGCCGCGGCCTCGATGGCCGGGGTGCCCCCGCTGCTCGGGTTCGTCGGCAAGGAGGCCGCGCTGGAGGCCTTCGCCGGTGGCGGGTTCAGGGAGACGGCCGTGCTCGCCGGGCTCGTGCTCGGATCGGTGTTCACGGTGGCCTACAGCCTGCGTTTCCTGGTCGGCGCCTTCGGTAGCCGGCGCGGCGCCACACCCTCGCAACCGCCCGCGCCCGGGGCCGGTTTCGGGGTGACGATCGCACTGCCCGCGCTGGCCGGGCTGGTGCTGCCCCTGCTGGTGGGCCTGGTCGAGCCGTTGCCGGCTGGCTACGCCTCCGCCTACCCCGCCGGGGCCGAGCCGTATCACCTCGCACTGTGGCACGGCTGGACCCTGCCGCTGCTGCTGTCCGCGGTGATCCTCGGCGGCGGATACCTCGTACACCGGGCCAACCCGGTCATGCTGCGAATGTCCGGTTGGGTGCCGGGGCCGTTGCACGCCCAGCGCGGTTACCACCGGGCGGTCACCGGACTGGACGGCCTCGCGCACGGGTTCACCGGCCGGGTGCAGACCGGATCACTGCCCACCTACATCGGCACCATCCTGCTCGTGGTGGTGCTGGTGCCCGGCGCCGGGCTGCTCACCGGCGCGGTGGACGCGAGTGCCCCCGCGCTGTTCGACACCTGGTTGCAACTGCCGGTGGCGATCGTGGTGCTGGTGGCCACCGCCACGGTGCTGCTGGCCCGGCGCAGGCTGACCGCCGTGCTGCTCACCGGGGTGGTCGGCTACGGCATCGGCGCGCTGTTCCTCGTGCACGGCGGCACCGACCTCGCGCTGGCCCAGTTTTTGGTCGAGTCGCTGACGCTGGTCGTGTTCGTCTTCGTGCTGCGCCGGTTTCCCTCGACGTTCGTCCAGTCCCACCCACCGATCCGCAGCACGCGCTGGATGAAGGCGACCGTGGCGGGCGCGGGCGGAGTGTTCGTGGCGCTGCTGGCGGTGCTGTTCTCCGGTAACCGGCCGGAGCCCTCCGAGGCCTCCGCCGAGTACCTCCAGCGGGCGCTGCCCGAGGCGGGGGCACACAACGTGGTGAACGCGATCCTGGTCGACTTCCGCGCGTTCGACACCGTGGGCGAGATCGTGGTGCTCGCCGTCGCGGCCACCGGGGCGGCCAGCCTCGCGCTGGCCGGCTACCTGCCCCGGCGCCGCACCGGAGGGCACTCCAGGCAGGACGAGCCTGCCCACGAGACCGAGGAGCGCGGGCCATGACCGAGCGCGAGCACGACGAGGAGCCGGTGCACTGGACCGAGTGGGACTGGCCGCGGGAGCAGTGGCTGCTCGCCGAGCAGAGCACGCACGGGTGGCCGCGCTCGCTGCTGCTGGAGGTGTGCACCAGGATCATCTTCCCGACCGTGCTGGTGGTGTCGCTGTACCTGCTGTTCGCGGGGCACCACTACGCGGGCGGCGGGTTCACCGGCGGCCTCGTCGCCGGGCTCGCCTTCGTGCTGCGTTACGTCGCGGGTGGCAGTGCCGAGATCGCCGCCGCCACCCGGGTCCGGCCGCCGGTGCTGATCGGCTACGGGCTGGCCGTCGCGGTGACCACCGCGCTCGTCCCGGTGGCCTTCGGCAAGCCCGTGCTGTCCAGCGCGGTGTGGACACTGCACCCTCCGGTGCTCGGCGAACTCGAGATCGTCAGCAGCCTCGCCCTGGACATCGGCGTGTACCTGCTGATCGTCGGCGTGGTGCTGGACCTGATGCGCACGCTCGGCTCCGGCATCGAGACCCGCGAACTGGAGCGGCAGAACGAGGAGGAGGCCGAGTCTCTGTGACCATCAACCTGACCATGGCCGTCATCCTCGCGGCGTTGTACACGGCGGGCTTCTACCTGATCATGCAGCGCTCGCTGATGCGGGTGATCATCGGCATCGTGCTGCTCGGCCACGGCGCCAACCTGTTCCTCCAGGTCGCGGGCGGGCCGCCGGGCGTGCCCCCGTTCATCGGGATGGCCGGGCTGGACGAGATGTCCGACCCGCTGCCGCAGGCCATGGCGCTCACCGCGATCGTGATCACCTTCGGCCTGCTGACCTTCCTGCTCGCACTGGCCTACCGGTCCTGGGTGCTGCTCGGGCACGACGAGGTGCGGGACGACCTCGAGGACCGCCGGATCGCCGAGGCGGTGGCCGAGGCGCAGGAGATGAGCGCCGCCGCGGAGACCACCGAGGCCGAGGATCCCGAGGACGCCGCGGACCACGAAGGCACCAGTGAGACCGGCGAGTCCGGGAACGAAGGGGACACCGGGCCGGGGGTGCGCCGGTGACCACCCTGGTCTCGCTGCCCGTGCTGCTGCCGCTGCTGGCGGCGGCGCTGTCTCTGGTGGCGCGGCGCTCGCCCGCGGCGCAGCGGCTGCTCGGCGTGCTGGTGCTCACCGCCATCGCGGCCGTGGCAGCGGTCCTGCTGGTGCACGTGGACGAGCAGGGGCCGGTGGTGCTGCAGCTGGGCGGGCACGCGCCGCCGTTCGGGATCACCCTGATCGCCGACCGGCTCTCCGCGCTGTTGCTGCTGGTGTCCGCCGTGGTCACGCTGGCCGTGCTGATCTTCTCCATCGGCCAGCGGATCGTGGACTACGGCCGCGGCACCACCTCCACCGCGTTCCTGCCGATGTACCTGGTGCTCTGCGCCGGGGTGTCCATGGCCTACCTGACCGGCGACCTGTTCAACCTGTTCGTCGCCTTCGAGATCATGCTGTCCGCCTCCTACGTACTGATCACCAGGCGGAGCAACGCGCCGCGGGTGCGGGCGGGGATGACCTACGTGATCGTCAGCCTCACCTCCTCGCTGCTGTTCCTCACCATGGTCGCCCTGGTGTACGCGGCGACCGGCACGGTGAACATGGCCGACCTCGCCGTGCGGGTCGCCGAACTGCCCGAGGGCGTCAAGACCGTGCTCGGCCTGCTGGTCGTGGTGGTCTTCGGGATCAAGGCCGCGCTGGTGCCGCTGCACTTCTGGCTGCCGGACAGCTACCCGACCGCCCCCGCCCCGATCACCGCGGTCTTCGCCGGGCTGCTCACCAAGGTCGGGGTGTACGCGCTGATCCGCACCCAGGCGCTGGTGTTCGACCACGACGCGAGCTGGACCCTGCTGCTGGTGGTGGCGGTACTGACCATGATCGTCGGGGTGCTCGGCGCGATCGCGCAGAACGACATCAACCGGCTGATGTCCTTCCTGCTGGTCAGCCATATCGGGTACATGCTGTTCGGGCTCGCGCTGTTCACCGTGATCGGGCTGACCGGGGTGATCCTGTACGTGGTGCACCACATCATCGTGCAGGCGGCGTTGTTCCTGGTCAGCGGCGTGGTTACCCGGCACACCGGCACGGTGTCCCTGCGCGACATGTCCGGGGTGGCCAAGGCCTACCCCCTGGTCGCCGTCCTGTTCGCGGTGCCGGCGCTGAGCCTGGCCGGTATCCCGCCGTTCTCCGGGTTCGTCGCCAAGATCGCGCTGCTGCGCGCGGGGGCCGAGGTGGCCACCCCGACCGCGTACCTGGTGACCGCCGGGGCGGTGCTGACCAGCCTGCTGACCCTCTACGCGGTGGCCAAGATCTGGGTGGGCTCGTTCTGGGGTAGGGAGTGCCCGCCGCATCCGGACCCGGACCCGACCGACGAGGTGACCGTGGGCACCGGCGCGACCTCGCGGCCGATGCTGCTGGCCACCGGCGGGCTGGTGGTGGCCGGGGTCGCGGTGGCGGTGCTGGCGGGCCCGCTGTCGGCGATCAGCGAGCGTGCCGCGAACGATCTCCTGGACGGCGGGGCGTACCGCGAGGCGGTACTCGGGCAGGGAGGTGACCGATGACCCGGCAACGCTTCTCCCTCACGATGTTCGTCTGGCTGCTGCTGGTCTGGTTCATGCTGTGGGGCTCGGTCGATCCGTTCATCGTGCTCACCGGGGTGGTGGTGGCGCTGGGCGTGTTGTTGCTGTTCCCGCTGCCCACCAGGCCGGGACTGTTCGTGCGGCCGCTGCGCCTGCTGCGACTGGTCGTGTTCGTGGTGGCCGATCTGACCGCATCGGCCTTCCAGACGGCCTGGTTCGTGCTCCGCTACGGCCGCTCGGTGCGGGAGGCCGTGCTGTCCGTGCCCGTGCTGTCCGAACGTGACCACGCCGTGGTGGCCGCGGCCAACATGGTCTCGCTGACCCCCGGCAAGTTCGTGCTGCAGATCGACAGGGCACGCGGGATCTACTACGTCTACGCCCTCGGGGTGCGCTCGGCGCGGGAGGCCGCCCGCGCCCATGACCAGGTGCTCGAGTTGCAGATCCGGGTGGTCGAGGCGCTCGGCAGCGCGCGGGAGGCCGCGACCGTGCGGGACCGGGTGGCCGCCGCGCGCCGGGCACCCGCGAAGGGAGGTGCCTGGTGACCGTCGTCTTTTCCGTCGCCTTCGGCCTGCTGTCGCTGGCCGCGCTGCTCACCCTGGCGCGGCTGGTGCGCGGCCCGCGCACCCTGGACCGGATCCTGGCACTGGACATGCTGCTGGTGCTGATCCTGGCCGGGGTCGGGGTGGAGATGGCAATGTCGCAGCGCCCGCTGAACGTCGCCCTGCTGTTGTCGGTCGCGCTGCTGGCCTTCGTCGGTTCGCTGTGTGCGGTCAAGCTCGCCGAGCGCAGGGAGGAGTACCAGTGACCGTCCACGACACGATCTCCGCGGTGCTCCTGCTTACCGGCACCGCGCTGTGCCTGCTCGGCGCGTTCGGCCTGCTGCGGTTTCCCGACCTGCTCACCCGACTGCAGGCGGCCACCAAGACCCAGACCTTCGGGTTGCTGCTGGTGCTGGCCGGTGCGGCGGTGCGGCTGGAACCGCGATACGCGGTCGCGCTGGTACTGGTCGCGCTGTTCCAGGTGATCACCGCACCGGTGCTGTCCCAGCTGTTCGGCAAGGCGGGCTACGTCACCGGCGCGGTGGAGCGGTCTGCCGTGGAGGTGGACGAGCTGGACGAGCGGCTGCGCGCGGAGGGGCAAGCCGACTGATCCGTTCCCATGCCCTCCCGGCAGAATGATGCGCTGGGGTAGGTGGCTGAGCAACGGTTAAGGAGGCGCAACGGTGTCGGGAGCCCTACGTGGCGTGGTCGCGATGGACGGCCCGTCGGGAACCGGGAAGACCACGGTGGCACGCACGCTCGCCTCCCGGCTGGGAGCGGGTTACCTGGACACCGGTGCGATGTACCGGCTGGTGACCCTCGCCGTGCTGCGCGCGGGGATCGACCCCACTGACGCGGCGGCGGTGGCCGGGCACGCCGGCACGGTCGAGCTCGACGTCGGCACCGACCCCGCACGCCCCGCGGCGCTGCTCGCCGGTGCCGAGCTGGCCGCCGAGATCCGCACCGAGGAGGTCAACCGCGCGGTGTCCCCGGTGTCCGCGGTTCCCGAGGTGCGGGAGCTGCTGGTGGCGCGGCAGCGGGAGATCATCGAGCGGGTGCTGGCCGCGACCGGCGGGATCGTGGTCGAGGGCAGGGACATCGGCACGGTGGTGGCCCCGGACGCGGGCCTGAAGATCTACCTGACCGCTTCCGCCGAGGTTCGGGCCGAGCGCAGGGGAGCGCAGGACGCCGCGGCGGGCCGGGCGTCCGCCCCGGACGACACTCGCGCCTCGGTCGAGCGGCGGGACCGGCTGGACTCCACCCGCGCGGCCTCGCCGCTGCGCCCCGCGGAGGACGCCGTGCCGGTGGACACCTCGGAGCTGAACATCGACCAGGTGATCATCGCGCTGAGCGAGCTGGCCTGCCGGCGCGGCCTGCTGAACGGGTGCGCCGCGGAGGCGACTCGGTGAGTACGTCCGGGCTGCCCGCGGGTTCCGCACCCCGGCTGCACGACTTCGCCAGGTTCATCGGTACCTTTTGTTTCCGGCCCGCGTTCCGGCTCCGGTTGCACGGCCTGGAGCGGGTGCCGCGGACCGGGCCGGTGGTGCTGATCGCCAACCACAGCTCGTTCCTCGAACCGCAACTGATCTTCGGAATGCTGCCGCGTCGCTCGGTGTTCCTGGTGAAGCGGGAACTGTTCCACGGGCTGCCCGGCTGGGCACTGCGGAGGATCGGGCAGATCCCGGTACGCCGCGGTGAACCGGATCGCGAGCCGTTGCTGGTCGCGGCGCGGCTGCTGCGCGAGGGCGCCCTGGTCGGGGTGTTCCCGGAAGGGGCCCGTGGTTCGGGCGATGTGACCCAGGCGCAGCGCGGGGCCGCGTGGCTGGTGCGCAACTCCGGTGCCGTCGTGCTGCCGGTGGCCACCCGGGGCGCCCGCAGGCCGGAGGGCAGCGGGCGGCGCTTCCGGCCGGTGGTGGACCTGCTGGTCGGCGAACCCTTCACGGTGCGGGTCGGTCCCGGCAGGGCGGGCCTGGTGGAAGCCACCGAGCAGCTGCGTTCCCAGCTCGCGGACCTGGTGCGCACCCTGGACGACTGGCGCGAGAAGTATCGCGCCTAACTGGAGAGAAGAGCAATGACCGAGGCTGATGGCACGTGGTCCGACGAGTCGGAGTTCGCCGTGCTCGACACGCGGGTGGTCGAGGGCGAAGCGGACGCGGAGGAGGAGCTCGCCCAACCGGTGCTCGCCGTCGTCGGCAGGCCGAACGTCGGTAAGTCGACGCTGGTCAACCGCATCCTCGGCCGCCGCGAGGCGGTGGTGCAGGACGTGCCGGGGGTGACGAGGGACCGGGTCGCCTACGACGCGCTGTGGAGCGGGCGACGGTTCACCGTGGTGGACACCGGCGGCTGGGAGCACGGCGCCACCGGCCTGCGGGGCGCGGTGGCCGCGCAGGCGGAGGTCGCCATGTCCACCGCGGACGCCGTGCTGCTGGTGGTGGATGCCACGGTCGGTGCCACCGGCACGGACGAGGACGTGGCCAGGGTGCTGCGGCGATCGAAGCGGCCGGTGCTGCTGGCGGCGAACAAGGTGGACGACCAGCGGCTGATCGCCGAGACCGCCGCGCTGTGGTCCCTCGGCCTCGGCGAACCGCATCCGGTGAGCGCCCTGCACGGGCGCAGCTCCGGCGATCTGCTGGACGCCATCGTGGCTGCGCTGCCCGAGGCACCGAGGGACCGGGACCGGGTGGCGGGCCCGCGCCGGGTCGCGCTGGTCGGCAAACCCAATGTCGGCAAGTCCAGCCTGCTGAACAAGCTGGCAGGTGAGCAGCGCGCGGTGGTGGACGCGGTGGCGGGCACCACGGTGGACCCGGTGGACTCGCTGGTCGAGGTGGACGGGGAGATCTGGCGGTTCGTGGACACCGCGGGCCTGCGCAAGCGGGTGCAGACCGCCAGCGGCGCCGAGTACTACGCCTCGCTGCGCACCAAGACCGCGATCGACGCCGCCGAGGTGGCGATCGTGCTGCTGGACGCCAGCCAGTCACTGTCCGAGCAGGACCTGCGGGTGCTCAGCACGGTCGTGGAGGCGGGCAGGGCCTGCGTGCTGGCCATGAACAAGTGGGACCTTGTCGACGAGGAACGCAGGTACCAGTTGGAGAAGGAGCTGGACCGCGGGCTGGTGCGGGTGCCGTGGGCCGAGCGGGTGAACGTCTCCGCGCTCACCGGTCGCTCGGTGCGCAAGCTGGCGCCCGCCCTGCGCACCGCGCTGGAGTCCTGGGACAAGCGGGTGCCCACCGGTCAACTGAACGGGTGGTTGTCCGACCTGATCGCGGCCACCCCGCCGCCGGTGCGCGGTGGCAAGCAACCCAAGGTCCTGTTCGCGACCCAGGCAGGGGTGCGGCCGCCGACGCTGGTGCTGTTCACCACCGGTTTCCTCGAGGCGGGCTACCGGCGGTTCGTGGAGCGCAAGTTCCGCGAGACCTTCGGCTTCCGCGGCAGCCCGGTGCGGATCAGCGTGCGGGTACGGGAGAAGAAGTTGAAGAAGTCCAAGTAGGGACCTCGGCGTGAGACCGAACACTCCGGTGTGACGCTGGTGAGACCCGGCGTGCACCTTCGCGTAGGCTCGTCGGTCGCACCGGGCGCCCGCATCCAGGGTGGGCAGGCCCGACGAGAAGCCTGTGAGGGTGTGTGACGCTCACCGCGGACCGGCGACCAGCCGCTGACCTGCTGTTCCCGCCGGTAAACGGGGTAGCCACCCTGACTCCGGCCCCGTCCGTGGCGTCCCATGAGCGGGCGCTGTACTGGTCCGGGCTCGCCCCGAGCGAGCGGACCCTGCTGGACGTCCTGGCCTGCACCGCCGCCCGCCACCCCGGCGCGGCGGCTATCGACGACGGCCACACCGTGCTCAGCTACCGGGCACTCGCCGCGGAGGTCGAGACCGTCCGGGGCCGCTTGGACGCGCTCGGGATCGGTGTCGGCGACCGGGTGGGGGTGCGGATCTCCTCCGGCACCGCCGAGCTGTACGTCGCCGTGCTGGCGGTGCTCGCTGCCGGGGCGGCCTACGTCCCGGTGGACGCCGAGGACCCGGAGGGGCGGGCCGCGCTGGTGTTCGACGAGGCGGCGGTGTGCGCCGTGCTCACCGACGGCGGCACGGTCACACCCCGCGACACCCCCGCCGGGCCGCGCCGTCGCGGGACCCGGCCCGCGCCCTGCGATGACGCGTGGATCATCTTCACCTCCGGCTCCACCGGGAAACCCAAGGGTGTCGCCGTCACGCACGGCTCCGCCGCCGCCTTCGTGGACGCCGAGGCCGAGCTGTTCCTCACCGAGGAGCCGATCGGCCCCGGGGACCGGGTGCTGGCCGGGCTGTCGGTCGCCTTCGACGCCTCCTGCGAGGAGATGTGGCTGGCCTGGCGACACGGGGCCTGCCTGGTGCCCGCGCCCCGTTCCCTGGTGCGCACCGGGGTCGACCTCGGCGCATGGCTGGTGGACCAGCGGATCTCGATCGTGTCCACGGTGCCCACCCTGGCCGCGCTGTGGCCCGCGGACGCGCTGGAGGACATCCGGTTGCTGATCTTCGGCGGTGAGGCCTGCCCGCCGGAACTGGCCGAGCGGGTGGCGGTGGAGGGCCGCGAGGTGTGGAACACCTACGGCCCGACCGAGGCCACCGTGGTCGCCTGCGCCGCGCAGCTCACCGGCGAGGGGCCGGTGCGGATCGGGCTGCCGCTGATCGGCTGGCAGCTCGCCGTGGTCGACGAGCTGGGCGAGCCGGTCGCCATGGGGGAGACCGGTGAGCTGGTGATCGGCGGCGCCGGCCTGGCCCGCTACCTCGACCCGGCCAGGGACGCGGAGAGGTTCGCCCCGCTGCCCGCGCTCGGCTGGCCCCGCGCCTACCGCAGCGGCGACCTGGTCCGTGCCGAGGCCGAGGGGCTGGTCTTTGCCGGCAGGGCGGACGACCAGGTCAAACTCGGCGGGCGGCGGATCGAGCTCGGCGAGGTGGACGCCGCGCTGCAGGCCCTGCCCGGAGTCGCGGGCGCGGCCGCCGCGGTCCGCACCACCCCGGCGGGCAACCAGGTCCTGGTCGGCTACGTGGTGGCCGCCGCGCCCGGTTTCGACACCGACGCCGCCACCGCGGCACTGGCCGGGCGGCTGCCGGCCGCACTGGTTCCACTGCTCGCGGTGGTGCGGGACCTGCCGACCCGCACCTCCGGCAAGGTCGACCGGGATGCGCTGCCCTGGCCGTTGCCCGGCGCGAAGACCGGCAAGGCCGGCACGGCGAAGAAGGCGCTCTCGGCCACCGAGGACTGGCTGGCCGGCCTGTGGGCGGAGATCCTCGGGGTGCCGGTCACCGACCCGCGGGCCGACTTCTTCACGCACGGCGGCGGCAGCCTCACCGCGGCTCAGCTCGTCGCCCGCATCCGCGACCGCTACCCGCAGATCTCGGTCAGCGACCTCTACCAGCAGCCGCGGTTGGGCTCGCTGGCCGCGAAACTGGACGCCGCGGGCCATGCGCGGGTCGAGCGCAGGGAGGTCACCCCCGTTCCCCGGCGTACCGGCCTGCTGCAGGTCGCGCTGTTGCTGCCCCTGCTCACCCTGGTCGGACTGCGCTGGACCACGATCGCCGCGGCCCTTTCCACCCTGCTGGCCGGCCTCGGCCAGCTCGGCTGGGCGCCCGCGACCCCCTGGTGGGTGCTCGGGGTGGCCTGGCTGGTGCTGTTCAGCCCGGCGGGCCGGATCGCCGTGTCCGCCTGCGGCGCGCGCCTGCTCCTGCGCGGGGTGCGACCCGGAAGCCACCCCCGCGGCGGCCGGGTGCACCTGCGCTTGTGGGCGGCACAGCGGCTGGCCGACGTCAGCGGCGCGGGCACGGTGTCCGGGGCGGCCTGGATGACCCGGTACGCCAGGGCGCTGGGTGCGAAGGTCGGCAAGGACGTCGACCTGCACGCCCCGCCGCCGGTCACCGGGATGCTCAAGCTGGGGCGGGGTGTCGCCGTGGAACCGGAGGCGGACCTCTCCGGCTACTGGGTCGACGGGGACCTGGTGCACATCGGCAAGATCCGGATCGGCGCCGGGGCGCGGATCGGCGCCCGCAGCACCCTGTTGCCCGGCGCCAGGGTGGGCAAGGGCGCGGAGATCGCCCCCGGTTCCACCGTGCGTGGCGCGGTGCCCGCCGGGCAGCGCTGGGCCGGCTCGCCGGCGACCCGGCAGCAGAAGGACGCGCTGAAGTGGCCGTCCAGCAGGCCCCCGCGGTCGAGGCGGTGGGCGGCGGTCTACGGGTTGACCTCGGTGCTGCTGGGCCTGCTGCCCGCCGTCGCGGCGCTGCCGGGGTTGCTGGTGCTGGCGAGCGCGGTAAGCGGGGCGTCGACCCCCGGCGCGGCGCTGGCCGGCGCCTTGCCCGCGGTGCCGCTGGCCACGCTCGCCTACTTCGGCTGCTACGCCCTGCTGGTGCTGCTCGGGGTACGCGCGCTGAGCCTCGGCATGCACGAGGGCTATCACCCTGTGCACGGCAGGGCGGCCTGGCAGGTGTGGGCGACCGAGCGGTTGATGGACATGGCGCGGGACGACCTGTTCCCGCTGTACGCCAGCCTGTTCACCCCGGTGTGGCTGCGGCTGCTCGGCGCGAGGATCGGGCGGGGCGTCGAGGCCTCCACCGTGCTGGCCCTGCCGAAGATGACCAAGGTCGCCGATGGGGCGTTCCTCGCCGACGACACCATGGTCGCCACCTACCAGCTCGGGCGCGGCTGGCTGCACGTGGCGCCCGCCCGGATCGGTAAGCAGGCCTTTCTCGGCAACTCCGGGATGACCGCGGCCGGGCGGGCGGTGCCGAAACGCGGCCTGGTCGGGGTGCTGTCCTCGACCCCTGCCAAGGCCAAGAAGGGCTCGTCCTGGCTCGGCATGCCGCCGATGCCGCTGCGCCGCGCGGCGGGGGCATCGGACACCAGCCGTACCTTCGCCCCGCCCGCGCGGCTGAAACTGGCGCGCGCGGTGGTGGAGCTGTGCCGGATCGTGCCGGTGATGTGCGGGGTGGCGCTGGCCGTGCTGGTGCTGTTCGGGTTGCAGGCACTGCAGCTCTCCCTCGGTCTGTGGGCTGCCGCGCTGCTGTCCGGCGCGGTGCTCGCCGTGGCCGGGGCGCTGGCCTGCGCGGTGACCACCGTGGCGAAATGGTCGCTCGCCGGGCGGTTCCGGGCGGTGGAGCATCCATTGTGGAGCTCCTTCGTCTGGCGGGCCGAGTTGGCGGACACCTTCGTCGAGGTGCTCGCCGTACCCTGGCTGGCCGGCCTCGCCGGTGGCACCCCGCTGCTGCCGGCCTGGCTGCGCAGCATGGGCGCGCGGATCGGCCGCGGGGTGTGGCTGGAGAGCTACTGGCTGCCGGAGTCCGATCTGGTGCGCATCGGCGACGGCGCGACGATCAACCGGGGTTGCGTGGTGCAGACCCACCTGTTCCATGATCGGATCATGAGCATGGACACCGTCGAGTTCGAGGTGGGCGCCACGTTGGGGCCGCACGGCATCGTGCTGCCCGGCGCGAGCATCGGCGCCCGCACCGCCGTCGGCCCCGGGTCCCTGGTGACCAGGGGAGACGCCGTGCCCGCCGACTCCCGCTGGCTGGGCAACCCGATCGCGGCCTGGCCGGGAGGGCGCCGCCGGTGACCCATCCGAAGGCCACCCCGCCCGCGCAGGGCGCGGAAACCTCCGGCGACTCCTACCTGCCCGACCACGGCAACGGCGGATACCGGGTCCGGCACTACGACCTGGACCTGGACTACCGGATCGGACCGAACCGGCTGTCCGCGCGGGCCAGGATCACCGCGGCGGCCACCCAGTCGCTCTCGCGGTTCAGCCTGGACCTGGTCGGGTTCCGGGTCAGCCGGGTGCTGGTGGACTCCCGGCCGGCCAGGTTCACCCGGTACGGGCACAAGCTGCGGGTGAAGCCGGCCCGTGCCCTCGCCGCGGGGGCCGAGTTCGTGGTGGAGGTCCGCTACGTGGGCAACCCGCAACCGCTCGGCGGGCCGTGGGGGGACATCGGCTGGGACGAGCTGACCGACGGTGCGCTGGTGGCCAGCCAGCCGGTCGGGGCCCCGTCCTGGTTCCCCTGCAACGACCATCCCGCGGACAAGGCCACGTACCGGATCGCGGTGACCACGTCCTCCCCGTACACGGTGCTGGTGACCGGCTACCTTGCCGGCCGCGGCAGGCAGGCCAGCACCACCACCTGGGTCTACGAGCGGCCCGAACCCAGCTCCACCTACCTGATGAGTGTCCAGATAGGACAATACGTGGACGTGGAGCTCGCCGGTGGGCCGGTGCCGCAGCGGGCCGCGGCACCCGCCCGGCTCCGCGAGGCGGCCCGGTACGACTTCGGCAGGCAGCGGGCGATGATGGACATGGCGCAGCGCCTGTTCGGGCCGTACCCGTTCGGCGGGTACCAGGTCGTGGTGACCGACGACGAGCTGGACGATCCGATCGAGGCGCAGGGCATGTCGGTGTTCGGTGCCAACCACGTGGACGGCCTGCGTACGCACGAGCGGCTGGTCGTGCACGAGCTGGCCCACCAGTGGTTCGGCAACTGCCTCAGCGTGGCCGACTGGCGGCACATCTGGCTGAACGAAGGCTTCGCCACCTACGTCGAGTGGTTGTGGTCCGAGGAGTCCGGCGGCCCGCCGGCGGCGGAGCTGGCCCGCCGCTGGCACGCGGAGATCGGCGGCGAGCCCGCCGACATCCGGATCGCCGACCCCGGTGTGCCGGGTCTCTTCGACCGGCGGGTCTACAAGCGCGGCGCGCTGACCCTGCACGCGCTGCGCCACCGCGTCGGGGACGGCACCTTCTTCGCGCTGCTGAAGGACTGGGTCGCCACGCACCGGCACGGGACCGTGACCACCGAGGGGTTCACCGCGCTCGCGGCCGAGCATGCCGGGGTGGACCTCGGTACGTTCTTCACGACCTGGCTGGACGACCCGGCGCTGCCCGACCTGCCGCGCTGACCGGCGCGGCTCAGTGCCTTTCCTCAACGCGCGCACGCGTTCGACTCGGCCGGGCTCGGACCTCGTCACCACGGGCACCTTCGCAGGTCATGCGCCCGGCCTCCCCGCTCGTGGGCTGTTCGCCGCTGAGCACTGCGGCGCGGAGCGCCCTCCGTTTGCGTGGCGGTGGGAGACGGGTGGGCGCGTTCTTCCACTCGCCGCGATTGGTCAGGTCCAGTTCAGAACGCGCTATCAGGACTTGATGACCGCGACGGCCAGCCGGACGATCTCGGTGATCACCTCGTCCAGCGGGGTCTGCTCACCCCGGCGCGACCAGTGGTACACGAGCTCGTTGACCGCGCCGATCAGTGCCCTGGCACCCAGCCGGAAGTCGCGCTCGGCGGCGTCGCCGTGCGCGACGGCCCGCTCCGCCTCGGCCACGAGCAACTCGACCCACCGGTCCCGCCAGTCCAGCCGGTGCTGCTCGACCGTGTCGCTCACCCCTACGGTTTCCACATAGGACAGCCGTGCCCAGCGCGGGTCCTCGGCGGTGGTGGTGATGTAGGCGCGCACGGCAAGCTCGATCCGGGCGGCGAGATCCTCCTCGCCCGCGGTGGCGAACGCCCCGGCCACGGCCGCGACCGCCCGCTCGATCACCCGGTCGTGCAGCGCCATCAGCAGGGCTTCCCGCCCGGTGAACTCCTCGTAGAAGTTCCGGGTGGACACCGCCGCGGTCGCGCAGAGCTTCTCGATGGAGGTGGCCGCGTAGCCTTCGGTTCCGAACAGCTCCAGCCCGGCACTCATCAAGCGCTCCCTGCGCTCGGCTCGGCGATCGGCCGCGGAACGGCCGGCGTAGACCCGGCTGGCTTGGGGATCGTGTGGGGACATCGGCCAAGATTAGGCCACATCCGCGGCGCGGCCGGAACGAGCGGTCGCCTGATTCACAGGGCTCTCACAACAGCGGCGTGCGCAACGGAATGTCCACCAGCCCGGGAAACCCGGCTGGGGAACCCGGCTCCACCCAGTGCGCGAGGCGTTCCGGGGTGAACAGCTCGTCGATGACCATGAACGCGGCACCGACCAGGCCCGCCTGGTCGGACAGCGTGGAGCGGGCGATCCGCAACTCCCGCGTGGCCAGCGGGAGGGATCGCCGGTAGACCGACTCGCGGATGGCGGCCAGCAGGAGGTCACCCGCGCCCGCGACCCCGCCGCCGATGATCACCAGCGCCGGGTTGTAGAAGCTGACCAGCGTGGCCAGCAGGCTGCCGACCAGCCGGCCCGCCCGGGTGAGCAACTCGACGGAGGTCCGGTCCCCGCCCTGCGCGGCCCGCGACACGTCGTCGGCGCGGATGGTGCCGCTCGTGCCGAGCACCTCGGCAAGGAACGGGCTGCGCCCCTCCCTTGCCGCGGCGAGCCCGTCCCTGGCCAGCGCCGCCCCACCGGCCAGCGCCTCGAGGCAACCGGTGTTGCCGCACCGGCAGACCACGGTCGGGTCCTCGCTCACCGCGGCGTGGCCGATGTCGCCGGCGCAGCCCTGGCTGCCGCGGTGCAACTGCCCGCCGGAGACGAGACCCGCGCCGATCCCGGTGCCCAGTTTGACGTACAGGATGTCCCACTGCCCCTTGGCCGATCCCGCCCTGAGCTCGCCGAGCGCCATGGCGTTCACCTCGTTGTCCACCCATACCGGCGCGTCGAACCGGTCGGCCAGCCGGTCCCGGACCGGGTAGCCGTCCCAGCCGGGCATGATCGGCGGCGCGCTCGGCCGCCCGGTGGCGAACTCGACCGGGCCAGGCAGGCCGATCCCGATGCCCCAGACCGCGGTGGCGGCGCCCCCCGTGGCGTCCCCGATGTCGGTGAGCAGTCGGTCGAACAACTCCTCGATGTGCCCGAGCACCTGCTCCGGCCCGAGCGCGATATCGGTCGGCTCCTCGAGCTCGGCGAGCACGTGCCCGGCGAGGTCGGTCACCCCGACTCCGACGCTGGTGGCGCCGAGTTCCGCTGCGAGCACCACCCCGGCGTGCGCGCGGAAGCGCAGCTCGCGCGGCGCTCGCCCGCCGCTGGACGGGCCGAGTGGACCCTCCTCGAGCAGCCCGCAGGCGCTCAACTCGTTGACCCGTTGGGTCACCACGGTACGGCCGAGCCCCGAGTACCTGCCGATCTCCGGCCGCGTCCGGGCGGTCCCGGAGCGGACCAGGTCGAGCACGGTGGCGAGGCTGTCGACATGGTCGGGCGTCGGGCCTGCGGTATTCGGCCCCGTCTGCGGCACGTGCACGCTGGACATCTTCCATCATCTCGCCCCCCGCGGCGCGAAAAGCCCTGAACGTGGCTTTCGGGACGTCAGATGTCTCAGATGTGCCGTTCGCGACGTCTAGCGTCCTGATCGCCACGTTCAGGGCACGGCCCGGTTACGGGGCTGGGGTGATGGTGTGGACGGTGGGGCGGGGTCGTGCTGCGGCGGTGTGATACGCGGCGATCAGTTCTTTCGCGACGGCCTGCGGATCGCTGCGTAGCTTGGTGGGCAACGTCTGTACGAGCGTGATGCACGCGTTGTTGTACCGCGAGTTGCGTTCGATCGTGTCCGAGTAGTGCTTTCGTGCGAAGTGGAAGTCGTAGGAATCGATCTCCCACGCCAGGCCGACCTCGCCGCACCAGCCGTCCGGGGTCGCTATGTAGCGGCCTGCGTCGTCGCGGAGTTCGACGTTCCACTCGAACGGGGGCAGGCCGGTGCGTTCCCACACCCGCATCGCGTCGCCTTCGGCAACAGACCTCGCTCCGCGCAGGATGCTTCTGAGCACGTCGCGAGGTACGGCGGTGCCGCGCTGGCAACCGTTCTCGAGTTCGGCCTGGATCCGGTACGGATCGGCCCGGCCGCGCTGCACCGCCTCGGCGAGCAGGGCGCGTACGAGATCGAAGTCCCTGAGTCGTCGGCAGATGTCCAGCACGGCCCGGACCAGCGGCGCCAGCGGCACGCCGTCTCGCATGGTGGGCTGCGGGAGGTGGATCGTCCGCTCGATGAGCACGTAGTCGCTGCTGTTGATCCGGTGCCCCTCAGGGATCAGCAGGTGCACCGAGGAGTCGTCGGGAAGGTGGGTGAGCCCGTGCCGCCTGCAGGCTTCAGCCCCGGTGACGATCGCTCCCTCGCCCGCATAGAGCAGCGCCGCTTCGACCAACTGCCTACGGGTGGGGTGGCCGTTGTTGAGCAGCACGATGCCGGGCAGTGGGCGTTGCCACGGCCCGCCGGGTACACACCGGCGATAGGCGGTCCGCGACGGCACGCCCAGCTCGATCAGCCTGGCGACTTTGATCGCCCCGGCGCGACTCTCGTGGTGGAGCACCTGCGGTTCACGAGCCCAGTTTCCTCTCTTCACCGGACCAGGGTGTGGCCGACGATCAGCCGGACACCAGTACGGACCGCGCCCACCGTGGACAACTCACCCCCTGGGGACAACTCCTGAACGTGGCTTTCGGGACGTCAGATGTCTCAGATGTGCCGTTCGCGACGTCTAGCGTCCTGATCGCCACGTTCAGGGCACGGCCCGGTTACAGGTCCAGGGTGAGGGTGGCACCCCGGGCGGCGCGGGAGACGCAGATCAGGATGTCGGACGCGCGTTCCTCGCCGGTGAGCACGCTGTCCCGGTGGTCGGGCGCGCCGGCGAGCACGCGGACCTTGCAGGTGCGGCAGAAGCCCTGGCGGCAGGAGTAGGCGACGTCCGGTAGGGCTTCCCGGATCACGTCCAGCGCCGAGCGGTCGGCGGGAACCGGAAGCGTGGTCCCGCTGCGGACCAGCCGGATCGTGAACGGCTTGCCATCCACGATCGGTGGGGCGGAGAAGCGCTCGAAGTGCACGGCGCGGGCGGGGGAGCCGGGCAGGTCCAGCCGGACGCTGGTGATCATCGGGAGCGGTCCGCAGCAGTAGACCGTGGCGCCGGCGGGCGCGTGCTCGAGCAGCTCCGCGCCGGCCGCGGGCATGCCGTACTCGGTGTCCGGCCGCAGCCAGATCCGCCCGGCGGGCAGGGTGGCCAGTTCGGTCCGGAACGGCATCGAGTCGAGGGTGCGCCCGGTGTACACCAGCCGCCAGTCCGCCCCGGCCGCGGCGGCGCGGTGCACCATGGGCAGGATCGGCGTGATGCCGATACCGCCCGCGATGAACAGGTACGAGTCGGCGGCCACGAACGGGAAGGCGTTGCGCGGGCCGCGCACGGTCACCAGGTCGCCGGGAATGAGCCCGTGCACCTCCGCCGAGCCGCTGCCGCCGGGGATCCGGCGGGCGGCGATCCGGTAGGCGACACGATCATCGGGATCGCCGCACAGCGAGTACTGCCGGACCCGACCGGAGGGCAGCACCAGATCCAGGTGCGCACCCGGCCGCCATGCGGGCAGCGGCTCGCCGTCCGGCCGGGCAAGGCGCAGGCTGACCACACCCTCGGTCTCCACGGTGATCCGCTCCACGACCAGGCGCAGGTTCCGGTCGACCTCGGTGACCTGCGGGCGGCGGCGACCGCTGATCCGGCTCACCCAGCGATACGCCGCCACGGCGGCCCCGACCGTGGCGAACAACCGGTCGGGGCGCTGCCTGCCGCGCAGGTCAGCGGGCAGGCGCGGCGGTTCCACCGTGATCAATGCGCGCCCTCGGCCGCCTGGGCGGCAGGGGAGGACGCCAGGTAGGCCACCGCCTGGTCGGTGGAACCGGTCTGCGAGGGGTGGTAGGAACGCCGGAAGTACGGCCGGATCTCGCGCAGCAGCTCGCGGGTGGTCGGCAGCGTGCCGCGCCGCCCGGCCCGGAAGAACTCCCGCCAGCGGGCCTTCCGCCCGCCGCGCAGGGTCGGGTCGTTGCGCAGCAGGTAGCGAGTACCGCGGATGAACACCCAGACCAGCATCGGGGTCACCAGCGCCATGCTGCGCACCCGGCGCAGGTAGCGCCCGTCGAGATGCTGGTAGACGTCGAAGGCCACCGAGCGGTGCTCGACCTCCTCGGCGCCGTGCCAGCGCAGCAGGTCCAGCATGGTCGGATCGGCCCGCGCGGCGTCCAACCCCTCGGCGTCCAGCACCCATTGGCCGAGGAACGCGGTGTAGTGCTCGATCGCCGCGACCGCGGCCAGCCGTTCGACCAGCCACTCCTCCCTGGCCTTCCCGCTGAGGTCCCGGTCGCCGAGCAGCCTGCGGAACAGCCACTCCATCTGGCGCACGAACGGGCCGGTGTCCAGGCCGCGACCGTCCAGGTGATCGGCGGCACCGGCATGGGCCTCGGCGTGGATCGCCTCCTGGCCGATGAACCCGAGGACGTCCTCCTTGAGCCGCTCGTCCTTGATCAGTGGCACCGCCTGCTTGAACACCTCGACGAACCAGCGCTCGCCCTCCGGCAGCGCGAGGTGCAGGACGTTCAGCGTGTGCGTGGTCTGCGGATCGTGCGGCACCCAGTGCATCGGCAGCGCCGAGAAGTCGAACGTCACGTCCCTGGCGTGCAGCACCACCTGTTCCGTCTCGTTCTCCCGCAGGCTCATCGGCCGGTCCTTCCGGTCAGCTCGAAGTCGCTCGGGGTGACCCTGCGCGTCTCCATCCAGTAGCGCCAGGTGAACCCGGGCCAGATCGTGCGGTTGACGCCCTTGGCGTCCAGGTACCAGCTCGTGCAGCCGCCCTGGGTCCACACCCCTGCGGCCAGCTTGCGCTGGATCCTCGCCTGGAAGGCGTCCTGCACGTCCTGCCGCACCTGCACCGCAGCGGCCTGGTTGCGGTCGGCGAGCCTGATCGCGTCCACCACGTACCGGGACTGCGACTCGATCATGAAAACCACCGAGTTGTGGCCGAGCGCGGTGTTCGGGCCGAGCAGGAAGAACAGGTTCGGGAAACCGGAAACCGTGATCCCGTAGTGGGTCTGCACCCCCTCGCCTGCCCACTCCTTGGCCAGATGCCTGCCGTCCACCCCGGTGATGTCCAGGTACTCCATCGCGTCGGTGACGTGGAACCCGGTGCCGTACACGATCACGTCCACCTCGTGCTCGACGCCCCTGTTGTCCACAATGGAGTTCTCGCGGATGTCGGCGATGCCGTCGGTCACCAGGTCCACATTGTCCCGGTTGAGCGCGGGGTAGTAGTCGTTGGAGATCAGCACCCGCTTGCAGCCCATGGTGTAGTCCGGGGTGAGTTCGCGTCGCAGTACCGGATCGGTGATGTGCTTGCGCATATGCCGCTTCGCCACGGCCTCACCGGCCCGCATCAGCGCCGGGTGCCCGTTGAACCCGACCGCTCGCACCTCGAGCAGCCAGTACAGCAGGTTGCGGTAGGTCCGCTGGACGCCAGGCACCCGCTGGAACAGCGTCCTGGCCCAGCCGGGCATCGGGTGGTCCGGCTTCGGCATGATCCACGGTGGGGTGCGCTGGAACACCGTCAGCCTGCCGACCTCCGGTGCGATCCTCGGCACGAACTGGATGGCGCTGGCTCCGGTGCCGACCACGGCGACCCGCTTGCCGGTGAGGTCGTGGTCGTGGTCCCACCCCGAGGAATGCCACGTCCGCCCGGTGAAGCGCTCGATCCCCGGCAGCGCCGGGATCTGCGGGATGTGCAGGCCCCCGACGCCCGCCACGAGGAACTGCCCGACGTACTCCGTACCCGAGGTCGTGCTCACCGTCCAGGTCCGCTGCTCGGCGTCCCATCGGGCGCCGGTGACCTCGACCCCGAACCGGATTCGCTCCCGCAGCCGGTACTTGTCCGCGACCCCCTTCAGGTACTCGAAGATCTCCGGCTGCGCGGAGAACGATCGGGACCAGTTCGGGTTCTGCTCGTAGGAGAAGGAGTACATATGCGACTGGACGTCGCAGGCGCAGCCGGGATACGAGTTGTCCCGCCAGGTGCCACCGACCTCGTGTGCCTTCTCCAGGATCACGTAGTCCCGGATACCCGCACGTTCCAACTGGATAGCCTGGCCGAGCCCGGAGAAACCGGTGCCGACGATGACCACCTTGAATCGCGCACCCATGCTGCTCCTCCACGCCGTTGCGGACGACGGTAGGCGTTACCGCTAGTAACAGCTACTTTTGAGTAGGATGAGGGATGGCGATTGCGCTGTCAAGCGCCTGGCGCGCACTCAGATCGGGTGGGGCTCGCCGAGCGCGGCGGTGAC
Source organism: Amycolatopsis cihanbeyliensis (assembly GCF_006715045.1). Classification (GTDB taxonomy): domain Bacteria; phylum Actinomycetota; class Actinomycetes; order Mycobacteriales; family Pseudonocardiaceae; genus Amycolatopsis; species Amycolatopsis cihanbeyliensis. The sequence goes on along the minus strand of NZ_VFML01000001.1, from coordinate 1,278,275 downwards.
GAACGCGCCCCCGACGAACTCCGCGGCCGGGCCCTCCGGGGCGGGTTCGGTGGCCAGGATCTCGGCGGCGAACTTCTCGGCGTCGTCCCGCGGCTGGTATCCCAGCGCCGCGGCCTCGGCCAGCGAGTAGAACCGCCGCGTGTTGTCCGAGACGCCCCAGACCAGCCGGTACCCGGGTGCGGGGGCGCTCAGGCGGGCCTCGAACAGCCGCGCCGCGTCGTCGGGGACAGCCAGGTGGCCGGCCCGCGCACTTCCTGCGGCCGCTCGAAGCAGGAGCCGATCCGGACGCAGATCACGTCCAGGCCGAAGCGGGAGTGGTAGAGGCTGCCCAGCGACTCGATGGCCGCCTTGCTCACGCCGTAGTAGGTGTCCGGGCGGGGTGAGGAATCGGCGGGCAGGCCGCGCTCGCCGGCCTCGGCGGTGTGGCGGAAGCCCACGGCGTGGTTGCTCGAGGCCAGTACCACCCGCGGCACCCTGGCCGCCCGCGCGGCCTCCAGCACGGTGTGCGTGCCGTTGATGTTCACCTCCACCGTCTCGGCCCAGGTGTTCTCCCTGCTGTGCCCACCAAGATGGGTCACGGCATCCACCTCCGCGCAGGCGCCTGCCATCGCATCGGGATCGGCGACCGAGCCGGTCCGTGTTTCCACCGGGCTCACCGGGTTCGGCCGGCGTGGGCTGGGTGCGATCGAGCAGCCGCAGTACCCGGCCCCGCGCGGCGCAGTCGCGGTCGCATCAGGGTGCCGACCCCGCCGGATGCCCCGGTGATCAGGATGCGCTGGTCCGCCATGAAGTCCCTACTCCTTTGCTGGTGGTGCGCTCATCGGACCCCGGCCCGGCGCAGGCGCTGGCCCAGTTCGGAGGTGGTCTGGGCGAGCAGTTCACCCGCCCGGTGTGCCTCCTCGTCGGTCACCTCGGCGACCGGCATGGAGCAGCTCATCGCGTCGGTCCCGGGGATGCGGTACGGAACGACCGCCGCTACGCAGCGGATCCCGGGTGTTCCCTCCTCGGCCTCGGCGGCGTAGCCGCGTTCCCGGATCTCCGTGCACTCGGTGTGCAGGCGTTCGAGGGTGGTCACCGTCCGGCCGGTGATCGCGGGCAGCGGCTCCGCGAGCAGGTCGGCGATCTCCTCCTGGGTGAGCTCGGCCAGCAGTGCCTTGCCCAGCGCGGTCGCGTGCGCGGGCAGGGTGCGCCCGACCCTGGAGATCAGGTGTGTCGAGCGGCTGGACTCCCTCGTCTCCAGGTACACCACCTCGGCGCCGTATCGCCGCGCGTAGTGCGCGGTGAATCCGGTCTCCTCCCGCACCCGTTCCAGTGCCTCGGTGGCGTACGGCACCACCGGATCGCGGTCGAGGTAAGCGGTGCCGCAGATCAGCGCCCGCACCCCGAGCCGGTACCTGGTGCCGCTCGGGTCCGCCTCCAGCCAGCCCGCCTCGTGCAGCGTCCTGAGCAGGCCGTGCAGGCTGGAGCGCGGGAACCCGGTGCGGGAGTGCAGATCGGACAGTGACAGCCACGCGTCGTTGGCGGCGAAGGCCTCGATCAGGTCGATCGCCCTGCGCGCCGACTTCACCCCGGCCGTCACCGCTTCCGTGGCGTCGGTTCCGTTCCGCACCGCACTTTCTCCAGCCATTTCGCCTCCCCGGTGTCGCACGTGTTCGTGCTTGTTGACAGGTGACACCGGCCATATTAGCGTCCCGGAACATCATTTTAGCAGATGAATAAATTCAAGATAGCTAACTACGTTCATACGTATGAACACTGGGTCGCCGCGGAATGGCACAGTTCAAGGCCGATCTGGATGGCCGCGGAGAGCCTGACCGGGCCTCGAGGTGTCCTCGGTGGTGCTGGAGGCACGCGGCCAGCTCGGGGTGGTCCACCAGCATCAGCACGAGAAGACGGGCGCGGTGTGGTCGCCGGCCACGGCCAGGCTGCTCTCGGTCTGCTGCTGCGCGGCCTGTGCCGCCGGCTGGGCCGCCGAGGGCGCCGAGCCCGCGCGGGTGCGGAGCCTGCCGGCGGAGCGGGTACGTGCGCTGATCGCCACGGGCGACCTCACCGAGGCGGCGGACCGGCTGCCGGAGGAGGTGCGGGAGCTGCTGCTGGCGACCCGGCAGCGGCACACAGGCGCCCTGCGCGCGGCCGTGCTCGAGGCCGTCGGGTCCGGGCGCCGGATCGCCCTGCACGGCGCCGTCGACCCGTGGGTGACCGGGGCGCTGCCCGGGCTCACCCCGCGGGCCGGGACGGAGGTGGACACCGTCGTGCTGCCCTGCTGGCGGCCGGGCGCGGGCACCGTGGACGCGGTGCGCACCGCCCGCGCGCGGCTTCCGTCCACAGTGGAGGTCGGTGCCTACGTCACGGCGGTGGCCGCCGAGCCGGTGCCGGGTATCCGAGGCTATGTGCGTGAGCTGGCCGCCACGGGCGCCGGGGAACCGCACCTCTACCACCTCGGCCTGGCCGGTCCCGCCCGCCGGCCCGATCTCCGCGTCGCCTGCTCCGCCACCGAGGAGGCCCTGAACGTGGCTTTCGAGGCATCAGACGTCCTAACCGTGCCGTTCGCGACATCCAACGTCCGGATCGCCACGTTCAGGGCGGTTTGTGGGGTGGTGGGGCGGGTAGCCGGTGGGGGATGAGAGCGACGATCCGCCTTGGTCGTATCGGTGGGGTGCGTGTCGGCATGCACTGGAGCGTGCTGGTGATCGTGCTCCTGCTGGTGGGGGTGCTGGGACTCGGGCAATGGCCGGAGATCTATCCCGGATACGGCACCGCCGTCTACCTGCTCGCGGGGGTGGTGGCGGCTCTGCTGTTCGTCTCCTCGCTGCTTGCCCACGAACTCGCGCACGCCCTCGTGGCCACCCGGCTCGGGGTGGAGGTCGACGGCATCACGCTGTGGCTGCTCGGTGGGGTCGCCTCGCTGCGCGGGGAGGCCCGTACGCCGCGCGCGGACCTGTGGATCGCCGCCGTCGGACCGGCCACCAGCGTGCTCGCTGGCGGTTTCTTCACGCTTATCGCCTGGCTGGTCGCCGTGGCCGAGGCGCCGGTGCTGGTCTGGGGCGTCTGAGTCTATCTCGCATTGATCAACTTCCTGCTGGCCGTGTTCAACCTGATCCCGGCCGCGCCGCTGGACGGCGGGCGGATCCTGCGGGCCGTGCTGTGGGGCAGGCTGAAGGACCGCAACCGGGCCGCGGTGTGGAGCGCGCGGGCCGGGCGTGGGTTCGGCTTCGCGCTGATCCTGCTCGGCGTGGTCGTGGTGGTCACCGGGACGTTGTCCGGGCTGTGGTGGATGCTGATCGGTTGGTTCATCGTCACGGTCGCCAGCGCGGAGGAGCGCCAGGCCGACATGGGCTCGGTGCTCGCCGGGCTGCGGGTGCGCGATGTGATGACGCCGGACCCGGACACCGCGAACGCCGAGCTCAGCGTCGCCGACTTCATCCGGGACGTGGCCATGGTGCGCAGGCACTCGGCGTTCCCGCTCAGGGAACCGGGGGACGGTATCCAGGGCATGATCACTCTCGGCAGGTTGAAGGCGGTGAGTGCCGAGCGAAGGGCGGAGACCCGCCTGCACGAGGCGGCCTGCCCGATGGTGGAGGTGCCCACCGCGCGGCCGGACGAGGAACTGGTGGCGCTGCTGCCGCGGATGTACGGCTGCGCGGACGGCCGGGCGCTGGTGTTCGACAACGGCGACCTGGTCGGCATCGTGTCACCGACCGACATCAGCCGGGCAGTCTCGCTCCGCGGACTCGGGGTGAGCTGGCGTGATGGGGCCGATCTCACCTCGGGCGGAGGCGGCGGCTGGGGTCGTGGTTGACGGTGTCACACACCGGGATGTCCATTGAGGACTACTGTTGCGTGTGCCGTCCACAATGGCCGACGTGTCGGCGGAGCAGAACCCGACTCCGTGTGCCCGCCGGCCGAGCGTGCGGCGAAACAGCGGGGTGACCGGATCGCGGTCGATCACTGATGGTGATCATGTCGACCCGTAGCGTTCGTTCACCGCCCGGATGGCGGCCGGCGGCGTCGGCGCGAACCCGAAGGAGTACGGTCGAGGCGTGGGGAGCATAAAGTCACGCCTGGTGTCGTGGTTCATGCGCTGGTACCTGGCGCGTACCGGCAAGAAGGGTCTCGACCTCTCCAAGATGCCGTTCGTGCCGGAGCCCGCGCTGGTGCCGCTCCGGCGCAACGAGCTCGACCCGGTGCCCGAACTCGGCGAGCGACGCGTGCGGGAGCCGGTGAGCAAGTTGCCGCTCCCGTTCGGCATGAACGTCTGGCTCGTCACCGGCCACGACGCCGCCAAGACCGTACTGAGCAGCACAAAGGACTTCAGCAACGACTTCGCCAACCTGGTCGGCCAGGCCGGCGCCGACGTCAACCACAACCCTGGCGGGCTCGGGTTCGCGGACCCGCCGGTGCACACCCGCCTGCGCAAGCTGCTGACCCCGGAGTTCACCATGCGCAGGCTGTCCAGGCTCACCCCCGGCATCCAGCAGATCGTGCAGGAGCGGCTGGACGCCATGGCCGCCGCCGAGGGGCCGGTGGACCTGGTGCAGGAGTTCGCCATGCCGATCCCTTCCCTGGTGATCTGCGAGCTGCTCGGGGTGCCGTACGAGGACCGGGACGATTTCCAGCACCTGGCCGAGGCGCGGTTCGACCTGTTCGGCGGGGCGGGGGCCTCGCTCGGCGCGATCTCCGAGTCGCTGGAGTACCTGCGCGGTGTCGTGCGCCGGCAGCGGGAGTCCCCTGGGGACGGCCTGCTCGGCATGATCATCAGGGAGCATGGCGACGAGGTCGACGACCTGGAGCTGGCCGGCCTCGCCGACGGCGTGCTCACCGGCGGGTTCGAGACCACCGCCAGCATGCTCGCCCTCGGCGCGCTCGTCCTGCTGCGGGACCCGGACAGCTTCCAGCTGGTGCACGACGATGACGAGGCGGTGCCCGGGTTCGTCGAGGAACTGCTGCGCTACCTCACCGTCGTACAGGTGGCCTTCCCCCGGTTCGCCCGCGAGGACGTCGACGTGGCCGGGACGACGATCGCCAAGGGCGACATGGTGGTGGTCTCGCTCAGCGGTGCCGACCGGGACGACTCGCTGGGCACGGACATGGAACGTTTCGACCCGCGGCGGCCGGCCACCTCCCACCTGGCCTTCGGCTACGGCGTGCACCGGTGCATCGGCGCCGAACTGGCCCGGATGGAGCTGCGCGCCGCCTACCCGGCCCTGGTGCGCCGTTTCCCCGAGATGCACCTGCGGGTCGCCCCGGAGGAACTGACCTTCCGCAAGGTGTCGATCGTCTACGGCGTCGAGTCCCTGCCGGTGCTGCTGACGAAGTCCGTGCCCACCTCGCAACCGGTCGCCACGTAACGGCGACCGCGGACGCGGCGCTGCCCGTTGTTACGATATGCGGTCGGGCGTGACGAGGAGGAGCCGGACGGGTGGCCGAGCAGGGGCAGCACTACTTCTCGGCGGTACCCCGGGCGGCGTCGGCCGGCGGTACCGTCCAGCTCCGGCTGCCCGATGTCGAGCTCGATCTGCGCACCGACACCGGAGTGTTCTCGCATGCCAGGCTCGACGCCGGTACCCGGGTCCTGCTCGAGTACGCGCCGCAGCCCGCGGTCCGGGCCGACATCCTCGACCTCGGCTGCGGCTACGGCCCGATCGCGCTGACCCTGGCCGCCCGGCGCAAGCGGCTGCCGGTGTGGGCGGTGGACGTGAACGAGCGCGCCCTCGGCCTGGTTCGGGCGAACGCCGCGGCGGCGGGGCTCGGCAACGTCACGGCCTGCCTGCCCGACGAGGTCCCCGCGGGCATCCGGTTCGGCACCATCTACTCCAACCCGCCGATCCGGGTCGGTAAGGCTCGACTGCACGCCCTGCTCCACCGCTGGCTGTCCCTGCTCCACCCGGACGGCGCCGCCTACCTCGTCGTGCAGAAGCACCTCGGCTCGGACTCACTCGCGGCCTGGTTGACCGATCAGTGTTTCCCGACCACCCGGCTGACCTCCCAGCGCGGATACCGGATCCTCGAGGTCCGGGCCGCGGCCGACCAGACAGCGACGGAGTAACCGAATGCGCCAGCTCCGCGGAACCGAACTCAAACGCCTGCACCGCACCTGGAAGCGGCAGAGCTCCACCCGGGTGGCGTTGCTGCTGGAAGGGGTGCAGTCCCCGTTCAACGTCGGCGCCATCGTGCGCACCGCCGCCGCGTTCGGGGTCGGCCGGCTCTACCTGGTCGGTGCCGCCACCTCCCCGCGCAACCCCAAGGCGCAGAAGACGGCCATGGGCACCGACCGCTACCTCGACGTGCAGGAGTTCACCGAGCTCGCGCCCGCGCTCAAGCAGGCGAGGGCGGATGGTTACCAGGTGGCCGGGCTGGAGCTCGCCGAGGACGCGGTACCACTGCACGAGCTGGACCTCACCGTGGACACCTGCGTCGCCGCGGGGCACGAGGATCGCGGGTTGACCGCGGAATGCCTTGCCGCCTGCGATGTCGTCACCTTCGTCCCGCAGCTGGGTCGGGTCGGCTCGCTCAACGTGGCCACCGCCACCGCCATCGCCTGCTACGAGGCCCGCAGGCAGGAGTGGGCGGGGTCCGGGAACTGTGCCGAGGCCCTCGCCGACTGATCCGGGGGACCGATCCGGGGGACCGAGACTGGGAGGAGACCGGTGACGCAGGCGCGGGACGGCGGAGACAGCACGGCAGGCGAGTCGGGGCCGGTACGGGGGTTGCCCGCGCTGCTGACCGTGGCGATGGCACTGTCCATGCTGCCGCTGTTCCTGCTCGGCGCGCTGGGCCCGTACCTGGTCGAGGAGTTCGATATCGCGGCCCCGTTGCTCGGGGTCGTGGTGACGGTCGGCTTCGCGGTCGCCTCGGTGCTGTCGCTGATGATCGGGCCCGCCGTGGGTGCCCTCGGGCCGCGGCGTTGCCTGATCGGGATGTTCGGTGTCACGGCCGTGATGCTGGCGGTGTTCGCCATCGCTCCGGCTTACGGGTGGCTGGTCGCCGCGGTCGCCGGTTCCGGTATCGGGCAGGCACTGGCCAACCCGGCCACCAACCAGCTCATCGCCACCCGGGTACCCGCGCCGCGCCGGGCGGGCGTGACCGGGTTGAAGCAGTCCGGCGTGCAACTCGGCGCCTTCTTCGCCGGGCTACCGCTGGCGGCGCTCGCTGCGGCCGCGGAATGGCGCATCGCGGTGGGCCTGGCCGCGGCCACCGCCCTGCTCGCCGCGTTCGCGGCGCTGATCGTGCCTGCCGACCGGCAGCCCGCCCGGCTGCCCGTGCTGACCGCCGCGCGCCCCCGCGGCGACGCGGCCTGGCTGGCGGGGTTCTCGGTGCTGCTCGGTGCCGGTATCTCCGCGGTGAACACCTACATAGCCCTCTACGGGACCAGTCAGCTGGACATCTCCGCCGGCGTGGCGGGCGGCCTGATCGCCGCGCTGGGCATTGCCGGGATCGTGGGCCGGATGGGCTGGTCCGCGGTTGCCGCGCGGCGCGGGCTGCCCGGCGCACTACTGGCGCCGCTGGCGCTCGGGGCCGTGCTGGCCGCGCTGTTGCTGGCCGCGGCCGCCCCGTTCGGTTCGGCCTTCGCCTGGGTGGGCGCGGTCGGCGTCGGTGCCTTCGCGGTGGCCGCCAACGCCGTCTCGATGGTGACCGTGATCACCACCGCACGCCCGGAACAGGTCGGCAAGGACTCGGCGGTGGTGGCGGCCGGGTTCTTCGCCGGGTTCGCGGTCGGTCCGCCCGCGCTCGGCATGCTGGCGGCGGCCGCGGGCGGCCGGTACGAGGCCGGCTGGTTGCTGGTCGCCGTCGAGTTCCTCGGTGCGGCCGGCGTCGCCTGGTGGTGGCGTCGGCGGAGGGCCGCGTGACCCGGTGGCGGGCGGACGCGCTCGCCCGCGCCCTCGAGCGGGTGGCGAGCACCGAAGCCGAGGTGGGCATGCGGTTTCCCCTGCACGCCGATCCGCGGGACGGGACGTGGGTCACCACCCGGCGCGGCTCCTGGACCGGCGGGTTCTGGGCGGGCCAGCTGTGGCTGCGGGCGCGGTTGACCGGAGTGGCCGAGCATGCGCGGGCCGCCGCCGACTGTGCTGCCCGCCTGGCGCCGTGGGCGGAGGCGGACACCGCGACCAGGGGGCTGATCCTCTGGTACGGGGTGGCCGCGGGCGGCAGGCTGGGTGTGTCCACGGCGGCCGATGAGCCCGCCAGGGCCGGTGCGGAGCAACTGCGGCGCACCTTCGATCCCGCGGTGGGCACGCTGCCATGGGGCACCGCCTTCGGTGATCCGGCGGAACCCGTGATCGCCAGGGTGGACGGGGTCGCCGGTACGGTCCCACTGCTGTGCTGGGCCGGGGAGGCCGGCGCCGTCGCGGCCCGGCGGCACCTGCGCACCCACCTCGAGCTGTGCGTCACCCCCGCCGGATCGCGCCCGGCCTGGCAACGGGAGGCCGGCGGCTGGGCACCACGGGCGCAACCGCCTGCCGGGTGGAGCAGGGGAGAGGCCTGGCTACTGCTGGCGCTCGCCGATGCCGCACACTGGCTGGACCCCGGATTCGGGCGACACGGCCGGGAGCTGGCCGCCCGGTGGGCGGGCGGCGTGCCGCCGGCGGTGCGGGAGCGGCCGGACAGCCCGCCGGACACCTCGGCCGCGGCGATCACGGTGGTGGCACTGGCCAAACTCGGGCAGCGGGCGGCCGCCACCGCCCTGCTGAAGGAACTGGTGGACGGGCACCGAACCGGTGCGGGCGGCCTCGGCGACGGCTGCCACGACCTGGCGCGGGGCCTTGCCACCCGGCACGAGCTGGTGTGGGGCGACTACTTCCTGCTGCTCGCGCTGGCGATCCTCACCGGCGCGGTGCCCGCGCATGCGCTGTGATCCGGCCCCGCGGCGGACGTCAGCCCCGCAGGGCGGCGATGATCCGCTGTGCGGTGGTCCGGTACACCGACAGCAGCTCCATGTCCTCGCCCGGGTAGTTGCTCAGGCCCAGCTGCCGCGCCGAGGAACCGGGCAGCACGGTGCCGGTGCTCATCTGCTCGTTGTCGAAGACGAACTCCGGTTCCTTGGCGGACAGTTCGGCCAGCTGGCGCGCGGTCACCGGTCCGGGACCGTAGGTACCGAGCACCTCGGCTCCGGCAAGCTGCGCGGCGAAGCCCAGGAACGCCTGATGCACCACCTTCGGTGGTTTCCCTTCCCGCCACGCGTCCCGCACCTCGGAGCTCAGCCGGTCGTACTCGGTCTCGAACCCGCCGATCCAGGACTCCGCGGCCTGCTCGGTGCCGAACATCCCGGCCAGCCTGCGGATCTCGGCGGTCATCGTGTCCCGCGCGTTGTCCAGCTTCAGCTCCACCAGTTCGGCCGAGGAGCCCGCGGCGTCCTTGAGCTTGCCCGCGAAGCCTTCGAACGGCGCGTACAGCACGTAGTCCGCCTCGGCGACGGCGGCGAGGTCGGAGGGTTTCGGGTCGTAGTCCGGCGCGTGCTTGATCGAGGGCGGCACGATCACCGTGACGTTCGTGGCGCCCGCCGCCCGCGCGAAGGCACCCTCCCACGCGCTGGCCGCGACCACCCCCGGCCCCTCGCCTCGCCCCGCCGGTGCGTTCTCCTCCGCGTCGCCGCCCGCGGAGCCGCACCCGGCCAGCAGCAGGGCGCCCGCGGTCAGTGCGAGGAGGCGGGCGCGACGTTCTGCCCGCGCGATGAGGCCCATCGATGTTTTCTCCAATCGGGGAGTAGATGAACGGCGAGGGCAACCGCCCCCGCCAGCAACACCAGTACCGGCCCCGGCGGGAAGTCCAGCGCCAGGGCGAGCAGGAAACCCGCGAGGTTGACCAGCAGGCCGACGATCACCGCGGCCAGCACCATGCCGCGCAGCGAGCTGGCCAGGCGGCGCGCGGCCAGTGCGGGCAGCAGGGTGAGCGCGTCCACCAGCAGCGCACCGGTCAGCCGGATCGCGCCGGCGACCGAGACGGCGACCAGTAACAGCAGCACCAGGGTGAGCCGGTCTACCCGCACCCCGGAACAGGCCGCCAGCTCCCGGTCGTGCAGCAGCAGCGCGAGCTGGCGGCGGCGCAGCAGGAACAGCCCGGGGATCAGCACCGCGAGCGTGCCGAGCAGCACCACGTCACCGGTGCGGGTGGCCAGGATCGAACCCCACAGCAGTTCGAAGGCGCCATTGGCGTTCACCCCGGAGACCGAGAGCACCAGCAGGGCCGCCGCGATCGCCAGGCTCATCAGTAGCCCCATCGCTCCGGAAAGGCCGGAGGGGCTGCGGGCCAGCGGGGTGAGCGCCGCGCCGGAGGCCGCGCAGGCCACCAGCGCGCACAGCAGCGGGTCGAGGCCGAGCAACATGCCCACCGCGATCCCGAGCAGCGCCACATGCATCATCGCGAACCGCACCGGCATGATGTCCAGGCCGATGATCACCACGCCGATGATCGGCAGCCCGATCGCGCCGAGCGCCAGGGCGAGCAGCCCGCGCTGCACCGGTGGTAGCTCCAGCAACTGGAGGAACGTCTCGACGCTCATCAGCGGGTTACCTCGGCGGGGAGTTCGCGCAACTGCCCGTCGGCCATCTCCAGCACCCGGTCGCAGTGCCGGGCCAGCGCGCGGTCGTGGGTCACCACCAGCACGGTGACCGGCAGCGCGGCGAGCAGCTCGGCGGTGTCCTCCTGGCCGGCGAAGTCCAGTGCGGCGGTCGGCTCGTCGGCCAGCAGCAGGGTGGCGCCCGCGGCGACACAGCCCATCGCGCGGGCCAGGTACATGCGCTGCAACTGGCCGCCGGAGAGGGTGTGCACCGGTTGCTCGGCCAGCACGCCGACGCCGAGCCGGTCCGCAGCGGCCAGCGCCTCGGCCTTCGCGCCGCTGCTCGCCAGCAGTTCCCCGGCCAGCAGCGGGAACCGGCCCGCGACCTGCCGTTGCGGGATCCACGCCGCGACCCGCCTGCGCCGGTCCCAGTCCGCGGCGGTACGCGCCCGGTGCCCGTCCACCTCGACGGTGCCGGCGCTGGTCGGGTGCAGGCCGAGGATGGACCGCAGCAACGTGGTCTTGCCGGACCCGTTGGTGCCGGTCATCGCCACCCGCTGCCCCGGCTCGACGCTCAGGCCGACCTCACGCACGACCCTGCGCCCACCATGGGCGCAGCACACACCCGTCAGGGTGACTCGCGCTCCGACCGTCACTCTTCGCTCCCTCGTATCGTGTCCTCGAGCAAGTCGTTCCCGCGGCCTGTTTGGTTCCCGGCCGTCGCGTACTCGCGCAGCAGCCGGCGGGCTCCGCTGCTGATGTGCAGCTCCTCGGCGCCGTCGAGGATCCGGGCGGCGCGCGCGGTGCGCAGCAACCGGGGCAGCCCGCTGGCCGCGGTGAGCCCCTCGGCGCCGTAGGCCTGTACCGCGCTGTCCGCGGCGGTGGACAGCGCGCGGGCCGCCGCGACCTTCGCCATGCTGACCTCCACTGTGGACGGTTGGCCGGCCGCGACAAGGCCAGCGGCCTGCTCGCTGAGCAGCCGTGCGCCACGCACTTGCAGCTCGGCCTCGAACACCAGGCGTTGCATCAGCTGCCGGTCGGCCAGCGTGTCCGCGCCGAGCCTGCGCTCGCGCAGCCTGGCCGCGAGCCGCTCGACGGCCCGCTGGGCCTGCCCGACCCAGCGCAGCGCCCGCAGCGTGCGGCCGAGTGCCAGCCGTTCGCCCGCCAGCCGCAGCCCGCCGCCGCGTGGGCCGATCAGGTGCGTGGCGGGGACGGCGACCCGGTCGAACTCGAGCTCGTACTGCCCGCCCACGCCGAGCACGTCCAGCTCCCGCACGATCCGGAATCCGGTGGCCCCGGTCGGCACCGCCAGCACCGAGAAGCAGTCGCGCGGCGCCGACTCGGTCTCGGTGCGGGCCACCACCAGGACCATCTCGGCGTGCGCCGCAGCCGAGGTGAACCACTTGCGCCCGGTGATGGTCCACCCGCCGTCCACGCCCTGCCGCGCCTCGGTGCGCAGGCCGTGCGGGTCGGAACCGGCCACCCCGGGCTCGGTCATCGCGTAGGCGATGTGTCGTTCGCCGTCCACCAGCCCGGGCAGGATCCACTCGCGCAGGGCGGGATCGGCGTGTGTGGCCAGCATCCGGACGTTGAGCAGGCTCGCCGAGCCCAGCACCTCCGGCCCGTGGTCACTGCGGCCCTCGTCCTCGGCGAGGCCGAGGTAGTCGGCCAGCGGCAGGCCCGCGGCACCTGGCTCGGCGGGCAGTGGCAGGGCCCACAGGCCCGCCTCCTTCGCGGCCGCCCGCAGCCGGGACCGCGTTTCCTCGGCACGGGCACCGTCTTCCAGCGCGTCCTCCGCCGGGATGACCCGGGTGTCCACGAAGTCGCGCAGCCTGCGGCGAAGACTTTCGCTGTCCTCCATACGACGTAATCACACCTTTAGGGGAACTCGAACGAGTGTGGGGCCGACTCTGTGATCACAACACGTGGTCTTGATCCTGGGTGGAGGCCAAGGCATGGCGAGTAGTGAATCAGTAATTGCCCCACGAACACAGGTTCTTACGGGTGCCCGGGCCGGCGTCGCCGGTGCCGGTGCCGCCGCCCGCGTGCTGGGCGAGCATCTCGCCGCGCTGGGAGCCGAGGTGCGGTGGGAGGACCCCCCGTCCGCCGATGTCGAGGCCGCCGTGCGGCTCCTCCCCCCGGAGGGCCCGCCCCGCGAGCTCGTCGTGGGCAAGGCGGGTCCGGTCGCGGAACCGGGCCTCGTGGACGAGGCCACGGCGCAGGCGGTGTGCGGGGTGATGCACGTCCACGGGCGCCGTTACGGCGCACCGCGGGGCCTGGCGATCGACTACTGCGGGGTTACCGCCGGGGTGCTCGGCACGACCGGGTTGCTTGCCGGGATGCTCGCCGGGGAGGCCGGTCCCACGGTGGTGCGTACCAGCCTTGCCGAGGCCGCGTTGCTCACGATCTCCCAGTACCTCGCCGGGGCCGGTGCCGAGGATCCCGAGGTGGTCGAGCTCTCGCCGGGTGGGCCGCCGTTCGTCAGCGCCGACGGGGTGCGGTTCGAGGTGGAGGCCCTGCAGCCGGAGCCGTGGGCCCGGTTCTGGGCCGAACTCGGTGCGCACACCGCGGACATCCGGGCCGGCTGGCGGCCGTTCCAGTTCCGCTACGCCACCGCCACCGCCCCGCTGCCGCCCGCGTTGCACGAGGCGGCGGCGGGCCGGACCTTCGCCGAGCTCACCGTGGCCGCCGCGCGGGCGGAGGTGTCGGTGTGCCGGTTGTACTCGGTCGCCGAGCACGCGGCCGAGCTCGGTGCGACCCCGGATGTCCCGTGGCTGGTCGAACCGACCGCGGGCGGCCTGCCCCGCGCCGGCGTGCCCGGCGGGCGGACCGACCCGCTGCGGGGCACCGTGGTGCTCGAGGCCGGGCGGCGGATCCAGGCCCCGCTCGCCGCGCATGTGCTGCGGCTGCTCGGTGCCGAGGTGACCCGGATCGAGCCGCCGGGTGGCGATCCGTTACGGGGGATGCCGCCTTGTACCGGCGGCCTTTCGGCCCGCTGGCTCGCGCTGAACCGGGGCAAGGACGCGGTGGAGCTCGATATCAAGTCTCCCGAGGATCGGCAGCGGTTACACGCGCTGGCGGCACGGTCCGATGTGTTCCTGCACAACTGGGCGCCGGGCAAGGCGGAGCAACTCGGCCTCGGCGCGGCGGACCTGCCCGCCGGGTTGGTCTACGCCTACACCTCCGGCTGGGCCGGCCGGGAGCTGGCCGACCTGCCGCCCGGCACCGACTTCATGGTGCAGGCACGCACCGGGCTCGCCGAGTTGGTCGGGCCGCCGGACCAGCCGCCCGCCCCGTCCCTGCTGACCGTGCTCGACGTGCTCGGTGGCCTGCTTGGTGCCGAGGCGGTCCTCGCCGGGCTGTTGGTGCGGCGGCAACACGGCACCGGGGTAGCGGTGGAGAGCAGCCTGCTCGGCGCCGCGGGCACGGTGCGTGCCGCCACCGGCCGGTCCGGACCGCCGGGTTTCCGGCAACCCGTGCCCGTGGGCCAGGGCTGGGCCGTCCGGCCGGATGACGGATCCGGCCACAGCGTCGGCGTCACCACCGATCTGGCGGACCTGCCGGCTGATCCCCGGATGAGCGAGGTGCTGGACCGCGATGAGCACGGTTGCCCCGCACTGCGCGCGCCCTGGAGGTTCGCATGACCACCGCGGAGCAGCCGAGAACCGGCCGGTACGCCGACCTCGTACCGGCCTCGGTACGCCGCTCGTGGTCCGCGGCGGGCAACTATCCGGACCGCGACCTGTACACGTTGTTCAGCGAGCAGTGTGCGGCGGCACCGGGCAGGCCCGCGGTGATCGACGCGGATGGCGAGGTCAGCTACCTGGAGTTGGACGAGATGGCGCGCGGCCTCGCCGCCGGGCTGGCCGGGCTCGGTGTCGGACCCGGCGATGTGGTCGCGGTGCAGCTGCCCAACGGGCGGCTTGCTTGTGTCACCGATCTCGCGATCGCCGCGCTGGGTGCGGTGGCGTTGCCCTACCCGGCCGGCCGTGGCCAGCGGGAGGCGGCGAGCCTGCTCGCCCGGTCCGAGGCCGTGGCCGTGATCACCGTGACCGAGTACGGCGACTTCCCGTGCGCCGAACGGATTCGCGCGCTCGCCACCGAGCTGCCCACGTTGCGTGCCGTGGTGGCGGTCGGTACCGAAACGCCACGCGGCTGCGTCCCGATGCACGCCCTGCTCGCCGGGGGAACGCACGGTTTCCGGCCCGCACAGCCGGACCCGGACGGCCCGGCCAGGATCCTGGTCACCTCCGGTTCCGAGGCGGAACCGAAGATGGTGCTCTACTCGCACAACGCGCTGGCCGGCGGGCGCGGCGCCATGATGGCCGGGCTGCGCCGGGATTCCACCCCGATGCGCAACCTGTTCCTGGTTCCGCTGGCCTCGGCCTTCGGCAGCAGCGGTACCGCCGTCACGCTCGCCGCCTTCGGTGGGACCCTGCTGTTGCAGCCGCGGTTCGACGCGGGCACGACCTTGGAGCTGATCCACCGCGCGCGCCCCACCCACCTGCTCGGTGTGCCGACCATGCTGCGGATGGTGTTGGACCACCCGGACTTCGCCGGTACCGACACCAGCAGCCTGCATGCGGTGGTGCTCGGCGGTTCGGTGCTGGACGAGCCGACCGTACGGCGCGGCCGGAACGCGCTGGGGTGCCCGGTGATCAACCTGTACGGCTCGGCCGACGGCGTGAGTTGTCACACCGCGCTCGACGACCCGCCGCCGCGTGCGACCACGGCCGGCCAGCCCAATCCCGCGGTGGCCGAGGTGCGGATCGTGGACACCGAGCTGCGGGAGGTGCCTCGCGGTGAGATCGGCGAGATCGTGGCGCGCGGCCCGATGACCCCGCTGTGCTACGTGGCCGCCCCCGAACTCGACCAGCGCTACCGCATCGACGGCGGCTGGGTGCGCACCGGTGACCTCGGCCTGATCGACGCGGAGGGCTACCTCCTCGTGGTGGGCAGGCTCAAGGACGTGGTGATCCGTGGCGGGATGAACCTCAGTCCCGCCGAGGTGGAGGCCATGCTGATCACCCATCCGGCGATCACCGACGTGGCCTGTGTCCCGGTCAGCGACCCGGTGCTGGGGGAGCGGTTGTGTGCGTGCGTCGCCAGCACCGGGTCACCGACCCTAGCCGATCTCACCGACCACCTCGGCCGCGCCGGTCTCGAGCAGCGCAAGTTCCCGGAGAAACTGCTCCTGCTGCCCGCGTTGCCGTTGGGGGCGGCGGGGAAGGTCGATCGGCGCGCGCTGCGCGCGGAGGCGGAACTGCGCGCGACCGACCGGTAGCCCAGGCGGTCGCGCGCGTACGCCGCTCACCTCCCCACTACCGCCCACCGTGTTTGCCGCCCACGCGCACGCGTTGGCCATTCCCGCGCACGAGTTTGCTGCTCACGTAACCGTGTTTGCCATTCATGTAGGCGAGTTTGCCGTTCGCGGGGTGTCGGTTGAGGTGGCGGGTGGCGGGGGCGGTTGTGGTGTCGTTTCGGGCACGCCTTCGGCGCGCCGTGAGGCACTGGCGCTCCCCGGATCACCCCTGGCAGGCCTGTTCGCCAGCGCCAGCACCCCACGGAACGAGACTCCCCGCCGCGCCGACCACCCCGGTCATTTCGAACACACATTCGGGTGAAAACCAACCAGTATTGCCGTCTCCACCACATTCTGTCGGGGATTTCGATATCATTGAGGGCGTGGAAAGATACCGTTCCGATCCACATACGGATCCCCCGGACGACGACAGAACCCCCCCGGGGACTTAGAAGCCAACGAGCGGGTGATCGCTCGGGCCGAAGCGTGGAGGGTGATGCTACTGACCCGATTCGCCCAGGAAGGTGGGGCGCGCGAATCGGTGGTGAAGGAAGTGGCCGGGCGGGTGCGGTGGACCCCGCACCGGGTCGAACGCACCCTCGCCCTGGGGCGGCGACATCCACACCAACCCACCCCAACCCCTCCACGAACCCCTCACCCCAGAACCAGACGACACCCCACCGTTCTAGCAAGAGATGGAGGCTGGTCAGTTGGCTCCGGTCGGGCTTTCGCCCTGCATGGAACGCAGTAGCGCGCGGGTGCGGAGCACGATCTCGGCCTCGAACCGGAACGTGGGATCGGCAAGCCGGTCACCGAGCAGTTCGTCGAGTTGGCGCAGCCGGTTGCGTGCTGTTTGCGGGTGAATCCCCAGTGTTGAGGCGACCTCGGGAGCGCTGCGGCCCCAGGATGCCAACAGCGCGTCCAGGGTTTCCTCGAGCCGCTGTGCCTTCCCCGAGGCAAGGGCGGTCAGGCTACCGAGCGCGTGTTCGGACAGTACGTCGCTGATCTGGTCATTGGCCAGCAACAACACGGCGTTGCCGAGATGCTCGGTGGCGGGTACAAGACCGGCCAGGTCGGCGAGCCCCCGGTTGGCGAGTCGGAGCACCAGCCGGGCGCAGTTCATCGACAACCACGCCTTGCGCAGCGGCACCGTCGGGCCGAGTACGGTGGTCCGGCCGCGCAGCGCCGCCTCCACCTCGCCGAGTGTGCCGTTGGCGTCCGGGTCCGGCAGCAGCAGGTGCAACTCGCTGCCACGGGGCAGTACCAGCACCGAGTCGTCAAGCTCGGCGAGGACGCCGGAGTCGCCATTGCTTGGTTTCCTGGTGGTCAAACAGGCGATGCTGGTCGGCAGTGCCCACTCGGCCTGCGCCGCGAGTGGTTCCAGCGAGGCGGCCGGATCGGGGTCGCGCTCGAGCAGCCGTTCGGCGAGTGCCCGGCGCTGTCGGGAACGCTGACCCGAGCTCTGCGACTCCGCGTCGGCGAAGCCCCGCACCGACTCCTCGGCCAGCGCGTTGATGTGCGCCAGTACCGCCTCGCTCAACGACAACACGGTGTCCGTGGGCAGCGCGGCGGCGCGGGCGATCTCGACATAGCGATGGCAGGCCACCCGCGCACCCACCCGGTAGGCGGCCTGCAACAGGTCCATGCTGCGGCCGACGCGGAACTCCGTCCTGCCAAGGCCGCGGAAGAACACCACATTGTCCCGTTGCGAGCCGTCCGGGTTCTCGATGAGCTCCACGAACTGGTGCAGGGCCCTACGCACGGCCGCGACCAGGTCGCGGCCGAACGCGGAGTCCAACGGCCTGCGATAGCCTCGAACCTGCTGCCGAATCACCTCAATCATTTCCAGCGCGATGCCGTCCAACCGTGGCCGCAGCACGGTCGCGACCTCGACGGGCAGGTCCCGCCACGGTTGGTTGGCAAGAGATCTTCCGGACACCTGCATGATGCCGCTCCCTTGCGCCGGCCGGAATCCACTCCTCGTGCAGGACTTGCCGAACAGGCTAAATTGTCAACGGATTGAGGTCAAAACTCCGCAGATTCGTCCGAACTTGAGTGCCGGGCACTCACCGGTACGTGACATCTTCCGGAAGGGTAAGGCTCAGGCCGCACCGTGTCCGGTGGTCAGCACCGGCCAGGAACAGCGGTTGGGAACAAGAGAAAGATCATTTTATGGACGGCGATGAACGCTCGAACGGCAAATGTCACCCCGGATGACACCAGCGACGGGTGTGCGCTCGGCGGGCAGCGTGTCTGTATCGGCCGTGACAGGCCGGTGGGCGAGAGCACGAGTATTCGTGCTACTTGACCGGTTCACGTCAGCTTCCGCTGTGGAGTCGCGTATCTCGGTAGTAATTTCGTTCCCGACGCGTTCATTGCTCTCCGGAAAGGAGTTTCGGGTGCGCGGAGTAACGCATTCTCGAAATCGTGCCCGTGCGGCGTTCGCCGCGCTGCTGGTGGGAACGTTCGTGCTGGTCGTGCCGAGCGCGGCCGGAGCCGATTCGCCGCGGGACCAACGGAACGGGACGGAGGTGGTTTCCGGTGAGCCGCGGATCGTGCACAGGCAGAGCCTGCCGGACGGCTCCGAACGGACCACGGTACGGATCGGGCCGTTGACCATGAAACCGCACGAAGGTGGCGGACACGACCACGGCGTCAGACCGACGCACGGGCCGGACGAGCCCATGCACGGCACGCACACGCGGGCACTGGCGTTGCTGTTGCCGCCCTGCGTGAACTGCTACATCACCGGAATCCAGCCAGACCTCAGCTACGCCGACGGGAGTTCGGCGAACTACCACAGTGGAGCGATGCTGCACCATGCGGTCTTCTTCGACAGGTCCAGATCGGATGTCACCTGCCAGGACGGCTGGGTGGGTCTCGCCGGGCGCCGGATCTTCGCCACGGGCAACGAACGCACCGGTGGCGCCCTACCGGATGGCTACGGCGTGCGGTACGGCTTCCTGCCGCTTACCTACGTGGCGCTCGAGCTGATGAATATGAAACCCGAGGAACAGCGGGTGTTCTTCGAGGTGACCATGACGCACGTTCCGGCCGGCACTCCCGGGATGGATGAGGTCACACCCGTCTGGCTGGACGCCGACAACTGCCGCCTTTCCGAGCACAGTGTTCCGGAAGGGGAGTCGAACACCAGGTGGGAATGGACGTCCACGATCGAAGGCACATTCAAAGGCGCGGGCGGCCACATCCACGACGGCGGCGAGTCGATCACATTGTCTAATTTGGATACTGAAGAGGAGATCTGTTCGTCCCGGGCCGGCTACGGTTCCATCCCGGAGTACGAAGGGCACATCGAGTCGATGAGTACCTGCCTCGGTCCGGATCTCGGGTCGGTACGGGAGGGTGAGCGGCTCGGCCTGCACAGCGTGTATCACTCGAGTTATCCGCAGGACGACGCCATGTCGATCATGGTGGCGTTCGTCGACGAGAACGACTGAGCGGGCAGGGCCCTGGCGACCGCCTTCGCGCGCCGGTCAGTCGAACCGGCGCGCCTGCTCCAACGCCTCCCGCAACGAGGTGTGCACCGGGATGCTGTCGCAGAACCCGAACAGCCGTAGCGGGCGCAGCACGGCGTGCTGGGTCGCCACGACGCCCAGCCGTACCCGCCCTCGGGTCGCGTCCCTGGTGTCGGCGAGGATCGAAAGGCCGGTGGAGCCGAAGAACTCGACGCTGGACAGGTCGATGACCAACGCGGCAGGGTCCGTGGCCAGCTCGCCTCCGATGGCCCGGCGGACGGTATCGGCGGTCGCAAGGTCGATGTCACCGTTGACGTGTACGACCCCGACCCGGCCGTGCCGCCGGGCATCGGCGAAAGCGCAGGGTTGGTGTCCGATCAGTGACGACATGTTCGACCCTCCCTTGGCTCGATGAGGCCCAGCCTAGGGGAGCGGCCGTGAGGTCACGATGAAGTCGCGAGAAGATAACGAATGAACGTTGCCTGTTCGGTGCCGGTCAGCCTACCGGGCCGTCCGCCGCGCGCACCCGCTGTGACCCGCTCGCGGTGGCCATCGACCTGCCGTAACGGACTCCGGACGTGGGACTGAGCCGGTCGTTCAGGTAGTACCAGTCCACCTGCACCCGGTCAGGGTCGACATCCACCACCGAGTAGCCGTGCGAGTCCAACTCGACATACTCCAGGTGCCAGTTGCGGGTGCGCAGGGCCGCCTCGGCGAGCGGGGACACCGTGCGCGGCGCGACCTTCAGGATGTCGTCGATGTTGTCGCTGGTGACGGAGGTGGTGACGAACTCGGTCGCCGCGCTGTTGCGGTTCCACCAGTAGCTCGAGCGGTCCAGCGGTATGTCCGCGGCCCAGGAGGAGTGGATGTCGCCGGTGAGGAACACCGTGTTGGTTACCCGGTTGTCCGCCAGCTGCCCGAGCAGTTCCTGCCGGTCGGCGGTGTAGCCGTCCCAGGCGTCGGCGTTGGCCGCCACGCTGCCGACCGGAAGGCCGATCAACTCGCCGAGCGCTTCGAGGAACCGGGCCTCGATATTGCTCAGCGAGATCGGTGTGATCATCACTGAGTTGCCGACCAGCTTCCAGCGCGCATCGCTTTCGGCCAGCCCCGAGGTGAGCCAGGCCATCTGCGGGTCCCCGGTGATGGTGCGGTCCGGGTCGCCGGGATCACCGGAGGACGGGGTGGTCTGTTTCGACCGGTAGCTTCGCAGGTCCAAAAGGGACAGTTCGGCGAGCCGGCCCCAGCGGAAGCGGCGGTAGATCCGCCCTTCCGGACCCATCCGCACCGGCATCCACTCGAAGTACGCCCGGTGCGCGGCCGCCTTGCGCGCGGCCCACGGCCCCTCGTCCGGCTGATGGTTCTCGGCGCCGCCGGACCAGGTGTCGTTGGCGTACTCGTGGTCGTCCCAGGTGATGAACCACGGCACGGCACGGTGCAGCGCCTGCAGGTCGGGGTCGCTCTTGTACTGCGCGTGCCTGCGCCGGTAGTCGGCAAGGCCGAGGATCTCCGTGGCGGGCTCAT
Organism: Amycolatopsis cihanbeyliensis; assembly: GCF_006715045.1. GTDB lineage: Bacteria > Actinomycetota > Actinomycetes > Mycobacteriales > Pseudonocardiaceae > Amycolatopsis > Amycolatopsis cihanbeyliensis. The sequence goes on along the minus strand of NZ_VFML01000001.1, from coordinate 1,257,484 downwards.
GCGGCCGTACGGTGACCCCGCGGGCCCCGTAGCCACCCACCGGATACTCGTAGAGGTAGTCGCCGACGTGCAACACGCCGTCCAGGTCCGAGCGGGCGGCGAGGTGCCGGTACGCGGAGAAGTATCCGGCCTGCCAGTTGGAGCAGGAGACCAGCCCGAGCCGCAACCTGGCCACGTCGGCTTCGGTGGCCGGCGCGGTGCGGGTGCGGCCGGCGGGGGATCGCACTCCGTCGAAGGTGAAGCGGTAGTGGTACTCGGTACCCGGCCGGAGCCCGCCTGCCGCCACCTTCACGGTGTGGTCGCGTTCCGGTCCGGTGGTCGTGGTACCGGAGGCGACCACGGTGCCGAAGCCGGGGTCGGTGGCCACCTCCCAGCCCAGCTCGACGGTGGGCCCCGCACCCGAACCGGGTGTGGCGTCGGGGGTGGGCGTGACCCGGGTCCAGAGCAGGACGTTGTCCGGGAGTGGATCGCCGGAGGCGACACCGTGCGCGAACTGGGGCGCGGCGGCGTTCACCGGGCCGGCCAGGGCCGCCGGCACGAGCAGGGCCCCGCCCGCGATGGCGGAGGTACGGAGAAAGGTACGTCGGTCGAACGACATGGTGGGAGTCACGTCCCGCAGTGATACATAAAGTACGTGAACGTCACACCCGCTGTTCGGATGAACTTCCCCCGAACTCCCAGCGGAGGGTTTACTGGTTGACTGTGGAAGCCGATCGCAGGACCCTGCTCGGGATGATCACCGGTGTGCCGCTGCTGTTCGGTGGGCCGCCGGCGGCGCGGGCCCAGCCGACCACCGCCGAGGATCGCTACGGTTCGAACACCGAGCTCTACGCCGATCCGAACCTGGTCGAGGGCGTCGACTACGCCCGTCGCTACCGCAGGCACGCGATCCGGGACGACAGCGAGCCCGACGCCGGCCCGGTACCGAAGACCGTGGTCATCGCCGCGCACGGTGGTGGGATCGAGGGCGGCACCTCCGAACTGTGCCTCGGGATCGCCGGGTACCACCCCGCGAGCCTCGAGCCGTGGCCGGCCGCCGGACCGGTGCACGATTACTGGATGTTCGAGGGCGTGCGGGACGACGACAACGGCGAGCTCCACGTCACCAGCACCCACTGCGATGATCCGGTCGCCCTGTCCTGGTGCGGTGGGGCACTGAACGCGGTCAGCCTGCACGGCTGCACCCCCGCGGCCATCGACGAGCCGCCGGGCAGTGAGGCGGTGCTGGTCGGCGGCGCCGCCGACCAGCCGAACCCGATGAAGCGATCGCTGCTGGAGCGGCTGCGTGCCGCCGGGTTCGACGCCCGCGACGCGGCCGGCTACCCCGAACTCGGTGGCCGGTCAGCACAGAACATCGTGAATCGCACCCTGCTCCGGATGGGCGGGCAGCTCGAGCTCAGCACGCCGTTGCGCAGGTCGATGTTCGGCACCTACAGCAGCTCCCGGCGCAAGCACACCACCACCGCGGTGTTCTGGCGATTCACCGCGGCTGTGCGGGAGGCGATCATGGCGGTGGAGGCCGGCCAACCCGGCTGAGCACCGCGCCCACCGGCCCGGGCTGGACCGGCGCCCGCCGCGGTGCCAGGCTGATCCGCAGGATCCGGCCCGCCCGGGAGGTCACCCGTGGAATCCTCGATCGCCACCACCGTGTTGCTGCCGGTCGCGCTCGCCGTGATCATGTTCGGGCTCGGGCTCTCGCTCACCGTCAAGGACTTCGCGAGGGTGCTGGCGTATCCGCGGGCGGTGCTGGTGGCGCTGGGCTGCCAGATCGTCCTGCTGCCCGCCGCCTGCTTCGGCCTGGTGCACCTGCTCGGGCTGGCGCCGGAGCTCGCGGTCGGGATGATGCTGCTCGCGGCCTCGCCGGGCGGGACGACGGCCAACCTGTTCAGTCATCTCGCGCACGGGGACGTCGCGCTGAACATCACCCTGACCGCGGTCAACTCGGTGCTCGCGGTGGTCACCCTTCCGGTGGTGGTGAACCTGTCCCTGGACTACTTCCTCGGGGACGGCGCCGCCATCGGGTTGCAGTTCGGCAAGACGCTCCAGGTGTTCGCGATCGTGCTGATCCCGGTCGTACTGGGCCTCCTCGCCCGCAGCAAGGCGCCGGGCCTTGCTGCCAGGGCGGGGCGGCCGGTCAAGCTCCTGTCGGTGATCTTCCTGGTCGCCACCATCGCGGCCGCGGTGTTCCAGGAGCGCGCCAACATCGCCGGGTACCTCGCCGACGTCGGGGTGGCCGCGGTGCTGTTCAGCGGGCTCTCCATCGCGGTGGGGTATCTCGCGCCACGCCTGTTCCGGGTCGGCGTGCGCCAGTCGATCGCGGCGGCGATGGAGATCGGCATCCACAACAGCGTGCTGGCGATCACCGTGGCGCTCAGCCCGGTGTTGCTGAACAACCCGCGGATCGCGATCCCGGCCGCGGTGTACGGGGTGGTCATGTTCGGCACCGCGGGCGCCTTCGGTTACCTGATCAGCAGGCGAGTCCGGGCGCCCGCGGAGCGGCCGGGGTGACCGCTCCGGCTCAGCAGCCCTTGCCGAGCAGTTCCAGCGCGAAGTCCTGGACCTCGCCGCCGTGGACGACGAACCGGTAGCCCGCCTCCGGGTTGCCGGGAACCGGGGTCGTGTAGAGGAAGTCGAACACGCTGTCCTGCTCCAGGTAAGGGTACGCCGCCAGCAACCGCTGGAAGCTGTGACCGCGCCGGATGAGTTCCGGGGTGCGCATCTTGCTCGTGCCGCCGATGACGTACACCCCGTCGGTCTCGGAGATGAATATCCCGCTGCTTCGCGGCATCGTCCCCTCACCGGGCACGAAATGGTAGTAGCTGCACTCGCCGTGGTTCTCGCCGCCGGTCAGCAGCCCGGTGGCCACCGCGTCCTGTTCGGACATGCCCAGTTTCAGCGACTTGTACCCGTCCGGGCCCAGCACCCGGGCGTGCCCGTTTTCCTGGGTGGCCGGTGTCTCGCCGGCCGAAGCCGGACCCGTGGCCAGGCCCGTGCTCACCACAAGGGCCAGCACCAGGAACAACGATCTCGATCCGATTCTTCGCACGTTCATCTCCCCTCACGCTGCCGGAGTATGCCTCTCGGTAGCCCCCGCTGCTGAGGAGACGGTTCGGCGCGGCCGGAGGTTGCCACCGCTCGCCGCTGTGAACGGCCAACGTGGATGTGGGGGGCCAACACATGCACACGCATGCGTTGGCCCCCCACGCGCGCGTGTTTGCTGCTCACGCGCATGCGTTTGCCGTTCCCGTCAGCCGATGGGGCAGGACTGGACCAGGTGCGCGGAGCGTTCCGCGGAGGTGGCCGCCGCCTCCGCTTCCGCGGACGCGCCGTCGTCCAGTCCCGCCGCGCGCAGGTTGGTGCGCACCAGTACGGCGGCGCTGCGCGCGGCGGAGGCGGCGAGGTTGGCCGCGGTGATCGCGTCCGCCCGGACCACCGGGTTGCCCTGGGCCACGAGTAGCGCCGCGAGGGACGCCACCTCGGTGGCGAGGTGCGCGACGCGCAGCGGCGGCTGGGCGGCCGCCACCAGCGCGTCCCGAATCGCCGTGCTGCGCTCCGGGCCGTCCGGATCCAGCCGTTGCGCCGCGCCCACCGCGCGGTAGGCCCTGGTGTCCGCCTCGATCAGCATGGCCGCACGCTCGTGCAGGGCGTTCGCCAGCTTGGCGAGGTCCTGGGAGTCGTCCAGGGTGCGGGACACCCCGGCGGACATGGCGACCAGGCCGGCCGCGGCCGCCACCGTCATCGCGCAGACGCTGCCACCCGTGCTGGACGGCGTCGGTGCGGCGACCTCGGCGAGGTAGTCCCGCAAGGGACGATCGAGTGTGCTCAACTCAGCCCCACCACCTGACCGTGCGCGTCGATGTCGATGTGTTCGGCCGCGGGCGAGGAGCCCAGGCCCGGCATGGTCCGCATATCCCCGCAGATCGGGTACACGAACCCGGCTCCCGCCGAGGCCCTGACCTCGCGTACCGGTAGCGTCCAGCCGGTCGGCGCGCCGACCAGCGCGGGATCGGAACTCAGCGAGAGATGCGTCTTGGCGATGCACACCGGCAGCCGCCCGAACCCGCAGGCCTCGTAGTCGGCGAGGGCCCGCGCCGCGGCGGGCTGGAAGGACACCCCGGCCGCGCCGTACACCTGGGTGGCGACCGTCTCGATCTTCGTGCGCAGGTCCATCTCGTCCGGGTACAGCGGCCGGAACAGGCGGGGCTCCTTCGCCGCTTCCAGTACCGCCTCCGCCAGGTCGAGCGCGCCCTTGCCGCCCTCGCCGAAGTGGTTGCTGACCGCGACCCGCGCCCCCTCGGCCTCGGCGAACTCACGGATCGCCTCGTGCTCGCTGGGATGATCGGTAGGGAAGGCGTTGATCGCGACCACCGGGGAGACCCCGTGCAGCCGGATGTTCTCGATCTGCTTGCGCAGGTTGGCCGCCCCGGCGAGCACGTCCTCCGGGTTCTCCGCGAGCAGCCGCTCGGGCAGCGGTTTCCCGGCGACCACCTTGTAGCGGCCGGAATGGGCCTTGAGTGCGCGCACGGTGGCCACCAGCACCGCGGCGTCCGGGGCCAGCCCGGAGTTGCGGCACTTGATGTTGAAGAACCGCTCGGCGCCCATGTCCGCGCCGAACCCGGCCTCGGTGACCACGATATCCGCGGCCCGCGTCGCGATTTGATCGGCCACAATGGACGAGTTGCCGTGCGCGATGTTGCCGAAGGGACCGGCGTGCACCAGCACCGGGGTGTTCTCGGTGGTCTGCATCAGGTTCGGCTTGATGGCCTCCCGCATGATCACCGTCATCGCGCCGGCCACCCCGAGCTCCTCCGCGGTCACCGGGGAACCCGAGCGGGTGTAGCCGACCACGATGCGGCCCAACCTGGCCCGCATATCGTGCAGCGAGGTGGACAGCGCCAGCACCGCCATCACCTCGCTGGCCGCGGTGATGTCGAAGCCGGACTGGCGGGGCTGCCCGTCCGCCCTCGTGCCGAGGCCGGTGATCACGTTGCGCAGGTCCCTGTCGTTCACGTCCAGCACCCGGCGCCAGGTCACCCGGTGCGGATCGATGCCCAGCTTGTTGCCCTTGTGCAGGTGGTTGTCCACCACCGCGGCCAGCAGGTTGTGCGCCGCGGTCACCGCGTGCATGTCCCCGGTGAGGTGCAGGTTGAGCGACTCCATGGGCACGACCTGGCTGTACCCGCCGCCGGCCGCCCCGCCCTTGATGCCGAAGGTGGGACCCATGGACGGCTGCCGGATCGCGATGGCCGAGCGCTGACCGAGGTGCCGTAGCGCCTGGCCGAGACCGACCGTGGTGGTGGTCTTACCCTCGCCGAGCGGGGTCGGTGTGATGGCGGTGACCACGACGTACTTCGCGCGTGGCTCGGCAGGCAACTCGCTGAGCGCCTCCAGCGGGATCTTCGCGACGTGCCGGCCGTACGGCTCGAGCAGGTGCGCGCCGATCCCGAGCTCGCCGGCGATCTCCTCGAGCGGTTTCAGCGTGGTGGATCGGGAGATGTCCAGATCCGATGGCATGGTCATTACGCCGGAACCTCCTGGAGTCGAACGGAAAGCTCGTCCCGAAACCGCCGGGTTCGCGCGATCTCGTTGAAGGTGAAGAAGTGCCAGCCCGCGATCCCGTAAGCCGGGTCGGCGACCACCGGGGCCAGCTCCCGGCAGAGGCCTTCCGGGGTGTAGCGGGTGAGCAGCTTGCCGACCATCCCGTGCTGCTTGCGCAGGAACCGCAGGGACTCCCCGATCCCGATCTTCATCGAGATCCGCATCAGCTTGGTTCCGTCGACGACACCCGGTATGCCGAGGTGGATCGGCAGCTCGATGCCGCGTGCCCGCAGATCCTGCACCCAGGACGCGGTGACCACCGAGTCGAAGCAGATCTGTGACACGAGGTAGTCGGCATGAGCCGCCTTGGCGGCCAGCGCGGCGGTGACGTCCGCGTCCGGGATGAACGCGTGCCGCTCCGGGTAACCGCCGACGCCGATCCGCGCGGGCCGGCGGCCCAGCTCCGCCATGGCTCGCAGCAGCCCGAGCGAGTCGGTGAACTCCCCCGCCGGCGTGGGGGAGTCGCCGGCGATCACGAACGCCTCGGACAGCCCGGTGTCCGCCATCCGGTCGAGTAGGTCCTTCAGGTGGGCCGGGTCGAGGATCGACCTGGCCGCCAGGTGTGGCACGGCGTGGTAGCCCGCCCCCCGTAGCCGTTCGGCGAGCTCCAGCGTGGCCGTCATGCCTTTCGCGGGGGACGAGGTCACGGTGACCGTCGTCCCCGCGGGAAGGTGCTCGACCCGCTCGGCGGCGCCGCGCAGCGGCAGCACCTCGAAGCGGGCACCGGCCAGGCTCCGCTGGAGTGCGTCGTTGGTGTTCATCGGCGCATCACACCCGGTCACCTACGCGCTCACCGCACGCTCGAGGCGCTTGGGTGTCGCCTTCTTCGGGTCCAGGAACGGCTTCTCCACCACCACGGCGTCCTGCGGGCCGTGCTGGGTGTGGACCACCAGCCTGGTCCCGTACTCCTGGTAGGCGATGGGCACCATGGCATAGCCGATGTTCTTCTCCAGCCGGGGGGAGAAGCAGGCGGAGGTGACCTCACCGATGCGCAGCCCGTTCGGGTCGTGCACGTCGAAAACGTCGATCATCGACCCGTCGTTGAAGCTGCCCACGCCCGGTCCACCGATCTCCACGCCGACCAGCTTGCGGGAAATGCCCTCGTTCTTCACCCGCCGCAGTGCGGCCTTGCCGATGAAGTCCGCCTCCTGGTCGAGATCGACCATCCAGGTGGTCTCGAAGCCGTAGCCGACCTCGAACGGGTTGGTGTGGTAGGTGATGTCGTTGCCCCAGGACAGCATCCCGGCCTCGATCCGCCGGATGTGGCACGGGCCGATCACCCGCAGGTCGTGCGGTTCGCCCGCCTGCCAGATGGTGTCCCACAGCCGCACGCCGTCCCTGCTGGCGTTGCGCAGGTAGATCTCGTACCCGAGCTCGGCGGTGAACCCGGTGCGGGAGACCACCACGTCCATGCCGTCCAGTTCCCGCTCCACCGTGTAGTAGTAAGGGACGTCCAGAATGGACTCGCCGAACAGGTCGATCATCACCTCGCGGGACTTCGGCCCCTGCACCTGCACCGGACCCACGTCCGGCTCGCTGATCTGCACGTTCATCCCGAGGCTGTAGGCGAGCCCCTTGGCCCACAGCAGCACGTCACTGTCGGCGAGCGAGAGCCAGAAGTGGTTCTCGCCCAGCCGCAGCAGCACCGGGTCGTTGATGATCCCGCCGTCCTCGGCGGTGATGAACACGTACTTGCACTGGCCGACCTTGCACTTGTTCAGGTCGCGCGGCACCAGCATGTTGGTGAACTCGAACGCGTCCGGCCCGGTGATCTCCACCTGGCGCTCCACGCCCACGTCCCAGAGGGTGACGCCCTCCAGCAGGTGCCAGTACTCGCCGACCGGGTCCCCGTAGTGCCGGGCGTGGTAGGTGTGGTTGTACACGCTGTACAGCCCGACGCCGTGCCGGCGCGAGGCGTAGAAGAAGGGGGACTTGCGGATTCTCGGGTACTGCAGTACTCCGGGTTCGGGGTTGACAGCCATGGTCACAGCTCCTTGTGAAGTCCGATGTGGAGTCCGACTCGGTGTTCTCGGGTAGCACGCCCCGTGCCCGTGCCTTGCGCGGGCACGGGCCGGGAAAGTGGAGGACGATCAGGCGCTCTCGGGCACTACGGCTAGCAGCGCATCCGTTTCATCTCGGGGTCCAGGACGGGGTCGGCGACGACCGTGGCCGGATGTCGCCGGTCGAAGTAGGCCACCTCCAGCGAGGTGCCCTCCTCGGAGAGCTCCGACGGGAGCCAGGCGTAGGCAAGGCTCGCGCCGACGCTGTGGCCGTAGCCGGTACTCGTGGTGAAACCGGCCGAGCCACCCCCGGGTGTGGAGCCGGCGGGGAACACCGGTTCCGCACCCATCAACACCGTGCCGTCGTCGATGCGCAGGCAGCACAGGCGCCTGCGCACCGGTCGTTCCCTGCGACGCAGCAGCGCGTCGCGGCCGATGAACTCGCCCTTGTCCGGCTTGACGGCGAAGCTCAGCCCCGCCTCGTCCGGGTCGTGCGAGCTCCACATGTCCGCCCCCCAGGCGCGGTAGCCCTTCTCGAGGCGTAGGCCGTTGAACGCGCCCCGGCCGGCGGGGATGATCCCGTGCTCGGCGCCCGCGGTGCTGAGCAGGTCCCACAGCCGCAGGCCGTACTCGGCCGAGGTGTACAGCTCCCAGCCGAGCTCGCCCACATAGGACAGCCGGAGCGCGGTCACCGGGACCTCGCCGACATAGCAGCGCTTGGCGCGGAAGAAGCGGAAGCTCTCGTGCGAGACGTCGGTACTGGCCAGCGGGGCGAGCACGTCGCGCGCCCGTGGTCCCCACAGGCCGATCCCGCAGGTGCCGCCGGTGATGTCCCGCACCCAGGTGGTCTCGTCCGCGTGGGCGCGTAGCCAGGCGACGTCCCGCTGCCCGTTCAGCCCCACCTGGAAGGTGTCTCCGGACAGCCGGGCCACCGTGATGTCCGCGCGGACCCCGCCGTGGGTGTCCAGCATCAGCGTGTAGGTCACGTAGCCGGGCGGGCGGTCCAGGTTGCCGGTGGTGAGGCGCTGCAGCAGGGACAGCGCACCGCGGCCGCTGACCTCGGCCCTGGTGAGTGAGGTCATGTCGTACAGCCCCACCCGCTCCCTGGTGGCCCGGTGCTCGGCGCCGATGATGGGGGAGAAGTAGCGGCCGGCCCACGGCCCCGGGCGGGCGATGTCCCTGCCTGCCACCTCGGCCGCGTTGGACTCGTACCAGTGCGGCCGCTCCCAGCCGTTCGCCTCGAGGAAGAAGGCGCCCAGCTCGCGCTGCCTGCCGTAGAACGGGCTGGTGCGCAGTGGCCTCGCCCGCTCGGAGGGCTGCTGCGGGTGGATGATGTCGTACACCTCGCGGAAGTTCTGCGCGGCCCGCTCCCGCACGTACACCGGGCTGTGCGCGAAGCTCTCGAACCGGCGCACGTCCGCGGCACGCAGGTCGAAGCTCGGCGCCCCGCCGGTCATCCACTCGGCCAGCGCCAGCCCGACCCCACCGGCGTGCGTGATCCACACCGCCTCGCCGAGCCAGAAGTTCTCCACCTCGGCCGACGGTCCGAGCACCGGCATGCCGTCCGAGGTGAACAGGAACAGCCCGTTCATGCCCTCGGAGACCTCGGCGCCGCCCAGCCGGGGCAGCAGCGCGCGGGCGTCCGACCACGGCTTGGCGAAGTCCCTCGGGGTGAACCCGTGCACCGAGGCCATGCCCTTCCAGCCGCCGCCCTCCGAAGGGGCCTCGGCCCCGTTGCCCTGCGCGGCCGTCGCCAGGATGTCCTCCTGGCCCACCGGGATCACCCGGTGCTGGTAGGAGCCGACCCCGTAGCGGTCGTGGATCCGCCGGAAGTACATCGAGCTGTCCTGGTGGCGGAGGATCGGCTCGCCGACCTCGGTGCCGTCCGGGGGCAGGCCGGGCACCGGGGAGGTCACCGCGTACTGGTGCGCCAGCGGCAGCACCGGGATCGACACGCCGGCCATCGCCCCGATCCGCGGGCCCCAGATGCCGGCGCAGCACAGCACTCGCCGCACGGCGATGGTGCCGCGCGAGGTGTGCACCGCGCGGATGTGGCCCCCGGCGAGGTCGAACCCGGTGACCTCGGTGTTGCCGAGGAACCGCACCCCGCGGCGCTGGGCCTCGCGGGCCATGGCCTCGGCCGCCCGGACCGGTTTGGCGACCCCGTCGCTCGGCACGTGCAGGCCGCCGTAGACCCGGTCCTCGTCGAGCAGGTCGATGGCCTCGCGGGCCTCGCGTGGACCGATCAGCTCACCCGCGACGCCCCATGCGGTCGCCAGGCCGTGCCGGCGCTTGAGCTCCTCCCAGCGCTCCGGGGTGGTGGCCACCTCGATCCCACCGACCTGGTGGAAACAGGGCAGCCCGTCCAGGGTTTCGGCGGCGTAGCGCCGCACGGTGTAGTCGGCCAGCTGGGTCAGCAACTGCGAGGGCGAGGTCTGGAAGACCAGCCCGGGGGCGTGCGAACTCGACCCGCCGGTGGCGAACAGCGGCCCCTGCTCGACGACCGTCACGTCGGTCATGCCGAGTTGGGCGAGGTGGTAGGCGGTGCTGCATCCGACGATGCCGGCACCGATGACGAGGGTGTGGGTACTGGAGTCCGTGGAGTCCAAAGCCGAGTCCATAGCCGCCGCCTTGTTGCGTCTAGAACAACTCACTGCGCATAACGCAACAGTGCGCCTTATCCCGGGTGTGCGTCAAGCCACACGAAGGACGAATTTTTCCCGGCTTTTCTACCGTTGAGTAGGTGGTCAGCGGCGTGCCGGCGGCACCGAGGGCCACCCGAGTGCGCACTGGCTGCGTTGCGTAATCAGAAACGTGTCCTGGAATGCGCAACAAATGTGACCTGATGGTGGTAGGAACGTCACCGAGATCGCCCGGCCGGTGCGGCTATTCCCGGCCCCGAGCAGATACGGTTCAGTGGTGGCAAACGCAGCGCAGGCACAAGGCAAGGGTCCTGGCGCGCTGGTGCAATCCGTGGATCGGGCGGTGACCGTCCTCGAGCTGCTCGCCCGCAACGGCGAGGCCGGCATCACGGAAATCGCTGGTGAGCTAGGGGTGCACAAGTCGACCGCTTCGCGGCTGGTCAGCGTGCTGGAGGCGCGCGGTCTGGTCGAACAGTTCGGCGAGCGCGGCAAATACGCGATCGGGTTCGGCATTGTCCGCCTCGCCGGCGCGGCCACCGAGCGAATGGATCTGTCGCGCATGGGCAGACCGTTCTGTGAATCTCTGGCAGCCGAATTGGGCGAGACGGTGAACATCGCGATCCGTGACTACGACGTGGCGCTCAACATCAGCCAGACGCGGGGTACCGCCTCGGTGACCACACACAACTGGGTGGGCCAGCGCACGCCCCTGCACGCGACCTCCAGCGGCAAGGTCCTGCTGGCGCACGCCCCTCGAGACGACCAGGACGCCCTGCTCTCCGGTGACCTCGAGCAGTACACCACCCGTACGATCACCGACCCGGCCGAGCTCCGTTCCTCCTTCGGGCTGATCGTGCGGGACGCCTACGCCACCAGCTATGAGGAACTCGAGCTCGGATTGCACGCGGCCGCGGTGGCGGTGCACGACCAGAACGGCGACGTGGTCGCGGCGTTGAGCGCGTCCGGACCCGCGTACCGGTTCACCCGCAAGCGGGTACGGGAGGCCGTCGGCTCGATGACCTCGGCCGCCCGCGAGCTGTCCGCCCAACTGGGCTACTGGGAGAGCTGATCCTCCCGGTACTCCAGGCTCGCGTCGACCAGCCAGGCCGCGAGGTAGGTGGCGAAGGAGGAACGGACCAGCAGGCCGAACTCGGCCCGCTCGGCGTCGCGCACCAGCAGCACGACGCCCGCCCTGGCGAGCAGGGTCTGCACGCAGGTCCCGGTGGGCGCCGCCGTGGGATGCAGGTCGATCGCGCACCCGTGGGCCAGCACGTCGCGCACCCGCGGGCCGGATAGGGCGAGGGTGGTGCGTTGCGCCGACACGTCGACCACCGCGGCCGCCGCGCCGTCCAGTGCGGTGCGCAGTGTCTCCGCCAGCGTGGCGCTGCCCGGCGGGGTGAGAACCAGGTACTCGTCGGGTGCCATCCAGAGCACCTCCACCTCCACCTCCCCGAGGCGGCCACGGGTGAAGGTGCACGGCCTCTCCGGCAGGTCGATACCGAGGGTGGCGCGCGCCGTGGCCGTGGCGCCGGGGCCGGCCAGCCGCAGGGTGAGCTGGGTGAGCATGGGCTGCTCGAGTGCGTGCACCCCCGGGGCGAGCCGGCCGAGGCTGCTCGCCCAGCCCGCGAGGGGGCTGTATCCGGTTCCGCTCCTGAGCGCGCTGTCAGCCGTCACGGCGAGCTCCTTCCTTGTCGAACAGTACGGACTCGGCGACGGTCACCGGGACCACCTGGTCGCCGACCGGGACGTAGAGGGTCTGGCCGATCCGCTCGCGCCCGGCGCGCAGCAGCGCCAACGCGAAGCCGCGGCCCAGCGCCGCGCTGTCGTAGCTGGAGGTGACGTGGCCGAGCATGGTCACCGGGGGAGCGGGCGGGTGCGCGGTCTCGATGATCTGCGCGCCTTCCGGCAGCACCGTCTCGGGTCGCACCGGCAGCAGGCCGACGAGCTGCTTGCGGTCCGGGCGGAGGTTCTCCTGCCGGGCGAAGGATCGCTTGCCGACGAAGTCCGGCTTCTTCTTCGACACCGCCCAGGACATCCCGAGATCCTGCGGGGTGACCGTGCCGTCGGTGTCCTGCCCGATGATCGGGTAGCCCTTCTCGGCGCGCAGGACGTGCATGGTCTCCGTGCCGTACGGGGTGATGCCGTGCGGCTCGCCCGCGGCCAGCAGCGCTTCCCACAGGGCGAGCCCGTGCCATGCGTTGACGTTGATCTCGTAGGCGAGCTCGCCGGAGAAGCTGATCCGGCAGATCCGCGCGGGTATCCCGGCCACGCTGGCGTCCCGCCAGGTCATGAAGCCGAACTCGGGTCCGGTGTCCAGCCCGTCGGCCACCGCCGCCAGCACCTCCCGGGAGCGGGGGCCCACCAGCGGGACGGTGACCCAGTGGTCGGTGACCGAGGTGAGGAACACCCGCAGGTGCGGCCACTCGGTCTGCAGCCATTCCTCCATCCAGTCGAGGACCGTGGCCGCGTTGCCGGTCGTGGTGGTGGTGAGGAAGTGGTCCTCGGCGAGCCGGGTCACGGTGCCGTCGTCCAGCACCATGCCGTCCACCCCGCACATGACCCCGTAACGGATCCTGCCGACCTTGAGCGTGCTCATCATGTTGGTGTAGAGCAGGTCGAGGAAGGCGGCGGAGTCCGGGCCACGCACGTCGATCTTGCCGAGGGTCGAGGCGTCCATCAGCGCGATCCCGGTGCGTGCGGCGCGGCACTCGCGCAGCACGGCCGCGTGCATGTCCTCGCCCGCCCTCGGGTAGTAGCGTGGCCGCTTCCACTGCCCGACATCCTCGAACTCGGCTCCGTGCGCCACATGCCAGGGATGTACGGCGGTGACCCGGACCGGGTCGTACAGCTCACCGCGGTCCCGGCCGGCCAGCGCCGCGAACGGCACCGGCGCGTAGGGCGGGCGGAAGGTGGTCGGCCGCTGCGAAGCCAGGTCGGTGCCCAGCGCCTCGGCGAGGATGCCCGCCGCCACCATGCCGGAGGTCTTGCCCTGGTCGTGCGCGGTGCCGAGGGTGGTGTACCGCTTGACGTGTTCCAGCGAGCGCATCCCGGCGCCGGTGGCCCGCAGGATGTCGGACACCGTGACGTCCCGCTGCGGATCGACGAACCGGGTGTCCCGCTGCTCGGCTTCCCCGCCTGGTACCAGCCACCTGACGTCGGGCACCCGCTGCGCGGGTCGCGCGTCGGAGACCGGGAGCGCGGGGTTGGCCGCCGGGGCGAACCCCGCCGCGATCGCGGCGGCGCGCCCGGCCTCCCGGCCCTGCCTTGCGCAGGCGGTCAGATCGAACTCGCCGGTGGCCGCGCCCGCCACCGCCATGCCCCGCGGCGGATCGGCCGGCAGGTATGCCCCGAGTTCGGGGGCGTACCGCAGCCCGCCGCCCCGCTGGCTGAACAGGTGCGCGACCGGGTTCCAGCCGCCGGAGACCAGCAGGGTGTCGCAGGGGACGGTGTCCGCAGCCGCGGTGCTCGTGCCGGGGAGCGGGGCGATGCGGACATCGGTGAGCCTGCCGCCGCCCTCGGTGCCGGTCACCGCGTGTCCGGCCCGTACCTCGATCCCCCGCGCGGCACATTCCGCGGCCAGCCCGGCTGGGGGAACCTCGCGGGTATCGGCGAGCAGCGGGACGTCCACCCCGGCCTCGGCCAGCTCGACGGCAGCGGGGTAGGCACTGTCGTTGGTGGTGAACACCACGACCCGCCTGCCGGGAAGCACCCCGTAGCGATGCAGGTAGGTCCGGGCGGCACCGGCCAGCATGATCCCCGGCCGGTCGTTGCCCGCGAACACCACCGGACGCTCATGCGCGCCGGTGGCCAGCACGATTTGCTGCGCCCGGATCCGCCAGACCCGGTGCCGCGCCACCGAGGCCGGTGCGGCGGCGCCGAGGTGGTCGGTCCGGCGTTCCAGCGCGAGCACGAACCCGTCGTCGTAGGCGCCGAAGGCGGTCGTCCGGTGCAGCACCTGTACCTCGGGCAGCTCGCGCAGCTCGGCGAGCAGTTCCTGCGCCCATCCGGTCGCCGGTCCGTGCTCGCAGTACTCGCCCGAGCCGAGCAGGGACCCGCCCACCCGGCTCTGCTCGTCCAGCAGCACGACCCGGGCGCCGCTGCGGGCGGCGGTCAGCGCGGCGGCCAGGCCGGCGGGTCCGGCACCGATCACCAGGACGGTGCAGTGCAGGTGCTTGGCGTCGTAGCGCGCCGGGTCCGGGGCGTCCGGAAGATGGCCCCGGCCGGGCAGGCCGCGGGCGACGAGTCCTTCGGTCAGTTCCACGGTGGTCGCGGTCAGCATCGGCTCGGCACAGGGGTACTCGACCTGGACCAGCGCGGTGGGTTCCTCCGCTCCCGCGGACATGATCCCGCGCGGGCGGCCGTACCGGACCCCGGTCGCGACCTGGTGCACGCCGTTCGCCAGCAGCGCCGAGGCCAGGGTGTCGCCGGGGCGGCCGGTGAACGGGCGGCCGTTGAAGGTGAAGTGCACTGTGCGACGCCGGTCGATCAGGCCACCGGCGGGCAGGCGGAACGGCTCGCTCACGGGATCACCTGCCGGTCGTCCTCGGCGCGGTGCCCGGCCTGGAACTCGTAGGTCCTGGTGTCCCGTACGGCGTTGAACCAGCGGCGGCAGCCCGCCGAGTGCTGCCAGCGTTCCGGAAACGGACCCGCCGGGTTGTCCCGGTAGAAGACGTACTCCGCCCAGTCCGCATCGGACAGGGCGGCCGGATCGGTGGGGTAGGACAGATGCGCCTGCCCGCCGTAGTGGAACTCGACTTCCTCGCGTGGCCCGCACCAGGGGCAGGGGATGAGCTGCATATCGGCTCCTCGGGGCCGCTCAGTGGGCTACGGCAGCGGCGCCGTGCTCGTCGACGAGGGCGCCGGTGGTGAACCGCTCGAGGCCGAACGGCTCGACGAACGGGTGAGGCTCGTCCCGCGCGACGGTGTGCGCGAAGCAGTCGCCGAGGCCGGGGGTGACCTTGAAGCCCCCGGTGCCCCACCCGCAGTTGAGGTACAGCCCCGCGATCGGGGTGCGCCCGATGATCGGCGAGGCGTCCGGGCTGACGTCCACGATGCCCGCCCAGGTGCGCAGCAGATGCGCCCGCGCGAAGATCGGGAACAGTTCGAGCGCGGCCGTCAGCTGGCGCTCGATCACGTGGAAGGACCCACGCTGCCCGTACCCGTTGTAGCTGTCGATCCCGGCACCGAGCACGAGTTCGCCCTTGTGTGCCTGGGATACGTAGACGTGCACCGCATTGGACATGACCACCGTCGGGTGCACCGGCTCGAGTAGTTCGGAGACCATCGCCTGCAGCGGGTGCGAGGCGACCGGAAGCCGTAGCCCGACCATGCCGGCCAGCACGGAGGAGTGGCCCGCCGCGCAGAGCGCGACCTTGCCCGCGGCGATGTCCCCCCGGGTGGTGCGGACCCCGGTCACCCGGCCACCGCTGGTTCGGATGCCGGTGACCTCGCAGTTCTGGATGAGGTCCACGCCGAGGCCCGCCGCGGCACGGGCGTAGCCCCAGGCGACGTGGTCGTGCTTGGCGATGCCCGCCCGTGGCTGGTAACTGGCGCCGAGTACCGGGTACCGGATGTCGGGGGAGACGTTCAGGATCGGGCAGACGTCCTTGACCTCGGCGGGTTCCAGCCATTCCGCGTCGATCCCGTTCAGCCGGTTGGCGTTCACCCGCCGCACGCTGTCCCGCACGTCCTGCAGGCTGTGTGCCAGGTTCAGCACGCCACGCTGGTCGAACAGGACGGGATAGTCCAGCTCGTTCTCCAGGTTCTCCCAGAGTGTCAGCGCGTGCTCGTAGATCCGGGCGCTTTCGTCCCACAGGTAGTTGGACCGGATGATCGTGGTGTTGCGGGCCATGTTCCCGCCGGCCAGCCAGCCCTTCTCCAGCACGGCCACGTTGCTGACGCCCTGCGTGCGGGCGAGGTGGTAGGCGGTGGCGAGGCCGTGCCCGCCGCCACCCACGACGAGGACGTCGTAGCCGCGCGCGGGTTCGGGGTTGTTCCAGAGGAAGTCGGGGTGTTCCGGCAGTCGCGAACCGGGGGCGACTGCGTCTGAGGTGGGTGCCACGGTCATGGTGTACCTCTAGTCAACTACTGATATATCAGTCGTAGTGTAGAGTAAGCCCGGTGAGAGCACCGGTCAACACGGCGACCTTCGGGTCCGGAACCTCGTTGGCGGAGCAGGCCTACCTCGCCATTCGCGACCGCCTGGTGATGCTGGAGATCCCGCCGGGAAGCCCGATCAACGAGGAGCGGCTGAGCGGCGAGCTGGAGGTCGGGCGAACCCCCGTTCGGGAGGCACTGAAGCGGTTGGCGAAGGAACGGCTCGTGGTCGCCTTCCCCCGGCGCGGCACCTTCGCCACCGATGTCAACATCTCCGACCTCGCCTATATCTCCGAGGTGCGCCGTACCCTCGAGCCGATGGCCACCGCCGCGGCCGCCGAGCGGGCCACCGAGGCCGACCGGGACACGCTCGCGAAGCTACGCGACCGGCTGGCGCGGGCGGAGGAGATGGAGAACACCACCGAACTGCTCAAGATGGACCTCGCCGCGCATCGCGCCATCTACCGCTGCGTGCACAATCCCTTCCTCGAGGACACCCTGCTCACCTACGACAACCTGGCCACCCGGATCTGGGGCGTCTTCCTGCCCCGGTTGTCCGGGGTCGCCGGCCACGTCGGCGAGCACGTCCCGCTGCTGACGAAGATCATCGACGGCGACGCCGGGGCCGCCGCCGACCTGGCCCTGCGGCACGTCACCGGATTCGAGAACGCCATCCGCGCCCTGATCTGACGGCGTGTTTGCCCGCCACGTAGGCGTGTTGGCCATTCGCGTAGGCGAGTTTGCTGTCCACGTAGGCGAGTTGGTCAAGTTCCGACTTGGGCAGTGTTGACTTGCATGGTGTTTCCGCTGCTCATGGACGTGGCAGGTGCGCGACGCCAGGCTGGTGCGGCTCCATCACGGGCCTGGTCGGGACTGAGGTGTTATGCGGAGATGTCCCAGGCGTGCCGGTCGCCGAGCCGGAGGCTGTGTCCGGACGGCCGAGCCGGGGATCCGGCGCGATCCATGCTCGGCCCTTTGTAGTCTCCGAGCGGGAACACAGTGTGCGCACCCACGAGCGGCTCCGTCTTCGCAGTCACAAGATCACTCCAATCGGTAGCTGTGCGACCTTCACCTGTGACTACCAGAGATAGACGTCAGGTGTACGGCCGTCAGGTAAGGTTCGCCAGGATGGTGCATCCGGGCGGTAGCGGACGTCGGGTCTAGTCGTTTCCTGGACGGCTGCCGCCCCGGGAGCGAAGGGTGGTTCTGGCTTCGGTGAGAAGGCGATGGACGAAGCCGTAGGAGCGGCCGCAGGAGTCCGCGAGAGCGCGAATGCTGTCGCCCTGCTCGTATTGCCGTTTCAGTTCCTCGGCGAGTTCCGTCCTTTCTGGACCAGTGAACCGGACTCGCTCCGCAGTAGCCTTGGTTGGTGTGGTCATTCCGTTATTCCCTTTAATCGGCCTGATTTGTGGGTAGGTGGGACTACCGGACCTGCGGCGGTGACCGTTGCCTTGCCAACGCGAACTCCTTTCCTGTTAGGACCGGGACCGGGCGCACGGTGCCCGGGGATCGGCCGCGTCCGGCCGACACCGGGCGCCCGGTCGGGAAGGCGAGTCGAGCGCCCGTGGCTGGGTCCGCGCCCGGCGCTCGATCCCGCCGAGTCGTCAGTCGTAGCCGAGTAGAGGTACGGCGTCCGGGTTGCGTGAGCACCATGCGCGGACCCACCGGGCGAGATCGGCTGAGGTGCAGCCGGTGACCGCGCCGTCGTCGGCGTCCCGGCGGAACGCTCGGGCCGCCTTGGTCGCGGCGGCCTTCGAGTAGCACTCCAGGGGCAGGTAGCCATGGTCGGGAATGCACAGCAACCAGATGCGGGAGTTCTCGCGAACCTGATAGCCGAGCTGGAGCCGTTCCAGCCGGGGGCGGCGGTGCAGCAGCAGCCCGGCCACGTTCCAGGCCGGCACCGTGGCGTGCACAGTGCCGTAGGAGTCGGCGAGCGGGACCTCGATCAACTCGTCCGGCACCTCCGGGCCGGTCACGACGACGGCGGACATAGCCGATCGGCCTGCTCGGCGTGGACGGTGCAGTACAACTGTTTCTCGACGTGTCCGTGGTCATCCAGGACCACGCGGCGCCACCCGGCCAGGTGGGGGCGGCTCCGCGGCTGTTCCTGGCAGACCTCGCCGCAGGCCGTGCCCAGCGGGATCGCTTCCCAGCGGGGCAGGTTGGGCACGAGGGACCTGTCGGGTGGGCTGTCGAGCAGGGTCAGCGCATCGGCCACCGTGAGCCCGCTGTCGCTGGTCACCGTTCACCGCCGATGCGGTGCTCGGCAAGCAGGACTCGGCCCGCCTCGGTCGGGACGACCCGGTACACGCGGAGATCGTCTCGGCTGACCGGGGTCAGGCCGAGGATGCCGGTTCGACGGAGGTAGGTGACTACCTCGACCGTGTCTGGTCCGTATTCGGTCAGTCGTGCTGTTGCCGGCCAGTGCATGACGTGTTCGCCGTCGCTGGTGCCTGCGGTCAGGTAGATCTCGTGACGCTCGGCCGTTTCGAGCAGACCCGGTCGGGGCGCTGTCACGCTTGGTCGCCGTCTGTCCGCGTTGAGACGGCGGGAGATGTCCGCGAGTGACCCCAGCGTGTGCCGTGACGTGCTCGGCGAACTCTGGTCACCGCGAGTTCGGATGTGTCCGTTCGGTCGGCTAGCATCCTCGGTGCCTCCTAGTCGGACTCCCGGATGGAGAACGGCCAGAGTGCCGAACCACTCCGCGTCAAGCACGCGCTGGAGGCATACGGCGCTCCGGCGGACGTTGTCGCCGAGATGGTCGAGATCGCCAAGGATGGCCGTAAGCGCGGCGCCATGCGCAGGCGGTACGACGATGTGCTGCCCAAGCGGCTGGCCGAGTACTACGAACTCGAAGACGAAGCGGACACGATATCCCTGCTCGAAGGCGAGTTCGTGCCGGGCCTCGTGCAGATCAAGGAGTACGCGCGGGCGCTCATAGCGTCGTACAGCCCGCATGTGCGGCCCGAGGACGTGGACCGCCTGCTCGACATTCGTATGACGCGGCAACAACGTGTTACGGCGGGTGATCCGCTCAAGCTGAGGATCTTGCTGGGCGAGGCCGCTCTCCATACCCAGGTCGGCGGCCCAAGGGTCCTTCGTGAGCAACTCGAGCACTTGCTCGACCTGACGTCCAACTACGAGACGATCGAGACCCGGGTACTCCCGTGGGTTGTGGGAGCACGGCCAGCCCTCGGCCGGAACTTCACGATCCTGGAGTTTCCGGACCCAGACGATCCGGCCGTGATCTTCGCTGAGAGCGTGTCATACTTCGTCCTGGAGGACGAGGACGACGAGGTCGCTGCCTTCCAGACTGCGTACAATCAGTTGTGGGAGCTGGCTTCCGACGGGACCAGCTCGGCGCGGTTGATCGAGCAGGTAGCTTCGGTCCTCACCTGAAGTTCTACTGAAGGCGGCATGATGTCGACACCGATTCCCGCAGGGACGACCTGGCGAACAAGCACGCGATCGCAGGGCAATGGCGCGTGTGTCGAGGTGGCCGCGTCCAGCCGTCTGGTCGCGGTGCGGGACACCAAGAACCGCAATGGTGGGCACCTCACGCTCACACGCTCAGCCTTCGACGCATTCCTCGACACGATGAGGGAACGCGCTCAGCACCTCAGCTGACCCGCACGGCGCCGACTCGTTCCAAGTCGGCAGGAGTAGTGGCCCGGTCGCCCGCCGACCGGGCCACTTCACGTTGGCTTCCGCGCACATTCCGTACGTCCGCCGGCGCGGCTCAGCAGTTCGAGGTGACCGGCTTGCCCGCGAACCGGTCGGCGATGAACTGGTGCGCGGCCTCGTTGCCGGTGTAGACCAGGGTGATGTGGTCGGTGTCGTAGGCCCGCCAGGTCACCGGGACGCCCTGGTCGCAGTAGGACCGGCGCAGCCGCTCCGCCTGCGGGAACCACACCAGGTCGTCCCCGGTCGCGTGGTAGTCGAACACCGGGACCTCGATCGGGGTGCCGCCGAGGACGTTCTCCCTGATCCTGGCCATCCACTCCGGCTGGATCACCGGGCTGGCGGTGGTGAACTCGGACAGCTTCCTGCCCCGGTAGTCCACCAGCAGCTCGAAGGTGCAGGCCTCCTGCCGCATCCGCGCGAACTCGGTGCGGCCCGCCTCGTTGAGGTAGGAGTCCAGCCGCAGTCGCGGGTAGGCGGCGTCCAGTCCCTGCAGCGCATAGGCGAGCAGGCCGAACCCGAGGCCGCCGTCGAGCTGGATCGACACCTGCGCCAGATCGGCGGGAACCCCGCCCGCGGCGACGCCGACCAGGTTCAGCTCCGGGGCGTACCCCGGCTGCATCTGGCCCGCCCACATCGCCGCGCCGCCACCCTGGGAGTAGCCGCGGAAGGCCACCTCCGCCTCCGCCGACAGCCCCGCCACGGGCAGCCGCTGCGCCGCCCGCACCACGTCGATCACGGCGTGCCCCATGGCCCTGCCGGTCACATAGGTGGTGTCCGGCTCGGGGTGGTAGCCCTCGTAGTCGGTCATCGCCACCGCATAGCCGCGGCCGAGCAGATCCTCCAGCGCGGGCTGCTCGTAGAAGGCACCGATGGACAGCATCTTCGACGGGGCGCAGCGGAACGCGGGGCCGTGCGTTCCGGGGGCCATGGCCACCACCGGGGCGGTGGCGGGATCGACGTCCTTGCCCAGCAGCACCGTGCCGGTCACCACGTTCGGCTCGCCCAGCGCGTCGGTGGAGTGGTACATCACCTGCCAGGCGTCCACGGTCTCGTGGGCGGGTCCCGCCGTGCCGGGGCGCCAGCGGATCACCTCGCCCGGCTGCCCATCGGGCAGCGGGGATGGCGGCTGGTAGAAGGCGTCCCCCGGCGGCGCCGGTTGCGGCGGTGCGGCCGAAACCGGGGCGCCCGCGGTCAGCACAACCGCGAGCACCAGGGCCGTGAGCAGACGGGACCGGTTCACTCGTCAACCTCCGTGACCTTGGTGGCAGTGGTTTCCCGCTCGGCGCGGAGTGCGATCTCCATCGCGAGCCGCTCGTCCGGATCGTGCAGGCGGCGCCCGAACAGCTCCTCGAGCTGCCGTAGCCGGTACCGGACGGTCTGCGGATGCACCTGGAGCCGCTCGGCCAGCTCCACCGCGCTGCCCCGCGACTCCAGCCAGGCGAGCAGGGTCCCGCCCAGCGCCGCCCGCCGTTTGCCGGTGAGCCCGTCGAGCGGGGCGAGGCTGAGCTTGCGCAGCTCGGTGAGCAGGAACCGGTCCGCGCGCAGCCACAGGCTGAGCAGGTGGTCGGTGCACCGGGTGACCGTGGCGTCCGGCAGCGCCCCGGAACACACCAGCTCCAGGGTGCGCCGTGCCCAGTGCAGCGAGCTCGCGGCGTCTCGCAGCGGCACGCTCGGCCCGGCCGCGATCCGCCTGCCGCCCAGTGCCCGCGCGATCCCGGTCAGATCCGTCTCAGCGGCCAGCAGCAGGCAGGGCCGGGCGTCGGTGAGGTCGGCCAGCGTCCCCTCGCCGAGTTCGGGAAGGTCCGGCTGCGCCGGGTGGCCGGATGCCTCGACGGCCACCATCGTGACCCGTTCCGGCAGGGTCCACCGCGCCTGCGCCGCGGCCGAGGCCAGTGCCCGCGGCGAGGCGGGTGGCGTGGCGAGGATCTGCTCCAACAGCAGACGCCTGCTGCGTGCCAGCCGCCCCGCCGACGCGGTCCGCGCCGCGTGGTACCCCCGTACCGACAGTGCGGACACCTGGTCCACGTAGCCGAACACCGCATCGGCACACGCACTCAGGCGGCCCGCGGGCACACCCCGCGCCTGCCCGAACTCGGCCAGGTGCCGCCAGGCCACCGTGCCCCCGAGCCGGTACGCGGACTGCAGCCGGTCCAGGCCGTTGCCCGCGTCGAACTCGGCCCTACCCAGCTCGCGGAACATCCTGGCACCGCGCTCCGGCAGCACCACGACGCGGCCCGGGGTGGCAAGGGCGTACCGGATGACCCGTTCGACGCCCTCCCGGAGGGCCGCGCCGAACGGGCCGTCCAGCCGCCGCGCGTACCCCGGTACCAGGTTCTCGATCTCATAGACGATCGCCTTGGCCATGATGCCGGCGTGCGGGTGGAACCCGCCGGCCGGTTCGTTGCGCTGCTCGGTGACGGTCATGGCGATCAGCGCTCGGGCTCGGTGTGCCGGGTCGTGTTCCGAGTCATCGGGACTGCCTCCGCGGTGCGCCAGGTGGGCCACGGTGGCCACCTTGGCGACACAGCGTCCCCCGCCCGCCGCGCGCCGCGCATCGTGAGGACTACGTACCTGGCGTACGTACCTCGGTGCTCGCCCGGTCAGGACCGGCGGGACTCCACGAACCAGGCGGCGATCTGTGCCCGGCTGGTGAAGCCCAGCTTGCCGAGGATGTGGTCGACGTGGGTCTCGGCCGTCCGGCGGGCGATGACGAGGCGGTCGGCGATGTCCCGGTTGGTCAGGCCCTGGGTCACCAGCTCGGCGATCTCGGTCTCCCGCTTGGTGAGTGGATCGGGCGGAGGCTCCACAGTGGCCTCCGCTCCGTCCTGCGCCTCGCCCAGTGCGTGTCGCACGGCCTGCTCCGCGGACAGCTCGGCACCGGTGGCGAACTCCTTGGCCGCCTCCTCGGCCCCGAGCTCGCCGGTCACCAGGCCGATGTCGCGTTCCATCGGTTCGACGAACGCGGCGTAGTTGGTGGGTGAGGCGCCGAGCCACTGCCACACCGTGGTCGCCGCGCCGAGCAACCGGGCGGCCCGGCGCGGATCCCCGCGATGCGTGGCGCAGCCGGCCATGACCGTCAGCGAGAAGGCGATGATCGCCCGGTCGTCGACGCGTCGTTGCAGCCGCAGCAGCTCCAGTCCCGCCTGCTCGGCCTGTTCCATGTCCCCGCGCAGGTACTCGGCGGCGCTGCGGGACCACAGCGCCCAGGACCGCCAGAACACCTCGCCGCGTTCGACGCACTCGGCCACGCAGTCCCGCAGCACCTGGCGCCCGCGCTCCAGGTCGCCCGCCAGGCTGATCGCGAGACCGTGGTTGTACCTCGCCCACAACAGCCCGCCGAAGTCCCGCTGCCGCCGGAACTCCTCGGCGGCCTGGTGGAACAGGTCGGCGGCGGTGTCCGCCTGGTCGTCGATCAGCGCCGCGTAGGCGCGCACGTGGTGGACGTAGGCACGGGAGCGCTCGTCGCCGAGTTCCTCGGCCGCGTCCGCCGCCCTGGCCAGCGCGGTGTCGAAGGCGGGAAGGTCGCTCTGCACGAGCGCGAGGAAGGCGTACATCCACGACCCGCTGGCCCTGCCGGGGGAGTCGTTCGGGGCGACATCGAGCAGCTTGCCCAGCCACATCCGCCCCTCGGTGTTGAGCCCGCGCAACACCCAGTACTCCTTCACGCCGTGCACCAGGTCCAGCCCCGCGGCTGCCTCGCCGGGCTCGGTCGAGCAGAAGTCGAGTGCCCCGCGCAGGTTGGCGTGCTCCTGCTTGAGCCGGGTGATCCAGGCGATCTGGTCGGCGCCGAACCACTCCGCGGCGAACTGCCTGGCCAGCTCCAGGTACCAGTCGCGGTGCCGCCGCCGCATCCGCACCAGGTCACCCGCGGCCTGCAACCGGTCCTCGCCGTACTGCCGGACCGGTTCCAGCATCCGGTAACGCACGACGTCGTCGCGCTCCTGCCGCAGCAGGATCGACTTGTCCAGCAGACCGTCCAGCACGTCCAGCACCGCATGCCGGTCCAGCCCGCCCGCCGAGCACACCTCCTCGGCGGCATCCAGGCCGAAGGTGCCGGAGAACACCGAGGTGCGTGCCCACAGCAGGCGTTCCTGCTCGGTACACAGTTCGTGGCTCCAGTCGATCAACGCCTGGAACGTCGCGTGCCTGCTCGGTCCCGACCGGCGGCCCCCGGTGAGCAGGGTGAATCGGTTGTCCAGCCGGTCGGCGAGCTGGCGCACCGACAGCGAGCGCAACCGCACCGCCGCCAGCTCGATGGCCAGCGGCAACCCGTCCAATGCCTGGCACAGCCGGGTCACGTCGGCGGCGTTCTCCTCGGTGATCGCGAACGACGGCACGACGGCCGTGGCCCGATCCACGAAGAGCTGGACACCCTCGTACTGCTCCAGCCCGGCGGTCGACTCGCCGGGCTCGGGGACGGCCAGCGGGGACACCGGCAGGATCCGTTCTCCCGCCACACCGAGCGACTGGCGGCTGGTCGCCAGCACGACCAGGTCGGGGCAGCCGGCCAGCAGGGTGCCCACCAGCCGCGCGCAGGCCTCGACCAGGTGCTCGCAGTTGTCCAGCACCAGCAGCAGCCTGCGGGCGCGCAGCTGCTCCACCAGCAGGTCGATCGGGGGACGCGCCGAGCGGTCACCCGACCCGAGGTGGTCGGCGACCGTGTTGACCAGCAGTTCCGGCTCGCGGAGCTCGGCGAGCCCGACGAACACCACGTCGTCGGCGAAGGAGGCCCGCGCGGCCGCGGCGGCCTGCAGCGCCAGCCTCGTCTTGCCCACCCCGCCGGGCCCGGTCAGGGTCACCAGCGACGCCGCGCCGAGCAGCCGCCGCGTCTCGATCAACTCGGTCCGGCGCCCCACGTAGGTCGTCCGCTCCGCGGGGAGTGGACCGAGCGATCGCCGAGCTGCGTCGCCGGACATCGTCACCTCCCAACGCCGGACCAGGAAGATCATAGTCGCGCGGCCGGGATGCCGCTCCGTGCCATGGGCAACGCTCGGCGATGGGGGTCATTCGGCGGGGCGACATGATCTCGGAGCCATCTCGTAGAGTAAGCGTCGGAACACGAAACGGGAGGGATGGCGGAGTTATGCGCGCGGACGAGGCACCGTACCGGACCCCGGTCGGGGTGGACCCCACACGCGCCAGTATCGCTCGGGTGTACGACGCGGTCCTCGGCGGCAAGGACAACTACGCCATCGACCAGGAGGTGAAGAAGTCCCTCGTCAAGGTCGCGCCGGAGGTTCCGATGATCGCCAGGGACAACCGGGAGATGCTGATCAGGATGGTCCGCTGGCTGGTCGGCCGGGCCGGCATCGAGCAGATCCTCGACATCGGTGCCGGGCTACCGACCGCGGAGAACACCCACGAGGTGGCCCGCAGGATGAACGGCGACGCCACGGTGGTGTACGTGGACAACGATCCGGTGGTGATCGCACACGGCAGGGCCCTACTGGCGCAGGACGTGAACAGCCACCTGATCGCGGCCGACCTCACCCGCCCCGAGGAGGTGCTGGACAGCGTGGCGGCCCGGCGGCACCTCGACTTCTCGACGCCGGTGGCGTTGTTGCAGATCGGAACCCTGCACCACGTGCCGGACGAACTCGATCCGTGGGCGATCATGCAGGCCTACGTCGACGCGTTGCCCAGCGGGAGCTACGTGGGCATCACGCACTTTCTCGACCCCCGCGACGACAGCCCGCGCGCGGCCCTGGCCCGCAGGCTGCAGGAGGTCATGCTGCACAGCCCGATGGGTTCGGGTCACTTCCGATCCCGCGCGGAGATCGAGCGGATGTTCTGCGGCCTGGACCTGATCGACCCGGGACTGGCCCTGCTCCCGCACTGGTGGCCGGACGGCCCCTCGGACCGGCCGTTGGCGGATGTGCAGCACCTGATCGTCGGCGGCCTGGCCCGCAAGCCATGAGCGGTGAGCTCGACCATGGCGAGCGACCCGCCGGCCAACCGAAACCTAAAAAAGTTCTGCAACCGCTCGCCAGGACGGGCGTGGCAGCCGGCCCGCCACCTCGACCCGAGACACGGGCCGGCGACCGGCTCCGGACCGTGCCCGGTCAATCAGGTCGCTATTCCCGCCGCCGAGAGAAGTTCCTCCGCCGAACTGCGTGACATGCTCTTGATGTTGTCTAGCAGGAGCAGGGCCGACTGCGCGGACAACAGAATGATCTCTCCCTCTCTGGTCAACTGGGCGCCGGCCGGGTTGCGCATGAACAGCCGCACACCGAGCGCGCGTTCCAAGCACTTGATCTGGTAGCTGATCGCCGGCTGGGAGTATCCAAGCTCCTTGGCGGCGAGGTCCATTCTGCCGATCTGCGCGGTCGCCACGAAGGCCCTCAGTTCCCTTTCGTGCACGGTCAAAGCCCCCAATCGTCCGTTTTTGCACCGGTTCTACAAGATAGGTGGTTCAAGCCTGTCGTGGTCGTCGTCCTTGGTGTGTGAGCGCGAGCCGGCACCCGGCTGGTGTAGGCTTCATCGAAAGGACGTTCAACCGACATCTTTTTGTGTTCCCCAGTTTGTTCGAATTTGCGGTGATCACCGCAATTCTGAGCCGGCGTAATCCGGATATTGTCCTGATTTCGGACAAGGTGGCTTTCCGGTGTGACGAGTTGATCACGCTCTGGGGCCGAGTCACGGTCACCGGATCGTGATGCACTTACCGCCACTCCCTCCGCCTCCTCGAACTCTTCAACGGCGATTCGAACATGGTGCGGTCACGACGGCATACCCTCGTCGCCACGACGAAGCCAACACGGGCGTTCACCCGCGGATACGACGCCAGGTATACACGTCATTTAGCGATGAGAAATCCGTTACGCGGCATGCTGCGTATGGCGCATGCACTCTACTCGTCAACTGCGAGTGGAGCAAACAATCTTGATGTCACGACACTGACGCGTAACAATAGCCGACTGTAACGGGCTTTACGCCTAGTAATCTTCACTCTAACCCCCAGGACTGTTCGGTATGACTACCTGAACTGAACGCTAGAGGAAGTCCGTGCTAGCGCGCTAGTGGCACTCGCAACTGCGTCCTGCTCAGGTCAACTACCATCATGCACGGCCACGCCCGCATCCGGCCACCGATTCGAAAAATTTGATGGCTATGGGTCCGATGCCGGCTATCGAAAGCTGACTTTTCAAATAAAAGCCATACTATCGACCAACATCAGGCCATCGATGCGATGCGGTACCGTCGATCGGTACTACATCGGCCGCCGGTGGTGCGGACGTGGTCTTCTATATCACCCCGCCAGTAATAGCTTGCGGGCAGAACGTACCACGCTTTCCGCCCGATCACGACGCCGGACCGGCAATGCGAACACGGTTCATGTACATGTCACGTTCTTGTGAACTGGTATGGCTGGTGTGTAAGCCATGCCGCTCGCGCCGCCCGCCGCGGGCCGTGCGGTCATCGACCCGGTAGGCCGGTGTGGACTGTCCGGCGCCGCGGGTTCTGCCCGGAGGGGTGCCTGGGGTCAGGAAGCCTGATGCTTACCGAGGACCACGATCGAGTTGTTGCCGCCGAACGCCAGACCGTTGTTCTGCACGATGCGCAGGTCGGCCTCCACCGACTGGTTCGGCACGCAGTCGATCTCGCACTCCGGGTCCGTCTCCCGGTGGTTGATCGTGGGTGGGATGAACCCATGTTTGATCGCCAGCGAGCAGGCGATGGCGGCGAGTGCGCTCGCCGCGCCCATGGTGTGCCCCAGCATCGACTTGAGAGAGATCGTACGGGGCGGAGTGTCGTCGAACACGTCCCGGATCGCCTGGATCTCCGTCACGTCGTTGGCCTTGGTGCCCGTTCCGTGTGCGGAGATCAGGTCGACCTCGTGTGGCTTGACTCCGGCGTTGTCGAGTGCGAGCCCCATGCATCTGGCGACGCTCGACTGGTCGGGTGCGACCTGGTGGAAGGCGTCACAGTTCAGGCCGTACCCGAGCACCTCGGCGTAGATGTGCGCACCACGAGCCAGCGCCGAGTCCAGGCTCTCCATCACCATGATGCCCGCGCCTTCTCCGGTCAGGATCCCCTTGCGGTCCTTGTCGAACGGACGGCAGACGTCCGGTGCGATCGTGCCGAGCCGGTAGAAGCCGGTGAAGGTCTTGCGGCACATAGCGTCGGCACCTCCGCACAGGGCGTAGTCCGCCTCTCCCGAACGCACCGCGTCATATCCGTGCCCGATGGCGTAGTTGCCTGCCGAGCAGGCCGTGGCGATGGTGGCGGCCTCGACGTTGGACAGGCCGAACTCCTGCGCGATGCACAGCGAGAGCCGCTCAGGCGATATCCGGCGTGCGATGTCCGGTCGCATGCTCTCCGGCCCGCTCTCGACCTCCATTCCCACCAGGTGATCGAGATCGTGAGACTCGCCGTCGGTCGTGCCGATGGAGATCACCCCGAGCTGGGACCGAAGCTGCTCCGCACTGAGGCCGGCGTCCTCGATGGCCATCCGGGCGGCCGCGACAGAGAACCTGCTCGCCCGGCCGAGCTTGTCCACGGGGAGATTGTGGATCCACTTCTCCGGCTCGAAGCCGACCACCTCGCAGCCATTCGAGTGGGCGAACCCCTCGGTGTCGAACACGGTGATCGGCCGGGCCCCACAACGCCCGTGGCGCAGACCTTCGGCGAACTCCTCGGCGCCGATGCCGATGCTCGAGAAAACACCGAACCCGGTAAGCACGACTCGCCGTGCCGTGGTGCTCGTGTCAGCGTCGCGCCACGTTGACGTCATCGTCCTCCCTCCTCCGACCGGTCACCCTGGTCAACTAGCTCGCTTCGATCGCCTCGGTGACGACCTCGTACACGCCCTTCAGGTTCACCATCCGGGTGAGCTCGGTCTGGTCGATCAGTACTCCGAACTGCTTCTCGAGTGCAGCCAGGATCTCGATCGCCAGCAGTGAGTCGGCGTCATGCTCTTCCTTGAAGAGACTGGTCTGTGTGACCTCTTCCTCCTCGAGCTCGAGAATGTCGCAGACAATTTCTTTGATCTGGGCCATGCGCTCGGCGTTGATTGAGGTAGTCACCTTGCGTCTACTCCTTCGAGTCGAACAGCGTGTCGTGCGGTGGTTGTACCCAGATCACACAGAATTTGTGGCCGCCCCGCAATCGGTGTTCGAACTTTCTGATACGTCCCGCGAAGTGCCCTCGTGTCGGCACGGCGCCGCCCGGCGTGGACGGTGACCATGCGGCACCGCTCGACCGCCGCGCCGGGTCGAGTGCGCGGTACAAAAAACGAACCCTACTTGACCAAATTTCCCTGAATGTCGATCTGTTCCGGTAGTCGTGCCCAAATATCGTCGGTGTAGAAGTGTCCGCCTGGCATTCTCGTTATCTGGAATGGCCCGGAGGACACCAGCCGCCACCGTTCCGCGTCCTCGGCTCCGACGGAGCTGTCGTCCTCGCCGTAGAGCACCTGCATCGGTGCGCTGACGGTGGTGCCGTGGCGGTAGCGGTAGGACCGGCTCACCCGCATGTCCGCCCTGAGCAGCTCGACCGCGATCTCCCTGAGGTCGGGGTCGGAGTGGATGACCTCGGGCAGTTGCCCGGCATCACGCATCCAGGCCAGCAACTCCTCGTCGGTGTTCTCGGGGCACGGCGTCCGCGGGTACGGGTTGGCCTGGCAGTCGATGGGGGACTCGGATGCCGAGACCACCAGTGACTCCGGGGCCGTTCCTGCTCGTTCGAGCCGGGAAGCGGCCTCGAAGGCCACCCACGCGCCGAGGCTGTGACCGAGCAACATGTAGGGGCGGGTGGTCAGCGGGCGCACCGAGGCCAGCACGTCGACCATCAACTCGTCCCAGCTGCGCGCGAACGGCGTGGTGAACCGGCCCTCCCGCCCCGGGTAGCAGACGATGGCCAGCTCGACGTCCTCGGGCAGCACGGACGCCCATGGCCGGAAGGTGGCCGTGCCCCCGCCGGAATAGCCGAGACAGACCAGAACCCGCTCCGCGTCCGGCCGCGGTAGCGGACGCAGCACTGTCGAACCCGACGCACGGGTCATTACCGATCACCCCTTGTCGGTTGGTCGGGGAACTCGCTCGTGACGTTCCGTTCGTCCTGCCGGTCAGCCCTGGCGCCCGGCGCAGTCGTACAGCATCCAGCGCGTGCGGGGACCAGGCTGCGCCTGCGCGCCCGCTCCGCCACCGCCGGGCTGGGCGCCGGGAAGCTGGAAGTACTCTTCCGGATCGACCAGGGTGCAGTGCTGCTTGACCCAGGCGAGGTTCCGCTGCGCCGTGGTGGTGCCCGCGGTGCCACCGGGGGCGGGTGCGTTCGGCGGCTGCGCGCGGTCGACCACGTACCGCAGGTCGCCGGATTCGACGTGCCGGACGAAGTCCCGCTCGGCAGGGAACGGGATGTCGCCGACGAAGCCGCCGATCGGCAGGATGCTTGCCCCGTGCTCGATGATGAAGGCCGAGGCCAGCCCGGAGTCGGGGGTGGCGAAAAGGTACTTCTGGCCGTCCGTGCCCGACCGCGCGTGCCGCAACAGTGCCTGCCCTTCGGGCGACAGCATCCTGCCGCCGCTCTGCTCCATGCTGGCCACGATCATCTCGGCCTGCTTCTCCAGCGCGGCCAGCATGCTCTGCTTCTGGTCGGCCGGAAGATCCGCGTACTGCAGCTCGGCACCCATGGGGCCGGCCGCCGGGTTGGCCATGATTCCCGAGTAGGCGGCCTTGTCCGTGGTCGCGACGGTCCAGGCCGCCGGAGCGAGGAGCATGGCGACAAGGCCGGTCGCCACCCCGGCGGGGACGGCGGGCTTCGGTACCCGGGGGAGAACCCTCGCCAGGGCGAGCAGCACGACGGCGAGGCCGCCGAACACCGCGGTCGCGGGAGCCAGCCAGGTCAGGAAGTTGTCGAAGCGTCCGGAAACGACGATCGACCAGACAGCCGTGGCCGCGATCGCCGCGGGAAGCAGCCACGCCTGCCATCCGCCCTCGCGGTAGGCGCGCCACAGGAGCACCAGCCCGACGCCGAACAGGGCGGCGAGTCCTGGCCCGAGCACGATGGAGTACGCGACATGGTTGACGACAGCCGTGCTGAACACGGCACCGAAGGTGACCAGCCACAACCCCCACAGCAGCAGGCCGGCACGGAGCAGGTCGGTTCGGGCCGCGCGGGCCCTGCTGGCAAGGCCGAACACGAGCCCGATCAGTGCCACCGGGAACAGCCACATGGCCTGCGGTGCCATCGAGCCGAACAGGGTCGGCAGCAGACCGGTCTCGAAGGGCGTGTCCGTCCGGCTGCCCTGCCCGGCGGAGAAGATCGAGAACCCGTTGTACCCGAACACCATGCTGAACGGGTCGTTGTCGGTGGTGCCGTCGATGTAGGGGCGGCTGCTGGCCGGGGTGAGCGACACGATCACCAGCCAGACGCTGGACACGGCGATGGTGACCGCTCCGGCGATGCCGACATGGGCGAGGCGGCGCAGTGGTTTCGGCGGTGCCGCCACCAGGTACGCGACGGCCAGCGCGGGCAGGGTCCCCCAGGCCACGAGCATCTTCGCGTGGGTGGCCAGACCGACCCATACCCCGGCAAGGACCAGCGAGCGGAGGCTACCGGTGCTGATGGCGCGCAGGGCGGCGTCGGCGGCCAGCGCCAGCAGCAGGGTCAGGAAGGTGTCCGGCCAGGTGACATGCGCCAGCGCGGCCGCGACCGGCATCGCCGCCATGGCGCCGGCCGCGAGCAGCCCGGCCGCGGGACCGGCCAGCCGGCGCGCCACACGGTACAGCACGAGCACCGTCAGTACCGCCGCGATCACCTGTGGCAGTAAGGCGGACCAGGTGTCGAAGCCGAAGATGCTCGCGGACAGCGCGGCGGGCCAGAGCCCCCCGGGTATCTTGTCCAGGGTGATCGATGCGGCGGGGTCGAAAGCGCCGAACAGGAAGCCCGACCAGCTCTCGGACATGCTGCGCACCGTCGCCAGGTAGACGTCGGCGGATCCGTAGAGCCTGGTGGTGAGGTCCCATCCGTACACCACCGCGCTGACGGCGGCTATGAGCAGCAGGGCCGGCCGGGCCCAACTCGGCTGGCCCACCGGCGACAACCAAGGCGGGCGGCGACGGGACGGCTCGGTACCTGCGTCATCGGGCCTTTCGGCGTGCGACCCGTCCAAGGTTGTGACGAGATTCATGGAAACGGATCATGCGTCAATTCGGGTGACGTCGTCAAGTTCTGATAGAAATGTTTTATACGTCAACTCTTGAATTATTCGTGACGTCGACCGATTCTAGTCCTCTTGTGGTCGTCGTTCAAGTTTTCTCGACGCGTTTTCGCTGGCCCGCATGGTGGATTAATTATCTGTCGTAGTCGTGAACGTGCGTTATGTTAATCCGTGGAGATGATCGGCCGCCATGCTGTGCAAAGTTCTTGAAGCGTCCTTGTCGGCGATGCCGCGGCACTGTTATGAAAGATTTCACCGCCTGGCTCTGGCCGAGAGGATGACGCATGCCGAGAGACAGGAAGCAGCAGCGCAGTTGTCCGCGTCGAGTCACCGAGCTCGAGCGAAAGGGAATCCGGCGCGGCCGGAACCGGGAGGTACGCCGATGAGCCCGACAGCGTCCGGCCTGGTCACACGGCCGTCGCCGGACGTGTCACCCCTGACGGTCGACCGCAGGAACGCGGGCCCGGGGAGTGGGGCCGGTCCGCGGATCCTCCTGCTGCACGGGCTCGCCAACAGCGGGGCCGTGTGGGACGGTTTCGTCGACCGGTGGCGCGCGCGGGCCGAGGTGTGGACGGCCGAGCTGCCGTGGCGCAACGACGGCGACCCGGTATGGGGCCACGAGGGTGAGCCGAGCCGGTGGATCGAGTCCGCGCTCACCAGGGTTCCCGGCGGGGTCGACCTGGTGGTGGCCCACTCGATGTCGGCCAACCTCCTCGTCGAGCTGCTGAACCGCCGAGCCGCCGACATTCGCCATCGTTACGGCCTCGCCGGCGCGGTCCTGGTGTCCCCGTTCTACCGGCGGGAGGTGGAGGACTTCCGGTGGTCGGCGCTCGGCGACCTGATAGCCCGGTTCGAACACACGATGCGCGAGGGCATCCGGATGCATGCCACCCGGTCGATCGACCCGGAGCTGCTCGACGACCTGGCGCTGCGGGTCTGCGAGCGGGTGGGCCCCCATGGCTGGGTCAGGTTCCTGGATACCTACCTGCGCACCCCGCTGTTGCGCACCGAGCTGATCACCTTGCCGTGCAAGGTGATCGTGGGCGCCGACGACACCACGGTCCCGCCTGAGGAGGGCGTCGCGCTGGCCGAGGACCTGCCGGCGGGGACCGCCGAGCTGCTCGATGGCTGCGGCCACTTCCCGATGCTGCGTGAACCCGACCGATTCGCGGCGATCGTGCATCACTTCCTGGACACCCTGGGACACCGGCCGAGTCTGTCCGGCAAGGTAACCGAACCATCCGCTGGAGGGAACTCATGACCGCGCGGACCGCCGCCACGAATCCGGTCATCTCGAACTGGTCCGCCGTCTCGCCGTTCGGCTTTGGCCGTGAGGCCTACGTCGAGGGCCTGTGCTCGGGGCGGGACGCCGTGACCGACCTCGACGCGGAGCAGTGGCAAGTGCCGGTCGGCCGAGCCGGTCTCGTTCCGGGCTTCGACCTCAGGAAGGTCCTCGGCAAGAAGGGGACTCGTTCGATGGATCGGGTGACCGGGCTCGCCGTGGCCACCGTCGGCGGGTTGCTCAATGACGTGGACGGCAACCGGCTGATCGAGACGGGGGAGCGGACCGGGCTTGTGCTCGGCACCACGACCGGTAGCGCGCAGAGCATGATGGACTTCACCCGCGACTCGCTGACGGCCGACAAACCCTTCTACGTTGACCCGGCCCGGATGCCCAATGCCGTGATGAACTGTGCCGCCGGGCAATGCGCGATCTGGCACCAGCTCAAGGGACCGAACACCACGATCGCGGGTGGCCGGACCGCGGGGTTGTTCGCGCTCAAGTACGCGGGCAGGTTGCTGGCGACGGGACGCGCGGGCGAGGTCCTCTGCGCCGGCGCGGAGGAGTACAGCCACGCGCGTGCCTGGCTGGAGCACCACAGCCGCGGCGAGGAGGCAGCCGGCACGGTGCTCGGTGAGGGGGGAGCGGTTCTGCTGGTCGAACCGCCCTCGCCCGCGGGACACGGAAGGCAGCCGCTTGCCGAGATCCTCGCCGTGGAGTCCAGGGTGTACCTCGAGGGAGACCTGCGTATCGTGCTGGACGCCTGCGTGCGCGGTGCCCTGGATCGGTCCGGCCTCGCCGCGCGGGACGCGTGGGCGGTGGTGCCGAGTGGCCCGCCCGGAGCCGCCGGACGCTACGAGAGTGAAGTGCTCGGCGAGCTGTTCGAGGCACCGGCCCTGCGGCGGGTCCCGGATCTGAGCAGGCTCGGCGACACCTCCGGAGCGTCCGCCACCTTCCAGCTGGTGTCGGTGCTCAGCGTGGCCGAGCGTGCCACCGAGGCCAGCGGTGAGGCGGCCGTGGTCACCTCGGTGGACCCCGACGGCACCGTCGCCTGTGCCGTGCTGAGGCTGCTCGGCGGGAACCGGTGACGAGGACATCCGCCGTACCACACGAAGAAAGCGAGAATCCACGAAGATGACCATTCCCGAGGAAACACTCGACAAGGAAGAGCTCCGCGTCACGCTTGCCGACGTGATCGACGTGGAACCCACCCAGGTGTCGGACGACACCGACTTCATCGACCACCTCCAGGTCGACTCGCTGCTCGCGCTGGAGGTCGTCGTCGCCCTGGAGAAGAAGTACCGGGTCAAGTTCACCGAGACCGAGATGCGTTCGGTTCGGACCCTGCGCGCGGCTCATGGGTTGCTGCAGGGGAAATTGCGCGAGTCGTGAGTCGCAGGGTGAGCCCGGTGGCCGTGGACGCGGCGACGATCCGGCTGAGGCACCGGAGAGAGGACCGAACATGATCACTGCGGCCGAGGTCAGGAAGCTGCTGCCGCACAGGTACCCGATGCTGCTCGTGGACAAGGTCCTCGACGTGGTCCCGGGTGAGCGACTCACCGCGATCAAGGCGGTTACCTGCAACGAACCCTGGTACGCCCACGCAGGCGAGGATGCCCGAGTGGAGGACCTCGCCTACCCGGAGACGTTGCTGCTGGAGTCGTGGGGCCAGTCGGCGGGGATACTGGCGGGCATGGGCCGCGCGGAAGTGCAGAGCGGCGAGGTCATGTTGTTCGGTTCGATGTCCGAGGTGGACATACATCGGAAGCTTTACCCTGGCGACGTCGCCGAGCACCGGGTTCGGGTGACCCGTGCCCTGAGCGACACGGTGATCTTCGAAGGCGAGAGTCTCCTCGAAGGAGAACCGCTGCTGACCGTATCCAAGATGGTGATGACGTTCCGCCCCGCCGAGGTACTGCGGTCCGCCGAGCCGGTAACGATGTCCTAGCGGACCAGAACGGAGAGGATACATGGCAGAGAGCGAAGCTCGGGTTGCTCTGGTAAGTGGCGGTTCGCGTGGCATCGGGCGGGCCGTGGTGCACCGGCTGGCCGAGGAAGGGTTCGATGTCAGCTTTTGCTATCGCTCCAACGAGGAGGCCGCGCGCGAGCTGGAGAAGGAAGCCGGTGAACGAGGCGCGCGCGTTCTCGCCGTCCATGCCGACGTGTCCGAAGCGGACTCGGTGCGCGGCTGGATCGAGCGGACCGAGAGCGAGCTCGGCGCGATCGACGCCGTGGTGACATCGGCCGGGATCACAAGGGACAACCCGCTGCTGATGATGTCCGATGAGGACTGGCATGGGGTGCTGGACACCAACCTGGATGGTGTCTACAACGTGTGCCGGTCAGTGATCTTCGAGATGATGAAGCGCAAGTCCGGTTCCATCGTGAACATCTCGTCCGTCGCCGGGGTCTACGGCAACGCGACCCAGACCAACTATTCCGCCTCCAAGGCCGGTATCATCGGCTTCTCCAAGGCGCTGGCCAAGGAGGTCGGCCGCTACGGGATCCGAGCCAACGTCGTCGCGCCGGGGTTCGTCGAGACGGACATGACCGGGAGCCTCACCACCAAGGTCCGGGAGCGGGCACTGGAGACTATCCCGCTACGCCGGATCGGCCGGGCCGACGAGGTCGCGGATCTGGTGTCGTACCTGGTCTCGGATCGGGCCGCCTACATCACCGGCTCGGTACTGCAGATCGACGGCGGGATCACCATCTGACCGCCCGGCCCGTACCTGGCCCCGCGTCGCCGCCCCGCCGATTCGGCGGGGCGGCGACGGTGCTCAGTCCACCGCTTGCGCCATGCGGCGCCGGGTGGCGCCCCGGCCACGTCGAGCCGCGCCCCGGCAGACATCCCGTGGATCCCACTCCGGGTCCCGTTCCGGGAGCAGCGCGGGCTCACCGAACACCGATCCGCGATGCGCCTCCGACAGCAGCCGCCGCCCGAGGATCTGGCCCGCGCACATGATTCCGCTGACCATGACGCCCGCGACGCCACTGCCGTAGCGGGTGTTCGCACCCACAACGTGCAGGCCCTCGACGGTGGTAGCGGTGTCCGGCCACTTGGCATTGCCCCACTCGGCCAGGCCGCAGGGCGTTCCGCCGCTGGAAAGGATGTAACGTTCGTGGGTCAGTGGTGTCGCCGCCTCGAGATGCGTGATGTGATCCCGCAACGGCCCGATGGCGCGCTCCGCGGCACGGAGAGTGGCCTCGACATACCATTCCTTCTGTTCCCGATACGTCGGGTTGCGCCGGTAGGGCACACCGGCCGCGGGGCCGCCCTCGACGCCCCACCAGTGGTACGCGGCGGGACTGGGGGTCATCACCTGGAGGTTGGCGTGCCCTGGCGGACAGATGGTGCGGTTGTCGGGATCCTTGCGCGAGGCGAACGAGGCGAACAGGAACCGCACGTCGTCGGCCTCGCCCCGGCTCACCTTGTCGAAGTACGTGTCGATGTCCTCGTCGTACCACCAGAGGTTGGCGTTGGGACGTTCCCGTAGGTCGGTGTCCAGGCCGAGGTAGAGCACCAGCCACGGCATGCTCATCACCGCCGAACGCGTGCGATCCACGGTCTTCGCGGGAAAGTGCGCGGCGCCGGCGAGCTCGAGCACGGTGCGCCGGTAGTCGGCGTTGGAGACGACGAGGGGAGCGGTGATGACCTCGGAGTCGCCAAGGCCGACGCCGGTCACCCTGCCACCCTCGACGAGGATCTTCTCGACCCTGGCGTTGGTTCGCACCTCACCGCCGTGCGCCTCGATGACCTCGACCAGCCCGGCCGCGATGACCTGGCCGCCGCCCGCCGGGTAGTACGCCCCGCGCAGGTAGTGGTCGAATACCGAGGTGTGCCGCCCCACCGTGACCTGCCGTGGGGTGAGGCCGTAGTTCGGGGCCTGCGCGGCGAGCACCGTTCGGGCTCGTGCCGACAGTCCACAGTGGTCGAAAAGCTGGTCGAGCGTTCGCCTGCCCCAGCGCCGGGTGGTGCCGCACTGGTTCGCGAGCTCCACAGGCGTTACCTCTTCGCCCGCGAGCAGGGCGAAACGCTGTTCCTCGGCACTCGCGATGCTGATGTCTACGAACGCGTCCACCGCGTCCGCCTCGTCCGGCAGGGCGGCTTTCAGCCGTTCGCGGTATCGCGACCAGCCGGTGGGCACGTCCAGTTCGAGTCCCTGCACCCTGACCTGGTCGAAGCCGTCCGGATCCATCTCGAGGAACTCGGTCCGGCCCGCCAACCCCACGCCGTTCAGGATCGCGGGGATGATCCCGTCCTGCCCGCAGTCGCCGAGGTAGTGGATGCCGACGTCGAACTCGTACCTGCGGCGCCGCCGGAACACGTGACTGTTGCCGCCTGCCACGGAGAACTGCTCGAGTACCAGCACCCGGCGGCCGGTGGTGGCGAGGTAGGCGGCGCAGGTCAGCCCACCCAGCCCGGCACCGATGATGATCGCGTCCCATTCGGACCGTGGTTCCGCCGGGTTCGACTGGGTGTTCACGTTTCTCGACCTCCGGTCGCTGTTGGGTGACGCCTGGTACTCAGCCGCAGCCGCCTGCGTGCCCGGCGTCCGCACCGGCCGGAAGCAGCTCCGCGTTCGTTCCGGGAGCGGGCTCCCGTTCCGGCAGCGTCGCAGGCTCCGGCTCGGGCTCCCCGGTCAGCGAGCTGACGAACTGGCTGACCCGGTCGAGGCCCCAGAACTTCTCCCTGCCGCTGATGAAGAACGGAACGCCGAACATCCCGTCCCTCGCCGACCGCTCGAGCAGGGCGGCTCCGCGCTTGCGCAGGTCCTCGTCCTCGGCCGCGCCGGCCAGCCGCCGCGAGTCGAGACCGAACTCGGCCGCGATCTCGGCTATCACCTCAGGGTCGGAGATGTTCTTGTTCTGCTCCCAGCGTGCCCGGTACGCCGCGGCGGCGAAGTCCTTGCCTCGCCCCTCGTCGTCGGCCAGTATCCAGGCCAGGTGCGCGACCTCCCAGCAGGGGTTCTGGTCGATCGGCCAGGTGATGTCGTGCAGCCCGCGCGCCCGCGTCAACCTGCGGGTGTCCTGCAGGATGTAGAAGTTCTTGGCACGGCTCATCGCCACGGTCGGCAGGGTGACTCCCTGGTCGGAGAGTATCTCCTCGGTGCGCGCGTCCGGCTCCCAGAACGGCAGCCACTCGATCGCGTCGAGTACGTCCGGGCGCATGGTCACCAGGTCCCGGTACGCCAGCCAGGAGTACGGGCTGCGGAGGGAGAAGTACCAGCGTGGGTTGCGTTTCGCGGCGGCCACGGTGTCACCCCCTGACGTCCGGCCGGTCCGTGCCCTGGATGGCGCGGAGTACGTGGTCGTCGAAGGTCAACGGCATCTCCCACTCGGCCGCCGCATGCGGTTTCGCGGCGTAGCCGTGCACGATGCTGCCGGTCGCGGTTTGCACCAGCCTGCCCTCGCGAACCACGTAGCAGTCCATCCGCGAGGTGTAGAGCATGTTCTTGAAGATGTTCTCCACCGTGTAGACGGTGTAGACGTCCTCCTCCATGATCGCCTCGTCGGTGAGCGTGAGCTTGCACTGGGTGACCACCGGGATCCACCCGCGCTCGTCGAGCAGCTTCTTGATGCTGATGCCCCGTGACGCGACGAACAGGTGCTTCGCCTCCTCCATCTGGCGCAGGTAGCCGGACATCTGCATGCGCTCGGTGAAGTGGCAGTAGTAGTAGGGGATTCGCCACTTCCAGCCGAACGCGTTGGTGTCCCCGATGATCTCGGCGAGTACCGGGTCATCAGCGGGCGCGCCGCGGCCTGTCGTGAGGTCGAGGTTGTCCACGGGAGACGAGGCGAGTGGCCGCGGCTCCGCCGTGGCCAGCCGGGGTGTGGCGAACCGGGCCAGCTCGTCCGGAACCGGATCCGGATCGACCACGGTTTCGTCCTGCCGCAGCCGGACGGTCACTTTGGCGGCGACGGCCTTGACCCGCTCGCCACCGCGCACGAGCCTGCCGGTGACCGCGAACCGCAGTTCGGAGTCGCCGTCGGAGGATTTCGGCAGCACGTCGAAGGTCACCTCGTCGTCGAGGGTGACCACGGTGATCAGGCGAGCCTCCAGCCCGACCACATCGAAGTTCAACCCGTGCTCGAGGTACAGCTTGGTCGCACCGAGTCCGATGGCCCGGAAGTGGTCCAGCACCGCGTGTTCGATCAGGTAACACACGTGTTTGAACCCGATCGCGGTGTTGATGTTTCCGCCTTCGTACCCCGGGCGAAGCGTCACCGAGCTGGGTTCGTTCAGCAAGGTTTTGACGGCCGTATCGGACACCGTGCTCATATGCCATGGCTCCTATGCGCAGTCGGCTGTGCCGGGACCACGCCGGTCCCGTCGATGGACGACGGTATCGACTCCGATCCCCGGTGGGCAGCCCGCATTGAGGATTTCATTGAGTGGGGAGGGCGAGCCGAATCCGCCCAGGCGATGGACCGTGGCCGGCCGCGCAATCGGGCTTCAAGAAGTCTATACGGTGTTGGTGATGCCGGTGGCCGGCTGTTACAAAAGCAGTGTTCCGAGGGATGGCTATTCAGAACGACCCAGCGACCGCGGGCCGCCAGGCCCGTGCGAGCGGTCGTTGCGGGCCACAGCGCCAGTGAGGCATGCTCCGGATCTGAATAGCCCGACTATTGGGTAAGACACAGAGATGAGGGGTTGTCCTGTCGCGATGCCGACATGGCACATCGCAGACCTGAATAACCCGGCTTTTGAATATGACACGAGGCGTCCGCTCCGGCGGCGATGAGTCGAGGACAGGCGAATGACCAACCCTTTTGACGACAATGACGCGAGCTTCTTCGTGCTGGTGAACGACGAGGGGCAACACTCGCTGTGGCCGGCCTTCGCGGAGGTTCCGAGTGGCTGGACGACGGTGTACGGCGAGGACAGCAGGCAGGCCTGCCTTGACTACGTCGAGGAGAACTGGACGGACATGCGTCCCAAGAGCCTGATCGCGGAGATGGAGGCCAGCTCGGCCTGACTCATCCTTGCTCCATGACCGGCGAGGGTCTCCCGTGGCGGTGCGGGAGACCCTCGCTTTTGCTTTGCTCCGCCTTGTGCTCTGCGTCGGGGTGCCGTGTCCAGGGGCGGGAGTCGCCCCCGGACACCGCAACGACGTCCGCTCGGCTCAGGTGTCTCGTGCAGGTGGTTGCCGGAGCAACTGGCTTCGTGCCTGCCCTTCGACGCGCACGTCCCGCTCGGTGGGCAGCGGCCCGCGTGCGGCATCAGGCTTCGCCACGTCACCGCCGCGGATTCGGTCGGTCAGTTCGACGAGCGAGAAGCGGATCGCCGTTGCCGCGGCTCTGCTCGCGTACAGTGCCTCCTGCGCCGCCTCGGTGGACGGTACGGCGCGATCCTGGCGCGCGTGCTCCATGGCCCGCCCGATGCTGCTCGCGGCCTCGAGACAGGCCAGGTACGCGTCGACGAGTGGCTCGCCGTTGTTCCACGGAGTGAGCGTTTCCACGAATCGGTGAATGTGCGGTTGCGATTCCTGGATCGGATCATGGGCTGGCTCGGCGACAGCCCGGATGGAGTCGGAGTCTTGTATCATGCCAGCCCAGTCTCCAGTCTGGAAAGCGATCAGCGACCAGGTTTACTCCAGCGCGGAACTCAGGCCGAGGAACCTCGCCTGCCACAGGTCGCCGAGCTCCCTTCGCAGGTCCCCGGTCAGCTCGACACCCGCTTCGCGCGCGAGCGAGCTCAGCGTGCTCGAGCCGTCGACGCCTTCCAGCACCGAGAACAGTTCCTTCGACACCGTGGCTCGGGGGCCGTTGTAGTAGTCGAGCGAGATCTCGTGGACCACCTCACGTTCCCCGGAGGAGGTCACCCGTACATTCTTGGCAAGCTTGGCGACCGGGCGGAAGGTGATCCGGAAGTCGTCGAACGCCAGCTCGCCGCCCGCTCGGCGGCGCACCACGAAGTCGTCGATCACCAGCAGGTCGAGATCGGTGGTGAGGAAACAGGTCAGCACGTCCTCGACGGTCTGCACGATGGGTTCGGCGTTGTTGTTGAAGGAGGTGTTCAGCAGCACCGGTGTGCCGGTGAGCTCGCCGAAACGGCGGACGAGGCCGTGGTACCGCTCGTTCACCTCGGGGTGGATCACCTGCAACCGCGCCGATCCGTCCACATGTGTGATCGCGCCGAGCAGCTCGCGATGCTCGGGCCGCACCGAAACGACGTAGGACATGAAGTCGTAGTTCGCCTTGGTAGGCGGCAGCTCGAAGTACCTTTCCGCGGCCTCGGCGGTGACCACCGGCGCGAACGGCCGGTAACCCTCGCGCTTCTTCACCATGGCGTTGATTTTGTGCCGGTTCTCGCTCGGACGCGCGTCGGCGATGATACTGCGGTTGCCCAGCGCCCGCGGGCCGAACTCGGACCGGCCCTGTGCCCAGCCGATGACCGAGCCTTCCGCGAGCAGGTCCGCCGCACGGTCGACGATGTTGGTGGGCCGCTCGACCTCGAGCATCGCGCTCCACGCCTTCAACGTCCGCTCGATATCGTCCGAGTGGCCCAGCGAGGGGCCGAGGCTGGCGGAACGCAGCCGGGGTCGCCCGAAGGGGTTGCCGCCGAGGTCCACCGCCGCGGCAAGGGCGCCACCTTCGGCGGCGCCCGCGTCGTGCGAGGCCGGGTGGATGAACACCTCGTCGAAAAGGCCGGACTCGATGATCCTGCCGTTCAACGTGCTGTTGTGCGCGACGCCACCGGTGAAGCAGAGCTTGTTGAGCCCGGTGGCCTTGGACCAGTGCCGCAGAATGTGCAGCACGATGGTCTCCAGCGTCTCCTGGAGCCCGGCCGCGAAGTCCATGTGTTCCTGGGTGAACTCTTCCCCCTTGCGTCGGGGACGGAATCCGTTCAGGAAGAACGTGGTCGGCGCTGCCGGGTTGATCTCGTAGTCGCCGCCTTCCTCGGTGAGGTACAGGCGGTCGAAGATGTCCCGGTACTTGTTCGGGTCACCGTACGGCGCGAGACCCATCACCTTGTACTCGTCACCGAACCGGTAGCCCGCCAACTGGATGGCCGCCTCGTAGAAACCGCCGAGTGACTTGTACAGCGGGTAGGTCTTCAGCGGCCGGAGACCGCTGTGGCCGGCCCGGAAGATGGTTCCGGAGATGTCCTCGCCGCGGCCGTCGAGCACGACGACCAGCGCGTCCGCCATGCCGGAACGCGCGTACGACGACAGCGCGTGCGCGCGGTGGTGGTCCGTGAACCTGAGGC
Organism: Amycolatopsis cihanbeyliensis; assembly: GCF_006715045.1. Lineage (GTDB taxonomy): Bacteria > Actinomycetota > Actinomycetes > Mycobacteriales > Pseudonocardiaceae > Amycolatopsis > Amycolatopsis cihanbeyliensis. Next base: position 1,214,808 of record NZ_VFML01000001.1, on the reverse strand, counting down.
GATCGTCACTGAGCTCCCAGTCGAGCCCGCCACGCAGCATGTCCTTGACTATCTCGCGAGCCCGGCGCACGGGGATCTTCGGGTTCTGCAGCTGCCAGGTGTTCAGCATGGTGTCGGCGAACGTTTCCTCGAAGTAATACCCCACCGCGTCGACGTCGTCCGGTGTGGCGTTCGCGATATCCAAGCACGCCCGGATCGCGTTGATCGGGAACTTGGTTGTTTTCTTGATCCGATTTAGGCGTTCCTCCTCGACGGCAGCGACAAGAACGCCGTCGCGGACGATGCAAGCCGTCGCATCGTGAAAGTAGTAGTCCGGCATTCCGGGAAACAAATCAGCATCCGCGGTGCCGTAGTTCCCGCTAATTCCAAGTGTCAGCATGCCGACATCGTCCAATCAGCTCAGCGGAGGCGAGAGCGTCGTCCTCGTCGTGTCATCAACACCAGCGGTCACCACTGCGTTGATCACCTCGGTCACCGTGCTCGCACCAGGCGAGGGCAACCACCGTCGAGTCAAATAGAGCGGCATTCCGGATGACAAGTTGGTATTAGACTTCTTGAACCGCCCGGGGCTGCTCGAGCCGTTCGAGTGGAGGCCACCCGAATGATATCCGCCGTGGATCGTTCGACTTCGGTACGGGCACCGGATCGAACTTGCTGATCCAGGGGTGCGGTGCCGACGTCGCCGAGGTTACCTTGCGCACGTTGGCTGAGCTACTCGCATGAATCCCCGGTTAGGAAGTGAATAACATGAGCAAGGAACCGAGTGGAGTTCTTGATGACCTGGTGCTCGACCACGTCGTGTTCCACGTCGGGGACGCCGATTCCAGGTCGGCGGAGTTCATGCGTGACTACGGGCTCGACGTGTGCGCGCGTTCCGGTGACCGGCAGGGTGGCTCCGGGGTGTACTCGGTCGCGGTCGGCAAGCGAGACATCTCGATGGTGTTCACCGAGCCGATGACCGACGATCACCCGGCCACCGCCTACGTCCAGGCGCACGGCGACGGTGTCGCGGATATCGCGATGGTCACCTCCGACGCGCGGGCCGCCTACGCGGAGGCGCTGCGCCGGGGCGCCCGCTCGATGGCCGAGCCTGCCGAGATCGACGGCGTGGTGACCGCGTCGATCATGGGGTTCGGCGACGTGGTGCACACCTTCGTGCAGCGGCCCGAGAACTCGGACCCGCTCGTCCCGCCGGGGTTCACGCCGGTGAGCCGCGAGGCGGAGGTGGATACGGGGGTCGCCGTGCTCGACCACTTCGCGGTCTGCCTCGAGGGTGGGCAACTCGACCCCACCGTGGAGTTCTACGAGAACGTACTCGGCTTCCCCGCGATCTTCGAGGAGAAGATCGTGGTGGGCGCGCAGGCGATGAACTCCAAGGTGGTGCAGAGCCCGTCCGGTACGGTCACGCTGACGCTGATCGAGCCGGATCTCACCCGCGATCCGGGCCAGATCGACGAGTTCCTGAAGAACCACGGTGGCGCCGGCGTCCAGCACATCGCGCTCACCACGGAGTCGATCGTCGAGTCGGTCGACATGATGACGGCGCGCGGGGTGGAGTTCCTGAACACCCCGGGTGCCTACTACGACAAGCTGGGCGAGCGGATCGAGCTGGACCGGCACTCCATCCCGAGCCTGCGCGAGCTCGGCATCCTGGTGGACGAGGATCACGACGGCCAGCTCTTCCAGATCTTCGCCAGGTCGACGCATCCGAGGGGGACGTTCTTCATGGAGGTCATCGAGCGCGCGGGTGCCCGCACGTTCGGCAGCGGCAACATCAAGGCGCTCTACGAGGCCGTCGAGGCCGAGCGGCTCGGCACGCCGGGATCCTGACCGTCGCCGCCGGCGGGTAGGACCCGGTCGCGTTCCGGTGGTGCGGCAACCCGGTGCCAGTGCGCGGTGAGGAGGAAGGGCTCTATGGACGAACAAGGCACGAGGTTGTCGGCGGCCGAGCTGCACGGTTCGCTGAGCGACCCGGCGCTGACCTCGATGAATTTCTTGAACGAGGTGGCCAACCACTATCCGGACGCGGTGTCGTTCGCTCCGGGACGGCCCTTCGAGGAGTTTTTCGACCTCGACGACCTGCACAGCTACCTGCGTACCTACTGCCGTTACCTGGCCGAGGAACGGGGGCTTACCCCCGAGCAGGTCCGTAGATCGCTGTTCCAGTACGGCCGCACCAAGGGCGTGGCGCACGAGGTGATCGCGCGCAACCTCGCCGTCGACGAGGGAATCGTCGTCGATCCGGAGTCCGTCGTGGTGACCGTCGGCTGCCAGGAGGCGATGTTCCTTGTGATGCGCGCGCTGCGCGCGGGCCCGGACGATGTGCTGCTCTCGGTCTCTCCCGCGTACGTCGGGGTGACCGGAGCCGCGCGGCTGCTGGACATGCCGGTCCTCCCGGTGCGGGACGGCCCCGCCGGCATCGACCTCGACGACCTGGTCACCCAGGCCCGGCAGGCCCGTGCTTCCGGGCGCAGACCGAGGGCGCTGTACGTCATGCCCGACTTCGCCAACCCTTCCGGCATCAGCATGGACCTGGAGACCCGGCACCGCCTGCTGCGTGTGGCCGGGGAGGAAGGCCTGCTGGTACTCGAGGACAACCCGTACGGGCTGTTCCACATCGACGGCGAGCGGCTGCCGACGCTCAAGGCGCTGGACGACAGCGACCGGGTGGTCTACCTCGGTTCGTACGCCAAGACGGCCTTCCCCGGAGCCAGGATCGGCTATGCCGTCGCCGACCAGCGGGTGCTGCGCGAGGAGGGCCAGACGAGCCTGTTCGCCGACGAGCTGGCCAAGCTCAAGAGCATGCTCACGGTGAACACCGCCCCGATCGCGCAGGCCATGGTGGCCGGAATGCTGCTGGAGAACGGCTGCAGCATGGTGAAGGGCAACCTGCGCGAGATCGACATCTACGCGCGGAACATGCGGCACGTGCTGACCGGCCTTACCCGGCGATTCCCCCGGGACGAGGGCAACGGGGTGAGCTGGAACGTGCCGAACGGAGGTTTCTTCGTCGTGGTCACCGTGCCGTTCACGGTCGACGACGAGCTGCTGGAGTACTCGGCCCAGCGGCACGGGGTGCTGTGGACACCGATGCACCACTTCTACGACGGCGGCGCGCCGCTTCGGCAGCTCCGCCTTTCGGTCAGCCTGCTCAGTCCCGAGCAGATCGAGTCCGGCCTCGACCGGCTAGCGGCCATGATCGCGGATCGGGTGAGTCGGCAGGACGAGGAGAGCGAAGCGTGACAACCAGATGGCCGATCGTCGGTACGGGCGCGCTGTCCAGCGTCGGCCGCACCGGCGAGGAGATGTTCGAGAACCTCTGCGCCGGCCGTAGCGGTCAGGCGGAAATGCGTTCCTTCAACCGGCAGTGGTACACCGCCACCGACCTGTACGAGGTCGACGACCGGGCGGAAAGGGCGGACCGTCCCGGCAGGGCCACCGGCTTTCTCATCGACGCCATCGCCGAGGCGCTGGCGTCGGCTGGCATGTCCGAGGACCTCGGCGACGTTCCGGTGCTGATCGGTACCGGCTTGCGCGAACTGCGGTCGGTCGAGTTGTGGCGCAGGGACGGCGCCGAGGTCGCCCCGGGAGACCTGCATTTCGGTACGGCACTCCGCCGCCGGTTCGGCGCGGTGAACAGCCAGACCTTCTCCAACGCGTGCTCGGCATCGCTGTACGCGCTGTCGCTCGGGACGGACATCCTCGCCGCGGGCGAGGCGGACACGGTGGTCGTCGCGGGTACGGACGCGATCACCGAAAGCATGTTCGGTATCTCCGACCGGCTTCAGATGGTTCCCCCGGATGCCGTCCGGCCGTTCGATGTCGACCGGCGCGGCACCATCCTCGGTGAGGGCGCGGCCGCCGTCGTGCTGCGTCGTGAGCCGCTCGCGGACGACCGGGTACATGGCTGGGTTCGCGGTGTCGCGGTCAACTGCGACGCGGGCCATCCGACGGCGCCGGACCCGCATCGGATCGCCGCGGCCATGCAGGAGGTACACCGGCGGGCCGGCGTCGTGCCCGCCGACATCGATCTCGTCATGCTGCACGGCACCGGAACGCTGGCGAACGACGTCGGCGAGGCGGAGGCCATGCATGAGGTGTACGGGACAGCGGGCAAGGTGCCGGCCATGACCAGCGTGAAGTCCATGACCGGCCATACTTCCGGGGCTTCGGGCGTGCACAGCCTTGTCACCGCGCTGCACAGTATGCGGACCGGCCGGATCCCCCCGACGATCTCGCTGGACAGGCCGATCGACGAGGTGTCCGACTTCCGCATCGTACGCGGCGGGATGGCCACCGAACCGATCACGCTGACGCAGATCAACGCCTTCGGTTTCGGGGGTCTCAACGCGGTCGCGATTGTGGAGGACAACACGTGAGCACGGAGATCGTCGTCACGGGGATGGGCGTGGCCGTACCGGGTGCCACGTCCGGCAAGGGGGTGCTCGAGCCCGCGGCCGCCGAACCGGTGAACCCGGCCGAGCGGATCGGGAAGAAGGGCTTGCGGCACAAGCATCGCTCGACACAGCTCGGGCTGGTGGCCGCCTACGAGGCGCTGCGCGAGAGCGGGTTGCTGGTCGAGGCCGACGATCCCAAGTCACCCGTGACGCGGCCGGAGGAGGTCGGCGTGGTCGCCGCCTCGAACTACGGCAACCTCGATTCGGTGAGCAATGCCGTGGACACCATCGCCGAGGAGGGGAGCACGCGGCTGCTCAGCCCGGTCGGAACCCCCGACCTCTCCAGCAACGTGATCGCGTCCGAGGTGGCGATCCGGTACGCCCTGCGCGGCCCGAACCTGAGCGTCTGCAATGGAGCGACCTCCGGCCTGGACACCCTGCGGTGGGCCGCGACCTGGCTCGGTGCCGGCAGGGCACGGCAGGTGGTCGTGCTGGCCGTCGAACCGGACAACGAGGTGGTACGCGGTTTCCTCGGCGGGCGGAACATCGTCGATGGTGCGATCGCGCTGGTTGTCGAGACCGCGGGAGCCGCGGCCCAGCGGTCCGCCGTGGCGCAGGCCGGGTTCGGCGGGTACCGCCGTAGCGGCGACATCGAGGGTGTCGTCCGCGGGCTGCGGGTCGAAGCGGAGGCACTGGCCGGCTGGTACGGCCCGGAGGGCCGTGCCGACGCGGCCGCGCTGGCGAAAGCGACCCGGTTCGAGCTTTCCGAGTCCTGGGGCGTGTGCTCCAGCGTGCTCGGCCTGCTGCAGTGCGCCGGAGCCGTCGCCAGGTTCCGGGCCGGTACCTCCGAGCCGGTGCTGGCCGTGGCGGGCGGTGCCGGCGACGACGCCTCGGCCGGCGTGCTGATGTCGCCGGCCGCGTCCTGACCAGCCGAACCCCGCACAACACTCGCCCCTCGGCCGGCTCACCCCGAGCCTGATCTCTGAAACCAATTGCCGCAGCGGGCACAGTTCGCCCCGCGGGCGGTGACGCGTCGGTGATCCGGCGGCGGGTTCGCGGAGAGAGTCCTGGCCACAGTGGCGCGCTACGGCGACCTTCGAGCTTGCGGCCGCCGCGTACGTGCGGCTCATCGCACGGCCAGAACGAGACCGCCCCCGGCCTCGTTCTGGCGAGACCGGGTCCCGGACCCGGCTCAGTGAGCGGGACCTCACCGGCGTGGAACGGCCGGTACTGTGGAAACCGCGGCGGCAGCGGCGCTGTTCTAGCCGCGCGCGCAGTCGAAGAGCACCGGCCCGCCGAACAGCTTCGCGGTGGGGCTGGTTGGTGCGCCGTCCAGGTAGCTCGCCGGGTCCACTGTCTCGCAGTGCTCCTGCACCCACGCCGTTCGGGCCGCGATGGGATGGGATGTCCCGACCTGCTCGGGCATCCGCAGCAGCACCTGGTTGCTCAGCACGAACCGCAACCGTCCCGAGCTCACCCAGCCAGCCAGCTCCGTCACGGAGGGCGCCGGATCACCGCCGAGGAAACCACCCATCCCGGACACCGGGCGTTCGCTGTTCATGATGTACGGCGCGGACTGGGAGATACCTCCCTCGACGGCCAGTACGATGTCCTGGCCCTCCGCGTTCGCCGTGACGTGCTCGAGCACGGCACGCTGATCGGAGTGGAGCACTCGCTCGCGATTCTCCTCGGCGATCTGCATGTCGACCTGCTGCATCGGATCACCGGGTGCCGGGACCGGTCCCGCGAGCGGGTTCTCCGCCGCGTCCGGCGCCACCTCGCCGAACGCCGTGCCCGTGGCCCATACGGCCGGCGTCAGCAGGACTGCCGCGAGTCCCGCCGCGGCGGCGGACCGGGCGGTGACGGTGGAATGACGTTTCGCCAGCAGGGTGACGGCGAGGACGCCGACCGCGATCACGACCGTGACGACGGCCGCCCAGCGCACCCAACCGTGCCAGGCCGGCTGGCGAGTGGCCACGACGAAGGCCCACGCCCCGGTGGCCGCGATGCCGGCGGGCAGCAGCCAGCCGCCACCGCTTCGAGCCCGGTACCACCGCGAGAACACGGCGAGGCCCGTGGCGGACACCGCCGCGACGGCGGGGGCCGCCATCGTCGCGTAGTAGGGGTGGATCAGTCCCTCGGCAAAGCTGAACGCGGCCGCGGTCGACAGCAGCCAGCCACCCCACATGGCCCACCCGGAAATCCATAATGGACTGATGTGCCTTCCGGCGAGCAGGTTTCGCCCGCCGCGCACCGCCGCCACGACGAGTACCAGCGCGCACAGCGGCAGGAACCAGCTGATCTGACCCGCGAAGTGCTCGTTGAACAGGCGGCCCCAGCCCGGGTCCCCGGAGAACGTCATGCCTGCCTGGGCGAGAGAGTCATCGCCCTCATCACCGATCAGCCGGGACAGCCCGCTGTAACCGAACACGAGATCCCACGCCGAACCGTCGGTGCTGCCGCCGACGTAGGGCTTGCGTCCCGGCCAGAGGTCGACCAGCGCCACCCACCACAACGAGGAGGCGAGCAGCACCGCCGCGGCGCCGCCGAGCTGGGCCACGCGCCGTCGCCAGGACGTACGGGAGCCGATGAGGTAAGCCACCACGAACGCGGGCACCACCACCCATGCCTGGAGCATCTTCGTGGCGAACCCGCAACCGAGCAGCCCGGCGCCGAGCAGCAACCAGCCGGTGGAGTCCCGCAGTAGCGCGCGGGTGAGCGCGTACGCCGCCGCGACGCAGAACAGGATGAGCAGGGTGTCCGGCAGGTTGACCCTGTTGATCGCGACGGCGACCGGCGTGACGGCGAGGATCAGTGACGCCAGCAGCGCGGGCTTCTCCCCGGCCCACAGCCGCACGGTGCGATGCAGCAGGAAGACGGTCAGCACCCCGCCGAGCGCCTGCGGTAACAGCAGGGCCCAGCCATGGTAGCCGAAGATCGACACGAGGATCGCCTGTGGCCACAGCGCAAGGGGTGGCTTGTCTATCGTGACGGTGTTGGAAAGGTCCATCGAACCGAACAGGAATGCCTGCCAGTCCTGGGACATCGCGAGCACCGCGGAGGCGAGGTAAGGGCGCCCGTAGCCAAGCGAGGACAGGGCCCACAGGTAGAGCACGCCGGCCAGCACGCAGATCGCCCCGAGCGCGAGAACGTGCCAGCGTGGCCTCGTGCCTCGCTCGTGGGCCGTGGCCGCCGGCGTGGCGAGGCCCGCCTCCACGGGTTTCTTCACGGATGTCATCGCGGATCTCCCAGCTGGTGTGCGGGCGGTGAAATCAGCGCGGCGGCCCGGTGGCCTGTTCGGCCACCGGGCGGTGCCCACCCACGGGACGACGTCATTTCCTTGCGGACCCCCTGGCGCTCGCTCCTGAACGTACGACGCCGATTGTCACGTTCGCGGGCAGCGCCTCCGCTCGGGTGGGAGGGAGATGAGTGAGCGCTTCATTCCGCTTGCCTCGGGCCGGTCACGTACAGGCAGGGAACAGGCTCCTGTATTCTTGACTTATTGTCAAGGTCCGCGTGGTTAGAAAATGTTAATAGCGATGCCATTTTGTCATTGGTTTGGCTGATAGTTGGACTCGAACCGGATTACCAAGGAGATCGTGCGTTGACTCGTCAAGCGCCAGGGGGCGTCTCGCCCATCTTCTCAGCCTGCTTGACCGGCGGATTGCAACGCAAACTGAAGGACGTCCTGGTAACTGACGGTGCTCGTCTCACTCCCAGGGGGGAGACGAACTCACTCCGGCGATTGTTTCCCCATGTGACCGGCCCGGAGGAGCCTGAACAGGTCGCCTTCGACGGTGATCGGTAATGCCCACGTAAAGGAGTAGTTGTGAAAACCAGGCATAGCACTGACGGCGGCGCCGTCATGACGACCCGCGCGCCGCGTTGGGCGGTTTGGGCCGCATATGCGGTGCCGTTGTGCCTGCTGCCATCGTCGATATGGCGAGCCCAGTTGGTCATCGAGAAGGGGCTGGAAGAAGGCTGGTACCTGCTGGCCCTCAGCCTCCTGGAGATGGGCCTCGGGTTGCTTACCCTCGGGTTGGTCCATTCCTGGGGTGAAGTGGTGCCGAGGTGGGTGCCCGCGCTGGGTGGGCGCAGGATCCCGATCGGCGCGGCCGTCGTTCCCGCCGCGTGCGGGACGCTCGCCGTCACCGTGCTCACCGCGGTGATGCTGTTCAACAGGCTGTTCAACCTGTTGGGCGGGAAGCCGGAGACGGTCGAGGAGGCTCGCGCCCTCAGTGTGGTCGAGGTCCCCGCGAACGCGGAGCTCGGTGGTGTCGAGCCGTGGATCGCCTGGCTCTACGCCCCGTCCCTGGCCTGGGGGCCGTTGCTGGGACTCGTCACGTTCGCATACTACCGTCGCCGTACAAACGCAAATGTTTCAGCATCGGTTAAACCCGAACCTGAACTGACGCGAGATTAATCTCGCCGCGGCGGATCTGGTCACTTTTAGCTTGGTGAACCGGTCTCGACCCGTGTCTGCTAGTACGGTAAAAATGAATATTGGTTGGTCAAGCGGAGTGCAGGGGATGTGAGGTTTGGTATGGTATTTATTTCTGGCGAGAAATCGGACGACAATGATCCGCCGGCGGTGGCCGGCGATACCGGGGGAGAGATGTGCTCGGTGCGTGAGCTGGTTCAGAGCAAGCTGGAGACCCGGTGAGTGGCGGCGTGAGCCCCGTGGCCGCGGAGGTGCGAGCCGGGCCGGTGGCCACGGGCGAGGGTGAGTGGACCGCGGAAGCGACGATCACGATCAGTGACGACGAGCCGGTGTTCGCGGGTCACTACTCGCATTTTCCGATCTTTCCGGGTATCTGCGTCCTCGAGTGCGTGCACCGCGCGGCGCTGGACGCGGCTCCGGTTCCGGGACTGGTGTTGAGCGGGGTGAAGTCGGCTCGCTTCACCGGCGCGGTCTATCCGGGCGACGTGCTCACCGTGCAACTGCGCTGGGAAGGTTCTGGCGGCGACTGGCTGTGTACTGCCCGCGCCCGGACGCGCCGCGACGAGGCGGCCACGGTACGGGTGCGCTACCGGGAGGTGACGAGGGATGCTGACCACGGCTGAGCTGAGGACGCTACTGCCACGCCGTTACCCGATCTTGCTCCTGGACAGGGTGTCGGAGGTGGTGCCGGGTGAGTGGCTCAGTGCCGTCAAGGCGATCACCTGTAACGAGCCGTGGTATGCCGAGATCGGCGAGTCGGCCGTGCAGGAGGACTTCGCCTACCCGGAGACGCTGCTGCTCGAGTCCTGGGGCCAGTCCGCCGCCATCATGGCCAACCTGAGCGCGTCGGGTTCGCGCGGGTGGCTGGATGAGTACGTCATGCTGTTCGGCGGGATGTCCGACGTGCAGGTCTGCCGGCGGGCGTATCCGGGCGATGTCGTCGAACACCACGTGCGGGTGCTCAGGGCGCTCAGCGACGCCACGATCTTCGAGGGGTCGAGCAGCATCGATGGCGAGCCGGTGCTGACAGTGTCCAGTATGGTCATGGCCTTCCGGCCGGCCGCGGAACTGCGACCAACCGAATCGGCTGCCGTTTCGTCCTGAGCGTCCTTCTCGACCCTCTCAACGCCTCGGCGTCGCCGCACGCGTTGTCGCTCACGACGCACGTGCCGGCGGCGGGCGGGGCGGTGTTGTCATGTTCGCCTGTCACCTGTGTTGCCGGTTGACACTGTGGCTGCGCTCCCGGCCGTGGCTCACAGGAGCACCGGCAGCGAGTTCAGCTGGCGGAGCAACAGGCTCGGCCGGTACCGCAACTCGGAAGGGTCGACGGCGGGCCGGATGTCGGGGAAGCGCTCGAAAATCCGGCGCAGGGCGATCTCGGCCAGCGCCCTCGCCATATGGCTGCCGACGCAGAAGTGAACGCCGTGACCGAAACCGAGGTGCTGACGTGGCCGCGGCTTGGTGATGTCCAGCTCGTCAGGCCGGTCCGGGAACTGCGTGGGATCCTGGTTCGCGGATCCGAGCGAGATAACGACGATCTCGTCGGCGGGAATGTGTACCCCGTTGATCTCGATGGGCTCCAGCGTGATGCGTTGGAGCGCGTTGAAAACAGGGTTGACATACCTGATCAGTTCGTCGATCGCGTCCGGGATCAGGTCGAGATCCTCTGCCAGCCGCTTCGACTGCTCGGGATGGGTGAGCAGCGCGAGCAGGCAACTCGTCACCATCGCCGACGTGGTGTCGGTACCTCCGGTCATCATGGCGAACACGGTCGACAGGATTTCCTTGGGTTCCAACCGTTTGTCCTCGTCGGCGTGCACCATGGCCGAGATGAGGTCGTCCTCCGGCTCACGCTCACGCTTGGCGATCAGGTCGGACACGTAGACCGATGCGTCGTTGATATCCTTCTCGCGCTTCCCGGTCGGATCAGCGGCATCGGTGTTCTGCAGCGTCTTCGCCCAGCTGGAGAATTTCGGCCAGTCCGCGGACGGCACGCCCATCAACTGGGCGAGGCTGATGACCGGCAGTGGATCCGCGAGGGCGGTCTGGATGTCGGGATGCTCTTGCCGGGAAAGGTCGTCGAGAAGGTCGTCGATAATTTTCTGGAACGTCGGACGAAGCTTTTCTATCCGTTTGGGAGTGAAGGCGAATGTCAGTGCCTTGCGCAGGGCGGTGTGCCGAGGCGGGTCGGAGTTGGCGAGCTGGTTGCTGATCAGCGCCGGGGGGACAAGGTCCCGGCCGATCTGCTTCCCGAGCGAACGGTAGAGCTTGCCGATGTCGCGGCCGAGCTGCGGCATCGCCAGCGCCTCACGGACGTCGTCGTACCGGGTCACCACCCATACCCGGACGCCGTCCGGTGTCTCGACCCTGCTCACCGGCTGTTCGGTACGCACCTTGGCCAGGATCGGGTACGGGTTGTTCGTGTACTCAGGACTGAACATCCAGTACTTGGACAGCGTTCCGCCAGCCGTCATCGTCCTGCTCTCCTCGCCTTCCTCGGGTGGCGTTCACGGACCGCTCGCCAGCACGCGTTGCCTGGTGCAATGAGCCTGTGCCTCGCCCCTCTGCCAAGCTGAGCACAACCATCATAAACTTGCTGACGGATCCTTACATGGGTGCGACCGCGGCGTCATCGACGATGAGAAGGATTCGATATGGCGGGCTTGGACGGTGTAGGTTCATTCCGCGCCGCTTTCAGCGCTTCGATAATCTTTTATCGGCCGTTATTGTCGATGTCGGCACTGTCGTGATCGCGGGGCCCGCGGCCCGCCCACCGGCATGCGAGTCCGGTCAGAAGCTTTACATGGAGCCGGTCGGCGTGTCATCGACGATGAGAAAGATTCGATGTGCGCCGGTCCGGGTCATCGAGTTTTTGTACAGGCGCCTGCCGGCGCGCGTGATGCCGTACCGTCCCTGCACGTAGGGGTCATGAATGTATGAGCAACCTCGGTAGTCGGATTCCGAGTCCATTTCCTTTGCCGGGTTGTTCCGATCGACGGTGGAGTAGTGATGTCTGACCCGCTGGGTGTGCGCGTGCCCCTGACCGCCGGACAGGCCGGGATCTGGTATGCGGTGGCGCAGGACCCGACCAACCCGGTGTTCAACCTGACCGAGCGCGTGGACGTGCACGGTCAGGTGGACGCCGGCCGGTTCGAGGCGGCGCTGCGGCAGGTCGTGACGGAGGTCGAAGCGCTGCGGACCTGCTTCCGTGCGGACGCCACGGGCCCATATCAAGTGGTCCGGCCGGAGCTCGACTGGTCTTTTCACCTGGTCGACCTGACGGCGGCGGTGGACGGGGAGCGCGAGCTGGCGGAGTGGGTCGCCGCCGACAACGCCGAGCCCGTGGATCTGGCGAACGGCGTGCTGTTCGCGTTCACGCTCTTCCGCCTGGCCGAGGACCACTACGTCTGGTACCAGCGTTACCACCACATCCTGCTGGACGGGCTGAGCGGCGGCCTCGTGGCGCGGCGGACGGCGGAGGTCTACACCGCGCTCGTCGAGGGGAGAACCTGCCCCGAAGCCGAGTTCGGTTCGCTGGCCGAACTCGTGGCCGCCGAGCGGGAGTACCGGGACTCCGAGCAGTTCGGCGTCGACCGGGACTACTGGCTCGAGCGGATGGCCGATCGGCCCGAGGTGGGCGGCCTGGCCGAGCAGCCGACCCGGCTGGCGAACCGCCCGCTGCTGCGCGTCGACACGAACACCGGTCCCACCGCGAGGGAGTCCCTGCGCTCGATCACCACCGAGGTGGGGGTTGCCTGGCCCGCGGTGATCGTGGCCGCGCAGGCGCTGTACCTGCACCGGATGACCGGCCGGAACGACATCGTGCTCGCTCTCCCGGTTTCGGCCAGGACCGACCAGTCGACCGCGGGTGTTCCCGGCATGGTGTCGAACGTGCTGCCGCTGCGCCTGACGGTGCGGCCGGACACCCCCGTCGCCGAGTTCCTGTGGCATGTCTCGGACCGGATGCGGGAAGCCCTGCGACACCAGAGGTACCGCTACGAGGACCTGTTGCGCGATCTCGGCGCGCTGGCCGATGGCAGCAGGCTGGTCGGTCCCCGGGTCAACATCGTGATGTTCACCTACGATCTCGACTTCGCCGGCCGGCCGGGGACCGCGCGCACGCTGTCGATCGGGCACGATGACGACCTCACCGTGGTGGTCGACGGTCGCGCGGCCAACGGGGAGCTGCAACTCGTGCTGTACGCCAACCCCGACCTCTACTCCGCCGCGGATCTGGCCCGGCACGGCGAGCGGATGTCCGGCGCGCTGAGCGCGTTGAGTGCTGCCGAACCGGACCTCGAGCTCGGGCGGCTGGACGTGACCACCGTGTACGAGCGGCACCGCGCGCTGCACGAGTGGAACGGCAGCGCCGCCTACGATCCGGCCGCGACGTTGCCCGAGCTGTTCCAGGCGCGGGCGGCGCGCACCCCGTCGGCGCCCGCCGTGACCATGGGCACGGACACGCTGACCTATGCGCGGCTGAACGAGCGGGCCAACGCGCTGGCGAGGCTGCTGGTCGAGCGCGGTGCCGGTCCCGGGAAGCTCGTCGCGCTCGCCCTGCCACGCTCGATCGACCTCGTGGCCGCGCTGCTCGCCGTCGTCAAGTCCGGCGCCGCCTACGTGCCGATCGACCCGAACTACCCTGCCGACCGCATCGCCTACGTGATCGATGACGCCGAGCCGGTCCTGGTGGTCACGTCCGACGACACCGACGTCCGGTTGCCAGCCGACATCGACAGGGTCGTCCTGGGCACCGCCCGCACGACCGAGCTGCTCGCGGAGCTCCCGGCGACGGACCTCGAGCAGAGCGGTCGACTCGACCCGCGTACCCCCGCCTACGTCATCTACACCTCCGGATCCACCGGCAGCCCCAAGGGCGTCGTGGTGACCCACCGGAACGTGGTCCGACTGTTCGAGTCCACCGACGAGCGGTTCCACTTCGGACCCGAGGACGTGTGGACGCTGTTCCACTCCTACGCCTTCGACTTCTCCGTCTGGGAGCTGTGGGGGGCGCTGCTGTACGGCGGCAGGCTGGTCGTGGTGCCGCACGACGTCGCGCGATCCCCCGAGCAGTTCCTGCGGCTGCTGGCCGCCGAGCGGGTGACCGTGCTGAACCAGACGCCGTCCGCCTTTCACCAACTCGTCCGGGCCGACCGGGACAACCCCGGCACCGGCGCCGAGCTGGCGTTGCGCTACGTGGTGTTCGGTGGCGAGAAGCTGGACCTGTGGCGGCTGACGGACTGGTACGAGCGCCATCCCGACGGGGGCGGTGGCGCGCCGTTGCTGGTCAACATGTACGGCATCACCGAGACCACCGTGCATGTCAGCTACGTGGAGCTCGGCGGCGAGCTGGCCCGTACGGCGCCCGGCAGCCTCATCGGCCGCGGCCTTTCCGACCTGCGGCTCTACTTGCTGGACGGCGCACTGCGCCCGGTTCCGCCCGGCGCGGTCGGCGAGCTCTACGTCGGCGGTGGCGGGGTCGCACAGGGATACCTGAACCGGCCGGGGCTGAGCGCGGAGCGGTTCGTGGCGGATCCCTTCGCGGGCGAAGGCCGGCGCATGTACCGCACCGGTGACGTGGCACGGTGGCAGCAGGACGGCCAGCTGGAGTACCTGGATCGCGCCGACGACCAGGTCAAGATCCGCGGTTTCCGCATCGAGCTCGGCGAGGTCGCCGCCGCGCTGAACAGCTGTACCCGCGTCGCGCAGGGCGTCGTGCTCGCCGTCAAGGACCGGCGGGGCGACCAGCGACTGGTTGCCTACCTCGTGCCCGAGCCAGGCGGCGAGCCGCCGGAACCCGGAGCGCTCCGCGAGCAGCTCGGGGAGATGCTTCCGGACCACATGGTTCCCTCGGCGTTCGTGCGGCTGGATGCCCTGCCGCTCACCCCGAACGGCAAGCTGGACCAGCGCGCCCTACCCGAGCCGGAGGTCTCGGGCTCCGGTACGACCGCGCGTACGGCGCGCGAGCAGGTGCTGTGCGAGCTGTTCGCGGAGGTGCTCGGGCTGAGTAGCCCGTCCGGTGCGGTCGGCATCGAGGACAATTTCTTCGCGCTCGGCGGGCATTCGCTGACCGCGACCAGGCTGATCAGCCGCGTCCGCACCGTGCTCGGCTTCGAGCTCGCCGTGCGGGACCTCTTCGAGGCACCCACGGTGGCCAGGCTCGCCGAGGTACTGGAAAGGGCGGACGGCGCCAGGACGCCGCTGACCGTTGCCGACCGGCCCGAGCTGGTCCCGCTCTCCTTCGCCCAGCAACGCCTGTGGTTCCTCGGCCAGCTCGACGGCCCCAGCCCCAACTACAACATCCCCTTCGTGCTCCGGCTCTCCGGCGAGCTGGACGTGCCCGCGCTGCGCGCCGCACTGCAGGACGTGCTGGCCCGGCACGAGAGCCTGCGCACCGTCTTCCCCTCACACGTGGGAGTGCCGCACCAGCTGGTGCTGGACGCCGCGGAGACGGGGTTCGAGCTCCACGTGACCCCGGCGACGCCGGAGAACCTGCCCGGCAAACTCGCCGCGGCCGCGGCCTACTGCGTGGACCTCACGCGTGAGCTGCCGATCAGGGCGGAGCTGTTCGAGCTCGGACCGACCGAGCACGTGCTCTCGGTCATGGTTCATCACATCGCCGCCGACGGCTGGTCGCTCGCACCGCTGATCCGTGACACGGCGGCCGCCTACGCCGCGCGTAACGCGGGTCGCCCGCCGGAGCGCGCCGCGCTGCCGGTGCAGTATGTCGACTACACGCTGTGGCAACGCGCCGTGCTGGGCAACGAGACCGACCCCAGCAGCGCGCTGGCCCAGCAACTCGACTACTGGAAGTCCGCGCTGGACGGGATTCCGGACGAGCTGCCGCTGCCGACTGACCGGCGCCGCCCCGCCGCGGCCGACCACCGGGGCGGGCGCATCGAGTGCGCACTGAGCGCGGAGCTGCACGAGGGTCTGGTCGCGGTCGCGCAGTCGACCGGCGCGAGCGTGTTCATGGTCCTGCAGGCCGCGCTGGCGGCGCTGCTGTCCCGGCTCGGCGCGGGGCAGGACATCCCGATCGGCAGCCCGATCGCCGGCCGTACCGACGAGGCACTCGACGATATGGTCGGGTTGTTCGTGAACACGCTGGTGCTGCGGACCGACACCTCCGGCTCGCCGAGCTTCCTCGAGCTGGTGGAGCGGGTCCGGCAGACCGACCTCGCCGCGTACGCCAACCAGGACGTCCCCTTCGAGCTCCTGGTGGAGGTGCTCAACCCGGAGCGTTCCCTCACCCGGCATCCGCTGTTCCAGGTGTTCCTGAGCGTGCAGGACCGTCCGGACAGCACGGTGGACCTGCCAGGGCTGGACACGGTGATCGAACCGGGCGAGCTGACCATCGCCAAGTTCGACCTGGAGTTCGACCTCACCGAGCACCGCTCGCCGGACGGTTCCCCAGCCGGCATCAGCGGGTTGATCAACTATCGGACCGACCTTTTCGACCCCGCGACCGTGGAACTCCTGCGGTGGCGGCTGGTCCGGCTGCTCGAGTCGGTTCGCACGCGCCCGGAGGCCCGGATCGACGAGCTCGAACTGCTGCAGGACGCGGAGGTCGAACGGTTCGCGGTGGACTGGTCCGGCACGGTACGGGAGCAGCCCGCGTTGCGCGGCAGCGTGCCCGCGCGTTTCGCCGAGCTGGTGGCGGCGAGTCCGGACGCCCCGGCGCTGGTGTCCGGGGACACTGTCCTGTCCTACCGGGAGCTGGACGAGCGGGCGAACCGGCTCGCGCACCGGCTGATCGAGGCGGGTGTCGGTGCCGAGTCCCGGGTCGCCGTCCTGCAGTGGCGGTCGGTCGAGCTGGTCGTGTCGCTGCTCGCCGTGCTCAAGGCCGGTGGCGCCTACGTACCGCTGGACCAGCGGGCCCCGCAGGCGAGGTGGCAGCAGATACTCGACTCGGTGTCGGCCTCGGTGCTGCTGACCGACCGGGCGCAGGTCGACCTCGAGTTCGAGCACGCGGCACGGGTCATGCATCCCGCCGAGGACCAGGACCCGGCCGGTCATTCCGCCGCCGATCCGGGGGCACCCTGCCGGCCCGAGCAGCTGGCGTACGTGATGTACACCTCCGGGTCGACCGGCCTTCCCAAGGGCGTCGCGATCACGCACCGGGACCTGCTGGCCTTCGCGCTGGACGGCGGCTTCGACGGCGAGGCGCACCAGCGGGTGCTGCTGCACGCCACGCACGCCTTCGACGCGGTCAACTACGAGCTCTGGGTGCCGTTGCTGCGGGGCGGCCAGGTGGTCGTCGGCCCGGCGACCGATATGGACGCTTTGACGCTGCGCCGGACACTGGCCGAGCACGAGGTCACCGGGCTGCACCTGCCTGCGGGCCTGTTCCAGGTGGTCGTGGAGAACGATGTCGACTGCCTCGCCGGTGTCCGGGAGCTGCTGGCCGGTGGTGACACGGTGCCGGCGACCGCGGTGCGGCGGGTACTCGAACGCTTCCCGGAGCTGGTGTTCAAGGACACCTACGGTCCCACCGAGGCGACCACCTTCTCCAGCTACTTCCGGGCGGATGCGGACACCCCGGTGCCGGACGTGGTGCCCGTCGGGAGCCCGCTCGACAACATGCGGTCCTACGTGCTGGACGCCGGGCTGCGCCGGGTGCCCCCCGGGGTGGCCGGTGAACTGTACGTCGCGGGTGAGGGGCTGGCTCGTGGCTACTGGAACCAGCGGGGGCTGACCGCCGAGCGGTTCGTCGCCGATCCGTTCGGGCCGGCAGGCAGCCGGATGTACCGGGTCGGCGACCTGGCCAAGTGGACCGCAGGCGGAACGCTGGTGTTCCTCGGCAGGGCCGACGACCAGGTGAAGATCCGGGGTTTCCGGGTGGAGCCCGGTGAGGTCGAGGCGGTCGTCGCCGCCCAGGAGGGCGTGCGGCAGGCCGCCGTGGTCGTACGCGAGGACCGGCCGGGGGACAAGCGCCTCGTCGCGTACGTGGTGCTCGCCGAGGACTCCGGGCTCGACGTCACCACCCTGCGGTCGCGGTTGACGGCGGTGCTGCCGGACTACCTGGTGCCGGTCGCGATCGTTCCGATGCCCGCGATGCCGGTCACCCCCAACGGCAAGCTCGACCGGCGGGCGCTTCCCGCGCCGGATCTCTCCGGCGACGGGTCCGGCCGCCAGCCGCGTACCGACCGGGAACAGGTGCTGTGCGGTCTCTTCGCGGAGATCCTCGAGCGGTCCACCGTCACCATCGACGACAGCTTCTTCGACCTCGGCGGCCATTCGCTGATCGCCACCAGGCTCATCCTGCGCATCCAGGAGATCCTCGGGGTCGAGCTCTCGGTGCGCGACCTGTTCGAGGCCCCGACCGTCGCGCAGCTGGTCGAGCTGGTCGACGCCGCGGACGACGCCCGCCCCGCACTGGTCCCCGCGGACCGCCCCGCGGAGCTGCCGCTGTCGATCCCGCAGCGACGGCTGTGGTTCCTGAACAAGCTGGAGGGCCCGAGCCCGACCTACAACCTCGGTATCGGCCTGCGGTTCTCCGGTCATCTGAACCGCGAGGCGCTGTTCGAAGCGCTGCACGACGTGCTCGCCAGGCACGAAAGCCTCCGGACGGTGTTCCCTGACCGGGAAGGCGTGCCCAGCCAGCGGGTCGTGCCGGTGGACGAGGCGCAGGCCGAGATCAACGTGACCGAGCTGGCCGAGCAGGACCTGGACGCCACCATGAAGGTGGCCGCGCGTCGCGGCTTCGACCTGGAGTCCGAGCTGCCGATCCGGGCTGACCTGTTCGTGCTGAGCCCCACCGAGCACGTCTTCCTGATCGTGGTGCACCACATCGTCTCCGACGGCTGGTCGATGACCCCGCTGGTGGGTGATCTCGCCGCCGCCTACGCCGAGCGCAGGGTCGGTGGCGTGCCCGCCTTCGAGCCGCTTCCCGTCCAGTACGGGGACTACACGTTGTGGCAGCGCGACCTGGTGGGCGGCGACACCGAGTCGGACAGCGTGGTCGCGGGCCAGATCGCCTACTGGGAGTCCACATTGGAGGGACTTCCGGAGGAACTCGACCTTCCCTCCGACCGGCCCCGCCCCGCGGTCGCCAGTCACCGGGGGGACCTCATTCGCTTCGAGCTCAGCCCGGAGCTGCACCAGGGCCTGCTCGAGGTCGCGAGAACCAGCGGTGCCAGCCCGTTCATGGTCGTACAGGCGGGCCTGGTCGCGCTGCTCTCCCGCTTGGGGGCCGGCGAGGACATCCCGATCGGTACCTCGGTGGCCGGGCGCAACGACCAGGCGCTCGTCGACATGATCGGCTTCTTCGTGAACACGCTGGTGCTGCGCAACGACCTTTCCGGCAGGCCGACGTTCCGCCAGCTGGTGGAAAGGGTGCGCGAGACCAGCCTTTCCGCGTACGCCAACCAGGATCTGCCGTTCGAGTCGCTGGTCGAGCGGCTCAATCCCGCGCGCTCGCTGTCCAGGAACCCGCTGTTCCAGGTGATGCTGAACTTCGAGAACACCCCGGAGCTCTCCCTGCGGTTCCCCGGCCTGCGGACGAGGCAGTACGGGGCGAACCCGATGGTGGCGAAGGTCGACATGTACTTCTCGATCGGGGAGCAGTACGGCGAGGACGGAACCGCGGCCGGGATGTCCGGACTACTCACCTACAGCACCGACCTCTACGACCAGTCCACAGCCGAACTCATGGCGGCCAGGCTGACCAGGCTCTTCGAGGCGGTCGTCGCCAACCCGGCCGTCCCCGTGGACGAGGTGGAGCTGCTCTCCGAAACCGAGCGGGAGCAGGTGCTCGACGCCTGGCAGGGCGCGGCCCGCGCGGAGGACGGTGGGCCGGACGTCGTCGAGCTGTTCGCCGCGCGGGCCGCGGCCGACCCTGGGGCGACCGCGGTCAGCTTCGCCACCGCGTCGTTGACCTACGAGCACCTCGCCGCTCGGGTCAACCAGCTGGCCAGGTTGTTGATCCGGCACGGGGTCGGGCCCGAGCAGTTCGTCGCGGTCGCGTTGCCACGGTCGATCGACCTGGTGGCCGCGCCGCTGGCGGTGCTCACCGCGGGAGCGGCCTACGTGCCGGTCGACCCCACGTACCCTGAGGAGCGGATCGGGTACCTGCTGGCGGACTCGCGGCCGGCGCTGGTGCTGACCGATATGGCGACCGCGCCGCTGCCGGTGGACGAAGCCACCCCGGTGTGGCGGCTGGACGACCCGGAGCTGCTCGCGGAGCTCGGCGAGCAGCCGGCGGGGCCGCTGACCGATGCGGAACGGGCGCCGGTGTCGCCGCGGCATCCGGCGTACCTCGTCTACACCTCAGGGTCGACCGGCCGGCCGAAGGGTGTGGTGGTCGAGCATCGCTCGCTGTCCGCCTACCTCGCCAGGGCCGTGGACGCCTACCCCGCCGCGCGCGGGATGGCGTTGCTGCACACCTCGCTGTCCTTCGACGGCACCGCGGGCACGTTGTTCACCCCGCTGGTGGCAGGCGGGCAGCTACGAGTGACCACACTGGACGATCCGAGGGAAGAGGACCGCAGGTGGCTGCGGGACTCGCCGTGTACCTTCGTCAAGGGCACCCCGAGCCATCTGCCGTTGCTGGAGGTGGCGCCGGAGGAGTTCGCCCCTTCCGGTGCGCTGGTGCTCGGTGGCGAGGCCCTGCTGGGCGAGGCACTGGCGCCGTGGCGGCGGGAGCATCCCGACGTGCCGGTGTACAACGTGTACGGCCCGACCGAGGCCACCATCAACTGCGCCGAGTACCACCTCCCCGCGGGCGCGCCGATCGAGCCCGGCCCGGTGCCGATCGGGCGGCCGCACGCCAACGCGCGGCTGTACGTGCTCGACAGCCGGATGCGCCCGGTGCCGCCGGGGGTTGTCGGGGAGCTGTACATCGCCGGTTCCTGCCTGGCCCGTGGCTACCGCCGTCGTCCGGGGCAGACCGCCGAGCGATTCGTGGCGTGCCCGTTCGGCGAGCCCGGCGGCGTGATGTACCGGTCCGGCGACCTCGCCAGCTGGAACGCCGAGGGGAACCTGGTCTACGCCGGGCGCACCGACGACCAGGTCAAGGTGCGCGGGTTCCGGATCGAGCTCGGTGAGGTCGAGGCCGAGCTGGCTCGTCACTCCGAGGTCGGTTCGCAGGCCGTTGCGGTGCGCGGGGAACAGCTGGTCGCCTACTACGTGCCGGCGGAGGGCGCGAACCCGGGCCCCGCCGCGGTGCGCGCGCACCTTGCTCGCGCGCTGCCGGACTACATGGTTCCGGTCACCTGCGTGCGGCTGGAGGGGCTGCCGCTCACGGCCAATGGCAAGCTCGACCGCGCCGCGCTGCCGGAACCGGACTTCGGTGCCGCGGGGACCGGTGCGGCCAGGGGACCGCGGGAGGAGATCCTCGCCGCGCTCTTCGCCCAGATCCTGGGGTTGCCCTCGGTGGGTGTGCACGACAACTTCTTCGACCTCGGTGGACACTCGTTGCTGGCCACCCGCCTGATCAACGGCATCCGGACCGCGTTCGAGGTCGAGCTGCCGGTCCGCGCGGTGTTCGAGGCGCCGACCGTGGCCGGCCTCGCCGGGTACCTGGACGAGGCGGCCACCGCACGGCCACCACTGGCACCGATGCCGCGCCCGGAGGAGGTCCCGCTCTCCTTCGCCCAGCAGCGCCTGTGGTTCCTCAACCAGATGGAGGGCACGAGCGCCACCTACAACATCCCGATCGGCCTGCGGCTGTCCGGTGAGCTGGACCGAGGGACGCTGGAAGCCGCGCTGGCCGACCTGCTGGAGCGGCACGAGAGCCTGCGCACGATCTTCCCCGCGACGGCAGGTCAGGTGCGGCAGGAAGTTCTGGACGCCGCGACCGCCCGCGTTCCGCTGACGGTCGTCGACACCACGGAGGGGGAACTCCCGGGCCTGGTCGAAACGCTGGGACGGCGTGGTTTCGACCTCACCCGCGAGCTGCCGGTGCGGTTCGCGCTGTTCGTCCTCGGTCCGGCCGAACAGGTTCTGGTCCTTGCCGTGCACCACATCGCGAGCGACGGATGGTCGATCGCGCCACTGGTGCGCGATCTTTCGGTGGCATACGAGGCACGTCGCTCGGGTCACGCTCCCCAGTGGGCACCGTTGCGTGCGCAGTACGTCGACTACGCCCTGTGGCAGCGAGAGCTACTCGGCGAGGAGGACGATCCGGACAGCCTCGCGGCCAGGCAGCTCGACTTCTGGCGTGCCGAGCTCGCGGGCGTCCCGGAGGAACTGGACATCCCGAAGGACCGGACGCGCCCGGCCGCGGCCAGTTACCAGGGCAGGAGCCTGGACTGCTCGCTGAGTCCCGAGCTGCATCGCGGTGTGCTCGAGCTGGCCCGCTCGACCGGCGCCAGCGTGTTCATGGTGCTACAGGCCGCGCTGGCCACCACACTGTCCCGGCTCGGGGCCGGGCACGACATCCCGATCGGCAGCCCGATCGCGGGCCGTACCGACGAGGCGATGGACGACCTGGTCGGGGTGTTCCTGAACACGCTGGTCCTGCGGACCGACACCTCGGGAAACCCGACCTTCGCCGAGCTGGTCGGCCGGGTCCGGAGGTCGGCCCTTGCCGCCTACGCCCATCAGGACGTGCCGTTCGAGCGGCTGGTCGAGGTGCTCAACCCGGAGCGTTCGCTGGCGAGGCACCCGCTGTTCCAGGTCATGTTGACCTTCCAGAACACGCCGGCACCCGACGGCGCGTTCGGCGACCTCGAGCTGCGGCGGGAGCAGATCGATCTGGGGGTGGCCCGGTTCGACCTGCACTTCGCGTTCGGCGAGCGCCGGGACGAGAACGGCGAGCCGGACGGGCTGATCGGGCAGGTCGACTACAGCACCGACCTTTTCGACCAGGCGACTGTCGAGACGCTGCTGTGGCGGCTGACCCGCGTGCTCGAGGCGGTTGCCGCGGAGCCCGCGCTCCCGATCGGGGAGATCGATGTGCTTTCTGGGGTTGAGCGGGATTGTGTGTTGGTGGGGTGGAATGGTTCTGGTGGTGTTGTGGGTGGTTGTTCTGTGGTGGGGTTGTTTGAGGGTGTTGTGGGTGTTGGTGGGGATGGGGTTGCGTTGGTGGTGGGTGGGGAGTGTGTGTCGTTTGGTGAGTTGAATGTGCGGGTGAATAGGTTGGCGCGGTTGTTGGTGGGTTTGGGTGTGGGGCCGGAGTGTTTGGTGGGTGTGGCGTTGCCGCGTGGGGTGGATTTGGTGGTGGCGTTGTTGGCGGTGTTGAAGGCGGGTGGTGGTTATGTTCCGTTGGATGTGGAGTATCCGAGGGAGCGGGTGGAGTTTATTGTGCGGGATGCGTGTCCGGGTGTGGTGTTGACGGATTCTGTGGTGGGGGGTGTGGTTCCTGATGTGGAGGGTGTGTGTCGGGTGGAGTTGGATGATCCGGTGGTGGGGGATTGGTTGGTGGGGTTGTCTGGTGAGGATGTGTTGGTGGGTGAGTTGCGGGGTTCGGTGTTGTGGTCGAGTGTGGCGTATGTGATTTATACGTCGGGTTCGACGGGGCGTCCGAAGGGTGTGGTGGTGTCGCGGGGGAATTTGACGAATTTTGTGGTGGGGATGCGGGATCGGTTTGGTTTGTCGTGGGGTGATCGGTTGGTGGCGGTGACGACGGTGGCGTTTGATATTGCGGTGTTGGAGTTGTTTGTGCCGTTGGTGTCGGGTGCGGCTGTGGTGGTGGCTGGGCGTGATGAGGTGCGTGATGTGGCGCGGTTGGGTGAGTTGGTGGAGGTGTCGGGTGGTTCGGTGGTGCAGGCGACGCCGACGTTGTGGGAGGCGTTGGTGGCGGAGTGTCCGGATGTGGTGGCGGGTGTGCGGGTGTTGGTGGGTGGTGAGGCGTTGCCGGTGGGGTTGGCGGAGCGGTTGGTGGGGTTGTCGGGTGAGGTGACGAATTTGTATGGGCCGACGGAGACGACGGTGTGGTCGACGGCGTCGGTGGTGGGTGAGGGTGTTCCGGTGATTGGTGGGCCGGTGTTGAATAATCGGGTGTTTGTGTTGGATGGGGGGTTGTGTCCGGTTCCGGTGGGTGTTGCGGGGGATTTGTATATTGCGGGTGAGGGTGTGGCTCGTGGGTATCGGGGTCGGGTTGGGTTGACGGCGGAGCGGTTTGTGGCGTGTCCGTTTGGTGGTGTGGGTGAGCGGATGTATCGGACGGGGGATGTGGTGCGGTGGCGTGGTGATGGGGTGTTGGAGTTTGTGGGGCGGGCTGATGATCAGGTGAAGGTTCGGGGTTTTCGGATTGAGTTGGGTGAGGTTGAGGCTGTGTTGGCGGGGTGTGTGGGTGTGGGTCGGTGTGTGGTGGTGGTGTCGGATGGTGGGGGTGTGCGTCGGTTGGTGGCGTATGTGGTTCCGGTGTCTGGTGGTGTGGTGGATGTGGGTGTGTTGGCTGGGTGTGTGGGTGAGCGGTTGCCGGATTATATGGTGCCGTCGGCGTTTGTGGTGTTGGATGAGTTTCCGTTGACGCCGAATGGGAAGGTGGACCGTAAGGCCCTACCCGAACCCGACTTCCAGTCATCGGCGGACTCCCGCGCACCGCGTATCCCGCTCGAGGAATTGCTCTGCGGTGTTTTCGCGAAGGTGCTGCGGCAGGATTCGGTCGGAATCGACGACAGTTTCTTCGACCTCGGCGGGGACAGCATCACCTCGATGCAACTGGTCGCCAGGGCCAAGGAGGTCGGCGTGGTGCTGACCGTCAAGGACGTGTTCGAGCAGCGGACGGTCGCCGGGCTCGCGACCGTGGCCACCGTGGTGGACGACTCGGTGACCAGGAAGCCGGATGTCGCGGTCGGCGAGGTCCGGCCGACGCCGATCATGCACTGGCTGCTGGACCGGGGCGAGGCGGTGGACGGCTACAGCCAGTCGACGCTCGTGCGAACCCCGGCCGGGCTCGGCGAGGCGAGCCTGTGTTCGGTGCTGCAGGCGGTGCTGGACCACCACGACGCGCTGCGGCTGACTCTCGCGGCCGGCGGTGGCAGGCGAATGGAGGTGCGACCGGTCGGGTCCGTCCTGGCCGCGGACTGCCTCACCAGGATCGATGCCGCGGGACTCGACGGCGACCAGCTCGTCGCCGCTGTCGACGAACACGGAGCGGCCGCACGCGAAAGCCTGGCGCCGCGCGCGGGCGTGATGCTCCGCGCCGTGTGGTTCGACGCCGGTGCGGACACGCAGGGGCGACTGCTGCTGGTGGCGAACCACCTGGTGGTGGACGCCGTGTCCTGGCAGATCCTGCGGTCCGACCTGGCCACCGCGTGGGAGGCGCTCGCGGACGGTGGTGCACCGGAACTGGCCGCCACGGGCACCTCGATGCGCCGGTGGTCGGAGCATCTGGTCACCGAGGCCGCTAGCCCGGATCGGGTCGCGGAGATGTCGCTGTGGACGGACATCCTGAGCGCGCCGGACGTGCCGGTGGGCGAGCGGCCCCTGGACGGCGAGCGCGACCTGGTCGGCACCGTCCAGTCGGTCACCATGACCCTCCCCACGGAGCGGACGGCGCCGCTGCTGAGCAGGGTGCCCTCGGCGTTCCACTGCGGGGTCGACGAGGTGCTGGTGACCGCCATGGCGCTCGCGCTGGCACACCGGCGGCAGCAGCGCGCCAACGCGACCGACACCTCCTCCCTGATCGCGCTGGAAGGGCACGGCAGGCAGGAGATCGCGGACGGGGTCGATCTCAGCCGTACGGTCGGCTGGTTCACCAGCGTGCACCCGGTGCGCCTCGACCCCGGCGTGGTGGACTGGACCGGGCTGTGGTCGGGCGAGGTGACCGCAGGGCGCCTGGTGAAACGGCTGAAGGAGCAGCTGAGGGCGGTGCCGGACAACGGCATCGGCTACGGGCTGCTCCGGTACCTCAACGAGCACACCGGGCGAGAGCTGGCCGCCCTCTCCGTGCCCACCGTCGGATTCAACTACCTCGGCCGGATCGAGGCGCCGGATGAAGGCCCGCGGCCCGCCCCGTGGACCCTCGCGGCGGAGGTCGAGGCGGTGCGGCTGGGTAACGCCACCGGGCTACGGCAGCCCTACGCACTGGAACTCAACGCGGCGACCGTCGACAGGGCCGGCGGGCCCGAGCTGGTGGCGACCTGGTCGTGGCCGGCCGCGGTGATGTCCGAAAAGGACGTACAAGAGACAGCGGACACCTGGTTCCGGGTGCTGGACGCGCTGATCGCACACGTGGACAGGCCGGAGGCCGGCGGGCACACGCCTTCGGACGTCGCGCTGTCCGCGCTTGACCAGGACGAGATCAACCTTCTCGAAGAGGAATGGAGAAACTCCTGATGGCTGGGTCGACCTTCGACGATGTACTGCCGCTGTCGCCGCTGCAGGAAGGGCTGCTCTTCCTCGCGCTGTACGGCGAGCAGGCGCTCGACGTCTACATCGCCCAGCTGGCTGTCGACCTCGATGGCGCGCTGGACGGCGAGGCGATGCGGGAGTCGGTGGCGGCGTTGCTGCGCCGGCATCCCAACCTGCGCGCGAGCTTCCGCTACGAGAAGCTGAGCAAGCCGGTGCAGGTCATCCCGCGCGACGTGACCGTGCCCTGGCGAGAGGTCGACCTCAGCCACCTCGACGAGCGGAGCCGGCAAGTCGAACTGGACCGGCTGCTGGAGGAGGAGGCCGCCTTCCGGTTCGACCTGACCTCGGGGCCGATGCTGCGGTTCACCTTGATCAGGCTGGGTGAGCGGCGGAACCGGCTGATGCTCAACAGCCACCACATACTCCTGGACGGCTGGTCCACCGCGCGGATGATGCGAGAGCTGTTCCAGCTCTACGACCGGCGCGGGGACGACACCGGGATGCCGCGTGTCACGCCGTACAGCCAGTACCTTTCCTGGCTCGCCGCGCAGGACCGGCCCGCGGCCGAGAACGCGTGGCGGGGCGCGCTGAGTGGCCTGGAGGAGCCGACGCTGCTGGCCCCGGACGCGCCCGGCACCTCGGTACGACCGCACCGGCTCGAGGTGTCGATGCCGGAGTGGCTCGCGGAAGGGGTGCGCGAGACCGCCCGCCGCAACGGCGTCACGCTGAACACCGTTTTCCAGGGCTGCTGGGCGCTGCTGCTTTCCCGCCTCACCGGCCGCTCCGACGTGGTGTTCGGGTCCACCGTCTCGGGAAGGCCCGCCGAACTGCCCGGTGTCGAGACGATGGTCGGGCTTTTCATCAACACCCTGCCCATCCGCGTGCCGGTACGGCCGGACGACACGCTGGCCGGCGTGCTGACCGCGGTGCAGGAGCGGTCCACCGCGCTGCTGCCGCACCAGCACCTGAGCCTGCCGGACATCCAGCGCTGTGCCGGGTTGCCGACCCTGTTCGACACCCTCACCGTCACCGAGAACTACCCGATGGACGACGGTGACATCGAGGAGCTCGCCGGCGACCTGCGGCTGGCCGGCGTCGTGGGCAACGACGCGAACCACTACCCGCTGAGCATCGCCGCGTTGCCGCACGGCGAGCTGAAACTGCGCTTCGGGTACCAGCCGGAGGTGTTCTCGCGCGGGGAGATCGAGTCGATCGGGGCCGGGTTCCGGCGGTTGTTCGAGGCGTTCGTCGCGGACCCGCACCAGCCGGTCGGCCGGGTCGAGGTGCTGGCCGACGCCGAGCGTGCCCACCCGCTCGAGCTCGGCGTGGGAACGGGCTCGGGCGAGGACGGCGCCACCGTTCCCGAACTGTTCGACGAGCAGGTGCGGCAGCACCCGGACGAGGTCGCGCTGTCCTACGAGGGCCGCACGATGACCTACGCCGAGCTCGAAGGGGAGGCCAACCGTCTCGCCCGGCTCCTGATCCGGCGCGGAGTGGGGCCGGAGCGGCTGGTGGCGCTGGCCTTGCCGCGGTCGCCGGAGCTCGTGATCTCGATGCTGGCGGTGCTGAAGGCGGGCGGCGCCTACCTGCCGGTGGACACCACCTACCCCGCGGACCGCATCTCGTACCTGCTCACCGACTCCGACCCGGCACTCGTGCTGACGACCGCGGCCGCGGCGGGGGTGTTGCCCGACTCCTGCCCCGCCGACCGGGTCGTGCTCGACGATCAGGACGTGGCGGGCACGCTCACCGCGTTGCCGGGTGACCCGATCGCGCAGGGCGAGCGGACCAGCCGGCTGTCCCCCCGCAACCCGGCGTACGTGATCTACACCTCCGGCTCGACCGGAAGGCCGAAGGGCGTCGTGGTCTCGCACACCGGCGTCGCCGATCTCGTGGCCACCCATGTCGAGCGGTTCGGGGCGGGCCCCGGCAGCCGGGTGCTGCAGTTCGCCTCGCCCAGCTTCGACGCGGCGTTCTGGGAGCTGTGCATGGGCCTGCTCTCCGGCGCCACGCTGGTGCTGGCGCCGGACGAGCGCCTGATGCCGGGCAACGCGCTCGCCGAGCTGGTCGCCGAGCACGAGGTCACCCATGCCACCATCCCGCCGGCCGCGCTGGCCGTGCTGGCGTCGCGCGATCTGCCTTCCGTGCGGCTGCTGGTGGTGGCCGGTGAGGCCTGCGGGCCGGAGCTGGTCGAGGAGTGGTCGGCGGACCGCACCATGATCAACGCGTACGGGCCAACCGAGACGACGGTCTGCGCATCGATGACCGGGCCGCTGGCAGGCGCCGAGGCGCCGTCCATCGGCGGGCCGTTCGGGGCGGCCGGACTGCGGGTGCTGGACGGTGCCTTGCGTCCGGTGCCACCGGGCGTGGACGGGGAGCTCTACGTCTCCGGTGCGGGTGTGGCGCGCGGCTACCTGAACCGTCCGGGTCTGACCGCGCAACGGTTCGTGCCGGATCCGTTCGCGGGCGACGGCACCCGCATGTACCGCACGGGCGATCTGGTGCGGTGGCGGGTGCCGGGCGAGGGCGCCGGTGCGGGCCATGGCGAGCTGGAGTTCGTCGGGCGGGCCGACGACCAGGTGAAGATCCGTGGTTTCCGGATCGAGCTCGGTGAGATCTCCTCCGCGCTGACCGCGCACGCGGACGTGGACCAGGCGGTGGTCGTGGTCAGGGAGCCGGAGCCGGGGGACAAGCGGCTGGTGGCCTACCTGGTCCCCGCGTCGGGGTCCGCCGTGCCCAAGCCCGCGGTGCTGCGGCAGCATGTCGCCGGCACGCTGCCGGAGCACATGATGCCTTCGGCCTTCGTTCCGATGGACGCGATCCCGTTGACCCCCAACGGAAAGGTCGACCGCAAGGCCCTCCCCGAGCCCGACCTCACCGGCGAGCTGGCCGGCCGGGTACCACGCACGCCGCAGGAAGAGATCCTGTGCTCGCTGTTCGCCGAGCTGCTCGGTGTCCCGCGGGTCGCGGTCGACGACAACTTCTTCGACCTCGGCGGGCACTCGCTGCTGGCGACCAGGCTGGTGACCCGGCTGCGGGCACTGTTCGGCGTCGAGCTGACCCTGCGCGAGGTGTTCCAGGCACCGACCCCCGCGGACATCGCGGGCAAGGTGACCAGGACCGGGGAGAGCAGGCCCGCCCTGCTGCCCGCGGACCGGCCCGCGTACGTCCCGCTGTCCAGCGCCCAGCGCAGGCTGTGGTTCCTCAACCGGTTCGAAGGGCCCAGCCCCACCTACAACATCCCGCTGGCGTTGCGGCTGTCCGGTGAGCTGGACGCGGCCGCCTTGCAGGACGCGCTGCTGGACGTCGTGGCCCGGCACGAGACCCTGCGCACCGTGTTTCCCGAGCGGGACGGCCATCCCTACCAGCGGATCCTCGATCCCGCGCACGCGCGGCTCGAGCTGTCCGTCCAGGACGCCACCGGGGACTCCCCCGCGGACCTGGACGCCGCGCTCGGCGTGTTCGCGGCGCGGGGCTTCCGGCTCACCGAGGAGCTGCCGCTGCGCGCCGGGCTCTTCCGGACCGGTAGGGCAGAGCACGTGCTGCTCATCGTGCTGCACCACATCGTGGGGGACGGCTGGTCGATGGTGCCGTTCGCCAGGGACCTCTCGGTGAGCTACACGGCACGGCTGGAGGGGCGCGAGCCGGGGCAGGCACCGCTGCCGGTGCAGTACGCCGACTACACGCTGTGGCACCAGCGGCTGCTCGGCGACGAGGAGGAGGCCGGGAGCCTTGCCGGCGAGCAGTTCGCGTACTGGGCGCGGGTTCTGGACGGCATCCCGGACGAGCTGAGCCTGCCCACCGACCGGCCGCGTACGGCGCAGCCCAGCTACCGGGGGGACAGCATCAGGTTCAGGTTGGAGCCCGAGCTGCACCAGCGCCTGCTCACCTTCGCGCGCAACACCCAGTCCAGCCTGTTCATGGTGCTGCAAGCCGGGCTGGCGGTGCTGCTGTCGCGGTCCGGAGCGGGCGAGGACATCCCGATGGGCACCCCGATCGCGGGCCGTACCGACGACGCGCTGGACGAGCTGGTCGGGTTCTTCCTCAACACGCTGGTGCTGCGCACCGACGTCTCGGGCGATCCGAGCTTCCGGGAACTGGTACGGCGGGTGCGCGAGACCGACCTTTCCGCGTACGCCAACCAGGACCTGCCGTTCGAGCGCCTGGTCGAGCTGATCAACCCGCCGCGGTCGGTGGCCCGGCACCCGCTGTTCCAGGTGATGTTCACCCTGCAGAACAACCAGATGGCCGAGCTCACGCTGCCGGGTGTGCGGGTGGACCCCTACCCGCAGCACAACACCTCGGCCAAGTTCGACCTGCTGTTCGAGATGTTCGAGCAGCGCGCCGAGGACGGTTCCCCCGCGGGGATCCAGGGCAAGGTCAACTACAGCTGTGACCTCTTCGACCGGGACACCGTGCAGGCGCTGGCCGACCGGCTGGCGCGGGTACTGGTCGCCGCCGTGACCGACCCGGAACGCGCGGTCACCGTGGTGGACGTGCTCGACCCTGTCGAGCGGCACCGGCTCGTGACGGGCAGCAACGACACCGCACACGAGGTGCCGGCCGCCACCCTGCCGGAGCTGTTCGAGCGGCGGGTCGGCGGCGACCCGGAAGCCACCGCCGTCGTGCACGGCTCCGCCGCGCTGTCCTACCTCGAGCTGAACTCCCGGGCGAACAAGCTGGCACACCTGCTGATCCGGCGCGGGATCGGGCCGGAGCACACGGTGGCGATCGCACTCGGCCGCTCACCCGAACTGATCGTCGCGGTGTGCGCGGTGCTCAAGGCCGGGGCGGCCTACTTGCCGGTGGACGCGGGGTACCCCGCGGAGCGGATCACTTTCATGCTCGCCGACGCGGCACCCTCGCTGGTGCTCACGGCCGAGGGAACGCTCCCCGAGCCGAGCGTGGTGGGGGATGTGCCGCGCCTGGCGCTCGACGCTCCGGAAACCGAGGCGGAGGTGGCCCGGCAGCCGGACACCGACCCGCGGGACGCCGAACGCACCTCGCCACTGCGCGCGGACAGCCCGGCCTACGTGATCTACACCTCCGGTTCGACGGGCAGGCCCAAGGGCGTGGTCATGCCGGCCGGCGCCATGGTGAACCTGCTGTCCTGGCACCACGAGGCCATCGGTGGCGCCCCGGGTGAGCGGGTCGCGCAGTTCACCGCGAC
Source organism: Amycolatopsis cihanbeyliensis (assembly GCF_006715045.1). Taxonomy (GTDB): domain Bacteria; phylum Actinomycetota; class Actinomycetes; order Mycobacteriales; family Pseudonocardiaceae; genus Amycolatopsis; species Amycolatopsis cihanbeyliensis. The sequence goes on along the minus strand of NZ_VFML01000001.1, from coordinate 1,183,559 downwards.
CAGTTTCGACGTGTCGGCCCAGGAGATCCTGTCCGCCCTGCTCGGCGGCAAGACGCTGGTGGTGCCCGACGACGACATCCGGCGGGACGCCGCGGCCTTCGCGCGGTGGCTGGACGAGCACCGGGTCAACGAGCTCTACGCCCCGAACCTGGTGATCGACTCGGTCGTCGAGGCGGCCAGGGAACAGCGGCTGGAGCTGCCGCACCTGCGGACGATCGTGCAGGCGGGCGAGGCGCTGGCGGCCACGCCGAAGCTTCGCGAGTTCTGCGCCGGGCAGCCGGAGCGGCGGTTGCACAACCACTACGGCCCGACCGAGACCCACGTGGTGACGGCCAAGGCGCTGCCGGCCGAGCCCGCCGGCTGGCCCGCCACGGTGCCGATCGGAACGCCCGTGTGGAACGACCAGGTCTACGTGCTGGACGACCGGCTCAACCCCACGGCGACCGGGGTCGTCGGCGAGCTGTACCTGGCGGGCGCGGGGCTGGCCCGCGGCTACCTGAACCGGCCGGGCCTTACCGCGCAGCGGTTCGTGCCCAACCCGTTCGGCGCGCCGGGCGCCCGGATGTACCGCACCGGCGACCTGGCGAGGTGGACCCCCGAAGGGGAGCTGGAGTACCGCGGCCGTACCGACGACCAGGTCAAGATCCGGGGTTTCCGGGTGGAGCTCGGCGAGATCGAGACGACGCTGGCCGCGCACCCCGACGTGGCCTCGGCGGCCGTGCTGGCCAGGGAGGACCGTCCAGGGGTCCGTCAACTGGTCGCGTACACCGTGCCGGTTTCCGGTCAGGTGGCGCCGGACTCACCCACGCTGCGCAAGCACATCGCGGGTGAGTTGCCCGAGTACATGGTGCCTTCGGCGTTCGTGGCGCTGGACGCCTTGCCGTTGACGCCGAACGGAAAGCTGGACCGCGCCGCGTTGCCCGCACCGGAGCTCGGGTCGGGCGCGCCGCGGCAGCCGCGCACCCCGCAGGAGGAGATCCTGTGCGGCCTCTTCGCGGAGGTGCTCGGCCTGCCGAAGGTGGGCGTCGACGACAACTTCTTCGACCTCGGCGGGCACTCCCTGCTGGCCACCCGCCTGGTCAGCAGGGCAAGGTCGGTTCTCGACGTGGAACTGGCCGTACGTGACCTGTTCGAGGCGTCGACCCCGGCGCAGCTGGCCACGTCGCTCGGCCAGGCCGGGCGTGCCCGCCTCGCGCTGGCCCCACGGGAACGGCCCGAGGAGATACCGCTGTCCTTCGGCCAGCGCCGCCTGTGGTTCCTCAACCGGCTGGAAGGGCGTAGCGCCACCTACAACCTGCCGGTGGCCGTGCGGCTCTCCGGCGAGCTCGACCGGGAGGCGCTGGCTGCCGCGCTGGCGGACGTCGTGGCCAGGCACGAGAGCCTGCGCACCGTCTTCCCGGACGTCGACGGCAGGCCGCACCAGGTCATCCTGGACGCCGCCCCTGAGCTGACCGTGCAGGACGTTGCGGAGCGGGACATCGACGCGAAGGTGACCGAGGCGGCGTCCTACGCCTTCGACATCGCCACCGAGATCCCGATCCGCGGGTACCTGTTCGCGCTGGAGCGTACCGAGCACGTCCTGGTCCTGGTGCTGCATCACATCGCAGCGGACGGATGGTCGATGGCGCCGTTCGGCCGGGACCTCTCCGCCGCCTACGCGGCCCGGTGCGCGGGCAAGGAGCCGGTGTGGTCCCCGCTGCCGGTGCAGTACGCCGACTACACCCAGTGGCAGCACGAGGTGCTGGGCAGCGAGGACGACGAGGACAGTCCCATCTCCCGGCAGGCGGAGTACTGGATGTCCACGCTGGCCGACCTTCCGGAGGAGCTGGCGCTGCCCGCCGACCGCCCGCGGCCCGCGACGCCCAGCTACCACGGGCAGAGCGTCCGGGTCCGGTTCGACTCCGAACTGCACGCGGGGTTGCTCGAGCTGGCGAGGAGCGACCGGGCCAGCCTGTTCATGACCGTGCACGCGGGGCTGGCTGCGTTGCTGAGCAGGCTGGGCTCGGGCACCGACATCCCGATCGGTACGGCCATCGCCGGCCGTACCGACGACGCGCTGGACGAGCTGGTCGGGTTCTTCCTCAACACGCTGGTGCTGCGCACCGACCTCTCGGGTTCCCCGACCTTCCGGCAGTTGCTGACACGGGTCAGGGAGACCGACCTTGCCGCCTACGCCAACCAGGACCTGCCCTTCGAACGGCTCGTGGAGCGGCTCAACCCCGAGCGGTCGATGGCCCGGCAGTCGCTGGTCCAGGTGATGCTTTCGTTGGAGAACACCGCCGAGGCCGGCGTCGAGCTGACGGGTCTCGAGCCGAGGCGGCAGCAGATCGGGCTCGAGGTCGCCAGGTTCGACCTCATGTTCGCCTTCGCCGAGACCTACGCCGAGGACGGCAGCCCGACCGGCATCGAAGGCACCGCGACCTACAGCACCGACCTGTTCGACCGGGAGACCGTCGAGGAGCTCGCCGCGCGCCTGGTGCGGGTGCTGTCGGCGGCGGTGGCCGACCCCGACCTGCCGGTGCGCGGGCTCGAGGTGCTGTCCCCGGACGAGCGGGCGCGACTGCGGCGCTGGAACGACACCGGCGCCGAGGTGCCCGCGGCGACCTTCCCCGAGCTCTTCGCGGCTCAGCTGGCGCGCACGCCGGACGCGGTGGCGGTGGAGTCGGACGAGGTGACGCTGAGCTACGCCGAACTGGCCGAACGCGCGGCCCGGCTGGCCCGTTACCTCATCGAGCTGGGAGCCGGGCCGGAACACGTGGTGGCTCAGGTGCTGGGCCGGTCGGTGGAGTCGGTGGTGGCCTCGGTCGCGGTGCTGCAGGCAGGCGCGGCCTTCCTGCCGGTCGATCCGGACTACCCCGCGGAACGGATCGCGTTCATGCTGTCCGACGCCGAGCCGTCCGTGGTGCTCACCACCGAGGAGACGGCAGGCGTGGTCCCCACGGTCCAGGGAACCACCGTGGTGGCACTGGACTCCGCGGAGACCGTGGCGGCGCTCGCCGAACGCCGGGCCGACGAGGTCGGGGACGCCGAGCGCATCGCGCCGCTCTCGCTGGGTGCGCCCGCGTACCTGATCTACACCTCGGGCTCCTCGGGGGTGCCCAAGGGCGTGGTCGTGCCGCACGCGGGGCTGGCGAGCTTCGCGGCCGCCGAGATCGAACAGTTCGCCGTCACCGCCGACAGCAGGGTGCTGCGGTTCTCCTCACCGAGCTTCGACGCCTCGGTGCTGGAGCTGTGCATGGCGCTGCTCTCGGGCGCCGCGGTCGTGGTGCCGGGGCCGGAGGTGCTCGCCGGCGAGGTGCTCGCCGGGGTACTCGCCGACCGCGCGGTGACCCATGCACTGATCCCGCCCGCGGCGCTGGCCAGCATGCCCGCCGAGCCCCTGCCCGCCTTCGACGGCCTGATCGTCGGTGGGGACGCGTGCTCGGCCGAGCTGGTACGGCGGTGGGCGCCGGGAAGGCGGATGGTCAACGCCTACGGTCCGACCGAGTCGACGGTCGCCGCCACGATCAGCGAGCCGCTGCTGCCGGGCGGCGGCGTCCCGATCGGAAGGCCGGTGCGGGACACCCGAGTGTTCGTGCTGGACGGTGCGTTGTGTGAGGTTCCGGTCGGCATGCCGGGCGAGCTGTACGTGTCCGGGGCAGGACTGGCGCGCGGGTACCTGAAGCGGACGTCGCTGACCGCCGAGCGGTTCGTGGCGCACCCGTTCGGCGCGCCGGGGGAGCGGATGTACCGCACCGGCGACGTGGTCCGCTGGCGGCAGGACGGGCAGCTGGAGTTCATCGGCCGGGCCGACGAGCAGGTGAAGATCCGGGGCTTCCGGATCGAGCCCGGCGAGATCGAGACCGTGCTGGCCCGGCACGACGACGTCGACCAGGCCGCCGTGGTCGCACATGAGCAGGCGCCAGGGTCGAAACGGCTGGTCGGTTACCTGGTGGCGGCCCCGGGGCGCGCGGTCGACCAGGAGGCGATCCGGGAGTACGCGAGTAGTCGGTTGCCCGACTACATGGTGCCTTCGTTGCTCGTCACGCTGGACAGCCTGCCGCTGACCCCGAACGGGAAACTCGACCGCAAGGCACTGCCCGCACCCGAGCTCGCCCCCGCTTCCGACACACATCCCCGCACCGAGCAGGAAGCGGTGCTGTGCCGGTTGTGTGCCGAGCTGCTCGGTGTCGCGGAGGTCGGTGTCGACGACGGGTTCTTCTCCCTCGGCGGCGACAGCATCACGGCCATCCAGCTGGTGACCCGCGCCCGCAAGGCGGGACTGATGTTCGGGCCACGCGAGGTCTTCCGGCACCGGACCATCCGCGAGCTCGCCGCGGCGGCGACCACGGCGGAGGGGAGCACGCCCCTCGCGGAAGCGGACGCGGACGCGGGCATCGGCGAGGTGCCGATGACCCCGGTCGTGGCGTGGCTGCGGGACCGGGGCGGTCCGATCGACCGGCTGAACCAGTCGATGCTGATGCAGGCGCCCGCGGAGCTCGACGAGCAACGGCTGGCGCGGGTGCTGCAGACCTTGCTGGATCACCACGACGCACTGCGCGCCCGGCTCCGCCGTAGCGGCGAGGAGTGGACGCTGGAGGTCCCGGAGCGTGGGCAGGTGCGAGCGGCCGATCTGATCCGGCGGGTGGACATCGCCGGGCTGGACGAGGCCGCACGCCGGGACGTACTGGTCGAACACGGTGCGGCGGCGCTCACCCGGTTGGATCCGGACGGCGGCTCGATGGTGCAGGCGGTGTGGTTCGACGCGGGCCCGGATCAGCGTGGTCGGTTGCTGCTGGCCGTGCACCACCTCGTGGTGGACGGGGTTTCCTGGCGCATCCTGCCGGGTGATCTGGCCGTCGCGTGGGACGCCGAGCGTTCGGAGGGCGATGCCCGGCTGGAGCCGGTCGGTACGGCCCTGCGGGAGTGGGCGCGCCTGCTGGTGGACGAGGCTCGGCGACCCGAGCGGGTCGCCGAGTTGCCCGGCTGGCAGCAGCGGCTCTCGGGCGCGCCCGCGCCGCTGGCCGAGCTTGCCGTGAACCCGGCGCGGGACCTGACCAGGACGCTGCGTTCGGTCAGCATGTCGCTGCCGACCGAGACCACCGCGGCGGTACTGACCACCCTGCCGGCGGTGTTCCACGCCTCCGTCAACGACGTGCTGCTCACCGGGCTGACGCTCGCCTTCGCCGACTGGCGGCGGAGCCGTTTCGGTGGCGCCACCGAGGGTCTGCTGCTGTCCACCGAGGGGCACGGCCGTGAGCAGCAGATCTTCGAGCGCGCCGAGCTGTCCAGGACGGTGGGCTGGTTCACGACCATCTACCCCGTCTCACTCGACCCCGGCCGGGTGGACTGGGACCAGGTGTGGAGCGGCGGCGCCGCCGTGGGCGAGGCGCTTCGGCGGATCAAGGAGCAGCTGCGGTCGGTGCCGGACAACGGCATCGGCTACGGACTGCTTCGCTACCTCAATCCGGAAACCGCACCCACGCTCGCCCAGCTCCCGACGCCGCAGGTCGGGTTCAACTATCTCGGGCGCTTCGAAACGTCGACCGGGACGGCTGCCGAGGACTGGGCGCTGGCGCCGGAAGGCGGGGCGCTCGGCGGGGTGGACCCGGACATGCCCGTCGCGCACGCGCTGGAGATCACGGCGAACGTCCAGGACCACGCGGACGGACCGCGGCTGGACGTGACCTGGCAGTGGCCCGATGCGCTGCTCGACGAGCCGGCCGTCCGTGCTCTCGGCGAGTCGTGGTTCCGGGCACTGGCATCCCTTGTCCAGCATGCCGAGCAGGTCGGGGACAGCCGTCATACACCGTCCGATATGGACCTCATCGAGGTCAGCCAGGACGAGCTGGACGACCTCGAGGACGAGCTGAGCGCGCAGTGAGCACCGATCCGGCGCGGGGCGCCCGGGCCGCACTGCCCCGGATCGCATCGAAAGCATTGAAGGGAGCTGTCTTCGCGGGTGCGCCGCGACTACTGTCGCAGGCAATCCGTTGGGCGGGAACCATCTGGTCGTACCGTGGTTCCCGCCTCGGGCCACGTGCGTGAGACCGAAGGCACGGTGGAGTCGCCGGGTCTCGCCACCATTTCGTGGGTGGAGGAACCTCATGGGTATCGCGATCTCGGCGGAAGGGCTGTGCAAGCGCTACGGCAACGTGGAAGCGCTGAAGGATGTCGACCTCACCGTCGACTCCGGCACCGTGTTCGGCGTGCTCGGTCCGAACGGGGCCGGGAAGACCACACTGGTGCGCATGCTGGCGACCCTGCTGGAGCCGGACGCGGGCAGCGCCAGCATCGCCGGCTTCGACGTGGTCCGGCAGGCAAGGGAAGTGCGTAAGCGGATCGGCCTCACCGGCCAGTACGCCGCGCTCGACGGTTGGCTGACCGGCAGGGAGAACCTGACCCTGATCGGCACGCTTTACCATATCGGCCGCAAGCGGGCCAGGGAGCGCACTGCCGAGTTGCTGGAGCGGTTCGACCTGGTCGATGCGGCCGACCGTCCGGTAAGGACCTACTCGGGCGGGATGCGGCGGAGGCTGGACCTCGCGGCCAGCCTGATGGCTCGACCACCGGTGCTCTTCCTGGACGAGCCGACTACCGGGCTCGATCTGGTCAGCCGCGCGGCGCTGTGGGACATGGTCAAGGAGCAGGTGGCCGCCGGCGTCACCGTGCTGCTGACCACGCAGTACCTCGAGGAGGCCGATTATCTCGCCGACCGGATCGCCGTGATCGACAAGGGCGGCGTGGTCGCCGAGGGCGCCCCGGACGAGCTGAAGCGGAGGGTCGGCGGCGAGCGGCTCGAGATCTCGGTGTCGACCACCGAGATGGCGGCGGCCGCGATCGAGCCGCTCACCGAGGCGCAACCGGCCACCCCGGTGGTCGACGACTCCGGGCTGCGGGTCTCGGTGGCACTGGAGACCGGCGTGCGGGGCATCGCCGCCGCCGCGAACGCGCTGGAACGCGGCGGTATCGACGTCGTCGACTTCGTCGTCAGGCGACCGTCGCTGGACGATGTCTTCCTCGAGCTGACCGGAAATCGCCGGCACGGCGACGGCGCGAGAGACGTCGCCGCCGTGGCCAACGGAACGGGAGCAGTGTGATGACCGCGATGAACCTGCTGCTGAGCGATTCGGCGGCGCTGATCGGCAGGCACCTACGGCACACCAAGCGGGTCCCGCAGAAGCTGATCAGTGCCACCATCATGCCGGTGGCGATGGTCGTCATATTCGGTTACCTGTTCGGTAGCTCGATGCAGGTACCGGGCGGTGACTACAAGGAATACATCATGCCCGGCATCTTCACGATGGTGATGCTCGCCGGGATATCGACCACGGCTGTCGGCGTCGCCACCGACCTGCACAACGGGCTGGTGGACCGGTTTCGCTCGCTGCCCATCTCGCACGTTTCGGTACTGATCGGACGTACCGTTTCGGACCTGGTGACGACCGTCATCTCGTGCATGGTGATGACGGCCGTCGGGTACCTCATCGGGTGGCGGATCAGCGGTGGGGTGCTGGCCGTGCTCGGCGGCTTCCTGCTGATCTTCCTGCTCGGCCTGGCGATGGCCTGGCTCGGGGCGTGGATCGGGCTCGCGATGCGTAACGCGGAGGCGGTCAACGCGATCGGTTCCTTCGTCACCATGCCGCTCGCCTTCCTCTCCGCGGCGTTCTTCCCCCTCAGCAACCTGCCCGGCTGGCTGCGCACCGTCGCCGAGTGGAACCCGGTCAGCGCGGTGACCACCGCGGCGCGGGAGATGTGGGGCAATCCCACCGGCATCGGGGCGGACGCCGGCCTGCCGGTGCGGAATCCGGTCTTGTTCTCGCTGCTGGGCCTGGCCGTGCTGTTCGCCATCGCCGTACCGAAAGCCGTTCGCGCCTTCCAGCGCGCGGCCGCTCGCTGACCTGGCCCCGCGGGAACAGGACCCGCCCGCACCGCCGGTTCCGTCGCCCGCGCACCGGGCGGCGGAACTCGCCTGCCGCAAGGCCCCCGGTTCCTCGCCTCGGGCAGGCGCCCACTCGGCGCCCCGCCGCCCTCGCCGACCGGCCGCGCCGCGTGCTCGGCAACAGGCATTGATAGAGAGATTCTCATTTCAAATCTTCGTGGTGCCCCCCGCGCGCATTCCTTCCGTACGTCGCAGGTGAGTAAGCTCGAACCGGTGCACAACGTCGGCGCCTGATCGACTGTCGGCGGGAACCGGCCGGTTTCCTGGCGAACAGTTTCCGATTTCGTCTTGACATTACCAGGCGTGTGACGGTTACGAAGACGGCTAGGGAGCTCTGCGAGTGAAGCGGTCACGGATCGAGGACATCCTTCCCCTGTCGCCACTGCAGGAAGGCTTGCTCTTCCAGGCGCAGTACGACGACGATGCCATGGACGTCTACACGACCCAGCTGGCGGTAAAGCTGGAGGGTGAGCTGGACGTGCGGGCGCTGCGCGCCGCCGCGGGCACCGTGCTGGGCAGGCACGCGAACCTCCGCGCCGGGTTCCGCAGGCGCAAGAACGGCGAGCCGATGCAGGTGATCCAGCGCGACGTCGAGCTCCCCTGGTCCGAGCTGGACCTTTCCGGATGCACCGAGGACGAGCTCTCCGACCGTCTTCGTGAGTTCCTCGCCGGCGAGCGCGCCCAACGCTTCGACCTGGAACGCCCGCCGCTCCTGCGGTTCACGCTGATCCGGTTGTCGGCGGACAGCTACTGGTTCGTGCTGACCACGCATCACATCCTCCTCGACGGCTGGTCGAGCCCGCTGCTGATCCAGGAGCTGCTCACCCTCTACGCCGAGGGCGGCCGTGCCGACGCGCTCCCGCCGGTGACGCCATACCGGAACTACCTTGCCTGGCTCGGGAAACAGGACCGGGAGGCCGCCAAGGAAGCATGGCGGGACGCGCTGTCCGGTGTGGACTCGCCGACGCTGGTCGCGCCCGCGGCGAGCAACCTGGTGACCAGTCCACCGGAGGACGTGCTCACCGAGCTGTCCGAGGAGGTCACCAGCGGGCTGACCACGCTGGCGCGCGAGCACGGCCTGACGCTGAACACGATGGTGCAGGCGGCGTGGGGCCTGCTGGTCGGGAAGCTCACCGGCCAGAACGACGTGGTGTTCGGTGGCACCGTTTCCGGTCGACCCGCCGACATTCCGGGCGTGGAAACCATGATCGGGCTGTTCATCAACACGCTACCGGTGCGGGTTCGGGTCGATCCGGCCGAGTCCTGGCTGGAGCTGCTCGACCGGGTGCAGCGTCAGCAGGGCGAGTTGCTGGACTATCACCACATCCCACTTTCCGAGGCGCAGGCGCAGACCTCGGTCAACGGCAGGCTTTTCGACACCCTGGTGGTCTTCGAGAACTACCCCGTCGGCGGCGGTGACGGCGACGGCATGCAAGCGGGCCCGTTGCGGGTCACCGGCGCCACCGGGCAGGACGCCACGCACTACCCGCTCACCCTGTTCCCCATCCCCGGGCGCACGTTGCGGCTGCGCCTCGGCTACCGGCCCGACGTGTTCGACCGGGAGGAGGCCGAGCGCGTCCTCGAGCGGCTGGTCTCCGTCCTGAACCAGCTCCACGACGCTCCGTCCCTTCCGGTCGGCAGGGTTGATGTGCTTTCTGGGGTTGAGCGGGATTGTGTGTTGGTGGGGTGGAATGGTTCTGGTGGTGTTGTGGGTGGTTGTTCTGTGGTGGGGTTGTTTGAGGGTGTTGTGGGTGTTGGTGGGGATGGGGTTGCGTTGGTGGTGGGTGGGGAGTGTGTGTCGTTTGGTGAGTTGAATGTGCGGGTGAATAGGTTGGCGCGGTTGTTGGTGGGTTTGGGTGTGGGGCCGGAGTGTTTGGTGGGTGTGGCGTTGCCGCGTGGGGTGGATTTGGTGGTGGCGTTGTTGGCGGTGTTGAAGGCGGGTGGTGGTTATGTTCCGTTGGATGTGGAGTATCCGAGGGAGCGGGTGGAGTTTATTGTGCGGGATGCGTGTCCGGGTGTGGTGTTGACGGATTCTGTGGTGGGGGGTGTGGTTCCTGATGTGGAGGGTGTGTGTCGGGTGGAGTTGGATGATCCGGTGGTGGGGGATTGGTTGGTGGGGTTGTCTGGTGAGGATGTGTTGGTGGGTGAGTTGCGGGGTTCGGTGTTGTGGTCGAGTGTGGCGTATGTGATTTATACGTCGGGTTCGACGGGGCGTCCGAAGGGTGTGGTGGTGTCGCGGGGGAATTTGACGAATTTTGTGGTGGGGATGCGGGATCGGTTTGGTTTGTCGTGGGGTGATCGGTTGGTGGCGGTGACGACGGTGGCGTTTGATATTGCGGTGTTGGAGTTGTTTGTGCCGTTGGTGTCGGGTGCGGCTGTGGTGGTGGCTGGGCGTGATGAGGTGCGTGATGTGGCGCGGTTGGGTGAGTTGGTGGAGGTGTCGGGTGGTTCGGTGGTGCAGGCGACGCCGACGTTGTGGGAGGCGTTGGTGGCGGAGTGTCCGGATGTGGTGGCGGGTGTGCGGGTGTTGGTGGGTGGTGAGGCGTTGCCGGTGGGGTTGGCGGAGCGGTTGGTGGGGTTGTCGGGTGAGGTGACGAATTTGTATGGGCCGACGGAGACGACGGTGTGGTCGACGGCGTCGGTGGTGGGTGAGGGTGTTCCGGTGATTGGTGGGCCGGTGTTGAATAATCGGGTGTTTGTGTTGGATGGGGGGTTGTGTCCGGTTCCGGTGGGTGTTGCGGGGGATTTGTATATTGCGGGTGAGGGTGTGGCTCGTGGGTATCGGGGTCGGGTTGGGTTGACGGCGGAGCGGTTTGTGGCGTGTCCGTTTGGTGGTGTGGGTGAGCGGATGTATCGGACGGGGGATGTGGTGCGGTGGCGTGGTGATGGGGTGTTGGAGTTTGTGGGGCGGGCTGATGATCAGGTGAAGGTTCGGGGTTTTCGGATTGAGTTGGGTGAGGTTGAGGCTGTGTTGGCGGGGTGTGTGGGTGTGGGTCGGTGTGTGGTGGTGGTGTCGGATGGTGGGGGTGTGCGTCGGTTGGTGGCGTATGTGGTTCCGGTGTCTGGTGGTGTGGTGGATGTGGGTGTGTTGGCTGGGTGTGTGGGTGAGCGGTTGCCGGATTATATGGTGCCGTCGGCGTTTGTGGTGTTGGATGAGTTTCCGTTGACGCCGAATGGGAAGGTGGACCGTAAGGCCCTACCCGAACCCGACTTCGCGGGAATGGTCACCGACGATGTTCCCCGGACGCCGCAGGAGGAGATCCTCTGCGGGCTGTTCGCCGAGGTTCTCCGGTTGGGCAGGGTCGGTATCCACGACAACTTCTTCGACCTCGGCGGGCACTCGCTGCATGTCACCAGCCTGGTCAGCCGGGCACGCGCGGTGTTCGCCGTCGAGCTCCCGGTGCGCGCGCTCTGGGAAGCGCCGACCGTTGCGCAGCTGGTGACGAGGATCGGCGGCGCGGCGGAGGCCCGCCCCGCCGTCCGCGCGGTGGAGCGGCCGGAGCGGATACCGCTGTCCTATGCTCAGCGCCGGCTCTGGTTCATGAACCGTTTCGACACGGACAACTCCGCGCACAACCTCAGCATGGCCCTGCGGATCAGCGGCGAGCTGGACCGGGAAGCCCTGCGCCTGGCGTTGCGCGACGTCGCGACCCGGCACGAGAGCCTGCGGACGGTCTGCCCTGAGGTCGACGGAACGCCGTACCAGGAGATTCTGGACCCGGAGATGGGCTGTCCCGAACTCAACGTGGTTCCCGTATCCGAGGAAGAACTCGACGACGCCGTCGCCACCGAGGCACGGCGGGGCTTCGACCTGACGGCCGAAACGCCGCTGCGCACGACGCTGTTCGCGCTGAACAGGAACGAGCACGTGCTGGTCATCGCGCTGCACCACATCGCGGGCGACGGCATCTCCCTGCAGGGACCGTTCTTCACCGACCTGGCCGAGGCCTTCGTCTCCCGGATCGGGGGGCACGCGCCGTCCTGGCAGCCGTTGCCCGTGCAGTACGCCGACTACACCATGTGGACCTACGATGTGCTCGGCTCGGAGAGCGATCCGGACAGCGCCATCCGGAAGCAGCTGGAGTTCTGGCAGGACCGGTTGAGTGGGCTGCCCGATGTCCTACCGCTCCCGACCGACCGCGCTCGACCGGAGAAGGCGGACTACACCGCCGACACCCTCGCCGTCGAGCTCGGGCCGGAACTGCACGGCAAGCTTGCGGCGCTGGCAAGGCAGTCCGGGACGAGCCTGTTCATGGTGTTGCAGGCGGGCCTTTCGGCCTTGCTGTCCGCGCTGGGCGGGGGCCAGGACGTGCCACTCGGTTCCCCGGTCGCCGGCCGTAACGACAGCGCGCTGGAGGGCCTGGTCGGGTTCTTCGTGAACTCGCTCGTGCTGCGGACCGACCTTTCCGGCAACCCGACCTTCGGCGAGCTGCTCACCAGGGTTCGGGAGTTCGACCTCGCGGCGTACGCCAACCAGGAGGTGCCGTTCGAGCGGCTGGTCGAGGTGCTGAACCCGGAACGCTCCCTTGCCTGGCACCCGCTGTTCCAGGTCTGGCTCAACCTGCAGAACCGCCGTCACCCGCTGGACGATCCGAGCGCGGCCAACACGACGGGACTGGACTTCGCGGCGCACCCTGTCTCGATCAACGCCACCCAGTTCGATCTCGCGTTCAGCTTCAACGAGACGACCGATACCGAAGGCGCCCCCACCGGCCTGGCCGGGTACGTCGACTACCGGCGTGACCTGTTCGACCGGGCCACCGTGCGAAGCATCATCGACCGCCTGGCGCGGCTGCTGGACACGGTGGCGGACGATCCGACGCAGCGACTCACCGAGATCGACCTGCTCACGCCGGACGAACGTGGGCTGATCATGGATTCGGCCAACGCCACGACCCTGGACCTGCCCGCGCGGACGTTCCCCGAGCTGTTCGCCGAGCGCGTGCGGTCGGCACCGGACGATCCCGCCGTGCTGGCCGAGGACACCGAGCTGTCCTACGCGGAACTCGACGAGCGGGCGAACCGCCTGGCACACGTGCTGCGCGCGGAAGGTGCCGGGCCCGAGCGGGTCGTCGGGCTCCTGCTGCCGAGGTCGGTCGACTGGATGGTCGCGGCGCTCGCCGTGCACAAGGCCGGTGCGGCCTACCTGCCGATCGACCCGGAGTATCCCGCCGATCGGATCGCCTACCTGCTGAGCGACGCCCGACCCGGTGTCGTGGTGACCACCGAGGCGCTGTCGGCCACCCTCGGGGAGCTCGACCCCGGGCGGCCACTGGTGCTGGATGCCCCCGCGACGGCGCGCAGGGTCGCGGACGCGCCGAGCGGGGCACCGGATGTCCCGGTCAGCCCGCGGAACCCGGCCTACCTCATCTACACCTCCGGTTCCACCGGCAGGCCCAAGGGTGTCGTCGTCCCGCACGCCGGGTTCGTCGGCCTGGCCGCCGCGTACCGGGACGCGATGGGGCTCGGCCCCGGCAGCCGGGTGCTGCAGTTCGCCTCGCCCAGCTTCGACGCCGCGTTCGCCGAGGTCGTGCAGGCGTTGCTGACCGGAGCCGCGCTGGTGCTGGCGCCGCCGGAACGGCTGAGCCCCGGCGCGCCGCTGGCGGCGCTGCTCGCCGAGCGGGGCGTCACGCACGCGACGATTCCCCCCGCGGCGCTGGGCGCGATGGCGACCGACGAGCTGCCCGCTGGCATGGTGCTGCTGGTCGCGGGCGAGGCCACGCCGCCGGAACTGGTCGGCAGGTGGTCCGCGGGCCGGACGATGATCAATGCGTACGGCCCGACCGAGACCACGGTCTGCGCCACGATGAGCGGCCCACTGGCCGGTGCGGTCGTGCCACCGATCGGCACGCCGATCAACGACACCCGCGCGTTCGTACTGGACTCCATGCTGCGGCCGGTACCACCGGGCGTGACGGGCGAGCTGTACGTCGCGGGCGCCGGCGTCGCCCGTGGATACCTTGGTAGGCCCGGCCTGACCGCCGAGCGGTTCGTGGCGAACCCCTTCGGTTCCGGGGACCGGCTGTACCGCACCGGCGACCTTGCCTGCTGGACGCCGGAAGGCGAACTGACCTTCCTGGGCCGCACCGACGAACAGGTGAAGGTACACGGGTTCCGGATCGAGCTCGGCGAGATCAGGTCCGCGCTGCTCGCCCAGCAGGAGGTGGCCAGGGCCGAGGTGGTCGTCCGCGCGGATCCGCAAGGAGACCGGCTGGTCGCCTATGTCGTGTCGGAACCGGGCGTGACCCCGGTGCCCACCGAACTGCGTGACCGGCTGGCCGCCGAGCTGCCCGGCCACCTGGTGCCGTCCGCGGTCGTCGCGCTGGAGGAGTTCCCGCTGACTCCGAACGGCAAGCTGGACCGCAAGGCGCTACCCGCCCCGGAGTACGTGACGTCCACGGGTGACCGGCCGCGCACCCCGGTAGAGGAGACCCTCTGCGAGCTGTTTGCCGAGATCCTCCGGCTGGACAGGGTGGGCATCCACGACAACTTCTTCGACGTGGGTGGCGACAGCATCATGTCCGTCCAGCTTGTCCGTCTCGCCCGCAAGGAGGGCGTCAAGCTGTCCCCGCGGGACGTGTTCGAGTACAAGACGGTGGCAGGGCTGGCTGCGGTGGCCACTGTGGACACACCGGCGGGGCAGGTCGCGCCGGCCGCGAGCGAGGAGGGCATCGGGTCGGTGCCGCTCACCCCGATCATCCACTGGATGCGCGAGCGCGGCGGTGGCGTCGGCCGGTTCAACCAGACCATGATGCTCGTCGTGCCCGCCGAGCTCGGCGCGGACAGCCTGGAGAAGGCGGTACAGGCGCTGCTCGATCGGCACGACGTGTTGCGGATGCGACTGCGCCGCGCCGGCGGCGTGGTGTGGAACCTGGATATTCCGCCACGTGGCGAGATCCGCGCGGCCGACCACATCCGCAGGGTCGACACGTCCGGGATGGACAGTGCCAGGTTCCGGGCGTGCGTCGCCGAGCAGGCCGAGGAGGTCTGGGGCGGGCTGGACCCGGAGAGCGGGAAGACCGTCGAGTTCGTCTGGTTCGACGCCGGCCCGCGGCAGCAGGGCAGGCTGCTGATCGCCGCGCACCACCTGGTGGTGGACGGGGTGTCCTGGCGCATCCTGGTGCCCGATCTCGCTCAGGCGTGGACCTCGGTGAACGCGGGGCAGACCCCGGAACTGGAACCGGTGCACACCTCCTTCCGCGAGTGGGCGCAACGGCTGAACGACGCCGCCCAGCAGCAGGAGCGCACCGAGGAACTCCCGGTCTGGCTCGACGTGCTGAACGAGCCCGACCCGCGGCTGGCGGACCGGCCGCTGGACCCGGAGCGCGACGTGACCGCCACCGCGCGGGTGCAGATGCTGTCGCTGCCGACCGAGCTGACCTCGGCGCTGCTCACCACCGTGCCCGCGGCGTTCCACGCGGGGATCAACGACGTGCTGCTCACCGCCTTCGCGGTCGCCCTCGCCGAGTGGCGCGAGCGCAGGAGCGGAGAGGGCGGCAGTCCCGTGCTGGTCAACATGGAGGGCCACGGCAGGGAGGACATCTTCGACGACGTCGACCTCTCCCGCACGGTCGGCTGGCTGACGAGCCTCTTTCCCGTCCGGCTCGATCCGGGCCAGCAGGACTGGGATACCTTCCGCGCCGGTGGGCCCGCCGCCGGCAGGGCGCTCAAGAAGGTGAAGGAGCAGTTGCGTGGGCTGCCGGACAACGGGCTCGGCTACGGGCTGCTGCGTTACCTCAACCAGCAGACCAGCCCGCTGCTGGCCGGCAAGGCGCATCCGCAGGTGGGTTTCAACTACCTCGGCCGGTTCGCCGTCGGGACCCGGTCCGCCGAGCACGCCCTGCGGGAGTGGGACTTCGCTCCCGAGCCGGTGGACGCTCCCGGCAGGGACGAGGCCGACCGCCCGCTGGCGCACGCCATCGAGCTGAACGCGCAGACGCAGGACGGCCCGGACGGCCCCAAGCTGGTGGCGGCATGGACGTGGGCGAGCGAGCTGTTCACCGCGGACGAGATCCGGGAGCTCGGCGAGCACTGGTTCAGCGCGCTGGAAGCCCTCGTCCGGCATGTCGAGCGGCCGAACGCGGGCGGGCACAGTCCCTCGGACCTGCCGCTGGTGCCGCTGGCCCAGAACGAGATCGACATGGTCGAGGAAGCCGAGCCTGAGCCGCTCGAGGACATCCTCCCGCTCGCCCCGCTACAGGAGGGCTTGCTGTTCCATGCGCAGTACGACGAGGACGAGCTGGATGTCTACACCGCACAGCTCGGCGTCGACCTCGAGGGCGAGCTCGACGTGGAGCGGCTCCGCACGGCGGCATCGCTGCTGATGCGGCGGCACGCGAACCTGCGGGCGGGCTTCCACCAGCGACGCCTCGACCGGCCGGTGCAGGTGGTGCGCGCCGAGGTGGACCTCCCGTGGTTCGAGGTCGACCTTTCCGGCGACACCGGGCAGGAGCAGCGGGCCAGGCTGGGCGAGGTGATGACCGCCGACCGGGTGCGGCGGTTCGACCTCGAGCGGCCGCCGCTGCTGCGGTTCACCCTGGTGCGGCTGGGCGAGCAGCGGTTCCGGTTCGTGTTCACCAGCCACCACATCCTGCTGGACGGCTGGTCGGGCCCGCTGGTGATGGGCGAGTTGTTCCGGCTGTACGCGGCCGGCGACGACGCCGACCTGCCGCCCGTGGCCCCCTACCGGGACTACCTTTCCTGGCTGAGCGGGCAGGACCGGAAGGCCGCCGAGCGGGCGTGGCTGGATGTTCTGTCCGGAGTGGACGAACCGACGCTGGTCGCGCCGGAGGCCACCGGCCAGGTGTCCACCGTGCCCGACGACGTGCTGCTCGACCTGCCGGAGAGTGAGACGGCCGAGGTCACCGCGCTCGCCCGCCGGTGTGGTGTCACGCTGAACACCCTGGTGCAGGCCGCCTGGGGCATCCTGCTCGGCCAGCTGACCGGTCGCGACGACGTCGTGTTCGGCAGCACCGTGTCCGGGCGGCCGCCGGACGTGGCCGGTGTGGACACGATGGTCGGGCTGTTCATCAACACCCTGCCGGTGCGTGTCCAGCTCCGTGGCGAGGAGTCCTTGGCCGGGCTGCTCGAACGGGTGCAGCGGCAGCAGGGTTCGT
Source organism: Amycolatopsis cihanbeyliensis (assembly GCF_006715045.1). Classification (GTDB taxonomy): domain Bacteria; phylum Actinomycetota; class Actinomycetes; order Mycobacteriales; family Pseudonocardiaceae; genus Amycolatopsis; species Amycolatopsis cihanbeyliensis. The sequence goes on along the minus strand of NZ_VFML01000001.1, from coordinate 1,166,522 downwards.
TGATGAACCATCACTACCTCGGGCTGCACGACCTGCTGCGCCTGGTCGGGGTGGACACCCTGTTCGACACCATGACGGTCACCGAGAACTACCCGCTGGACGACGCGGCGTTCGGTGACTCCGCGGGATCCGGCCTCGGCGTGCGCACGGTCGGGGTCTACGGCGCGGACGCCAGCCATTACCCGATCAGCGTCGTCGTCATGCCGGGCCGCAGGTTGCGGCTGCGGTTCAGCTACCGGCCGGACCTGCTGGAGCGGGACTGGATCGAGGCTGTCGCCGGCCGGTTCCGCGCTGTGCTCGACTCGATGGTCGCCGACCCGGACATGCCGGTCGGGCGGGTCGAGCTGGTGCGCGGCGAGGAACGGCAGCGGGTGCTGGGCACCTGGAACGACACCGAGCGCGCGGTGCCTTCCGCATCGGTGCCCGAACTGTTCGCGGAGCGGGTGCGGTCCGCGCCGGACGCGCCGGCCCTACTGTCCGGCGAGGTCACGCTGTCTTACGCCGAGCTCGATGCGCGTGCCAACCGGTTGGCACGCTTCCTGGTGGAGCGGGGCATCGGGGCCGAATGCCTCGTCGCGGTCTCCGTTCCCCGCTCGCCCGAGCTGATCGTCGCGTTGCTGGCGGTGCTGAAGGCCGGTGCGGCATACCTTCCCGTCGATCCGGAGTATCCCGCCGAGCGCATCTCGTTCCTGCTGGAGGACTCCGCGCCGGTGCTGCTGCTGACCACCGGTCGGGTGGCCGGCGGGCTCCCGGATCCGGGGATCCCCCGCGTCCTGCTGGACGCCGAGGACACGGCCGCGGCGCTGGCGGCCCTTCCGGACGACGCGGTGGACCGCGCGGCGCCGGCCAGGTCGAACCCGGCCTACGTCATCTACACCTCGGGGTCGACGGGCAGGCCCAAGGGTGTGGTCGTCACCCACCGGGGCGCGGCGAGCCTGCTCGCGTCCCAGCTGGAACGCCTTGACGTGGGACCGGGCAGCCGGGTGCTGCAGTTCGCCCCGGTGAGCTTCGACGCGGCCTTCTGGGAGCTGTGCATGAGCCTGCTGTCCGGGGCGACGCTCGTACTGGCGCCCGAGGGCGGGCTCGCCGGCCAGCCGCTGGCGGACCTGCTGGCCGAGCAGGAGGTGACCCACGCGACCCTGCCGCCCGCGGTGGTGTCGGCGCTGCCCACGGGTGGCCTGCCGGACGGGATGACCCTGGTCGTGGCGGGTGAGGCGGCCACCCCGGACCTGGTACGGCAGTGGTCACCGGGGCGCCGGATGATCAACGCGTACGGCCCGACCGAGACCACGGTGTGCGCCACGATGAGTGAGCCGCTCTCCGGTGACACGGTGCCGCCGATCGGGCGGCCGGTGGCCAACAGCGGGGTCTACGTCCTGGACCACCTGCTGCGGCCGGCACCGGTGGGGGTGACCGGTGAGTTGTACGTCGCCGGAGCCGGGCTGGCCCGCGGGTACCTGAACCGGCCGGGTCTTTCGGCACAGCGGTTCGTGGCCGACCCGTTCGGGAAGGCGGGCGATCGGATGTACCGCACCGGCGACATGGTGCGGTGGCGGCAGGACGGGCAGCTGGAGTTCGTCGGGCGTGCCGACGACCAGGTCAAGCTCCGCGGCTTCCGCATCGAGCTCGGCGAGATCACCGCGGCGCTCACGGCGGATCCGGATATCGCCGCGGCCGCGACGGTCGTGCGTGCGGACCGGCCCGGTGCGCGGCAGCTGGTCGCTTACGTCGTGCCCGCGGGGGAGGGGACCGAGCCGGGCGCGCGGGAGCTGAGTGACCGGCTGTCCGGGAAGCTGCCCGAGTACATGGTTCCCGCGGCCTTCGTGACGCTGCCCGAGCTCCCGCTCACCCCGAACGGCAAGCTCGACCGGAAGGTGCTGCCGGCGCCCGCCACCGAACGGGCGGACTCGACCGGGCCACGCACCCCGCAGGAGGAGATCCTTTGTGGACTGTTCCGGGACGTCCTTGGAGCCGAGGTCGTCGGTGTCCACGACAGCTTCTTCGAACTCGGTGGGGACAGCATCATGGCGATGTCCCTCGTCGCCAAGATCCGGTCTACCTTCGGGGTGAAGCTGAACATCCGGACCATCTTCGAGGCGGTCACGGTGGCCGAGCTGGTGCCGCGGCTGGTCGGTGACGCCGAGCGGGACTCGCTCGACGTGCTGCTGCCGCTGCGGCCGACCGGCAGCAAGCCGCCGCTGTTCTGCGCGCCTCCGGTCGGCGGGTTGAGCTGGGTCTATTCCGTGCTGCTCCGGCACGTCGACGCCGACTATCCGATCTACGGCCTGCAGGCGAGGGGCCTTGCCGATCCGGAAGCCGAGCTGCCGGGAAGCGTCGAGGAGATGGCCGCCGACTACGTCGAGCTGATGCGCGGCGTGCAGCCGACCGGTCCGTACCATCTGCTCGGCTGGTCCCAGGGCGGCTTGGTCATCCACGCCATCGCGGCCCAGTTGCGAGCCGAGGGCGAGGAGGTCGGGCTGCTCGCCAATCTCGACCAGTACCCGATCGACCACGAGCAGATGCCCGCCGAGCATCAGGTCGACGAGCAGGAGACACTGCGTGGCCTGCTCGACCACGCCGGATACGACCTGGCACGGCTGGGCACGGAACGGGTGAGCTATGCCGAGGTGGCCGAGATCCTGCGCGAGCGGCAGAGCGTGCTGGCGACGCTCAGCGAGTCCGACATCGCTTCGCTGGCGAAGGTGTTCACCAACAACTGGCGAATACTGCGGGACTTCCGGCCCACCGTCTATCCCGGTGACCTGTTCATGGTCGTCGCCGAGCAGGATCGCGCGATCCCCGATACCGAGCTGGCCACGCGGGCCGAGCGCTGGCGGCCGTATGTGGATGGAAAGATCGAATATCGGGTGGTCGGCTGTACCCACGCGCATATGATGCAGCCGGAACCAGCCGCTGAGGTCGGCCGGATAATCACCGAAAAGCTGCGGGACATCAAATGACGGCCGTCACGCTCGAACCCGCTCCCGGTGCCGTTGCGCGGGTGATCCAGAACGGTACGGCGACTCGCGGTCGCCGTACCGGCATGAGTGGTCACCGCAGGTGGCGGTGGGACATGGTGCTGAGCTGAACAACCCGACTCTGGAAGGGGACACCGTGGAGGCGAGGACAAGTTGAGCACGCGAACGAGCAATGTGCCGGACGAGATCCTGGCGATCAACCTGGTCGATCCGAGTACATATATCGATAACGACATGACGGAGTACTGGCGGCGCTTGCGTTCCGAGTTTCCGGTCCATTGGCACCCGCCGGTCGACGGCAACCCCGGTTTCTGGGTGATCAGCAAGCACGCCGACGTGATGTCCGTGTACCGCGACGACAAGAACTTCACGTCGGAGAAGGGCAACGTGCTGGTCACCCTGCTGGCCGGAAGTGACTCGGCGGCCGGGCAGATGCTCGCCGTCACCGACGGCAAGCGGCACAAGGACCTGCGCAACGTGATGCTCAAGGCGTTCTCGCCGCGCGCGCTCAAGCGGGTGTCCGAATGGGTGCGGGAGAACACCCGTGAGCTGGTGGCGGAGGCGGTGCGGCGCGGTGAGTGCGACTTCGCCAAGGATATCGCGGCGCAGATCCCGATCACCACCATCTCGAACCTGCTCGGCGTGCCGGTGGAGGACCGTTCACACCTGCTCAACATGACCAAGTCGGCGTTGAGCTCCGACGACGCGGACCAGTCCGAGGCGGACGCCTGGCTGGCCCGCAACGAGATCCTGCTCTACTTCACCGACCTGGTCGCCGAGCGGCGCAAGGACCCGAAGGACGATGTCATCAGCGTGCTCACCCAGACCGAGGTGGACGGCGAGCTGATCAGCGACCACGACATCGTGTTCAACTGCTACAGCTTGATTCTCGGTGGAGACGAGACCAGCAGGTTGACGATGAGCGATCTGGTGCTGAGCCTGACCCAGCACCCGGACCAGTGGCGGCTGCTCAAGGACGGCGAGGTCGACCTGGACACCGCTACCGAGGAGGTCCTGCGCTGGGCCACCCCGGCCATGCACTTCGGCCGCACGGCGCTGACCGATGTCGAGGTCGGCGGGCAGCGGATCGCCGAGGGCGAGGTGGTGACGTTGTGGAACATCGCGGCGAACCGGGACGAGGCGGTGTTCGACGACCCGTACCGTTTCGACCTCGGCAGGAAGCCCAACAAGCACGTCACCTTCGGCTACGGGCCGCACTTCTGCCTCGGCGCCTTCCTCGGCAGGGTCGAGGTCAGGGAACTGCTGGACGCGTTGCGTTCCTTCACCACCGGCTTCGAGGTCACCGGCGAGCCACGGCCGATTCATTCCAATCTGATGGCCGGCGTCTCCAGGCTGCCGGTCCGGTTCCATCCGGACGAGAACGGGCTGGCGTCGGCCGGCACCTGACGCCGTTGCACCGCGAGAGGTGCCGAACCACGACTGGAGGGCTGGACTCATGGCCGAGCACACGACCGCGGAAGCCGAGCAGTTGGACATGGGCTTCGTGCGCGACCCGTATGCACTGTACGAGCGGTTCCGTGCGGAGCATCCGGTCCGGCCCGTGGTCTTCCACGGGTTGCGGATGTGGCTGGTGAGCGAGTACGAGGACGTTCGCGCCGTGCTCGCCGATCCCCGGATCCGCAAGAACCCGGCCCGGGTCGCGGAGCTGACCGCGCGCCAGCTCGGCCGGTCGGAGCAGGGCGCGCCCGCGGGGCAGCCGGACGCCGGTGAGCCCTCTCCCGGCCGGCGCATGCTGGTCGGGCACATGCTCAACATGGATCCACCGGACCACCAGCGGCTGCGTAAGCTGGTCAGCGCGGTGTTCACCGCGCGCCGGATCGAGTCGCTGCGCCCGGAGGTCGAGCGCATCGCCGACCGGCTGCTTTCCGGGCTGGCCGGCGAGCAGGTCGATCTGTTGCGGGCGTTCGCCTTCCCGTTCTCGATCACCGTGATCTCCGAGCTGCTCGGCGTACCCGAGCGGGACCGGGAGCGGTTCGCCACCATCGCGGACAAGATGATCGTCGCGGCTGGTGCGGATGACCTCGGCCAGGTGGCGGACGAGATGGCGGGCTACCTCGCCGGGCTGATCGCGGAGAAACGCCGGTCTCCCGACGACACGCTGATCTCGGGACTGATCCAGGTGCGGGACTCCGGGGACCGGCTCAGCGAGGACGAGCTGGTCTCGATGGTGTTCCAGCTGCTCGTCGCCGGTTATGACACCACGGCCCACCTGATCGGCAACGGGACGTTCGTGCTGCTGAGCCATCCCGAGCAGTTGGCGGCCCTGCGCGCCGATCGCTCGTTGCTCCCCAGCGTGATCGAGGAGCTTCTTCGCTACGAGAACTCGCTGCACGTCGCCACGCTCAGGTACACGAGCGAACCGGTGGACATCGGTGACGTGCGGGTCCCCGGTGACGAGTTCATCCTCGCCGCCCTCGGCTCGGCCAACCGTGACCAGCAACGTTACCCCGACGCCGACCGGTTCGACAGCACAAGGGACGCCGGGGGGCACACCGCCTTCGGGCACGGTATACACCACTGCCTCGGTGCCCCGCTGGCCCGGCTCGAGGCCAAGGTGGCGTTCTCCGCGTTGCTGGACCGGTTCGCCCGGATCGAGCTGGCCGTACCCGCCGCCGAGCTGCGCTGGCAGGCCAACATGACACGTGGGCTGGAGACGTTGCCGGTGCGCCTGGAATAGGGCGTTCCCGTCCCACCAGGGTGGAAACCACGATACTTTGGTCGGCAGAGTATTCAGATTCTTACGTTCCGCTTGAGCTCCCGGTGCGTGGCTCGTAGCGTCACCGCCGAAAGGGTTTGCCGGGGGTGGAGGATCGATGACCGAGCCGGTGGTCGAGGCGACCGAGGTCGGCAAGACATTTGGCGACGTGGTCGCGCTCGACCGGGTGAGTATCCAGGTGCCCCCGAACACGGTGCTCGGCCTGCTGGGCCACAACGGGGCCGGTAAGACCACCCTGATCAACATCCTCACCACGATGATCACCCCGTCCGCGGGGACCGCGCGGGTGGCCGGCTTCGACGTGGTCGGCCAGAGTAAGCAGGTGCGCAGGAGGATCGGGCTGACCGGCCAGCTGGCCTCGGTCGACGAGGACCTGACCGGCAGGGCGAACCTGGTGATGATCGCCCGGCTGCTGGGCGCGACCCGGCGCCAGGCCAGAACCCGCGCGGCCGAGCTGCTGGAGGTGTTCGGCCTCACCGAGGCGGCCGACCGCGCGGTCGGCGGTTACTCAGGTGGGATGCGGCGCAGGCTGGACCTGGCGGCTGGCCTGGTCGGGTTGCCGCAGGTGGTGTTCCTCGACGAGCCGACCACCGGCCTCGACCCCGGCAGCAGGGCCGCCATGTGGGAGATCGTCCAGCGACTCGTTGCCGAAGGCACCACGGTTCTGTTGACCACCCAGTACCTCGACGAGGCCGACCGGCTGGCCGACTCGATCGTGGTGCTGTCCCGCGGCAGGGTGACTGCCTCCGGGACGCCGACCGAGCTGAAGAGCCAGGTGGGGCAGCAGAGCCTGAGCATCCGGCTGCGCTCCGCATCCGCCGTGTCCGCGGCGTTCACGGCGATCCGGCAAGCCGGGTTCGGGCCGAGCAGGGACGACTCCCGGCAGCTTGTGGTCACACCGCTCGAGCATTCCAGCCGGATGGCCGCCGTCGTCCGCGCACTGGACGACGCGCGGATCGAACCGGCCGAGCTGGCGCTGACCGAGCCGACGCTGGACGATGTCTACCTCGCGCTGACCGGGAGCGGGGACGCCGTGGCCGAGGCGCACTCGGGGGTGCCGACATGACGGCTGTCTCCGAGCGGAAGCACGAGCGTGCCGTCCTCACCGGGCAGAGCTGGGAGGGGAGCGGCATCGGTACCCAGATCGTGGTACTGGCGGGCCGCTCGCTGCGGCCGGTGTTCTCCCCGACCCGGATCTTCTTCAGCCTGCTGCAGCCGCTCGTGCTGCTGTTGCTGTTCAGCCAGGTCCTGCGCGCCATCGGGGAGACGTCCTATTTCCCCGACAATGTGTCCTATGTGGACTATTTGATGCCCGCGATTATCGTGGTGACCAGCATAGCGGCGGCCGTGGGCACGGGAGTCGGGCTGGCCGCCGACATGAAGAACGGGGTGATCTCCCGCCTGCGATCCATGCCGATCAGCCGAGTTTCGGTGCTGGTCGGGCGCAGTATCGCGGGCCTGGTCCGCGCCGCGATCGAGGTGACCATCCTGCTGATCACCGCGATGGTGGTCTTCGAGTTCACGGCGGCGGGCGGGGTGCCGGGCATGCTGGGAGCCGTCCTGCTTTCGCTGGTCATCTCGTGGAGCTTCGGTTGGGTGTTCCTGGCCGCGGCGAGTTGGCTGGGTGGTTCGGAGAACCTGCACACGCTGAGCATGTTGCTGCTGATGGTGCTGCAATTCGGTTCCTCCGCGTTCGTGCCGCTGGCCAGCATGCCCGACTACATCGAGTTTTTCGCCGCGATCAACCCGCTCACCTACGGCATCGACGCGGCAAGGGCCATGGTGCTCGGCGAGCCGACCGGCGGCGCCGTGTTCATCACGGTGGGTGTCTGCACGGTGATCGCACTGGCCGGTGGCTCGGTCGCGGTGCGTGGCTTCAACAGGGAGTGATCGGTGTGTTTCCAGATTCACGGCGTACATCCTGATCGCAACGGGGTTCCGCAACCTGGGGGTGGTAACGATGTCATCTGTTTCCTGGGCCTGGACGACGAGGTCGGTCCACTATGCATGAGCAGGAGTTGAGGGCGTTCGTCCTGGTCAGCGAGACGGGTAGGATAGATGCGGCGGCACAGCAACTCGGCTCGTCACGGCTTGTCGTCGGCCAGCTGATCGCCTCGCTCGAACAGGCCCTGCAGGCGCAGTTGTTCGTGCACAGCGTGCGGGGTGTCCAGCTGACCCCGATCGGTAAGAAGCTCCTTCCCTCGGTCCGCGCGGCACTCGCGCTGTTCCAGGGGATCAAGGAGGTGTCGGGGGCGGCGGAATCGCGGGGCACCGCGTATCCGCGCGATATCACCCCTTTTCCGGAGAACCGCCCTCGCACGGTCTGACCGCCGCACCGCGTTCCCGGCATTCGCGGGGGAGGGCTGCCTGATCCTTGGCGGCCAACGGTGCTCGGCTCCGGTCACGCACCGCTCGAACCGGCCGGAACGAGCCCCCGGTGAACAACGTCAGTCGCTGGTGCCGCCGCACAGAACGTTGCCGCTGTTACGGATTGCCCGCCGGACGGGTGCCCTGAACGTGGCTTTCCGGACGCTCACCGTCGCGAACGGCACTATTGAGACATCTGACGTCTCAAACGCCACGTTCAGGGCACTTCGGGCCACTAGCTAGGCAACGTGGCTTGATACGGCACTAGGTGTGCGCGCCGAAGCATCGCCGCGAGATCCGGCCGTCCGCCGCACGCGCGAAGGGCATGGCGCAGGTCCTCGATGCCGCGCCCGCGTTCCGGGCGGCGGCATGACGGTCCGCCGGAGGCGCCTGCCCCGCGGACGGGTCGGGTCACCCGCTCGTGCCGCGACGTGGGCCGTTCGGCACGGTCATCAGAAGTGCCAGCTTCAAGTCCTCGGGTTCACCCACCGGTCGGTCGCCCACCTGGATCCAGCTGTGCGGGCGCGGTGGCGGGCTGGCGGTCACTCCGCTGCACCAGGTCGGCCAGTGGCCCTCGATCCGGCACAGCAGCGCGATTGCGAGAGACCGGGCCAGGCAGGCATGCCAGCCATGCAGCGGCATGCTGGCCGACAGCACCGAGCGGCGCGCCGCGGTAGCCTCGTCGAACGTGCTGGGCCGGACACCGTGGCACAGGCGCTCCAGCACCCGGCGCAGGCGGAGGGCGGGCAGCCGGGCGAGTAACCAGGCACCGGCGATCGCCAGCCGGGTACGGACCCGCAGGGGCAGCGAGCGGTTCCGGTCGCGTTTCTCCCATGGGATCATAATCGGCAACGTCATGGCGCCAGCACTCCGGAGTCTCGCAGGTCGCTCAGCAACGCGGTGACATCCTGCTCGGCGCGCTGCCGGTCCACGTCGAAGGCACCGACGACGGCATCGACGGCGCCCGCGACGTCACCCCCGTCACGCAGGATCCGAACCACCGTCGCCGCCGTGGGGTTGAGCTGGAAATACTGACCACTGCGCAGATCAAGGAGAACCACGCCGTAGTCGGTCTCGGTCATGGTCACGTGTTCGTGGAAGGTCATCGTCATCCTGGGAGCACCCTTTCCGGGAGCGCGGTCCGCGCCCACGCCTCGCAGGCCAGTGTCGTGTCGAGGCCGTTGTCGGCCATGTCCTTGGCGTCCGGCGTGGCGCACAGGGCACGCACCCGTTCCGGGTCGATCAGCTCGAGCGCCCCGAGCGCCGAGTCGTCCCAGATCGTGGCCAGCCGGGCCCGCTGCCGGCGCAGGCTCGGCGCGTTGGCGCTGCCCGACTTGGTCTCCCGCTCGGTCATCTCCTCGGGGAGGATGCCGCGCATGGCCTCGGTGAGCAGGCCCTTGTAGGCGAAAGGGGACGTGCGATCCTCCACCCGCACCGACAGCGCCGCGTCCACCACGTGGTCGTCCAGGTACGGCGCGGCGGCGGGAATGCCAGCCCGCCTGGTCAGGTCGTCGAGCACGGCGAAGTCCTCGGCTGCGATGTCCAGCGCGGCCAGCTCGATATGCCTGCCGCGGGTGGGACCCAGCGGGGCGGTACCGTCGGCCGCGGTGAGTTCCCGCTCGATCAACCCGATCGCCTCCTCGGTGATCCAGGCCGGCAGCCGGGGCGGGTAGAGCCAGTCCAGTCGCACGGTGCGGTAGGTCATCGCCTCCGTGTTGCGCGGATCGACCGAAGCCAGCGCGGTGGCGAAGTCGCGGCGATCCACCAGTGCCCGCAGGGTGTCCTTCCACTTCCAGGAGAACAGCGCCCGGTAGCCCCGCAGCCGCTGCCAGCTCAGCAACGGTCGCCGCAGCAACAGGGAGTGGTAGTGGGCGGGCAGGCCGAGAAAGAGCAGGTCGCCGCCGAAGCCGGTGAGCAGGGTGCGCGCACCGAACTCGCGGGCGCACCGGGCGGTGGCGGTGATCCGGTTCCGGACGGTGACCGTCGCCGAGGGAGCGTCGAAGCGGTCCTCGCCGTCGAACACATCCTCGTAGAACTTCGGAAGTCGTGCGCCGTCGAGCACCTCGTGCCGCACACCGGGCAGATGCGCAGCCGCCCGCCGGGCCCAGCGAGCGTCGGCGCTGGTCCGCGCGTCGTCCACCGCGGTGACGGCGACCAGGTCCTTCGGCGGCAGGTGGCGGGAAGCCAGGAACGCCACCGACGTCGAGTCGTGGCCGCCGGAGAAGTCCGTGCCGACCACACCCCCCGGCTCCGCGCGCAGGGCGACCGCGGTCGCCAGCTCGGCCCGCACCCGCCCCGCGCCGTGCGAACCGGGCAGCCCCGGCTCCGGTGGCCGGTGCCACCGCCGGTGGAGCGGCGCGCCGGCCCGGTCACCCATCAGCAGGTAGTGCCCGGGCGGTACCGGGGTGACGCCGTGCCAGGACGGAAGCAGGTTGAGCGGGTACGGGGTCGGCAGCATCAGCCTGGTGGCCAATGCCGATCGGTTCACGTCGGCACCGGTCAGCCGCGCGAGCACCGCGGCCCGGTCGGCCGCGATCACCGTGCCGCCGATTTCGGTGTGGTACACCCTCCGCACCCCGTAGGCCGTGCCCTGGACCCTGGTGTACCCGTGGACCGAGCCGATCAGGTGGTAGCTGCCCGCCCACCGCCGGTGCAAGGTGGTCAGCGCGTCGAGGTCGTGCAGGGCCCGTGCCTGCGCGAGCAGCGCGGCGCGGTCCGCCCCGAAGGTACCGACGATGGCGAGCCCGCGGTCGCCGGTGTGTACCGCGAGCATTTCCTCGTCGCGCCAGCGTCCGACCATCCAGGGCCGGCCGGACGGGTACCGGATCGTCCGCAGATCCGCCGCGAGCGCGGGCAGCCGTGCCACCTCCGGACCCACTTCCGTGTCCGGGAGGACGACGAAGAAGTGGTTGCTTCCGAGCATGGGTGCCCCCAAGGCGCGATAGTGGCCGGGGCGTGGCGTCACCGACGAGCAGACGGTACGTCACGCCCCGGTACTGGACGGTCCGTCAGAACCAGCCCCGGTTCGAGGTTCCGTCCGCGATAACCACCACGATGCTACCGGTCTCCTCGTCATAGGAGCCGATGTTCTCCATGGTCGGCGGCTCGTACAGATCCTTCTCCACGATTTCCTCCTTGTGTTGGTTCCCGGTTACCCGGGATACTCACGATCAACAAGAGTCGTCGGGCGAGCAACGACGATTCGAGAAGTCTTGGGCCTCCTTGACATCCACGCCCCCGGGCCGGTGAACGGTGTAAGCGGTACTGACACGCCGGGTTCGGCCTGCCGGGGCCAGGTTCGCCCCGCAGGTCGTGCGCGGCGTCAGAGCCGGTTGCGGGGGCGAACGAGGTGCCGGGATCTCCGAGGACACCGTCTCGGCGACCACCGGTACCGTGTATCCGGTTATTTTCGTGAGACGCGATTATGGTGAAAATCCTGTGGGCGTGCCGGTGTGGTTCGTTGCTCCACTTGGAGGAGCGTCCTCAGCGTGCACTGTAGACAGTCAGGAGGTGTCGGTTGCACGTGCGCGACTACGTCTTGCCGAAGTCGGGCGAAGCCGCGGTGGGGAGTTGGGTCGGATGGGATGGCGCGGGGGTGGAGGCGCCGGTCCGTGGCACGTGGAGCGCGTCAGCAGCCGTCGCGACTCCTGCTTAGCTGGAGATCCGGCAGCTCAGCGCTGTGCGGTTCGTACAACATCAGCATGCGACCGTGTGTGTCGTGAGCCGCGGCTTTCCGCAACGGTGAGGTTTGAGCGGCCCAGGCGTAGCCGGCCCGGGTGACTGCGGGGTCGAGCTCTGGCGGGCGGCCCTTTGCGGAGCCGGAACCCAGCCGGCGGTGTTGGTGCCCATGCCGAACAGCGGGCGTGCCGGTCGCGCAGGTGGTCGAGTACGTACCAGTGTCAACGGTCGTCGTGATCTCCGAGCGTGTGGGCTTCGGCTCTCCGGGCTGGCGGACATGTGGGTCACTCGGTGGTGTCGAGTGGAGCGGGATCATCCCTTGCTCGGTCGGCCAGCGCATCCCAACCGGCCAGATGCGCCAAGCGGTCCTTGAACTTGCCCCACGTCGCCGCCCGCACCGAGTCCTTCGACCGGTCGAACTCGCTGCGCCCGCTCGCCGGATCGACCCACAACAGCCACTCCAACCGGGTCCGCTGCGGTCGAGCCGCCACCGTGGTGACCATGCCGCCGTTGACCTCGGCGCGGACCGAGGCCGCCATCGTGTCCGTCCGATACGACTCGCACCCGACCTCCACGGCGTCGCCCGGCCCAGCTCGCCGCGCGCGTGCTCGACCACGACCGAGAGGTCGGTACCCCCGCCGCCGACCGCGGTCACCCGTCCACCGGTCTCTGCGCAGCGACTACCGGGGACGACGGCAGGTACGTGGCGTGTTCCGGTCCCATCCCATGTCGAAACCTCTTCCTGCGTAGTGGTCAGGCGTCGAGTTCGGTCGCGGCGACGGCGTGTACGGGCGGCGCCTCGATCCCGAGCTCTCGTGCGATGGCCGGGATCTCAGGGTCCGCGAGGAACTTGTCGTAGTCCTTCGCGTCCCAGTCGAAGACGGACCACACCCGGTGCGTGTCGTCGGGATCGAAATAGACCCAGGCGCCTCGGCAGCCGTGCTCCCGCCGCTTCTCCGCGCCGACGGTCTCGAAGACGTTCAGGAACCGATCGGGGTCGGCGACGTTGGCGATGGTGACGATCACTACCTGCTCCTTGAACTCTGTGGGGACTCCCGCGCCAGTCGACCATGACCGTAGAACCTCGACTCGGGTTGAGGTCAAGTGCTGGCGGCGGCGCCCCGAAGACGGATCCAGGAGTGGTTCGCGGCCGCGAATGCCGATCCGGACTGTACTTCGATGGGGCGGACCGGGTCCGCATGTCTGTCCGGCGTGGGGGTCACGTGGTGGCGGTTGGCGATGCCGCGCATGGCTGTGTCGGGGCAAAGGAGCGATCGCCCGGATCAGCCGTGTGCTGGCCATCGGAGGCGGAGTGAACGGCATTCGTTCCAACGCCGTCCTGCCGGGCGGCCGGATCGGATGCCCAGAAGAAGTCGCCGAGCAGCACACCTACCTCGGTCAGCGGTGCGGGCAGGTCACCGTAATGCCGGTCGCCGATCGTGACCGAACCCTGGGTCGGGGCGGCCAGACCGACATCATCTTCATGGTCGTGGACTTGCCTGCGCCGTTCGGGGCGAGAAAGCCGGTCACCTGCCCGGGTTCGACGGTGAACGATACGTCGTCCACCACCGTGTCCGGCCCGTACCGTTTGGTCAGCCCTTGTAGGTCGATGTTTGTCATGCTCACGACCCTGCCGGGGCAGTCTGAGCATTCTCGGAACACTTCTGGGAGAACTCTGAGAACTCGGCGACCGTGACTGGGCATCAGGCCGACAGTTCGTAGTCAAGGCGCCCCAGCCCATAGGAATTCCTCAGCCGCTGACCGGACGGCGGGGCGGTCACACACCCACCGCAGACCGGAGCCCGGCGCCTGTCTCGAAGACAACGGCTCCGGGCTCCGTTCAACCAACGTCCGAATCACTCTTACCCGGCCTCGGCCGCTCCGGTGCCAGGTCCGCGCGAGGTACCCGCCGGCCCGGCGCCGAGTACGACGTGCAGGTCTGTGCTGCTGCTCATGGGTGCTCTCCTGGGGTGGGTCGATACTGTCGATCGCCGTGCTGGACGGTCTGCTAGTTCCACGCGCCGAGCATCAGTACGGCGGCGATAACGAGGACCGCGAGCGTGGTTCGCCAGGCGACGAGTTCGCCGGGAACGGGGGTGCGGCTGTGGGCTTTCTGGGTCATGGAATACTCCTCGAAACGTGAGTGATTGGTCAATCACTTCTGCGGTCAAAAGAAGCGCCCGCCGTCGAACCGCGGGCGGGGGTTGGTCAGTTCCAGGCGACGAACATGATGACGTCGAGAACTGCCAGCGGCATGAGTGCGATCCATCGCGCTGCGGTGCGGGTCATGTCTGCTCACCTCCTTCCGCGGGGTGGTGTCGGACGCCGTCGGTCAGCGTGGCCGCCCACGGCTCGTCGACGCTGAAGGCGTCGAGTGTGGTCAGCAGGTGGCACAGTTGTCCATAAGCGACGAACCGCTGCACCTGCGCCGCGCTCGCGCGGGAACGGCTGGTGGCCAACGAGGTGATGCGGGCCGTGCCATCCCGGACAGCCTCGGCGATCTCCGGTATGTCGGTGGTGGCCTGGGCGTGGACCTGGAGCATCAGCAGATCCCGATCTGCGATCAAGGCGGCGTAAGCCTCGCCCATCGCATGCAGTACGCCTGCCGGGGTCTGTGTCGTGGCCTGCGCGGCCCCGTCTTCGAGTGCGCCAAGGATCCGTTCGTAACACCGCTCCAGTGCCGCGACGAACAGTGAAACCTTGCCGGTAAACAGCTTGAACACATACGCGGGTGAGATCCGCGCGTGCTCGGCGACCGCCGTGATGGGCGTGCCGGCGTACCCGCCCTGCGCGAACACCGTCACGGCGCTGGTCACGACGGTCTCCCGGCGGGCCTCGGAGGTAGACAGTGTCGCTCGTTCCTCGTTCACGTGAGTGACTGTACACTCACCATCGACCGAGTGCAACAACACCTCGTGTAGGCGGCCACCTGGCTTGCTACCGCCCACGGGCTCGCGTTGGTGCCCGGAACAACCGCGGAGGATCGGTTCGGGTCAGCGTTCGCAGAGCAGATCACCGGACAGCACCCCAGCGGCTTCTTCCAGGAATGGTTCCGCAACGGGACAGTTCCCGCGGACAAATACCTCTGGCCCGGCGTGCTGAAGCCGTAGTCTCCTGTGGACAGCTGAAGCGCGATCACCGGCGGTTCGAAGTCGGCACGGTTTGAGCGCCCCAGCCAGGCAGCCGAACACCAGCGTGCGTGCTGGCGCTGGTCATGCGGGGCGGACAGCCGGGATCAACGTGTCGATCTACGAAGTGGTCGCTGGGCTTGACAGACATTCGGCCACAAGCCCTCGAAGAACTGGTCGATCGCGCACTTGACAGCCGAGTTGACGGTGACCGAGGCCGACCGTCGGGAACTGGTGCGTGGGGTGCGGGCGGCGACGTCGACGTAGGCGTATGCGTTGCGCTGCCGGATTGTTCTGGCATGTGCGGAGCCTGGTGCGTTCAACAAGGGCGTGGCTGCCGCGCTGGGGGTGTCGGTGCCGACGGTGGGTACGTGGCGGGGTCGGTTCATCGAGCACGGCCTGGCCGGGCTGGCTGACGAGCCGCGTCCGGGGCGCCCGCGGCACAACCGGAATTGCTATCGAAAGCCGACGCTGATGTGGTGGTCGCCTCGGGTTTCCGGGCCACGGAGACCGCCCAACAAGACCGACAATGCCGGGAACCGGAGGCGGTCGTCACAACCGCATTGCGGGCACTGGAGCGAAGTGGCCCCGCGATCATCGACGGGATGGTCAACATCGTGAGCAGCCATGTGGTCGACTGGGACGACAACAGCGAGCGCTCAGGCATCATGCTCTGCCGTCACTCCGGCCGGTGTCAGGCGGTGTCCCCGGCGCCACACCGCGTCGCCCCACCGTAGTCATGTTTCGTGGCATTTCCTCGGTGGCGAGTTCTTGCGTGTTCGGCGCTGTCGCTATGACAGTTTCGAAGGATGTGACGTTCCGACGTACGAACCAGGCGTCTTGGCCGCGGCGGCACGCCTGCTGTTGCGGATAACCGGTGCGCTTTTCA
This sequence comes from Amycolatopsis cihanbeyliensis, assembly GCF_006715045.1. Taxonomy (GTDB): domain Bacteria; phylum Actinomycetota; class Actinomycetes; order Mycobacteriales; family Pseudonocardiaceae; genus Amycolatopsis; species Amycolatopsis cihanbeyliensis. The sequence continues at coordinate 1,150,745 of NZ_VFML01000001.1, read as the reverse complement.
GCTGGCTGCTCACGTCCGGTCGTGGGTGATCGGCGCTACTGGCGTTGGCGGCGGAAGGCGGCGAGCCCGTTGCGGTTGAGCATGGCCACGAGGGTTTTCCATCGTGGCCGGCCTGGATCGGGTTCGGCGCCGCCTGCGAGGCGGTGCAGTTGGTCGGTGTGCCATTGCAGGTCCAGTGCTCCGTCGAGGGTCTTGAGGTCGGCGACGAGTCCGAGGGTGCGGCGGAGACCGAAGCGCACGGTACGAACGGGCAACTGGGTCTGGTTGGGTTGAAGGAGGATGTTCGCGGCGTCCGGGGTGGTGCAGGTGGGTCGGCCGAGTCCGATGAGGTCGCAGGTGCGGTGGGCGATGGCGGTGGCCATGGCGGCGTGCGAGCGGAAGCCGCCGGTGACGGCCAGCGGCACGTCGCGGGCGAGGTGGCGCACGGTCTGGGCGTAGTCGAGGAAGTAGGCCTCGCGGGCCAGGGTGCTGGCTGAACGGGTGGTGCCCATCATGGCGGGTGCTTCGTAGCTGCCGCCGCTGATCTCGATGAGGTCGAGACCTTCCTGGGCGAGGCGGGCCACGACGTCGCGCGATTCGGTTTCGGAGAATCCGCCGCGCTGGAAGTCGGCGGAGTTGAGTTTGATGCCGACGGCGAAGCCGGGGCCGACGGTGACCCGGATGCGGCGCACGATCTCCAGCAGGAACCGGAGCCGCCGGGTGGGGTCGCCGCCCCAGTCGTCGGTGCGCTGGTTGGCCAGCGGGGACAGGAACTGGGCGATGAGGTAGCCGTGGGCGGCGTGGATCTGGATGCCGTCGAAGCCCGCGGTCTCGGCGACCGCGGCGGTGGTGGCGAAGCGGTCGATGAGGTCCTCGATCTCGGCGCCGCTGAGCGCGCGGGGGGTGACGGCACCGGGCACTTTCGCCGCGGTGGCGCTGGGGGCGACGGGCCGCCTACGGCCGGCCAGGGCGTTGGCCTGGCGTCCGGGGTGGTTGAGCTGCATCCAGATCGGGGTGCCGCCGTCGTGGCAGGCCGCGGCCCAGCGGGTCAGCGCGGCGAGGTCGCGTTTGTCCTCGATGACGACGTTGCCCGGTTCGCCGAGTTGGCGGTGGTCGACCATGACGTTGCCGGTCACGACGAGCCCGTAACCGCCGACGCCCCACCTTCGGTAGAGCGTCTCGAGTTCGGTGGACGGGGCGTGCGCCGGGTCGGCGAGTGCTTCGCTGAGGGCGGATTTCATGATGCGGTTGCGCAGGGTCTGCCCGCACGGCAGTGGCAGCGGGTCGGAAAGGCGCGGGGTGCCGGTCATCGTGGGGTGGCTCCTGTCGCCTGCTCGGTGGTGTGGGCCGGTGCCGGGGGCGTTCGGGGTGCGCGGGTGGCCAGTTTCCTGGCGGTGGCCAGGGCATCCCAGTCGGGTGGATCCGCCGGGCCGGTCGGTGGCCGGCCGTAGGTCGTGCCCGCGCGGATCTCGGCGTCCAGGTCGCGGCCGAGGGCGGCCCCGGCGGCGTGCAGGCCGGAGAGCATCGCGCCTTCGACGGCGGGGCCCCAGGCGGTGGAGGCGCCGCACAGGTACAGACCGGCGATCTCGGTGCGCACGCCGGGGCGCAGGGGACCGAACTGACCGATCGACAGTTCGAGGCCGTAGGGGGTGCCGCCGCTGGCTCGGGTGTAGCGGTGCTGAGTCAGCGGCGTGGCCGCTTCCCGCCAGACGATGTGGTTCTCGATGCCGGGGATGACCTCTTTGACCCGGCGGATCATGATCTCGGTGAAGGCTTCCTTGATGCGCCGGTAGCCGGGATGGTCCTGGTAGCTATTGTCGCTCGGCTCGGGCCAGCGGTCGAGGCCCCATGCCTCGGGCTCGCCCGGGACCAGGGTCATCACCTCGAGTACCGACGAACCGGGCGGGGCGGCGTGCGGGTTGCCGGGGTCCTTGACGGTGGTCACGCTGACATAGGCGGGCAGCCGCCGCCGGGCCTGCTCGATGCGTTCGTCGAGAGTGTAGTCGCCCCGATTCTCAGCGAGGTCCCTGAACAGCGAGGTGACGTCTTCGGCGGTGGGCACCGAGTAGAAGTTGGTGTTCGGTATCCACTGGCCGAGGTCGACGTCCACGCCGAGGTAGCAGTTGAAGAACGGCTGCGACATCCGGAACCGCTCCACCCGCCGGATCGTGCGGCGCCTGAGGTGCTCGCGGCCGACCAGGTCGAGATAGGTCCGCTTCAGATCGGCGTTGGACACCACGATGGGTGCGTCGAACCGGGTGCCGTCCGCCAGCTCGACCCCCGTCGCGGCGCCGTGCTCGGTGCGGATCCGCCGGACCGTGGATCGGGTGCGGATCTGTCCGCCGTTCGCGACGATGACCTCGCCGAGGCGGGCGGAGAGGACCTGCCCGCCACCCCGCGGGAACCAGGCTCCGTCGCTGAGGAAGTTCTGCAGCATGAACGCGTGTACCGCCACCGGCGTGCGGTGCGGCGGACTGGCATAGGTGCCGTACTGCACCGACATCGCCGCCTTGAGCCGCGGGCTGAGCCGGTGTGCGTCCAGCAACGTCGTCAGTGGCAGCATCGCCCATCGTGCGGCGAACCCGGCCCGCCGCACGAACGCGGCCTGGCCGCCCAGCGACGCCGGGGTGCGGCTGTGGTCGATGCTGCCGCCGATCCGGCGCAGGATGCCGACGACCTTGCGAATCCGTTGCCGTTCGGCGGGGAACGCGGCACACAGGTTGTTCAGGTAGTTGTCCCAGCCGACCGGGATCCGCACGGTCAGGTCCGGGAAGACGATGGTGTCGAAGCCCGCGGGGTCCAGCGGCAGGAACTCGACCTTCCGGTCCAGCCCCACTCCCCGCAGGATCGTCGGGATCGCCCCGCCCGGACCGCAGTCACCCAGGTAGTGCACGCCGACGTCGAACTCCCACTTGCCGGCCCGGCGGAACGCGTGCGTGCAGCCACCGATGACGTCGTAGGCCTCGAGCAGCAGGGTGCGCTTACCCGCCGCGGCCAGGTAGGCGGCGCTGACCATCCCGCCGATGCCCGCGCCGACCACGATGGCGTCGAAGCCGGCGTCCTGCCCGGCACGTGTGTTCGATGGCATCATCATGGTTCCTCGCTCCACGACAGCAAGTGTGACTATGAGTAACAGTTACCGAAGAGTAGTAGAATGAATGGTCTACCGCAAGACCCTGCGCCGGACGACGTCCACAGGCCCCCCGGACCACGACAGCGGTTGATCACCAGTGCCATCGACCTGGTTCGCCGCCGGGGCGTGGCCGGCACCGGGGTCACCGAGTTGCTGACGGCGAGCAACACCGCACGCGGGTCGATCTACCAGCACTTTCCCGGGGGCAAGCAGCAACTCGTCGAGGAGTCCACTCGAGTAGCGGGCCAGGTCCTCACCGCCGCCATCGCCGCCGCGACCGAGGTCGGGGACCCTCTCGACGCGCTGGAGTCATTCGTACGGATGTGGCAGGAGACTCTGACCACGACCGACTTCACGGCCGGCTGCCCCGTCGTGGCTGCCGCGCTCGCCGGCCATGATGCCCCGGGCCTGCCCGCCGCGGCAGCCGAGGCCTTCACCGAGTGGAACGACCTCATTGCCACCAAGCTCGCCGACTCCGGAGTCGAACCCGGCACCGCACGGTCACTGGCCACATTCACGATCAGCGCCGTCGAAGGCGCGGTGATCCTTGCGCTCAGCACGCGTTCCGTCCGCCCGCTGGAGGACGTCCACCGCCACCTGGTCGAGCTGGTCCGCCTGCACCTGCCACCCCGGTGCGGCGTCACGCCCGAGTAGCGACGCGGCGATCAGCCTTCGTCCGGCAACGCGAGCAGCGTGGGCGCGCAGCACCGCCAGGCGCCTGCGGTTCGTTCGACAGGAAGGGCAGCGTTTCTCTTGGCCACCGGACGTCGGCCTCGTCCACTCGGTTCCCCCGCAAGGACTGACGGCACGAGTTTCGGGCTCTCGACACTAGGACCGTGGCGGGTCGTTGTGGCAGGTCCGATCCAGCCGTCCGCCGTCGGTGAGGAACGCGGCGAAGGCCCGTGTGCAGTTGGCCGACTCCAGGTTCGCCTCGATTGTGGAGTTCTTCAGAATCACCACGCTCAGCGGGAATCCGGTGTTCGGGGGCACCAGCGAGTCCAGATAGGCCGGTGCCGCGTTGAGCCCCGAGCCTTCGTCGGTAGCGCGGTTTCCGGTGATCGTGGAGCCGGTGATGGTCAGCGGTCCCGGGCCGCGCAGGTCGATGCCGCCGCCGCGTCCGCCCAGCGATGCCGGATGGGTGATCCAGTGTGGGTTGATCGCCTCGTTACCGGTGATCGTTGTGTTGACCACCTTGCCCGTCCAGTCGAACCGGATCCCGCCTGCCTCGCCCGCCGAGTTCCCGCGCACCATACTGTCCGAGATCGTCAGGTCGGACAGCGGAATGTTGAAGACCCCGCCGCCGTAGTCCGCCCTGTTCCCGGTCACCTCCACCCGCTGCAGTTGCAGCCGGGACACGTTCAAGATCCCGCCGCCTCCGGTGATGAACACCAGTTCGCGCTCCTTGGTCACCCCGCCGGTGATGGTCAGGTCGCGAATCGTGCTGTTGGCACCGTTGTAGAAGACCCGGTCGATACCACCCGCGTCGATCACGGTCCGGCCCATCCCGGCGCCGACGATCGTGGTCGGCCGCAGGATGTTCAGATCCCCCGTGGCCGGGTCCGGGAACGGGCCCAGTGGCAGCGGCGGCGGCGCGACGGTCAGCAGGTAGTGGCCCGCGGGAACCACGATCGTCGCACCCCGGCCCGCGTTCGCCTCCATGGTCGCCGCCCGCAGTGTGCACGTGCCCTCCCTGCTCCGGCATTGCCCGTCACCGGGGTCGGCATCCGGCGCATCCGCCGTACTGTCCACCGTGTACGTCACGTCACCGGACCTCTGCGCCGGAGCCGCCTGCGCGGTCACCGGCAACATCAGCCCCATCAGGCCGGCGGCCAGTATCACCGGCAACCTTCGCGTGGCCATCGTTCCTCCTGGCTCAGCGGGACTGCTTCGCGCAGTCGTTGCGGGTTGGCTTGCCGTTGAAGGTGTCGGTGAGGAATCCGAGTGCGTCACCGGCACCGACGACCTCGCCGGTGATGTGTCCGGCGAGCGGGATGCGGGATACGGCCACGGTGCCACCGTCCGCGCAATAACCGCCTACCAGGGCGTCGACCGGCGCGAGCGGAACGAACTCGTCGACGGTGCCGTGGTAGTTGTAGACGGGGAAGTCCGGAGTCGTCTTACCCGTGTTGTTGACCCGGTAGAGGTACCGCGCAGGTGCGGAGTCCGCGGGCTTGGGGACGGTTGTGTAGTTGGCCAGCCGGTCGAAGGGGTGGAACAGCGCGACGTCGAGGGTGCAGGCGTCGGCGTTGTCCGCGAACAGCTCGCGGCCGCGGTCGTTCAGCAGGGCTTGGACACCGGCTTCGGGGAAGGCACGGGCAAGGCCCATCACCCCGAGCAGTCCCAGGCCGGCGCCGAGACCGCCGTCGTTGTGCTTCAGCATGGCTTCGAGGTCGGCCGGGACACCCCCGGCCGCCGCGCCCACCACGTTGAGCTCGGGAGCGTAGGAGGCTTGCTGTTCGGCAGCCCAGGTGGTGGCCAAGCCGCCGCCGGAGTAGCCCCACAACCCGACCGGGCCCTGGGAGTCGAGGCCCGCGGGGGCGTAGTGCTGCACGGCGCGGATCCCGTCGAGGACGGCGTGCGCGGCCTGCGGCCCGGCCGCGAACTCGGAGCGTGGACCCTGGTAGTCGGAGTAGACCACGGCGTAGCCCCTGAGCAGGGCGCCCAGCGAGAGGGTGAACTCGTATGTGCCGACCCCGGCCGGTGAGCCGAACAAGCCCGCCCGCAGCGTGTAGGACGGCTGGCACCGGGTGGAGAGCGAGTCTTCCGCGACCTGGTAGGACAGCAGCGGCCGTGGGCCCTGCCCACGCCACTCACCCTTGGGCACGAGCACCGTTGCGGCCTCGGCCACCGGCCGGTCGTGGTTGTCCACCGACTTGTACAGCACCTGGTAGGTGCTGGCAGGCACCGGCAGGACATAGGCCACGGCGGTGACCTGGCGCGACCGCAGCACCGTCCCGTTCGGGCTGGACTCGAATCCGGCAGGGGGGACATAGAACGGATCGTCCCTGGGCAGCAGGACCTGCTGGGTGCCGGTGGGGGCCGCGGACACCGCACCGGGCACCGAGGCGCACAGCAACAGCGCCGTCAGGACGCCGCACAGCACCGATGTGAACCTTGTCATGCCGTTCCTTTCCACAGGCCGCGTCCCGGCGCGAACAGGTGTCCGGAACAGCATCTCCGGTGCGCAGGGCGCTGTCTGCTGGCATGATGCGCAGATATTTCCGCGCAGGTTTGTGCACCGGAACAAACCGTCGGGAGGGTCGAATGATCGGAGTCGTACAGGCCCTGACCAGTCACGGCCAGGACGTCGCCGCCGCAGTGACCGCCCGATGCGTGCAGAACATCCCGGCCTACCAGCGGCTGCCGGGCCCGGTTCTGGAGAGGGACCTGGTCGCGAACGTTCGCGCGGTGATCGACCTGTTCCTCACCGCCGTCGTCGAGGATCGCGGCCTCACCGAGGCCGAACTCGCCGGTCCGATCAGCTGGGCAGCCGAACGCGTCCGCGACGGCCTGCCACTCGACGCCGTACTGCGCATCTACCCGCTGGCCGCCGAGGAACTCTGGCGTATCGCCACCACCTCCGGCGAGCAACCAGGCGAACCCGGTGAGCCCGACGCCCTGGACCTGGACCCGGACCTGGTGTCGTTGGTCGGCCGCATCTTCGGCCTTCTCGCCGACCTGCTGCCCCGCATCGCGCAGGCCTACCACGCCGAGCAGCAGCACGAGGAATGGGCGCAGCGCGAAGGCCGTTACTCGCTGGCCGCGGCCCTGCTCGCCGGACGCCCCGCCCAGCGCGCCGCCGAACGGGCCGGCCACCAGCTCGCCGAACGGTACCTCGTCCTCACCGTGGACATCCCCGAACCCAACCAGTCCACCGACACCCGCGCGGCGACCAGCCGCTTCCGCCGACTGCAGGCCGCGCTGGACACCGAACCAGTACTGGCCACCTTCGACCGCGACGGCGGAGTGTTCCTCCTGCCCGTTACCCCCGACCAGCACGAGCCGCAGCAGCGGGCTGCCGCCGAACGCGTGCTCCGGCGTATCGACTCCGCCGCTGTCGCCCGGTGCCGCGCCGGTATCGCACTGGCCACCAGTCACGCCACCATTCCGCACGCCCACCGGCTGGCCACCGAACTGCTCCACCTCGCGGGCACCCTGCGCCGTCCGCCCGCCGCGTACTGGCTGACCGATCTCGCCATCGAGTACCAAGTCGCCCAACCAGGCCCGGCCCGCGACTGCCTCGCCGAGCTGTTACGGCCAGTCAACCGACACCCGCACCTTCTTGACGCGTTGCGCGCCCTCATCGACAGCAACCACCAACGCGCCGAAGCCGCCGCGTCGCTCCACATACACCGCAACACCCTCAACTACCGCCTGCACCGCATCCGCACCCTCACCGGCCACGACCCCACCACGCCGCACGGTGCCCGGGTCCTCACCGCCGCCATGATCGCCAACGCCCTCACCGAGCACCCACCCACCGATCACCACCTCCCGGAACAACCATGAGCTTCCCTGTAGCCAGGACACCTTGATGTGCCCGCGATGAGCGGACCGCCAAGCCGGATCCACCGACATTCGTCGGACAGTCCCTATCGCGGCGATCTCACGGCTGGCTGCGTAGCACGAGGAGATCACCCACCTGCGGACAGCACTGGCACCCGGCGGCGTCGTCCGCGGACTACCGCGAGGGCGCGGCCAGCAGTAAGCACAGCCGGATACGGACATCGGTTCTGTCGACGACAGAACCCGACTGCACATGACCACGTGAAACGGCAGGTGGACCGGCTGGTTAGACATCGGCTGAGCCGCTGGTGCCCGGTTCTGTCGGTGCTCATCGTTAAGGTCAGCTTCGTGCGTTATGTGGCCACAAACTTGGAATAGCACCCGCTATGTCGGCACAGAGGGGCATCAACTGAGATGAATGCGGTGTTGTCGTCGGCCGCGGCTACGCTCGACTTCCGGTTCTCATGCCACGGTAGCTGTTCCTGTCCGGGCTTTCGCCGCAGACGATCATGCTCTACGGCCTTTGCCGGCTCAACCTCGTCCGAAACGGCCGCGCCCGCGGCGGGCATACCGCGGAGTCAAACGGAACTGGCTGCTGCCCTACATCTCGACCGACACCACGAAGGTGCAACTCGCCATCCAGGAACTCGTCCAGGCCGGTGCCGCCGAATATGTACAGGAGCCCGACGCGGACGGCAACACGAAGAGGATCCGCCGGCTCCACGAGTTGAGTCCGAGCCAGCGGGATGAAGAGGACGAGCGCCGCCGGAAGCCAGCGGGACTCCGCGTCGCGGCCCGCCCAGTTACACCGCGACCTCGAGGACGCACTGCATAGACACTTCCACAAAGTATCGAATCCACGGCGGATGGTTCGACTTCGGACGTTGTGACCCGGTCAAGAAGGTACAGCGTGCTGCCCAGCAACTCCGCCAACGGCAACACGAAGGATCGGTACGACGTCGAAGCACAACTCACCCTGCTAGCGCCACGACTGCCCGCCCTTGCCCTGGAAGGACGCCCTCGATGGCGTTGTTCTGCGACGAACAAGTGCCTGGCCTGTACGTATCCCAGGCACACGACGGGAACAAACGTTGACCTATCCGGATGTGGTGGGAGTGTCAGCGATCTTGTGGGTGGTGATGTGATCACCCTGTCACTGCTGCACGTCGAGCCGGTCGCCGTAGTGCATGGCGAGCGCGTTCAACGCCTGCTTCCAGCCTACTACCTTTCCAGTGATATTGGAACGGTTCTTGAGCGGATTATTGATCACGAGATAGAGCACTTTGAGCGCAGCCTGATCATTCGGGAAATGACCGCGCCGCCGCGTGGCTTGCCGAAACCGGGCGTTCAGGCTCTCAATCGCATTCGTGGTGTACACCAGCCTCCGCAACTCGGGCGGATGGGCAAGGAACGGTGTGAACTGTTCCCAACTGTTACGCCACAACCGGACCATCGCTGGATAGCGTTCCTCCCACTCGGCGCAGAATTCGACGAACTCGACTTCGGCGGCCTCCGCGGTGGGCGCGGTGTAGATCAGCTTGAGCCGTTTCGTGATCGCCGACCAGTACTTCTTCGAGGCGTAACGCAGGCTCGCCCGCACCAGGTGCACCACACACAACTGGACCTCCGCCTGGGGCCACAACGCGGCGATCGCCTCGGGGAGCCCCTTCAGGCCGTCACAGGCGACGATCAGGACATCCTCGACACCACGGTTCTTCAAGTCAGACAAGTGGTTCAGCCAGCCCTTGGCGCCTTCGCCGCCGGTGCCGACCCACATGCCCAGCACATCCCGCTCACCAGCCAGAGTGATCCCCACCGCGATATAGATCGGCCGGTTCGCCACCGCCCCATCACGAATCTTGACATGAATAGCATCGATCAGCACAACGGGATACACGCGATCCAGCGGCCGGGCTTGCCACGAATTCAGATCGTCAACCACCTTATCGGTGATCTTCGAGATCAGCTCACGCGACACCCGAGCATCATAAATATCGGCCAGGTGTGCCTGAATCTCGCCGGTCGTTAACCCCTTAGCGTACAGGGAAATGACCGCATCATCGAACCCCTCGACCCGGCGAGCGTACTTCGGTACGATCTGCGGAGTGAACGTCCCCTGCCGGTCCCGGGGCACGTCGATCCGCACATCACCCACATCGGTCCGTACCGTTTTCGACGACGAACCGTTCCGCTCGTTCCCCCCGAACTTCCCGGCAACATCGCCCTTCGCATAACCCAGATGATCATCGAGCTCGGCGTTCAGCGCCGACTCCAGCACCGTCTTCGTCACCTGCCGCAACAGCCCGTTCGGGCCGACCAGCGACACGCCATCCGCACGAGCCTTGTCGATCAACTCCCGGGCAACCCGCACATCAAGATCATCACCAGAGGAGTTCCCGTCAGCGGCCGAGCCGACCACCCTGTCTTCGCTTGTCAACCTAGATCCTTCCCAGCCGGAGCGACCGCTCCAGCATGGTCAAGATCACCCACCACCCACAAGATCACGGACAGTCCCGATGTGGTCCTCAGGGTGGTGTTGATTCGCCGCGTCGTGGAGTAGGTGGGATAGCGGCAGGCTGAGTGATGTGACCGACAGGGAGAACGCGGTCAGTAGAAACCGGTCGGTACTGATTCGGACTGTCACCAGCTGGGGCCAGGTAGATGACGTCGCTGGCCCGGCCGCAGGCGGCACGTGCTCTCCGCCACTGGACCTCGGTCATTCGTCACGGCACGATTCGTTGCGTCCATTCGATGTGGTGGTGGTAGGACCATTCTGGTCCGGTTGTCGTTGTGTGGTGGCCGGTGGCGATGGCGATGATCGTCTCGACTCGTTCCCGGCGTTCCTGTTCGAAGCGAGCCAGGGCAAGGTGCAGGGGCAAGTCGCGAAGACACCGCCCGAGCACCGCGGCGTCTTCGATTGCCATCGAACCGCCCTGTTCGGTGCTGGGTGGCGCGGCATGGGCGGCATCGCCGATGACTACGAGGCGGTCTGTGTGCCAGCGAGGAAGGTGATGTAGCGCCCGGTCGTCGGACGCTCGGATGCGGGTGGCCATCTTGATGATGCCCGCTGGGATGTCGTCGTCGTTCCAGCGCTGGAGTAGCTCGATGCGCCAGTCCTCGGTGGTTGGGCCGGGATCGGGCAGCAGCTCGGACGTCTTGATGTTGGTGAACCAATAGGTGTGGCCGGTGTCGGGGTCGTCGATGTGGGCAAGCCACGCCTTCGGGCCACCGTAGGACCGTAGTTGTGCGGGTGCTGGCGGGGTGTGCGTGGGAGGTCGAGGGGTATGACCGTAGATGGTGCGGGATCCGCAGTAGTCGGGTGCTGGGGCCGCAGGATCGATGACGGTGCGGATGGTGGATCGGGTGCCGTCGGCGCCGATCAGTACGTCACCCTCGATTGGGTCGTCGTCCGCGAGCAGAGCGTGCACGCTGTTGCGGGTAGCCTCCGCGCCGAGGACGGGCGCACGGTGGCGGACCGTGGCGCCCCTGCGTGTGCTTTCGTCACGAAGGACTCTGGCCAGATTGGCCCACGTGATGAACCGGGCGCCGAGGTTGCGGCCAGGCAGCGGGTCGGTGAGGGGGCGGTGCACGAGCACCTGGCCGTCCAGGGCCCGTCGGTCGACGTGGCGTATGGGGAACGAGGCGTCGACCACCGGATCGAGAACGTCGATGGCGTTGAGCGCGTCGAGGCCGTTGGGGTTGAGCCGTAGGAACGAGCCGAGGTCGTTGTCGTCGGGGCGGGCCTCGAGCACGGTGACGGCGATACCGGCCTGTAGCAGTGCGAGAGCGGCGCTGTGACCGGCGATTCCGCCGCCGGCCACGATGGCGTGACGAATCATCAACTTCTCTCCGGCGTCGTGCGCCATATCGTCGGTTGCTCATGGCGAGGTGTGGACCGAGGTCCGGTATGGAACGCGGAAGGATCAGTCGGAGCGGGCCAGAGCTGTCGGTTGGTTAGTCGCTAAACAACTTAGGTGGTGAGGGAGGCGAGTGCGTGGTGGAGGACGGCGGGGTCGAGATTGGTGAGGTAGCGGTAGCTCTGTGGTGGTCGGAAGGTGGAGGTCGTGCGGAGTGCGGCGAGGCTGGGTGGTTCGAGGAGTCGCTGGGGCTCGGTGATGGTGAGGGCTGTGGCGAGGGTGGTGCCGTGGAGGTAGGTGTTGAACTCGGTCCCGGTGAATCCGAGCCCGGGGGCGGTGACGACGCCAGATGTGGTTGGGCGTGTCGGTTTCGTTCTGGTGCAGGGTCGCCACGCCGACAACGGCCATGGTGGGGGCGCTGGCGTAGAGGATGAGTGGGGTTCCTGGGGGCGCGGTGATGCGTGTCCGGCGCAGTTCTACGGTCTTGGTGCCGTCGAGCAGGGCTTCGGCGAAGCGTGGTTTGAGCGACAGCAGCAGGGGCCGTGGGTCTGTGACGCGGGCGGCTCGTAGGTGCTGTGTGCTCATGCCGTGAGCCTAAGGGTTGTCTCGTAACCCGGTGTGGGTGTGGTTGTGCCGGTGGTTGATCATGTTGTGGTGCGGGTGATCTCGGCGTCGCGGTCGGAGTGGATTGCCCCGTTCACGGGGTTGGAGCCGGGCCAGTTCCGGAAGCTGGTGCGGGTGGTGGCGGCGCGTGGTGGTGAGGAGATCGCCGATGGCCGTCCTGGTCGTCAGTGGCGGCTTGACCTGGCCGATCGTGTGCTGCTGGTGGCGACCTATTGGCGGACGAACCTGACGATGCGCCAGATCGGGCCGCTGTTCGGGGTGTCGCATTCCGCGGCGCACCGGGTGATCGCCACCGGCGACGCGCATCCGGGCAACCGCAACGACTGTACCGTCTACCGGGACTCCGGAATCCAGCAGGAACTGGCCGGACGCCCGGTGCTGGCCGATGGCGGCTACCAGGGAAACTCCGAGGTGATCATGCCATATCGCAAGCCTGGTGACGGTAGTGATCTGCCGGACTGGAAGGAAGACCTCAACGCTGGCCACCGTACGATTCGTGCCCGCGTCGAGCACGCCCTGGCCAGGATGAAATGCTGGAAGATCCTGCGCGACTACCGCCGCGCCGCCAGCACGCTCAACGACACGGTGTCCGGAATCGCCCACCTGCACAACATCCACCTCCTTGGCTGAGCAACACCAGCAACACCAACCACAAGATCAATTACGAGACAGTCCCCTGGGCGCTGTTCGCGTTCTGGCCTTCAGCCGGCTCGTGCACGTGTCTCTATGCCGCTCGGCTACCCGACAGGCCCCTGCGTCGTCTACCGCAGCCGGGAAGCTACGCAGCTCGGCACCCGCAGGGACCCCCGTCGAGGCTGGGAGCGATCGCGGTAGCACGCTGTCTGCGCCATAGCACCGGGTGGTCGGCTTGAGAGATGGGGCGAGCCCGGGTTGTTCCCGGGCTCGGTGGGGTTAGTGCAGCCAGTGGTGGTGTTGGGTGAGCCGGGTCCAGCGGTGGCCGAGGCCCCAGGTGTGTCCGGCGCTGACCGCGGCGAGCAGGATCAGGACGAGTGCGTAGATGACGTGGTACTCGATGAGGGGGTTGGTGGAGCGGGTGGGTTCGCCTGCTTCGGTGAACCGGTCGAGGGGCCACTCGGCGATCCACATGAGCAGCATCATGAGCGTGCCGGTGAGGGCGGCAAGGCGCAGGCCGATGCCGAGGAGCAGGGCGATGCCGATGCCGAGCAGGCCGAGCATGAACAGCCAGTCGGCCCACCAGGCGCCTGCCCAGGAGCGCAGGGTCTCGGCGAAGGGGCCGACCTCGACGCCGCTGAGGAAGCCCTTGGTGGGGGAGCCCCCGTCGGTCCAGGCCTTGGCGGCGGGGGTGGCGTAGCCCCAGCCGAAGGCCTTGTCGGCGAAGGCCCACAGGAACAGCAGTCCCATCGCGATCCGGGTGACTGCGGCGACCTTACCGGCGAGGGTGTGCTGCGGTGTCCCGGGTTCCGGCGTGTGGTGGGTGTGTCCGGCGTGGGTCGACTTGTCTCGAATGGACATTGGGTCCTCCTCTGTTGGTGGCTGGCTCGAGGTTGGCGTGTTTCGGCGAGCCTGTCCGGGGTCGGAGGTCTCCGGATGGTGGGTCCTTGGTTGGCATCCGTCCGCGGGCAGTGCGCTGGGTGGCGAAGGTCCTTCGTGGTGGTGACGAAGGACTGCCGCGGCGCGGCCCGAAACCTTCGTAGCGTCCGGGGAAACAGACGAGTCGGTGAGGAGTGAGCTGCGATGTCCGGTACTCCGCGCGGTGCGGTCGTGGTCGGTGTCGACGGTTCGGCGTCGGTGGCGCAGGCGGTGGGGTGGGCGGCGGCCGAGGGGGGCTCGGCGGGGCCGCGAGCTGTGCTTTGTGCACGTGCTCGACGACGTGTCGCTGGCTTACCCGCGGCCGCTGCCGATGCGGGAGGATCTGCACGGTGCGCTGCGGGCGCAGGGGGAGTCGCCGCTCGCGGCGGCCCGGGACGTTGCCCGCGAGGCCGTGCCGGGTTCGCGGCCGCGGTTGGAACTGCGCGAAGGCAGGGTGGCCGAGGTGCTGTGCGACGCGGCGGAGTCGGCGAGCCTGCTGGTGCTGGGCACGGTGGGGCTTCGGCCGCTGGGCCGGGTGCTGGTGGTTCGGCGTCGGTCGCGCTGGCCGCGCACGCCGCCTGCCCGGTGGCGCTGGTTCGCGCGCACGCGGGCGCCGACCACCACCGGTCTCCGACCCGGTGGTGGTCGGCGTGGACGGTTCGCCCGCCAGTGAGCGGGCCATCGCCATCGCTTTCGACCAGGCGTCGTCACGAGCCGCCGAGCTGGTGGCGGTGCACGTGTGGGACGACGCGTTCCTAGCCGCGGTGTTCGAGCAGACCCGGTGGCGGATGGACCTGCCCGCGGTCGAGGAAAGCGAGCGGGAACTGCTCGCGCAGCGGCTCGCGGGCTGGCAGCACAAGTACCCCGACGTTGCCGTGCGCAGGGAGTTGCGACACGGCGCACCCGCCGACGAGCTGCTGGCGATGGCCGACAGGGCACAGCTGCTCGTGGTCGGCAGCCGGGGCAGGGGCGATGTGGCCGGGGATGCTGCTCGGTTCGACCAGCCAGACGGTGATGTCCTACGCGCTGTGCCCGGTGATCGTGGCCCGGTCCTCGACCGGCAACAGCTGAGTAACCCAGTTCAGGAGAGAAGGAGAACGAGCGATGAGTCAGGACAAGGCGGCTGGCGGCGAGATCGTCGTCGGCGTGGACGGATCGGCGGGCACGAAGCGGGCCGTGCGGTGGGCCGCGCAGACGGCGGCCGAGCGCGGGCTCGGGTTGCGTGTGGTGCACGCCGTCGCCGTGACCGGCGGGTACTACGGTAACGGCCTTGCGGTGCCGCTGGACTTTTTCGGCGCACTGGAACAGGACGGCGAACGGATCCTCACCGGGGCTGCCGAGGCGGCCAGGGAGGCCGGAGCGAGCAGGGAGGTCGGCACCTCGCTGGTGCGGGACCCCGTGATCCCGGCACTGATCGAGCTGTCCCGCGAGGCGCGGATGATCGTCCTCGGTGAGTCGGGCCGTGGTGGGTTCGCCGGGATGCGACTCGGCTCGACGGCCGTCGCGGTGACCAGCCACGCGCACTGCCCGGTAGTGGTCGTGCGGGGCAGGGACGGCGAGGACGTGCCTGCCGATGGTCCCGTGGTGGTGGGTGTCGATGGCAGCCAGGCCAGTGAGCGGGCAGTCGCGGTCGCGTTCGAGGAGGCCTCGCTGCGCGGTGCGCCCCTGGTGGCGGTGCATTCCTGGCTGGACGGTGACTACGACACGGTGTTCAGCCCGGCCAGGTTCAACTCGACGTGGGAGTCGGTGGACGAGGTGGAGCGGCGTGCGCTGGCCGAGCGGCTCGCGGGCTGGCAGGAGAAGTACCCGGATGTCCAGGTCGAGCGGGTGGTGGCCAGGGACCGGCCGCGGCATCAGCTGCTGGAGTGGTCGGCGAGGGCGCGGCTGCTGGTGGTCGGTTGCCGGGGGCGTGGCGGGTTCCGGGGGATGCTGCTCGGTTCGACCAGCCAGGCCCTGCTGCAGCACGCGGAGTGCCCGGTGCTGGTCGTGCGGCCCGAACCGGCCGGATGAGGGAAACCGGTCCGTGTGGGCGAGCCCCGCACGGACCGGTCAGTTCGGCTTGCGTTGTCCGTGCAGCTTGGCGGCCAGCACCGCGACCTGGGTGCGGCGTTCGAGGTCGAGCTTCGTGAGCAGCCGGGAGACGTAGTTCTTGACGGTCTTCTCGGTCAGGTACATACGTTCGGCGATCTGCCGGTTGGTGAGGCCTTCACCGATGAGATCGAGCAGGGTGCGCTCGCGCTCGGTGAGCCCGGCCGCCGGGCCGGTGTCGGCGGTGTTGTCGCGGAGCCTGGCCATGAGGGTGGCGGCGGCGCGGTTGTCGAGCAGCGACTTGCCGGCGCCGACCTGGCGAACGGCGTGGACGAGCTGAAGGCCCTGGATGTCCTTGAGGACGTAGCCGCCCGCGCCGGCGAGGACGGCGTCGAGCATGGCCTGCTCGTCGGTGTAGGACGTGAGCATGAGGCAGTTGAGTTCGGGCAGCCGGGACCGCAGCTCGCGGCACAACTCGACGCCGTTGCCGTCGCCGAGCCGGACGTCGAGGACGGCCACATCCGGGCGCAGCGCAGGGATCCTGGCCAGCGCCTGAGCGGCAGAGGCGGCTTCCCCGGCCACGGTCAGGTCGGGTTCGGCCTCCAGCAGGTCGGCCACACCGCGCCGGACAACCTCGTGGTCGTCGACCAGGAACACCGTGATCACCGGGACATCACCTTCCTCATGTGTTTCCCACCAGGCTACGACGAGAACAGGTCTTTCGACGTGGACCAAGTATCCAATCCAGGGGACCAAGGTCACCAATTCGGCGGCTCGGTGCCGTCGGCGGTCACGTCGATGACCTTGTGCTCTACAACCGGTTTCCCCGCCGCGCGTTGAGTGGACACCATGACGACCGAAACCCGTGTCGCCGTCACGGGCGGCACTGACCCGTTGCGATCACGCGCCCACCGGCTGACCGTGGCCGAGGTCGCGGAGGAACTGCACACAGATTCCGCTAGCGGCCTGACCACGGAGGCGGCCGGGCGGCACTTGGCCGCCCACGGGCCGAACACGCTTCCCACCGAGTCCGACGGCGGGGCGCTGCGCAGACTGCTCAGACAGTTCCACGATCCCCTGGTCTACGTGCTGCTGGCCGCCGTCGCGGTGACACTGGCGCTGGGGCAACTGGTCGACGCCGGGGTGATCCTCGGAGTGGTGCTGCTCAATGCCGTGATCGGGTACGTGCAGGAGGCTAGGGCCAGGCAGGCCATCGACGCGCTGGCCCGGATGGCGGCCAGCGAGGCGACCGTGGTGCGTGACGGCGCCACCCGCCGGGTCGCCGCCGCCGGACTCGTCCCGGGTGATCTGCTGGTACTGCAGGCGGGCGACAAGGTGCCCGCCGACGTGCGCCTCGTCCGGGCCACGTCGCTGGAGATCGACGAGTCCGCGGTGACCGGCGAGTCCGTGCCCGCGGGGAAGTCGGCGGCTGCCTTGCCGTCGCACGCCGTGCTGGCCGACCGGACGAACCTGGCCCATTCGGGCACGATCGTCACCCGGGGAAGCGGAATGGCCCTGGTCACGGGGACCGGTGCGGACACCGAGCTGGGCCTGATCAGCAGGCTCACCCGCGGCGCCGGGTCCACCGGGACGCCGCTCACCCGCAAGCTCGCCGGGTTCAGCCGCAAGCTCGCGGTGGTGATCGTGGTACTTGCCGCGTTGACCATGTTGGTGGGCTTGCTGCGGGGCGACCCGTTCGGGGACACGTTCGTCGCCGCGGTGGCGCTGGCCGTCGGCGCGATCCCGGAAGGGCTGCCCGCCGCGGTCACGATCGTGCTGGCCATCGGGGTGACCCGGATGTCGCGGCGGCACACCATCGTCCGGCGGCTGCCCGCTGTCGAGACGCTCGGCGGCACCACAGTCATCTGCACCGACAAGACCGGCACGCTGACCGCGAACGAGATGACCGTGACCGCCGTACTGACCGCCGAGAACACCTACCCGGTCACCGGCAGCGGCTACGCCCCCGAGGGCGAGCTGGCCGGCGACCTCCGCCGGGATCACGCACTCGCCGAATGTCTGCTGGCCGGTGTGCACTGCAACGAAGCGACCCTGCGCGTCACCGACGACGGCTGGCAGATCGTCGGCGACCCGACCGAGGGCGCCCTGCTCGTCGTCGCGGCCAAGGCCGGACTCGAGCGGCCGGCCGACCAGCGGGTCGACACGCTGCCCTTCGAATCCGAGCGGCAGCTGATGGCCACCCTGCACCGGGACTGGGCCGGACGGCTGACCGGCTACGTGAAGGGCGCCCCGGAAAGGGTGCTCGCCCTGTGCGCGGACCAGCTGGACGCGGCGGGTACCCGGGTCGAACTCGACCGGGAAGCCGTACGCGCGATCGCGACCGAGCACGCAGGACGCGGCCTCCGGGTGCTGGCCTTCGCCCGGTTTACCCCTCCTCGCGGTACCGAGGTGCTCCGGGAGGAGGACCTGCCGGGCCGGCTGACCTTCCTCGGCCTCCAGCTGATGCACGACCCACCCCGGCCCGAGGCAATGGACGCCGTCGCCGCCTGCCGCCGGGCGGGGGTGGAGATCAAGATGATCACCGGTGACCACGGTGCGACCGCCGAGGCGATCGGGCACGCGTTCGGCCTGCCCCGGCGCACGGTCAGTGGTGCAGCCATCGCGACGACCCCGGACGACGAGCTCGCAGACACGACGGTCTTCGCCAGGGTGTCCCCTGAGCAGAAGCTGCGCCTGGTGCGGTTGTTGCAGCGGCGGGGGCAGGTTGTCGCCATGACCGGGGACGGGGTGAACGACGCGCCGGCGCTGCGCCAGGCCGACATCGGCATCGCGATGGGCAAAGCGGGCACCGAGGCGGCGAAGGAAGCGGCCGACATGGTGCTCACCGACGACAACTTCGCCTCGATCGAGGCGGCTGTCGAGGAGGGCCGGGGGGTGTTCGACAACCTCCGCAAGTTCCTCGCCTGGACCCTGCCCACGAACATCGCCGAAGGGCTCGTGATCCTCGTGGCGATCCTGGTCGGCGCCACGCTGCCGATCCTGCCGGTGCAGATCCTCTGGATCAACATGACCACCGCCGTGTTCCTCGGCCTGACCCTGGCCTTCCAGCCGAAGGAACCCGGCATCATGGACAGGCCGCCACGGTCGCCAGGACAGGCGTTGCTGACCGGCGACCTCGTACGCCGCATCCTGCTGGTCTCGCTGGTGCTGGTGAGCGGCGCTTTCGCGGTGTTCCAGGCACAGCTGGCCTCGGGCGTTCCGGTCGCCGAGGCGCGCACCGCCGCGATCAACGTCTTCGTCCTCGTCGAGGTGATGTACCTGATCAGCTGCCGTTCACTGGACCGGCTCCGCGCCCGGGGCCGCAACCCGTGGCTACTCGGCGGGATCGCGCTCATGCTCGGGCTGCAGGCACTGATCACCTATGTCCCGATACTGAACACGCTCTTCCACACCGCGCCCGTCGGCGCCGAGGCGTGGCTGCTCGCGCTGGGCATCGGGCTCGTGGCCTATGCCGTCGTCGAGTCGGACAAGGTGCTCTGGCGCCGCTTCGACCGCCGCGGCCAAAGGGGCCGAAATGGACAGACGCGGTCCGAGATGCCCTGATCGAAAGGGACGTTCGTCCTTGCTGAGGAGGGCGAATTCCCACTTCGAGGCAACGGCCGTGCCGCCTAGTTTCGCTGTGGTGGCGGATCACGAGAAGCGGTCCCGCGACACCGAACGGTGGGAGGCCATGGCATGGACGGACGAGAAAGTGCGCGTGCCTCGTGGGAGGCCCGCAGGAGTGCGAGTAGTCGCGACGTCGGCGAACTGGCGGAACGCGGTATCCAGCGCTATCTCCTGGCGCAGCGGTACCACGACGACAGCGGCGAGTCCACACCGGATGAGGAGGCGGACGCCGGCGGGCAAGACACGCCGACGGATGCGAGGGAGGAAGCGTGACGAGGTCGGTGTCTCGCCGGAGTGGGCGTGGCCTTGGTCTGTGGGCGGCGACCGCGCTCGTGGTGGGTAACATGATCGGATCCGGGGTGTTCCTGTTGCCGAGTTCGCTGGCGTCCTACGGTGCGGTGAGCATCGTAGGCTGGCTGTTCACCTCGCTGGGCGCGGTGCTGCTGGCGCTGGTGTTCGCCCGGTTGGGCAAGCGCCATCCGGATGTGGGAGGACCGTATGCCTACACGCGCAGGGCGTTCGGTGACTTTCTCGGTTTCCAGACGGCGTGGGGCTACTGGATCGCGATCTGGGCGGGTAACGCCGCGATCGCCGTGGCCTTCGTCGGCTACCTCGCGCATTTCTTCCCGGTGCTGGCGAGTAACCGGTTGGCCGCGATGCTGGTGGCACTGGCCGCGATCTGGGGCGTCACCGCGGTGAACGCGATGGGCGTCCGCCAGGGTGCGATCGTGCAGCTGGTGACCACGGTGCTCAAGCTGGTGCCGCTGCTGGTGGTGGCGCTGATCGTCCCGTTCTTCGCCGACCCGGCGAACTTCACGCCGTTCAACGCCAGCGAGCAGAGCGGGTTCGGTGCGGTGACGGCCGCGGCGGCGTTGACGCTGTGGGCGTTCATCGGGATCGAGTCGGCCACGGTGCCCGCGGGTGATGTGCGGGAACCCCGCCGGACCATCCCGAGGGCCACCATGATCGGCACCGTCGTCACGGCGGTGGTGTACGTGCTGGGCACGGTCGCGGTGCTGGGTGTGGTGCCGCGCGGCAGACTCACCGAGTCCACCGCGCCGTTCGCGGACGCGGCGGGCGCGGTGTTCGGCGGGTGGGCCGGTAACGCCGTGGCGGCGGGTGCGGTGATCGCCGCGTTCGGAGCGTTGAACGGCTGGGTCCTGCTGCAGGGCCAGGTGCCGATGGCGGCGGCCAAGGACGGCCTGTTCCCGGCGGTATTCGCCCGCACCAGCCGCAACGGCACGCCGGTGGTCGGGCTGGTCGTCTCTAGCGTGCTGGTCACCGCGCTGATGGCGATGAACTACACGGCCACCCTCGTCGAGCAGTTCACCTTCGTGATCCTGCTAGCGACCCTGACCACGCTGGTGCCCTACGCCTACTCGGCCATGGCGCAGCTGATGCTGCTGGTGACCGACCGGGAGCGGTTCCATGGCCGCAGGCTGTTCTGGCACGGCCTGGTCGCGGTGCTGGCCTTCGGCTACTCGGTGTGGGCCATCGCGGGCGCGGGCTACGAGGTGATGGCCAAGGGGTTGTTGCTGCTGCTCGCGGGTATGCCCGTCTACGTGTGGCTGGCCTACCGCAAGCGCCGCGGCGAGCGGGACACCGCGGAGACCGCGGCACCTGCCGACGGTGGTTACACCGGGCTGGAGGCGGCGTGATGGAACTGTCCGGTGTGTACAGTGAAGTGAGCAGGCTGCGCAGGGTGGTGCTGCACCGTCCGGACCTGGAGCTTTTGCGGCTTACCCCGTCCAACAAGGACGACCTGCTGTTCGACGAGGTGCTGTGGGTGCGCAGGGCACGCCAGGAGCACGACGTGTTCGCCGATACCCTGCGCGAACGCGGTGTGACGGTGCACCTGTTCGGCGATCTGCTCGCCGAGACCCTCAAGGACGAGCAGGCCGGGTCGTGGGTGCTCGACCGGGTGGTGGCACAAGCCGCGCCCGCGCTCAGGGAGGCCCTCGCCGCGATGGACGCGGCGCACTTGGCCAGGACCCTGGTCGGCGGGATCACCCGCGGTGAGCTCGGCGAGCATGGCACCCCCAGCCTGCGCCTGGTGAGTGCCGCGCCGGATGACTTCCTGCTGCGCCCGCTGCCGAACCACCTGTTCGCCAGGGACCCCTCCTGCCGGGTGTTCGAGGGACTGACCGTCAACCCGATGGCGAAAGCGAGCAGGCGGAGGGAAAGCGTGCACGTGGACGCGGTGTACCGGTTCCACCCGCTGTTCGTCGACGCCGGAATGCCGCGCTGGATCGGGCCGGACGACGAACCGGGCACCTTGGAGGGTGGCGACGTGCACGTGCTCGCGCCCGGCGTGCTGATGGTCGGCATGAGCGAGCGCACCACCCCGGAGGCGATCGAGCTGCTGGCGCACCGGCTGTTCACCGCGGATGCCGCGCGGGCGGTCATCGCGGTCCAGCTGCCGCGTGCCCGCGCGTTCATGCACCTGGACACCGTGCTGACCATGGTGGACACCGACGCGTTCACCATTTATCCAGGGCTGGGCGGGTTGCGGTCGTTCACCCTGCGGCCGGGACGGACGGGCACGAGCCCGCGGCCCGCCGTCGAGGAGAACGGTGAACTCTTCGACACCGTCGCCGCCGAGCTGGGACTCGGCGCCGTGCGGGTGTTGCAGGCGGAGCAGGACGTGCGCGCGGCCGAACGTGAGCAGTGGGACGACGGCAACAACGTGCTCGCCGTCGAGCCGGGCGTCGTCGTCGCCTACGAACGCAACGTCACCACCAACACGATGCTGCGCCGCAACGGCATCGAGGTCATCACCATCCCCGGCAGCGAACTGGGCAGGGGCCGGGGAGGGCCGCGCTGCATGAGCTGCCCGATCGAACGCGACCGGACCTGACGAAAGGGACCCCGATGAAGGACCTGCTCACCACGGCCGACCTGAGCACGGCCGACACCGGCGAAGTGCTGCGGCTGGCCCAGTGCTACGCCGCCGACCCCGACCACGAACCGATGCTGCTGCACAACCGGCTCGTGGCGCTGCACTTCACCAAACCGTCCACCCGGACCAGGGTGTCCACGGAGGCGGCCGTGCTGCGCCTCGGCGGGTCGCCGACGATGCTCACCGGCACCGACCTGCAACTCGGCCGGGGCGAGACCATCGAGGACACCGCCAGGGTGCTGTCGAGCTACGCGGCCGCCATCATCGTCCGCACGTCCTCGGACGAGGACCTGACGCGGTTCGCCCGTGCCGCGACCGTTCCGGTGATCAACGCGCTCACCGACGGGCACCACCCGCTGCAGAGCCTCACCGACCTGCTCACCCTGCGGCAGGTGTTCGGCGACCTCGACGGCCGACGGATCGCCTACCTCGGCGCGGGCAACAACGTCGCCGCCAGCCTCGCCCAGGCCGCCGCCCTCTGTGGCGTCGACATCACCCTGGCCACCCCGGCGGCCTACCCACCCGATCCGACCGCGATCGCCACCGCGCGAAGGATCGCCGCGACGACGGGCAGCACTGTGGACTGGACCGACGACCCGGAGACGGCGGCACGGGGCGCCAGTGCGGTCTACACCGACGTGTGGGTCTCCATGGGCGACCCCGCCGAGCAAGCGGCCGCGCGCAGGGCCGCGCTGACGCCCTACCAGGTCGACGAGACAGTGCTGGCCGCGGCCGCACCGGACGCTGTGTTCCTGCACTGCCTGCCCGCCCACCGCGGCCAGGAGGTCACCGCCGAGGTCATCGACGGTCCCCGGTCGGTCGTGTTCCAGCAGGCCGCGAACCGGCAGCCGGTCGCGCAGACCGTACTGACCGCGCTGCTGGGCGGCAAGCTGCATGGGCAGA
The DNA here is from genome assembly GCF_006715045.1 of Amycolatopsis cihanbeyliensis. Classification (GTDB taxonomy): domain Bacteria; phylum Actinomycetota; class Actinomycetes; order Mycobacteriales; family Pseudonocardiaceae; genus Amycolatopsis; species Amycolatopsis cihanbeyliensis. The sequence goes on along the minus strand of NZ_VFML01000001.1, from coordinate 1,127,638 downwards.
GGCGGGACCGGTGAGCAGGCTTGTCATCGGAATCGGTGGCAACGCGCTGCTGCGCCGCGGCCAGCGCGCGGACGCGGCCGTCCAGCAGGCCAACCTGACGGTCGCGGTCGGCTCGCTGGCCGGGCTGGCCGCCGAACACGACGTGGTGCTCGTGCACGGCAACGGCCCGCAGGTCGGCATGCTCGCCCTGGAAACCAGCGCCGACCGCGCGCTGGAGCGACCGTACCCACTGGACGTGCTGGTGGCCGAGACCCAGGGCATGATCGGCTACTGGCTGGCCGCCGCTCTCGGTACCGCGCTGCCGGGCCGCGAGGTGGCCGCGGTGCTCACGCAGACCCTCGTCGACGCCGAAGACCCGGCGTTCGCGTGGCCGACCAAGTTCATCGGACCGGGGTACGACCGCGCCGAGGCAGCGACCGTCGTGGCCGCACACGGGTGGGACCTGCGCCGGGACGGCCGCCAGTGGCGGCGTGTTGTCCCCTCGCCGGAACCACGCGACGTCGCCGAGTTGGGCACCATCCGCAGGCTGGTCCAGGCGGGGGCCGTGGTCATCGCCGCCGGTGGCGGGGGCGTGCCGGTCGCCGTCGACGCCGACGGTAACCGGCGGGGCGTGGAAGCGGTGGTGGACAAGGACCTCGCCGCCGCGCTGCTCGCCGAGCGGCTCGACGCGGACGCGCTGCTGCTGCTCACCGACGTGCCCGCGGTGTACCGCGACTTCGGCACCCCGTCGGCACGACCGGTCACCGAGGCGACCGCGGCCGATCTCGAACGGCTCGGCCTGCCGGATGGCTCGATGGGCCCCAAGGTCGAGGCCTGCCGCCGATTTCTCACCGAACAGGGCCGGGCCGCCGCCATCGGCGAGCTGGCCGACGCCGCCGCGATCCTCGCCGGGACCGCTGGAACCAGGGTGCTACCCGAAGGAGGGCACAATGCGCGATGCGCATGAGCAGGGCAGGTACTCGCTGCTGGCCGATGGCCGGGTCGTTCTGGTGCGCCCGCTGACGCCGGGCGACGCCGCGGAGATCCTCGCGCTGCACCGCAGGCTGGACGAACGCGACAGCTACTTCAGGTTCTTCGGCCCGCGGCCCTCGCGGCTGGGCGACCTCGTCCGCCGGATCGCCGCCGAGACGGGACCGCGACACGCCTCGGCGGGAGCCTTCCTGTCCGGCCGGCTGATCGGCGTCGCCAGCTACGAGGCCACCGCCGAGCCCGGCGCCGCCGAAGTCGCGCTCGTCGTCGAGGGGGCGGCCCAGGCAGGTGGCGTCGGTACGCTGCTGCTGGAGCAGCTGGTCTCCGTGGCCAGGGAGCACGGCATCGCCCGCCTCGTGGCGGTGGTGCTCGCCGAGAACGCGGGCATCATCCGGGTGTTGCGCGATCTCGGGCTGCCGCTGGTGCTGACCGGCACCGGGCCGGAACGTTCGGTGGAGCTCGCGGTGGACGCGGGGGACCGGTACCTGGACGCGGTGGCCGACCGGGAGCGGGTGGCCGCTACCGCCAGCCTGCGCCGAGTGCTCGCGCCGGAGTCGATCGCGGTCGTCGGCGCGAGCCGCCGACCGGACGCGGTCGGTAACGCAGTGCTGCGCAATCTGCTCGACGCGGGGTTCGCCGGTGAGCTGTTCGCGGTCAACCCGCACGCCGAGCAGGTGCTCGGCGTGCCGTGCGGCCCCGCCGTGGCGGACCTGCCCTCGGTGCCCGAGCTAGCGGTGGTCTGCGTGCCGGCCGTCGCGGTGCCCGACGCGGTCGAGCAGTGCGGCGCGGCCGGAGTCGCCGCGGTCGTGGTGGTCTCGGCCGGACTGAACGGGACCCTGGGGCAGCGGGTGCGGGAGTCCGTGCGCCGCCACGGCATGCGGCTGGTCGGGCCGAACTGCATCGGGGTGGCCAACACCGACCCCGGCATCGGGATGAACGCGACGTTCCTGCGGGCCGCGCCACCCGCCGGTGACATCGGCGTGCTGACCCAGTCCGGTGGCGTCGCGATCGCACTGACCGAGCTGCTCGGCTCGGCCGGGCTCGGTGTGTCGGCGCTGGTGTCGACGGGCGACAAGTACGACGTCAGTGGCAACGACCTGCTGCTGTGGTGGCGGCGCGACCCGCGAACCGCGGCCGCCGTGCTGTACCTCGAATCCTTCGGCAACCCCCGCAAGTTCTCCCGGTTCGCCCGCGCGCTCGCCAGGGAGAAGCCGGTGCTCGCCATCCGCGCGGGCAGCACCCCTGCCGCCCAGCGGGCCGCGGCCTCGCACACGGCCGCGACGGCGACTCCGGCCGTGACCAGGGACGCGTTGTTCGAGCAGGCCGGGGTGATGGCGGTGGACTCGGTGAGCGAGCTGCTGACCGTGCTCGCCGCGTTGCGCTGGCAGCCACTGCCCGCGGGCAACCGGGTCGCGGTGATCAGCAACGCCGGCGGCACCGGCGTCCTGGCCGCAGACGCCTGCGCCCGGCACGGGCTGGTGCTGCCCGAACTGGCGGCGGCGACGGAAGATCGGCTGCGCTCGCTGCTGCCGCGGCAGGCCAGCGTGCGCAACCCGGTCGACACCAGCGCCGCGGTGGTTCCCGACGCGTTCGCCGGAGCGGTGCGTGCGTTGCTCACCGACGCGGCGGTGGACGTGGTGATCGCCGCCGCGCTACCGACCGCGCTCGGCGATCCCGGCGCCGAGCTGGCCACGGTCACCCGGCGCGGCAAGCCGGTGCTCGCGGTCCGCCCCGGCCAGGCCGAGCACGTCGCGGCGCTGTGCGACACGGGAGGTACACCGGCCACCGCGAGCTACGCCGACCCGGAACAGGCCGCCGCCGCACTGGGCAAGCTGGCCACCTACGCCGAGTGGCTGCGCCTGCAGGAGGGACAGCCCCCGGAGTTCGCCGACCTCGAGCTCACCCTCGCGCGGCGGTTGGTGGCCGACTGGATGACCGGCCACCCCGGTGGCGGCTGGCTCGAACCGGCCACGGTCACCGAACTGCTCGGCTGTTTCGGCATCCCGGTGACAGCCACCGAGTTCGCCGCGGACGAGGAGGCAGCCGTCGCGGCCCACGACCGGTTCGGCGGCCCGGTCGCCGTCAAGGCCGTAGCGGAAGGCGTCCTGCACAAGAGCGGGGCCGGTGGGGTATTGCTGGACGTTCGGGACACCGTGGGCATCCGGGCGGCCTGGACGGGATTCGCGGACCGGTTCGGCGACGCCCTGCGTGGCGTGGTGGTGCAGCCGATGGCAGCGCCCGGCCGGGAACTGCTGGTCGGCATCAGCTCCGACGACGTGTTCGGCCCGCTGGTGGTCTTCGGCCTCGGCGGCGTGGACACCGATCTGGTCGACGACCGGGCCGCCCGGCTGGCCCCACTGACCGGTAGCGACGCCGACCGGCTGCTCGGTGGGCTCCGCTGCTCGGCCGCCCTGCGCGCCGAAGGAGTCCTGACCGACGCCCTGCGCGACGTGCTGCTGCGGGTCAGCGCGCTGGCCGAGCTCGTCACCGAGGTCGCCGAGCTCGACCTGAACCCCCTGGTGGCCACCCCGGCGGGCGTGGTGGTGCTCGACGGGCGGATCCGGGTGCACCAGCACCCGGCCACCGACCCCTATCTGCGGTACCTGCGAGGGTGACCGGCCTGTCGCGGTCACGTCCGTGGCAGGGCTCGCCGCAGCAGCACGCGGCGCTCGGCGGAGCCGATGGCGCGCCGCGCGGCCGGGACGCTGTCCGCGTTGACCGAGATCGAGGTGATCCCGGCGCGGACCAGGTGCTCGGCGAAGCCGGGGTCGGTCGAAGGTGCCTGGCCACACAGCGAGGAGGTGATCCCGGCTTCGTGGCAGGCGCGGACGATCCGGCCGATCGCGTCCAGCACGGCGGGGTCGGCCTCGTCGAACAGTGGTGCGCAGACCTGCGAGTCCCGGTCGACGCCGAGCATCAGCTGGGTGAGGTCGTTGCTGCCGATGGAGAGGCCGTCGATGCCCATGCGGGCGTACTCGCCGATCCAGTAGGCCACCGAGGGAACCTCGGCCATCACCCATCTATGCAGCCCACGCTGGTGCCGGAGCGGGCTCGCGTCGACCAGTTCGAGGCAGGCCTCGAGCTCCCAGCGAGTGCGCACGAACGGCAGCATCAGGTGCAGGTTGGGGGTCTGCTCGCGGACCTTGGCCAGTGCGCGCAGCTCGAGCCGGAACAGTTCGGGATCGTGGACGTAGCGGTAGCAGCCACGGTAGCCGATCATCGGGTTGTGCTCGGCGGGCTCGACCTGTTCGCCCCCGGCGAGCCCGCGGAACTCGTTGCTGCGGAAGTCGGTCGCCCGGTAGACGACCGGCCGGATACCGAAGGCGCGGGTGATCCGCAGCAGCGACGCGGACAGCGCCGAAACGAACTCGTCGGGTCCTTGCGTGCTGAGGAAGCTGCGCGGGTGCCGACCCGCCAGCGCCTCGGTGAGCATGAACTCGGCGCGCAGCAGGCCCACCCCGTCGACCGGCAGCGCGGCGACGCGTTCAGCCTGGTCGGGCAGGGCGAGGTTGACGTAGAGCCTGGTGGCCAGCGCCTCGGCAGCGTCGGCCTGCGCCCGTTCGGGGGGCGCGGGCGCCGTGCTGGTGGCGCGCCCGCCCGCCCGGACGGTGCCCGCCGCGCCGTCCACGGTGACGACCTGGCCCTCGTGCAGGTCGCGGGTGGCCGAGCGGGTACCGACCACGCAGGGCACCCCGAGCTCACGGGCGACGATGGCGGCGTGGCAGGTCATCCCGCCTTGGTCGGTGACCAGCGCGCCGGCGCGCCGGATGGCGGGCATCCAGTCCGGGTTGGTCATCTCGGCGACCAGGATCTCGCCGGGACGGAGCCGGTCCTCGTCGGCGGGCGTCCGCAGCACCCGCACGGGGCCGGTGGCCACCCCGGGGGCGGCGGAGAGTCCGGATGCCAGCACCGTGTCGTCCGGTGCTGCGGCGTGCTCGGTAAGGGTGGTGATCGGCCGGGTCTGCACCAGCCAGGTCTGCCCATCGGACATCACCCACTCGATGTCCTGTGGGGCGCCGTAGTGCTGTTCGACGCGCATGGCCAGCCGGGCCAGCTCGACGGCCTCAGCGGGCCGCAGCACCTGCCCGTGGCCTTGCTCACCGAGCTCGACGCGCTGCTCGGCACCCGCGTCCCCGCGGATGATCTTGTGGTGCTGCCTGCCGATCCTCGTGCGCAGCACCGCGGCGTCCGGTTTGGACAGCACGTAGGTGTCCGGTTCGACGGCTCCGGAAACGAGTACCTCACCGAGCCCGTAGACCGCCTCGACGACGATCCGGTCGCGATCGCCCGTGGACGGGTCGGCGGTGAAGATCACCCCGGCGCGCTCGGCGTCCACCATCTGCTGGACGACCACGGCGATGGCTGGCTCCTCGGCGATCCCGCGCTCGGCACGGTAGGCGAGCGAGCGGGCCCCGAAGAGGGATTCCCAGCAGGCGACGAGGCTGTCCAGCAACGCGTCCTCGCCGACGGAGTTGGTGATGGTGCGGTTCATCCCGGCGAACGACGCTCCCGCGCTGTCCTCACCGGTGGCCGACGAGCGCACCGCGACCGGAAGGTCCGTGCCCAGCGTGCGGTAGGCCCGCCGGACCTCGACCGCCACCTCGGCGGCGATCCCGGCCTTGCCGACGACCCCGCGCAGCCGGTCCGCGGCGGCCGGATCGGTGCGCTTGGCGGTGACGGCGTCGCGGAGTTCGGCGCGCACGCCCGCGGCCTCCATCGAGGCGAGATAGGCGGGCGCGGTGACGACGAACCCGGGCGGGACCGGCATCCCGGCCGACGTCAGCTCGCCGAGGTTGGCCCCCTTGCCACCCGCCAGAGCGGTGTCGGCCATGGTTACTTCGGACAGCCAGACGACGTGCTGTGGCATGGGTTCCTCCGGTTCAGCGGGCGGGGGTGAGGGTGGTCGCGGCGGCCTCGATGTCCTTGAGCGTCGCGGTCTGGTATCTGCCGACCAGCGGTGCGGTCAGCGGCCAGTAGCGGTGGAACCGAGCCCAGGTTCGTGGGTCGGCGAGGACGATCCGCACGTCGTGGCTGACCAGGCTGCGGCGATGCCCGTATGGCCGGAAGGACACCCCGGCGACGAGCTTGCCGTAACCGGGCTCCTCGAAGTCGCGGAAGTCCCGTGGCTCCAGCTCGAGCCAGCCGGTTGTGGGTGGCAGGAAACCGCCGACGGCGCCGAAGACGATCTCCTTGCCGGGCCGTTCGGCGAGCAAGGTCCACTCCGGAGCTTGCGCCAGCCTCGTCCAGGTGTGTCCCTGTGCGGTAAGGAAGCGAAGCCACCGCGCCGCGTCGGTAAGTGGCTCGGGTACCTGGGTGAGGTCGAGTCCGCGGGCCGCGGCGTACACCTCCTCCGGTGCGGCGTCGATGATCCGGTGCCGGGCGCTGTGGAACTGGCTGTGCGGGGCGAACTGGTCGATCAGCAGTGCGGGCTCGTGCACCGGCTGCTGCGCAGCGGCGACCTTCATGATCGGTATCCCATCGGCTGGTGATGGTGGTGGCTCGCGGGCGAGCCACCACCGGTCGGTGCTACTTCGGTTCGTTGACCTCGATGTGCTTCCTGATGTCCTCCTGCTCGGCCAGCGCGACCGCGACGGTCAGGATTCCGTCGGCGTAGTCGGCCCTGATCTCGTCCTCGGCCGCCCCGGCCGGCAGGGAGACGGTCCGGCTGAACGACCCGTACCGGAACTCCGAGCGGCCTTTGCCCGATGTGCTTTGCGAGCGTTCGGCCTCGACCGTCAACAGTCCGTTGTGCACCGAGACGTTCAGATCTTTCGCGGTGACACCGGGGATCTCGGCCCGCAGCACGTACTTGCCGTCCTCGACCTTGTCCTCGATCCGGATCGTGTGGCTGTCCAGCAGCGGACGCAGCCCGGCGAACGGCGTGATGGTCTCGAAGATCTCGGCGAGATCGGGCAGGACGGTGTGGGTGTGCCTGCGAACGGGAAGGTTCATCGTGTGTCCTCCTCTGCATGGTGGTGGGTTTTCGCACCACCGTCATTACAGCGCCGTCGAGCCCGCGCGCGTAGGGCCTTCGGACACCCGAGGTGGTTACCTCCGGCAGGACCCTTGGCCACTCCACGAGGACCAAAGCCCCTACACCGGGCGGAGCGCGGCGACGACAGTCTCTGGCACAGCGAGCGAAGGAGGTGCCGCGATGACCGAGCCGCTCCGGTACCTGCGCGTCCTGTTCCCGGGGAACAACCCGCTCGCCCGCGGCTGCGACCGTGTCGAGTCGGTGGTACTGGTCGTCGCCGTACTGGCTTGCTCTGTTCGCGCTGCCACTTGCCGCGACGATCGGCTCCGAGACCTACTCCGGGCAGGTCGAACGCGCCGCGCGGCAACAGCAGAGCAGGCGGCGGGCGGTGGCCGTGTTACTGGCCGACGCGCCGCCACCGGGGATCCAGGTGGACGGCGCCCAGGTCCGTCGCGACACCGAGGTCCTGGCCCGATGGCAGTTGTCCGACGGCGCCGAGCGGGAGGGCATGGTCACGGTCGCGCGGGCGGGCGAGCGCCGGGACGCGGGTGCCGATCTGGGTGGATGAGCGCGACGCCGTGGTACCCGCGCCCATCGGCGAGGCCGAGGCGGTCAGCGCAGGGGTGTGGGTCGCGGTGGGCGCTTGGCTGGCCGTGGCGACCCTGCTCGGTCTGGTCGTTCGTGCCGTGCACGGGCTGGCTGACCGGTGGCGCTACGCGCAGTGGGGCCGAGAGCTACGGAAGGTCGGCCGTGGCCGGGCGGAGGCATGAGGGGACAGCGATGCGAGCGCAACCAGGCGACTGGCTGGTGGTCAGGGGCACCGCCACCGGCAGTACCGACCAGCGTGGCCAGATCGCCGAGATCCGCGACCGGGACGGGACACCGCCCTACCTCGTCAGATGGCTGGCCGACGACCGGATCTCGTTGATCTTCCCGGGGCCGGATGCGCACGTGGTGAGCCGCGCCGAGCAGGCCCGCCTCGACGAGGACGAACGCAGAAGGCTCATCGGCCTGCAGGCCGCCATCCAGGCCGGGCACAACTGATCGGAGGCATCCCATGCGCGCGAGCGAGATCATGACCAGGCCGGTGGTGAGGGTCCGGCCGGACACCACCATCCGCGAGGCGATCGTGCTGCTTACCGGACCCGAGTTCGCCGCGCTGCCCGTGGTGGACGAGGACGACAAGGTGCTGGGCATCTTCACCGAATCGGATGCGCTGCGCGGCATGGCGTGCGAGGAGGACGGCAAGGTGGCCGCGGTGATGACCGCGCCCGTCGAGGTCGTGACGCCGGAGACCCACGTGCAGGGCGTCGCCGCGCGGATGCTGCGCGACAGGTTGCGTTGCCTTCCGGTGGTGGAGCACGGGGTGTTGGTCGGTGTGATCAGCAGGCGTGACCTGCTGCGGCCGATGGTGCGTCCGGATGACGTCGTGGCGAGTCACGTGCGGGCGCTGCTCGCCGACTACACCGGCCACCGTGGCCGGTGGACGGTCGAGGCGGTGCGGGGAACGGTCACGATCACGGGCGAGGTGCGCGACGACGCCGAACGCGGCGTGCTCGACGCGCTCGCCAGGACCGTCCCGGGTGTGCTGCGGACCGAGGTTCGCACCGCAGACAGCGCGGCGTCGTGACCGAGGGCAGCGAGGTGGCAGCTCCGATCGTGGTCGGGGTGAGCGGATCCGCGATGAGCCAGCTGGCGTTGCAGTGGTCATTACGCGAAGCGGCCGACCGTGGCTGCGCGGTGCGCGCGGTGCACGTGTGGACCGCGGGCACGATGGCCGACTTCGTCTGGCACGACCCGCGGCGCCTCCGCCGCGACTCGAGATCGTTGCTGCGGCACGCGATCGCCCGCGCGCGCACCGAGACCGGCCTCGGCCCGGCCGTGGTCACGGCCAGCCTGCCCGACCCGGTCGCACCCGCACTCGCGGAGGCCGCCCGCGGTGCCGAGTTCCTCGTGCTCGGTGCGCGTGGCCGGGCGCTGCCGGGGACGTTCGGACTCGGCCAGATCGGTCTTTCCTGCCTCGGCCTTGCCGGCACCCCGACCGTGGTGGTTTCCCAGCACACAGCGAATGTGGTGAGCCGACCGGCCGAGTGCTCGCCGACCCGGGGTTGTTGGTCGTCGTTTCCGATGACCAACGGCCCTTAGCTTCCGACGGTCGCAAGTTCAAACTTCCTTTCAGTAAAGGAACGTGGGACACAAGGAGACCGGAAAACCATGGATACCAAGGACTTCAAGGCAATTCGGTACTGGAAGGTGCTGTGTCCGCCCCGAGGTGAGCTCTCCCGGCCCGGTGACCGAGCGCTCGGTGTGCTCGCTGGATTCCTTGCGCTGGTCGCGTTGCTGGCCCTGCCGCTGGCCGCCGCGCTGGGTTCGGAGATCTACGCGAGCCAGAACCAGGCCGCACAGTCCGAACTGGCCACTCGTCATCAGGCCACGGCCACCCTGCTTGCCGACGTTCCCGCGGCCATCGCCGGTGCGCGCGGGGTGAGCGGCGATGAGTCCGCCCGCGCGCGGTGGCTCCGGCCCGACGGGTCGATGGTCGAGGGCGTGATCGAGGCAGCACGGGGAGCCAAGGCGGGAACCGACGTAGCAGTCTGGCTCGACCAGGCCGGTAACCGGGTGGACGCCCCGGACACGCCGGGCAAGGCGGTCGGTGAGGCCGTGAGCGTGGCCGTGCTGGGCTGGTTGGCCGTGCTCGCCGCGTGTGCCCTGACGTTCGTGGGAACGCGCTGGATGATCGACCGGTCGCGGTACGCGGCGTGGGACCGTGAGTGGGAGAAGGTGGAGTCCGGCTGGAGCCGGAAATGACCTACCACCGCGCTTGGCCCGGTGCGGTGCGGCGAGCGGTACGGCAGCCCACCGGGCGCCGAGGCGGGTCACTCTGCGAACCGGCGGGCGGGCACCAGGTGATCGTCGAGTAATCGCGGAGGCCGTGGTGGTCCCTCCGCTGAGCCCGGCGGAGGGACACCGGCATGTCAGCGGTGCCTGCGGCTGGTCGGTTCGTCCCAGACGAAGTCCATGCGGTTGCGCACGCCGACCACGCCGGGCATCAGTGCGGCGAGCCTGCCCGCGGTCGCGACCTCGGTCCGGTTGCCGAGCCGGCCGAGCAGTGTCACGGTCCCGTTCCGCACGCTGATCCGGATGCTGTGCGGGTCCGCGCCCAGCGCGCGTTGGAACACCTCGTGCTCGATGTCGGATCTGAGCTGTTCGTCCGAGCGGAGGAAGACCGTGAGCACGTCCCGCCGGGAGAGCACGCCGACCAGCTTTCCCTCGCGGACGACGAACAGCCGTCGTAGGCCGGTGCGGGCGAGCAGGCGCGCGGCCACCGGGAGTTCGACGTGCTCCTCCACGGTGTGCACCGGCGTGGTCATCAGGTCCCGCGCCGTGCTGCCCTCGGCCTTGCGCCGCCGGTCCCGTTCCGCGTGACTGGTGAGCCAGTGCGCCCGCGGATCGTGCTCGCAGCGTTGCTCTTTGGCCAGGAGGTCGGCCTCGGAGACCACGCCGACCGGTGTTCCGTCGTCGTCGACGACCGGTACGGCGCTGATCTGTTGGTCCGCCAAGGTTTCGGCGATCTCCTTGAACCCGGTCTCCGGTCGGACGGTGCGCGGGTGCTTCGTCATCACCGTGGCCACGGTGGGGTTTCGCATGATGTCTCCCGTCTCGGCTGGTCAGTGCGGTGGTCGTACGACGATCACCGGGCACGGCGCGTGGTGCAGCATCGCCTGGCTGGTCGAACCCAGGAGCAGGCCGCGGAAACCGCCCGGCCCCGGCTTCCCACCACGACAGCTGGGCCTGCTGGCTGTGCTCGAGCAGCCTTCGCCTCGGCTTGTCCCGCACCAGGACGCGCTCGACGTGCACGTCGGGGTACTTCTCCCGCGAGCCGCTCGGCGAGTACGCGCTCCTCGGCGTCACGCAGCGGCTCGAAGTCGAAGGCGAGCCGGGACGTGCTGAATACCTGGGTGTCGTCGGCGTCGCTCCAGGCGTGCAGGGCGCCCAGCGGTGCCCCGCGCAGCGCGGCCTCCTCGAACGCGATCGCAGCCTCACCGACCGGGCCGCCGTCAACGCCCAGCAGGACGTGCCCGGCCGCCGGTACCGTGCCGTCGGGGCGTTCCCGTACCACCGCGACCGGGCAGTGCGCGTGGGCCGCGACCGAGCTCACGGTGGAGCCGAGCAGCAGGCCGACGCAGCCACCCGTACCGGCGGAGCCGAGCACCACGAGCCGGGCCGATGTGGACAGTTCGAGCAGTGCCGGAACCGGGGTGTCCGCGACCGGTTCCGTGGTCACCGCCAGGGACGGCCGGTCATGCCGGGCCTGCTGCTCGGCGGCGGCGAGGAACTGCCCGGACCGGCTGCGCAACGCGTCGGTCCAGCCCGAGGGCGGAACCCCTTCGGCGTAGCTGAACGGCGGCAGGCCGTAGCAGTGCACCAGCCGCAGCGGCGCGATCCGGCGCACGGCCTCGTCGGCGGCCCAGGACACGGCCAGCCGGGACGCCTCGGAGCCGTCGACGCCGACCAGGACCGGCAGGTTGTGTGCGGTCATCGGCCGGCCCCTTCGCTCGCGGTGGCGGCGACGCAGCGGGCCCTGAGCACGCCGACGACGCCCTCGGCGAGGACGGTCGCCACTCGCCGGTCGATCTCGCTGTCGAACTCGTCGACGATGGTCGCCTCACCGTCGCGCACCTCGACGTGCCAGCGATCCGGCCCGCCGAAGAAGGCGAGCCGGCGCCGGATGTCCCTGGTCAGGGCCTCGTCCTCCCGGCCGAGCGCGCGGACGAGGTCGCGCCGGGTCACGATGCCGCGCACCCTGGTCCCGTCCACCACGGGCACGCTGCGGACGTGCTCGTCGAGCATCAGCCGCACCAGGTCGGCCACGTCGGACTCGGTGCCGACGGCCAGTGCCGGCGCGGTCATCGTCTCGCCCACCGTGCCCGGCGCGGGCGGGTGCTGCTCCGGCGGTGCCGGGGGCAGTGTCCGGTCGCGGGCGAAGCGGTCGCGCATCAGGTCGGCCTCGGTGACGATGCCGACCAATCCTTCGCCTTCGTCCACCACCGGCAGGGCGGTGTAGCCGTAGTGGGCGAGCAGTCCGGCCGCTCGCCTTGCCGGGCAGTCGGCGGTGACGGTGACCACCGGCGTGCTCATCACCTCTCGGACGCGCATGGTTGTTCTCCTCGGTGTTGTCGGGCCGGTTCGGTGGCCAGCAGCAGTTCGGCGTGCCTGGCCAGTTCGAGTTCTTCCCTGGCGGCGACCAGCAGTACCGGCACGCGGCCTGCCGGGCTGATCAGCCGGTCGCCCGCCGCCGCGAGCCGGGGCCGGTCGGCGTGCAGGCCGAGCACGGCGAGCCCGTCGAGGAGCCTGCCCAGCAGCACCGGCTGGTGTTCGGCGACGCCGCCGGTGAACACCACGGCGTCGAGCAGGTCGAGACCGGCCACCGCGGCGCCGATCTCGCGGCGGAGCCGGTGCAGGTAGACCTCGACGGCCGTCTCCGCGTCGGCGTCGCCCGCGCCGCAGGCGGCGAGCACCTCCCGGATGTCTCCCGACGTCGCGGTCATCCCGGCGAGTCCGGACCGGTGGTACAGCACATCGGTCAACTCGTCGACGTCGGTGACTCCGGTACGCAACAGGTGCAGCAGCAGGCCGGGATCGACCGAGCCCGCGCGGCTGGCCATCACGGCCCCTTCGACCGGGGTGAACCCCATCGAGGTGTCCACGCTGGCACCGTGCCGGATCGCGGTCACCGACACCCCGGAGCCGAGGTGGCAGCACACCATCCGCAACGCGTCCGGCACACGGTCGAGCAGCCGCGCGGTGCGGCGCAGGGCGTAGGCGCAGGAAAGGCCGTGGAAGCCGTACCGGCGGATTCCGTGCCGGCGGGTCCATGCCGTCGGCAGGGCGTAGCGCGCGGCGGCCTCGGGCAACCCGGCGTGGAAGGCCGTGTCGAACGCCGCGACGACCGGGACGTCCGGCAGCAGTTTGCGAGCCCACGTCGCGAGCCGGAGTGACTGCGGCTGGTGCAGTGGCGCGAGCGGCACCAGCCGGGCGAGCCTGGCCAGTTCCTGGTCGTCGAGGACGACCGGCTGCCTGCGGGGGCCGCCGTGCACGAACCGGACGGCGACGGCGTCCGGCCGGCCCCACCGGCGGATGGCATCGCGAATCGCGGCGTCACCGCCGTCGGCGGCCAGTACGTCCTCGCCGTCCACGAGCGCCACTTTCAGGCTGGCCGAACCGGGGTTAAGCGTGAGTACCCGCATATACCGCTCCTTATCCATTTCCTGGATCAAGGCAACTACACGGGACAGGGCCGCGGCAGCGGGAAGAATGCCTTATCCAGCAGGGACCTAGTGCTCTGCCCTGGGTACGCCATGGGCGCGGCCGGGACGATGGGTGCTGCAAGGTAGGGCCGAACCGGGCTGCCCGGGCGCCGCGCCGACCCCGGGTGGGAATACGGTCGGCGCACGGCGGCCGGGCAGCCGCGGCTACTCGCGGAGCGCGTCGCGTCGCTTGCGGTACTCGTCCTCATCGATCTCGCCCCGGGCGAAGCGTCCGGCCAGGACCTCCTCCGCAGAATCGGAGCGGGGTCCCGTGGACGGCGGAGCCTGGCGGGCGAACCGCCGCACCAGTACCACGACGACGGAGATCAGCCCGCCCCAGAACAACACCATCGTCACCGTCATCAGCAGCCAGCCGAGCCAGCTGGGGCCGGGCTGGTCGTAGAACCGGTGCATGGGATCCTCCTCGCGCCACGGGAACTCGTGTCCCCACGATGCGCGGCAGGCCAGTGGCGGACCACGGCCGATTGACCTGGGCGGAGAGAACTTCCGACCCCACCTCGGGCTGACCGGCAGACAGGGGTTGTGCGGGCGGGCACCCGCACAACCCCTGTCCGGTGCATGGCTCGGTCAGGACACGGGTGCGGCCCAGGTGAGGCGGGTGCCGCCGTCGGGCGGTGTCGTGAGGCGCATGGTGCCGCCTGCGTGCTGGGCGCGTTCGGCGAGGTTGTGCAGGCCGCTGCGGGCCATGGTGTCGGGGAGGCCGGTGCCGTTGTCGGTGATGTCGATGGCGAGGTCGTCGGCGACGGAGACGGTGATGATGACGGTGGTGGCGTGGGCGTGGTGGATGGTGTTGGAGAGGGCTTCGCGGACCACGGCCTCGGCGTGGTCGGCGAGTTCGGGGGAGAGGACGCCGAGCGGTCCGGACATGCGCACGGTGGTCTGCACGGCGGTGTCCGCGGTGAGTTCGGCGATGGCATCGTTCAGCCGCGTGCGGAGCTGGGTGCGGCCCGGGGTAGTGCTGTGCAGGTCGAAGATGGCGGTGCGGATCTCGCTGACGACACTCTGCGCGTCCTCAGCCAGTGTCCCGAGCCGTTGTTGCAGTTCGGGGTTGCGGCTGCGCTGGCGGGCGCTGTGCAGGCCGAGGCCGAGGGCGAAGAGGCGTTGGATGACGTGGTCGTGCAGGTCGCGGGCGATGCGGTCGCGGTCGCCGAGGACTTGGAGTTCGTGCAGCCTGCGTTGGTCGTCGGCCAGTTGCAGGGCCAGCGCGGCCTGTTCGGCGAACGCGGCGGCCAGCGGCAGCTGTTCGGGAGCGAACGGTGGTTCTTCGGGTTTACGGACGACCACGAGCACCCCGGAGACCGACTCGGCGGAGGCACGCAGCGGCAGGACGAGCGCGGGGCCGAACTCGGTCTCGGTGCCGTCGGTGAGGGGGTAGGCCAGCTCGGCGACCCGTCTCGGTGTGGTGTCCCGGAAGGTGCGTCCGGAGGTGGACTCGTCGACCGGGATGCGGGTGCCGGTGAGGCCGTCGGCGTCATGGCCCGCGCTGACGGTCACGACGAGTTCGGTGACGTCGCCGGGGGGTTGCTCGGGGTCGTCGGGTAGCGCGACGAACGCGTAGTCGGCTGCGGTGAGTCCCAGCGCCCGGTTGGCGATGAGGTGGAGGACGTCGGTGGTGTCGGTGGCGGCGAGCAGCTCGGCGCGGATTTCGCTGGTGGCTTCCTGCCACCGCTGACGGAGCTTTGCTTCCTCGTAGAGGCGGGCGTTCTCCACGGCGATCCCGGCCGCGGCGGCCAGTGCCTGCACGACGACCTCGTCGTCCTCGGTGAAGGTGTGCTCGCCGTTCTTCTCGGCGAGGTAGAGGTTGCCGAAGACCTCGTCGCGCACGCGGACGGGGACGCCGAGGAAGGTGCGCATGGGTGGGTGGTGTGCGGGGAACCCGGACGAGGCGGGGTGCTGGGACAGGTCGTCCAGCCGGATCGGTTTGGGTTGCTGGATGAGCAGGCCGAGCAGGCCATGGCCCTCGGGCAGGTTTCCGATCTTGCGGCGGGTCTGATCGTCGATGCCCTCGTAGACGAACTCGGCGAGGCCCTCGCCGCTGGGGTTGAGCACGCCGAGGGCGCCGTAGCGGCAGTCGACCAGGTCGATGGCGGCATGCACGATGCGGCGCAGGGTGGCGTCCAGCTCCAGCCCCGAGGCGACGGCGAGCATGGCTTCGAGTAGCCCGTCCATCTGGTCGCGGGCGCCGACCAACTGCTCCACCCGGTCCTGCACCTCATGCAGCAGCTCCCGCAGCCGTAGCTGCGACAACGTGCCCCGCAACGATGTGGCCGGGCCCGGTTTGCCGCTGGTGTCCATGCCTCCAGCCTGGCAGCACGGCTGCCCGTAGTCGATCCCGCCGTAGGGATGTCGCGACGTAGGCCGGCAGGCACAAAGGCCCACCGACTGGGGACCGTTGCCCCTGCTCGGCGGAGGTTCGGGGCGGGAGGGTGGTGGCAGAGCCCAACTTCCTGGAGATGCGAGATGACCGAAACCCAGCCAGCGTCCACTGTGGTCCAGGCTGCGCTGGACGCGGCGGTCCGTGCGCCGTCGCCGCACAACACCCAGCCGTGGCGGTTCGAACTCGGCGACGACCGGATCGACGTGCTGCTCGACCGGGACCGGGTGCTCACCGTGGCCGACCCCGAAGCGAGGGAGGCCCGGCTGGCCTGCGGCGCGGCGATCTTCAACCTGCGGACCGCGCTGGCCGTGGCCGGTAGGTGCAGCGAGGTGTGCCTGCTGCCGGACCGGCTGCGGCCGGACCACCTGGCCACCGTCCGGCTGACCTGGCGGCACCGGCCCGGTCGGCGGGAGCAGGAGCTGGCCAGGGCCATCCGGTACCGGCGGAGCAACAGACGCCCGTTCACCGACCGTCCGGTCCCGGCGTGGGTCCGGCAGTCGCTGCGGGAGGCCGCCCACGCCGAGGGCGCCGAGCTGGTGCTGCTGGAACACCCCGGTGATCTCGACGCGCTGGCAGCGCTGCTGCGGCACGCCGAGCATGCGCAGAGCGAAGACCCGCGGTTCCAGGCCGAACTGCGGCGGTGGACGAACAACGGTGAGCCGCGCGACGACGGTGTCCCGCTGGCAGCCGGCGGGCCGCGTCCGGAGCAGGGCAGCCTGCTCACCCCGCGGCAGTACGACACGAACGCCCCGGCCAGGCCGTACGAGACCGAGGTGCTGGTCGGAGTCCTCTGCTCCAGCACCGACACCACACTCGTACAGCTGCGCGCCGGGCAGGCGATGCAGCGGGTATTGCTCACCGGCACCACAGCCGGGGTGAGTGCTTCGTTCCTGGCCCAGCCCGTCGAACTGCCCAGCACCCGCGCGGCGCTGCACAGGCTGCTCGGCGAGCGGCTGCAGCCGCAGGCGGTGCTGCGGTTCGGCTACGGATTCACTGCACCGGCCACCCGCCGCAGGCCTGCTGAGACGGTCACCTGCGCGCCCGAGGGCACCGAGGGGACACCATGATCTTCTCCACCGCCGAGGTCGGCGCGCTCGTGCGCGCGGTCGGCAAGGCGCCCTCGGTGCACAACACCCAGCCCTGGACGGTGGACGTGCGCACCGACGTCGCCGACCTGTACGAGCGGCCGGTGTCGCTGCCCCGGCACGACCCCGGCGGCCGGGACCGGCTGCTGTCCTGTGGTGCGGCGCTGACCAACCTCGAGCTGGCCATCCGCGCGCTCGGCTGGGACACCGAGACCGTGCTGCTGCCCGAAGACGCCCGGCCGGACCTGCTGGCCAGCGTCCGCACACGTGGTGGCCGAGCCGCCACCGGCGAGGAGGTCGGCAAGTACGCGACGATCTTTCAGCGGCGCAGCCACCGAGCCCCGTTCGGCCTGCGCGCCGTCCGGCCGGGACTGCTGCGCGCGCTCGTCGCGTCCACCGACGTCCCGGGCGTGCGGACCAGGGTGGTCGACGCGCGAACCGAAGCGTCCGCGGTGGCCGACCTGCTCGGCTACGCCGCGGCCGTCTACCGCGACGACCGGGCCTACCAGCGAGAGCTGGCCGCCTGGAGCAGCGGCTTTCCCCACCCGCCCAGCGCGGACTCGACGCTGCCGTGGGCGGGTCTGGTGCGCCGGGACACCCGGCTGCCCGACGAGATCACCCTGGCCGACCGGATCTCCCGAGAACGGCTGCTGATCCTGACCACCGGCGGGGACGACCGCCGCGACCAACTGGTCGCCGGGGTGGCCATGCAGCACCTCTGGCTGGCGGCGGTCGGCGCGGGCCTGGTGGCCTCCGTCCTGACCCAGCCCCTGCACCTGTCGGAGGTACGGGCCGGGCTCGCCGAACGGCTCGGCCTCGAAGGGCACCCGCAGCTCATCCTGCGCGCCGGATACCCCACCCATCCCGACCGAACATCTAGTCCGCTACCCGCCGCCACCGCGCGACCACACCGTTGAGGAGCCCCGTGATGACCGAATTTCAGCCGCACCGGCCAGTCCTGGTCGGCGTGGACGGATCCCCATCCGCCGAGCACGCCGTGCGCTGGGCCGCCAGGGAAGCGGCCCGGCGCGGCGCCCCACTGCGGCTGCTCCACGCGTGCTACCTACCACCCACGAAACCCTACGTTCCCGTGCCGCTGCCCCGCAGCTACCGCGACGCGCTCACCGAGCAGGGACACGAGTATCTCGCCGCCGCCGACCGGGTGGCCCTGCGCGCCGCGCCCGACGTGCGGATCCGCAAGGACCTGCGGATCGGGCAGGCCGCCGAACAACTCGTGCGCGAGTCGGCCTCGGCCGACCTGGTCGTGCTTGGCTCGCGCGGCCTCGGCGGGTTCAGCGGGCTGCTGGTCGGCTCCACCGCGGTCGAACTGGCCGCGCACGGTCACTGCCCCGTCGTGGTCGTGCGCGGCCGGACGCTCGACACGGCGCCACCCGAGCAGGGACCGGTCGTGGTCGGGGTGGACGGCTCGCCTGGCAGCGACGCCGCGGTCGAGTTCGCGTTCGAGGCCGCCGCCTCGCGGGGTGTTCCGCTGGTCGCGGTGCACACCTGGAACGACATCGCCCTGGGGGAGACCTGGGCACTGGCCCCGCTGGGCCTGGACTACCAACAGATCACCGAGGACGAACGCAGGCTGCTGGCCGAGCGGCTCGCCGGGTGGCGGGCGAAGTATCCCGACGTCGAACTCGAGCAACACACGATCAAGGACCGGCCGGTGCGCGGCCTGCTCAACGAAGCCGACGGCGCGCAGCTGATCGTCGTCGGCTCGCGCGGCCTCGGGGGCTTCCGCGGCATGCTGCTCGGCTCGACCAGCCAGGCACTGCTGCACCACAGCACCTGCCCGGTCGCCGTCGTCCGGCCGCACCGACCCGAAACGAAGTGAGGAGACGATCATGCATGTCCTGGTGACCGAGGCGGCCTTCGGCGACGGCGACGAACTCGTCGCCCGCCTGCGTGCCGAAGGGTGCACG
This sequence comes from Amycolatopsis cihanbeyliensis, assembly GCF_006715045.1. Lineage (GTDB taxonomy): Bacteria > Actinomycetota > Actinomycetes > Mycobacteriales > Pseudonocardiaceae > Amycolatopsis > Amycolatopsis cihanbeyliensis. Next base: position 1,108,976 of record NZ_VFML01000001.1, on the reverse strand, counting down.
GTCAGTACCTGCCACAGCAGCAGCGGAATCTGCCGGGCGCTCGCGCCAGGGGCCGGTTGTCCGCTGGACGGACCCAAGCCCGTGGCACTCATGGTCGACGTGCGGTCCGCTGGGCCCGAGCTGACCGCCCGGGAGTTCGGCGTGGTCTGTGCCGTGCGCGCCGGGCTGCAGGTGGCGCTCGTCCCAGCCGAGCCGGGCCTGCCGATGCCGGTACCCCCCGGCCTGAGGAACCGGACCACGGTGGCCACGGCCGACCAGCTCGCGGACGCCTGCCACCACGCGCTGCGCACCGAGGCCGGGCGCAGGCGCCCAGCCTGAACGTCCCCTGCGACTGCACAGGAACGGAATAGACATGGAAAAGACAGCGACCACTGGCGACCTCGTCGTCGGCGTCGACGGATCGGCCGCCGCGCACCAAGCAGTGCGCTGGGCGGCCCGCGCCGCGGCGGGACGCGGGACCGGGCTGCGCATCGTGTACGCGGGCGGCCTGGAAGGCGGATACTTCGGAGCGGGCCTGCCCATTCCGCGCGAAGCGCTGGGTGAGCTGAGACGCCAAGCCGGTGACGTGCTGGCCGAGGCCGAGAAGCTGGCCCGCGAGGCCGCGCCCGGCCTCGCGGTGGCCACCGAGCTGTCGACCCGGCTGCCGATCCCGGTGCTGCTGGAAGCGGCCCGGACCGCGCGGATGGTGGTGCTCGGTGCCGAGGGCGCGGGCGGGTTCGACGGTATGCGGATCGGCTCCACCGCCGTGGCGGTGGCCTCGCACGCCGGCTGCCCGGTAGTGGTCGTCCGTGGCCAGGAGGTCCCGGACGGCAGGCGGCTCGTGGTCGGCGTGGACGGCAGCCCGACCAGCGAGGCGGCGCTCGCGGCCGCGTTCGAAGAGGCGTCCTGGCGCCGGGCGCCGCTGATCGCGGCCCACGCGTGGACGGATGTCGACTACGACAGCGCGACCTCGTCCTCGCGGCTGCTCGGTCACCCCGAGCGCTTCGCCGAGGACGGCGAACGGCTGCTGGCGCAGCGGCTGGCCGGATGGCAGGAACGCTATCCGGACGTTCCGGTGGAGCGGGACGTGGTGCGGGACCGGCCCCGGCACCGGCTGCTGGAGCTGGCCGCAGGCGCCGCGCTAGTGGTGGTGGGCAGCCGAGGGCGCGGTGGCATCCAGGGGCTGCTGCTCGGTTCGACCAGCCAGGCACTGATCCAGCACGCGCAGTGCCCGGTGATGATCGTGTGCACGGGGAGGCCGGAATGAGCGCGCCGGCCCGGAACCCTTCGCTCACGTCCGCCGAGCTGTCGCAGGTGGACGCCTTGTGGCGGGCGGCGAACTACCTGTCCGTCGGTCAGATCTACCTGATGGACAACCCGTTGCTGCGCAGGCCGCTGCGCGCCGAGCAGGTCAAGCCACGGCTGCTCGGGCACTGGGGCACCTCGCCGGGACTCAATTTCGTCTACGCGCACCTGAACCGCGCCATCCTGGCCTACGAGCTGGACATGCTGTTCGTGACCGGGCCCGGCCACGGCGGTCCCGCCCTGCTGGCCAACACCTGGCTGGAGGGCAGCTACTCGGAGTTGTGCCCGGAGGTGTCCCAGGACGCCGAGGGCATGCGGCAGCTGTTCCGCCAGTTCTCCTTCCCCGGCGGGGTGCCCAGCCATGTCGCGCCGCAGGTGCCCGGCTCGATCCACGAGGGTGGCGAGCTAGGGTACTCGCTGGCCCACGCCTTCGGCGCGGCCTTCGACAACCCCGACCTGGTCGTGGCGTGCGTCGTCGGGGACGGGGAGGCCGAGACCGGTCCACTCGCAGCGAGCTGGCACGGCACGACGTTCCTCGACCCGGTCCGGGACGGGGCGGTGCTGCCGATCCTGCACCTCAACGGCTACAAGATCGCCAACCCGACCGTACTGTCCCGCATCCCCGCCGAGGACCTCGACCGGTTGCTACGCGGTCACGGCTACGCCCCGCGCTACGTCGAGGGGCACGAACCCACCGCCATGCACCAGGCGATGGCGAGTGCCCTCGATGACGTGGTCGGCGAGATCCGCCGGATCCAGCACATGGCCCGATCCGGGCAAGCCGACGAGGACCGGGTCCGCTGGCCGATGATCGTGCTGCGCAGCCCGAAAGGCTGGACCGGACCATCCACAGTAGATGGTGTGCAGGTGGAAGGAACGTGGCGGTCGCACCAGGTGCCGCTGCCCGCCGTGCGGGAGAACCCGGAACACCTCGCCGCGCTGGAACGGTGGCTGCGTTCCTACCGGCCCGAGGAGCTGTTCGACGAGCACGGCGCGCCCACCGGCATCGTGCGAGCACTGGTTCCTTCCGGCGAGCGCCGGATGGGAGCCAGCCCGCACGCCCACGGCGGGCTGCTGCGTCCGCTGGCGCTGCCTGCCGCGGCCGGCTACGCGGTCGACGCGCCGGAGCCGGGTGTGACCAGCGCGGAACCCACCCGGGTGCTCGGCGAGTACCTGCGCGAGGTGTTCCACCGCAACCCGGAGAACTTCCGGCTGTTCGGTCCGGACGAGACCGCCTCGAACCGACTGGGCGCCGTGTACGAGGTGACCGGCAAGGCATGGCAGGCCGCGATCGAGCCGGTCGACGAGCACCTGTCCCGGCACGGCCGCGTGCTCGAGGTGCTGTCCGAGCACGTGTGCCAGGGCTGGCTCGAGGGCTACCTGCTCACCGGGCGGCACGGGATGTTCTCCTGCTACGAGGCGTTCGTGCACATCGTCGACTCGATGCTCAACCAGCATGTGAAATGGCTGAAGGTGCACCGCACGATTCCGTGGCGGCGCCCGGTGGCTTCGCTGAACTACCTGCTGACCTCGCACGTGTGGCGGCAGGACCACAACGGCTTCTCCCACCAGGACCCCGGGTTCATCGACCACGTGGCGAACAAGAGCGCCGAAGTGGTGCGAGTGTACCTGCCGCCGGACGCGAACACCCTGCTTTCGGTAGCCGAGCACTGCCTGGCCAGCCGGGACTACGTCAACGTCGTCGTGGCGGGCAAGAACGACACCCCGAACTGGCTGGACGCCGAGCAGGCCGCGCTGCACTGCGTCCGCGGCGCGAGTATCTGGGAGTGGGCGGGCACCTCGGCAGGGCGGGAGCCGGACATCGTGCTCGCCTGCGCGGGGGACGCGCCGACCCTCGAGGTGCTGGCCGCCGCGTCCCTGCTGCGGGAGCACTTGCCCGGGTTGGCGGTGCGGGTGGTGAATGTGGTGGACCTGATGCGGTTGCAGCCGGAGAGCGAGCATCCGCACGGGCTGTCCGACCGGGAGTTCGACGCCCTGTTCACCACCGACCGGCCGGTGATCTTCGCCTACCACGGCTACCCGTGGCTGATCCACCGCCTGGCCTACCGCAGGCACAACCACCCCAACCTGCACGTGCGCGGCTACAAGGAAGAAGGCACCACCACGACACCGTTCGACATGCTCGTCCGCAACGACATGGACCGCTTCCAACTCGTCATCGACACCATCGACCGGGTACCAGGGCTCTCCACGACCGCCGCCGAACTGCGGCAGCGCATGGCCGAGTCCCGGCAGCGCCACCACACCTGGATCCGCACCCACGGCGAGGACCTGCCCGAGATCCGCGACTGGACCTGGCGGCACTGAACCGTGTCACGGCTCGGCCGGGACACCCCGGTCGAGCACCGTGCGCGGGATCAGCCCGTCGTCGAGAACCAGGATGTCGGCCCGGTCGGCGGGCCGGAGCAGGCCGAGGTCTCGACCAGGGAAGAGTGCGGCCGGGGTGCTGGTCGCCAGCGCATCGGTGACGAGCATGACACGTGTCGGTGCAGCGCGGAAGGCGCGCCGGACGCCGTCCGGCGCGAGGTGGCTGGGGGCGGCGATGACACCGATCGTGACGTCGTTCCGCGTCAGCACCGCGCCCATGATGCCCGACCACGTCCAGTGCGCCGGGCAGCTCCGGTGCGAGGGCGGGCTGCGTGACCGGGCCGGTCGTGAGCAGCGGTGTGCGCCAGCGCGAGGTCCGGTGTGCGCAGCAGCCGCACCGGGTGGCTGCCAGGGCGGTGTCTCGCCGCGGTCCTGAGTCACGAACGAGCCCACCTCGCCGGGCGTCACCACATCCCGCCCGGTCTCGTGAGCGGGTGGCTCGAGCGTCCGGGCTCGCCCGCTTGACAACTTCGCGGTAGCCGTCGGCTTCGGTCCCTGCATGGCGGTGGTCATTTCCATCGCGATCGCGACCGCCGTGCACTTGCTTATCTGCCCCTTTCCCGAGGTAAGTCAAGGGTGAGGACCGCCAGACCAGGGAACACTCGCCAACACCCGGGTCATGGGCAGAGGCGAAGGTCCTTTCCAGGATGGCCGTTCGGTAGGCGCATTGGGGTCCCGAATCCCTACCCGGGTCGGCCCCGCGGGTCGCAGACTCGAAGACGCCCACTGATCCGTACGAGACCGGATGGACGATGTTGACCGCAGAACGGCATACGCAGAGCAGGGACCATGGTGGTCGGGCCTGGCTGATGCTGGCGTTGGCCACGCTGGGTTTCGCGCTGAACTTCTGGGCTTGGGCGCTGCTCAGCCCGCTCGCCCCCCGCTTCCAGGAGGAACTGGGCCTGAGCGCGTTCGAGTTGGCTTTGATCGTGGCCGTCCCGGTTGTGGTCGGCTCACTCGGACGAATCCCCGTCGGCGCGCTGACCGACCGCTTCGGCGGCCGGGTCATGTTCCCGCTGGTGTCCGTGGCCACGATCGTGCCCGTCCTGTTCCTGGGGCTGGCCGGGCAGAATTCGCTGTTCGCGCTGCTCATCGGCGGTTTCTTCCTCGGTATCGGTGGTACCGCGTTCGCCATTGGCGTCCCTTTCGTCAGCGCCTGGTTTCCGGCACACCGCAGGGGACTGGCGATCGGGATCTTCGGGGCCGGCATGGGTGGGACCGCCATCAGTGCACTGACCGCCGTCGACCTCGCCAGGTCGTTCGGCACCACCGCTCCGTTCGCGCTCACCGCGATTGCGCTGGCCGCCTACGCCGGGATCGCCGCGTTGGTCCTGCGAGACGCCCCAGGGCGCCGGGCTCCGGCCGAATCCCTCGCCCGCCGCCTCGCGGTCACCCTCCGGTTACCCGCTACGTGGGAGGCTTCCGCGCTCTACGCCCTCGCCTTCGGCGGCTTTGTCGCCTTCTCCGTCTACCTTCCTGCCTATCTGCGTACCGCGTACCAGCTCTCCCCGGCTGACGCCGCCAACCGGATGGCCGGGTTTGTGATGCTCGCCGTCTTCATGCGCCCCGTCGGCGGCTGGCTGTCCGACCGCCTCGGCCCGGTCCGCGTCCTCGGCGGCTCGATGGCCGTCGTGCTCAGCTGCGCGCTCGCCCAGAGCTTCACTCCCGCTCTCCTACCACTGGGCACTGTCGCGTTCCTTGCCATGGCCGCCGCGCTCGGGGCCGGCAGCGGAGCTACGTTTGCCCTCGTGGCTCTGCTCGCGCCTGCCGACAAGGTCGGCGCCGTCACCGGTGTGGTCGGCGCGGCGGGAGGACTCGGCGGATTTGTGCCGCCGCTGGTCATGGGGACCGTCTACGGCCAGTTCGGCAACTACGCACTCGGGCTGGTGGCGCTGGCCCTGGTCGCCACGGCCGCGCTGGCATTCACCGTCACGACCGTGCGTCGCGCTGCCACCGCGCACAGGAAGCCGGCGGCATATGTCTGACGAGCAGGCCGCAAAAGAACTCGTCGACGCGCTGGTGCGCACCCGCCGGTTCTTCACTCGTGGCGAGGTCTCGGACGACCTGCGCACGCTGCACCACATCGGTGGCAGGCAGGCCGACGAGTTCTATCGGGACCGGTGGAGCCACGACAAGGTGGTGCGTTCCACGCACGGGGTGAACTGCACCGGATCGTGCTCGTGGAAGGTGTACGTCAAGGACGGCATCATCACCTGGGAGGCACAACAGACCGACTACCCGTCGGTGGGCCCGGACCGGCCGGAATACGAGCCGCGCGGGTGCCCACGAGGTGCGGCTTTCTCCTGGTACACCTATTCCCCGACCAGGGTGCGTTACCCCTACGTGCGGGGCGTGCTGCTGGAGATGTACCGGGAGGCCAAGCAGCGTACCGGGGATCCGGTGCTGGCCTGGGCGGAGATCGTCGAGGACCCGGTGCGGGCCCGCCGGTACAAGTCCGCGCGCGGCAGGGGAGGCCTGGTTCGGGCTTCCTGGGACGAGGCGACCGAGATGGTCGCGGCCGCGCATGTGCACACGATCAAGTGCTACGGCCCGGATCGGGTCGCCGGTTTCTCGCCGATCCCCGCCATGTCAATGGTGTCGCATGCCTCGGGCACCCGGTTCGTGTCGCTGCTCGGCGGGGCGATGCTGTCGTTCTACGACTGGTACGCCGACCTGCCGGTGGCCTCGCCGCAGGTGTTCGGCGACCAGACCGACGTGCCGGAGTCCGGTGACTGGTGGGACGCGGGTTACCTGATCATGTGGGGCTCCAACGTGCCGGTGACCAGGACCCCCGACGCGCACTGGATGGCCGAGGCGCGTTACCGCGGGCAGAAGGTCGTGGCGGTGTCCCCGGACTACGCCGACAACGTCAAGTTCGCCGACGACTGGCTCGCCGCACACCCCGGCACCGACGGGGCGCTCGCGATGGCGATGGGGCACGTGATCCTGCGCGAGTTCTTCGTCGACCGGCAGGTGCCGTACTTCGCCGACTACGTCACGCGCTACACCGACCTGCCGTTCCTCGTCCGGCTGGAGGAGCACGAGAACGGTTACCTGCCAGGCAAGTTCCTGACCGCGGAGGATCTCGGCGAAGACACCGACCACGCCGCGTTCAAAACGGTGCTGCTCGACGCCGCCACGGGTGATCCGGTGGTGCCCAACGGATCGCTGGGCTTCCGCTATGGCGACGCCGGTGCCGGGCGGTGGAACCTCGACCTCGGCGAGGTGGAGCCGCTGCTGTCGGCCGCGGGTGGCGACGCGGTGATCGTGGAGTTGCCGCGCTTCGACGTAGCGGACGGGGCCGCCGATGTGCTGCGCCGCGGTGTCCCGGTGCGGCGGGTCGGCGGGCACCTGGTCACCACCGTGTTCGACCTGCTGCTGGCACAGTACGGCGTCCACCGCGCCGGGCTTCCCGGCACGTGGCCCAGCGGCTACGACGATGCCGAACAGCCTTACACCCCGGCCTGGCAAGAAACGATCACCGGCGTGCCTGCACAGGCGGCCGCGCGGATCGGCCGGGAGTTCGCCGCCAACGCCGAGGAGTCCCGCGGCCGGTCGATGATCATCATGGGCGCCGGAACAAACCACTGGTTCCATTCCGACACCATTTACCGCGCGTTTCTGGCGCTGACCACGCTGACCGGCTGCCAAGGCGTCAACGGCGGTGGCTGGGCCCACTACGTCGGGCAGGAGAAGTGCCGCCCGGTCACCGGATGGACCCAGCTGGCGTTCGGGCTGGACTGGGCACGCCCACCCCGGCAGATGATTCAGACCGCCTACTGGTACCTGCATACCGACCAGTTCCGCTACGACCAGTTCGGTGCGGACACCCTTGCCTCCACGACCGCGGGCGGGCGCCTGACGGGCCGCTCCACCGCGGATGTGATCGCGCAGGCGGCGCGAATGGGCTGGATGCCATCACACCCGACCTTCGATCGTAACCCGCTCGACCTCGCCGACGAGGCCGAGCGGGCCGGAGTCCCGGCGGCCGAGCACGTGACCGCCGAGCTGAGATCCGAACGGCTGCGCTTCGCCTGCGAGGACCCGGACTCCCCGCAGAACTTTCCCCGCGTGCTCAGCGTCTGGCGGGCCAACCTGCTCGGCTCCTCGGGCAAGGGCAACGAGTACTTCCTCAAGCACCTGCTGGGGGCCGACTCCTCCCTGCGTGCGCGGGAAAGCCCGCCCGGGTCCAGACCGAAGGACGTGGTGTGGCACGAGCAGGCCCCCGAGGGCAAGCTCGATCTGCTGCTGTCACTGGACTTCCGGATGACCAGCACCACGGTGTTCTCTGACGTCGTCCTGCCCGCTGCCACGTGGTACGAGAAGCATGACCTGAGCACCACCGACATGCACCCGTTCGTGAACTCGTTCAACCCGGCGATCGCTCCGCCCTGGCAGACCCGTACTGACTGGGCTGCCTTCCAGGCCATCGCCGAGTCGTTCAGCACGCTCGCCGCCGATCACCTCGGCACGCGCAACGACGTCGTGGCGACCCCACTCACGCATGACACTCCCGACGAACTCGCCACCCCGCACGGGCGCGTGCGGGACTGGAAGGCCGGTGAGTGCGAGCCCGTTCCCGGGGTGACCATGCCGAGGCTCACGGTCGTCGAACGCGACTACACCGCGATCGCGGCGAAGATGGCCGCGCTGGGGCCGCTGGCGGAGTCCCTCGGTACGACAACGAAGGGCATCACCTACCAGGTCGGCCGCGAGGTGGAGTACCTGCGGCACAAGAACGGCACCATCCGTACCGGACCGGCCGAAGGGCGCCCGTCCCTGGTCCGCGACGTGCACGCCTGTGAGGCGATCCTGGCCCTGTCGGGTACCACCAACGGGCACCTCGCCACCCAGGGCTTTCGCACTTTGGAGGCGCGCACCGGAACGGCGCTCGCCGACCTCGCCGCGGAACACGAGGGCAAGCAGATCACCTTTGCCGACACACAGTCGGCGCCCGTACCGGTGATCACCTCTCCGGAATGGTCCGGCTCGGAAACCGGAGGCCGACGCTACTCACCGTTCACCATCAACGTCGAACGGCTCAAACCGTGGCACACACTCACCGGCAGGCAGCATTTCTTCCTCGACCACGACTGGATGGCCGAATTTGGCGAAGGACTTCCCGTTTTCCGCCCTCCGCTGAACATGACCGCGCTGTTCGCCGAGCCGCGCGTCGGTGAGCAAGGCGAGCTGGGTATCGCCGTGCGCTACCTGACGCCGCACAGCAAATGGTCGATTCACTCGGAATACCAGGACAACCTGTTCATGCTCAGCCTCTCGCGGGGCGGGCCGACCATCTGGATGTCCAACAAGGACGCGATCAAGATCGAAGTATCTGACAACGACTGGATCGAGGCGGTGAACCGCAACGGTGTCGTCGTGGCTCGCGCGGTCGTCTCCCATCGGATGCCCGAGGGAACCGTCTACATGCACCATGCGCAGGAACGGCTGATCGACGTGCCCCGCGCCGAGACCTCCGGCAAGCGGGGCGGCATCCACAACTCGCTGACCCGGTTGATGATCAAGCCCAGTCACTTGATCGGCGGCTACGCCCAACTGACCTTCGCCTTCAACTACCTCGGACCCACCGGAAACCAGCGCGACGAAGTCACCGTGATCCGCCGCCGCAGCCAGGAGGTGCAGTACTGATGCGGGTGATGGCGCAGATGGCCATGGTGATGAACCTGGACAAGTGCATCGGCTGCCACACCTGCTCGGTCACGTGCAAGCAAGCGTGGACCAACCGTTCCGGTGTGGAGTACGTCTGGTTCAACAACGTCGAGACCCGCCCAGGGCAAGGGTATCCGCGCACCTACGAAGACCAGCAACGCTGGCGCGGCGGCTGGACACTCAACCGCAGGGGGCGCCTCAGGCTGAAAGGCGGTGGTCGGCTCCGCAAGCTGCTCACCATCTTCAGCAACCCCAAGATGCCCGGCATCGACGACTACTACGAACCCTGGACCTATGACTACGAGAACCTGACCACAGCCCCGCTGCAGGAACACACCCCGGTCGCCAAGCCCAGGTCACTGATCAGCGGCAAGGACACCAAGATCACCTGGTCGGCGAACTGGGACGACAATCTCGGTGGCGCGCCAGACCACGGCCATCTGGACCCGCTACTCAAGAACATCGGCGACAAGGTCCGTTTCGAGTTCGAGCAGACCTTCATGTTCTACCTTCCCCGGATCTGCGAGCACTGCCTCAATCCTTCCTGCGCCGCCTCGTGCCCTTCTGGTGCGATCTACAAACGCAGCGAGGACGGCATCGTGCTGGTGGACCAGGACCGGTGCCGCGGCTGGCGGATGTGCGTATCCGGCTGCCCGTACAAGAAGGTGTACTTCAACCACCGCACCGGCAAGGCGGAGAAGTGCACGTTCTGCTTCCCGCGCGTGGAGGTGGGGCTGCCCACGGTGTGCGCGGAGACCTGCGTGGGCAGGCTGCGCTACATCGGCCTGGTGTTCTACGACGCCGACCGGGTCACCGAAGCCGCCTCGACTCCCGACGAACAGGACCTCTACCGGGCACAGCGGGAGATCCTGCTGGACCCGAACGACCCGGAGGTGATCCGCGCAGCCGGGCACGCCGGGATTCCGCGCGACTGGATCGAGGCCGCCCAGCGGTCCCCGATCTACACTTTGATCAACACCTTCCGGGTCGCGCTGCCGCTGCACCCGGAGTACCGGACCATGCCGATGGTCTGGTACATCCCGCCCCTGTCACCCGTGGTCGACATCGTGCGCGACACCGGCCACGACGCCGAGGACCACGGCAATCTGTTCGCCGCCATCGACGCCCTGCGCATTCCCGTCGAGTACCTCGCGGAACTGTTCACCGCGGGCGATCCCGAGCCGGTCAACGACGTGCTGCGCAGGCTCGCCGCGATGCGCAGCTACATGCGCGACATCAACCTCGGCCGCGAACCGCGCGAGTCCGTCGCGGACAAGGTGGGCATGACCGGCGAGCAGGTCTACGACATGTACCGGTTGCTGGCGCTCGCGAAGTACGACGAACGCTATGTCATACCCCCGGCGCACGCCGAGCAGGCGCACGGGCTGGAGGAACTGGCCACCGAGTGCAGCCTGGACTACGAGGGCGGGCCCGGCATGGGCGGCTCCGGACCGTTCGGGGAGAGCTCGGGCGGCCCCGCGCCGATCGCCGTCGAGAACTTCCACATGCTGCGCGACCGGCAGAGCGCTGACACAGCGGCCGCGCCCGTGGACAAGCGTGGCCGGGTGAACCTGCTCAACTGGGATGGCAAGGGACACCCCGAGGGACTGTTCCCGCCCCGGCCGCCCGAAGACGGCGGCCACAACGCCGAAACGGACCCGAAGCCATGACGACCGATCCCGTCCGGAGGACTGCTTGGCAGGCCCAGTCGCTCTTGCTGAGCTACCCCGAGCAGTGGCTCCTGGATCACCGTCCCCTGCTGCGCACCGCCACGCGCGCCCTACCCGATCCGCTCGGCGCACCGCTGACCGCGTTCCTTGACCACATCGACGCCACGCCGCTGATCGAACTGGCCGCGGACTACGTGGCCACCTTCGACCACCGCAAGCGGTTCAGCCCCTATCTCACCTACTTCGCCTACGGCGACACCCGCAAACGCGGTATGGCCCTGCTGCGTTTCAAGCACGCCTACCAGGCCGCCGGCCAGCGACTTGGCGACAGCGAACTACCCGATCACCTCGCGGTCGTGCTCGAATTCGCGGCCACCGGCGACCCCGTCGTGGGGCAGCGTCTGCTCACCGAACACCGGGCCGGCCTGGAACTGATCCGGCTGGGGCTGCGCGAGGCCAGTTCCCCCTGGGCGGCTGTGCTGGAGTCCGTCTCGGCGACCCTGCCGCCCCTTGGCAAGCGGGAGCACGAGGCCGTCGCCCGGCTGGCCGCGGAAGGCCCGCCCGAAGAGGAGGTCGGCCTGGCGCCGTTCGCTCCGCCGGAGTACATGCCACGCGCCGAAGGAGCCTCCCGATGACCGTGCCCACAGCCGCGCAGGACATCGCAGACAGACACCTCAGCGCGCTGGACATCCTGCTGTGGGCCGTCGTGCCGTATGTCTCGCTCGCGGTGTTCGTCGTCGGCCACATCTGGCGCTACCGCTACGACAAGTTCGGCTGGACGACCCGATCGTCGCAGCTCTACGAAAGCCGGCTGCTGCGCCTGGGCAGCCCACTGTTCCACTTCGGCATCCTGATCGTCGTGATCGGCCACGTTGGCGGCCTCCTCATTCCGAAATCCTGGACACAAGCCTTCGGCATCAGCCAGACCGCCTATCACGCCATCGCCGTCGTCCTGGGCGTGATCGCCGGATTCAGCACACTGGCAGGAGCGGCCATCCTGATCTACCGCCGGCGCACCGTGGGACCAGTGTTCTCCAGCACCACACGCAACGACAAGATCATGTACGTGCTGCTGGTCGGCACCATCGGCCTCGGCCTGGGCGCCACCGTCCTGGGCAATCTGACCGAGCACCCCCACGACTACCGCGAGACGGTCTCCCCCTGGTTCCGGTCGATCTTCTACTTCCAACCCGACCCCAGCCTGATGCGCCAGGCCACCCTCGGCTTCCAACTCCACACACTCGCCGCCTGGGCACTATTCGCGTTCTGGCCGTTCAGCCGCCTCGTGCACGTGTTCTCCATGCCGCTGGGTTACCTGACCCGGCCGTACATCGTCTACCGAAGCCGCGACACCCAACTGGGCAGCCGAAGCCCGCACCGAGGATGGGAACGACAGCCATGACCCACACCCCTGACACCATCCCCGTCAACGGGCTGTCCGCCAAGGACTGGTCAACGAGCGACTAGCTTGTGGTCGAGCCCGGCGACGGGATGGTCCGGCTGGGGAGGACGGAGCTGGCGGCTGCGGTGAGACCTCGGTTCTAGCCGTGAGCACAAATCGCTCGGCGAAACAGTTTGCCCTCGGACCGTGAGGATGAGTCCTCACGACTTCCATGCCCACGTCGGCCAGGACGGAGTCGGACGACTCCGTGAACTGACGCCCGGGGTCGCGAACGAGGAACCTGAGTTCCGCTGCGCGATCATCGAGATCCATCGCCAGGTTGCGGACCTGCTGAGCGGTCCACGGCCGTCCGGGTTCACGGTCGTGTCGAGAATGTGCGCGTGGCGACTGCCGACCTGCAGGACGCATTTAGCGCCCTCGCCGTCCTTGCCGACCCACCTGCCCAGGACGTGTTTCGCGCCGCCGAAATCGACGCCCACGACGACGTAGACCGGGCGGTTGGTGACCTGGCCCTCGCGGATCTTGATCCAGAGGGCGTCAACGAACAGCACCGCCCACCTCGAGCCGAGGGGCCGGTTCTGCCACTGGGTGACCTCCCCGGCCACTGCGTCGGTGACCTTGGAGATGAGATCGGGTGAGACGTCGACCCCGTAGATGTCGGTGAGATGGGCCTGGATGTCGCGCACCGTCATCCCGCGGGCATACAGGGAGATGATCGCGTCGTTGAGCCCGTCCAGCCGGCGTTGCCGTTTCCGCACGATGGCTGGTTCGAAGGTGCCGTTGCGATCGCGAGGGACGGTGGTGTGGGTGGGTGCTGGTGCATCCGAGGTTGCCGTTTCTCTGGTGGCGGGTGCATGCGCCGCACCCGGCTCATCACGGACAGCGTGCCGGACGTGCTCGGCCGCCGCGTGGTAGCCGGGCATCTGGGTCCGTGTCCAGATCATTCGCGCTGAGTTCCAGGCGGAGGCGGCTCGCCGCCCGGCCGACGGGGATACCGCGCCCGGGGAGCAAAGCGCCGCTGCGACCTTGGCAGCATGAGGAGGCGTCCTCGTCGTGCTGTGACACTTGGCCAGACGCCCGACCGGCTGGCGGGTTTGCGCTTGTTACCTGCCCGTGAGCTTCCCCGGTTGTCCGGCGACTTTGGTCTGCCCCGGGTTGACGGAGTCGGATTGTTGGATTCTTATGCCACTTGATCTTGAGAGGGTGGTGGGGGACGACGTGGGTATCCGCCGGAGTTCCGGCGGAAGGTGCTCGACCTGATCGAGGTCGGCCGGAAGGTCGCCGATGTGGCGCATGATCTGGGGATCAGTGATCAGACGATCTACGCCTGGCGGCGGCAGGATCGGATCGACCGGGGCCTGGAGTCGGGGTTGAGCAGTGGGGAGAAGGCCGAGTTGACCGCCGCGAAGAAGAGGATCGCTGAGTTGGAGACCGAGGTGGCGGTGCACCGGCGGGTGACCGAGCTGCTGAAGAAGGAGGCGGTGCCCCCAAAAGATCGGTACGCCGCGATCGCGGCGATGGTTGAGGAGGGGTTGCCGGCTCAGCTCGCGTGCCGGGTGCTGGAAGTATCGGAGTCGGGCTTCTATCATTGGCGCTCCCGTCCGCCGTCCGCCCGATCGATCCGGCACGCTCGGCTGACCGATCTGATCACCGAGATTCACCAGAGCTCCCAGGGCCGCTACGGCGCACGCCGCGTGCACGCCGAGTTGCGGCTGGGACGTGGGATCCTTGTCGGCCATGGGGCGGTGGAGATGCTGATGCGCCGCGCCTACCTGGCTGGCGCGATGGGACGGCCGCGGTGGAAGCACGCCAAGCCCGACGAGATCGTCCAGGATCTGGTCAACCGTGATGTCACCGCCACGGGACCGGACCGCACATGGCGCACAGACATCACCGAGCATCGCACCCGCGAGGGCAAGCTCTACTGCGCGGTCGTGCTCGATGTCTACTCCCGCCGCGTGGTGGGCTGGTCCATCGATTCTTCACCCACCGCAGCCCTGGTGGCCAACGCGCTCGGCATGGCCATCGACAACCGGGCGCCGCAGTCTGGCACGATCATCCATTCTGATCAGGGAGTCCAATATGGATCGTAGGCGTTCACCAAACGCGCGAAGGACTCCGGGCTCGTGCCGTCGATGGGCAGCGTCGGCGACTGCTACGACAACGCGATGATGGAATCGTTCTGGTCGCGCATGCGGGTCGAACTGCTCGACCGCCATCGGTGGCGCACCCGGGTCGAGTTGGCCAACGCGATCTTCGAGTACCTCGAGATCTGGCACAATCGCCAACGTCGCCACAGCAGCATCGGCTGGCTCACTCCGATAGAGTTCGAGAACACAACCATCGTGGCATGAAATCCAGCAACCCGACTCCACGAAACCGGGGCAGACCAGTCCCCGGCAAAGCGGGGGAACCTCAGGTCGGCACAGCCACACCACGTGGCTGACCGAGGACGCGATCCCCGAGATGGCCCGCCGGGCCAGGCTGGGCCAGAAGATGAAGGGCATCGCCCGGATCTACGACCACGTGACCCCGGCGATGCTGAGCCAGATCATCCAGGCCCTGGAAGTCCGCTGGCTGGCCTCACTGGCCGCGCTTTCCGTGGACGAGCAGGCCCAGTTGGTGTCGTGGTTTCCGCACCTGCGGGCCACCTGCGATCAGCTTCGCGTGCAGCAGGCCCCGAAGTTGATCGCCATTTCATCGCCATTTGATCACTGAGGGCCCTGTCCTCATGATCGGGAACAGGGTCGCTGACCTGGGGAAACAGATGGTGCGCGATACTGGGATCGAACCAGTGACCTCTACCGTGTCAAGGTAGCGCTCTCCCGCTGAGCTAATCGCGCGAGGCGGAGGCGGGAATCGAACCCGCGTACAGGGCTTTGCAGGCCCTTGCCTGAACCACTCGGCCACTCCGCCGTGTTCCGATGGACCGTGCCGGAGACATTTCCCACCAGACCCGATCCAACTGCGGGGTGCCGCCGCAGTCGAGCGGACGACGGGACTCGAACCCGCGACCCTCACCTTGGCAAGGTGATGCGCTACCAGCTGCGCTACGTCCGCATTCCGTGACTCCGAGTCGCTGACCCGTTGTCGTGGTGTGCGTAGAACTCTATCGGACCGCCGATCCGGCGGTCACATGGGGGTGGCCACCGCGTGTCCGCCCGTTGTCATCAGCTCAAATCGTTGGGAATGAGGTGGGTCAGCGCGTCATCCACGTCCACCCACAGGTGCTCGTTGCCCGGCAGGACCACGTCGTAGGTGCGGTCCAGGAAATCCGCGAGCTCCTGCGCCGAGGCCTCGAACATCGCGTGCCCGGACGGGGAGTTGAGCTCGATCAGCACCGACTCGGGGTCCTCGACCGAGGGGCGGATCCGCACATCGCCGTCTCCAGCATCGGCGAGTAGGCCGTCGGCGAGCAGGTCACGTGCGTAGACCCATTCCACCCAGCCTGCCCGGCCGGTCCGGAACGCGGCGACCACGGCGTACGGATCGCGGGTGTCGTAGCGCAGCTCCACTTTGACCGGAACCGCGGGGGTCCGCGGCGCCAGCAGGTCGAAGACCGCCGTCGAGCGGAGCGTCACGTGATCGTTTCGCATCGTCCTAACCCTTCTGCTCCCTTCCGGCCAGTCTGGCCGAGTTCCGACGGTGAGACGTGGCTGGGGGGCGATTGGCTCGCCGTTTCGCCGTAGATCACCCGTACGGGGTCTTCGGTTGGTCCATTCGACCCAGCATCGTCAACCTCGCCGGCAATCCCGCCCTTCGGTGTGTGATCTCACTGATCGTCCACGCCCTACATACTGCTCGGTTCGGCGCCCGCGCGATAGCACTGTCCCGCGAATGCCGCACGTGACATAGCTCCCCCTCGATCAGGCAGGACCCCGCGAGCACGGGGTTCTTCGCTCCGTACCGATCAATGCGCGGTCCGTGCTCGGCGGAACCACCCGTTTGTCGGCCCCCGAACGTTGCAGGGACCCCGCCCTTCGGCCACCGAAACCGGTCCGGTACAGTCTGTTCTCACACCGCGAGGGGGCGATTAGCTCAGCGGGAGAGCGCTTCGTTCACACCGAAGAGGTCACTGGTTCGATCCCAGTATCGCCCACCATTGAGGTCCGGCCCGTACTCGAAACGAGTGCGGGCCGTTATTCTTTTGTCACGAGTTCCGGCAATGCGCCGGATGTGCGTACAACACGCTTCCCGCGTCCGACAATTCCCCGCCGCGACGGCAGAGTGACCCACGGCGCCGGCGACTCGTTATCCAGTCGAAGCCCGCTCGCTACCCGCCGGGCACGAGGGTTGTTCCATTGTGGTGGCCCGGTCGTGGGGTTCAGCAGCGCGCTGCGCAGGGAATTACTGACTACTTTGGGTAGCTGTTGCCTGATGACGATGATCACTCTTCGTCATCATTTTGTTACCATTAGCATGCATTATCCCCTTGTCCCATGCAACGAAAGCTCGTTCGTGATGGTGTAACGCCGATTCGGAAGCCACCGATACCAGGTCGTGTGTCGCCCGAAGTGATTACTGAGTGTGCAACACGGCTAGTTACTCTGCGGAGTCGCTGTCTGCCAACCGGGAGGGTCTATGGACGAGTCTGCGCGCTCGTCATCCATCGCCGAAGGCATATCGCCACGCATCGCCCCCAGCGCCGCACGTCCCGTGCCGTCCGCCGCGCTTCGACCGGCCCGGCATACCGCGCCCCGGACCACGACCCGACCACCGACCATGGCCTGGGAACGTCGCTACCGTGCCTGGGTGATCGGCGGGGACGCACTGTCCACCCTGCTGCTCGTCGCGGTGAGCGCGGCGGTGATCGACGCGGCCGCCGAACGGACCGACCACGTGCTGATCGGTCTCGGCGTCGCCTGCGCCGTGCTGCTGGCGCTGCCCGCCGGCCGTGCCTGGACCCAGCAGGTCCTCGGTGAGGGCGCCGAGGAGTTCCGCAGGCTGGGCAAGGGGCTGTTTGCCGCCGGGGTGGTCGTCGCGATGGCGGGGTTGCTGTTCGGGGCGCTGGACGTGCGACCGTGGGTCTTCCTGGTGATGCCGGCGCTGGCCGCCCTGTTGCTGCCCCAGCGGTACCTGTTGCGCCGCCTGCTGCACCTGGCCCGCAGGCGCGGCCGGTGCCTGTTGCCGGTGATGGCCGCGGGTGACCCGGAGACAGTGCGGGAGCTGATCGAGCGCACCCGGTTGGTGTCCCATATGGGCTGGCGGGTGGAAGCCGTCTGCACCCCCGAGGGCACGCAGGACCAGGGTGACGTGAACGGGGTGCCGGTGGTGGGGCGCCTGGAAGAACTGGCCGACCACGTGCAGCGGGGCGGCTACCGGGTGGTGGCGATCACTGCCGATCGGTACTGGAGCCCGCGCAGGCTACAACGGCTGGCATGGGATCTGGAGAACACCTCGGCCGAGATGGTGGTCGCACCCGTGCTGATGGAGGTGGCCGGCCCCCGGTTGAACGTCTCCGGCGTGTTCGGGATGCCGCTGGTGCGGGTCGCGGCACCGCAGTTCACCGGGGGGCGCAGGCTGGTCAAGGAGATCGTGGACCGCGCGGGTTCCGCCCTGCTGCTGACGATGCTCGGCCCGCTGCTGCTGCTGATCGCGCTGGCGATCAAGTTCGGCGACCGGGGACCGGTGATCTACCGGCAGCGCAGGGTCGGCAGGGACGGTGCCACCTTCACCATGCTCAAGTTCCGCACGATGGTCGTGGACGCCGACCGGGTGCGGGACGACCTGCTGGCGCACAACGAGGCCGCGGGGCCGCTGTTCAAGCTGCGCCAGGACCCCCGGGTGACCAGGATCGGTGCCCTGCTACGCCGGTACTCCCTCGACGAGTTCCCGCAGCTGTGGAATGTCCTTTCCGGACGGATGTCGCTGGTGGGGCCGCGCCCGCCGCTGCTGGAGGAGACCGAGGCGTACTCGTCGGACGCACAACGGCGGCTACTGGTCAAGCCAGGGCTGACCGGCCTGTGGCAGGTGAGCGGTCGCAGCGATCTGACCTGGGCGGAGAGCATCCGGCTCGACCTGCGCTACGTCGAGGACTGGTCCCTGGCCATGGATCTGGTGATCCTGTGGAAGACGGTGCGTGCGGTGGTCGTCGGCCAGGGCGCGTATTGAGCGATGGCCGAAGGGGATGTGTGCGCGCCGAACCCGGCACGCACACATCCCCTTACTTCGGCCGGCGTTAGGGGGCCACCCGCTGGATGTCGACCTCGTCGAGTTCGACCGTCACCGGGCCGTTGGTGGCCGACCCGGACAGGTAGGTCAGGACACCGGCGTTCCCCGCGGCCTGGAGCGCCCCGGTCCGGTCGGTAGCGCTGGTCTGCCAGGCCGGTTCGGCCGAACCGTCGGCCCAGACCTTGGCCCGCACCGTGGTCGGCCCCGTGCCGACGACCCGGAGCCGGACCCGCAGCACCGTGCCCTGCTCGTAGCTGAGGCCGGCGATCTGCTGCTCGGTCGCGATCGGGGTCTCCGCACCGGTCCCGTCGGTTCGTCGCAACTGGAGCCGGACATCGTCGCCCGGCCGGATGGTCACGGTCGCCCGGTAGGTACCCGCGTCCGCGACCTTACGTCCGACACCCGTCAAGTAGATCCCGTTCCCGGTGGCTGGTTTGTCGGTGCTGACCGCGAACCGCAGGTCGGTGTCGGTGGAACGGATCCGGTTGAGGTACACGCTGCGCCCCGTACCCGCGGGTGTGCTGATCCGGCCGGCGCCGCCGTTCACCGCGTACGCGTCCGCCGGCCCACCGGTCCACCATGGTCCGCCCGCGTCCGCCTCGCCGAACCCGGCGGTGACCGTCCGCTCGAACGAGTCAGCGCCCAGCGTCGGGTCGCCGCCGAGGAAGTGATCGATCACCCATCCGGCGACCCGGTCCCCGGTGACCAATGAGTACTCCCCGTCGAACCGGTAGTGCACCCCCAGCCAGACCCGGCCGATAGCGTTCTCCTCGGCCGCCCCGCTGAACGTGGTGAACGAGCGGGTCACTCCTTCCGCGAACGGATCGTCGGTGGTCGCCGTCCAGCTGAAGTTGTCGGTGCCCACGTACCGTTTCATGACCCCGGCCCAGGCTCCGGCGAAGGTCGCGTGCCCGGAGATGAACGCGGGGAACGGCGGTGAGAAGGTCTCCCCGTCGAGCGCCCGCGACTCGGGTTCCCAGTTCGGCTCGGGATTGGTGGGATGCAGCGCGATCGCGGTTTCCGGTCGCCAGAGGTCGACGTCAGTCCGGAACTTCGAGTCCCAAGCCGCGATCCCGGCGTCCGCGAGTGCCATCGACATCAACGCGAACAGCCGAGCGTTGTCGAACTGGTTCTGGCTGGGCAGCTGCCGCGCGATGATCGAGGTGTGCTCGAGCAACTGGCCCGGCGGCTTGTAGGTTCCGTCGAGGTCGTTGGCCCAGAAGTGTGCCGCCTCCGTCTTGTCGGCGCTACGCGAGGGGGAGTGCAGCCTGCCCACCTGACGTACCTCCGCGAGGTGGGCCCGGTAGGTCTCCGAGCCGATCACCTCCTCGAGGTTATCGGCACCCGCGGGAAACGAGGGTCGGAAATGGTTGGGAGTATCCAGGGTGAACGGGCGGACCATTCCCCAATGTGGGGTGAGCGCCGGGCCAGATCCGGTGGGCCGCCAGTCGCCTGGACGGGTGCCCGGCGTGTAGGTGACCGTCTCGTCTGCACGGTCGTTTGCCCTGGTCACGGCCATGACTTGGGCAGCCTTGCTCCCGGTGGACGCACCCCGGTCACGCTGCTCCTGTGTGACTTCCTCCGGGATCGTCTCCTGTGCCGTGCGCAGTTTCGCGTCGAAGTCGAACTGCGGGAACGAACTCCGCGGATAGAGATCGGTCAGTATTCGGTAGGCGGCGTAATCGATGGCGCTGTTCGGATCCGGTGCGGGGTCGTCCGGTACTGAAACGCGGGTCAGATACGGCTGCCCGAGGCAGCCGCTCGCGGTTACGCATCGTGCGGAGTTGGCCGCGTCGTAAACGGCGCCGTGCATCATGGCTGCCGTTCTGGCCAATCTGGTTGGTGCGCCTTCCGTGCCATTCAGATTCCGGAAAACGTCGATGAGTACGTCATTCCAATACAGGACATGATCGGTGCTCGAGACGGCGACATCCGGCGGAGCCGTCTCGTCGGCGACCGCAGCCGGTGGAGCGATCAGGCATATCGCCGCGACCATGCCGGCAGTATAGCCCGCCAGTCTCAGTCGTCTCTTTCGTTCAAAATGCACAGAATACCTCCACGGCGGCAGATTTGTGCCGCCGTTTGATTTGGAAAGCAAATTGGTGGTTGAGCTGAGTTGGTGGCCCTCCCCATTTTATTTGCGACTTCCCTGTATGTTCGATTCTGCCAATGAGATGTCGCGACTAACTCCGCCGTTTGGACCAAGTTGATCGAGCGCAGTGCGGGCGACCGTCTGGCGGTGGGGTACTGCCTTCTGGAGTGAGCGTGACCACCTTGGGCGGCAATATGGTCAAGTGTTCAACTAAATTAGAAGTGTCCGTCAACCCGAAAGGAACACCCATGACCTCCACGACTCCGGCCGACACGCTCGCACTGGCCGCGCAGGCGCAGGATCTGCTGTTCCGTGAAGCCCGCACGGCCAACAGCTTCAGCCCCGAGCCGGTGACCGATGAGCAGCTCGCGGCCATCTACGACCTGGTCAAGTGGGCACCCACCTCGATGAACACCCAGCCGCTGCGGATGCTGGTGCTGCGGAGCGAGCAGACGAGGCAGCGGTTGCAGCCGCACCTGTTCGAGGGCAACCGGGCGAAGACCGCCGGTGCACCGGTCACTGTCGTGCTCGCCGCGGACATCGACTTCCACGAGCAGCTGCCGAAGGTCTTTCCGCACAAACCCCAGGCACGGGATGCCTTCGCCGACGCCCCGCAGCGGCGGGCGGAAGTGGCGCGGCTGAACGCCCTGCTCCAGGTCGGCTACTTCATCCTCGGCGTGCGTGCGGCCGGGCTCGCGGCGGGGCCGATGAGCGGGTTCGACCCCGACGGCGTCGACCGCGAGTTCCTCGCCGGCAGCGGCTGGCGGTCCCTGGTCGTCGTCAATCTGGGCAAGCCGGGGGACAACCCGTGGTTCGACCGACTGCCGCGACTGGACTTCGAGGAGGTCGTCAGCATCCGCTGACCGGCGGGGGCGAGCGCGGTCGGGGCGGGCGGCTAGCATCACACTGTCAACTCGTCAGATCGCGTACGCGAAGGAGTCCATCGTGTCCCAGCCGTTGTCACCCGCAGCCGAACCCACCCCGCGTGTGGTGGTACCGGCCGGGACTACGGCGGGCACGGCGATCCGCGAGGCGGGGCTGCCCGGCAAGGGCGCGGACGCGGTGGTCGTGGTGCGCGACCCCGATGGCCACCTGCGCGACCTCGCCTGGATCCCGGAGCGGGACGCCGAGGTCGAGCCGGTGGCCGCGAACACCGAGGACGGCCGCGGCGTGATCCGGCACTCCGCGGCGCACGTGCTGGCGCAGGCGGTGCAGGAGCGGTTCCCCGGCGCGAAGCTGGGCATCGGCCCGCCGGTGCGGGACGGCTTCTACTACGACTTCGCGGTGGACGCGCCGTTCACCCCGGAGGATCTGCGGGCGCTCGAGCAGCGGATGAAGCAGATCATCAAGGGTTCCCAGCGGTTCTCCCGCCGGGTGGTGGAGTCGGTGGAGGCCGCACGGCAGGAGCTGGCAGACGAGCCGTTCAAGCTCGAGCTCGTCGATCTCAAGTCCGAGCAGGGTGCCGTGGACACCTCCGAGGTGATGGAGGTCGGCGAGGGTGCGCTGACCGTCTACGACAACCTGGACCCGCGTACCGGGGATCGGGTGTGGGGCGACCTCTGCCGGGGCCCGCACGTGCCGACCACCAAGCACATCCCGGCGTTCAAGCTCACCAGGGTCGCCGCGGCGTACTGGCGCGGCGACGACAGCAACCCGCAGCTACAGCGAATCTACGGCACCGCGTGGGAGTCCGCCGACGCGCAGGATGCCTACCTCGAGATGCTGGCCGAGGCCGAGCGGCGCGACCACCGCAGGGTCGGCGCCGAGCTGGACCTGTTCTCCTTCCCGGAGGAGATCGGCTCCGGGCTGCCGGTGTTCCATCCCAAGGGCGGGATCATCCGCCGCGAGCTGGAGAGCTACTCGCGGCGGCGGCACGAGGAGGCCGGCTACGAGTTCGTGAACACCCCGCACATCACCAAGGGCGGGTTGTTCCACACCTCCGGCCACCTGCCGTACTACGCGGACACCATGTTCCCGCCGTTGTCGCTGGAGAACGAGGACTACTACCTCAAGGCGATGAACTGCCCGATGCACCACCTGATCTTCCGGTCCCGCGGGCGGTCCTACCGGGAGCTGCCGCTGCGGCTGTTCGAGTTCGGGACGGTGTACCGGTACGAGAAGTCCGGCGTCGTGCACGGCCTGACCCGCGTGCGCGGGCTGACCATGGACGACTCGCATATCTACTGCACGAAGGAGCAGATGCCGGGCGAGCTACGGTCGCTGCTGCGCTTCGTGCTGGATCTGCTGGCGGACTACGGGCTTTCCGACTTCTACCTCGAGCTGTCCACCCGGGATGACTCGGCGAAGTTCATCGGCGAGGAGCGCGAATGGGAGGAGGCGACCGAGACCCTGCGGGCCGCGGCCGAGGAGTCCGGGCTCGAGCTCGTACCCGACCCGGGTGGCGCCGCCTACTACGGGCCGAAGATCTCGGTGCAGGCGCGCGACGCGATCGGGCGGACCTGGCAGATGTCGACCATCCAGCTCGACTTCAACCACCCGCGGCGGTTCGAGCTGGAGTACACCGCGTCGGACGGCTCCCGGCAGATGCCGGTGGTGATCCACCGGGCGCTGTTCGGTTCGATCGAGCGGTTCTTCGGCGTGCTCACCGAGCACTACGCGGGTGCCTTCCCCGCATGGCTTTCCCCGGTGCAGGTGGTCGGGATTCCGATCGCCGAGGACCACGCCGAGCACCTGCGCGGGGTGGAGAAGGCCCTGCGCGCCAGGGGGGTGCGTGCCGAGGTGGACTCCGGCGACGACCGGATGCAGAAGAAGATCCGCACGCACACCACGCAGAAGGTGCCCTTCCTGTTACTGGCGGGCGGCAAGGATGTCGAGGCGGGCGCGGTCTCCTTCCGGTTCCGCGACGGCGGCCAGATCAACGGCGTCGCGGTTGCCACCGCCGTCGAGGCCATCGCCGAGTGGATCGCCCGCAAGGAGAACGCCTCCCCGACCGCGGAGGCGCTGGAGGAGTTCGTTGCCCGCTGACACCCCACCGGAGTACGTCGGGCAGGACGGTGTCGGGGTCCCGGACGCGTTGCAGCGGCTGTGGACCCCGCACCGGCTGGCCTACATCCAGGGCGAGAACAAGCCGGAAGGCGATGAGCCGCAGGGCTGCCCGTTCTGCCGGCTGGTCGGGATGGACGACGCCGAGGCGCTGATCCTGGCGCGCGGGACCACGGTGTACGCGGTGCTGAACCTGTACCCGTACAACCCGGGACACCTGATGGTGGTGCCGTACCGGCACGTCGCCGACTACACCGAGCTGACCTCGGAGGAGACCGTCGAGGTCGCCGAGTTCACCCAGCGCGCGATGACCGTGATCCGCGGCGTGTCCGGCGCGCACGGGTTCAACATCGGGATGAACCAGGGGGTGATCGCCGGCGCGGGTATCGCCGCCCACCTGCATCAGCACGTGGTGCCGAGGTGGGGCGGCGATTCCAACTTCATGCCGGTCGTGGGGCACACCAAGGTGCTGCCCCAGTTGCTCGACCAGACCCGTTCGCTGCTGTCCGAGGCCTGGCCGGAGCACTGAGTCTCAGGACCGCGGCGAGCTTCAGGACTGCAGCGCGGCCTCGATCTCCAGGGTGATCTTGACCTTCTCGCCGAGGAAGCTGCTGCCCTCCGGCCCGATGCCGAAGTCCCGCCGGTTCACGGTGGTCTCGGCCGACACGCCGATCGTGGTGGCGTTGTCGTTGGCCGGGTTGGTGCCGATCCCGTTCAACTCGGCCTGCAGGGACACCGGCTTGGTCACCCCGCGCCAGGTCAGCTCGCCGTCGATCACGTAGTCCTCGCCGTCGGAGCGGATGCCGGTGGACCGGAAGGTGATGGTGGGGTGGTTGGCCACATCGAAGAACTCGTCGGTGCGCAGGTGGTCGTCGCGCATGGTGGTGCCGGTGGAAACGGAACCGGCGTCGATCTCGGCGGTCACCGAGGAGTCCAGGATGTTCTCCCCGGTGACGACCTGCCCGCTGAACGCGGTGAAGTTGCCGCGTGACTTGGCCAGCCCCAGGTGCTTCACGCTGTAGCTGACCTCGGAGTGCGCGGGGTCGATGGCCCAGGTGCCCGCGACGTAGCCGGGGATCTCGGTGGTGGGTGCGCTCATGATCTCGCTCCTTCGAAAGGTATGTGGGTGACCTGCGATGCAGGTCGCTTGATTGAGCCCTCAACCAGAGGCTAACGCACTTTAATTGAGGGCTCAACCAGGGGTATGATGGACGTCATGTCCGGAACTCGCTGGCTCAGTGACCACGAGCAACAGGTGTGGCGCTCGTTCAACGCGGCCGTCAGCATGCTCAGGGGCCATCTCGAGGGGCAGCTGCAGCGCGATTCCGGTATGCCGCACACCTACTACGAGGTGCTGGTGGCGCTGTCCGAGGCCCCGGGGCAGACCCTACGGATGAGTGAGCTTGCCGAGGCGTGTCATTCCTCACGTAGCCGGCTGTCGCACGCGGTCGCCCGGATGGAGTCCAGCGGCTGGATCAACAGGCGGTCCTGCCCCACGGACAAGCGCGGCTCGCTGGCCTCGCTCACCGCGGAGGGTCTCGCGGCGCTGAAGGAAGCCGCGCCGGGCCACGTCGAGGCCGTCCGGCAGAGCCTCTTCGACGTGCTGACCCCCGAACAGGTGACCATGCTCGGTGAGATCAGCGCCGCGATCCGCAACGGACTGGGCCCGCAGTGTGCCGCCGCGCTGGCCGCGGAGGACGGCGAGCCGCCACCGGAGCAGCCGCACTGAAGCCCGCTCCGTACCGAACAGGGGACGCACCGGCGGCGCATGCCGGGGTCTCAGCAGGGGGCCGATAGGCTGCTGCTCGCCCATTGACCACGAGCTCATCGACGTCTGAGCAGCCCGAGCCCTGAACCACGAACCGTCTCCGGACAGGACCAATGCTCAACATTTTCGCGCGCGCCTCCATTTCCCGCGTCACCGATCCGATCGGTGTCGCCCTGGTGCGTGCCGGTCTGAAGCCGAACATGATGACGGTGCTGGGCACGGCGGGGGCGGCGGTCGGCGCGCTGGTGTTCTTCCCCCGCGGTATGTTGCTGGCCGGGACCTTCACGGTGTGGGGCTTCGCCATGCTCGACCTGCTGGACGGGGCGATGGCGCGGGCACGAGGTAACGGCACCCCGTTCGGGGCCGTCCTCGACGCCACCTGTGACCGGCTGGTCGACGGCGCGCTGTTCGCCGCGATCGCCTGGTGGTGTCTTGCCGGTGCGGGGCCCGCACGAGCAGGCGCCGCCGCACTGGTCTGCCTGGTGCTGGCCCAGGTGATCTCGTATGTGAAGGCTCGGGCTGAGGCATCGGGGCTTTCGGCCGATGGGGGACTGATCGAGCGCGCCGAACGGTTGATCATCGCGCTGGCGGGCACCGGGCTGCAGGGGTTCGGGGTGCCACACGCGGTGGAGGTCTCGCTCTGGTTGCTGGCGGCGCTGTCCGTGGTGACACTGCTGCAGCGGATGATCGCCGTGGCGCAGGGGGCACGGGAGGCCAAGACGTGAGTGCACTCGGTGAACGGCTCGGCGGACTCGGCTACGCGGCGGGCTGGCGGCTGACCAGCATGCTGCCGGCCGGTATGACGGCCACCGCCTTTTCCCTCGGCGCCGACTTCGTGGCCCGCCGTGGTGGCGGTTCGGTGCAGCAGTTGCGGCGCAACCTGGTCCGGGTGGTGCCGCAGGCGGGTGGCTCCGAGCTCGACGAGCTGACCAGGCGTTCGCTGCGCTCGTACGCCCGCTACTGGCAGGAGGTGTTCCGGCTGCCGTCCATGGACCTGGACAGCGTCCGGCACCGGGTGGAGCAGTCGGCCAGCGGCGTGGAGAACCTGGACGCCGCGCTGGCCGAGGGAAACGGCGCGGTGCTCGCGCTGTCCCACTCCGGCAACTGGGACGCGGCCGGGGTCTGGTTGACCGGCCACACCGGCGGCTTCACCACGGTCGTCGAGCGGCTCCGGCCGGAGTCGCTGTACCAGCGGTTCGTCGCGTTCCGGGAGTCCCTCGGGTTCGAGGTGGTGCCCGCCGCGGGCGCGGCCGCGTCCTTTCGCACGCTGCTGCGGCGGCTGCGGGAGAACAGGGTGGTGTGCCTGCTCGGCGATCGTGACCTGACCACATCCGGCATCCCGGTCACCTTCTTCGGTGAGCGGACCAGGATGCCGGGCGGCCCGGCGCGGCTGGCCGCGAGCACCGGCGCGGCCCTGCTGCCGGTCGGCTGCTGGTTCACCGAGGAGGGGTGGGGCCTGCGGATCCACCCGCGGATCAGGGTGAACGCGCGGGAGGAGGTCCCGGCCGCCACCCAGGCGCTGGCCGACGTGCTGGCAGGGGACATCGCCGCACACCCCGCCGACTGGCATATGTTGCAGAAGTTCTGGGTAGCCGACCTGGAGCGCCAGCAGCGCGCGGTCCTCGGCGAATCGGGCTAGGATGAAGATCGGCATTGTGTGCCCGTACTCCTTCGACGTTCCCGGTGGAGTACAGGGGCACGTGGTGGACCTGGCCAAGGCGTTGCTGGCGCGGGGACACCGGGTCTCGGTGCTGGCGCCCGCGGACGAGGACGCCGAACTGCCCGCGTTCGTACATCCCGCCGGCCGCGCGCTGGGTATCCGGTACAACGGCTCGGTGGCACGGTTGCAGTTCGGCCCCGTCTCCTACGCCAGGGTGCGCAGGTGGATCCGGGACAACGCCTTCGACGTGCTGCACCTGCACGAACCGGTCGCGCCCAGCCTCTCCCTGCTCGCGCTGAAGGTGGCCGAGGGGCCGGTGGTGGCCACCTTCCACACCTCCACCCCGCGCTCGCGCACCCTGCTGGCCTTCCAGCCGGTGCTGCGACCGCTGCTGGAGAAGGTGACCGCGCGGATCGCGGTGTCCGCGCTGGCGCGCCGGGTGCAGGTGGAGCACCTCGGCGGGGACGCCGTGGAGATCCCGAACGGGGTGGACGTGGGTCACTACGCCGGTGCCGTCCCGCTGGACGGCTACCCGAGGCAGGGCGGCACGGTCGGGTTCGTCGGCCGGTTCACCGAACCCCGCAAGGGGATGGGTGTCCTGCTGGAGGCGTTGGACCGGCTGCGAACCCACCTGCCGGGGCTGCGGCTGCTGGTGGTCGGCAGGGGAGAGGCCGAGGACCTGTACCGGCAGGCAGGCCCCGAGTTGTCCGAGCACATCGAGCTGCTCGGGCAGGTCGACGACGAGACCAAGGCGAGAGCCCTGCGCAGTGTGGACGTCTACTGCGCACCCAACCTCGGCGGGGAGAGCTTCGGCATGATCCTCACCGAGGCCATGGCCGCGGGCACCCCGGTGCTGGCCAGCGACCTCGACTCCTTTCGCCGCGTGCTGGACGACGGCGCCGCCGGGGTGCTGACGCCCGCGGGTGACGGCGGTGCCCTCGCCACGGCGCTGGGGGAGTTGCTCGACGACCCCGACCGCAGGCGGCGGCTGGCGGAGGCGGGCAGCGAGCGGGTCGCCGTGTTCGACTGGGCCACCGTGGTCGCCCAGGTGGTGCGGGTCTACGAGGCGGCGATCGCCGCGGACCCGCGCCGGGTCAGCGCCGAACCCGTGGCGGAGGCCGGCCGGTGACCCCCTTGCTCATCGTGCTCGCCGCGCTGGCGGTACTGATCGTGCTCGGCGGGCTGTGGCTGCTCGCCACCGCCAACCGGCTGGACCGGCTGCACGTGCGCACCGACGCGGGCTGGGCCGCGCTGGACGCCGCGCTGGCCCGCCGTGCGGTGGTGGCCAGGGCGGTGGCGGCGAGCGCGTTGCCGGAGCGGGAGGCGGCTCGGTTGCGGGCCGCGGCGGAGCGGGCCGAGGGCGCGCCGCGGGCCGAGCGGGAGTTCGCCGAGAACACGCTCACCCGGGCGCTGACCGGCGTGGACCGGGCCAAGTTGGCGGGCCCGCTCGCGGACGAGCTCGCCGACGCCGAGTCCCGCGTGGTGATCGCGCGCCGGGTGCACAACGACGCGGTTCGCGACACCCTGGCGCTGCGGCGCAGGCGCAAGGTGCGTTACTTCAAGCTGGCCGGTACCGCGGCGCAGCCGGAGTACTTCGAGATCGTCGAACCCGAGTTGGTGGTGGACGGGGGCGGCCCTGCCGCTACTGAGCCGTCACCTGCCCCTCCGGCATCGGATCGAACCGTGCGTGCCGACGACTGAACTGCGCGGTCCCTGAGGTCAGGGAGCGCAGGTCGACGGCGTAGCGCAGCAGTTCGGTGCTGGGCACCTCGGCCTTGACCACGGTGCGCCCGCCGTCGTCGGCCTCGGTACCGAGTACTCGGCCGCGGCGCGCGGACAGGTCACCGAGTACGGCGCCGAGGTACTCGTCCGGCAGGTTCACCGCCACCTCGTCCAGCGGCTCGAGCAGGGCGATCCGCCCGTTGGCCGCCGCGTCCTTCAGCGCCATCGATCCCGCCGTCTGGAACGCCGCGTCGGAGGAGTCCACGCTGTGCGCCTTGCCGTCGACCAGGATCACCCGGACGTCCACCACCGGGTGCCCGTCGACCAGCCCACGCTCCAACTGGGCGCGTACCCCCTTCTCCACGCTCGGGACGAACTGGGTGGGCACCGCGCCGCCGACCACCCGGCTGAGGAACTCGAACCCGGCACCCCGCTCCAGCGGTTCGACCTCGATATCGCAGACGGCGTACTGGCCGTGCCCACCGGACTGCTTGACATGCTTACCCTTCCCCTTGGCCGGCCCGGCGAAAGTGGACCGCAGGCTGGTCCGCACCGGTTCGGTTTCCACCTCCGCCCCGCCCGCTCGCAACCGGGACAGCACCACGTCGGCATGCGCCTCGCCCATGCACCACAGCACCATCTGGCTGGTCTCGGCATTGCGTTCCAGCCGCAGCGTCGGATCGCCTGCGACCAGCCGGGCCAGGTTGCGCGCCAGGGTGTCCTCGTCGCTGCGGGTCCTGGCGACCACGGCGACCGGGAGCAGGGGTTCCGGCATCGGCCACGGTCGCATCAGCAGCGGGTCCTCCGGGGCGGACACGGTGTCCCCTGTCTCCGCGGAACCGATCTTGGTGAGCGCGCACAGGTCGCCCGCGACGCAGTAGGGCACCTCGCGCAGGGTGACCCCGAGTGGCGAGTAGACATGCGCCACCCGCTCGTTGGCGTCGTGGTCCTCGTGCCCCCGTTCGGTCAGCCCGTGCCCGGACACGTGCACCGGGCGTTCCGGCCGCAACGTCCCGGAGAACACCCGGATCAGCGACACCCTGCCGACGTAGGAGTCCACGGCGGTGCGTACGACCTCGGCGGCAAGCGGCCCGTCCGGATCGGCGCGCAGCGCGTCGTGCGGGGTTCCTTGCGGGGAGGTCACCTCGGGCGGCACGTGCTCCAGCGGGGAGGGGAAGGCGCGTGCGATGCCGTCCAGGATCTCGGCGAGGCCCACCCCGGTGGTGGCGCATACCGGGATCACCGGATGGAACGCCCCCCTGGCGACCGCGGTCTCCAGATCGGCGATCAGTGTCGCCTCGGCGATGTCCTCGCCCGCGAGGTAGCGATCCATCAGGCCCTCGTCCTCGCTCTCGGCGATGATGCCCTCGATCAGCTCGTTGCGGGCGTCGGACAGCCGCTCGAGGTCGGCCGGATCGGGTTCGTCGACTTTCGGCGGGTACCCGTCGGTGTAGTCGAAGTACCGCCTGGTGATCAGGCCGATCAGCCCCTGCTTGCCGCCGCCCGCCGGCAGGTAGAGCGGCAGCACCCCGGGCCCGAACGCCTGCTGGCAGGAGGTGATCTCGGCGTCGACGTCGGCGCGCTGGTGGTCCAGCCGGGCGATCACCACGGCACGGGGCATGCCGACCGCGGCGCATTCCTCCCACAACGCCACGGTGGCCGGGTCGATGCCCTCGGCGGCGCAGACCACGAACAAGGCCGCGTCGGCCGCGCGCAGCCCGGCACGCAGTTCCCCGACGAAGTCCGCGTAGCCAGGCGTATCGATCAGGTTGATCTTCACCTCGCCGTGCCGCAGTGGCGCGACGGCCAGCCCGACCGAGCGTTGCTGCCGGACGGCGGCCGGGTCGTGGTCGCACACCGTGGTTCCCTCGACCACCGAACCCGGCCTGCCCACGGCTCCGGCGGCGGCCAGCAGTGCCTCGGTCAACGTGGTCTTGCCCGACCCGGACGGCCCGACCAGGACCACGTTGCGCACGTTGCGCGGGTCGGCTACAGCGACCGCGGCTCCGGTATCACCGTTCTTGCCCTGCTTCTCAGCCATGGTGGCTCTCCTCGCGCCGACGTCGGTGTGTCCTCGATCACACACCTGATCGCCATTCCCGGCAAGGCCGGCCACCCCTTCGCCACGCGCTGCCTGAGCTAGCCTGGATGGAGTCCCGCGCCGGGTCGAACAGAGGGGCTGTACGTGCTCGAGTTGGCGTTCTCCGCGGAGGACCTCGCCCGGATGCGTTTCGCGATCTCACCGGTATGGGAGGTCGTGGCCAGCGTCCGGGTGCTCGGCGCACCCGGTGCGCATGCCCTGCACCTGCCGTGGATCAAGCGGGTAAGGGCCCGGCTTGCCAGGGACGGCCCCGACCTCACCCCGCTGACCGAGCTCGTCGGGCACACCGGACACCTGCCCGGTTTCCTGGCGGCCACACCGGAGTCACCGTTGCCCGAGCTGGCGCAGGAGCTGGCCGTGCTGCGCCGGGTCGAGCCCGCCACGGTGCGTGCCGGGTTGGACGAGCTTCCGGCGACAGGAACCGCCGAGGTGCGGCGGATGTACCGGGACCCCGCGGGTGGCCTCGACCGGCTCGCCGACCGGATCGCGGCTTACTGGGAGGTGGCGATCGGGCCGGACTGGCCGCGGATTCGCGCGCTCTGCGAGGGCGATGTGCTGTACCGCTCGCGGCTGCTCGCCGACGGCGGGGCGGAGCGGCTCTTCCACGATCTCGCCCCGGCCGTGCGCTGGAGCGAGGGCAGGTTGAGCGTGCGGCACCGGCACCTTGCCGACACCCGCGCACTGGACGGGCGTGGCCTGGTGCTGGTGCCCTCGGTGTTCTCCTGGCCGCGGGTGTTCTCCAAGGTCGACCCCCGTTGGCAGCCGGTGTTGCGTTACCCGCCGCGGGGGATCGCCACCCTGTGGGAACGGGGCGGCACCGAGACGGCCGGGGCGCTGGCCGCGGTGCTCGGCCGCGGGCGGGCCACCCTGCTCACCGAGTTGGCGGCTCCGTCGTCGACCACCGAACTGGCCCGCCGCACCGGCCTTTCCGCGGGCGGGGTGTCCCAGCACCTGGGGGCGCTGCGGGCCGCGGGCCTGGTCAGCGCCCAGCGCACCGGTCGGGTCGTGTTGTACGCGCGCACCCTCGCGGCGGACGGCCTGCTCCGCGCGGCCGGCGAAGTGGACTGCTGAGATTGCCGCTCACTGGACTGGGGCGCGGTCCACGTCCTGCCTACGCTGAACGGTGAACCCGTTCTTCGTGGAAAGGCTCCTGCCGTGACCGACGTCCAGACCACCAGCTCTACCCAGCCGGAGACCGGCACCGCGCGCGTGAAGCGCGGGATGGCGGAGATGCTCAAGGGCGGTGTGATCATGGATGTGGTCGACGCCGAGCAGGCCAAGATCGCCGAGGACGCAGGCGCCGTCGCGGTGATGGCGCTGGAGCGCGTGCCCGCCGACATCCGCGCGCAGGGCGGGGTGGCCAGGATGAGCGACCCCGACCTGATCGAGGGGATCATCAACAAGGTGTCCATCCCGGTGATGGCCAAGGCGCGGATCGGGCACTTCGTCGAGGCGCGGGTGCTGCAGTCCCTCGGCGTTGACTATGTGGACGAGTCCGAGGTGCTGACCCCTGCCGACTACGCCAACCACATCGACAAGTGGGCCTTCACCGTGCCGTTCGTCTGCGGCGCCACCAATCTCGGCGAGGCCCTGCGGCGGATCACCGAGGGCGCGGCGATGATCCGGTCCAAGGGCGAGGCGGGCACCGGGGATGTCTCCAACGCCACCACGCACATGCGCAGTATCCGGACCGAGCTGCGCAAACTGTCCGCGCTGCCGGAGGACGAGCTCTACGTCGCGGCCAAGGAGTTGCAGGCCCCGTACGAGCTGGTCAAGGAGGTCGCCGAGCGCGGGAAGCTGCCGGTGGTGCTGTTCACCGCGGGTGGGATCGCCACCCCGGCGGACGCGGCGATGATGATGCAGCTCGGCGCCGAGGGCGTGTTCGTCGGCTCCGGCATCTTCAAGTCGGGCAACCCGGCGCAGCGGGCCGAGGCGATCGTCAAGGCCACCACCTTCCACGACGACCCGGACGTGCTCGCGAAGGTCTCCCGCGGCCTCGGCGAGGCCATGGTCGGGATCAACGTTTTAGATGTGCCCGAGCCTCACCGTCTGGCAGAGCGGGGCTGGTAACAGCCGGGCGATCGCCCGCTTCGTCCTCGGACATCAGCGCCAACGGTGAGCGTTGGTGCACCTCACCCAGGCGGGAGGCCGGTCGATTCACGTCTTGTCAATCTTGGACCACGGCATCTCTCGCCGCGGACCCCGGACAGGCGTGCCTGCAACTCGCCCAGGTCCTCAAGATCAGCGCCAGGCAGGTGGGTGACACCTCTGACGTCATGCAGCCATCTGCTGGCTGAGGACCAGCCTTGGCGCGGTCAAGCTGTTCGCGCGGGCCTGCCGGAGTTGCCTGCATTGGAGGGGTCGTGTGGGCAAACCGGCGAAATCGTCGGTACGGCCCGGTACGGTTACAGCGGATGAGTGCGCCGGGACGGATTGTGCAAGCGACCTCCGTGGGCGACGGTGGTCCGCATGCTCCGGGCGTCGAGGTGCCGGTGCGGGGAGGGAGACGGGTAGATGGATCCCGATCAGCAGCAGGAACGGCAGGCCGAGTACGAGCCGCCGCAGGTAAGCGAGGTCGGCGAGTTCGGCGCGGTGACGCAGGGCCAGTACTCGCGCAACCGCTCGGATGACGGGGACGCTGGCGGCTACTTCCCCGGATGACCGGCACAACCACACCGAACGTCCCCAGGCCGCGCTGGTGGTGCGCGCTGCCGGACACCGCCTCCGCCGCGCCGGTGACAGCCGCGCTGGGCAATGAGGGCTTGGTCGCGGCTCGGCACCGGTCGGGCCGGGCGTGGATCGTGACCCACTCGAACACACCGTCGCCGCAGGTGAACGTGCTGGGCGCGGTGTCGGTGGCTGTGCCCGTCGCCCCCGTTCCTCGGCCTGTTGCGCTGGAGAGCGCGGTGCGCAGCGCGGTCGACGACGGCGAGTTCACGCCGCTGATGGCGGCCACCGGCGGCGCGACCGTGGTGCTCGCCGAGGGTGAGCGGCTGCGTGTGGTGGCGGACGCGGCCGGGTTTCATCGGGTGTTCGTCGCCCGCTGTGTTGGGGTGCCGGTGCTGGCCAGTCACGCGGATGTGCTGCGCCGGCTGGTGGATGCGCCGGTGGACCGGGCGTGGCTGGCGGCGAAGCTGGCCAGTCCGGAGATGCCCAGCCCGGTGCGCCAGAACCGGTCGCCCTTCGTCGGGGTCCATCCGGTCCCGGCCGGGCACGTGCTCGTGGTCGACGGGCACCGGATCCGGACCGCGCGGTGGTGGCGGGCACCCGAGCCCGTCGGTGGCCTCTCCGACGGGGCCGCCGAGCTCGCCGAGGCTCTCACCCAGGCCGTCGGGGACCGGCTCGGCGCCCGCGCGCCGGGAAGGGCGAGCGTGCAGGCCTCCGGCGGCCTGGACTCCACGACCCTGGCCTTCCTCACAGCCGCGGCGGATCCGCTGCTGGTCACCACCGCGGGCACGTCACCCGTCGACGACGACGTGGTCTGGGCCCGCCGGGTGGCCGGCACGCTCGGCCTTGAGCACCGCGTGGTGGGCACGGAGGAGATTCCGTTATTCTTCTCCGACCTGGACCGGCCCATCGGCGCGGGGATGGACGAACCGTGCTCCTTCACTGCGGGCGGCGCCCGGCAGCGCTATGTGGCGACGGTGCTCGCTGAGCACAGCATCGCGGTGAACCTCAACGGGCAGGGCGGTGATGAGGTGCTGCTCGCTCCGCTGGCCTGGCTACCCGGCGGCCGCGGTGCGGGCCGGTTGACATGGCGGACCGTCTGCGGGCACGCCGCGCTGCACGGGGTGTCGACAATGGCGCTGCTGGGCGCGCGGTGTCGCCGCCGCGGCTACCCGGCTTGGCTGCGACGCACCGCCGCCGACCTGCGCCACCCGGCGCCGACCGCAGTCGATCTGGTGGGGTGGGAGGCCGCGCCGCTGCTGCCGCCCTGGGCCACGCGCGAGGCCGAGCAGTTGCTGGCCGGGCTGCTCGGCGAGGTCGAGCCGAAGCCGGTGCATCCGGATGCCGGGGTGCACGCGGCGGTGGTGCGGATCCAGGCCTCGGCCTACCGCGCCAGGCTCTACGCCGACGCGATGACCGCGGCCGGGGTGCCGACGGTGATGCCGTTCTTCGACCACGCCGTGGTGTCCGCGTGCCTGGCGGTGCGGCCCGAGTACCGCGGCGATCCGTGGTGGCCGAAGCCGCTGCTGCGTCACGCTTTCCGCGACCGGATTCCGGCGCACCTGCTGGCACGCCGGACGAAGGGGCACTACAACCACGACCTCTACCGCGGCTGGGCCGCCCACTGCGGCCAGGTGCAGGCGCTGCTGGCCGACTCTCGGCTGGCGGAGCTGGATCTGGTCGATCCCGACCGGCTCAGGACCGAGCTCGCCGCGTTCGGGCCGAGCGGGTTACCACCCGGGTTTGTCACCGACTTGGTCGCGCTCGAGGTGTGGCTACGCGACCTGGATCGGGCGACCGCGCCGCCGAGCCGGGGGCGGGCATGCGCCTGATCCGCCGCGGCCGCACCGCCCCGATGTCTGTCGTGCCGGGGCGGGGTGTGCGGGTCACGCGCGTGGACGATGGGTACACGCTGATTGATGCGCGCGGTCGAGTGTTGCACCTCAACATCACGGCGGCGGTGATGTTGGACGCGCTGGTGGTCGGCGGCCTGGATGGCGCGGTGTCCGCGACTCGCGAACGGTTCGGTGTTGGTGAGGACACTGCTCGTGCCGACGCGGCCCGGCTGCTGAGGGACTTGCTGGACCGGAAGGTGGTGCGGTGGGCATGAGCGCCCCGATCGTGCTGGAACCCCCGGTCGCGCTGACGGCCGCCGAGCGGGTCCGCGCGGTGGCCGCGGTCGGCGTGGCGCGGCTGGTGCTGGCGGGGACGCGGGCTCGCCCGGCCCGGGTCGGCGCTATCCTGCGCGTCCTTCGCCTCGGTACCCACCCAGTCGACACCGAAAGCGCCGCGCGGGCACGGGCGAGCGTGGTCACCGTATCGTTGCGCTGCGCGTCCGATCACGGCTGTCTGCTGCGATCGGTGGCCATCGTGATCGCCGCCCGGCTGGCCGGGGGATCGGTGATGTGGCGGGTCGGTGCCGCCTCGCCGCCACCCGCGCTGCACGCCTGGGTCGAGGCCGGCGGCGTACCGGTGGGCGAGCCGTTCGACCCGCGGCTGCTGTACCGGCCACTGATCACCATCTGACCAGGAGGACCACCCACCATGACGATCGGCTGGACGAGCACGCCCGAGCTGGACGACCGGCTGGCCCGCTACGCCGACGAGTTGCGCGAGCGGGGAGCGATCACCACCGATGCGGTGCGCGCCGCGTTCGCCACGGTGCCGCGGCACGCGTTCTTACGCAGCTTCTACTTCCGCGCCGACCGCCACGCCCTCAAGCCGGGTGAACTGCCCCCGTCGGAGTTGCTGGACATCATCTACGCGAACAACTCGCTGGTCACCCACGACGGCCGCACACCGGGCCAGCCGATGTCGTCCTCCTCCGGGCCGAGTGTGATGGCGCGGATGCTGGAAGCGTTGCGGCTGCGGCCGGGGTTGCGGGTGCTGGAGATCGGCGCGGGCACCGGCTACAACGCCGCCCTCATCCACGCCATCACCGGTGCCGAGGTCACCGCCGTCGAGGCCGGGGATGCGGCGGCTACCGAGGCCGCGGTCGCGATCGCCGAGCTCGGCCTGGCCGAGCAGATCCGGATCGTGCACGGCGACGGCTACCGCGGCGACCCCGAGCGGGGACGGTGGGACCGCATCGTCGTCACCTGCGGCATCGCGGGAATCCCCGAAGGCTGGCTAACCCAGCTCGCCGAGGACGGACTGATCGTGGCGCCGATCGCGCACGCCGGGGTTCACCCCATCCTCACCGTCGGCCGCGACACCAGCACGGTGGTGGGTCAGATCGCGCTGTGGGCGGACTTCATGCCTGCCACCGGAGGCCTGCGGCCTTCTAGCCTGTCCGCCCACGACCCGGAAAACGATATCGCTACCCGGCCGGTGCATCGCCTCGCCGGGGCCACGCCCATGGTCGGCGCCGAGGGCTACACCGACCTGACCTGCTACCTTGCCGCCCGTGACGAGCGCACCACCCGCGCCTACGTCGAGGACGACTCGTTCGACCCGGTCGCCGGGATGACCGCGCTGGTCCAGGACGGGGCGGCGGCGTGGATCCAGCATACCGGCGACCTCGTCGTTGCGGGTGAAGCCGAGCACACCGGCCCGCTGCAAGCCCGGTTGCGGGAACTGGCCGACCGGTGGATCGAGGCGGGGAAACCGGCCGCCACCGGGTGGAGCACCGTGTTCGCTCCGCACCCTGACCTCGCCGCACCGCTGCTCACGCCGAGCCGCTGGCGGCACTCGGACCTCAGGACGTGATGATTTCGATGGGATGGTTCCGGCGCAAGCTGTGAGCTTCCCCCGAAAGCTCACCCGGCCCTTCCATAATGTTCTGCGTAGACCGTAGACGAAGCCTGTCAATTTTAGACCACGGCATCAACGTGGAC
Source organism: Amycolatopsis cihanbeyliensis (assembly GCF_006715045.1). Lineage (GTDB taxonomy): Bacteria > Actinomycetota > Actinomycetes > Mycobacteriales > Pseudonocardiaceae > Amycolatopsis > Amycolatopsis cihanbeyliensis. Next base: position 1,071,542 of record NZ_VFML01000001.1, on the reverse strand, counting down.
GACGTGCCCGAGCCGCACCGCCTCGCCGAGCGCGGCTGGTAACCCCAGCTCAGCCGGCGTGTTGGCCGCTCACGCGCGCGTGTTGGCCGCCCACGCACGTGAGTTTGCCGTTCACGTCGGCGAGTTTGCCGCTCACGTGCGGGGGCGTCAGACGTGCTCGGAGACCAGCACGGCCACCGTCCCCGGCCGCAGGGCGTGGAACACGTGCGGCAGGTCGCCGGGGTAGGCGACGTAGTCCCCGGGAGCCAGCTCCACCGGGTCGGTGGTGACGCCGATCAGCGCCCGTCCCGAGCAGAGCACGACGTGCTCGACCACGCCCGGCATATGGGGCTCCGACTCCCGCGGCGCTCCCGGTTCCACCGTGATCAGGTAGATGTCCCGCCGCGCGTTCGGTGGGCAGGAGGCAAGCAGGGTGGCCACGTAGTCGGCCCGCTCGGAGGCCACCGCTGGTCCCTCACCCGCCCTGATCACCTGCACCCGCGGCCGCTGGGGTTCGACCAGCCTGGAGAACGGCACGTCCAGGGCCACCCCGAGGGCCCACAACGTCTCCACGCTCGGATTGCCCGTCCCCGCCTCGAGCTGGGAGAGCGTCGACTTGGCCACCCCGGCGCGCCGGGCGACCTCGGTGAGCGACAGCCCCGACCGGACGCGCTGCCTGCGTAACGCCTCGGCGATCGCCTCGAGCGGTGCGCCGCCGCGGGCCTCCTCGTGGGTCATGTGTTCGCTCCAGCAGTCTTTTTGTTCGGCTTGACGAACGGTGTCCAGATTGTTCAGTATAAACATCAATGCGTTCGATACGACGAACACTGGATCGGGAACTGGTCCGCGACATCGGCCTGGTCTGCCTTGCCGGCGCGGTCGTGGCCGCCTCGTTCGGTGCCATCGCGGTGAGTTCGGGCTTCCCGCTGTGGCTGCCCATGCTGATGTCCCTGCTGGTCTTCGCCGGTGCGGCACAGTTCCTCTTCGTGGGGATCGTCGCCTCAGGTGGTAACCCGGCCGCGGCCGTGCTCGCCGGGCTGCTGGTCAACGCCCGGCACATCCCGTTCGGCTTCGCGGTGGGCGAGTTGCTGGGTACCGGTTGGGCCCGCCGGGTGGCCGGTACCCACCTGATGGTCGACGAGACCGTGGCCTTCGCGCTGGCCGAGCGGGAGGGCGAGCGGCGCAGGGCCGCCTACTGGACCTGCGGCATCGGGTTGTTCCTGTGCTGGAACGTCGGCGTAGTGGTCGGCGGGCTCGGCGGTACCGCGATCAGCGATCCCGCCGCGCTCGGCCTGGACGCCGCGTTCCCCGCCGTCCTGCTGGCGCTGTTGCTGCCCTCGCTGCGCGACCCGGCGGCCCTGCGCGCGACGCTGGTCGGCGTGGCCATCGCGCTGGCCACGGCGCCGTTCCTGCCCCCGGGGCTGCCCGTGCTGCTGGCGCTGGGCGGCGTGCTGACGGCCTTCGGTACCGGCGGGAAGCGCCCGCGACGGAACGACGGCGTGAACGACAAGGCCGACAGCGCGGACAGGACGGACAGGGGGACACTGTGCTAGCCGATCCGATGACCCTGGTGGTGGCCACCCTCGTGCTCGGCGTGGGTACCTTCGCCTTCCGGTTCGCCGGGCCGGTGCTGCGGGCGCGGGTCGAACTGTCCGAGCGGGCGGAGAAGCTGATGGCCACCTCCGCCGTCGTGCTGCTCGGCGCCCTGGTGGCCACGCAGGCGCTGATCGTCGAGCAGGAGTTCGCCGGCTTCGCCCGTCCGGCCGGTGTGCTGGTGGGCGGTGTGCTGGCCTGGCGCAAGGCTCCGTTCATCGTGGTCGTGCTCGCCGCGGCCGGAACCGGGGCGGGGTTGCGGCTACTCGGCGTGCCCTGACAGGGCGGGGGCCCTGCCCGCCCTCCCGCGCCGGTAGGGTTGACCTGCGGGATCGGTGGAAGGAGTCCGACGTGGTCGAGGTGTGGCAGCGGTGACGGCACGGCCCGTGGTCGGCGTGCTCGCCCTGCAAGGCGACGTACGGGAGCACGCCGCGATGCTGGAGAGCGCGGGTGCGCGAGCCGTCGCCGTCCGGCGACCGGAGGAACTGGCTGCCGTGCACGGCCTGGTGCTGCCGGGCGGGGAGTCCACCACGATGTCCCGGCTGCTCGACACGTTCGAGTTGCTCGAGCCGCTGCGCGCGCGGATCGCCGCCGGTATGCCGGCCTTCGGCTCCTGCGCCGGGATGATCCTGCTGGCCAAGCAGGCCCTCGACGGGCGGCCGGACCAGCACCAGCTGGACGGGCTGGACATGGTCGTGCGGCGGAACGCCTTCGGCAGGCAGGTCGACTCCTTCGAGGAGGACCTGGACTTCACCGGGATCCCCGGCGAGCCGCTGCACGCCGTCTTCATCCGCGCGCCGTGGGTGGAGAAGATCGGCGACGGGGTCGAGGTACTCGCGAGGGCGCCGGATACCCCGTCCGCCGAGGGCGCTGTGGATAGGATCGTCGCGGTGCGGCAGCAGAACGCGCTGGCCACCGCCTTCCATCCGGAGCTCACCGGTGACGAGCGCGTGCACCGGTTGTTCGTGCGCATCGTGCAGGGCGCGTAGCGACGAGCTGGACCTAATCGACGACATGGAGGAGAGATGAGCGGCCACTCCAAGTGGGCCACCACCAAGCACAAGAAGGCCGCCCTCGACGCCAAGCGTGGCAAGCTGTTCGCGCGGTTGATCAAGAACGTCGAGGTCGCCGCGCGTTCCGGCGGGGGCGACCCGGACGCCAACCCCACGCTGTACGACGCCATCGTCAAGGCGAACAAGAACTCGGTGCCCAAGGACAACATCGAACGCGCGCGCAGGCGCGGCGCCGGTGAGGAGGCCGGTGGCGCCGAGTGGCAGACGATCATGTACGAGGGCTACGCGCCGAACGGTGTCGCCGTGCTGATCGAGTGCCTCACCGACAATAAGAACCGCGCGGCGAGCGAGGTGCGCACGGCTCTCACCCGGCACGGCGGCTCGCTGGCCGACCCGGGCTCGGTGTCCTACCTGTTCAACCGCAGGGGCGTCGTGATCATGCCGAAGAACGGGCTCTCCGAGGACGACGTGCTGATGGCCGTGCTGGACGCCGGCGCGGAGGAGGTCAACGACCTCGGTGAGAGCTTCGAGATCATCTCCGAGGCCACCGACCTGGTGTCGGTGCGCTCCGCGGTGCAGGAGGCCGGGTACGAGTACGAGTCGGCCGACGCGAACTTCCTGGCCACGGTCAACGTGCCGCTGGACGCCGAGGGTGCCAAGAAGGTGTTCCGGCTGATCGACGCGTTGGAGGACTGCGACGACGTGCAGAACGTGTTCGCCAACTTCGACGTCTCGGACGAGGTGCTGGCCGAAGTCGGTTGACTCGCCGGGGATTACCCGGCCGTAGCCACTGGGCGTGCGCGGATCGATACGGCAGAATGTCCGCCGTGACGGCCGAGATCCTGACCTCAGAAGAGGAAGAACTGCGTGAGTGGATTGTTTCCCAGGGCGAGCAACGGGGAAACGCCGTCATCTCGGTGAGCAGGGACGAGAACGGGGCGGGCTACGCCTTCACCGCGTGTGCCTGGGCTCTGCACGAGGTTCCCGAGGCAGTGGTCGTCGGCCTCCCCGAGGAGATCGCGCCGGTGCTGCTCGACGCCTATGTGGACCGGGCGGCCGCGGGTGAGCGGTTCGAGTTCGGCAAGGTCTACGAGGACTTTTTCGAGGGCGTGCCACTGACTTTCGAGCAGGTGGCGAAGGGCCACTACCCGGAGTTCTTCGGCAGCGCGTTCCTGGTGTACCCGGATGGCGACTTCCCAGCCGTGCAGATGATCGTGCCGACGCCGGAAGGTGTGTGGCCGTGGGAGGACCACGCCCCGGACGGTTTCGCCGCCTGGCAGCCGGTGCTCACCGTCAGTGGTGTCCCGGAGAGTTGGACCCCCGGCGTCGACGGACCCTGAGTCCATAGTGGACGCCCGCCCGTTGTTGGGCGGGTGTTCGCTTCCTCGCCACGTGCCGGCGAACCCCCGCACACGGGCGGCCGGCAGCCTCGCCACCGGTAGTCGAGGACGAAACCACTGGGGAGGCTGTCGTGCGGGACGATAGGGCCGGGGTGTCCCGGCGTGGCGCGCTCGGTATCGCCGGGGCTGTGGGCGTCGCCGGAATCACGGGTTCCACGGGGGCGCATGCCGAGCCCACGCGCGGGCCGGGACGGCGGCTGATCGGCCCCTCCTTCGGGCACGAGTTGCACGTCATGTCCTTCAACATCCGCTACGACGCCCGTGCGGAGCCCGGCACTCCGGACTCCTGGACCGACCGCAGGCCGGTGCTGGCCAGGTTCTTGCGGCTGGAGCAACCGACTGTGCTCGGTGTCCAGGAGGCGTTGTATCACCAGGTCAGGGAGGTGAGCGCGGACCTGCCGGCGCACTACGACTGGATCGGTCTCGGCAGGGAAGGCGGTAGCCGGGGCGAGTTCATGGCCGTCTACTACGACACCCGCCGGGTCGAGCCGGTCGATTTCGACCACTTCTGGCTCTCCGAGACCCCGAACGTGATCGGGTCGACCTCCTGGGGCAACACCGTGGTCCGGATGGTGACCCTGGTGCGTTTCCGTGATCGCCGCGGCCGCGAGTTCGTGCACGTCAACACGCATTTCGATCACCGATCCGAGAACTCGCGGCAGCGCAGCGCCGAACTGGTCGCCGAGCGGATCACCGGGTTCGACCCCGGGTTGCCCGTGGTGCTGACCGGTGACTTCAACAGCCCGGCCGAGGACTCCGAATCCTTCCGCATCCTCACCGAAGCGGGGCTGAGCGACACCTGGCACACCGCCGAGCGCAGGCTGACCCCGGCGTGGGGCACCTTCGGCGGCTACCGGGAGCCGGTGGAGGGCGGCGACCGGATCGACTGGATCCTGGCGAGCTCCGGCGTGCGTACCCGCAAGGCCGCGATCAACCCGTTCACCGTGCGCGGCCGCTACCCTTCCGATCACCTACCCGTCCAGGTCCTGGTGAGCCTCGACGGCATGATGGGTGCATGAGTGAGCCACCGAACGGGAAACTCCGCTACCGCCTGCTGACCGGGCCGGACGACCAGGCGTTCTGTCGCCGGGTCAGCGAGGCCATCGCCGAGGGCTACCGACTGCATGGCAGCCCCGCCGCGACCTTCGACGGCGAGCACGTCGTGCTGGCCCAAGCCGTGGTCTGGCCGGAAGGGTAGTGAACACCTACCGGCGAGTCCTGAGCGTCGGGAGGGCGGCTCGCCGGTAGGGTTCGGCCTCGAACTGATGTTCGTGGCACGGCGTCGAGGTGGGATACGTTCAGGTGAAGGACACGATGCGGGTACTCGGCGTGGACCCCGGGCTGACGCGCTGCGGCCTCGGCGTCGTGGACGGCGGGATCGGCCGGTCGGTCAGCTGCGTCGCCGTGGATGTGGTGCGCACCCCCGCCGACGCCGAACTGTCCGCCAGGCTGTTGCACGTATCCGAGTGCGTGGAGGAGTGGCTGGACAGCTACCGGCCGCAGGCGGTCGCGGTCGAGCGGGTGTTCAGCCAGCACAACGTGCGGACCGTGATGGGCACGGCCCAGGTGGGCGGCGTGGTGGCGTTGAGCGCGGCGCGGCGGGGGTTGCCGGTGGTCTTCCACACGCCGAGCGAGGTGAAGGCGGCCGTGACCGGATCGGGCCGCGCGGACAAGGCGCAGGTCACCGGCATGGTGACCAAGCTGCTCAAGCTCGCGGCGAAGCCCAGTCCCGCGGATGCGGCCGACGCGCTCGCCCTCGCCATCTGCCACCTGTGGCGGGAACCGATGCGGGCCAGGGTCGCCGAGGCCGAGGCGCGAGCCGCCGAGCTGGCCCGCAAGCACAAGGCACGGCTGGCCGCCGCGACGCGGGCCGGCCACACCGGGACCGGTACGACGGGTGGTGGGCGATGATCTCCTCGGTGCGTGGCGAGGTGCTGTCCGTAGGTCTGGACCACGTGGTGGTCGAGGTCGGTGGGGTGGGGCTCGCGGTGCAGGCGACCCCGGCCACCCTGGCCACCCTGCGCCGGGGCGAGCAGGCGCTGCTGCACACCGCGCTGGTGGTCCGGGAGGACTCGCTGACCTTGTTCGGTTTCGCCGAGCTCGAAGCCAGGGAACTGTTCGGCCTGCTGCAGACGGTCTCCGGGATCGGTCCGCGGTTGGCGCTGGCCGCGCTGGCCGTACTCGACCCGGACAAGCTGCGCAACGCGCTCGCCGAGGGCAACATCACGATGCTCACCCAGGTCCCCGGTATCGGTCGCAAGGGGGCCGAGCGGCTGACCCTCGAACTACGGGACAAGGTCTCCGCCACCGGCGAGGCGGCGAGTCCGGAGGGCGCGGGCGTCACCGGGGCGGGTGGCGCGGTCCGGGCCGAGGTGGTGGAAGCGCTGGCCGGCCTGGGCTTCCCGGCCAAGCAGGCCGAGCAGGCGGTCGACAAGGTGCTGGCCGCCAACGGAGCCGCGGACACCTCGGCGACCCTGCGGGCCGCGCTGACCACCCTCGGGCGGAAACAGTAGGGGGGTCCATGCACGATGAGCAGGTGACCGACTTCGAACCGGCCGACGAGACCGCCCTCTCCGCCCTACCGCACAGCGGTGAGCACGAAGTCGAGACCACCCTGCGCCCGCGCAAGCTGGCGGAGTTCATCGGGCAGCCGCGGGTACGCGAGCAACTGGAGCTGGTGCTGGCCAGCGCGCGCAAGCGGGGCGTGCCGCCGGACCACGTGTTGCTTTCCGGTCCGCCGGGGCTCGGCAAGACCAGCCTCGCGATGATCATCGCGGCCGAGCTGGACGCCACCCTCCGGGTCACCTCGGGCCCCGCGCTGGAACGCGCGGGTGACCTCGCCGCGATGCTGTCCAACCTCGCCGAGGGCGACGTCCTGTTCATCGACGAGATCCACCGCATCGCCCGCCCCGCCGAGGAGATGCTCTACCTGGCGATGGAGGACTTCCGGGTGGACGTCGTGGTCGGCAAGGGGCCGGGAGCGACCAGCATCCCGCTGGAGATCGCCCCGTTCACGTTGGTCGGCGCCACCACCCGGTCCGGCTCACTGACCGGCCCGCTGCGCGACCGGTTCGGCTTCACCGGGCAGATGGAGTTCTACCACCCCGAGGAGCTGGAGCTGGTGGTCGGCCGGGCCGCGACCATCCTGGACATCACCGTGGACGAGGACGCGGGCGCGGAGATCGCCCGCCGCTCCCGCGGCACCCCTCGGATCGCCAACCGGCTGCTGCGCCGGGTCCGGGACTACGCGGAGGTACGCGCGAACGGCGAGGCGAGCAAGGAGGTCGTGCGCGCCGCCCTGGAGGTCTACGACGTGGACGAGCTCGGGCTGGACCGGTTGGACCGGGCGGTGCTGTCGGCGCTGGTGCGTTCCTTCGGCGGCGGGCCGGTCGGTGTCTCCACGCTCGCGGTCGCCGTGGGGGAGGAGCCGAGTACGGTGGAGGAGGTGTGTGAGCCGTACCTTGTCCGCGCGGGTATGCTCGCCCGGACTCCCCGTGGCCGGGTCGCTACCGCGACCGCCTGGGAGCATCTCGGTTTGCGGCCGCCCGCGGGTACGGCGGCGGAGCCGAGCTTGTTCGACTGAACGGGCAAGGGGAGCACAGGGACCAGCACCGGATGCTGGCGTCCTTGGTGGCACCTGGCACACTCGATAGAGCACATCCACACAAACCGGACGCCACCCGAGGCATGGACGTCCGTTGAATGGAGAATTATGGAAGGCCTATTCCTGCCGCTGCTCCTGATGCTGGTCGTGGCGATTCCGCTCATCATGGGCACCCGCAAGCAGAAGAAGGCGATGGCGCAGCAGCAGGAGCTGCAGAGCAGCCTGGCTGATGGCGACCGGGTGATGACCACGTCCGGCATGTACGCCACGGTTGCCGACGCCAGTGACGAGAGCACCATCGACCTGGAGATCGCGGACGGCGTGGTGACCACCTGGCTGCGTCAGGCTGTGCGGGAGAAGATCAACCCGGAGCTCGAAGAGGACAGCGTCGAGGACGCCGAGGACGAGGCGGCCATCGAGACGAGTTCGTCGTCGGACACCGAGCGTGACACCGATGCCGAGGAGGAGAAGCAGGGTGCGCAGGTCGCGCCCCCGCTGGAGCACGGCAAGAAGTAACGGAGTGTGCGCCTCAGCCTGACCGCCCACGCACGTGCCATCGCACCGCGACACCGTGGGCGAGGGCCCAACGCTGGGTTCACGCAGCACCGAGTAGGGTCTCGGTGCTGCGTGTGTGTCGGCCGTCTCACCGGACGGTCGAGCACGGGCAGGGCACCGACAGCTGACAGGACCCAGTTCGAGGAGACCGACCGACCGTGGCACCTCCGGCCGGGCAGATGCGCCCGGGACGCTATCTCGCCTTCTTCGCCCTTATTGTCATCGCGTTGTACTCGCTGGTGTTATTCACCGGCGACGGGCAGCCGAGGCCCAAGCTGGGCATCGACCTGCAGGGCGGCACCAGGGTCACCCTGACGGCGCGCACGCCGGACGGCAACGAGCCGTCCCGCGAGTCCCTCCAGCAGGCACGTTCGATCATCGAGACCCGCGTGAACAGCATCGGTGTCAGCGGTGCCGAGGTGGTGGTCGACGGCAGCAACCTGGTGATCACGGTGCCCGGCGAGGAGGGCGACCAGGCGAAGAACCTCGGCCGGACGGCCAGGCTGAACTTCCGCAAGGTGGTCCAGGCGGTACCGGCCGGCCAGCAGGCACCGCCGCCGACAGGCCAGCCGAACCAGCCCCCTTCCGGCGAGCCCGGGGCCGGTCAGCCCGAGGGCGAGCAGGGCCAAGGCGAGCAGGACCAGCAGGGCGGCGGTGGCGCGCCGGCTGGTGCCCAGCCCGCGCAGCAGCCGGACAACAACGACGGCGCCATCGACGCGGAGACCGCCAAGCAGATCCGCGAGGCCAAGGAGCAACGGCAGAACCCGGAGCTGGTCCCGGCCGACCCGCAGGATCAGGCCGCGGCCGCGCAGGCGCAGCAGTTGCAGCAGCAGGCACTGGCCACGCTGCAGTGCAGCGAGTCGGACCCGCTGCGCGGGAACGACAGTCCCGACCTTCCGCTGGTCACCTGCAACCAGGACGGCACCGAGAAGTACGTGCTCAGTCCCAGCTTCCTCCCCGGTGACCAGATCTCCCAGGCCACGGCCAACCCGCCGCAGCAAGGCAGCCCCGGCTGGGAGGTGAACCTGGAGTTCGACTCCGAGGGCACCACCAAGTGGGGCGAGTTCACCTCGGCCAACGTCGGCGAGCGGGCCGCGTTCGTGCTGGACACCCAGGTCGTCTCCGCGCCGAACATCGAGGTGGCGATCCTGGACGGCCGGACCCGGATCACCGGCAACTTCACCCAGGGCGAGGCCAGGGACCTGGCGGAGGTGCTGAAGTACGGGTCGCTGCCGCTGTCCTTCACCTCCTCGGACGCCAAGACCGTCTCGGCCACCCTCGGACTGTCCTCCCTGGAGGCGGGCCTGATCGCCGGCGGTATCGGCATCGGGCTGGTGTTCATCTACTGCCTGTTCTACTACCGCATCCTCGGCGTGCTCACCGTGCTCTCGCTGTTCCTCTCGGCGACGGTCGTCTACGCGGTCCTGGTGCTGCTCGGCCGATGGATCGGCTTCACCCTCGACCTGGCGGGGGTCGCCGGGTTCATCATCGCCATCGGTGTCACCGCCGACTCGTTCGTGGTGTACTTCGAACGACTCAAGGACGAGATGCGGGAGGGCAAGACCTTCCGGTCGGCGGTGTCCCGTGGCTGGGTCAGGGCCCGACGTACCATTCTCGCCTCGGACGCCGTGCTCTTCCTCGCCTCGGCGGTGCTGTACACCCTCGCGGTCGGCGAGGTACAGGGCTTCGCGTTCACCCTCGGCATGTCGACGGTGCTGGACCTGAGCGTGGTGTTCCTGGTGACCCACCCGCTGGTGGCACTGATAGCGAAGTCGAAGACCCTGTCCAGTCCCAAGCTCTCCGGGTTGGGAGCGGTGCAGCGGCTGGGTGCCGATCGCCGGCAGACCAAACGCGTCGGCCCGGCCGTGAAGGAGGCGTGACGTGGCGGTCGAGGAACCGGAGAAGACCGGCGAGAGCGGCAAGAACGGCCAGCCCGAACCGGGGCCGGCCAAGGACTCCGTGCTGCAGCGGCTGTATACCGGTACCGGCGCGTTCGACATCGTCGGCGCCCGCAAGCGGTGGTACGCGGTTTTCGCGGTGCTGATCGCGGTGTGCATCGGCTCGATCGGGATCAAGGGTTTCAGCCTCGGCATCGACTTTGTCGGCGGCACCCAGATCGAGATGCCCGCGCAGGGCACGGGCGGCGAGATCACGCCGGACGAGGCCAAGGAGGTCTTCAGCGGCGCGCTCGGTATCCCGGCCACCGAGGCACAGCAGGTCGGCATCGGGGACGCGGCCGCGGTGCAGATCCGTTCGCAGACGCTGAACACGGCCGAGTTGGACCAGGCCAAGAGGGCCCTGTTCGAGCAGTTGCAACCGCTCGGGGTGAACGGCCAGCCCACCGTGGACGCCATCAGCGACAGCGCGGTGAGTTCCTCATGGGGTGGTGAGATCTCCGAGAAGGCGTTGATCGCGCTCGGGGTGTTCCTGGTGCTGGTGACCGTCTTCCTCGCGCTCTACTTCGAGCGGCGGATGGCGATCGCGGCCGTCGTCGCGCTGCTGCACGACGTCGTGATCACCGCGGGCGTGTACTCGCTGATCGGCTTCGAGGTCACCCCGGCGACGGTGATCGGTCTGCTCACCATCCTCGGGTTCTCGCTGTATGACACCGTGGTCGTCTTCGACAAGGTCAAGGAGAACACCCGCGGCCTGCTCGGGCTGACCCGGCGGACCTACGGTGAGGCGGCGAACCTCGCGCTGAACCAGACCCTGATGCGGTCCATCAACACCTCGGTGATCGCGTTGCTGCCGGTGCTCGGGCTGATGGTGGTCGGTTACATCCTGCTCGGCTCCGGCACCCTGCAGGACCTCGCGCTGGTGCAGCTGACCGGCATGCTGGCCGGTGTGCTGTCCTCCGTGCTGCTGGCCACCCCGCTCCTGGTCGACCTGACCATGCGGGACCCGAAGTTCAAGGATCAGGCCCAGCGGGTGGCGGCGCGCAGGGCCAACCTGGCACGCAAGGCGGCGGCCGGCCGTACCGAGGACGACCTGGACACCACCGACGACGAGGCACTGTCCGCCGAGCTGCGCAAGGAGAAAGCCTACGCCGCGGCCGCCTCGGTCCCCGCCCGCACGCCGAAGGCGAGCCAGAAGGCGCCCTCCGCCGCGCCGAAGGGCAAGCCCACCGGTAAGCGGAAGCGCTGAGCGGGCGGTTCGGTACGGCGACATGCGCCTTGAGGACGCGCTCGACCTGATCGAGGAGGTTCCGGACTTCCCCGAGCCCGGGGTCCTGTTCCGCGATCTCTCGCCGCTGTTCGGCACGGCGGCGGGCTTCGCCACGGTGGTGGACGCGCTCGGCGAGCGACTCGCCCCCGAGGTCGAGTCGCTCGCCGCCGTGGAGTCCCGCGGGTTCCTGCTGGCCGCCGCCCTCGGTTACGCCCGGGGTATCGGGGTCACCCTGGTGCGTAAACCGGGCAAGCTGCCCTCCGTGGCGGGCCGGATCGACTACCAGCTCGAGTACGGCACGGAGACCCTCGAGCTGCCGGCCGGGACGGTGCGGGCCGGGGGGCGGGTCGCGGTGATCGACGACGTGCTCGCCACCGGCGGTACGGCCGCCGCGGCCTGTGCCCTGCTGGACCAGGTGGGTGCCGTGGTCACCGACGTGGCGGTGGTGCTGGAACTGGCCGTGCTCGGCGGCCGCAATCAGCTGCCCGATGTTCCCGTGCACGCCCTGCGCACCCTCTAGCCGGCGGCGTCAGGCGGCGTCCCGGCACGGCGACTGAGCCCCGCGAGTTAGGCTGGGGGATCAGAGACCGCCCGAGCAGTTGGAGGTGCGGGTGAGCCAGGAGCTCGATTCCGTGGTGGCTGGCCACTCCGAGGCACCCCCTGCCGGCACGACCCAGCCCGCCACGAACGGCGCCGCGACCAGGGCGCCCTCGGCGACCCGCCGGGTGCGCGCCCGGCTGGCCCGCCGGATCACAGCCCAGCGCGCCGCCTCGGTGAAGCAGGTGCTGGAGCCGCTGGCAGCGGTGCACCGGGAGTTGCATCCCAGCGCCGACCTGGGGTTGCTGCAGCGTTCCTACGATGTCGCCGAGGAACTGCACCGGGAGCAGCGGCGCAAGTCCGGAGATCCCTACATCACCCATCCGCTCGCCGTGGCGACCATCCTCGCCGAGCTGGGCATGGACACCACGACGCTGGTCGCGGCCCTGCTGCACGACACCGTCGAGGACACCGAGTACTCCCTCGACCGGCTCAAGGAGGAGTTCGGCAAGGAAGTCGGCGAGCTGGTGGACGGGGTCACCAAGCTGGACAAGGTGAAGCTCGGCCACGCGGCCGAGGCGGAGACCATCCGCAAGATGGTCATCGCCATGGCCCGCGACCCCCGGGTGCTGGTGATCAAACTCGCCGACCGGCTGCACAACATGCGCACCATGCGCTTCCTGCCGCCGGAGAAGCAGGCCCGTAAGGCCAAGGAGACCCTCGAGGTGCTGGCCCCGCTGGCGCACCGGCTCGGCATGGCCACCGTGAAGTGGGAGCTGGAGGACCTCGCGTTCGCCATCCTGCAGCCCAAGAAGTACGACGAGATCGTGCGGTTGGTCGCCGACCGGGCCCCGTCCAGGGACACCTACCTGCGCGGGGTGATCAACGAGCTGACCACCCAGCTCGAGGGGTCGCGGATCAAGGCCAGGGTCGAGGGCAGGCCGAAGCACTACTACTCGATCCACCAGAAGATGATCGTCCGCGGCCGCGATCTCGACGACATCCACGACCTGGTCGGGGTGCGGATCCTGGTGGAGGACGTCCGGGACTGTTACGCGGCGATGGGCGTGGTGCACGCACTGTGGCAGCCCATGCCCGGCAGGTTCAAGGACTACGTCGCCCAGCCGCGGTTCGGCGTGTACCAGTCACTGCACACCACGGTGATCGGGCCGGACGGCAAGCCGCTCGAGGTGCAGATCCGTACCTACGAGATGCACCGCACGGCGGAGTACGGCATCGCGGCGCACTGGCGCTACAAGGAGAGTCGTGGCACCCACGGTCACCATCCTGGCAACGCCGTGGACGTGGACGAGATGGCCTGGATGCGCCAGCTACTGGACTGGCAGCGGGAGGCGGCCGATCCGGGTGAGTTCCTCGAGTCCCTGCGCTACGAGCTGGCCAGCAGGGAGATCTTCGTGTTCACCCCGAAGGGCGACGTGATCACCCTGCCCGTCGGCTCGACCCCGGTCGACTTCGCCTACGCCGTGCACACCGAGGTCGGCCATCGCTGCATCGGTGCCAGGGTCAACGGCAGGTTGGTGGCACTGGAGCGCAAGCTGGAGAACGGCGAGGTCGTCGAGGTGTTCACCTCGAAGGCCGAGGGCGCGGGGCCGACCAGGGACTGGCTGCAGTTCGCCGGCTCGCCGAAGGCCCGCGCGAAGATCCGGCAGTGGTTCGCCAAGGAACGCAGGGACGAGGCGATCGAGAGCGGCAAGGAGGCGATCACCAAGGAGGTCCGCAAGGTCGGGCTGCCGCTGCAGCGGCTGGTCTCCGCGGACTCGATGGGAGCGCTGGCCGCCGAGCTGCGCTACGCCGACATCAGCTCGCTGTACGCCGCGGTCGGCGAGGGGCACACCAGTGCCAAGCACGTGGTGCAGCGGCTGGTCGCGCTGATCGGCGGCGTCGAGGAGGCCGAGGAGGAGCTGGCCGAGCGCTCCACCCCCTCCACGGTCACCCGCAGGCGCGGCTCCAACGACGTGGGCGTGGTCGTCAAGGGCGCGAGCGATGTCTGGGCCAAGCTGGCCCGCTGCTGCACCCCGGTGCCCGGCGACGAGATCCTCGGCTTCGTCACCAGGGGTGGTGGGGTCAGCGTGCACCGCACCGACTGCACCAACGCCGACGACCTGCGTTCCCAGCCGGAGCGGCTGGTCGAGGTGGAGTGGGCGCCGTCGGAGTCCTCGGTGTTCCTGGTGGCGATCCAGGTGGAGGCCCTGGACCGGCACCGGCTGCTCTCCGACGTGACCAAGGTGCTCGCGGACGAGCGGGTGAACATCCTGTCCGCCTCGGTGACCACCTCCCGGGACCGGGTCGCGGTCAGCCGGTTCTCCTTCGAGATGGGCGACCCCAAGCACCTCGGGCACGTGCTGAAGGTGGTGCGCAACGTGGAGGGCGTGTACGACGTGTACCGCGTCACCTCCGCCTCGTGACCCGGCGGGCCTCCCCTACGGTGGGGCGGTGACCGATGGGCTCCTGTTCTCAGTCGAAGGCGAGATCGCGCGGCTGACCCTGGCCAGGCCGGAGAAGAAGAACGCCATCACACATGGCATGTGGTCGGCCATTCCCGGTATCGTCGCCGAGGTCGAGCATGATCCGGAGATCAAGGTCCTGGTGCTCACCGGGGCCGGGCAGGACTTTTCCGCGGGCGCCGATATCAGCGAGTTCGGCGCCCTGCGTTCCTCGGCCGAGGGCGCGGCCGTTTACGACGAGGCCGTCGAGGCCACGGTGCGGGCGCTCACCGGCATGCGGAAGCCGAGCGTGGCGATGATCCGCGGCAACTGCATCGGCGGCGGCTGCCAGCTGTCGGTTGCCTGCGACTTCCGGTTCACCGCGGCCGGCGCGCGGTTCGGGATCACCCCCGCGAAGCTGGGCATCGTCTACGACTTCCTGTCCACCCGCCAGCTGGTGGCACTGGTCGGTCCGGCGCATGCCCGGTACTTCCTGCTGTCCGGCCAGCTGATCGACGCCGCACGGGCGCGGGAGATCGGGCTGGTCAACGAGGTCTTCGCCGCGGAGGAACTGGAGAGCGACACGCTGGAGTTCGCCCGCACGCTGTGTGCGCGTTCGCAGGCCTCGGTCCGCGGGATGAACCGGATCGTCGAGAAGATCCTCGCCGGCCACCAGGACAGCGATGAGGAGGTCGCTGCCATCCGGCTGGCCGCGGTGCACGGGGAAGACTACGCGGAGGGCGTGGCGGCCTTCCTGGAGCGCCGTACGCCCACGTTCACCTACCGGTGACGGCGACTCAGATCTCCTCCAGCGGGGTGGCCTCGTAGGCGGCCCGCAGCAACTCGCCGAGTTCCGGGTCGACGGCCAGCTCGGTGTCGTCGATGGAAGCCAGTAGCGCGTCCGGCGCGCTGGAGTTGGCGAAGAACGCGGACCGGAGCTGCTTGGCCTCGGGCAGGGTGAGCGCCAGGGTCTCGGTGGGCACCCCCAGCCGCCGCAGCCCCTCGCGGAGCAACTGCTGGGTGATCCCGTCCAGCATCGGGGCCTGCGGCCAGATCACCGTGTCGCCGTCGAAGAACCCGACGTTCCAGATCGTGCTCTCGCTGACGTGCCCGGCCCCGGTGCGGAACAGGGCGTCGTCGAACCCGGCCTGCTGCGCCGCGCGGCGGTGGTACATCAGGCCGAAGGTGCCGACATGCTTGATCTCCGGCAGGAACCGCTGGTACTCCACGGCACACACGCGCAGCGGCTCCGCGGGTGGCTCGCTCGGCGGGCCGGTGGTCACCAGCACGTCCGGCTCCAGCTGCCCCGCGAGGTTCCGCGCGGTCAGCCTGCTGGAGAAGACGGTGACCCTGGCCGAGACCGCGTCCATCCCGGCCACCGCCTGCCGCAGTTGGTTGCGGACGGGCTCGGTGTCCAGCTCGACCCCGAACAGCAACCGGGTGGCGTCCACCAGCCTGCGCAGGTGATGCGCGAGGCCGCGGACGCGGCCCGCGCGCACCTGCATGGAGGTGAAATGCCCGTAGTTGACCAGTGCGGGCAGCGCCAACTGCTCGGCCGTGGCCGTCGAGCCGTTGATCTCGGCCCTGCGTGGTGCGGTCACGAGTTGGTCACGAGTTGATGGTCGCGCCGGTGAACTTCACCTGGGTCTTCGGCTTGCCGGTGCCGTCCTGGCCGGCCGTGCTCTGGTCGATACCGTCCTTGGCTACCTTGTCCAGCACCTCGAGGCCCTGGTCACCGATGCTGCCGAACACCGTGTATTCCGGCGGAAGCTGCGCGTCACCGTAGACCATGAAGAACTGGCTGCCGCCGCTGTTCGGGGCCTGGGTCTTCGCCATCGCCAGGATGCCGCGGCCGTAGCTCAGCTCGGGGAAGTTCTCGTCCGGGATCGTGTAGCCGGGCCCGCCGCTGCCGTCGCCGTTCGGGTCGCCGCACTGCAGCATCTGCAGGCCTCGGGTGCCCAGCCGGTGGCATTCGGTTCCGGTGTAGAAGTCCTGCTTGACCAGGTTCAGGAAGCTGTTCACCGTGCACGGCGCGAGCGCGCGGTCCAGCGTGAGCGGGATGTCGCCCGCGGTGGTCTGCGCGGTCACGTTCACGGTGCCCGCGGACGGGACGTCCCCGCCGTTCGGCGGTTCCGCGGTCTTGGCTGTCTGCCCCTCTTCCTCGGGGTACTCGCAGCTGACCGGATTCGGCAGCGCCTCAGTGCGCTCCGGCATGGGGGCCCGCTCGCTGGGGATCTGCACCGGCGGCTGCTCGGGCGAGCTGGTCGGCGGGTTGTCGGCCGCCGCGTCCTCGCCGCCCCTGGTGGCTAGGAACACCACGAGTCCGGCCACGATCACCACGGCGCCGACGGTGACCCCGACCCCGACGATCTTGCGTCGCTTCGCCCGTTCCGCCCTGCGTGCAAGCTGTCGTTCGAGCTTCCGCTTCGCGGCTTCGCGGCGCTGCTGGTTGGTCGGCACCTGCCCTCCCAGATTCCACTCGACATCTCACACGTCCCGGGTGGCCGCAGTCTATGGGCACAGCCTGTTAGGACCCCGTACAGGGGCCGATAGGGTAGGCGAAACAGCTTGTCACGGTGAATATCGAGGAGGGTTTCGTGCTTGTCGTCGGGTTTCCGGCGGGTGCCTTCCAAGCCAACTGCTACCTCCTCGCCACCGCCGCGGGCCGCGAGGCTGTGATCGTCGATCCTGGTGAGGGCGCCGTGGACCGGGTCGAGCAGGCCTTGCGGGAACGCGAGCTGACCCCGGTCGCCGTGCTGGCCACGCACGGACATTTCGACCACGTGTACTCCGCGGCCGTGGTGGCCGACACCTACGGCGTCGCGGTGTCGATCCATCCCGAGGACCGGGTGCTGCTCTCCGACCCGCTCGCCGGCCTCGGCCCCGAGTTGGCCGCCGCGTTCGGCGAATCGGTACAGCTCACCGAGCCCGCCGAGGTGACCGAACTCGACGAGGGCGTGCTCGAATTGGCGGGCTTGCGCATCACCGTGGACCACGTGCCGGGGCACACCCCGGGGTCGGTGCTCTTTCGCGTGGACAGCGCCGAGGGCGGGCAACTGGTGTTGACCGGGGACACGCTGTTCGCGGGTTCGGTGGGGCGGACCGACCTGCCGGGTGGTGATCCGGCCGCGTTGGCGTGTTCGTTGCGTACCAAGCTGTCCGTGCTGACCGATGACACCGTTGTGCTACCGGGCCACGGGCCGAGCAGCACGATCGGCCAGGAGCGCAGGACCAACCCGTTCTTCTTGGGTCCGGAAGTGGGAGAACGATGAGCGACTCGACGCCGGAACCTGCC
Source organism: Amycolatopsis cihanbeyliensis (assembly GCF_006715045.1). Classification (GTDB taxonomy): domain Bacteria; phylum Actinomycetota; class Actinomycetes; order Mycobacteriales; family Pseudonocardiaceae; genus Amycolatopsis; species Amycolatopsis cihanbeyliensis. The sequence continues at coordinate 1,053,957 of NZ_VFML01000001.1, read as the reverse complement.
GAACGTGGATCGGGGGCGCAGCCGGAACGGCTGGCCCTGTCCAACGACGATCCGCGGCTGCGGCGTCGCCGGGGCTGGTCCGGTCTGATCGGCGTACTCATCTTCGCCGCCGCCTTCGGCGGGCTTGCCGGTCTGATCGGTGGTCAGGTGGCCGGGCTGGTCACGGCGGCGGTGATCGGGCTGCCCCTGCTGTACGTGGTGATGTTCAACGTGCGCAGGCAGGTGTGGCTGGAGGGCAAGGCGGTCATCGTGCGGACCTGGCGGTCGCGGCGGATCGATCTGGTCGAGGCGCAGCGGATCGACTTGCTGGTCACGGATGTGCGCGGCACCCGTACGGTGAGCCTGCTGGTGAACGCGGGCCAGCGCGGGCAGACGGTCAAGATCGATCTGGCCGTGTACTCGGGGACCGGCGGCAGGGAGCTGGGCGTGCTGACCCTGCGCAGGCTCGCCGACGCGCTGGTGAACAACATCGAGGCCAACGGCATGGTGTTCGCGGAGTTGCTGGTGGCGCAGCTGAAGTCGGATGCTCGCGGGGACGGCGCCGCGGACCGGCCGCTGTACCGGCTGGCCTCGGCCGCGCCCTCCGGCAAGTTCGCTCAGCGGTTCACCATGGAGGCGGTCAGCCGGTTCGTGACGACCCTGGAGTGACCGTGCGGTCGCCTCGGGGCGCGAGGTCGAGGCTGCTGTGACTGTTGTGAACGTTGGGGTCAGCGCGGGGTTGGCGCGACCTCGCGGCTGGCGATCAGGGCGGCCAGCAGGGTCGTGACCGGCACGGCGGCCACGATGCCGATACTGCCCGCGAGCGTGCGGACGATTTCCTGGGCGATGTCCTGGGACCCCAGGATGGGACCCAGCCCGACTCCGGAGAGCTGGGAGACCAGCAGCACCGGAAGCGCGGCCCCGGCGTAGGCCATGACCAGGGTGTTGACCGCCGAACCGACGTGGTCGCGCCCGATCCGCAGGCCGGCCGCGTACAGTTCGCGCCAGCCGAGGGCCGGGTTCGCCCTGCGCAGTTCCCAGACCGAACTGGCCTGGGTGACCGTGACGTCGTCGAGCACGCCGAGCGCGCCGATGACCACGCCGGCCAGCAGCAGGCCACGGGCGTCGATCCCGTGCCCGAGTGCGGCGATCAGCGAAGTGGTGTCCTCGTCCAGGCCGGTCAGTTCGGCCGCCGCGGAGAAGATCGCGGAGATGATGCCGATGAGGGTGAGGCTGACCAGGGTGCCGAGCACCGCCACCGAGGTGAGCGCGGAAAATCCGTGCGTGAGATAGAGGGCCACGAACATGATCAGCCCGGCGCCCGCGATGGCGACCAGCAGCGGGTTCTCGCCTGCCAGGATCGCGGGCAGGACGAACATGGCCAGCACGACGAAGCTCAGCACGAGCGCGCCCAACGCGGCCAGCCCACGCCACCGGCCGAGCACCAGTACGGCGGCGGCGAAGAGCGCGGCGAGCAGGGCGAGTGGCAGCTCACGCTGGAAGTCACGCAGTTGGTAGGAATCGGGGCTGGTGGCATCCGCCCCGGTAAAGGCGAGCACCACCTGGTCACCGGCACCGAAGCGGGGTGTGCTCGGCTCGACCGGGACGACCTTGCGGATGGTTTGACCCGCGGCGGGCCCGTCGGTGAGGTGGACGTCGACGGTGAGGCACTGATCCTCGCCCGGAGCCGGTGCTGGTTGGCCCACCTGCACCTCGCCGGGCGCGAGGCAGGGGCCGACCGCCGTCGCGGTCACCTCCCCGTCGACCGGCGTGCCCGAGTTGATCGCACTGTCCGGGCCTTCCTGCCCCCAGGGGTAGAGCAACACCATCCCGACGAGCGTCGCCAGCGCGAGTGGCGCCAGTAGCGCGGTCAGCAGCTGACGAACCCGCCGCGAGGTCGGCGGCGTCGGCCCGTGCCCATGGCTGTGTCCGTGGCCGTGTCCGGTTTGCTGCGGCGTGACCGGCTCTCGCTCTGCCGGTTTCTCGTCCGGATCCTTGGACGGTGTCCGGTCCGGTCGTGGCCCGGTCGGTGCTCGCCGCCTGCGCTGCGCTGCCTCAGGCGGTACCCGGCGGATGGGCCCGGTTTCGTCGTCAGCGATGTCGCGGGGCACCGGGCCATCTTCCTGGATGCCACCGCGCCGACGCGCCTGGGTCCGCGTCCGGCACGGATCCGGATGGTTGCCGCGCATGGGCGATTTCGCGCTCAGAAGGGTGGGGTGTCGTGTTTGTTCGTTGGGGTGAGGGGTTTGTGGAGGGGTTGGGGTGGGTGTCTCTGTGGGGTGTGGTGATGGTGGGTGTGCCGTCGATGACGTCGTAGGTCCATCCCCATCCGGGTAGGTTTTTGAGGTGGTGGTCTTGTTCGCGGTAGCCGACCGACTCCTTCGCGTTGGTGGTGTGGCTTTGGGTTCATCCGGTGGTGTGGTCGTTTTGGCAGGGTTGGGTGGGTGGGTGGCATCCGATGTCTCGGCATTCCCGGTCGCGTTCTCGTACGGACTCGTCCAGTGCGGCGGTGGGTCGGTATCGGGTGCGTCCGAGGTCGGTGGGGTGGCCGGTGGTGGGGTCGGTCAGCGGGCGGCGTCACACGTTGTCGGGTCGGGAGGTGAGTTCGGGTGCCAGTGCGGTTGGGATGTGCCCGTGCCCGGCCAGGTACCCGGGTTGCTTATCCAACTCCAGCAGTGAACTGGCGGCGAGGTAGAGGAACACTTCGGTGCGGGGCGCCCGGGTGGTGCCGTCCTCGCGTAGGGCGAGGTCGGTGAGCACGTTCGCCCGTAACTGCTTCAGGGTGCGCTTGTCTCCCTGTCGCCGCTGTTGTCGGGCGATGCGGTCGCAGGGGGCGTAGATGGCGGTGGCGACCTCGGTGGGTAGGTCGGCCATCAGGGTGGACACCCGATCTTCCTGGTGCGCCAAGTCCAGCGACCGTTGTTCCCGCCGGGCTCGTGCCCGCTTGGGCGGCCCTCTCGGGGTCGACGGCCGGTGCCTGTTGCCGTGCCGCGCGCCGCGCCTGCGTGGGGTCTTTACCCGCCAGTTTGGTGGCGATGCGTCGGTCCACTTTCCGCCGCCTGCTGATCCGACAGCACGGCGGTGGGTTCGGACACGGCCCGTGCCCGGTCCTGGTCGATCATCCCGGCTTGGGAGGCGGCCAGGGTGCGCGGTAGGCGGGTGGTGGGGTCGAGCCCCAGGGCGAGGGTGCGTTCGACCCGGTGTGGGGTCCACCGCACCTGCCCGGCCACTTCCTTCACTACCGACTCCGGACCCCACTTTCCTGGGCGAACCGGGCCAGTAGCATCACCGCCCTCCGCGTCTCGGCTTGAGCGATCACCCGCTCGTTGGCTTCCAAAGTATCCAGTATGTCTCCGGGGGGTTTTGTCCTCGTCCGGAGAATCCGTATGTGGATCGGATCGGTATCTTTCCACGCCCAATGATATCGAGATGCTCGGCAGAATGGGGTGGAGTCGACGCTGTCGATCGATATTCACCCGAATGTGCGTTCGAAACGATCGGGGTGGTCGGTGGGGTGGGGAGTGTCGTTCTGTGGGGTGTTGGCGTTGGTGAGCAGGTCTGCCGGGGGTGATGCGGGGTGCGCCAGTGCTTCACGGGGTGCCGAAGGTGTGCCCGAGACCCAACCCTGAGTTGCCCCGTCTCCCGCATTCACCCATCTCTTCCCCGTGCATGGCAAACTCGCCAACGCGAACGGCAAACTCGGTTACATGAATGGCCAACACGGTTACGTGAGCAGCAAACTCACGCACGTGGGAGCAAACTCGCGTATATGAATGGCCAACGCGTGCGCGTGGGCGGCAAACACGGTGGGCGGTGGTGGGGAGGTGAGCGGCATGCCGGTAGCGTCGGCAGTATTATCGGCATACTGAAGACGTATCCGGGTATCCGAACGGATTGCTGCGAGGTGACGGCGTGACAGTGCACGAGGAGGCCGGCGCGAAGCCCGCCTCGCCCGCGGTCGACCGCACGCTCACGGTGCTGGAAACGCTGGTCGCGGCCGAGGACGGTCTGACGTTGACCGCGCTTGCCCGGGACACCCGCATCCCGCTGGCGACCTGCGCCTCGATCGTCTACACGCTCGAGGCTCGCGGGTACGCGGCGCGTCGGGTCGTGGGGCGGAGCCACTTCTGGCGCCCCACCCTGCGGCTCTACGATCTGGCCGCCCCGTTGATCCGCAAGGACGATCTTGCCGCGGTCGCGCAACCGCATCTGCGCCTGGTCGCCGACGAGCTGAACATGCCCGCGCACCTCGGCGTGCTGGACGGCGCGTCCGTGGTGTACGTGGCCAAGGCGGCGACCTCCGGGTTCATCCAGTTCGACACCTACCCGGGCAAGGTGTCGCCCTTCGACCTCACGGCGCTGGGCCGGGCGATCGCGGCGTACCTGCCGGACGAGGCGCTCGCCCCGTTGCTCACCCGGCTGTCCAAGGGGATGGGCCCGAAAGCCCGCAAGGCGACCTCCCGGGCGTTGCGTGCGCAGCTCGCCAAGGTCCGGGATCGCGGGTACGCCCTCGAGGACGAGGAGGAAGAGGCCGATATCGCCTGCGTCGCCGCGCCGATCTTCGATTCCGACGGCGGGGTGGCCGCCTCCATTGGGGTGACCGGGTTCGCGAAGGATCTCGCCGTTCGCCGGCTGTCCGTCGCGGCGGATCTGGTGGTCAGGCACGGGCGGGAGATCTCGGCGGAACTCGGCTGCTGCCGAGGGACCGAAGGACACCCCTGATCAGAGTCTTGCGCGGGCCTGACCACCGGTCCTAATATCTTCCGGTTGAGAAAGCTATTTTCGAAATAGCGATGGATCGCGCGAACAACCTGCTCATAGAGCCGGGAGGTGGGCGTGGGCAACCGGACAATCGGGGCGCTGTGCCTCGGCCTCGCGCTGGTCGCCACGAGCGCCGGTTGCGACAGCGGGGCGCCGACCGAACCAGCGGTGTCGCCGACCGCGCAGGCCGAACAGGGGCCGGTGGCCGAAGGCGGCACGCTGGTGTTCGGCCAGACCAGCGGCGTGGCGCAGCTCGACCCGAACACGATCGCCAGCGCGGCGCAGACGCAGCTGCAGACCCTGCTGTGGAACGGCCTCACCACGTGGGCGCCGGACAACACCGCGCAGCCCGATCTCGCCGAGTCCTGGCAACACTCACCCGACTTCACCAGCTGGACCTTCAACCTGCGCAGCGGCGTCCAGTACCACAACGGTAAGCCGTTCACCGCGGCCGAGGCGAAGAAGAACTTCGAGCGGGTGCTCGACCCGGAGGTACCCGCACAGGTCGCGACGAAGATCGACATGGTGTCCCGGGTCACCGCCGAGAACGACACCACGCTGGTGCTCGAGCTGGAGCGGCCCAATCCGCAACTACCCGCGGCGATCGTGGACGTGAAGATGAGCGACGTCGACGACATCGCCAACGTGGATCGCAACGGCAACGGTACCGGGCCGTACGAGTTGCGCGCTTTCGTGCCGGACCAGACCGTCGAGCTGGTCCGCAACGAGGACTACTGGGGCGAGCGGCCGCACCTGGACGAGGTCACGATCGTGCGTTACGCCGACGCCACCGCCGCACAGACCGCAATGCGCTCGGGCGAGGTGGACGTGCTGGCCGCCGTCGCGCCGGACTCGGCTGCCGGTCTGGCCACCGAGGGGCGGCAACTGCTCACCGCCGAGGAACCGGCGAGCTACGTGGTGTGGGAGCTGGACACCACCTCGCCACCCTTCGACAACCCGGTGGCGCGGCAGGCGCTGTCCTATGCCGCGGATCGGGAGTCCATGATGGACGCCGGCTACGCGGGATACGGCATCGCCACCCCGGCCAATGTGGTGGTCAACCCGAACAACGAGCACTACGAGCAGGGCCTGCCCGCGCACCAGTTCGACCTGGACAAGGCGAAAGAACTGTTCGCGGAGGCCGGGGTGACCGAGGGGAGCACGCTGACCTTCTGGACCAAGTCTGGCAGCGATCCGGAATGGACGACCATCGGCGAGATCCTCCAGCAGGACTTGGCGAAGATCGGGATCACGCTGGACATCCAGACGGCGGAGACCAGCACCTGGTCAGCCAAGTTCTACCCGCAGGGTAAGCGATATCCCGGCACACTGGCCGCGAACTACCTCTCGTTCACCCCGTTGCCCGGAAGCTACTCCCTCGCGTGGTTCGCCGACCAGGGCACCTGCGAATGCAACTGGTCCGCTCCCGCGGAGTACAACCAGGCCGTGGCGACCATCGAGTCCAGCGCCGAGGGTCCGGAGCTGGACACCGCCATCACCACGGCACAGCGGATCCTCAATCGGGAAAGCCCGATCATCGTCGTCGGCAGTACGGCGTTCCTCTCGGTAGCCCAGCAGAACGTGCGCGGTCTCTGGGTGCAGGCCGAGGGAACCGTGCACCTCGAGGAGGCGGGCTTCGCCGCATAGCGGCTCCGTGGCGGTCGGCAGGGAGGGCCTATGACACCCCTTGGGTCAACCCGCGGCCGTCACGGTGACCACAGGGCGCGCCCTCGGCCGGAGGCCCCGCTATCGGGGCGCGTGCCCTGGTGGCCATGCGCCGGGTCGTGCCGGGCGCCCCGTCGACACGATCGCGGACGCGCGCGGAGCCGCGGAGGAGGGGCCTATGATCCGGTACGTGCTGCGGCGCCTCGGCGTGAGCGCACTGATGTTGCTGCTCGTCTCGATCCTGATTTTCGTGGTTCTCCGGCTGCTGCCGGGGGATCCGACCGTCGCCAGGGTGGGTGCGGCACAGAACGTCGACCCAGCCGCGCTGGCCGCGTTGCGGGCCGAGCTCGGCCTGGACGACCCGATCCCGGTGCAGTACTGGCAGTGGATCATCGGAGTGCTGCACGGCGAGCTCGGCAGGTCCTACTTCAGCCAGTTCGAGGTCGAGGAGATCATCGGGCAGCGGCTGCTGCCCACGTTCGAGCTGACGCTGGCCGGGATGGTGCTCGCCGTGCTGCTCGCGCTGGCGCTGTCCGTGCTGCCCACCGTCCTGCGCAGCCGCGGGCTCGGCCGGCTCGTGGACGGCTACACCACACTCGGTATGGCCGCGCCACCATTCGTGCTGGGCATCGTGCTGGTCGCGATCTTCAGCGTGCGGATCGGCATCCTGCCGAACGAGGGATACGTGGCACCGGCGGAGAACCTGCTCACCAATCTGCGAGCGCTGCTGCTGCCCGCGCTCACCCTCGGCATCGCGCTGTCCGCGCCGCTGATCAGGTACCTGCGCGCCGAGTTGTCCGAAGTGGAGGGAGCGAGGCATGTGCGGACGGCGGTCGGCAAGGGGTTGCGGCGCCGCGTGGTGGTGCTGCGGCACATCCTCCCGAACGCGATGCTGCCGGCCCTCACCTCGCTCGGGATCACCACCGGCGCGGTGCTCTCCGGCGCGGTCGCGGTGGAGTACGTGTTCCGCTGGCCGGGGCTGGGCTCGCTGCTGGTGGACTCGGTGTACAAGCGCGACTACGCCGTCATCCAGAGCACGGTGTTGCTGCTGGCGGCGGTGTTCGTGCTGGTGAACCTGCTGGTCGACCTGCTGTACGGGGTGCTCGACCCGCGGCTGCGGGTAGGGGAGGCGAGACGGTGACCTCCTCGACCTCCTCGACCGCCCCGGCCTCCGCCGGCCCGTTGCTGTCCCGGCCCGCGGCGGTGGCCTCGCTGGCCGTACTCGGCTTCCTCGTTCTGCTCGCGGTGCTCGCGCCGATCGTGCTCGCCTCGCCGACCGAGATCCATCCCCGGGACGCCTTCGCCGCACCCTCGCCGGCGCACCCGTTCGGCACCGACGAACTCGGCCGGGACCTGCTGTCCAGGGTGGCCTACGGCGGGCGGATCTCGCTCGGCGTCGCCGCGGGCGCCACCGTGATCGCCATGACGCTCGGCGTGGCGTGGGGTCTCGCCGCGGCTACGCCACGATGGCACGGCGAGGTGCTGATGCGCCTTGCCGATGCCGCACTGGCCGTCCCGATCGTGCTGTTCGCGCTGGTGTTCGTGGCCGCGTTGGGGTCCGACCTGGTCGCCATGACGGTGGTCGCCGGGCTGCTGATGGCGCCGCTCACCGCCAGGATCGCCCGCTCGGCGGTGCTGGCCGAGCTGGCCTCGGAGTACGTGCACGCGCTACGCGCCGTCGGCGTGCGGCGGGTGCGTGTTCTGTTCGGCGAGGTACTGCCCAACGCGGCACCCGCGCTGCTGGCACAGGCCTCGTTGAACCTCGCCACGGCCCTGATGCTGGAGGCGACACTCAGCTTCGTCGGGCTCGGCGTTCAGCCCCCGGACGCGTCCTGGGGAACCCTGCTCGATGCCGGGTACCGGCGACTGTACGAGTCGTTGTGGTACCCCCTGCTGCCCGCACTGCTGATCATCGCCGCGATCGGTGCGCTGAACGTCTTCGGGGACCAGTTGCGCCGGGTGCTGCACCGGGGTGGAGCATGAGTTGCCCTGCGTCAAGTCGCGGCGCCCATGGCGACCACAGCGCGCGCCCCCGGCCGAAGGCCCCGCTATCGGGGCGGCGGGGCGCATGCTGTGGTGCCCTTGCGCTGGGCCGTGAGTGGCGCCCTGTCGACACGGTCGAGGATGCGCGCAGAGCCGTGAAGGAGAGAGCATGAGCGCGCCCGAGGTGTTGCGGGTCGAGCGGCTCGCCATCGGGGTCCGGCACCGGGGCGGAACCCGAGGGCTGGTGCACGGGGTCGATCTGGTCCTGCGCAGGGGCGAACGGGCCGCGCTGGTCGGCGAGTCCGGCAGTGGCAAGACACTCACCGCGCTCTCGATCTCGCGGCTGAATCCGGAGCCCACCGAGGTCACCGGCGGCAGGGTGCTGCTGAACGGAACGGACCTGCTGGCCGCGCGCGAGCGGGAGCTGGAACGGATCCGGGGCGCCCGGCTGGCCATGATCTACCAGGATCCGTTCACCTGTCTCAATCCGGTGCGCACCATCGGCAGCCAGCTCGTCGAGGCGATCCGGGCACACGAGCCGCTGCCGACCGCGCGGGCCCGGGCGCGGGCCGTGGAGCTGCTCGGTGAGGTCGGCGTGGCCGACCCCGCCAGCCGGGTCGGCGACTACCCGCACCAGTTCTCCGGTGGCATGCGCCAGCGGGTGATGATCGCGATGGCCGTCTGCCGGGCACCGGAGGTGCTGATCGCCGACGAGCCGACCACCGCGCTGGACGTGACCACGCAGGCCCGGATCCTGCGGCTGCTGGACACGCTGGCGCGGCGGCACGGGATGGCGGTCCTGTTGATCACGCACGACCTCGCCGTGGCCGCGGCGTTCTGCCGGCGGATCGAGGTGATGCGCGAGGGGCGGATCGTGGAGTCGGGCGCGGTGTCCAGGGTGCTGTCCGCGCCCGCGCATGCCTACACCCGGCAACTTCTCGGCGCGGCGATCACCCTGGACACCGGCCCCGCCGAATCCGGGGCCATCGAGGAGGGTGACCCGCTGATCGAGGCCATCGGCCTGACCCGGGTCTTCGGCACCGGGGTGCGCGCGGTGGACGAGGTGTCGCTGGCCATCCGGCGCGGTGAGACCCTCGGCCTCGTCGGCGAGTCCGGCAGCGGGAAGTCCACCCTGACCCAACTCCTGCTCGGGCTGGACACCCCGACCGCGGGCCGGGTGCGCTACGCGGGCACGCCACTGGACCCGCTCACCGGCGCGGACCCGCGGCAACGGCGCCGGGAGATGCAGGTGGTGTTGCAGGACCCGGTGGGCTCGCTGAACCGGCGCAAGACGGTGGAGCAGATCGTCGGGTTGCCGCTGCGGGTGCACACCCGGATGACGAAACCGGCGCGCCGCGGCCGAGTGGCCGAGCTGCTCGACCTGGTCGGGCTGGCCGCCACGGTCGGCACCCGCTATCCACGGGAACTGTCCGGTGGCCAGTGTCAACGGGTGAACATCGCGCGGGCGATCGCGCTGGATCCGAGTTTTCTCGTGCTGGACGAGGCGGTGTCCGCGGTGGACGTGGTCACCAGGGCACGGATCCTCGACCTGCTGCGCGAGTTGCAGCGGCGGCTCGGCCTGACCTACCTGTTCGTCTCGCACGACCTCGCCGTGGTCCGGTACCTCGCGCCCCGGCTCGCGGTGATGCACCGCGGCCGGATCGTCGAGTCCGGTAGCAGGGAACGCATCTTCGCCGAACCCGAGCACGCCCACACCCGCGCGCTGCTCGCCGCCGTCCCGCGGCCGGGGGTGAGTCGATGAGTGAGCGGGTGGCGCTGGCGCTCGCCGGACTCGGTGACATCGGGCTGTCCGCGCACCTCCCCGCGCTGTTGCGCAACCCCGATGTCCAGCTCACGGCGTTGGTGGATCCGGTGCCGGCCCGCAGGGATCTCGCCCGGTTGCGGGCGAGCGTCCCCGCCTATGCCGAGCTGGCCGAGGCACTCGAGGATCGCGCCATCGACGGGGTGGTTCTGGCGACCCCGCCCTGGGTGACCCCGCACCTGGTCGAGCGGGTGGCCCGCGCCGGCCGGTTCGTGCTGGCGGAGAAGCCGGTCGCCACCTCGGCACGGGAGGCCGCGCGGCTGATGAACCTGTCAGCCACCCTGCGCAAGCGGGTGCAGGTCGGCCTTGCCTACCGGCACGACCCGGCACTGGAGCTGCTGCGGGAGTGGATCGCGAGCCGGCGGCTGGGCGCGCCGCTGTTGGTGCGCGCGCATGTCTACGACGAGCGCAGGGACGCGGCCGATCCGGCACACGCCGCGCGGATCGAGTCCACGCTGGCACACGGCATGCCCGTGGTGCACGAGGGCGCGCACGTGCTCGACTGGTGCCGCTTCCTGCTCGGCGGTGAGCCCGAGCGGGTGGAGGACGCCTGGGCACTGCGCACCAGGCCCGGGTTGAGCGGCCCCAACCTGTGCGGTGCGCGGCTGGCCTACTCGGACGGCACGGTGGTGCTCGCCGAGTTCGGCTGGCTGACCGGCGCGCTGCCCCGCTGCGAGCTCGATGTGCTCGGCGACCGGGGGCACGTGCTTCTGGACGGGCGGACCTTCCGCCTTCGTCTGGACACAGTGGATGGTGTGGAGGATGTCGACTTCGAGCCCGATCGCGTCACCCGCTGTTTCGACCGGCAGGTGCGGCGCTTCGTGGACCTGATCACCGGCGAGTGGCCGGTGCCCACGCCGGACCTGGCCGACGGGCTCGCCGCCCTGGAACTCAGCGAACGGATCGCCTGGCTGGCACGGGAGTCGATGGGATGAACGAGTACGACGAGACCGGGATGTTCCGCTGGGCCGACTGCACCCGCGGCAGGCTCCGCGAGCTGTTGCCGGACGCGCTGGTCGTACTGCCCATCGGTGCGACCGAGCAGCACGGCCCGCACCTGCCGACCGGTACGGACGGCCTGCTGGCGGGCACGGTCGCCGAACGCGCGGTCCTCGCGGCCTGCCCGCGCTCGCCGCGACCGCTGGTGCTGGCCCCGATCCTGCCGTTCGGGGCATCCGAGCACCATCTGCCCTTCGGCGGAACCCTTTCGCTCTCGGTGGAGACCGCGATCGCGGTGCTCGCCGACCTGGCCCGTTCGGTGGTGCAGGCGGGTGGCCGCAGGATGGTGCTGGTGAACGGGCACGGGGGCAACCGCGGGGTCTGCCACGCCGCGGCCTCGGCGGTGGCCGCGCGGCACGGGCCGACCGTCGCCGTGGTGCATTACTGGGAACTGCTGGCGCCCGCGCCGGAGATCCCCGGTCACGCGGGGGAGTTCGAGACGTCGATGCTGACGTGGCTGCGGCCGGATCTGGTGATCGATCCGCCTACCAGGCAGGGACCGGAGCCCCTTCCGGTGTCGCCCGGGCTCGAGCTGCACGAGGCCGCCGGCTGGCTGCTCATCGACGGCTACACCGACCACCCGGGACGTGCCTCGGCCGAGCGTGGCCGGAGCTGGCTGGAGGACTGTGTTCGGACACTGGCCGACCGGCTGGTCGAGCTGGCCGGGCGCGCATGATCGACTTTCATACCCATGCCCCGGCCTGGCGCACGGCGAGCTGGCTCACCGGGGCCACCTTCGGGCCGGGGGCGTTTCTCGACTTCATGGACGGCGCGGGCGTCGAGGTGGCAGTGGTGCTCGCGCACGACGGCCTCTTCGATCCGGAGCCCTCGGCCAACGACGAGCTCGCGGCCTTCGTCTCCGCGCATCCCGCCCGGCTGGTCGGTTACGGTACGGTGCATCCGCGCCGTCCGGGAGCCGCGGAGGAGGCGCGACGCTGCTTTCTCGAGCTTGGCCTCGGCGGGTTGAAACTGCATCCATGGCTGCACGGGTTCAGTCCACACGAGACAGTTCTTGACCCGGTGTGCGAGGAGGTCGTCGACGCCGGCGGGATCCTGCTCGCGCACGACGGGACCCCACCGTACTCCACCCCGGCCCAGTTGGCGGCGCTGGCGCGGCGGCACCCGCGGTTGCCGGTGGTGCTCGGGCACGGCGGGCTGCACGACTGCTGGCGGGAGGCGCTGGCGGTCACCGTGGAGACCCCCAACCTCTACCTGTGCCTGTGCGGGACCCCGCCGTACGCGGCCCGGCGCATCCTGGCGGGCGCGCCGAGCGAGAAGGTGCTGTTCGGCACCGACGCGGGCCTTTCCGGACGGCCGGGCCAGGACTACGCGGTGGCCAGGATTCGCGAGGTAGACGGCTGGGGGATCAGCACGGAACAACGGGAGGCGATGCTGGTGCACAACCCGCGCAGGTTGCTGGAGCGGGCTGGGTGGGAATCGTGAACCCGGCGGGGGTCAGGGTGACCGCGGTGCAGACCGTGCCGGTCAGCCTGCCGGCCAGGCCGGAGCTGGTGGTGCGCGGGGCCAAGGGAAGCCACGCGCGCTCGGACTTCCTGCTCGTGCGGGTTGTCACCAGCGAGGGGATCGAGGGCTACGGCGAGGTGAGCGCCACTCCGCTGTGGAGCGGCGAAGACGGTTCCAGTGCGCGGCACTTCATCGCCGAGTTGTTGGGACCCGCGCTGCTCGGCAGGCGGTTGGCACCGGTCGGCGCGCTCGAATCGCTGGTGGACGGATTGCTGGCCGGAAACCCGTTCACCAAGGCGGGTCTGGCGACCGCGCTGTGGGACGTCTACGCCCGCACGCTGGACGTGCCGCTCGCGGTGGCGCTCGGCGGGGCGTACCGGCGGCAGGTGCCGATCAAGATCTCGCTCTCCGGCGACGGCCCCGAGCTCGATCGGGCGTACGCCGCGTCCGCCGCGGCCGGATTCCGCTCGTTCAAGGTGAAGGTGGGCCTCGGCGTCGAGGCGGACGTGGCCAGGGTGCTGCGGGCACGAGGGTTGGCCGGGGCCGGCGCGGTGCTGGGCGTGGACGCGAACGGTGGCTGGAACCGGGCGCAGGCACGGGAGTCGCTACGCGGGCTGACCGGTGCGGATCTGTCCTTTGTGGAGCAGCCGGTCGCGCCCGAGGACCTGGACGGCATGGCCGCCCTGCGCGCGCAGGGGCTGCCGGTGGTGGCAGACGAGTCGGTATTCGGCAGGCCCGACCTGATCAGGGTGATCAGGGCCGGTGCGGCGGATGTGGTGAGCATTTACGTCGGTAAGGCAGGCGGGCCGGGCAGGGCGGTGGCGCTGGCCGCGCTGGCCGAGGCGTTCGGCATCGAGGTGCTGATCGGGTCGAACGGTGAGCTGGGGCTCGGGGCGGCGGCGCAGTTGCAGGTCGCCTGCGCACTGCCCGCGTTGAGTACCGGCCTGCCCTCGGACATCATCGGCGCGCACTACTACGCCGAGGACGTGCTGGACTGCCCGCTGGACAGTGACGGGGTGCTGGCGCGGCTCGGCGACGGCGCCGGCCTCGGCGTCCGGCCGAGGGACGACCTGTTGCGGAGGTTCCGGTGATCGTCGACGTGCATACGCATACCCCTACCCATCGGGAACCGGTACCCACCGGTGCGCGGCGGAGCTACTCGCATTGGCGCACCGACCGCGCGGTGACCACCACGAACTCCTGGGCGGACTTCGCGGCGGCGACCGCGAAGGCGGACGTGGTGATCGTGTTCAATATCGCGGTGGCGGATCCGGAGCGGATGACGGGGCTGCCCTACGCCGCGGAACGCGCGAACGACGCCACCGCCGAGTTCGTCGCGGCCGACCCGGCGGCCCGGATCGGCTTCTTCTCGGTGAATCCGCTGGAGGCCGGGGCGTTCACCGAGGCCGAGCGCTGCCGGGAGCTGGGCCTGGCCGGGGTGAAGCTGGCGCCGAACTACCAGGACTTCGACCCGCTGGCGGATCGGGCGCTGGCGTTCTACGCCTACTGCGAGCGGCACGCCCTGCCGATCCTGTTCCACCAGGGCGCGTCACCGATCCGGCACGCCCCGCTGCGCTACACCCATCCGCTGGTGGCCGACGAGATCGCCCTGCGCTTCCCGGCGTTGCGGATGGTGCTGGCACATATGGGACATCCGTGGGCGACCGAGACCGTGGTGACGATTCGCAAGCACCCGCACGTGTACGCGGACGTGTCCTCGATCTACCTGCGACCGTGGGTGTGCTACCAGTCCCTGCTGGCCGCGGTGGAATGGGGTTGTACGGCGAAACTGTTGCTGGGCAGCGATTTCCCGATCGCCGGCACGGGGGAGGCGATGGCCGGCCTGCGCGGGGTGAACGAGATCCTTGCCGGGACCGCCCTGCCGCGCGTACCGGAGCGGGCGATCGAGGAGATCATCCATGCGGACGCGCTCGGCGCGCTCGGCCTGACCGCGAGCCGGCCATGACCGGCCCCGTGGTGGACGCCCATGTCCGCGTCGGCCCCGGCCGCGAGGTCGAGCTGGACCCGGCCACCCTACTGTCCACAATGGATTATCTCGGCATCGACAAGGCCCTGGTCTGCCCTGGAGAACGGCACATCGCCGTGTACAACGCCGAGGGCAACGAGTTGACGACCACCGCGGCCGCGGCTTCCGGTGGCAGGCTGCTGGCGTACGCGGTGGCCAACCCGTGGCGTGGTGCCGCCGCGCTCACCGAGCTGGCCCGTGCCCGCGAGGCCGGGGCGGTCGCGCTGGCGCTGGACCCGGTGCTGCAGGGCTTCGACCTGCTCGACGGGCTGGCCGACCCACTGCTGGCGTTCGCCGCGACGTCCGGGTGGCCGGTGTACGTGCGCACCGGGACGCCGCCGAGCGCGCTGCCGCTGCCACTGGCGAGCCTGGCCCGCCGGCATCCCGCGGTGGACTTCGTGATGGGCCGCAGCGGCGCCACCGACTTCTGGATCGACGCCGCCCCGGCCCTGCGGTACGCGCCGAACCTGTACGCGGACACCAGCTACGCGCCATGGGACACGGTGCTCGGCGGGCTCGCCGCCGACCCGGACATCGGCACCGCCCGGCTGGTCTTCTGCACCGACTCCCCGTACACGGTGCCCGCCGCGGAGCTGGGAAAGCTACGCGAGTGGCCGCTGGAGGCCCCCGCCCGCGACGCCGTCCTCGGCGCCACCGTGTGCGCTCTCCTTCGCCGACGGCACTGACAGCGGGTGGCATTTGACAGTGAGTCGAACATGTGTTCGACTGTTCGACGTGCGATGGGATGGCCAGCGAGCCGACGAGACCGAACCCGAACAGGCGTTGCTCGGCCTGTCCGGGCTGATCCGCTCCGTGCGGTCGCCGGACTTCTCCGGGGTGACCTTTCACGAGGTACGGGCCCGCTCGGTGCTGAACAAGATGCCGAAAACCTCGTCGATGCCGTTTCGCTGGACGGTGAATCCCTACCGCGGCTGCTCGCACGCCTGCACCTACTGCCTGTCCGGGGACACCGCGATCCTGATGGCCGACGGCCGCACCAAGCCGCTGGCCGACCTCGCGGTGGGCGACGAGATCTACGGAACCTACAGCGAGCAGGGCAGGCGCCGGTACGTGCGGACGCATGTGCTCGCGCACTGGTCCACCGTGAAGCCCGCCTACCGGGTCACCCTCGAGGACGGCACGGAGCTGGTCGCCAGTGGTGATCATCGGTTTCTCACCGAACGGGGCTGGAAACACGTGACCGGCAGCCGGTTCGGCGCCGCGCAACGGCCGCATCTCACCACCCGCAACCGGCTGGTCGGCACCGGCCCGTTCGCGCCGCCGCCGGAGGAGGGCCCGGAGTACCGCGTCGGCTACCTGTGCGGGGCGCTCACCGACGAGGGTGATACCGCGCCGGCGCACCGTTTCCGGCTGGCCTCACCCGATCGCGAGATGCTGCGCAGGGCCAGGGAGTACCTCACCGCGTTCGGCGTCCCGGTGGATGAGTCGGTGTCCCCGCCGGGCGTCGGCGCCCGCCGCCCTGGGGGTGCGGCGGGCACTGCGGGGCAGGCCGCGCTGGCCGAGCTGTTCGAACTCCCCGTACATCCCGGCACAGGATGGCAGAAGGGATTCCTCGCCGGCGTGTTCGACGCCAGGGGCAGGCGTGCCGACACCGAACTGCGGCTGACCGGCCTCGAGCCGGACACCGCCGAAGCCGCCCGGCTGGCGTTGACCCGGCTGGTGTTCCGGCACACCGTCGAGGACGGCGGGCGTACGATCCGGCTGTCCGGTGGGGTCGAGGAACAGTTGCGTTTCTTCCACACCGTGGACCCCGCGGCCGGGCGCAAGCGCATGATCGACGGGGCCGCGGTCCGCGGTATGCCGGGCCTCGCTGTCGCGGCGGTCGAGCCGACCGGACTCGAACTGCCGCTGTTCGACATCACCACCGGAACGGGCGACTTCATCGCGAACGGGGTGGTGAGCCACAACTGTTTCGCCCGCAAATCGCACACCTATCTCGACTTCGACTCCGGCCTGGACTTCGACACCCAGGTGGTGGTGAAGGTCAACGCGCCCGACGTGCTGGCCGCGCAGGTGCGCAAACCGGGTTGGGCCCGCGAGCACGTGGCCATGGGCACCAACACCGACCCCTACCAGCGGGCGGAGGGCCGGTACCAGCTCATGCCGGGGATCATCCGCGCGCTGGCCGACTCCGGTACGCCGTTCTCGATCCTCACCAAGGGCACCGTGCTGACCAGGGACCTACCGCTGCTGGAATCGGTGAGCGCGGACGTCTCGGTCGGGCTGGGCGTGTCCATCGCGCTGCTGGACCGGGAGCTGCAGCGACGGCTGGAGCCGGGCACACCGAGTCCGCAGGCGCGGCTGGAACTGGTGCGCAGGGCGGCGCAGGCCGGCCTGCCCTGCGGGGTCATGGTGGCGCCGGTGCTGCCCGGGCTGACCGACTCGATGGAGGCGCTGGACGGGATACTCGGCGCCGTGGCCGACGCGGGGGCCAGCGGGGTCACCGTGCTGCCGCTGCACCTGCGGCCCGGGGCACGAGAGTGGTTCCTGAGGTGGCTCGGCGCCCACCATCCGGAGCTGGTGCCGCGCTACCGCGAGCTCTACGCGGGCGGCAGCTACGTCAACCGGCACTACCGGAACTGGTTGGGCGAGCGGGTCGGCAGGTTGCTCCGGCGACACGGGCTCGACCAGGGTGGTCCCGGTCATCGCGACGGCGGCGAGGGCGCGGTTCCCATCCAGCGTGCGCCCGAACACGACGCCAGCCAGGGCGGTGATCAACTGTCCCTGCTGTGACCCCGCGGAAACCTGGTGGCGGAGCCCCGGTGCTCGTTCGTTAGCCTCTACCGTCGGCAGAAAACTGCCGATGTCCGACGATCACGCGTTCCGAGAGACTGGTCGCGAACTGGAGTCAACTGCCTGTGGCGAGTGGAAGAGCGCGCGCGGCGGAGCCCACGAGCGGCGAGGCCGGGCGCACCGCGTACGAAGGTCACGATGACCGTGCCGGAGTCCGAGCCCGGCCGAGCCGATCGTGTCGCGCGTTTGCCAACAGGCACTGAGAGAACGAGGAGAGCAACCGCAGTGCTTCGCACCCACAACGCCGGCACCCTGCGTGCCGAGCATGTCGGCCAGACCGTCACCCTCACCGGCTGGGTGGCCAGGCGGCGCGATCACGGCGGGGTCATCTTCATCGATCTGCGGGACGCCAGCGGGGTGGCACAGGTCGTCTTCCGCGAGGGCGAGATGGCCGAGCGTGCGCACGACCTGCGGGCGGAGTTCTGCCTCCGGGTCGTCGGCGAGGTCGCCGCGCGGCCGGAGGGGAACGAGAACGCGGAGATCGCCACCGGCGCGATCGAGGTGCTGGTCACCGGCCTCGAGGTGCTGTCCGAGTCGTCCACGCTGCCGTTCCCGATCGACGAACGGCTGGAGGTCGGCGAGGAGGTTCGGCTGCGGCACCGCTACCTCGACCTGCGCCGCGCCGGTCCGGCCGCGGCGATGCGGCTGCGCAGCGAGGTGAACAGGGCCGCACGGGAGGTGCTGCACGGCAGGGACTTCGTCGAGGTGGAGACCCCGACGATGACCCGGTCGACCCCGGAGGGCGCCCGCGACTTCGTGGTGCCCGCGCGGCTCAAGCCGGGCTCCTGGTATGCCCTCCCGCAGTCTCCGCAGCTGTTCAAGCAACTGCTCATGGTCGGCGGGCTGGAACGCTACTACCAGATCGCCCGCTGCTACCGGGACGAGGATTTCCGGGCCGACCGCCAGCCCGAGTTCACCCAGCTCGACATCGAGATGAGCTTCGTGGACCAGGACGATGTGATCGGGCTCGGCGACGAGATCATCGCCGCGCTCTGGCGGCTGATCGGCCACGAGGTGCCGCGGCCGATTCGGCGCATCAGCTATGCCGAGGCCATGGCCAAGTACGGCACGGACAAGCCGGACCTGCGGTTCGACCTGGAGATCACCGAGCTCACCGAGTACTTCGCGGACACCCCGTTCCGGGTGTTCCAGGCGCCCTACGTGGGGGCCGTGGTGATGGCGGGCGGCGCCGACCAGCCCCGCCGGCAGCTCGACGCCTGGCAGGAATGGGCGCGGCAACGCGGCGCCAAGGGACTGGCCTACGTGCTCATCGAGGAGGACGGTACGCTGGGCGGGCCGGTCGCCAAGAACCTCGCCGAGCACGAGCGTGCCGGGCTGGCCGACGCGGTCGGCGCGAAACCGGGCGACTGCGTGTTCTTCGCCGCAGACAAGCCCTCCGCCGCGCGGGCGCTGCTCGGCGCGGCCAGGGTGGAGATCGGTCACCGGCTCGGCCTGATCGATCCCGAAGCCTGGTCCTTCGTGTGGGTGGTGGACTTCCCGTTGTTCGAGGCGGCCGAGGACACCGATGACGTCGCCGTCGGTACCGGCGCGTGGACCGCGCTGCACCACGCGTTCACCTCACCGACCCCGGAATGGGTCGACAAATTCGAGTCCGACCCGGGTAACGCGCTCGCCTACGCGTACGACATTGTCTGTAACGGCAACGAAATCGGTGGTGGATCAATTCGTATCCATCGCGCCGACGTGCAGAAGCGGGTGTTCGAGATACTGGGCATTTCCGAACAGGAGGCTCAGGAGAAGTTCGGCTTCCTGCTCGACGCGTTCCAGTACGGGCCGCCGCCGCACGGCGGCGTCGCCTTCGGCTGGGACCGCATCGTGATGCTGCTCGCCGGTGCCGACTCGTTGCGCGAGGTGATCGCCTTCCCGAAGAGCGGTGGTGGTTACGACCCGCTCACCGGGGCGCCGGCGCCCATCACCGCAGCGCAGCGCAAGGAAGCAGGCGTGGACGCCAAGCCCCGGGCGGAGGCGTAACGCACGTCACGACACCGCATCGGTGGCATGCTGTCATCGGGTTGTGACGGTGTGGGCAGATCCTTCCTGGGTGGGATCGCGTCTGCCCCGGTCGGGCCGCCGATGGCGCCGCCGGACGCCCGTTGTCACTCCGACAGCACGGAGCGTGCGCACCCCGAGTCGAAAGAGTCACCGAGTTCGCGGTGGAAATGGTTGCTCGCTCACTAGTAGGGTCAATGACAATGACAGTGGATACCTCCTCTGCCGACGATTCGACTGTCGGAGCTGGAGCGGAACTTCTCGCGATCGGGACCGCCATCGAGGCCGGCGAGGCGGTGTTGTCGCAGCGTTTCGGCAGCTCGATCACCTTGGTGGCTCCGGAAGACCTCGCCGGAAGCGGTCCGGCGACGGTGGTACGGGCCAGGGTGGCGTCCTCGCCGTTCGCGCTGCCACGCACGCTGGTCATCAAGCACTACCCGGACAAACCGGCTCCGGGTGAGGTCGATCCGTTCGCCCAGGAGGCGGTCAGCTACCAGTTGTTCACCGCGCTCTCGGCGGACGAGCGCATGTGCCCCGAGTTGCTCGCGCACGACGGTGGCCATCGGGTGCTGGTCATCGACGACCTCGGCGGGGCGCCCACACTGCGGGATCGGCTGTACGGCTCGGATGCCCGCGCCGCGGAGACCGCCTTGCTGTCCTGGTCCCGCTCGCTCGGCAGGCTGCACGCCAGCACGGCCGGCCGGGAGGCGGACTTCAACGCTTTGCTTCGCAGGCTCGGTGGGAAGGCGCGGGGTGACGACACCACCGGTGTGCTGGCCTGCGCGCAGCTGCCCGCGCTGCTGGAACGCAGGCTCGAGGTGTCCACCCCCACCGCGGTACGCGAGGTGGCCGAGGGCGCGGCCGAGAAGGCGCGTTCGGCCTGCTACCGCGCTTTCAGCCCGGTCGAGCTGTGGCCGGACAACAACCTGGTGACCAACGAGGGGGTCCGCTTCCTCGATTTCGAACGGGGCCGCGTGCGCAACGCGCTGATCGACGCGGGGCACCTGCGGGTGCCGTTCGTGTCCAGCCCACATGCGCTGGCGCTGCCCGCCGGGATGAGCGAGGCGATGATCGCCGCCTGGCGCGCGGAGGTCGCCGACCTGTGGCCCGCGCTCGCCGATGACGACATCCTCGCCGGTCATCTGCTGGACAGCCAGCAGGTGCTGGTGTGGTGGTCCACCTGGGAGTTGTTGCAGGCCATGCCGCACAACGACCCGCGGCCGACCGGCCGGGCCGCCGCGCTGGTGAGCTGGTGGCGGGATCTCGCCCAGCACGCCGAACGTGCGGATTTCGGCGAGGTCGCCGCGCATGCCTGGACGGTGGCGACCGCGCTGGACGCGGCCTTCGGGCCGGGTCTGGAGCTGGCGCTGTACCCGGCTTTCCGCTAGGACACCGCCGGGCGGCACCGGCACGGAGGATTCGCCGAGGCGTCCGCACCTCGTTACCCGGAGATCACCACCGGTGAGCCTGCGTGGCTGATCGTCGGATCGTGACCGTGGTGAGCGAGAACGTCACTCCGACGACCATCGACCCCCTACCCATCGAACCCACGACGGCACCGGCCGCACCACGCCGCGCGCGCACCTTGGCCGTACTCGGCGACTCCACCGCCGTCGGCCTCGGTGACCGGATCCCCGGCGGCTGGCGTGGTGTCGGGCCGTTCGTCGCGGAGGCGCTCGGCGTCGACGCGGACCGGTACCTGAACACGTCCTTCACCGGAGCCAGGATGCGCTGCGTCCGGGATGAGCAACTGCCGGCCGCGCTCGATCACCGCCCCGACGTGGCGCTCGTGATCGTCGGCATGAACGACACGCTGCGGTCGGATTTCGCGCCCGCCGTGCTCGCCGAGCGCCTCGACGACGTGGTGGGTGCGCTACGGGCGGTCGGGGCCACCGTGGTGCCGCTGCGGTTCCACGACCACGGGAAGGTGTTCCGCCTGCCCCGGCCGCTCTACCGGGCGTTGAAGTCCCGTATCGACGAGCTCAACGAGGCGATCGACCTCGTGGTGGCCCGGCACGGGGTGCCCTGCCTCGACCTCGCCACCGTGCCGGGAACCTACGAGCTGCCCGCCTGGAGCGTGGACCGGCTGCATCCCTCCGAGTTCGGGCATCGCCTGCTGGCCCGCGGGTTCACCGACGTGCTCGCCGAGGCGGGTTTCGCGGTGCCGGAACCGGTCACCCTCGAGCGATCCGGCGGGGTCGCCACCAGCACCCTCGAGCACGTCGGCTGGTTGCTGGTGAAGGGTGTTCCGTGGTTGTGGCGGCGGGGCCGGGACCTTGTTCCGCACGCCGCGAGCATCATGCTGCGCTCGGCGGCCGAGACGGCCATCGAACGCGGACGCCGCTGAGGGTCAGCGGCCGTCCCGTGGCGCGAACACGGCATGTGCCTCCAGGTCGGAGGCGGGGTTGCGGACGAAGGAGTCCACCCACGCCTCGACGTCCGGGTAACCCGAAGTGTCCACAATAGACTTGCAGGCGGCTTCGGTGTCGAACATCGTGCGCCGCAACTGAATAGCGGGCCCGGTGGAGCCGCCGAGCAGCGCCCAGTGCGCCCCCGTCGACCCGTAGGGCATGCCCACGCTCCCGGGATTCACCACCAGCCTGCGGTCCACCAGCCGGGTGAACGGCATGTGCGTGTGCCCGCACACCACCGTCCGTACCGAGGTGTCCACGCGGGCGAGGACCTCCTCCCAGCGCCACATCGGGCTGTCCACCAGCACGAGCTCCTCGTCGTCGCGCGGGGTCGCGTGGCAGAACAGCACCGGGCCGAGCCCGCGGATGTCCACGCGCCGGGTGGCGGGCAGCGCGGCGAGCCGCTCCAGGTGCGCCGGGGTCAGCTGCGCGGCCGCCCACGGCGCGATCGGATCGGGGATCTCGGTCTCCCCGCCCCCGGCCAGGGCGACCAGTTCCCGGTCGGCGTTCCCGCTCACCCACCGTGCCCGATCCCCCAGCCCGGCCAGCAGGTCAAGGGTGGCGACGGGCTGCGGCCCCGCGGCGACGTCCCCGGTGAGCAGCACGAGGTCCGCGGCGACGACCTCGGGTTCGGCGAGCACGGCTTCCAGCGCGGGCAGCACGCCGTGGACGTCGGACAGGACGGCGACACGATCGACCATGCACACATCCTGGCGGCCCGCGGGCCGCCGGTGTGGCCGTGTTCGCGGTCGGCGCACGCGGTGTCCCTCCCGGCGGCTACCGTCGGGGACGTGGAACAAGACGAACTGTTCACGGTGAACCCGGATCTGGCGAATCCACCGGAGCCGCCGGAACCGGTCGCGGCCCGGGCGGAGCGGCCGGTGCCGCCAGGCTCGCCGCTGGCGGTGCGGATGCGCCCGCGCACCCTGGACGAGGTGGTCGGCCAGCAACACCTGCTCGGCGAGGGTGCTCCGCTGCGCAGGCTGGTCGAAGGCGCGGCCCCGGCCTCGGTCCTGCTCCACGGCCCGCCGGGCACCGGCAAGACGACGCTGGCGAACCTGGTCTCCACCGCGACCGGCCGTCGCTTCGTGGCGCTGTCGGCCCTGTCGGCCGGGGTGAAGGAGGTGCGTGGCGTCATCGAGGAGGCGCGGCGCAGGCGCAACTACAACGCGGAGAACACGGTGCTGTTCATCGACGAGGTGCACCGCTTCTCCAAGACCCAGCAGGACGCGCTGCTCGGCGCCGTCGAGGACCGGACGGTGCTGCTGGTGGCCGCCACCACCGAGAACCCGTCCTTCTCGGTGGTGTCCCCGCTGCTGTCCCGCTCGCTGGTGCTGCAACTGCGCCCGCTCACCGATGCCGATATCCGCGACCTGATCCGGCGTGCCCTGGTCGAGGAACGCGGGCTGGGCGGGCGGATCGAGCTCACCGAGGAGGCCGAGGACCATCTGGTGCGGCTGGCCTCGGGGGACGCTCGCCGGGCGCTCACCGCACTGGAGGCGGCCGCCGACGCCGCCGCGGCGACCGAGCACAAGGTGGTCGACCTGGCGACCGTGGAGTCGACCGTGGACAAGGCGGCGGTGCGCTACGACCGCGACGGTGACCAGCACTACGACGTGATCAGCGCGTTCATCAAGTCCATCCGGGGCTCCGACGTGGACGCCGCGCTGCACTACCTGGCCCGGATGATCGAGGCGGGGGAGGATCCGCGGTTCCTGGCCCGCAGGCTGGTCGTGCACGCCAGCGAGGACATCGGCATGGCCGATCCCACGGCACTGCAGTCGGCCGTGGCCGCCGCGCACGCGGTGCAGTTCATCGGCATGCCGGAGGGCAGGCTCGCGCTGGCCCAGGCCACCGTGCACCTGGCGACCGCGCCGAAGTCCAACGCGGTGATCGCCGGGATCGACGCCGCGCTCGCCGACGTGCGTTCCGGCCGGATCGGGACCGTACCGCCACACCTGCGGGACGGGCACTACGCGGGGGCGACGAAACTCGGCAATGCCAAGGGTTACCAGTACCCGCACGACGTCCCCGAGGGCGTGCTCGCCCAGCAGTACCCGCCGGACGAGCTGGTCGGCCAGGACTACTACCACCCCACCCAGCGGGGCGCCGAGCGCACCCTCGCCGACCGCGTCCCCAAGCTCCGCCGCACGATCCGCGACTCCTGACCCGGTCGACTCAGCCGGAGATCCCGGGGCGGCCGTTCTCCACCCTGCCGGTGAGGGTGCGCAGGAAGGTGGGATCGGATTCGGTGGTGATCTCGGCGTCGTACCAGCCGTGTGCCACCGGCCAGGCCACCGCGGCCGACCTGCCGGGGGCGACCCGGACGAACCGCGTCGCGCGAGCGTGGCGGGATGCCGAAAGGCGCAGCATCAGCGCCTCGCTCCCGCCGTTGGCCAGCACGAACTCCACCCCGTGCCGGTGCGGCAGTACCCGGGTGCGCACGTCCAGCCCCGCCGCCGCGCCGGAGCGGCTGCCGCGCAGTTCCCACCAGGACCGGTTCGGGCCCTGCACGACCACCCGGTAGCCGTCCGCGGGCAGGTCGAGCCGCTCGGTGTGCTCCCGCTGCACGTCGTGATGCGCCGGCGCCGGTAACTCACCGGCGTAGGGGTACACGGCGAAGTGGGCAGCCGCGCGGCCGTCGTTGCGCAGCCGCAGCGCGAGCCTGCCGTGCTCGACGGATCCGGACACCGTGGCCCGGTAGGGCAGCGGGCGCGCGACCCGCCGCCCCGGCTCCGCCGAGGGCATGCGCTGCGACTCCGGCGGTTCCGGGTGCCAGCGGTCGACCGCCTCCGGCACCGGGCCCGGGCGGCGCGGCCGTGGCGGCCGCCCGGCCCACCGGAAGTCGAACGCGCCGGTGAGGTCGCCTGCCACCGTCCGGCGCCACGGGCTGATGTTCGGTTCGCGCACCCCGGTCCACCGCTCGAGGAACCGCAGCATCGAGGTGTGGTCGTAGACCCGCGAGTCGACGAAACCGCCGATGGTCCACGGGGACACCACGGTCATCGGCACCCGGGGCCCGAGCCCGAGCGGCCTGCCGTCCACGTGGTCGGCGTCGTCCCCCTCCACCGCGGGCGGGACCGGCGGCGGCACGTGGTCGAAGTAGCCGTCGTTCTCGTCGAAGGTGAGGAACAGGGCCGTGGTCGACCACACCCGAGGGTCGGCCGCGATCGCGTCCAGCACCCGGTACACGAAATTGGCACTGCCCACCGGGGTGGACGCGCTGGGATGCTCGGAGTCGGCCGCGGGCGGCACCAGCCAGGACACCCGGGGCAGGGTGCCGGCCGCGATATCCGCGCGCAGCCGCGGCAGCAGGCTGCCGGGGGCCCCGCGGAAGGCCGCGCGGTCGAACAGGTCCCGCTCCGCGGGGCTCAGCGCGGCGCGCCCGGTCTCGAACCGGGCCAGCAGCCGCTCCCGCTCGGCCTCGGGCTTGCCGAACAAGCCGAGGTAGAACTCCTCGGTGGTGCGGTACCCACCGTCCACGGCGGCCAGTATCTTCCGCCCGATGTCCTTCCACGGGCGAAAGTACTCCACGGCGTTGTCGGTGAAGTTGTCCCACTCCTGGTAGATCCGCCACGGCACCCCGGCATCCGTCAGCCGCTGCGGGTAGGTGGTCCACTCGTAACCCGCGTGGTCGTAGGAGTAGGCGGCGTTGGTCACCGCCCGTTCCCCGGTGCCCGGCTCGGTGCCCACCGTGCCGCTCCACAGGAAGTTGCGGTTCGGGTTGGTCGAGCCGAAGACCGAGCAGTGGTAGGCGTCGCAGACGGTGAAGGTGTCGGCCAGCTCGTACTGCAGGGCGATGTCCCTGCGGTCGTAGTAGGTCATCGTGGCCGCACCCTTGTGCGCGATCCAGTCGTCGTACCAGCCGCCCGCCCAGGCACCGGTGGCGTCGCCCCAGCCGTGCGGAAGGGCACCGAGGTACTGGATGTCGGCGGGGTCGCGACCCTCCCGCTCGGCCTGCGCGCGCAGCGAGAACGGCAGCACGCTGCCGCCACCGGGTCGTGGCTGGGCGAACACCGGGTCACCGCCCGGCAGTTCCAGCGGGTGCGGGTCGGCGAAGCCCCGGACCCCGCGCAGGGTGCCGAAGTAGTGGTCGAAGGAGCGGTTCTCCTGCATCAGCACGATCACGTGCTCGACGGCGTCCAGCCCACCCCGGCGCATCGGCCGCGCCATGGCGGTGTGCAACGAGGGTGGCAGCAGGGAGGCGGCGAGGCCGCCGGTGACGGCTCCGGACAGGCCCAGCAGGTGGCGGCGGGAGAGAGTCGGCATGGGCGCCAGCCTCGCCCGGCGAGGTGAACGGGGCAAGAATCCAGCGGGAAGATCCGACCGACGTACGGGGCCGAAAGAGGGTGTTCGGAACGACCCGGCGACCACGGGCCGACAGGCCCGTGCGAGCGATCGTCGCAGTTTACCGCACTGGCGAAGCGCACTGCGGATCCGAACACCCCGACCGTCGAAGAAGGCACGGCGTCCTACCGTGCGGCGCCGGGGCGGCTACGGTGGGCCGCCGGGCCGCTTCCGAGGCGGCGCGGTAGCCTGACCGGCAATTCCGCGAAGCTCGAAAGCCGCCTACCCGGACCATTGGAGGGCACGTGTCGCCCACGCAGATCGCCGCGTTGATCGCCGCAGGCGCCTTCGTGCTGCTGGTGTTGTTGCTGGCGATCCCGTTGCTCAAGCTCGCGCGCACGCTCGACGAGGCGACGGTCGCGATCCGCAAGGCACACGAGAACACCGACCCCTTGCTGCACGGCGCCAACGACACCATCACGCACGTGAACACCCAGCTCGAGCGGGTCGACGGCATCACGGCCAACGCGCAGGCCGTGTCCGGCAACGTCTCGGCGCTGTCCTCGGTGTTCACCGCCACCCTCGGCGGCCCGCTGGTCAAGACCGCCGCGCTGTCCTACGGCGTCAGCAGGGCCGTGCGGGCGCGCCGCAAGGCCAAGTCCGACGGCGGCAACAAGCACGTCCTGCGGCGCGTGCGGGGTGGTAAGTGATGAGGCGGCTGTTCTGGCTCGGTGTCGGGGTCGCCGCGGGTGTGACCCTGGCCAGGAAGGCCACCGAAACCGCTCGCCAGGCCACGCCGGCCGGGTTAGCCTCGAACGTGGGTGGGGCCATCAGCGAGCTGGCCGGCGCCGTGGGCGCCTTCGGCGCGGATGTCCGCGCCGGGATGAGCGAACGAGAGCAGGAACTGAGCGAGATGGTGCAGCAGCGCTCCGGAGTGCCGGCACGACCGGGCCGCGGGCCCGTCGGCCCGGCCTCGGCAGCCGGCAGGCGCACCGCCGCGCGCCCGCAGGCCCGGCGAGCGCGCCGGGCGGAGGGCTGACGCGCAGCAGGCTCACCTCGCGCGGGCCCGGGAGCCCTCCGCCTGCGCAGCCGTTCCCCGAACCCGGCCGGGCGTGCCCGTCGCGTACCGGTCCGCAAGCCACAAGGACACCCAGTGGAAACACACGAAATCGCCAACCGGTTCCTCAACCATTTCGAGAAGAACGGGCACACCAGGGTGCCGAGCGCCTCGCTCATCCTGGACGACCCGAACCTGCTGTTCGTGAACGCGGGCATGGTGCAGTTCAAGCCGTACTTCCTCGGCGACGTGCCGCCGCCGTACCCGCGCGCGACCAGCGTGCAGAAGTGCGTGCGCACCGGGGACATCGACGAGGTCGGCAAGACCACCCGGCACAACACGTTCTTCCAGATGGCGGGCAACTTCTCCTTCGGGGACTACTTTAAGGAGGGCGCCATCGAGCTGGCCTGGGACCTGGTCACCAGGTCGCAGGCCGACGGCGGCTACGGCCTCGAACCGGACCGGCTGTGGGTCACCGTGTACGAGCACGACGCCGAGGCGGCCGCGCTGTGGCGGAAGGTGACCGGCATCCCCGCCGAACGCATCCAGTACCGCGACGCCGAGGACAACTACTGGGACATGGGCGTACCGGGCCCCGGCGGCCCGTGCTCGGAGATCTACTACGACCGCGGCCCGGAGTACGGCCGCGAGGGCGGTCCCGTGGTGGACGAGGACCGCTACCTCGAGATCTGGAACCTGGTGTTCATGCAGGACATCCGGGGCGAGGAGAGCCCGAAGAAGGGCGCACCCGTCCTCGGTGAGCTGCCGCAGAAGAACATCGACACCGGGATGGGCATCGAGCGGGTGGCCTACCTGATGCAGGGTGTGGCCAACGTGTACGAGACCGACCTGGTGCGCCCGGTGATCGCCAGGGCGGAGGAGTTCTCCGGGCGGGCCTACGGGAACAACCACGCCGACGACGTGCGCTTCCGGGTGATCGCCGACCACGCGCGCTCCGGCGTCATGCTGATCGGCGACGGCGTCACCCCCGGCAACGAGGCCCGCGGTTACGTGCTGCGCAGGCTGCTGCGCCGGATCGTGCGCTCGATGCGGCTGCTCGGGGTGCACGAGCCGGTGCTGCCGGAGTTCGCCGCCATCGTGCGGGACGCGATGGGGCCGGCCTACCCGGAACTGGTCACCGACTTCGACCGGATCTCCGACGTGATGCGCGTCGAGGAGGAGACCTTCCTCGCCACGCTCACCAGCGGCTCGCGCATCTTCGACCTGGCGGCCGAGGAGACCAAGCACTCCGGCGGCAACATCCTGGCCGGGGACAAGGCCTTCCAGCTGCACGACACCTACGGCTTCCCGATCGACCTCACCCTGGAGATGGCCGCCGAACAAGGCCTTTCCGTGGACGAGGACGGTTTCCGCACGCTGATGGAGGAGCAGCGGCAGCGGGCCAAGGCCGACGCCGCCGCGCGCAAGAGCGGGCACGGTGACCTCTCGGTCTACCGGGACGTGCTGGAACAGCACGGCGAGACCACCTTCCTCGGCTACCGCGACCTGCAGGCCACCGCGAAGGTGATCGGCCTGCTGTCGGGCGGTCAGCCGGTGCGCTCGGTCGCCGAGGGGACCAAGGCGGAGGTGATGCTGGACCGCACCCCGTTCTACGCCGAGAGCGGTGGCCAGGTCGCCGACACCGGGGTGCTGGTCGGCGCCGGGGTCGAGCTGAAGGTCCTGGACGTACAGAAGATCGTGCCGGGCCTGTTCGTGCACCGCGTCGAGGTGACGGCGGGTGAGCTCGGCGTCGGCACCGAGGTCACCGGATCGGTGGACGCGCAGCGCAGGGCCTCCATCGCCCGCTCGCACTCGGCGACGCACCTGGTGCACGCGGCGGTGCGCGGGGCCTACGGCAGGCGCGCCGCGCAGGCCGGTTCGCTGAACTCACCGGGCCGGATGCGGTTCGACTTCACCGCCTCCGGAGCGGTGTCCGCGGACCTCCTCACCTCGGTGGAGGAAGAGGTGAACGACTACCTGCAGACCGATGTGCCGGTGCAGAGCTACGTCACCACCAAGGACAAGGCACTGGAGCTGGGCGCGGTCGCGCTGTTCGGCGAGAAGTACGGCAACGAGGTGCGGGTGGTCGACATGGGCGACTACTCCCGCGAGCTGTGTGGGGGGACCCACGTCGGCCGGATCGGCGAGCTCGGGCTGGTCAAGCTGGTCACCGACTCCTCCATCGGATCCGGGGTGCACCGGGTGGAGGCGCTGGTCGGCAACGACGCCCTGCGGCACGTGCGCAAGGAGCAGCTGCTGGTGTCCCAGCTGGCGAACTCGCTGAAGGTGCCGACGGAGAAGCTGCCCTCCCGGGTGGAGGACATCGTCGCCCGGCTGCGCAACGCGGAGAAGGAGATCGAGCAACTGCGCACCCGGCAGGTGCTCGGCTCGGCGGGCACGCTGGCGGACAAGGCCCAGGACGCCGGCGGGGTATCGCTGGTGGCCGAGCGGGTCCCGGACGGTGTCGACGCGAGCGGGGTGCGCGCGCTGGCCACCGAGGTCCGCAACCGGCTCGGTTCCCGGCCGGGCGTGGTCGCGCTGTTCGCGCCGTCCGGCGAGAAGGTCAGCTTCGTCGTGGCGACCACGCCCGCGGCGCGGGACAGGGGCATCGAGGCGGGCAGGCTGGTGCCCGCCTTCGCCGAGGCGGTCGGCGGTCGCGGCGGTGGCAAGCCGGATATGGCGCAGGGCGGCGGCACCGAGCCGGGCGGTATCGACACGGCCATCGCGCGGCTGCGGGAAGCGGTGGCCCGCGGGTGACCGGGCGCCGTCCGGATCGGCCGGGGGACAACGATCCCGGGCCGGGCAGGCGGCTCGGGATCGACGTAGGCTCGGTTCGAGTCGGTGTCGCACTGAGCGATCCCGCGCCGTTACTCGCCAGCCCGCTCGTTACTCTGTCGCGTGATGCGCACAACGACAGCGATCTCGATCAGTTGGCCTTGCTCGTCGCCGAGAACGAGGTGGTTGAGGTGATCGTAGGACTGCCGAGAACGCTGGCCGACCGCCACGGTACCGCCGCGCAGATCGCCGTCGAGTACGCCGACCGGGCGGCCGACCGGATCGCACCGGTCGCCGTCCGGCTCGCCGACGAGCGGCTGACCACCGTCAGCGCCACCCGGATGCTCGCGCAGCGGGGGGTGAAGGGACGCAAACAACGCGCCGTGATCGACCAGGCCGCCGCGGTGGAAATCCTGCAGGGTTGGCTCGATGCCCGCGCGGCGGCCCGCTCCCGCCCGGAGACAGGGGAGGGTTCGTGACCGGCCCCGGCAACCCGCACGGCCCGCCCGACGGCGGGAGGCGGCGCAGGCCGCCGCAGCGCCCCATGCCCACCGAGGGCGCGCCCCCGCGGCCCGCGCCCCCCAGGCCCCGCCGGCAGCCCGCGCCGGGGGAGTTCAGCCAGCACCGCGGTGAGCTGGGCGGTCCGCCCGGCGATATCCCGCCGCCCCCGAATCCGCAGGTGCCGCGCGGTGGGCGCCGCCGCCGGTACGTGGAGGGGCCGCCGCCGGACGAGCGCCCCACCGAGGTGCTGCACCTCGACCACGACTGGTTCGACGAGCCGCGGCCGCGCCCGGACCGGGACCACGACCCGGACTCCCCCGACGAGGACTTCTACGACGAGTACGACGGTGAGTACTACGACGAGGAGTACTACGACGAGGACGGCTACGCGGACGAGGATGACGACGACGAGGACCGGGCCGAGCCGGAGTACTTCGACGACGGGCGGGACGAACCGCCACGGCGCACCCGCGGGCGGCGCGGCAAACGGGCACTCGGCTGGATCGGCGCCATCGCGGTGATCGTGCTGCTCGCCGGAGCCGCCTGGTTCGGCGCGCGGGAGCTGCTCGGCTTCGGCTACGCGGACTACGAGGGCGACGGCGAGTCCGACGTGCTGCTGCAGGTGGCCGATGGCGACTCGACCTCCTCGATCGCGGGCAAACTCGAGGACAGCGATGTGGTCGCCAGCGCCAAGGCGTTCGTCGAGGCGAGCGAGGACGACAGCAGGGTGCTGAGTGTGCAGCCCGGCTACTACGTGATGAAGACCAAGATGTCCGGCGCGAGTGCGGTGCGGCAGCTGGTGAGCCCGCAGGCCAGGGTGGGGCAGCTGGAGGTCCGCGGCGGCACCGAGCTGGACGACACCATCCTGCCGGACGACAAGGTCAGCGAGGGCGTGCTGTCCCTGCTGTCCAAGGCGTCCTGCGCGGACCTGAACGGCACCAGCACCTGCGTTCCGGTCGAGGAGCTGCGGACGGCGGCCGAGACAGCGGACCTCGCCGCGCTCGGTGCTCCACCCTGGGCCGCCGAGGCCGTGGCGAAGGTGGAGGGTGACCGCAAGATCGAGGGCCTGATCACCCCCGGCGTGTACGACGTGCGGCCGGGCGCGGATGCGAACGAACTGCTCGGCACGGTGCTGAAGGAGTCGGCCTCGCGGCTACGGGCGACCGGTCTTCCGGGCGATGCCGAGCCGACCGGCAAGGCCCCGTACGAGGTCCTGATCATCGCCTCGGTGATCGAGCGGGAAGCGGTGAAGCAGGACTTCGAGAAGGTGTCCAGGGTCATCTACAACCGGCTCGACGCGGGGATGAAGCTGGAGATGGACTCCACCGTCAACTACCCGCTCGACGAGCCGGTGATCCGCACCGATCCGGCGGACCGGCAGCGGCCGGGACCGTACAACACGTACCAGAACACGGGGTTGCCGCCGACGCCGATCGGGGCGCCGAGTGCGCAGGCGATCGAGGCGGCCGAGGAGCCAGCCGAAGGCGACTGGCTCTTCTTCGTCAAATGCGAGGAGAACGGGCTGTCCTGCTTCTCCGAAAGCTACGAGGAGCACCGCAGGAACGTCGACGACGCGCAGTCCCGCGGGGTTTTCTGATGGTGGGTGCGCGGCGCGCCGCCGTGCTGGGCAAGCCGGTGCGGCACTCGCTCTCGCCGGTGCTGCACGAGGCGGCGTATCGCACGCTCGGCCTTGCCGGTTGGAGTTACCAGCGGATCGAGGTGGACGCCGAGGGGTTGCCCGCGCTGGTTTCCGGCCTCGGCGGCGAGTGGGTCGGCCTCTCGGTGACCATGCCGGGTAAGCGGGCCGCGCTGGAGCTCGCCACCGAGGCCACGCCGCGGGCGAATGCGGTCGGGGCCGCGAACACCCTGGTGCGCCGGGACGGCGGCTGGCTCGCGGACTGCACCGATATCGAGGGCGTGACCGGGGCCCTGCGGGCGGCGGGTGGCTATCTGCCCTCCGGCGAGCGTGCCGGGGTGGTGCTCGGCGCGGGCGGCACCGCCGCGGCCGCCGTGGTCGCCTTCGCCGAGCTGGGGCTGCCCGGGGTGCGGCTGGTGGTGCGCGAGCCCGCCCGTGCCGCGGAAACCGCGGCGGCGGCTCGCCGTGCCGGGCTCGCGGTCGAGGTCATCCGATGGTCCGATGCGGACTTCGCCGAACTCGCCACGGCACCGGTGGTGGTGAGCACGGTTCCGGCGGAGGCGCTGGCGCCGTATCGGGCCGAACTCGCCGCGGCGCCGTGCCTGCTCGACGTCATCTACCACCCGTGGCCGACCCCGCTGGCCGACGCGGTCGCAGCCGTGGGCGGGTCGCTGGCGACCGGCCTGGACATGCTGCTGCACCAGGCGTTCGGGCAGGTCGAGCAGTTCACCGGCCTGCCCGCGCCCCGGGAGGCGATGCGCGACGCGCTGCGCGAGGCCACCGGTGGCATCCGGCCGCTGCCGGTCTAGCGTTGCCGGTATGAAGATCGCGATTCTCGACGACTACCAGAACGTGGCGCTCGACTTCGCCGACTGGGACTCGCTCGGCGCGGAGATCGAGGTGTTCACCGAGCACATCCCCGACCGTGACGAGCTGGTGCGCAGGCTCGCCGGGGTCGAGGCAGTGGTCGCGATGCGCGAGCGGACGCCGTTCCCGGCCGAACTGCTCGATCGGCTGCCGGAGCTGCGGCTGCTGGTCAGCACGGGGCGCCGGAACGCGGCGATCGACATCGCCGCGGCGCGGGCGCGCGGCATCGTGGTGTGCGGGACGGGGTACCTTCCGGAACCCACCGCCGAGCACACCTGGGCGTTGATCCTGGCGGCGATGCGCAACCTGCCGAGCGAGGAACGGTCGATGCGGGGCGGCGGCTGGCAGCTCGGCCTCGGTTCCGGGCTGCACGGCAGGACGCTCGGTCTGCTCGGCCTCGGGCGACTGGGATCCCGGGTGGCCGCCGTCGGCGCCGCGTTCGGGATGGACGTCATCGCGTGGAGCCAGAACCTCACCGCGGAGCACGCCGCCGAGCGGGGGGTCAGCGCGGTCGGCAGGGAGGAGCTGTTCCGGCGCAGCGATGTGCTGTCGATCCACCTCGTGCTCGGCGACCGCACCCGCGGGCTGGTCGGCCCCGCGGAACTGGCCGCGATGAAACCCACCGCCTGGCTGGTGAACACCTCCCGCGGCCCGATCGTGCGGGAGCGGGCACTGCTCGACGCCCTGCGGGAGGGCGCGATCGGCGGCGCCGCGCTGGACGTCTACGACACCGAGCCGCTGCCGGCCGAGCACCCGCTGCGCACCCTGCCCAACACCGTGCTGACCCCGCATATCGGCTACGTCACCCGCGAGGTCTACCAGGTGTTCTACGCCGACGCCGTCGAGGACATCGCCGCCTACCAGGCAGGCGCCCCCATCCGCGTGCTCGACCCGTAGCCCCCCGGTAATGCCCTGAACGTGGCTTTCGAGACGCTCAACGCCCCGAACGGAGCGTGTGAGACGTTGAACGTCCTGAAAGTGCCGTTCAGGGCAGGTCGGCCAGCACGGCGTCGGTGTACCGGGGCCAGACCTCGGCGGCCCACGGGCCGAACGTCCGGTCGGTGAGCGCGACACAGGCGGCGCCCGCGTCCGGGTCCACCCACAGGAAGGTGCCGGACTGCCCGAAGTGCCCGAACGTCCGCGGGGAGCTGTTCGCGCCGGTCCAGTGCGGGTCCTTGTGGTCCCTGAGCTCGAACCCGAGTCCCCAGTCGTTGGGCTTCTGGTGCCCGAACCCTGGCAGCACGCCGGTCAGCCCGGGGAAGGCTACGGACGTCGCGGTGCCGAGGGTGCTCGGGTCGAGGAGTGTGGGCCCCTGTAACTCGGCGGCGAAGCGCACCAGGTCGTCGAGCGTGGACACGGCCCCGGCGGCGGGGGAGCCGTCGAGCGTGGTGCTCGCCATGCCCAGCGGGTCGAGCAGCGCCTCCCGCTGGTAGCCGGCGAACGGGATTCCCGAATGCTTGGTCAGCGCGTCGGCGAGCTGCTCGAAACCCGCGTTGGAGTAGAGCCTGCGGGTCCCGGGCGGCGCCATGACCCGGTGCTCGTCGAAGCCGAGCCCGGAGGTGTGCGCCAGCAGGTGGCGGATGGTCGCACCCTCCGGGCCCGCCGGGGTGTCCAGCTCGACCACGCCCTCCTCGATGGCGATCAACGCGGTGTAGGCGGTGAGCGGCTTGGTGACCGAAGCGAGCTGGAAGCTCCGGCCGCCGTCACCGTGTGCGGCGAGCACCGTCCCGTCCGCACCGACGACGGCCGTCGCCGCGTTGTCCACCGGCCATTCCTCGATCAACCGCACGCTGTCCATGGCGTCACCCTACGAGCCCGACCCCCGGCGACGGGAGGTGGCGGTGGCCAGCCGGGTGAGCAGGTCGGCGGTGGTCGGCCAGTCCATGCAGGCGTCGGTGATGCTCTGCCCGTAGGCCAGGTCGGCCGCGTGCCCGAGGCGCAGCTCCTGCCTGCCCGGAGTGAGGAAGCTCTCCAGCATCAGGCCGGTGATCCGCTCGCCGGCACCGATCCGCTCGGCCAGTCCGCCGAGCACCTCGACCTGCCGGTGGTGGTCCTTGCCGCTGTTGCCGTGGCTGGCGTCCACCAGCACCCGCTCCGGCAGGCCCGCCGCCCGCAGCCTGGCCAGCGTGTCGGCCACGGACTCGCGGTCGTAGTTCGGTCCGGCGGCGCCGCCGCGCAGGATGACGTGGCAGTCCGGGTTGCCGGAGGTGGTCAGCAGCGCGGCCAGCCCGTCGTCGTTGATGCCGGGGAACACGTGGCCTGCGGCCGCGGCGCGGGTGGCGTCCACCGCGACGCCGACATCACCCTCGGTGGAGTTCTTGATCCCCACCGGCATGGACAGCGCGCTGCACAGCTGCCGGTGCACCTGGCTGGCCGCGGTGCGCGCGCCGATGGAACCCCAGGTGACGGTGTCGGCGATGTACTGCGGCGTGATCGGGTCCAGGAACTCGCAGCCCACCGGCAGGCCGAGCGCCAGGATGTCCAGCAGTAGCTGCCTGGCCAGCCGCAGGCCCCTGTTCACCGCGAAGCCCCCGTCCAGGTCGGGGTCGTTGATCAGGCCCTTCCAGCCGAGCGTGGTGCGCGGCTTCTCGAAGTAGACCCGCATCACCACGTGTAGCTGGTCGCGGTGCCTGCTCGCCTGCTCGGCCAGCCGCCGTGCGTAGTCCAACGCGGCGGCCGGGTCGTGCACCGAGCACGGGCCGACCACGACGAGCAGGCGGTCGTCCCGCCCGTTCAGGATGTCGATCGTGTCCGCCCGGCCCTGTGCGACGGTCTTGGCCATCGCCACGTCCATCGGATGTTCCTGGCGCAGCAATGCGGGGGACAGCAGCGGGCTGATCCCGGTGGTCCGCCGGTTGTTCAGGCCGTGTCGGGGATCGGCTGGGCTTTCGCCGGGTCCTGCGGTGAGCGGCGCTGCTTGCGAGGTCACGGGTGTGGTCCTTTCCACGGACCGCCCCGCCGTCACCCGCCGAGCCGGCCCGTCGTCGTCCGGCTCGTGGGTGGAGGTTGTCAGCGTATGGTCTCGCCGGCTGACCCACCCCGGGCCGGCCCGCTAAACCAGAAATAACGCTGCATGCCGATTACTGTAGCAGGTTCGTTGCCGGTGGCTGCACCGATCAAGTACGACTACGGCTAGGGTTGCGCCCGGGAGACGAGACGACAGTGTGACGTAGATCCAGCGTGAGCGGAGGTCTGAATCAGATGCGAGTCGGTGTACTGACCGGCGGCGGCGACTGCCCGGGGCTGAACGCGGTGATCCGCGCCGTGGTTCGCAAGGGCATCGAGGTGCACAACTGGGAGGTCGTCGGTTTCCGCAGCGGGTGGCGCGGCCCGCTCACCGGCGACGGCAAGCCGCTCGGCCTCGACGACGTGGAGGATGTGCTGACCAGGGGCGGCACCATCCTCGGTTCCTCCCGGACCAACCCCTACAAGGAGGAAGGCGGCGTCGACAGGATCAAGTCGGTGCTCGCCGACCAGGGCATCGACGCGCTGGTCGCGATCGGCGGCGAGGACACGCTGGGCGTGGCCAAGCGGCTGACCGACGACGGTGTGGGCGTGGTCGGGGTGCCCAAGACGATCGACAACGACCTCGGCGCCACGGACTACACCTTCGGCTTCGACACCGCGGTGCACATCGCCACCGAGTCGATCGACCGGCTGCGCACCACCGCCGAGTCGCACCACCGCGCGCTGGTGGTCGAGGTGATGGGCCGGCACGCCGGCTGGATCGCGCTGCACTCCGGCCTGGCCGGCGGGGCGAACGTGATCCTGGTGCCGGAGCGACCGTTCTCCGTGGACCAGGTGGTCGAGTGGGTCGAGCGCCGGTTCGAGCGGATGTACGCCCCGATCATCGTGGTGGCCGAGGGGGCCCTGCCCGAGGGCGGTGACGAGGTTCTGGCCAGCGGCGAGAAGGACTCTTTCGGGCACGTGCGGCTCGGCGGCGTCGGCACCTGGCTTGCCGACGAGATCGCCGCGCGCACCGGCAAGGAGTCCCGTGCCGTGGTGCTCGGCCACACCCAGCGCGGTGGTACCCCGACCGCGTACGACCGGGTGCTGGCGACCCGGTTCGGGCTGAACGCGGTGGACGCCGTCGCCGACGGCGACTTCGGCGTGATGGTGGCGCTGCGCGGCACCGACATCGTGCGGGTCAAGCTGTCCGAGGCTACAGCCGAGCTGAAGACGGTGCCGGCGGAGCGCTACGCCGAGGCCGAGGTGTTCTTCGGCTGACGCCCACCCGTCGCCGCCGTCCGGTACTGCCCTGAACGTGGCTTTCCGGGCGTTCAACGTCGCGAACGTGGCGTTTGGGACGTCTGACGTCTCGAACGCCACGTTCAGGGCCTTTGGGCTGGGTGGGCGTTGGTCGGCTACAGCTAGACGGTCGCCAGGCTGTCCAGCACCTCCGCGGCGCGGGCGATATCGGCGGTCAGCGGGCGGTCCGCGAGGTCAGGGTCGAGCACCTCCGCAGCCCGCTGGTACGCCGCACCGGCCGGCAGGCCGCCGAGGTCCGCCTCCCGCATCCGCAGTGCGCGCACGGCGGCGACCAGCTCGCAGGCCAGCAGCTGCCGGTAGGCCGCGCAGGCCGCGGTGGCCGCCCGCGCGGCCTGGGTGGAGAAGCTGGCGTGATCCTCCAGGCCGCGGGAGACCACGGCGGTGCCCAGGGTCACCGGCAGCGCGGCCTGCCGCAGTTCGGTGAGCGCGTCGTGCGCGACGTACTCCAGGATCATCACCCCGGAGCTGCCGGCCGGCCCGGCGGCCAGGAACGGCCGCAGCCCGGTGAACTCCGGTTCGACCAGGTCGCCGAGCCGGGCGGCGGACAGCTCGGCGACCTGGTGCACGGTGGCCCTGGCCTGGTCCAGTGCCGAGGCCACGTAGGCGGTGTGGAAGTGCGCGTGATGGTAGGCATTGCCGTGGGTCGTGGAGATCATCGGGTTCTCGGTGCCCGCGTTGATCTCCACGGCCAGCACCTCGCGCAGGTACCGCACCGAGTCCAGCGCGGGCCCCTGCACCTGGGGGAAGGCGCGCAGCCCGAACGGATCCTGGATGCGACGACCGGGTGCGGGGGTGCCTTCCATCCCCAGCATCCTGCGCATCTCCGCGGCGCAGGCGACCTGCCCCCGGTGCGGCCGGGCCTCGTGCACCGGCGTGGCGTAGGCCTCCGGGTTACCGCCGAGGGCCACATAGGACAGTGCGGCTACCGCGTGGCTGGCCTTGGTCAGCGTGTCCAACCGCAGCGCGGCCAGGGTCGCCTCGGCGAGGGTGGCGGCGTTGCTGCTCATGAACGCCAGCGCGTCGCCCGCGTGCACGGGCACCGGCGGGATCGGATGCCGTAACCAGGTGTGCTCGCCGGCGAGCGCCAGCGCGGTCTCGGCCAGCGGGGTGAGGTCACCGGTGCCGATCGCGCCGAGCCGATGTACCAGCGGCAGCGAGCCGGCGCGCAGCGCGTCGGCCAGCGCGGCGATCAGGGTGGGACTGATTCCGGAGCGCCCGGTGAGTAGCTGGTTCAGCCGGATCACCATCATCGCGGTGACCTGACCGTCCGGCATCCGGTCGCCACCGGCGCCCGCGTGGCTGCGTAGCAACCGCAGGCCGTGCTCGGTGGAGCCCTCGCCCTGCACGGTGTCGTCCTTGTTGGCGCCGACCCCGGTGGTACGGCCGTAGACCGTCCGGTGGCAACTGAGATCCTCGGCCAGTCGCCAGGCTCGCTCGGCGGTGCGCAGCGCGTACGGGGACACCTCGAGCGCCAGGGGGCCGGTGGCCGCCGCGGCCATGGCGACGTCGGCACAGCGCAGGGTATGGCCGTCCAGCCGGATGGTGATCTCGCCGGTCCGCATCCGATCACTATGGACGATGCCGCCGGGGGCCGGTAAAGGTGTGACCGGGATGGTGATCTCGCGGTACATTTCCGGCACTCGAAATCGGAGGTGAGCGATGTCACAGGTGCAGGACGATGCGACCACGGCGTTGAAGCCGGGGACGGTGAAACGCCAGTGGGTCGGTCTCGCGGTGGGGCCGGTCCTCGCGTTGCTGGTCTTCCTCGTCCTGCCGGACAGCCTGTCGACCGCGGGCAAGGCCACCGCGGCCGTGGCGGTGCTGATGGCGTCATGGTGGATGACCGAGGCGTTGCCGCTGGCCGCGACGGCGCTGCTGCCGCTGGTGCTGTTCCCGATCTTCAACGTGGCGAGCATCGACGACGCCGCCGCGCCCTACGCCAATGACGTGATCTTCCTGTTCATGGGCGGGTTCATGCTGGCGCTGGCGATGCAACGTTGGAACCTGCACAAGCGGATCGCGCTGCGCACGGTGCTGGCCGTCGGCACGAGTCCGGTCCGGCTGATCGCCGGATTCATGATCGCCACGGCCTTCATCAGCATGTGGGTCAGCAACACCGCGACCACCGTGATGATGCTGCCGATCGGCCTGTCGGTGCTGGGGCTGGTCGGTCAGCTCGGCAGCGGCAAGGGGGACACCAACTTCGCCACCGCCCTGATGCTCGGGATCGCCTACGCGGCCTCGATCGGCTCGCTGAGCACCATCATCGGTACCCCGCCGAACACCTTCATGGTCGGCTATCTCGAGGACAACTTCGGGATCGAGATCGGCTTCGGGCAGTGGATGCTCTTCGGCGTCCCGATTTCCGTGGTGCTGCTGGTGCTGGCCTGGCTGGTGCTGGCCCGGTTCGTCTTTCCGCCCGCGTCGAAGACCCTGCCCGGCGGCCGCGAGCTGATCCGCGAGCAACTGGACGAGATGGGTCCGATGAGCCGGGGTGAGTGGAACGCGCTCATCGTGTTCGTGGCCGCGGCGCTGAGCTGGATCTTCATCCCCACCTTCGCGGACATCGACGCCGTCGCGGAGGCGCTGCCCTGGCTGGATCGGATCTCCGATGCCGGGATCGCCATGGCGGTGGCCGTGGTGCTGTTCATCCTGCCGGTCGATGGGGCCAGGGGCGTGCGGACGCTGAACTGGGACACCGCCAAGCAACTGCCCTGGGGCGTGCTGCTGCTGTTCGGTGGCGGGCTGAGCCTGTCCAGCCAGTTCACCGACACCGGGCTGAGCGAGTGGATCGGTGACCAGGTGGGCGCGCTCGGCACCCTGCCGACGGTGCTGCTCGTGCTGATCACCGCGGGACTCGTGCTGCTGCTCACCGAGCTGACCAGCAACACCGCCACCGCGGCGGCGTTCATCCCGATCCTGGCCGGGGTCGCGGTGGGGCTCGGGTTCGGGCCGATGTTGCTGGTGATCCCGGCCGCGCTGGCCGCGACCTGCGCGTTCATGCTGCCGGTCGCGACCCCGCCGAACGCCATCGCCTTCGGTTCCGGGCACCTCACCATGGGCCAGATGATCAAGGGCGGGGTCTGGCTGAACGTGATCTCCCTGGTGCTGATCACGGTCGTCGTCTACGCCCTCGGCGGAGCGGTGCTGGGCATCACGCTCTGACCCGGCGGCGCCGAGGACGCCGCAATCTTGACACGGTCGTTTCCAGATACCTAATCTGCCAACGTGTGTTACTAGATGGGAGAAGGTGGGCACGTGACACAGGCAGAGCGGGTTGCGACACCGGTCGGTGATCGGGCGCCACGCCGCCCGATCGAGCCCGGCAGCCGGATGTGGGAGGAGATCGGGCTGGTCACCTTCTCGCTGACCGCGGGTACGGCATTCCTGTTGCAGACCATGGAACCGACCATCGCCGCGGTGGTGGACGAGCACTCGACGTTCCGCACCGATCCGGTCGGCCGTGCCTTGCGCAGTATCGCGTCGGTGCAGATGTGGGTGTACGGCGGCACAGAGGCGCTGAGCGAGGCCGACCGGCTGCGCGAGATGCACGCGACGTTGAACACCACCGACGCGGACGGCGCGCGGCACACCGCACTGTCCGCGGGCCCGTGGGCCTGGGTGCTGCTCACCGGCGCCTACGCGTTCCTCGAGGGTGCGCGGTACTTCGCCCGCCGCCCGCTGACCGAGCGGGAGAAGGAGGACTACTACACCGAGACGGTGCAACTTCTGCGGAACTTCTCGGTGCCGCCTCAGCACATCCCGGCCACCTACGCCGAGTTCGTTGAGTACTTCGACGAGGTGGTGCGAGACCGGTTACGGCCGAGCACCGTCGCGCGGGACTACCTCAGTGGTATCAGGAACATCGGGCCGCCGCTGGGGCTGCCGCGGACGCTCGTGCCGCTGTGGCGGATCGTGACCGCGCCGGTGGGGCGGTTGCAGCATTTCGTCACCGTGGGCACCACCCCGGAGCCCGCCCGGCGCGCGCTCGGCCTGCGCTGGACGGATGGCGACGAGCGCAGGCTGCGGCTGCTCGGCAGGCTGATCGCCTACACGGTGCCGCTGCTGCCGGAACGCCTGCGGTACTTCCCGATCGCCTACCGGGCCCGGCGGGTGGAGCACACGCGGCGGAAGCTGCGCACGGCCATCGACGCCCGCCCGATCTGAGAGTGCTGCCGGGTCAGGTCCCCGTAGTAACCGCCGAGAATCGGCGGATATGTCTGACCGTGCCGGTGGACAGCTTGGTGGCGCAGGCGATGGTGCCGATGAACTCGCCGTCGGCGTGGTGGGCGAGGATGACGCGGCGTTTGCCGGCGTCGGCGACGCGGCGCCGGCCGCACCGAACAGCCCTCGTAACCGCCGTCACCCGCGCAACACCGGTTCACCAGCTACGTGACGCCGGTGCGGTGGGCGAAGTGAGCCAGGCCGCGCAGGGTGGGCGCGGCGGGTGAGCGCAGCAGATCTCGGGTGATGGCCTGGATGGGTGGTCGGTAGCGCACTTCGTCGGGGGCGGCGTGCTCGGCGGCCAGGAGGGCGCGGTAGCACTCGGTGGGTTTGTCCCAGGCGTGGAGTGCTCGGGCGACGTTGGCCCAGTGGCGGGCTCGGCGTTCGCCAGTCGGGATGGTGTCGGGATGGACGCGGCGGGCGGTGTGGAGCGCGGTGCCGTAGTCGCCGAGGGCGCGGGCGCTGCTGACACGGTAGAGCTGGATGGCCACCCGGGCGGGATTGCCGAGGTGTTCGGCGGTGTCGGCGGCTTCGGTGAGCAGGGTGTTCATGGTATCGCGGTCACCGGCGCCGGCGGCGGTGTAGGCGGCGGTGCTGGTCAGGGCACTGTAGGAGGCGAGGTAGCCGGGGCCGCGGTGTAGTTCGGGTTGCAGTGCCGCAGCGGTGTCGAGTACGGCGCGGTTGGCCAGGCCGCGGTAGCCGGTGCGGCGCAGCGCGATGGCCCAGGACCGGCTGGCGGTGGCATGAGCGAGTTGGTCGCCGGCACGGTGCGCGGCCTGGACGGCACGATCGGCGGCGGTCCAAGAGATCAGGTCATTACTGAGCTTGACGCCGATCTCGCTGGTCAGGGTCCACAGATCGGCGAGATACCGGTTCGCGGTCCTGGCTGCGGCCACCGCGCGGGGAAGCTGGTCGGCGACCTGTTGGTAGCGCCCGGCGGCGAACAGGGTGCGCAGGTCGGAGGTCAGTCGCGCGAGTTGGGGTTCGGTGAGCGACTCGGCGTCGAGACGTGCTGGCGACAGCAGGAGCGCATGTTCGAGCGCTTGCCCCTGCGCGTGGCCGGTGCCGGGATGGCCGTGCCGGCCAGGCCGGTGGCACCGGCGAGCAGGGTGCGGCGTCGCATCCGATCAGCTTCCTCCGTGGGGGCGGCAGGATGCCGTGCAGCGTAGTCGCTGATCGCGGGTTCGGCAGGCACGCGCGTGGCGGGTCGGCCACGCCGAGCCAGGCCGGCGGGATATCCAGCGCGTGGCCAGAGCCCGCAGGACCCCGACGCTGCGCGGCCCGCGCTGGCCGCGTTCGAGCCGGGACAGGTGGGAGCCGGTGGTGTGGCAGCGGACGGCGAGCTGGGCGAGCGTGAGGTGGCGGGTGTGCCGGACGGCGCGCACGATGGCTCCGGGCTGGCCGGTACGCAGCGCGGCGCGCACCCCGGGATCACGTACGGCGTCGTGGGTCATCGGCGTCCCCTTTACCGCCTGGCTCCAGGCAACCAACCAGCCTATTCAGCACTGTCGGCCCGGACCAGGGATTCGTGTCAACTCGACAAAGCCGCTGGTCAACCTGGCACAACCGCGGCAGCGTGCCACCGCTTGGTGGTGCTCTGGGTGCGTGTCGGGCGGCGATGGCCCGGCCAGTCGGGAAAGGGGACATGACGATGACGAGCACCCTCGACGCGCCGTCCACCGAGACGGTGGCCTTGCGCGACCCACAGGACTACCTGACCCCCGAGGTGTGGAACAAGGAAGTCGCTCTGTTGATGCGGGACCACCCGTTCGACCAGAGTATGGCCGAACGGCTGCTTGGGCAGGCCGTGGCCTACCTGCTCACCGCGATGGAGCCGCGCGGCCAGCACCGCGAGCTGGGACCGGGGGAGCTGGTGGACATCGCCGTGCACACGCTCATCCTGGACACGAAGCCCTACGCCGAGTTCTGCCGGCGATACAACCAGGGCGAGTACCTGCACCACGTGCCCGAAGTCGAGCGCAAGGTCGACGGCACCGTGGCGCGGACCGCCGAGGTGGTCGCCGAGCGCGGATTCGCGGTGGACTGGCCGCTGTGGGAAGCGGACTTCACGAAGTGCTCGCCGTGCCACCCGGGCACGGACAGCCACTAATCATCTGACCGGCGGGGCCAGCGCGGCTGTAGCGTGCTGGCCCGCCAGCGTGCCAGCACACCAACCTGGGCCAGGTCGACGGGCCATGATCGACCGGCGGGAGTACGTTGCCCGTCCATGCCTTCCATCACCGACCCGGCCGGCTACTGGGATCGCTACGGCCGCGGCGTCGCCGACGAAACCCCCGAGGACGCACTGAAGAACGCCTTCGGCTGGTGCCAATACGAAGGTCACGGGCCCGGGGACGAGTTGCTCGGCGACCCGCTCACCACGCTGGAACTCGGCCACGGCCGCGGCAACGCCGTCGCGGCACTGGCCACCATGGGCATCACCGCCACCGGTGTAGACCTCTCCCCGGTTCAGGTCGAGGCCGCCCACGCTCGCTGGGGCGAGCTGGCCAACGCGCACTTCGAGCGGGGCGACGTGCTCGACTTCCTCATCACCACCAACCGGCGGTGGGACGCGATCTACTCGATCTGGGGAGCCGTGTGGTTCACCGACCCCAACGTCCTGCTCCCGGCCGTGCTGGACCGGCTTGCCCCCGGCGGCCGACTGGTGTTCTCCCACGCCCCCCACATCCCCGACACCACCACCGGCGCCATCGGCATGTGGGCCGCCGGCTACACCGGCGCACAGGTTGCGATGGCCCGCTGGAGCTACCACCCCGACCAGTGGACCGAACTCCTGACCAGACACGGCTACACCGAGGTCCACGCACGGGTCCTGCCCGCACCGGACCCGGCCAACGTGGGCACACTCCTGGTCGAAAGCAGACGTCGGAGGTAACGCGCAGGCCGCCGGTTTCAGGTGCCGTCAAATGAC
The DNA here is from genome assembly GCF_006715045.1 of Amycolatopsis cihanbeyliensis. Classification (GTDB taxonomy): domain Bacteria; phylum Actinomycetota; class Actinomycetes; order Mycobacteriales; family Pseudonocardiaceae; genus Amycolatopsis; species Amycolatopsis cihanbeyliensis. Next base: position 1,009,475 of record NZ_VFML01000001.1, on the reverse strand, counting down.
CCTGCACAACGAACTCACCCGCGACGGCCTGGCCGCCACCTGGGCGCGGGGCGCTTTCCGTGACGCGGCTGACCTGCTCGACACCACCATCGACGGAACCACGATGCTCGCCGACGCGATCGGGCGCTTCGAAGCCGGGATGCGCCAGCGCGGCGGCGAGTCCTCACCTCGGCCATGAAAACCGTCCGCTGGATTCTGCGGAGCCTACCCCGCCGTATCCGCTCGATCGTCGCGAGTACCAGGGGGACCCTGCCAGGCGCCGGCGCAGGCGAGGAAGAGCTCGGTGCAGCGGTCGACCACGGCTTCACGGCCCTGTTCACCGGGCCCCTGGATCAGGGCGCCCAGTGCCTCGCTGAACCCGCCGACCAGGAAGCGGGCGGTGATCGCGGTGGTTCCCGCCTCGGCGGGTCGGTAGGCGGGATCGCCATCGGCCTGCTCGGCGACCAGCCGCGCGATCGTGCCCGCGGCCTCCTGCCGCCGGGGCGCGAGCACCGGGCTGGCCATCGACTCGATCAGCAGCACCCGGCCCTTGCGCGGATCCCCGGTCAGCAACCCGGCCACCGCGCCGAGCCCCGCGTGCACCCGCGCACGGAGGGTCGTCCCCGCCTCGGCGATCGCGGCCAGGCCGGTGTCGATCATCTCCCGCACGACCTGGTCGAACACGGCGATCGCCAGCTCGTCGATGTTGCTGAAGCTCTCGTAGAAGTAGCGCGGCGCGAGCTGCGCCCGGTCCACCACCCCGCGCACCGTCAGGCCCGGCATGCCCGCCGTGCCGAGCAGGTCCAACCCGGCCCGCAGCAGCTCCGCCCGCCGCCGCGCCTTGCGGGCATCGGCGGACATCCCGCCGTACTCGCGCTGGTTGGTCGTGGTCACACGCGTCATCGTGACACATGCGGCGCCCTTCGAGCCGGAGCTACCGCCTGGTCCACTCCGGGGCGAGCATCGAGAACAGCACCGAATCCCGCCACGCGCCGTTGGTGAACACGTGATCGCGCAGGACGCCCTCTCTGGTGAAGCCGAGTCGTGGTCGGCGACCGGGTGTTCGCGGTCGCGATCTGGACGGAGTTCGAGCGGGCGCACGACTCCTGGCGGCGCCTCGGGCGGCCCGGCTGGGACCGGTTCGGCCTGACGGTGAGCGAGGGCGGGCGGCACCGGGTGTGGCTGGACCGGCCGGACGGCGTGTTCGCGGTGTCCTACCCGCGCACTATCGTGCCCTGGTGAGCTTCGACGGTTTCGGTGAGTACGCGATCGACTTCTACGACGGGCTCGTCGCGGACAACTCCAAGACCTACTGGAACGCCAACGTGCGGACCTACCGCGACGACGTGCGCGCGCCGATGGAGGCGTTGCTGGCGGAGTTGGAACCGGAGTTCGGCGACGGCTTCGGCAAGGGCAAGGTGTTCCGCCCGCACCGCGATGTGCGCTTCAGCAAGGACAAGCGTCCCTACAAGACCCACTGCGGCGGGGTGATCGAGCAGGGCAGGGGAGGTGGCGCCTACTACGTCGAGGTGGGCCCGGCCGGGCTACGGGTCGGCGGTGGCTGCTTCCACCTGGCCACCGACCAGCTGGCCGCCTTCCGGCGCGCGGTGGACACGGAGCTGCACGGGGAGAGCCTGGCCGGCATTCTCGACCGGCTCCGCGCGGCCGGGTGGACGATCGCGGGCGAGGCACTGCGGACCAAGCCACGCGGGTTCGCCGCCGACCATCCCCGGATCGAGCTGCTGCGGCACAAGTCGCTGTATGCGGTGCACACCTGGGAGCCGGACGACGCCTTGCACGAGCGCGGCTGTCTCGACCGGGTGCGCGCGGCCTGGCGGCAGGTGCGGCCGTTCAACGAGTGGGCGCGGGACCACGTCGGGGTGAGCGAGCTCCCGAGACGCTGACCCCGGCGCTCGATGCGGACATCGGATGCATTGCGAGAACATCCGGTTACGAGTTGTCAACGCGGGTGGATCGATTTCGGGATCGGTACAGACTGGATGGCGCAGAGGGTTTAGGCTCTATAGGCGTGAGCCGACGAGCGAAGATCGTATGCACCCTGGGCCCGGCGACCGCCACGGCGGAGAAGGTACGAGCCCTCGTCGACGCCGGCATGGACGTCGCGCGGATGAACTTCAGCCACGGCAGTCACCGGGACCACAAGCAGGTCTACGACATGGTCCGCAACGCGGCGGCCGAAACGGGCAAGGCGGTCGGCATCCTCGCCGACCTGCAGGGTCCGAAGATCCGGCTCGGTACCTTCGCGGGCGGGCCGGTGGAGTGGCGGACCGGCGACGTCGTGCGGATCACCGTCGAGGACGTGGACGGCACGCACGACCGGGTCTCCACCACCTACAAGGGCCTCGCCGAGGACGCCAAGCCCGGCGACCGGTTGCTGGTCGACGACGGCAAGGTCGCCATGGTGGTCCAGGATGTCGAGGGGCCGGACGTGGTCTGCGAGGTCACCGAGGGCGGCCAGGTCAGCAACAACAAGGGCGTCTCGCTGCCGGGCATGGACGTGTCGGTGCCCGCGCTGTCCGAGAAGGACATCGAGGACCTGGAGTTCGCGCTCGGGCTCGGCGTCGACTTCGTGGCCATGTCGTTCGTGCGCTCGCCGGCCGACATCGACCAGGCACACCAGGTCATGGACCGGCTCGGCAGGAAGCGGCTGCCGATCATCGCCAAGCTGGAGAAGCCCGAGGCGGTGCACAACCTCGAGGCGATCGTGCTCGCCTTCGACGGGGTGATGGTCGCCCGCGGCGACCTCGGCGTCGAGCTGCCGCTGGAACAGGTGCCGCTGGTGCAGAAGCGGGCGATCCAGATCGCGCGGGAGAACGCGAAGCCGGTCATCGTGGCCACCCAGATGCTCGACTCGATGATCAACAACTCCCGGCCGACCCGCGCCGAGACCTCGGACGTCGCCAACGCCGTGCTGGACGGCGCCGACGCGGTGATGCTCTCCGGCGAGACCAGTGTCGGGCGGTACCCGATCGAGACGGTGGAGACGATGAGCCGGATCGTCGAGGCCGTGGAGCGCGACTCGCCCGCGGTGCCGCCGCTGAGCCATGTGCCGCGGACCAAGCGCGGGGTCATCTCCTACGCCGCCAGGGACATCGGGGAGCGGCTGAACGCGAAGGCGCTGGTGGCGTTCACCCAGTCCGGGGACACCGTGCGGCGCCTCGCCCGGCTGCACACCCGCCTGCCGTTGCTGGCCTTCACCCCGGAGGAGAGCGTGCGCAGCCAGCTCGCGCTCACCTGGGGCACCGCGACCAGGATCGTGCCCGCGGTGGACTCAACCGACCAGATGGTCCGCCAGGTCGACCACGCGATGCTGGAGATGGGGCGGCATCAGGAGGGCGACCTGGTGGTGATCGTCGCGGGCTCCCCGCCGGGGACGGTCGGCTCCACCAACCTGATCCGGGTGCACCGGCTCGGTGAAGAGGATCACGCCTGAACAGCCGGTAAGCAGCCGCGCCGCGTAAGGTCTGGCAGCGTGACCGAACTCGCGAGGGACGCCGCCTCGGCGCTGGACACCGCCCATGAGGCCGGTGGGCAGCCGGTGCTCGACCGGCTCATCGGCCTGCTGGATCTGGAGAAGATCGAGGAGAACATCTTCCGCGGGGTGAGTCCCGCGCACTCCCCGGTCCGGGTCTTCGGTGGCCAGGTCGCCGGCCAGGCGCTGGTCGCGGCCGGGCGCACCGTGCCGGAGGAGCGGAAGGTCCACTCGCTGCATGCCTACTTCATCCGTGGTGGCGACCCGAGCGTGCCGATCGTCTACGAGGTGGATCGGATCCGGGACGGGCGCTCGTTCACCACCCGCCGGGTGGTCGCGATCCAGCACGGCAAGGCGATCTTCTCGCTGTCCGCCTCCTTCCAGCGGGAGGAACCCGGGGTCGAGCACGCCGAGGCCATGCCGGAGGTGCCCGGGCCGGAGTCGCTGCCGACCCTGGCCGAGCGGGCCGCCGGCTACGCCGACCGGCTCGGGATCCACGCCCAGCCCCGCCCGATCGACCTGCGCTACGTCAACGACCCACCGTGGGTGACCAGGGAGAGCGGGGAGCGCGAGGCCCGCAACCGGGTGTGGATGCGGGCCGACGGCCGGTTGCCCGACCAGCAACTGCTGCACGTCTGCGTGCTGACCTACGCCTCGGACATGACCCTGCTGGACTCCGTGCTCGCCCGGCACGGGGTCTACTGGGATCTGGACAGGGTGCTGGGTGCCAGCCTGGATCACGCGCTGTGGTTCCACCGGCCGTTCCGGGCGGACGAGTGGTTCCTGTACGACTGTGCCTCGCCGAGCGCCTCCGGTGCCCGTGGCCTGGCCACCGGCAGGTTCTTCACCGCCGACGGCACCCTGATCGCCACCGTGGTGCAGGAAGGGCTGTTGCGGGTGCTGGACTGACGGGGTAGCCGAGCCGTTGGTGAGTCGCTACTATCCGTGGCCTTCCATCGAATATCCGGGGGTTGCCGATGTCCCGTCCGTGGCGTTCCGGTTGGCGGTTCGTGCTGCCGGCCGCCCTGCTCTGCGCGCTGGTGATCGTCCCGGTCGGGGCCCCCACCGCCGAATCGGACAACCCGCTCGGCAGGGACCTGTCCGCGATCCTCGCCGACCCGGCCTTCGCCGGGGCCGATGTCGGCCTGATCGTGCGCCGGGCGGACAGCGGCGAGGTGCTCTTCGACCGGCGGAGCCGGCAGCGGCGCCAGCCCGCGTCCACCGGCAAGCTGCTCACCACCACCGCGGCGCTGGAACGACTCGGGCCGGGGCACCGTTTCCGCACCACCGTCGCCTCGACGGCCCGCCGGTCCGGCCCGGTGCTGTCCGGCGATCTGTACCTGCGTGGCGGGGGCGACCCGACCATGCTGGCCGCCGACTACCAGGCGCTGGCCGCCGAGATCGCGGACAGCGGGGTGCGGGTGGTGCGGGGTCGGCTGGTGGCCGACGACAGCTTCTTCGACGACGTGCGGCTCGGCACCGGCTGGGCATGGGACGACGAGCCGTACTACTACAACGCGCAGACCTCCGCGCTGACCATCGCCCCGGACACCGACTACGACGCGGGCTCGATCGTCGTGCGGGTCACCCCGGGCCGCCGGGGCGCGCCTGCCGAGGTCGAGCTGGAGCCGGCGAACGACTATGTCGAGGTGGTCAACAGCGCCACCACCTCCGCGCCGGGGCAGCCGGCCCGGATCGGCGTACGGCGGGCTCACGGTGACAACATCATCACCGTGAGCGGCTCCATCCCGGAGGGTGGCGCGCCGGTGCGGGCCTACCGCGCGGTGTGGGAACCGACCGGCCTGGCCGCCGCGGTCTTCCGCGATGCGCTGGCCCGGCACGGTGTCCGGGTGCTGGGGGAGACCGCCGGCGGCGTGACACCCACCGGGGCGCGCGTGCTGGCCGAGCACCGGTCCATGGCGGTCGGTGAGCTGCTCACCCCGTTCCTGAAGCTGTCCAACAACATGCACGCCGAGACACTGGTGAAAGCCATGGGTAAGGCGGAAAGCGACCGTGGCACCTGGCCCGCCGGCGTCGAGGCTGTCGGGAGCTCCTTGCCGTCCATGGGTGTCGATCCGAACGAGCTGTTCATCGTGGACGGTTCAGGATTGTCCAGAATGGATCAGGTCGCGCCGGCCCAGCTCGCGTCGCTGTTGCTGGCCGCGCGCGAGGAGCCGTGGTTCGACCGCTTCCACGCGGCCCTCCCGGTCGCCGGCGTGTCCGACCGGATGGTCGGCGGGACCCTGCGGAACCGGATGCGCGGCACCGCGGCCGAGGGCAACGTGCATGCCAAGACCGGCTCGTACACCGGAGTCAGTGCCCTGGCCGGTTACGTGGCCGCCGCGGACGGGAGCGAGCTGGTGTTCGCGATGGTCAGCAACCAGACGCTGGACAACGTGCGGCCGCTGGAGGACGCCGTGGCCGTGCGGCTAGCCCAGTACGAGGGCGCGAACGGGTCCAGGAAGCCGGCGCACATCCCGGCGCCCCGTTCGGCCGTCGAGCCCGCCGCGCGACACGACCTCGAGTGCAGCTGGCTGAAGGCCTGCTGACCGGAGGGGCCGGGATCGATCGGGGGACAACCCCGGTCCCTCCGGTCGGGGACGCGACGCCCGCTCACCCCGCGTAGTTCAGGTGCGGTTTGCGACGTCGTTGATGGCTGGTGACGGTCGGGATCACCGCGGTCGGCTCGTCCAACCCCTCGAGCCGCAGCTGCACCGCCAGGTAGGCACGGCACGGGGTGCGGTTGCGCCGCCAGAACAGCAACCGGGAGCCCCGGGGGCGACAGATCGGGCAACGTCCCCGCGCGTCCGGCTCGTGCAGCGCGAGCACGGAGCGTAGCGTCTCGACCAGGAGCGGTACCTGCCGCTTGCCGAGCTCGGCCGCCCGTTCCTCGCTCGCGTCGCCCACCGATCGGACGAGGTCGTCCAACCTGCGCTGCACCGAAGCCTGCAAGGGGCCGACGATGGTGTCGCGGTCGAGCACGCCGCCTCCACAGCTTGGTGATCCCTGGACGCCGGACCGGCGCCTCACCTCCACTTTACATTCGCACTCTGCAATTTGCAGCCCGGCGAACGGGGTGCCCGAACCGGCCAGTAGATCACCACACATGTGAACGACTGGTTAGATATGGCGTGAGGTGTTGTACCGGAGCCGACGCGGAGGTCCACTATGGCGCGGGGCCAGGGTCCCACCGTCCGGCGGCGCAGGCTGGCGACCGAGCTGCGCAGGCTGCGCGAGGCGGCGGACATGACGATCGACGAGGTCGGGGAGAAGCTCGAGTGCTCGGCCTCCAAGATCAGCCGGATCGAGACCGGGCACGTCGGGGTGACCCCGCGCGACGTCCGGGACATGCTCGAGCTGTACGGCGTCTCCGGTGACGACCGGGAGGCGCTGGTCCAGCTCGCCAGGGAGGCACGTAAGCAGGGCTGGTGGCATGCCTACAAGGAGGTGTTCAACGGCACCTTCGTCGGTCTCGAGGCGGACGCCAGCTCGTTGCAGACGTTCCAGGCGTTGCTGGTGCCCGGGCTGTTGCAGACCGAACAGTACGCCCGCGAGGTGATCAGGGCGATGCGGCCGGACACGGGGGAGTCCGATATCCAGCGCAGGGTCGCGGCCAGGATGGCCCGGCAGGATCTGCTCACCGACTCGAACCCCCCGGAGTACTGGGCCGTGATCGACGAGGCGGTGCTGCACAGGGCTGTCGGTAGCCGCGAGGTGATGGCCCGGCAGCTGCACCGGTTGGTGGAGGTGGCCAGGATGCCGCACGTCACCCTGCAGGTGCTGCCGTTCGCGGCGGGCGCGCACGCCGGGATGGAGGGTCCGTTCGTGATACTGGGATATCCCGAGCACGCCGATCCGGACGTGGTCTATCTGGAGAGCACAGGAAGCGGGTTCTTTCTCGAGCTGCCCCCCGAGGTACGTCATTATTCTCTGATGTTCGATCATCTTCGTGCCGCGGCGCTGAAGCCGGACGACTCGACCGACGTCATCGTCGCGGCTGGTGAGCGTTTCGGATAGCACATCAAGGAGCGAGAGGTTATGCCTGATTATTTCGGGGTGCAGTGGAAAAAGAGCAGCTACACGGGGGATAACGACTGTGTCGAGGTCGCGATGACCGTCGACAGCGTTGGTATCCGCGATTCGAAAGCTCCCGCGGCGGGCGCGTTGCGCGTGTCCCGCGAGGGCTGGCGCGGCCTGCTCGCCACGGTGACCAGCGACGCCGGCCGGAAGTGACCGGCGGAGGTCGAACCGCACATTCTGGAGAAACCGGTCCGGCATCCGTCCGCACGTATTCCCTGCGTTGCCGAACACCGGTCGCCGGCCGACCCCTTACCCCCACTCGAGCCCGTACGGGCGGGGTAAGGGGCCGGCACCTACCCGACCATGCGTGATCTCCCGATGCCGGGGCCGTCCCCTCAGGACGAATCTGATCCTCGTCGCAGCGTGAACAGGATCGGAACGAGGGATCATGCAACAGGACTGGATCTTCCAGGCAGTACAGGCCGAGGTGGCCTACCGGACAGAGGAGCTGCGTAAGGCCGCCGGTGGCGGCTGGGCGAGGCGGGCGCGGCGCCGGATGCGCCCCGCCCAGGGTGCCCTCGCGCGGCCGGTGCGGGTGCCCCGTCCGCGCGGCGGCGAGCACGAGGAGATCGGCCCGCGGGCGCGGGCGCGGTGAGCTTGGTGCGCGCCGTCCCGGCCCCAGTTGACAGCGGGCCCGAGAACCGCTGGGTCCTGCGGTGGTGAGTGGGGGAACGCGCGTGGCGGAGCCCACAAGCGGGAAGGCGGGGCGTATGACACCCCTTGGGTCAACCCGCGGCCGTCACGGTGACCACAGGGCGCGCGCTCGGCCGGAGGCCCCGCTGTCGGGGCGGCGGGGCGCGTGCCCTGGTGGCTGTGCGCTGGGTCGTGCGGGGCGCTCCGTCGACACGATCGCGGACGCGCGCGGAGCCGCGGAGGAGCGAGCATGACCTGCGGAGGTGACGGTCGTGACCGGAGTTCAAGCCTCGCCGAGCCGATGTGTCGCGCGTTCCGGACAAGTATTGAGCGGAAACTGTCGGACCGGTAGGCCACAATGCACAGCGTGCCCCGACTCGGCTCCGGAATACCGCTCGTGGCCCGCACCGGCGAGATGCGGCAGCTGCGCGCCGCTTTCGCGCGCTCCCGGCGCGGCGAGGCGGCCGCCGTGCTGCTCGCCGGTGACGCCGGCGTCGGCAAGACGCGGGTGCTGACCGAGCTCGGCTCGTACGCCGCGGGCCAGGGTGCGCTCGTACTGACCGGGCGTTGCCTCGACGTCCGCGAGGGCGGGTTGCCGTACCTGCCGTTCGCCGAGGCACTCACCCCGCTGGCCGGCGCCACCGAGCGGGCGGTGGCCGACGCGGTGCGTGCCCGCCCGGCACTCGGGAGGCTGCTGCCGCAGGTCGACGGTCTGCCGCCGGGTGCGCAGGCGGCCACCGACCACCAGCCGGTGTCCGCGGCCGACCAGGAGAACCTGCGCCGGGTGCGTACCGAGCAGGACCTCGGCCAGCTCCAGCTCTTCGACGCCGTGCTCGGCGTGCTGACCGAGATCGCCGAGCACAAGCCGGTGGTGTTGCTGCTGGAGGACCTGCACTGGGCGGACGGCTCCAGCCGCAACCTGCTGTCCTTCCTGCTGTCCCGGCTGCGCACGCAGAAACTGCTGGTGCTGGCCAGCTACCGGGGGGACGAGGTGCACCGCAGGCACCCGCTGCGGGCGGTGCTGGCCGAGCTGGTCCGGCTGGCCGGGGTGCAGCGGATCGACCTGCCGCCACTGGCCGAGGAGGACGCGCGTGCCCTGGTCGAGGCGCTGGTCGAGGGCCCGGCCGACCCGGAGCTGGTGGCCACCGTGGTGCGTCGCTCCGAGGGCAACCCCTTCTTCGCCGAGGAACTGCTGGCCTCCGGGTCCTCCCACGACGACCTGCCGTCCGGGCTGGCCGAGGTGCTGCTCGCCCGGCTCGAGCGGCTGTCCCAGGACACCCGGCGGGTGCTGCGGGTGGCCTCGGCGGCCAACGGTTCGGTCTCCCACGCCGTACTCACCGAGGTGGCCGGGCTCGGCGAGCTGGAGCTGGACGAGGCCGTGCGCGAGGCCGTGCAGCACCACGTGCTGGTCGTGGACAACGGGTTCTACGCCTTCCGGCACGCACTACAACGCGAGGCGGTGTACGGGGACCTGCTGCCGGGGGAGCGCTCGCGGATGCACGGGGTGTACGCGGCGCGGTTACTCGCCCAACCGGAGGGCGGCAGAAGGGGCAGGGACGCCCGGCTCGCCTACCACAGCCTGCAGTGCAACGACCTGCCCACCGCGCTGGCCGCCTCGAAGCGTGCCGCGGACGAGGCCGAGGAACTCGGCGCGCCCGGCGCGGCGTTGCGGCATACCGAGCAGGCGTTGCGGATCTGGGACGCCGTTCCGGCCGAGCAGCGACCCGCCGGGGTGGACGAGCTGCAACTGCTGCACCACGCCTCCTACTTCGCCGGCACCTCGGGCGAGCCGGAGCGGGCGATCGCCTACGCGCGTTCGGCGGTGCAGGCGATCGACGACAGCACCGGTGTGGATCGGGCGGTCCGGAGCTGGCGCAGGCTGGCCGAGGCGCTGACGTCCCTCGAGAGCACCTTCGACGAGTCCCCGGACGCGATCGGCAGGGCTTGGGACCTGCTCACCGACGCCGAGTCGGATGCGACACGGGCCTGGGTGCTGGCCACCAGGGCGCAGATCATGCGCGGGTTGGATCGCGCGGAGGACGCGCTGTGGAGCGCGCGGACGGCGGTGGTGCACGCGCGCACCGCGGGCGCGGCCGGCGCGGAGGCCTCCGCGTTGGTGACCATCGGCACGCTTGCCGATGCCGCGGGCAACGCGGCCGAGGCTCGGGAGCGGCTGCGCGAGGCGCAGCGCAAGGCCAGGGAGGCCGGTGCGTTGAACGTCGAGCTGCGCGCGCTCTACTTCCTCGCACTGAGTCACCACGACCAGGCCGAGATCGGCCCGGCCGTGGAGCTGTACCGGCGTGGTATCGAGCGGGCCGAGGAATCCGGACTGACCTGGAGCTTCTTCGGCCTCGAGCTGCGGGCCCGGCACCTGTTGCTGCGCTACGTCAGCGGCGACTGGCCGAGCGAGGACGTCACCGGCCGGTCCCGGCGAGGCGTCTCGCATGTGGTGACGGCGCGGCTGGCCGCGGTATGGGCGCATATCGTCGTCGCCAGGGGGCGGTTCGCCGAGGCGGAGCGCCTGCTGGAGGAGTTGCACCCGAGCTGGCGCTCGGATATCGACATCCCGCTCGCCGGCGGTGCCGCCGCGATCGAGCTGGCCTACTGGCAGGGCGACCACGCCGGGGCGATTCGGCACGCCCAGGAATCCATCGGTTGGCTGGAGGAGTTCGAGAGCTACCAGCTCGGTGGGCTCCGGCTGGCCGCGCTGGGCACCTCCGCCGCGGCCGCGCTGGCGGCGAGCGCCCGGCTGCGAGGCGAGGAGGAGGCCGCGGCCACGGCCGTCGCCGAGGGCGAGGCCATGGTCGAGCACGCGCGGATGTGCGCCGAGCACGGGCGGCCCCGGTCCGGCACCCTCGGCCATGAGGGCCGTGCCTGGCTGGCCAGGGTGGAGGCGGCGGCGTCCGGGCTGCGCGGCCCCGCCGATGCCACCCGCTGGGCCGAGGCAGTGCGTGCCTTCGACTACGGCGCGGTGTACGAGCAGGCGATCGCACGCAGGCACCACGCCGAGGCGTTGCTGGCCACCGGTGACGAACCGGATGTCGAGGCGGCGGCGGGGGAGTTGTGCGAGGCGCATGCCGTGGCCGAGAAGCTGGGCGCGCAGCCGCTGCGGGACGCCGTGCGCGAGGTGGCCGCCAGGGCGCGGATCGAGCTGCCCGGCGCGGCGCCCGCGCGGGATGCGCTCAGCCCGCTGACCGAGCGTGAGCAGGCGGTCCTGCAGCAGGTGGCGCTCGGCCGCACCAACCGGCAGGTCGGGGCGGAGCTGTACATCAGCGAGAAGACGGTCAGCGTGCACCTCTCTCGCGCGATGGCGAAGCTGGGGGCGAGCAGGCGCGCGGAGGCGGTGGCGATCGCCTACGACCGTGGCCTGCTCACCAGGGCGTGATTCGTGCTCAGCGGCCGGGCAGCCTGCGCAGTGCCCGCATGCTGGCGGTCATCGCCTTGGCCCACAGCTTCGGCGGCATCCCGCGGAACGGCCGCAGCTTGAGGGCACCCTGGGCGGCGATGGACTGCGCCTCGGTGTACCGCAGCAACCCCTCGGCCCCGTTGCGGCGCCCGACGCCGGAGTCCTTCATCCCGCCCATCGGGACCCCGACGGTGCCGAAGGTGGCCGCGTAGCCCTCGTTGATGTTCACCGTGCCCGCCTTCAGCCGGGAGGCGACCCGCCAGGCGGTGTCGGTGTCCCGGGACCAGACGCTGGCGTTCAGCCCGTACTCGGTGTCGTTCGCGCGCGCGACCGCGTCGTCCACCTCGGTGTAGCCGTAGATCGACACCACCGGCCCGAAGGTCTCCTCGGTGAACACCCTGGCCTGCCGGGGCACGTCGGTGAGCACGGTGGGCTCGTGGAACAGCGGCCCGAGCTCGGGTCGCGCCCGGCCACCGGTGAGCACGGTGGCGCCGTGCTCGCGCGCGTCCCGCACGTGCGCGGACACGTTCTCGAGCTGCTCGGCCGAGGTCAGCGAGCCCATTCCGGCGCCGTAGTCCAGCGCGCCGCCGAGCCGGAGCGCGTTGGTCTTCGCCACGAAAGCCTCGGTGAAGGCCTCCCGGATGCTCTCGTGCACGTAGATCCGTTCCACCGAGACACACAGCTGCCCCGCGGAGGAGAAGCAGGCGGTGACCGCGCCCGCCGCGGCCTTGCCCACATCGGCGTCCGGCAGCACCACCATCGGGTTCTTGCCGCCGAGCTCGAGCGAGTAGCCGGTCAGCCGGTTCGCCACCTGGCTCGCCAGCGCCTTGCCGGTCGGGGTGGAGCCGGTGAAGCAGAGGTAGTCCGACTCCTCGACCAGCGCGTCGCCGATGCGCGAGCCCCTGCCCAGCAGGATCTGCCACACCCCTGGCGGCAGCCCGGCCTCCTCGGCCAGCTCCTGCAGCCACAGCGCGGACAACGCGGTCTGGTTGTCCGGCTTCTGCACCACGGCGTTGCCTGCCGCCAGCGCGGGCAGCACGTCCATGGCGGTCAGCGCGAGGGGATAGTTCCACGGCGAGATCACCCCGACCACGCCCTTGGGATGCCGGAGCTCGCCCGCCTTGGTCATCAGCGGGATCACCCCGGGCGCCCGCCGCGGCGCGAGGATCTTCGCGCTGTGCTTGCCGTAGTAGGCCGCGACCAGCGCGGTCGCGCTGATCTCGTCGAACGCGTCCAGCCGGGCCTTGCCCGCCTCGATCTGCACCAGGTCCAGCGCCTCCCGCTGGCGGTCCAGCACGAGGTCGTGCAGCCGGATGAGGAACCGCTCGCGTTCCCGCGCGGGGCGCTGTGCCCAGGCCCGCTGCGCGGTACGGGCGCCGGCGAAGGCGGATCGGGCGTCGGCGTCGGTCGCCTGCGGCAGCGTGGCGGTGAGCAGCCCGGTGAACGGTGCGTGCATGTCCACCGGGGCCGAGTCCTTACCGCCACTCGCCCGCGCCACCAGGTCGGCGGCCCGTGCCGACGGCGGGGCGCCCGCGACGCCGCCGATCGTGCTCGGCACGTCCTTGCCAAGGGCTTGCGAGGTCGTGCTGGTCATCGCTACCTCCGTGCGGCGCCGACTCTGGTTACCGACCAGTACACCATACCGCCGGTACGCCCCTCAAAAGTTGTTAGCGGAAGTAAACGTCACGGTGCGGGGGTAAAGGGCCTCATCTTGGGGTAGTGCGGGCCGGCCCGAGCGAGGGCCGGGCCGGGCCGCACTCCCGCACGTCAGTCGCCCGCGTAGAGCTCGACGGCGATGCGCTTCCACTCCTCCAGCAGCTGCTTGCGCCGGGTGGGGTCGCCGCCCAGCTCGGCGTCCAGCGCGAGCCCGCGGGTGAGGTTGACGGTGAGCCAGAACAGGGTCTCCACCCGGTCTCGCGGCACGTTGTCCGCCACCGCGGCGATGTTCTCCAGCACCGACCGGCCCAGCGCCCGGTCCACCGGGCGAATGGCGGCGCGCAACTCCGGATCCGTGCGCGCCGCGACCCACAGCTCGGTCACCGCCGTGGACAGCGTTCCCGAGTAGGCTTCCCAGAGCAGGTCGATCGCGGCGGGCACCCGCGCGGTGCCGGCCGGCAGCTCCGCCATCGCCGCGAGGCGCTGCGCCTTGAGCTTCTCGGTCAGGTGCTCGACGGCCGCCGCCATGAGCTCGGCCTTGGCCGAGAAGTGGTGCTGGACCGCGCCCTTGGACACCCCGGCGCGGGCGCAGATCTCCTGTACCGAGGTGCGCGCGTAGCCGACCTCGACGAGGCAGTCGACGGTGGCGTCGAGCAGGGCCGTCCGCGTCTGCTCCCGCCGCTCGGCCTGGGTGCGGTGCCGGTTGTGCTGCGCTGCCACGGGTTCCTCCCGGTGTCGGCCATTGTCGGCCGCTGTCGGTCTTTACCTTCAGTCTGGTCGGCATGTACATTCTCAACAGAACTTACATCCTGCATGGAATGTTTTCCAGCTCTCGCACGTCAGGAGGCCCGTCGTGGCACTGCAGATCCAGCGGAGTTCGTGGAGTACCGACGACCTGGAGGACTTTCGCGATCTCGCCCGCACCTTCTGCCAGAAGGAGCTGACCCCGAACCAGGAGCGCTGGATCGAGGCCAAGATGGTCGACCGCGAGCTGTGGACGAAGGCGGGCGAGGTCGGCCTGCTGGCGCTGTCCGTCCCCGAGGAGTACGGCGGGGGCGGCGGGACCTTCGCGCACGAGACCGTGCTCTACGAGGAGCAGGCCCGCGCGGGGGACGGGGCCTGGGGCGTCTCGGTGCACAACGGGATCGTGGCGCACTACCTGCTCGCCTACGCCGGCGAGGAGAAGAAGCGCGAGTGGCTGCCCAAGCTGGCCAGCGGGGAGTTCGTCGGCGCGATCGCGATGACCGAGCCGGGTACCGGCTCCGACCTGCAGGGCATCAAGACCCGCGCGGTCCGTGACGGCGACGAGTACGTGATCAACGGGGCGAAGACCTTCATCACCAACGGCGCGCACGCCGACCTGGTGGTGGTCGCGGTGAAGACCGATCCGGACCCGGACGCGGGCGCGCAGGGCGTCTCCCTGCTGGTCGTGGAGACGGCGGCCGAGGGCTTCCGCCGCGGAAGGGTGCTGGACAAGGTGGGGCTCAAGGGGCAGGACACCGCCGAGCTGTTCTTCGACGATGTGCGTGTCCCCGTTGCCAACCTGCTCGGCGAGGCGGAGGGGCAGGGCTTCATCCAGCTGATGCAGCAGTTGCCTCAGGAGCGCCTGCTGATCGCGGTGACGGCGGTGGCCGGGATGGAGGCCGCGATCAACCAGACTATCGAGTACACCAAGGAGCGCACCGCTTTCGGCCGGCCGGTGTTCAACTTCCAGAACACCAAGTTCACCCTCGCCGAGGCGGCGACCGAGGCCGCGGTCGCGCGGGCCTTCCTCGACCAGTGCGTCGAGCGCCATCTGCGCGGTGAGCTCGACGTGCAGGGCGCCGCGATGGCCAAGCTGTGGACCACCGAGCGGGTGAACAAGGTGGTCGACGACTGCCTTCAGCTGTTCGGCGGCTACGGCTACATGACCGAGTACCCGATCGCGCGGGCCTGGGCGGACATTCGGATCTCCCGGATCTTCGGCGGTACCAGCGAGATCATGAAGGAGATCATCTCCCGCACGCTCTGAGCAGGGGCCGATGGAAAGGAAGAACCGCATGAAGGCTGGTCCGCTGCGCGGGCTGAAGGTGATCGAGCTCGCCGGGCTGGCACCCGCGCCGTTCGCCTGCACGATCCTCGCCGACCTCGGCGCCGACGTGATCCGCGTCGACCGGGCGACACCCGGTGAGGACGTGCTGGGCTTCCCGTACGACCCGCTGATGCGTGGCCGCCGGACCATCGGCGTGAACACCAAGTCGGCCGAAGGGGTCGAGCTGGTGCTTCGCCTCGTGGAGCAGGCGGACGTGCTGGTGGAGGGGTTCCGGCCGGGCGTGGCCGAGCGGATGGGCCTGGGGCCCGCCGAGGTGCACGCGCGCAACCCGCGGGTGGTGTACGGCCGGATGACCGGCTGGGGGCAGGACGGCCCGCTGGCGCCGAGCGCCGGGCACGACATCAACTACATCGGCCTCGCCGGTGCGCTGGAGCCCGTCGGGCGCGCGGGCGAGCGGCCGGTGCCGCCGCTGAACCTGGTCGGCGACTTCGGTGGCGGCGGGTTGTTCCTCGCGATGGGCGTGCTCGCGGCGCTGTACGAGCGCACGTCCTCCGGCCAGGGCCAGGTGGTGGATGCCTCCATGGTGGACGGGGCGGCGTTGCTGACCACGCACCTGCACGGCCTGCGGGCCTCCGGGGTCTGGCCGGGGGAGCGCGGGGAGAACATGCTGGACGGCGGCGCGCCGTTCTACGACACCTACGAGACCGCCGACGGCAAGTACGTGGCGGTCGGCGCGATCGAGATGCGCTTCTGGGCGGCCCTGGTCTCCGTGCTCGACCTGGAGGCCGAGAACCTGCCGTTCCACCTGGACCAGAACGAGTGGCCGCGGCTGCGCGAGATCGTCGCCGAGGCGATCGGCAAGTACACCAGGGACGAGCTGGTCGCGCGGGCGGAGGGCACCGACGCCTGCCTGACGCCGGTGCTGTCCCCGTGGGAGGCGGCCGAGCATCCGCACAACGCGGAACGCGGCACCTTCGTCGAGGTCGGCGGGGTGGTCCAGCCCGCACCGGGACCGAAGTTCGACCGCACGCCGCCGGCCACCCCGGAGCCGCCGCACGAGAAGGGGGCGGACACCACCGAGGTGCTCGCCGAGCTCGGACTGGACCCCGGCGAACTGGCGAGCCTGCGCACCGAGGGCGTGATCAACTAACCCGTGCACGGCCAACTCGCCTACGCGAATGGCAAACACGGTGACGTGAGTGGCCAACACGCCGCGCCGGGTGTGTTGGCCATCCACGCGCGCGTGTTTGCTCCCTGCGCGCACGCGTTGGCTGTTCATGGACGCTGGACCGATCGGGGTCGCCCGCGCGGAGGGGTTGGCGTGGGCGTGTCCGGTGGTAGGCTCGGGCGCCGTTCTCCTAGAGTGGGGACCGGCTCGTCGGATACGGTGAGTCAGCGCTGGTGGCACAGGGCTGCCCGTCCGTGTGACAGGTACCCATGTGTTCGCGGTCTGCGGGATGATGGCCATGTTGGCTGGGAGGTACCGGGCTCCGTGACCGACGCGGGGACCGACGACTTGATCGGATGGAGCCATGTCGCCGGGAATTAAGAAGATCCTGATCGTCGGTGCTGTCGCACTCGTATTGTTTCTCCTGATTTCTCAACCGAATCAGTCAGCGGACGCGGTACGTACCGCGCTCGGCTGGTTGCGAGACGGTGCCGAGGCCATTGTGACGTTCGTGGAGAACGTGTTTTCCTGAGTTTCGACTTTCTTCCGGGGACTTGACCGGCGCGGTAACGGTACGGTAACGGCGCCGGTTATGATGCTGCGTACAGCCGGTATGACTACACACCGTTAAGAAGTCCACGATCCGGGGCATAAGACTCGACCATCCGGGTGGAATGCGGGGTCGGAGATGCTGGTCGACGAATTCATCGCACTCGGGGTCTGGCGGAATACCGGGGTCCGGTTCTACGGTGCTCACATTGCGTGAGCGGCCGATTGCCGCACCATCCAGTGACAAAACCAGTGCTCGTCAGAGACCAGTGCTTGTCAAAGACCCGAAGACCCAGTGTTCGACCCGTGCTGCGGCTACGGCAGTGCGTTGTGAAGGAGGCAGGGGATGACCGGAGATCCCGGAGTTGATGCGTTGATCCGGCAGTGGGCCGCCGAGCGCGAGCGGAGCGCGGAGGAAAGGGAGGTCGACCGGATCGCGTCGGCATGGCTGGCCGACGCGCCGCAACCGGCACCGGGAATTCCCGGACAGCGCAGCCGTACCGGGGCCGACTCCTGGGCGAACGTCGACTCCGCCGACCCCGGCTACCTGGCGGCCATGCGCAGCAGGCTGCCCGAGGTGCCGGTCGAGTTGCTGAACGCCGCCGCGGGCTGGTGGCAGATGATCGGCGACGTCGCGGAGGCCGAGCGCTGGTGGGACGCCGGGATCAGCCCGCTCGACCAGCGCGCACTCGACTATCGGGCCGCCGGCCTGACTCCCGCCGACCTGAGCAAGCGTCTCGGACCGCTGACCGTGCTGGAGCACCTGCGGCGGGGCAGCGCGCCCGCGTGGTGCGTGGCCAGGCTGGCTCGGCAGCGCCGCGACGCGAGCTGAGCGGGCGGCGCGGCGCACCACCGCCTCGCAACGGCGTAACGCTAGCCTGCGTAGCGTCGTTGATCGCATAGGTTTGCAGCATCCTTGGCGAGCGAGAGGCAGTGGTTCGTGCGCGGCACGTCGGCCGAGGCGGGCACCGAAGACGGTGACTCCGCGGCCCCGGAGGCGGGAGACGGGATCTCGGCGCGGCGTCGGGGCGCCGGGATTCTGGGCAGGCTGCTCATCGTGGCCAGCGTGCTGGCCGTGGGTGCCGGTGGTGTGTGGGTGGTGACCGCGGCGGTGACGCCGGAGGCCGGGCCGACCACGATGGAGATCCCGGCACTCGAGGTGGCCGCCGCCGAGGTGGAGCCGGGCAGTGTCGCCCCGGTGAACACCACGCTCGCGGGTGGCAAGGCCGCCGCCGGTGGGGCGACCGAACGCCCGGACCCGCCCGCCGAGCAGCGGTCCGGCCCGCAGTCGATCGCCGAGTGGGCCGCGCGTACCGAGCCGGCCGTCGGGGTCCCGGCGCGGGCCCTGATGGCCTACGGGCACGCCGAGCTCGCGCTGCGTTCTGCCCAACCCGGTTGCCGGGTGTCCTGGGCGACGCTGGCGGGTATCGGCCGGATCGAGTCCAACCACGGCCGCTACGGCGGTGCCGTGTTCGGCGCGGACGGCAGGCCGTCCAAGCCGATCATCGGGGTTCCCCTGGACGGCTCACCGGGCGTGAAGGCCATCACGGACACCGACGGCGGTCGCTTCGACGGTGACGCGCGACACGACCGGGCGGTCGGCCCGATGCAGTTCATCCCGAGCACCTGGGCCCGCTACGCCGCGGACGGCAACGGCGACGGGCGCGGCGACCCGCAGCAGATCGACGACGCCGCGCTGGCCGCGGCCCACTACCTGTGCGCCGACGGCAGGGATATGGCCGGTGCGCAGGGCTGGTGGGCCGGGGTCATGTCGTACAACCACTCGGTGGAGTACGCGCAGAAGGTCTTCGGCCTCGCCGACCGCTACGCCAAGGCGGCCCGGGGCCGCTGACCTCCCGGTACGGGCGGCCGCCACGTCCACCCGGTCCGCCAGGGTGCTAGCGTCGAGACGTGGCCGCAAGCTCGACGTTGACCCGCCGACTCCTGATGGTCGGCGTGTGCGTGTTGAGCATGGCGGTGTGCGGTGGCCTCGCCTGGTGGCAGTGGGAGCGCTTCGCCTCGGCGAGCGGTAGCTTCCAGAATCTCGGCTACGTGCTGCAGTGGCCCCTGTTCGGTCTGTTCCCCGCCTTCGTCTTCTGGCGACTGCGCAGGCTCGCCAAGCGGGCCACGCCGCGAGCGGAGGCTCCCACCAGCGGACGCGAGGAGTGGGGCCACGCCCCCGCGCAGGTCCCCGAGCAGCGGCCGAACCCGCCCGCGGCGCCATCGGCGCCCGACGAGGCGGAGGAAGCCGACGACGAGCTCGCCGCCTACAACCGTTACCTGGCCGAGCTGCACGCTCGAGACCAGGAGAACTCCCGCTGACAGCAGAGAGGCCCGCCAACAGCATGACCGCGCAGACCCAAGACCCCGCCCCGACCGCGCACTGGCGCGGTGCACTGGCCAGGTTCCGGATTGCCGCCTACGTGACCGGTATCGGCCTGCTCGGCCTGGTCGTCGTCATGGTGCTGCGGTACGGCTACGACAATCCGGAACCCTCGGCCGTGTACTCGCCGATCCACGGTGTGCTGTACATGATCTACCTGGTGCTCACCGTGGATCTGGCGATCAAGGCGCGCTGGTCGGTGAAGGGCGCGGTGCTGGTCCTGCTCGCGGGGTGCGTTCCGCTGGTGTCCTTCGTGGCCGAGCGCGCCGTTACTCGTCGCGTCCGGTCCGGCCAGAAGGTCTAGCCAGCGCGACCCGGACGCTGTGCGGCAGCACCGTGCAGCCGCGTAGCGCCTCGGGGTCCACAGAAGATGGTCGGTAACCGGCTCCGGACAGCGTGCGGATCATTCCGTCCACCGGGTCGGCGATCCGGTCGGCACGTCCACTGAGGAACGCCCACTCGTGCTCGTCGGATCCGAAATAGACCACGGTGCCGAAGATCTCCGAGAATCGCCGGGTCGCCGCGATGAGCGTCTCGTTGCGCCACAACGTCGGGCAGCCCGCCTGTGCGGCCAGCACGCCGCCGGGGGCGAGTACCTCGGTGCAGCGCCGTAGGAAGTCCTTCGCGTACAGCCGGTTGTGTTGCGCCTCGGGGTCGGCGTTCTCGTCCGGAAGGTCGATCACCACGATGTCGTAGCGTTCCGTGCCGGCCGCCGCCTCGGCGAGGAACTCCCAACCGTCGCGGTAGTGCATCCGGACCGGCCCGTCCGCGCGCTCGGCCGCGTCGAGCTCGGCGGGCGAGTAACCGTAGGGAAGGTACTCGGCGCAGGCCCGGACCGCCTCGCGGTCGATGTCGACATGGTCCACGCGGTCGGCCCCGAAGGCCACCGCCTGTTGGCTGAGCACACCCTCGCTGGAGCCGATCACGAGCACCCGGCGGACCTCGTCGGCCAGCAGCGCGGCCGGCACGAGCAGCGCCTCATGGTAGACGAGTTGGCTCTCCTCGGTGCTCTGCCGGTCGTTGTCGCAGAACAGCGTGATCCCCTGCGCCGTCCTGGCGATCACCACGTGCTGGTAGTCGGTGCGGGTATCGAGCAGAACCTCGGGAAGGTCCCACACCCGGGACAGCCCCGGGCCGAGCGGCTCGACGATCTGGTGTGGTGTAACGGTCAATCTAGCTCCCCTGGGTTGCGGGCTGGTGCCCGCGGTCGACGGTGGACATGCGTACCGAGGCGGCGCCGAGCTTGCTGGCCAGCAGCTCCGCCGCCCGCTCGGGATCGGCGCGTTCGCCGCAGGTGAACACGTCGACGAACACGGCGCCGATCTCCGGATAGGTGTGCAGCGAGGCGTGGGACTCCGCGAGCATGGCGAGCACTGTCACGCCCTGCGGTTGGAATCGGTGCGAGATCACATCGCAGACCGTCGCACCGGCCTCACTCAACGTCGTAGCCAGGGTGTCGCGCAGCGTCGCGACATCATCGAGCGCCGCGGCCGGGATTCCCTCCAGCTCGGCAAGGACGTGCCGGCCGGCGAACGCCCCGATCGGTGGCCGCAGGTACTCAGTGCGCACTGATCAATCTCCCTCCAGTAATGCAGTACGTAGGTAATGGTTCGATTCCATTGAACGCCACCGACGAGTAGCTTGCCGTGTAGGCGCCGGTGGCGAGGATGTCCAGCTGATCGCCAGCGCGTAGCGCGAGCGGTAACCGGTACGGCGTGTGCTGATACAGCACGTCATCACCATCGCAGGTCGGCCCGGCGATGATCACCGGCCCTTCCTCCTCGGCGGTGCCGGTGTCGTCGACCGGCTCGAAGCGATAGGCGATCGCCTCGTTCTCCGTCTCGGCAAGACCGTTGTACCTGCCGATGTCGAGGTAGACCCAGCGCGCCGGGTCGGTGGCCGACTTGCGTGCGACCAGCACGACTTCGGCCCTGATCAGCCCGGCCTCGGCGACCATCGCCCTGCCCGGCTCCAGCACCAGCTCGGGCAGCGGCTGCCCGAAGTGCGCTCGCAATGACGCGTCGACGGTGCCCGCGTATTCCGCCAGCGACGGTGCCTCCCGGTCGTAGGACACCCCGAAGCCGCCGCCGATGTTCAGTCTGCGCAGCGTCGTCCCCTGCTCGGCGCAGGCGGTGAACACCGTCGCCGCGGCGGCCGCGGCCAGCTCCCACGCCGCTGGGTCCAGTTGTTGCGAACCGACATGGAAACTCACCCCCGTCGGCTCCAGCCCGAGTTCGACCGCGCGTAGCAACAACTCGGTTGCCCGCCGCGGAACGCAGCCAAACTTGCGGCCGAACGGAGTCACCGAGTCCGGGGCCTCGACCAGCAGCCGCACCTGTACCTGAGCGCCGGGCGCGAACCTGGCGATGTTGTCCAGGTCGCCCTCGGCATCGCAGGTGAACTCGCGTACCCCGACGTTGTGCGCGAACTCGATCGCGGACGGCTTCTTGATCGGGTTGCCGTAGGACAGTGACTCCGGGTCCGCCCCCGCGGCGAGGCACAGCTTGATCTCCGCGGGGCTGGCGACGTCGAAGCTCGCGCCTGCCGACACCAGGGTGGAGATCACCGGTGGAGCCGGGTTGGCCTTCACCGCGTAGCAGACGCGCGCGTTCTCGAACGCGGCGGCGACTTCGCGGTACCGGTCCGCCACCGCGTCGAGGTCGATGACGAGACACGGGCTCGATGGTGCGTGCTCGGTCAGGAATCGCCTGATCCGGTCGAACGTGGTGCTCACCAGATCAGGTTCTCAGGCGCCGATGCCGGTCAGCGAACGGACCTCCATCTCGGCGTGCTTGCCCGGATCGGCCTTGGTCCTGCCGAGCAGGGTGCCGACGAAGCCGCAGAGGAAGGAGAACGGGATCGACACCAGGCCGGGGTTGCGTAGCGGGAACCAGTGGAAGTCGATCCCGGGGAAGACCGAGTCAGGGGCACCGGACACCACCGGCGAGAACAGCACCAGGACCAGGCATGCGGCGAGCCCGCCGTAGATACCGCAGAGAGTTCCCATGGTGTTGAAGCGTTTCCAGAACAGGGAGTACAGCAGGGTCGACAGGTTCGCCGAGGCCGCCACGGCGAAGGCCAACGCCACCAGGAACGCGACGTTCTGCCCGTTGGCGAGGATACCGCCGACGATCGAGAGCACACCGACGACCACCGCGGTGTACCTGGCCACCCGGATCTCGGTGTCCGCACCGACTTTGCCGCGCTTGACGATGTTCGCGTAGACGTCGTGCGCGAACGAGGCCGATGCCGTGATGGTCAGCCCGGCCACCACGGCGAGGATGGTGGCGAAGGCCACGGCGGAGACGATGCCGAGCAGTACGCTGCCGCCGATCTCCAGTGCGAGCAGCGGGGCCGCGGAGTTCTCCCCGCCCGGAGCGTTGCGGATCGTCTCCGGGTCCACCAGCGCGGCGGCACCGAACCCGATCACCAGGGTGCAGAGGTAGAACACGAACATGCAGGCGGTGGCCCAGACCACCGAACGGCGGGCCTCCCGCGCGTTCGGCACGGTGTAGAACCGCATCAGCACGTGCGGCAGTGCCGCGGCGCCGAGGATCAGCGCCACCGCCAGCGAGACGAAGTCGAGCTTGCTGATGTCGCTCGCGCCGTACCGCCCGCCGGGCTCGAGGAGCTTCTCGCCGAGCGGGCTGTTGTCGGCGGCCGCGGACAGTAAACCGGAGAAGCTGAAGCCGAACTTGCCGAACAGGAACACGGTGATCCCGGTCGCACTGAGGATCAGCAGGCCGGCCTTGATGATCTGCACCCACGTGGTGCCTTTCATGCCACCGACCAGCACGTACAGCACCATCACCAGCCCGACCACGCCGATCACCAGCGCCTGACCGAAGCCACTGTGGATGTTCAGCAGCAGCGCGACCAGCCCGCCGGCGCCTGCCATCTGCGCGAGCATGTAGAAGAACGAGATCACGATGGTGGAGGTGGCCGCGGCCGCCCGGACCGGTCGTTGCCGCATCCGGAAGCTGAGTACGTCGCCCATGGTGAACCGGCCGGTGTTGCGCAGCAGCTCGGCGATCAGCAGCAGATCCACCAACCAGGCGACCAGGAACCCGATCGAGTACAGGAAGCCGTCGTAGCCGTGGATGGCGATCGCGCCGGCGATGCCGAGGAAGGAGGCGGCGGACAGGAAGTCGCCGGACAGCGCGATCCCGTTCTGCCGACCGGTGAAGATGCTGCCCGCCGCGTAGTAGTCCGCGGTCGACCGGTTGCGGTGGCTGACCCGGTAGACCACGAACAGGGTGATGGCGACGAACAGCGCGAACACCCCGGTGTTCAGCACCGGGTCGCTGAGGATCCGCCCGTCCGCGGCGAGTGCTGCGCTCATGCCTCGGGTACCCCGGCCTGCCTGCGGATCTCGGCCACCCGGGGATCGATCTGCCGCCTGGCGAACCGCAGGTAGGCCACGGTGACCACGACCGTGCTGAGGAACTGCAGCATGCCGAGCACCATCGCCACGTTGACCTGTCCGAACACCTTGGTGCTCATGAAGTCGTGCGCATAGGCCGCGAGCAGCACGTAGCTGAGGTACCAGGCGAAGAACAGCAGGCTCACCGGGAACACGAACCTGCGCAGCCTGCGGCGCAGGGCGCCGAACTCGGAGCTGCGCTGGATGCGCTCGAAATCCGGGGTCACGCTGGTCGCGGGCCGGGGCTCCGCCCCCCGCCCGCCGAACATCACCGGGATACGGCCGGTCTCCTCGAGCGGGTTGCCTGCCGTGGTGGCGCGTGCGACATCGTGCATGGGCTCTCCGGAGGCAGGGGTGCGGTCGGGACTGCGCGAGGCAGGGCGCACATGGTAGCGACGTCCACCGCCCTCACTCGTTAGTGGGTTGTGGGACGCCGGGAGAGTTGTTCAGAACGACCGAGCGACCGCGGGCCGCCAGGCCCGTGCGAGCGGTCGTTGCAGGTCACGGCAGCGGCTATGGCGTGACCCGGACTGAACAACCGACCTGTGAATAGGACACCGGTAGTGGACCTTACCCGCGAGAATGCGGCAACCGACGGATGTACGATGATCGGGAACGGGTCGGGTAACCGGTCAGTAATTACCGTTCGTGATCACGAGTCGGGGAGCGGTGTTCCGGAGGTACCCGCGAGCGGATCGGCGACGAGGCCGGTCGGCCGTGTCGGCCCGGCGATGAAACACCACATCATCGTGGAATTTATCTCGGCCATGTCCCGGCGTATGGGTACGCCCGGTAGGCGTCGCCCGCGGCGCGCCGGCGTCGCAAGGTCTGAGTGGGTGACACGCGAACCGGTGACCTTATGGAATCTGTAACCGAATTGCTCGCTTGCCGAAGCGTTGTCGCCGAGAAGACCTTGCGAAAGGATTCACAACATCATTTCGGCTGGTCATGTCGGGTATGTGCGGAGAAATTGATTTCCACTCGATTGGTGTACGCTTCTTTAGCCACGTTGGCTACCGTGCCGGCCAAGGCGCGAAGCTCGTGCGGTTGCTCGTGCGCCTGCACTTGCATCGTGCGAGTTGCGGTCGACCGGTACCGCGTCGACCAGCACCGCGTCGACCGGTACGGGGGTCGACAGGACATGGACAGTAGTACCGGACAGACCAGCACCGAACAGACCAGTGGCGAACCGGACAGGGAGTCACCTTCGTGACCGTTGCAGGACAAGGACAAGTGCCTGTTGGGAAGCTCCTCGGCCAGCAAGCGCCCCAGCCCTCGAAATGGCGGGTCAAGTGGCGGGAACTGCTGCAGTGGCGAGACTGGAGCCTGCCGGTCAAGTTGGCCGCGGTCACCCTCGTCCCGATGCTCATCGCACTGGTGCTCGGTGGGACGACCATAGCCAACCAGGTCGAGCGCGCCGACGGCTACGAACGGATGGAGGCCCTGGTCGCGCTGAACGGCGAGCTGCGAACGGTGCTCGGCGAGGTGCAGGACGAGCGCACCCAGACCGTGCGGCTGCTGAACCAGGGACTGGCCGGGGACTCGGCCGAGCTGGAGACCACGCGGGCCGAACTCGACCGGGCGATTCCGGCGATGTCCGAGACGGCGGACCGGGCGGTGGAGCTGGACGGCACGCTGGGTGGCGCCCAGGGGGAGGCGAGCACCCAGCTCGACCGGCTGCCCGGGATCCGGGACCAGGTCGGTGCGGGCCAGCTCGACTCCGCGCAGGCCATCGAGGAGTACTCGGCGATCACCCGTGCGCTGCTGGCGCTGGACACGACGCTGGTCTCGCGGCTGAGCGACGCGGAGATCGGCGGCACGCCGACGGCGCTGCACGCGCTGCTGGCCGCGGCCGAGCAGGTCTCCTTCGAGCAGGCTCTCGGCGGCTACGGCATCGCGCGCGGCGGCCTCACCCCGGACGAGCTCAACCAGGTGCGTACCGCGGAGGTTCGCCTCGCCGACCGGTTGACCGGGTTCCGGGGGGCGGCGAGCGGTTCGCAGCGGCAACTCTACGACGGCACGGTGTCCGGGGCGGAGTTCGCGGCGCGAACGGACCTGGCCGACCGGATCGTGGGCGGGGACGCGTCCGGCCAGATCGACCCGCAACGCTGGCAGGGCGCCTCGACCGCGGTCACCGACCAGCTCGGTACCGTGGCCGACCGGCTCGGCACCGGCCTCGGCGAGACCACCTCGGCGCTGGTCGAGGGCTCGAGCAATGACGCGGGCCTGCTCGCCGTCCTGCTGTTCAGCGCGTTCGTGCTGGCGGCGGCGGTGGTGTTCGTGATCACCAGGCAGCTGCTCCGATCGCTGCGGGTGTTGCGGGCCAGCGCGCTGGACGTCGCCGACACCCAGCTACCCGCCGCGGTGCACAACATCCAGGAGGGCCGCCCGCAGAGCACCGAGCTGCAGCCCGTTCCGGTGCGTACCGCCGACGAGGTCGGGCAGGTGGCCAGGGCGTTCGACGCCGTGCACAGCCAGGCGTTGCGGTTGGCCGTCGCGCAGGCCGCGATGCGCACCGGATACAGCAACGTGTTCGTCAACCTCTCCCGGCGCAGCCAGAGCCTGGTGCAGCGCCAGCTACAGCTGATCGAGCGGCTGGAACGTGACGAGGAGGACGCCGACCAGCTGGCCACCCTGTTCCAGCTCGATCACCTCGCCACCCGGATGCGGCGCAACAACGAGAACCTGATGGTGTTGTCCGGGTCCGAGCCCGGTCGCCGGTCGGGCCAGCCGATCAGCACTACGGACGTGCTGCGGGCCGCGGTGTCCGAGATCGAGCAGTACCAGCGGGTCGCCGTGCGTACCCCGCCCGCCTCGCGGGTGCTCGGCTACGCCGCGAGCGATCTGATGCGGCTGCTCGCCGAGCTGCTGGACAACGCCACCGCGTTCTCCGCGCCGGACACCCAGGTCATCGTGGCCACCCAGCTGATGGACGACGGGTCGCTGTCACTGGACATCATGGACAAGGGCATCGGCATGAACGAGACCGAGGTCGCCGAGGCCAACGCCCGGTTGACCGAATCGGCCTCGGTGGACCTGGCTACCTCACGCCGGATGGGCCTGTTCGTGGTCGGCAGGCTGGCGAGCAGGCACGGCTTCGGCGTGACCCTGCACGGCGGTAAGGACATCGCGGGCGTGCGAGCGACCGTCACCGTCCCGGCCGGGCTGGTGGTGGCCGAGGACACCGCCCCGCAGGCGCCCGAGCAGCCCGCGGCGTCGGCGCCGCAGCAGGTGGTCGGCGGCTCGTTGCCGCGGCGGCAGCGGCAGGTGAACGGCACTCCGGTGGAGCGGCCGAGCGTGGCGGCGCCACACGGTGCCGCGGTGAACGGGTTCGGCGAAGGCCAGCAGGCACCGCCGCCGCGCACCGCCGGACCGCCGTCGGAGATGGAGGTTTCCGGCACGGCGCTGTTCAGCCCGATCGAGCGGGACGGCACCGAGGCCGAGCGGTCCAAGCAGACGAAACCGTCGCAGCCTTCGCAGCAGTCGCAGCAGCCGCCACGCCCGCGACCCACCGACCAACCCGCGCCACGCCAGGAACCCACTGCCGAGGAGGCCGCCTGGCCGACCGAGCAGGACGGGCCGGACGAGGTCCCGCCGTCCGAGGCGGCGACGACCGCGGTGTCGGCGGAGAGCACGGAAACCGCCGGAGGTACCGAGCCGGCGGACGACACCGAGTCCACCGAGCGCGTGCAGCACCCGGCCGCGAGCCAGGCGGCCCGGCGCAGGCCACGCGGTGCGGTGCCCGGTGGCAAGGAACTGTTCGAGGCGAACAGCACCGTACTGAGTGACTGGTGGAGCGCCGCGACCACGGCGGCCGACGCCGCCCGCAGGGCGCAGCAGGCCGACGACTGGCGCACCGAGACCACCCCGATCTTCGACGCCACCCTGTCCGCCTGGTTCCGTACCGCCGAGGAGCAGCCGAAGGCGAAGGACGAGCGAGACGACGCCGCCAGCGCGGCCATGCAGAGCTGGGACTTCGCCAGCGACGAGAGTTGGCGTACGGTGCAGGCGGTGTCCCGGACCGAGCCGTCCAGCTACACCTCAGCCGGCCTGCCCCGCCGCCGGCGTGGGGAGTACCTGATGCCGGGCAGCGCGGCGCGTACGGAGGGCGCAGGGGAGGGTTCCTCGGGTAAGGCCGCGGAGCTGCCCGCCCGGGATCCGGCCGATGTCCGGGGCAGGCTGAGCAGTTTCCAGCAAGGCCTCAGCCGGGGGCGCAGGCGCAGCACCGGCGAGCAGCCGGACCGTCCGGAGCGGGCACAGCAGGCACAGCGTCCGCAGCAGCCGGAGCAGGTACAGCAGCCGGAGCAGCGGGCAGGCGGCGAGGGCGACGCGGATGGCGACTGGTCGTTCGCGTCCGACGAGCGGCAGCGGGCCGCACGGTCGGCGACGAACTCATCACCGTCCGCCTATACTTCGGCGGGGTTGCCCCGGCGTCGTCGTGGCGAACGGCTGCTGCCGGGCAGCGCGGGACCGGCGAAGGCGGCACCGCGCGTCGAGCGCGATCCCGCCGACGTCCGTGGGCGGCTGAGCAGCTTCCAGCAGGGAATCCGCCGGGGCCGGCACCAGACCGCTGAGCCGGCCGAAGGCAACCAAGAGAAAGTGGAGGGTGAATGACCTCGCCGGAAGGGGCACAGCCTCAGCAGAATCAGTTCGGATGGTTGGTCAACGACTTCGCCGAGCGGGTGCCCGGTGTGGCTCACGCGGTGGTCGTCTCCGCGGACGGGCTGCTGTTGACCTCGTCGAACCGCCTCCCGCTGGACCGGGCCGACCAGCTGGCCGCGGTTGCTTCCGGGCTGGTGAGCCTCACCCAGGGTGCCGCGCGGTGCTTCGAGGCAGGATCGGTCAACGAGACCGTGGTCGAGATGGAGCTGGGCATCATGGTGCTGATGTCCATCAGCGACGGTTCCTGCCTGGCCGTACTCGCGGCCCCGAACTGCGATATCGGGCAGGTGGCCTACGAGATGACCCTGCTCGTCGATCGCGTCGGGCAGATCCTCACCCCGGAGCTGCGCGCGCAGCTGCAGAGCTCGGGCGGCTCGCTGATCGGTGAACCGGTGGGCTGATGAGCACGGGATCGGGGTTCTTCGGTGAAGAGCCGGGTGCGGACAGTCGGCCCCCGGAGGAGGGGAGCGGCGCCGCCAACAGGCGCTCGGAGGAGAGCACGTTCGCCGATGTGCTCAACTCCTTCACCTTGGACTCCGGGCGCGGCAGGAAGAAGCGTAAGAAGAAGAGCAAGGAGGACTCGCGCGGCGACGCGGGCGCCGCACACCCTGGGCACTCGACCGGAAAGGAGCAGCGCGTGTCTGCCGAAGCCATTCCCTTGCCGGCGGCGGAAGAGGAAACGGGGTTCGTCCGCCCGTATGCCATCACCGGTGGCCGGACCAAGGCCAACTACGCACTGGAGCTGGAGACATTGCTCTCCACCCGCGAGGGCGAGGCCATGCCGACGCCCGAGCTGGTCGAACATCGATTAATCATGGAAGAATGCCGGATCCCGCGGTCGGTCGCCGAGATAGTCTCGGCCCTCCGGGTTCCACTCGGTGTCGCGCGAGTCCTGATTAGTGATGCGGCGGATGCGGGTCTGATCGCTGTGCACAGGACCGTCTCGAGTGACGACGGCGCCGAGGAACATCTGATGTTGATGGAAAGGGTTTTGAGTGGACTCCGTCGGCTTTAAGGCACCGCGGAATGCGGAAGGTGTAGCCCGCCAGGCGGCGGGTAGCGGCACCGCGGCGCCGACCATGACGTCAGCCAAGATCGTCGTGGCCGGCGGGTTCGGCGCTGGTAAGACCACCTTCGTGGGGTCGGTGTCCGAGATCGTGCCGCTGACCACCGAGGCGATGATGACCGACGCCAGCACGGGCATCGACGACCTCGAGGCGACCCCGAACAAGTCCACGACCACCGTCGCGATGGACTTCGGGCGGGTCTCGCTGGACGAGGACCTGATCCTCTACCTGTTCGGCACGCCGGGGCAGCAGCGGTTCTGGTTCATGTGGGACGACCTGGTGCGCGGCGCGATCGGTGCCGTGGTGCTGGCCGACACGCGACGGCTGGCCGACTCCTTCGCCCCGGTGGACTTCTTCGAGGACCGCGGTCTTCCGTACATCATCGGGCTGAACACCTTCGACGGCGTGCTGAACCACGACGTCAACGATGTGCGCGAGGCGCTGTCGATCGATCCGAACACCCCGATCGTGCGGTGCGACGCCCGGGACAGGGAGTCGACCAAGCAGACCTTGATCACGCTGGTCGAGTACGCGATGCGGCAGTGGATCGCGCGCCGCTCGGCGGCAGCGCAGTAACGGGTCGAGTGACCGCCATCACGGGGTGTCATGCCTTCAAAATAGTAGGAAGTCCAAGTATTTTGGAGGTATGAACGCCGAACTGCACCGTCCCGCGAACCCCGTCCGGTTCGTGACCGCATCCAGCCTCTTCGACGGGCACGACGCGTCGATCAACATCATGCGGCGCATCCTGCAGTCGCAGGGCGCCGAGGTGGTGCACCTCGGGCACAACCGGTCGGTGGACGAGGTGGTCACCGCCGCGATCTCGGAGGACGTGCAGGGCGTCGCGATCAGTGCCTACCAGGGTGGGCACGTCGAGTACTTCAGTTACCTCGTCGAACTCCTCGCCGAGCGCGGCGCCGGGCACGTCAAGGTGTTCGGCGGCGGTGGCGGCGTGATCGTGCGGGAGGAGATCGAGCTGCTGCACTCGCGCGGGGTGGCGCGCATCTTCTCCCCGGACGACGGCCTGGAGATGGGCCTGCCCGGGATGATCAACTGGATGATCCAGGCCTGCGATGTCGACCTCGGTTCCCAGGAGACCGGCTCGGTGGACACCCTGATCTCCGGCGACGTGCCCACGCTGTCTCGGGTGGTCACGCGCTTGCAGGCGGGCGCGTTGCCCGACGCGTGGAGCTCGGCGATCGCCGACGCCGCGAAGGCGCGCACCGTGCCGGTACTCGGTATCACCGGCACCGGGGGTTCGGGGAAGTCCTCGCTCACCGACGAGCTGGTCCGCCGGTTCCGGCTTGACCAGGAGGACAAGCTGCGCATCGCGGTGCTCGCGGTCGACCCCTCCCGGCGGCGCGGGGGTGGCGCGCTGCTCGGCGACCGGATCCGGATGAACTGCCTGGACGGGGCGCCGGTGTTCTTCCGTTCGCTGGCCACCCGCACCACCAGCGGCGAGATCCCGACCGGGCTGGACGAGGCGGTGCTGGCCTGCAAGGCGGCGGGCTACGACCTGGTGGTCGTGGAGACCCCCGGTATCGGCCAGGGCGACGCCGGGATCGTGGACCACGTCGACTACTCGCTGTACGTGATGACGCCGGAGTTCGGCGCCGCGTCCCAGCTGGAGAAGATCGACATGCTGGACTTCGCGGACACGGTGGCGATCAACAAGTTCGAGCGCCGCGGCGCGGAGGACGCCCGCAGGGATGTGGCCAGGCAGCTGGTGCGCAACCGCGAGGCGTTCGGCTCCGCGCCGGAGGACATGCCGGTGTACGGCACCAGCGCGGCGAAGTTCAACGACGACGGCGTGACCGCGCTGTACCAGCACCTGCGGGACGACCTGGCCGAGCTCGGCCTCTCGGTGTCGGCCGGGGTACTGCCCGCGGTGGAGGGCAAGGTCTCCACCGACGCCTCGACGATCATCCCGTCCTCCCGCACCCGGTACCTCGCCGATATCGCCGCGACGGTGCGCGGGTACCACGAGCACACCCGCGC
Source organism: Amycolatopsis cihanbeyliensis (assembly GCF_006715045.1). Lineage (GTDB taxonomy): Bacteria > Actinomycetota > Actinomycetes > Mycobacteriales > Pseudonocardiaceae > Amycolatopsis > Amycolatopsis cihanbeyliensis. The sequence continues at coordinate 977,946 of NZ_VFML01000001.1, read as the reverse complement.
CCAGGCCGAGGCGGTGCGCACCCGCGAGCACCTGAGCGCGGCACGGGACGCGCTGGCCGAGGCCGGTTCCGGCACCGGGGACGTCTCCAGGCTGCTGGAGCGGGCCGAGCAGGAAGTGGATGCCGAGTCGCGGCGGCTGCTGGAGGCCTGGCCGGAGCTGGCCGAGTCCTACCGGGCCGAGGAGCTGGTGGTGCGGGTCCGGGACAAGGAACTGCACACGCAGTTGTGGCGGGACACCCTGTCCGGTAGCCGGATCCCGCGGGTGGCCCTGCCGCGCTACACCGATCCCGGCGAGTTGCTGTCCTTCCTGCGCAGGGAGAACCTGCCGGGGTACTTCCCGTACACCGGCGGCGTCTTCCCGTTCAAACGGGAGGGTGAGGACCCGGCGCGGATGTTCGCGGGGGAGGGCGACCCGTTCCGCACGAACCGGCGGTTCAAGTACCTCTCCTCCGATTCCGAGGCCAAGCGGCTGTCCACCGCCTTCGACTCGGTGACCCTGTACGGGCACGATCCGGACACCCGGCCGGACATCTACGGCAAGGTAGGCACCTCCGGCGTCTCCATCGCGACGCTGGAGGACATGGAGGTGCTCTACGACGGGTTCGACCTCACCGCGCCGAGCACCTCGGTGTCGATGACGATCAACGGGCCGGCGCCGACGATCCTGGCGTTCTTCCTGAACACCGCGATCGACCAGCGGCTCGCGGCGTTCCGGGAGGAGCACGGGCGGGAGCCCTCCGATGCCGAGGCCGCGCAGGTGCGCGAGTGGACACTACGCAACGTCCGCGGCACCGTGCAGGCCGACATCCTCAAGGAGGACCAGGGGCAGAACACCTGCATCTTCTCCACCGAGTTCTCGCTGCGGATGATGGCCGACGTCCAGGAGTGGTTCATCGAGCACGGGGTGCGCAACTTCTACTCGGTGTCGATCTCCGGCTACCACATCGCCGAGGCCGGGGCGAACCCGATCTCGCAGCTGGCCTTCACCCTGGCCAACGGGTTCACCTACGTGGAGTCCTACCTGGCGCGCGGGATGGACATCGACGAGTTCGCGCCGAACCTGTCGTTCTTCTTCTCCAACGGGATGGACGCGGAGTACTCGGTGCTCGGCAGGGTGGCCCGGCGGATCTGGGCGGTGGCGATGCGCGAGCGGTATGGCGCGAACGAGCGCTCGCGGAAGCTGAAGTACCACGTGCAGACCTCGGGCCGCTCGCTGCACGCGCAGGAGATGAGCTTCAACGACATCCGCACTACGCTGCAGGCCCTGTGCGCGCTGTACGACAACGCGAACTCGTTGCACACCAACGCCTACGACGAGGCGATCACCACCCCGAGCGAGAGCTCGGTGCGCAGGGCGATGGCCATTCAGATGATCATCAACAAGGAGTGGGGTCTTTCCAAGAACGAGAACCCGCTGCAGGGCTCGTTCATCATCGACGAGCTGACCGACCTGGTCGAGGAGGCCGTGCTGGCCGAGTTCGACCGGATCTCGGAACGGGGCGGGGTGCTCGGTGCGATGGAGACCGGCTACCAGCGCGGCAGGATCCAGGACGAGTCGATCACCTACGAGCGGCTCAAGCATGACGGGTCGTTGCCGATCGTCGGCGTGAACACCTTCCGGAACCCGAACGGCGCGGATGAGGAGGAAGGCGAGGTCGAGCTGGCGCGGGCGACCGAGGAGGAGAAGAAATCCCAGCTCAACCGGCTCGCCGACGTCCAGCAGCGGAACGCGGACGAGGCGCGTGCGGCGCTGCGCCGGCTGCGTGAGGTGGCCACCAGTGGGGGCAACCTGTTCGGTGCGCTGATGGACGCGGCGCGGGTGTGCTCCCTCGGCCAGATCACCGAGGCCTTTTTCGAGGTCGGCGGCCAGTACCGCCGCAATGTCTGATCTCGGAATAGCGGGATGGGTAGGGCGGGTTGGGGCACGTATGAAGTTCGGAGCGACCACCTTTGTCACCGCGGACGGTATTCGGCCCGACCGGCTCGGCCCTGCGCTGGAGGAGCGCGGGTTCGACTCGCTGTTCGTCGCCGAGCACTCGCACATCCCCGCCAGCAGGGAGAGTCCCTACCCGATGGGTGGGGAGCTGCCGGGCGTCTACTACCGGAGCCTCGATCCTTTCGTCGCGCTGACCGCCGCCGCCGTCACGACCACCCACCTGCGGCTCGGCACCGGGATCGCACTGCTGATCCAGCGCGACACCATCCAGACCGCCAAGGAGGTCGCCAGCCTGGACACGCTGTCCGGCGGTCGGGTGATCTTCGGCGTCGGGGTGGGTTGGAACAGGGAGGAGATGCGCAACCACGGCACCGACCCACGCACCCGTGGCGCGCTGATGAACGAGCAGCTCGAGGCGCTGAAGGTGATCTGGACCGAGGAACAGGCCGAGTACCACGGCAGGTACGTCGACTTCGACCCGATCTTCGCCTGGCCCAAGCCGGTGCAGCAGCCGCACCCGCCGATCTACGTCGGCGGTAACAGCCCGGCCAGCCTGGCCAGGGTGGCCACGCATGGCGACGGCTGGTTCCCCTTCGCCGTCAGCGACCCGGCCGAGATCCGACCGCAGCTCGACCTGCTCGCCGAGCATGCCGAGAAGGCCGCGGTGACCGTCAGCGGGGTGGACAGCAACAACCGCGCCGTCCTCGACGGCTACGCCGAAGCCGGTGTGGAGCGGGCCACCTTCGTGCTCCGGCCGCAGGGGGAGAGCGAGGTCCTGCGCGAGCTGGACGGCCTCGCCGAGGTCGTGGCGGCGTACCGGTGACAGGCACGTGCCGGCCGAGCCGGGGTAGGTTGGCTGCCGAGTGGACGATCGACGGCCGGACCGGGTTGAGGAGGAATTCGTGAGTGACGTGCAGATCGGTGTCGCCGCGGCACTGGAGCAGTTCTCGCCACGGGAGTCGGTGCGCTTGGCCGCGCTGGCCGAGCAGCACGGATTCTCCGGCCAGATGGCGGCCGACCACTTCCAGCCATGGGTGCCGGCGCAGGGCGAGGCCTCGTTCGTGTGGAGCGTGCTCGCGTCGCTGGCCGAGAACACCTCCGGCGACCTCGGCCCGGGGGTGACCTGCCCGTCCTTCCGGCTGCATCCGGCGCTGATCGCGCAAGCCGCGGCCACCCTCGAGGCCACCTACCCCGGCCGGACCTGGCTCGGGATCGGTTCCGGGGAGGCGTTGAACGAACACATCATCGGCGGCTACTGGCCCGAGGCCCCCGAACGGGTGCGCCGGATGCTCGAGGCGCTCGAGGTCATCCACAAGCTGTTCAGCGGCAAGGACGTCAAGCACAGCGGCGAGTTCTTCAAGCTGCACACCACGCGGCTGTGGACCCTGCCGGACGCCCCGCCACCGATCTACATCGCCTCGGCGGCGCCGTACACCTCCCGCAAGACCGGCGAGCTCGCCGACGGGTTGATCACGCCCGGGGCATCGTTGGAGAAGCTCAGCGGCATCCTGGAGAACTTCGGCAAGGGCGCGCGCAAGGCAGGCAAGGACCCGGACACCATGCCCAAGCTGCTGCAGGTGCACCTTTCCTGGGCCGCCACCGACGAGGAAGCCTGGCGGAACGCGATGGAGCAGTGGCCGAACGGCGGGATGAAGTTCCCCAAGGCCGACATCCGTTCGCCGTTCGACTTCGAGCAGATGGCCAAGCTGGTGCGCCCGGAGGACTTCGAGGGCCGGATGGTGGTCTCCGCCGACCCCGATGTGCACCGGGCCGCGCTGCAGAAGTTCGTCGACGCCGGGTTCAACCGGATCTACCTGCACAACGTGGGGCGCAACCAGGACGAGTGGCTGGAGGTCTTCGGCCGCGAGGTGATCCCGAAGCTGACCCGCTGACCGCGCGGGGCCGGGTTCCGCTGGGCGGGACCCGGCCCCACGGGGTCAGTGCCGCGACAGCCAGGCGAAGACGTCCGCGCTCGCGGCCGTCAGCACGCTACCGTGGTCGGCGCCAGGATATACGTGGTACTCCACTGTGGAGCCATGCTTGCGGGACTCGGCGACGATCATGTCGGTCCCTGGCTGGGTGACGATCGGGTCGGCGGACCCCTGGGCGACGAATACCGGGCCATCGGCGCGTTCCTGGCCGATCTCGTTCTCCGCGAACCAGTCGCGCAACCGTTCGGCGGCCGCCTCACTCTTCGGCTCGAACTGCTCGGCGGGCAACTCGGCCTCGATGAACCGAGTGGCCAGGTCGTTGAAACACGCCTGGTGCACGGCGGGCAACAGGCGTCGTGCCCGCCGGCCGAGGTAGTCGCCGTAGGACAGGCGTGGATGCTGGGTTTTCAACCCGACCAGCATCATCGAGTAGAAGGCCTGCAACACCGGATCGTCCAGGGAACGTTCGCCCACCGCCCCGGTCATGTTCGGTGCCGGGGCGTACACGATCGAACCGCCGAAATCCAGACCGTCACCGTACTCGCCGGCCAGCTCGGCCGTGGCGAACGAGGCCTGGCCCCCCTGCGAGTGTCCAGCGGCGAACCACCGCGCGGACAGTTCCGGTGCGAGCCGGCGGGCGGCCCGCACCGAGTCCACAGTGGCCAGTGCTTCCGACTCGGACACGAGATACGGGTGCACGCCCGGGGTGCCGAGGCCGGGGTAGTCGGTGGCGGCGATCGCGTAGCCGTCGCGCAGGAACTCACCCAGCGTGGGACCGTAGGCGGCGCCGGGGTTACGGGAAGGGGCGCAGCGGTCCCCGATCCCGGTGGTGCCGTGGTCCCACGCGATGACCGGCCACCCGCCGGCCGGTGCCGAACCGGGCGGTAGCAGGGTGAAACCGCTGACCACCGCGTAGCCGCCGCGTGGGGTCGTGGACAGGTACCGCATCCGGTACCCGCCGGTGCCGTCCGGAAGGGCGGCACCGGTGAGGTCGAGCCGTTCGGACGACAGCAACCGGCCGGACCACGGTGGGTGATCGACGGTAGGCGTGTCCGCGACCGCGACGGCCGGCATCGCGGCGAGCAGCGGGGTGAGGAGTACGGCCAGCAGGCGGGATCTCATCGGTCCCCTATACCACCTCCTGCTTGTCCAGCAGGAGGTGGACGGCCAGCTCGAGGCGGTGCGCGACGTCGGCGGCCGAGGCGCGGCGGGTGACCCAGGCGACCAGGTTCGCCATCCAGACGTCGGCGATCACGTGGAAGACGGCCCGGTCGTGCTCGGTCGGGTCCTCGATGCCCATCGCCTTGGCGAACATGCTCTCCATCGTCCTGCCGACCAGCTCCACCTCGGCAGCCGCGGTGGTGTCGGCGAACATGAACGCTCGTACCATCGCCTCGGTGAGGTGCGGGTCGCGCTGCATCATCCGGGTATTGCGGCCGAGGACGAACAGCAACCGCTCGATCGGCGTGTCGCCCGGGATGGTTCCCCGGTCGAGCTTGTCCTGCGCGCGCTGGAACTCCCTGGCCAGCCCGGAGACCAGCAGGTGGATCTTGGAAGGGAAGTAGCGGTACAACGTGCCCAGCGCGACATCGGCCTTGTCGGCGACGGCGCGCATCTGCACGGCGTCGTAGCCGCCCTTCGCGGCGAGCGCGAGCGTCGCGTCGACGATGCGCTTGCGCCGGTCGCGCTGGGCGGCGGAGCCGAGTTCCTCGCCGCCGATCGTGCTCAGGCCGCCACGGGACTTGGTCTGCCCGGACGCCTTGGGCTTGCCTGCCATCGGTCTGTTCCCCCTGATGAGCGAACCTGTTTCATTTTGTACGCGTAGCGTACCCAATATGAAGGCTTGTTCAACCGCTGGCTCATTCGACACGAAACTGAAACAAGTTCTACTATGGCCGAGTCTGTCGTGTCCGTTCTTCCCCGGTTGGAGGGCTCGTGCCGATCGCGATCACCAAGGAGCAGCGCGCGCTGGCCGAGTCGATCAGGGCGTGGGTGTCCACGCGACAGCCCTGCTCGGCGGTGCGCGCGCGGGACACCGATCCCGACCTGCTGGACGAACTCGCTGAGCTGGGTCTGTTCGGGGTCGCGGTGCCCGAGGAGCTGGGTGGCGCCGGTGGGTCGGTGATCGACCTGGTCGCGGGGCTCGAGGAGGTCGCGGCCGGGCTGGTTCCGGGCCCGGTGTTCGGCGGGTTGCTCGCCGGGCTCGCGCTCGCCGGCGCCCCGGACTCCCGACCCGCCAAGGAACTGCTGCCTGCGCTGGCCGAGGGTAGCGCGTGGGCCGCGGTGGTCTACGAGGAGCGGGCGGGAGCGACGGTCCATCCCGACGGCGGGTTCCTGGTGAGCGGGCGGCTCGGCCCGGTCCTGGACGCGCGGCCCGGCGTCCACCTGCTGCTCGCCGCCGAGCTGGACGGGCGACCGGAGTGGTTCCTGCTCCCGCCGGACAGCCCCGGCGTGCGCGTCACCGAGGCGCCCGGGCTGGACGTGTCCCGGCAGCTGGGTTTCGTGGAGCTGGACGAGGTGCGGGTGCCGCCGGACGCCCTGCTCCCGGACCTGGAGGGGTCCACGGTCGGTGACCTGGCGCTCACCCTGGCCGCGGCCGAGGCGGCCGGCGTGGCCGGATGGTGCGTGCGCACCGCGACCGAGTACGCGAAGGTGCGCGAGCAGTTCGGCCGGCCGATCGGCTCCTTCCAGGCGGTCAAGCACCTGTGCGCGGAGATGCTGTGTCGCGCGGAGCTGGCCGCGGCGCTGGCCTGGGACGCCGCCCGCGCCGCCGCCGACCCGGCGGGGCAGCACGCCCTCGCGGCCGCCGTGGCCGCGGCCTCCGCGCTGGACGCCGCGGTGGACAACGCCAAGGACTGTATCCAGGTGCTCGGTGGGATCGGCTTCACCTGGGAGCATGATGCGCACCTCTACCTGCGGCGCGCGGTGGCGACGCGCCAGCTGTTCGGCGGGTCGGCGCGCTGGCGTCGCCGGGCGGCCGAGCTGGTGCTGGCCGGTACCCGGCGCGGGCTGGAGGTGGACCTCAGCGACCACGCCGAGGACGGCGTCACCGAGCAGGCGCGGGCGGTGGCCGAGGAGATCGCGGGCCTCCCGGCACAGCGGCAGCGTGCCCGCCTCGTCGAGACCGGGTACCTCATGCCGCACTGGCCGCGGCCGTACGGGCTGGACGCTCCCGCCGGGCGCCAGCTGGTGATCGAAGCCGAGCTGACCAGGGCGGGAGTGCGCAGGCCGGACCTGGTGATCGGTGCCTGGGCCGCACCCACGATCCTGCGGCACGGCACCCCCGCGCAGCAGCGGCGGTTCGTCGGCCCGACGCTGCGCGGCGAGATCACCTGGTGCCAGCTGTTCAGCGAGCCGGAAGCCGGCTCCGACCTGGCCGCGCTGCGCACCACCGCGGTCCGCGCCGAGGGTGGCTGGCTGCTCACCGGTCAGAAGGTATGGACCTCGCTGGCCCATACCGCGGACTGGGCCATCTGCCTGGCCAGGACCGACCGGAACGCGCCGAAGCACAAGGGAATCACCTACTTCCTCGTGGACATGCGCTCACCGGGGATCGAGGCGCGGCCGCTACGGGAGATCACCGGGGAGGCGGTGTTCAACGAGGTGTTCCTGCACGAGGTGTTCGTCCCGGACGACTGCGTGGTCGGCGAGGTCGACGGCGGCTGGCGGCTCGCCCGCACCACCCTCGCCAGCGAGCGGGTCGCCCTCGCCGGCGGTTCCTCGGTGGGCGACGGCGTCGAGGCCCTGCTCGGCGCGGCGCCGCCCGAGCCGGGCCCGGCACTGCTGGAGCGGCTCGGCGGCCTGGTCGCCGGGGGATCGGCGGGTTCGATGCTCGGGCTGCGGGCCACCCTGCGCCGGCTGGACGGGCAGCAGGCGGATGCCGAGTCCAGCGTGCGCAAGCTGGCCGGGGTCCGGCAGCGGCAGGCGGTGGCCGAGGTCGCGCTGGACCTGCTCGGTCCGGACGGCGCGGTGGCGGAGGGGGACGGCTCGGCCGTGCAGCACGAGTTCCTGCTCTCCCGCTGCCTGAGTATCGCGGGTGGCACCACGCAGGTGCTGCTCAACGTGGCCGGGGAGCGACTGCTCGGCCTTCCTCGCGAGCCGGGGTCGTGAGTGGACGTACGGTGGCTTCCAGGAAGCGCGCGACCCCCCGGATCACATGGGCGCCGCGGATCGAGGGCAGCAGGTCGAAGGCGTGCTGGGCGCCGGACAGCTCCGCGTAGCCCACCGGGTTGGCGGACACCTCACGCAACCGCCTGGCGAACTCCCTGGCCTCCCGGACCGGGACCAGGGAGTCGTGCTCACCGTGCAGCACCAGGAACGGCGGCGCGGCCGCGGTGACGCGATCCAGTGGCGAGCCGGCGAGATACTCCGCGCGGAACTCGTCCGGATCCTTGCCGACGACCCGCCGGGCCAGCACGGACCGTAGCCGGAACGCGCTCGCCCGGGAACCGCTGCTCGCGGCGAAGTCGTAAACCCCGTAGTGCGGCACGCATGCCTGCACGCTCGTGTCCACCTCCGCGAAACCGGGCTGGAACCGGGAATCGCCCGCCGTCAACGCCAGCAGGGCCGCCAGGTGTCCGCCGGCCGAACCGCCGGTGACCGCGAGTCGTCCCGGGTCGCCGCCGTAGCCGGCGATGTGTTCGCGGATCCAGGCCACGGCCCGCTTCGCCGCCACGATGTGCGCCGGCCAGCGCGCGGCGGGGGCGAGCGGGTAGTTGATCGCCACGCAGACCCATCCGCGCCGGGCAAGATGCACCATCAGCGGCAACCCCTGGAGGTCCTTGCTGCCGTACATCCAGGCCCCGCCGTGCACCTGCAGCAGCACCGGTCGGGGCCGATCATCCGGTACACGCGGCCGGTACACGTCCAGCAGGAACCGCTTGCCGCCAGGAGCGTAGGCGATGTCCCGATCCCGCCGGATCCCGGCCGGGGACGGTGGTGGGCCGAGCCGGTCGGCGTAGCCGGGGCCGAGCGCTTCCGCCAGCGCGGTCTCCACCTCACTCCGGGCCCGCTGGGCCGAGAGGATGGCGGCGCCGAGCCCGCCGGCCGAGGCGGCGGCCAGCGCGAGCCCCGCCCGGTCCGCGCGGCCGCGGATCCCGTGCCGTGCCACATGCGTCGCGGTGTCGGCGAGGTTCAGCGCGAGCAGTTGCGGGGCCAGTTCGGTGGCGACCATGCCGGCCAGGAAGGCGGGTACGGCCGCGCGTGCCCCGCGTACGGGCCGGAGCGCGTTGGCGGTGATCGCCAGATCGAGCGCCCTGCGGGCGAGGAAGGTCTGCCGCATGTGTACCTACTCTAGAGTAGGTTTGCGGCGGGTGGGGGAATGGCACTTGCCGTGATCCGCCGCCGTGGTTAAGACTAGAACAAGTTTCAGTATTGGCTGCGGCGTCGGAGCGAGGAGCGAGTGTGGACTTCACCCTCGACGAGAACCAGCGGGCGGTCGCCGACCTCGCCGCCGAGGTCCTCGGCAAGGAGCTGGATGCCGAGCGGGCGCTCGGCGAGCAGGGGTACGACGAGCAACTGTGGCGGGCACTGGCCAAGGCCGGGCTGCTGTCCCTTGCCCTTCCCGCCGAGCTCGGTGGGGACGACCTCGGGGTCGCGGAGCTCGCCGTACTGCTCACCGAGCTCGGCAAGGCGGCGGCACCGGTACCCGCACTGGCCACACTGGCGCTCGGTGTGCTGCCGGTGAACAAGCTGGGGGCGCCCCGGCAGCGGGCGGACCTGCTGCCCGGCGCCGCCGCCGGTGAGGAACTCCTCACCGCCGCGCTGCACGAACCCTCCGCCCCGCTGACCGAGCACCCGGCCACCACCGCGAGCAGTTCCGGTGGGCGCTGGGTGCTTTCCGGCACGAAAATCGCCGTGCCCTTCGCCTCGGCCGCGACGCGCATCCTGGTCCCGGCGACGATGCCGGGCGGCACCGGCGTGTTCCTGGTGAGCCCGGCCGCCGAAGGGGTGGTCCTGGTACCGGCCACCGGGAACGGGTACACGGTGCGTCTCGACGGCGCCGCGGTCGAGGACGCCGACCTGCTGGGCTCCGAGCGGAAGGGCGAGGCACTCGCCGTGCTGCACCGGTACGCGCTGGCCGGTGCGGTCGCGTTCGGCGACGGTGTACTGGCGGGGGCGCTGCGGCTGACCACCGACCATGTCGGTGCCAGGGAACAGTTCGGCAGGCCGCTGGCCACTTTCCAGGCGGTGGCCCAGCAGGTCGCCGATGTGTACGTGGCGGCCCGCACGGTGCATCTCGCCGCGACCTCCGCCGTGTGGCGGCTCGGGACCGGCCTCGATCCGGAGCCGGACCTCGGGATCGCCGCCTACTGGCTGGCCGAGGAGGCTCCCCGCGCACTGGCCGCCTGCCACCACCTGCACGGTGGCCTCGGCCTGGACGTGACCTACCCACTGCACCGGTACTACGCGCTGGCCAAGGACCTCGCCACGCAGGTCGGCGGCGCCCGCGGTCGGCTGGACAGGCTTGGCGAGCTGGTGGCGGGGTGAGCGGGATGTATCTCGAACTGACCGCGGCGCAACGGGAACTGCGAGCCGAGCTCAGGGCGTACTTCGCCGGGCTGATCTCCGATGCGGAACGCGCGCGGATGCGGCGGGAGCGGCACGGCCCGGTGTTCCGGGAGATTGTCCGGCGGATGGGCAGGGACGGCTGGCTCGGCGTCGGCTGGCCCACCGAGTACGGCGGCCTCGGCCTCGGCGAGATCGAGCAGCACATCTTCGCCGACGAGGCGGCCCGTGCCGATGTGCAACTACCCGCCGTCACCCTGCAGACCGTGGGCCCCACCCTGCAGGCCTTCGGCACGCCGGAGCAGAAAGCCCGGTTCCTGCCGAAAATCCTGGCCGGGGAGGTGCATTTCGCCATCGGCTACAGCGAGCCGGAGGCGGGCACCGACCTCGCCGCGCTGCGTACCTCGGCGGTGCGCGAGGGCGAGGAGTACGTGGTGAACGGCCAGAAGATCTTCACAACCGGCGCCCACGACGTCGACTACATCTGGCTGGCGGTGCGCACCGACCCGCAGGCTCCGAAGCACAGGGGCATCTCGATCCTCATCGTGGACACCCGCGATCCCGGCTACTCCTGGACCCCGATCATCACCTGCGACGGCGCCCACCATGTGAACGCCACCTACTACTCCGATGTCCGTGTTCCGGCGGACATGCTGGTCGGCACGGAGAACAAGGGCTGGAAGCTGATCACCACCCAGCTCAACCACGAGCGGGTGATGCTCGGGCCGGCGGGCCGGATCGGCGGGCTCTACGACCGGGTGCGGGCCTGGGCCGCGGCTCGGACCGACCCGGACGGTTCTCGCCTGCTCGACCGGCCGGACGTGCGGGCGGCGCTGGCCGAGGCGTTCGCGGTGACCCGGATCAACGAACTGCTCAACTGGCAGGTCGCGGCCGCATCGACCACGGGAGGTGTCGCGGTGGCGGACGCCTCGGCGACCAAGGTCTTCGGTTCGGAGCGAATCCAACACGTGGGGAGACTTCTGGAGGAGGTCGTGGCACGACACGGAGATCCGGCCGATCCGGAGACGGCCGAGCTCGCGGACTGGCTGGACGTCCAGGCCCGGCGCAACCTGGTGCTCACCTTCGGTGGCGGTGTGAACGAGATCCAGCGCGAGCTGATCGCCAGCTCCGGCCTCGGACTTCCCCGGGTGCCGCGATGACCGGCGCGGTGGAAGCGGCGGCCGAACGCCTTGCCGCGCAAGGGGAATCCCGTCCGCGGCTGGGCCGTGACCCGGTGAACCCGGCGATGGTGCACAACTGGGTGGAAGCCATGGGCGATACCAACCCGGTGTACACCGATTCGGACGCGGCAGGCGAGGCCGGGCACGGGGAGCCGGTCGCGCCACCCGCCATGATGCAGGTGTGGACGATGAACGGCCTGCACGGCACGCGGGCCGCCGACGACCCGCTCGGCGCGATGATCTCGGTGCTGGACGAGGCCGGGTTCACCTCGGTGGTGGCCACGAACTCCGAGCAGACCTACCACCGCTACCTGCGCTACGGCGAGCAGGTCTCGGCCACCGGCAGGCTGGAGAGTGTGGTCGGCCCGAAGCGGACCGGTCTCGGCGAAGGCTGGTTCGTCACCACCCGGACGAACTGGTACGTCGGCGAGGAGCTGGTCGCCGAGATGATGTTCCGGGTACTCAAGTTCCGCCCGCCGGGGGCCGAGCCACCGGCCGAGGAAGCCGACCACACCGCCGTGTTGCGCCCGGTGATCAGCAGGGACACCGAGTTCTTCTGGGAGGGCACCAGGAAAGGTGAACTGCGCATCCAGCGTTGGGGCTCCACCTTGCGGCATCCACCCGGTCCGATGCCGCCGGACGGCGACCTCTCGGCGGTGCCCGACTACGTGGTCGCCGCCGGAAGCGGGACCGTCTACAGCTACGTGGTGCATCACCACCCGCGGGTTCCCGGCAAGAAGCTGCCTTTCGTGGTGGCGCTGGTCGAGCTGGACGAGGGGGTGCGGATGCTCGGCGAGCTGGTCGACGCCGATCCCGACGAGGTCCGGATCGGACTCCCTGTCGAAGTGACTTTCCTTCGTGTGGACGAGGAACTGACGTTGCCTGGCTGGAGGATCGCCCGATGACCACGGTCGAGACCGGTACCGAGCTGCCGTCATTGAGCATCGAGGTGACGCCGACCTTCGTGGTGAGCACCGCGCTCGCGACCCGTGACTTCCAGGATGTGCACCACGACCGGGATGCGGCTCTCGCCAGGGGGTCGAAGGACATTTTCCTGAACATCCTCACCGACACCGGGTTGGTGCAACGGTTCGTCACCGACTGGGCCGGCCCGCGGGCACTGGTTCGGGCGGTGCGGATACGGCTCGGTGTGCCCTGCTACGCCCACGACACCCTGACCTTGCACGGCCGGGTGGCCGAGCGCGCGGGCGCCGAGGCGGTGGTCGAGGTCACCGGAAGCTGCTCGCTGGGCGAGCACGTCACCGGAACCGTCCACATCGAACTACCGGAGGCGGCATGACACTGTCCGGCACGGCGGCGATCGCCGGGATCGGCGCGACCGAGTTCTCCAAGGACTCCGGGCGCAGCGAGCTGCGGCTGGCCGCGGAGGCCGTCAGCTCGGCGCTGGCCGACGCGGGACTTTCACCATCTGATGTGGACGGACTGGTCTCGTTCACCATGGACGGGAACAGCGAGATCGCGGTGGCGCGCGAGCTCGGCATGGGCGATCTGTCGTTCTTCAGCCGGATCCACTACGGAGGGGGAGCGGCGGCCGCGACGGTGCAGCAGGCCGCGATGGCGGTGGCGACCGGGGCCGCCGAGGTGGTGGTGGCCTACCGCGCGTTCAACGAGCGGTCCGGGCAGCGTTTCGGCCAGGTGTCCACGGCCGCGGCGCAGCAGGTCAACTCGTCCGGGGTGGACAACAGCTTCCACTACCCGATGGGCATCGCGACCCCGGCCGCCACGGTGGCCATGCTCGCCCGGCGTTACCTGCACGAGTACGGCGCCACCAGCGAGGACTTCGGGCGGGTGGCGGTGCTGGACCGCAAGCACGCGGCGACCAACCCGAAGGCATGGTTCTACGGCAGGCCGATCACACTGGCCGAGCACCAGGCCTCGCGCTGGGTGGCCGAGCCGCTGCACCTGCTGGACTGCTGCCAGGAGAGCGACGGCGGGGTGGCGCTGGTGATCACCAGCCTGCGGCGGGCGCGCGAGCTGCGCAACCCACCCGCGGTGATCGCGGGTGCGGCACAGGGCAGCGCACCGGACCAGTACGTGATGACCAGCTACTACCGCGAGGAGCTCGCGGCGCTGCCGGAGATGGGTGTGGTCGGCGGGCAGCTGTGGCGGCAGGCGGGGATCGGCCCCGCCGACGTGGACGTGGCCGTGCTCTACGACCATTTCACCCCGTACGTGTTGATGCAGTTGGAAGAGCTGGGTTTCTGCGGGCGGGGTGAGGCCAAGCACTTCATCCGGGACGGGGAGCTGGAGTTGGACGGCGGGTTGCCGCTGAACCCGCATGGCGGGCAGCTCGGGGAGGCCTACATCCACGGGATGAACGGCATCGCCGAGGGGGTGCGTCAGGTGCGCGGCACGGCATCGAACCAGGTCACCGGCGCGCGGCACGTCGTGGTCACCGCGGGTACCGGGGTTCCGACGAGCGGTCTGGTGCTGGCCGCGGCTGCCTGAGCCAGCGCTCGAGCTGCCGGGGCGAGGTACAGCGGAGCACCGTGGGCCCGGAGGTGTCGGCGCACCATCGCCGGATGCGTTCCCGCTTGCGGCCGAACGACTGGAGGTGCCAGCGGATGATCGAGTCGTTGCCCATGGCCTGCCGCAGCGTCTCCCAATTGCCGTTGCAGACCAGCCTGCCATCGATGATCCGTCGGGCCGTGCGGTGGAGCAGCCGGGCGAGGGACAGCCAGCGCGGGTAGTCCAGCGCGACGATCAGCTCCACCCTGGCCAGCGGGATCTCCAGCCACTTGCCGTAGGCCGTGTCCAGGATCCATTCCTCGCCCGCGCAGATCGCCGCGATCCGCCTGCGCTGCTCCTCGTCCGGCACCTGCACCCAGCCCGGTTCCCAGGTCAGGTCGTCCACCGAATGCCACGGCAGCCCTGTGGCCGTGGCGATCCGTGCGGCAGCCGTGGTTTTGCCCGACCCGGTGACGCCATACACGAAGATCCTGCGCGCGACCATCGATCGAGGCTACCAGCACGTGGATATGCGAGTGTTCACGAGCGCATCACCCGCTTGTGGCTTGGGCATGGCAGGGTGACGCGCCGACTGGTGGAGGTTGATCATGGTCCGAGCCCGACTCGCGTTCCTGCCCGTGCTGGCGCTGACCGCCGGAGTGCTGACCGCGCCGGCCGCCCAGGCCGAACCGGCTCCGGGTCGACTCGAGCCCGTCCGCTTCGCCACGTTCAACGCCTCGCTCAGCCGCGCCGCGGCCGGGCAGCTGGTCGCCGATCTCTCCACCACCGGCGACGCGCGGGCTCGCGAGGTCGCCGAGGTGATCCAGCGCAGCCGGCCGGACGTCCTGCTGATCAACGAGTTCGACTACGTGCCGGGAAACCGCGCGGCCGACCTGTTCCGGGACAACTACCTCGAGCGCGGACAGAACGGTGCCGAGCCGATCCACTACCCGTACGCTTTCGGCGCGCCGTCCAACACGGGCCTGCCGACCGGGTTCGACCTCAACCGCGACGGCCGCACCGGAACCGCCGACGACGCGCAGGGCTTCGGCTTCTTTCCCGGCCAGTACGGGATGCTCGTGCTGTCCAAGTACCCGATCGACACCGGTGCCGTGCGCACCTTCCAGGAGTTCCGCTGGAAGGACATGCCGGGCGCGATACTGCCCGACGACCCGGCGACCCCCGCCCCGGCCGACTGGTACTCGCCGGAGATCCTCGACGTGCTGCGCCTGCCGTCGAAGTCGCATTGGGACCTGCCGATCCGCCTCGGCCGGGCCAGCGTGCACTTCCTCGTCTCGCACCCCACCCCGCCCACGTTCGACGGCACCGAGGACCGCAACGGCACCCGCAACCACGACGAGATCCGCTTCTGGGCCGACTACGTGACCCCGGGCAGGGGCGGCTATATCTACGATGATGCCGGAGGCCGTGGCGGCCTCCACCCCGGCGCGCGGTTCGTCATCGCCGGCGACAACAATTCCGACCCGCACGACGGCGACAGCGTGCCGGGCGCGATCGACCAGCTGCTGAACGCACGGCGGGTGATCGACACCCGGCCGGGCAGCCTCGGTGGCTACCTGGCGGCCCGGGAGCAGGGTGGCGCGAACCAGAACCACAAGACCCCCTCGTTTCTCGACACCGCGGACTTCAACGACGACGCACCGGGCAATCTCCGGGTGGACTACGTGTTGCCCTCCCGCGGTCTCCTGCCGGTCGGCGACGGAGTGTTCTGGCCGACCTCCCGCTCGCCGCTGGCACGGTTGAACGGCGCCTCGGACCACCATCTGGTACACGTCGACGTCATCGCGCCGGGCCCGTGGCGCATCCCTTAGAAGGGTGGGGTGTCGTGTTTGTTCGTTGGGGTGAGGGGTTTGTGGAGTGGTTGGTGTGGGTTGGTGTGGGTGTCTCCGTGGGGTGTGGTGGTGGGTGTGCTGTCAGTGACCTTGTAGGTCCATCCGGGTAGGTTTTTGAGGTGGTGGTCTTGTTCGCAGTAGCCGATCAGTTCTTTTGCGTTGGTGGTGTCGCTTTGGGGTTCATCCGGTGGTGTGGTCGTTTTGGCAGTGTTGTGAGGGTCGGTGGCATCGGAACGGTAGCTTTCCACGCACCCAATGATATCGAAATGCTCGACAGAATGGGGTGGAGACGGCAACACTGGTTGGTTTTCACTCGAATGTGTGTTCGAAACGACCGGTGTGGTCGGGTGGGGTGGGGAGTCTCGTTCCGTGGGGTGCTGGCGCTGGTGAACAGGTCTGCCAGGGGTGATGCGGGGAGCGCCAGTGCCTCACGGCGCGCCGAAGGCGTGCCCGAGACCCAACCCCGAGCCGCCCCGTCTCCCGCATCCCCCCATCTCTTCCCCGCGAACGGCAAACTCGCCTACGCGAACGGCAAACTCGGTTACATGAACGGCCAACACGGTTACATGAGCAGCAAACTCGTGCGCGGGAATGGCAAACGCGATTTACGGGGTGGGCTCGAGGAGGGCGTCGGTGAGCACGGGGGCTTCGTCGCGGTCCAGGGCGACGGTGGTGACCACCAGGTTGCCGTCTTCCCGCCAGATCCGGGTGCGCAGGGTTTCGCCCGGTAGCACGGTCCCGGCGAACTTCGCCGACCAGGAGCGGATGCGGGTGACATCCGCGTCCAGCATCGCGTCGGTGACCGCCTTGGCGACGATGCCGTAGGTGCACAGCCCGTGCAGGATCGGTACCTCGAACCCGGCACGCGCGGCGAACTCCGGATCCGCGTGCAGGGGGTTGCGGTCGCCGCACAGCCGGTACAGCAGGGCTTGCTGCGGCAAGGTCGGCGTGTCGACAACGACCTCCGGCGCACGTTCCGGCGGGTCGATCCGGTCCGAGCTACCACGCTTGCCGCCGAAACCACCCTCGCCGCGGGCGAAGATGCTCGAGGTGGCGGTCCACAACGGACTTCCGTCCGGATCGGTGACCGCCGTCTCCTGCAGGATCACGGCGGCCTTGCCCTTGTCCAGGATGTCGGTGATCCGGGTCCGCGCCACCGCCTTGCCCTCGACCGGGATCGGCCGGTGCACGGTGACTCCCTGCCTGCCGTGCACCACCCTCTCCAGGTCGATCTCCACCCCGGGGAAGGATACCGACGGCGGTTCGAAGGTACGCAGGTTCGGCGCCACGGTGGCGAAGGTCGGCAGCACTCGCAGGTCGGCCTCGTAGGCGTAGCGCAGCTCGGCGGCGTCGGTCGGACTATCACCCGCGCCCAGCGCGAGGTGGTAGAGCAGGACGTCGGACGAGGTCCAGGCGAATCGCACCTCATCCAGCTCGGCACCGATCGCGACGGTCGGGTCGATGGGCATCGGCACTCCTACTCGTAGCTGACGGACACCTCGTCGGTGACCGGAAGGGACTGGCAGGCCAGCACGATCCCCTCGTCCAGATCGTCCTGCTCGAGCACGTCGTTCTCCAGCATGCGCACCTCGCCCGAGGTTATCCGGCAGGCGCAGGCGCTGCACGCGCCTTCCCTGCAGGAGAAGGGTGCGTCCAAGCCTTGCTCCAGCAGCAGGTCCAGCAACTTCTGCCGCCGAGACCAGGAAAAGGAGTGCCGCTGCCCGTCCAGTTCGACGTGTACCGAGGCCGGGCCCTCGTCCGTGACGGCCTCCGCCGCCGGCTTCGCCTTCTCGAACGGATTGCCGCCCAGCGAGACGAACTTCTCCGTGCGCATCCGGTTTCGCGGTACGTCGAGGGCCTTCAACGCACCGGTCGCGGCGGCCATGAAGGGCTTGGGCCCGCAGACGAAGGCCTGGCGCCCGGAGAACGGCGTGGCCAACGCCCGTAGCCGTTCGGCGTCCGGCAAGCCCTGCACGGTCTCCAGCCAGTGCACCACGGTCAGCCGGTCCGGCGCGGCGGCGGCCAGCTCCCGCAGTTCCGTGCCGAAGATCACCGAGCGCTCGTCCCGGTTCGCGTAGATCAGCACCAGGTTGCCGGTTCCCTTGGCCAGCACCGACTTCACGATCGAGATGACCGGGGTGATCCCGCTGCCCGCGGCGAACAGCAGCAGATCGTCCTCCAGCGAGGCCGGGGTGAACACCCCGCTCGGCGGCAGCACCTCCAACTCGGCCCCGGCACGCACGTTGTCGCAGATCCAGTGGGAGGCGTAGCCGTCCGCGGTACGCTTGACCGTGATTTTCGGGGCGTCCCCGGTGTGTGGCGAGCTGGACAGCGAGTAGCACCGGGCCACCGAGCCGCACCGCTCGCTCGGCACCCGCACGGTGAGGAACTGCCCCGGCCGGTAGTCCAGGTGGCGGGCTTGCTCCGGGGTCGGGTCGAACACCACCGAGCAGGCCTCCGGGGTCTCCTCGACCACCTCGGCGACCCGCAGCACGTGGGACTCAATCACCGCCCACCTCCAGCCGGCCGTCCCATGCCGCCCGCGCGATGCTGTCCGACAGCTTCGCGCAGGTGTCCAGCAACGCCGTGTTCGCGCCCTCGGCCGCCCGCTCGGCGAACACCGGGCAGCTGGCGGCCGGGTCGGTGGTCCACTGAATGCTGGTGTGCTGCATGCTGTTCTTCTTCACCAGCACGCAGGTCCCGCAGGACGCGCAGTGGTGCGGCCGCAGGCCACCGCTGAGGAACTCCTGCCGCTCGTCCGCGCTCGTCTCCGGACCCGCGCTCACACCCCGGCCTCCTGCTGCCGCGCCAGGTTGTCGGCGACCTCCCTGGACCACACCTCGTTCGCCCTCGTGGTGTCCACTTCGAACTCGAAGCGGCCGGTCATGTCCTCGGTGACCTCCGCGGCGTCCACATAGAACTGGTCGTACCAGCGGCGCAACTGGTACACCGGGCCGTCCTCCTCGCACAGCAGCGGATTGTCGATGCGGGTCTTGTTCTTCCAGATTTCCACGTCCTGCATGAAGCCGACGCCGATGCTCTTGGCGAACTTGCCCGCGATCTTGTCCGCCTGCTCGTCGGACACCCCTGGCAGCTTCTTCACGATCACGCCCCACTGCAGTACGAAGGAGTCCTCGGTGACCGGGTAGTGGCAGTTGATCAGCACGTTCTCGATCTCGAGGCCCTTGTAGGTGTTCAGCAAGGTGTTGATCATGTACGAGGGGCCGTAGTACGAGGCCTCCGAGCGCAGCAGGTTCTCCTCGCCGCCGTAGTTCGAGGCCATCCCCACATCCGGCCGACCCTTGGTGTTCAGGTACTGGGTGGCGATATGTCCCTCGAACACGTTCTTGAAGTACGTCGGGAAGGCGAAGTGGATGTAGAAGAAGTGCGCCATGTCCACCACGTTGTCCACGATCTCGCGGCAGTTGGCGCCCTCGATGAGTACCGAGTCCCAGGTCCAGTTGCTCCACTCGCCGTTGAAGACGCCCTCGATCCGGGGGATCACCACGTCCTCCGGCGGGGGGTTGCCCTCCGGGTCGTTCCACACGAACAGCTGCTTGTTCTCCTCCATGGCGATCCAGGAGCGGGTACGGGCCCGCAGCGGGACCCGCTTGGCATACGGGATCGAGACGCACTTGCCGTTGCCCGCCCAGCGCCAGTCGTGGAAGGGGCAGGCGACCTCGTTGCCCTTGATCGTGCCCTGGGTGAGGTCGCCGCCCATGTGCCGGCAGTAGCCGTCCAGCACGTTGAGCTTGCCGTCCTCCTGGCTCTGGAACACCACGAGTTTGGTGCCGAAGGCGTTGATCGCGTGTGGCTTGCCGTCCTTGAACGTCTCGGCGAGGCCGAGGCAGTGCCAGCCGCGGGCGAACCGGGCCGGCGGGGCACCGGCGTCGATCGTGCGCACGCCATCAGCCTTGGTCATCGGTTACCTCCACCTGCTCGCTCGACCGCCTCGCTGGTCGGATTGTTGATCGCAAGGTGCTCGGCCGCAAGGTAGCCGAACACCATCGCGGGTCCGATCGTCGCGCCAGGACCCGCGTAGGTATGACCCATCACCGCGGCGCTGGCGTTGCCGGCCGCGTACAGCCCGGCGACCACCGAGCCGTCCTCGCGCAGCACCCTGGCCCGGGTGTCGATCCGCAGCCCGCCCTTGGTACCCAGGTCGCCGGGCACGATCCGGACCGCGTAGAAGGGTGCCCGCTCCAGCGCGCCGAGGCTGGGGTTCGGCCGGTTGCGCGGGTCGCCGTAGTAATGATCGTAAGCGCTGCGCCCGCGGCCGAAGTCCTCGTCCTCGCCGGCTCGGGCGAAGGCGTTGAACCGCTCGACCGTGGACACCAGTTCCTCGGCAGGGACCTCGATCCGCTCGGCCAGCTCGGCGAGCGTGCCCGCCTTCGCCGCGATCCCGGCCTTGAACCAGCGGCCTGGCAGCGGCTGGCGCGGCCCGAGGCCGGTGAACATGTACCGGTTGCGGTAGCGCTGGTCGAACACCAGCCAGGTGGGGATGTTCTCGGCCGGACCGTCACCCTCGCCGTACATGGCGTGCACGGCCTCCACGTACGGGGCCGACTCGTTGACGAACCGCCTGCCCCGCCCGTTGACCAGCAGGCAGCCCGGCCGCGAGCGTTCGGCAAGGGCGAACCACGGCCCGCCGGTGAGCGGGATGGACGGCCCCCACCAGGCGTCGTCCATCAGGTCCACCGCCGCGCCCAGTGCGAGACCAGCACTGATCCCGTCGCCGGTGTTGGCCTTCGCGCCCACCGTCCACTCCGTGCCGATCGGGGGACGCTGGTACTTGACGCGCATCTCCTCGTTGTGCTCGAAACCCCCGGAGGCCAGGATCACCCCGCGGCGGGCGCGCAGCAGCACCTGCTCCCCTTCGCGTTCCACCTGTGCCCCGGTGACCTCGCCGTTCTCCACCTCCAGCCCGGTCAGCGGGGTGTCCAGCCACACAGGCACCCGCGCGCGCAGCAGGCCGGCGCGCAGGCCGGCGGCGAGCGCCTGGCCCATGGAAAGCAGATGCTTGCCTGCGACCCGACCGGCGAGGGTGCGCAGGCCGAGCCCGCACAGCCGCAGCAACCCGCGCGGGTGCCGGGCCACCAGGCTGAGCCAGCGGAAGTCGGCCTGGGTCATCGGCACGCCCATGGGCAGCGCGCTGTACGGCGGCTCCAGGTTCGCCAACTCCGCGCCGAGGACCTTCCCGTCCAGCGGCGCGGGCTCCACCGACCGCCCGCCGGCACGGCCACCGGGAGCCTCCGGGTGGTAGTCGGCGTAGTCGCGGACCCAGCGCATCCGCAGCGGGGTCCGCTGATGCAGGAACGTGAGGACCTCGGGACCCCGGTCCAGGTAGGCCGCCCGCAGCTCGGCGGGTACCACGTCGCCGATGATGGCGGCCAGGTACTCGCGTGCCTGCTCGGGCGTGTCCCGCACGCCCGCGGCCGCCAGTGCCTCGTTGTTCGGGATCCAGACGCCCCCGCCGGAGCGGGCGGTGGACCCACCGAACCGGGTGGCCTTCTCGACCACCACGACCTGGAGGCCGGCATGGGCGGCGGCGAGCGCGGCGGTCATACCGGCGGCCCCGCTGCCGACCACGACGACATCGAACTCCTCGTGGCCGCCTTGGCTCGTCATGCCACCTCCGAGCAAATTCTGAAACACGTTATAGCTTTCTGGCAGCCAGGTGGCCGCCCCTGCCTTCACCATAGACGAGAACGTGTTTCAGTTCTAGGGTGAGGCGCATGGCAGATCCCGCGGAAACGTACACCGATGTCCTGGTGATCGGGTTCGGTGCGGCCGGAGCCTGCGCGGCCATCGAGGCCGCGGAGGCCGGGGCCGAGGTGTTGGTGGTGGACCGGTTCGCCGGGGGAGGGGCGAGCGCCCTCTCCGGCGGTGTGGTGTACGCGGGCGGTGGCACCGAGCAGCAGCGCGCCGCCGGGGTCCCGGACTCCGAGCAGGCGATGTACGACTACCTCCGGCTGGAGGTCGGGGACGTGGTCGCCGAGTCGACACTGCGCCGGTTCTGCGCGGGCAGCACCGCCATGATCACCTGGTTGGAGCGGCACGGGGTCCCGTTCGAGGGCAGCCTGTGCCCGGACAAGACCTCGTACCCGAACGACGACTACTACCTCTACTACTCGGGCAGCGAGGCGGCGGGCGCGTTTCGGCAGGTGGCGCCGCCCGCGCCGCGCGGTCACCGGGCAAAGGGTCGGGGTACCTCGGGCAGGCTGCTGTTCGCCCGCCTCGCGGCCGCGGCGCGGCGGCGCGGCGTCCGGGTGCTGCCGCAGTCGCGCGCTCGCACGTTGCTGACCGGCCCGGACGGCGAGGTCACCGGGGCGGTCCTGGACAGCCTGCGCGGCGCCCCCGCCTGGGCACGGGTCACGCACCGGTTGCTGGCCAGGTACGCGGCGAAGCCGGGGCTCTACGTGCCGGCGTTGGGCAAGCTGCTGAACCGCGGAGTGGCCGCGATCGAGCGAGGTTTCGCCCGCGAGCTGCGGGTCACGGCGCGCCGCGGGGTGGTGCTGGCGGCGGGTGGTTTCGTGGCGAACCGGGGGCTGATGCGCGAGCACGCGCCCGCCTACCGGGGTGGGCTCGCGCTGGGTACGGCCGGCGACGACGGTTCCGGGATCCGGCTCGGCGTCGAGGTCGGCGCCGCCACGGCCGCGCTGGACCGGGTTTCGGCCTGGCGGTTCCTCACCCCGCCGAGTGCCTTTCTCGGGGGGATCCTGGTCGACGCCGACGGCCGCAGGGTGATCGACGAGTCCCGCTACGGCGCTGCCGTCGGCGCGGAACTGATCAACAGGCATGGTGGCCGGGGTTGGTTGCTCATCGACCGCGAGATCGCGCGGGAGTCCTGGCGCACCGCCCGCGCGCAGAGCCAGTGGTTCCAGTGGCTGCAGGCGCTCTACCTGCTGGGTAGGGGGCGGGTCAGCGCAGGCTCGATCCAGGCCGTGGCGCGGCGCGCCGGGGTGCACCCGGATGGGCTCGCCGCCTCGGTCGAGGCGTACAACGCGGCCGCCGAGGGTGGGGGAGGGGACCCGGCAGGCAAACCGGCGGAGTTCCTCCGTCCGTTGCGCACCCCGCCGTACTCGCTGGTGGATGTGTCGATCCGGCCGAACCTCGGCTACCCCTGCCCGATGTTGACCCTCGGTGGGCTCGTCGTGGACGAGGACACCGGTCAGGTCCGCCAGGGCGGGGGCGAGCCGGTGCCAGGGCTGTACGCGGCCGGCCGGTCGGCGGTGGGAATATGTTCTCGCTCGTACGTCAGCGGGCTGTCGCTGGCCGACTGCGTGTTCTCCGGCCGCCGCGCTGGCTCGCACGCTGCCGTTCCCGCTGTTCATGGATCCATAGTGGACTGAAGATCGAGTCGGGCACGAGCTGCGCCGACTCGACAAAAACGAGAACATGTTCTAGTATAATTGGCGATGGCGCGGAGGGTGCCAACACGACCGCGAGGGATGGATGAGCAAAGGGATGGGGCAGGACATGGCCGCACCGGACGCCCGCGGGGTGATCTCTGGAATCGAGGAGTTGCTGCCCACGCTGCGCGAGCGGGCCCAGGATACGGAGGACGCGCGCCGGATTCCGGACGAGTCGATCAAGGCCCTGCGGGAGACGGGCTTCTTCAGGCTGCTGCAACCGCGACGGTTCGGCGGGTACGAGGCCGACCCGGTCAGCTTCTACACCGCCGTCAAGCTCGTCGCGTCCGCCTGCGGCTCCACCGGCTGGGTGGGCTCGATCCTCGGCGTGCACCCCTGGCATCTCGCGCTGTTCGACCTGCGCGCGCAGCAGGAGGTGTGGGGGGAGAACGAGGACACGCTGGTGTCCTCCTCGTACGCCCCGATGGGCAAGGCGCAGGTCGTCGATGGCGGCTACCGGCTGTCCGGCAGGTGGAGCTTCTCCTCCGGCTGCGACCACGCCACCTGGGTGTTCCTCGGGGGCCCCGCCTTCGACGCCGACGGCAAGGCGGTCGACTTCTGCACCTACCTGCTGCCGATCAGCGACTACACGATCGACGACGTGTGGGACACCGTCGGTCTGCGCGGCACCGGCAGCAACGATGTCCTCGTCGAGGACGTCTTCGTCCCCCAGCACCGGGCGTTGAGCTTCGTCGCCACCTCGAAGTGCAAGACCCCGGGACAGGAGGCGAACCCCGGGCCGCTGTACCAGCTCCCGTTCGGCTCGGTGCACCCGAGCACGATCACCGCGCCGATCATCGGCATGGCGCAGGGCGCCTACGAGGCGCATGTGGAGCACCAGGGCAAGCGGGTCCGGGCCGCGTACGCGGGCGAGAAGTCCAATGAGGACCCCTTCGCGAAGGTGCGGATCGCCGAGGCGGCCAGCGAGATCGACGCGGCCTGGCTGCAGCTGACGCACAACATCGACGAGCTCTACACCCATGCCCGTGCGGGCGAGAAGCTCCCGTTCCCCACCCGGCTGCGGGTGCGGCGGGACCAGGTGCGCGGCACCGAGCGGGCGATCGCGGCGATCGACCGGCTCTTCGAGAACTCGGGCGGCCGAGCGCTCAAGGTGGGCACTCCGATCCAACGGTTCTGGCGGGACGCGCACGCCGGGAGGGTGCACGCCGCCAACGATCCGGAACGGGCCTACACGATGTTCGGCACCGGGGAGTTCGGCTTGCCGGTCCAGGATTCGATGGTCTAGGGGCGAGGATGACCGAGAGCAAGTACGTCGATGTCGCCGAGGGCCTCCGGCTGCACTACCACGAGGCGGGGACCGAGCACGAGCAGACGGTGTTGCTGCTGCACGGCGGCGGTCCGGGCGCCTCCGCGTGGAGCAACTTCGCGCGCAACATCCCGGTGTTCGCCAAGTCCTTCCGTACCATCGCGGTGGACCAGCCGGGGTTCGGTCGCTCGGACAAGCCGACCGAGCACCCGCAGTACTTCAGGCACAGCGCCAACGCGGTGGTCGGCCTGCTGGACGCGCTCGGGATCGAGCGAGCCCACATCGTGGGCAACTCGCTCGGCGGCGGGGCCGCGGTGCGGCTGGCGCTGGACCATCCGGACCGGGCGGGCAGGCTGGTGCTGATGGGGCCGGGCGGGTTGAGCGTCAACGTGTTCTCACCCGACCCGACCGAGGGCATCAAGAACCTCGCCCGGTTCGCCGCGCCGCCGGGGCCCAGCAAGGAGAAGCTCGAGGCCTTCCTGCGGGTGATGGTCTACGACCAGTCACTGATCACCGAGGAACTGGTGGCGGAGCGGTTCGCCGCGGCGAGCAGCCAGGAGTCGCTGGCCGCGATGGCGGCGATGGGCGCGTCCTTCGCCGACCCGGAGGGCTACGAGCTGGGCATGCTCTGGCGGGAGGCGCATCGGCTGCGGCAGCGGGTGCTGCTGATCTGGGGCCGGGAGGACCGGGTCAACCCGCTGGACGGCGCGTTGCTGGCGTTGAAGACCATCCCGCGGGCGCAACTGCACGTGTTCGGCCGCTGCGGGCACTGGGCGCAGCTGGAGAAGTTCGACGAGTTCAACCAACTGTCCATCGACTTCCTGACCAGGTGAAGGATTATGGGGATTCGCTCACTCGGCTACCTGCGGATCGAAGCCACGGATATGGCGAAGTGGCGGGAGTACGGGCTCAAGGTGCTCGGTATGGTCGAGGGCAAGGGCACCGACCCGGACGCGCTGTACCTGCGGATGGACGATTTCCCCGCCCGGCTGGTGATCTTCCCCGGGGAGACCGACCGGCTGGCACAGGTGGGCTGGGAGACGGCCAACGCGGCGGAGCTGGACGAGGTGCGGCGGAACCTGCAGGCCGCGGGCGTGCCGTTCAAGGAGGGCACCGCCGAGCAACTGGCCGACCGGCGGGTGTACGAACTGATCACCTTCGAGGACCCCTCCGGTAACACCCTGGAGGTGTTCCACGGGGTCGCGCTGGAGCACCGGCGGGTGGTGAGCCCGTACGGGCACACCTTCGTCACCGGGGAGCAGGGCCTTGGCCACGTGGTGCTGTCCACCCACGACGACGAGGCGGCGCTGCGGTTCTACCGGGACGTGCTCGGATTTCGGCTGCGCGACTCGATGCGCCTTCCGCCGCAGATGGTGGGTCGGCCCGCCGATGGCGAACCGGCCTGGCTGCGGTTCTTCGGCTGCAACCCGCGGCACCACAGCCTGGCGTTCCTGCCGATGCCGACCCCGAGCGGCATCGTGCACCTGATGGTCGAGGTGGAGAGCACCGACGACGTCGGATTGTGCCTCGACCGCGCCCTGCGGCGGAAGGTGCCGATGTCGGCGACGCTGGGCCGGCACGTGAACGACCTGATGCTGTCCTTCTACATGAAGACCCCCGGCGGGTTCGACGTGGAGTTCGGCTGCGAGGGCAGGCAGGTGGACGACCAGAGCTGGATCGCGCGGGAGAGCACCGCGGTCAGCCTGTGGGGCCACGACTTCTCGGTGGGTGCACGCGAGCAATGAGTACTCCGGCCGCCCCCACCTTCGACTCCGCCCGGTTCCGGTCGGTGCTCGGGCACTTCTGCACGGGCGTCACGGTGGTGACCGGCCTGGACGGCGGGCGGCCTTTCGGCTTCGCCTGCCAGTCGTTCGCGGCGTTGTCCCTCGACCCGCCGCTGGTGCTGTTCTGCCCGGCCCGGAGCTCGCGTAGCTGGCAGGCCATCGAGCGGGCAGGGCAGTTCGCGGTGAACGTCCTCGCCGCGGGGCAGCGCGCGGTGAGCGGGGTGTTCGGCGCGCGGGGCGAGGACAAGTTCGCCGCCGTGGAGTGGAGCACGGTTCCCTCCGGGGCCCCGCTCCTGCACGGCGCGCTGACCTGGCTGGACTGCGAGCTGGAGGCGGTGCACGAGGGGGGTGACCACTACGTCGTGATCGGCCGCGTGACCACGCTGGGCGACATACGGGACGAGCGGCCGCTGCTGTTCTACCGTGGCCGCTACACCGTCACCGAACCGGACGGCGCCGGGGACGGCCAGCCGCGCGAGGACCTGGAAGGCCTGCTCACCTGGCCGCGCCCGGACGACTGGTTCTAGCGGCGCGGAACGCGGGTGCGCACCAGCGTGATCCCGACGCCCACGACCCAGACCGTGGCCAGCCCGGTGAAGGGGAGCAGGAGCTCGAACGACATCCCGGGCAGGCGCAGGAACAGCGCCGAGCCGCCGAGAAACCATCCGGCGGAACCGACGAGGCCCACCCAGGACAGCACCCGCGGGTACTGCCGGCCGCGCAGCATCGCCAGGGCGTACAGGGCCAGCGCCAGGCCGATGAGGGTCTGGGACAGGATGGAGGTGCCGCCGATCAACCCTTCCATGACGCGGCTGTCCGCCAGGGCGGCGGCCGGGTCGCGCTCACCGGAGGACCACTGCCCGGCGAGCACGCCGCTGCTGAACCCGTCGTGCGCGTAGTGCACGGCGAACACCGCGACCGCGACGAGAAGCACGGGTTCGGCCATCCGGGCGAGCGTCCTGCCCGCCGGGTCCCGGAGGCTGCGACCGGCTGCCGTGAAGGCCATACCCCAGCACAGCATCCCGAGCATGCCGGCCAGGGCCGCGGCGAACCACGGTCGCGCTTCGATGTGGGCGAGCCCTCCGAGTGGGTCGCCGCGCGGGATGTCCATCCGTTGCTGGAGCAGGGTGCTCACGATCGTGAGTGCGGTGCCTGCCAGCGCCAGGATCCCGGACGACCGCATGCCGAGGCGTTGTGCTGCGGCTTCCGGCGTCCTTGGCTCGGACATGGTGGTTGTCCCCCTTCTCGTAGACGTCCCTGTGGCCGCGGTCGCGGCACGCACCGGAGAGGATTCCCGGCACGCGGGCCAGGTCGCATCCGGGACGTGCCCGGAGACCGAACCGAGGGAACCCCGACGCCGCTTCCGGGTACGCATCGGGGTTCGGCGGCGTTCTCGGTCCCGTGGAATGGTTCCCGTTCCGGGGGTGGAACAAGTTCACTCGTGTGAGTGAAAAGCGGCCGGGTGCGAATTCGTGGAGTCACCATCTGCCGTGAAGGATTGGTCGGGAGCTGTCCGCAAGGCACCAAGAATGGTGTCCGTTGCAGTAGGCGCATCAGAATGAGTGCGCCTGCTGCAATGCGCTACGGAAACCGCTAACCCGTTCCGCCCTCGCGTTGTCGCCTCTTGACCACAATGGAAACGGCGACGTATGGTCTGGACCACATTGGTAAGCGTGGCCGTGGAATGGGAGCCGGCTCGCCGCGGTACGCCGATGCCAATGTCGCCCTCATGGTGAAGAGTCGTTCGTGGCTCTTCGCCCTACCGTTCCCTCCTTGTAGTGGCCCCTGCGTTTTCGAAGATTCCCGGAATGCCGGATCTGTCGGAACGCCACTGGGAGGGTTATTCAGAACGACCCAGTGACCGCGGGCCGCCAGGCCCGTGCGAACGGTCGTTGCAGGTCAACGCATTGTTGACGCACGCTACGGACCTGAATAATCCGACTTTTGAATGGGGCACTGGGAACGCCGTTCTCCGAAGAGGAGTCGAGATGCATACGAAACGGAAGCTCGTTGCCGCCGCGGTGGGCGCGGGTATCGCTCCACTCGCCCTTGTGGTCGTCCCGGCTGGAGTCGCCAACGCGCACGGGTACGTGTCCTCGCCGCCGAGCAGGCAGGCCCAGTGCGCGCAGGGAACCGTGTCCTGCGGCCAGATCAAGTGGGAGCCGCAGAGCGTCGAGGGGCCCAAGGGCCTGCGTAGTTGCAGTGGTGGCAACTCCCGGTTCGCCGAGTTGGACGACGACAGCAAGGGCTGGCGCGCGAGCCCCGCAGGGAACACGGTGACCTTCAACTGGACGTTCACCGCGCGGCACCGCACCGCGAACTACGAGTACTTCCTGAACGGCCGCAAGATCGCCGAGGTCGACGGCCACAACCAGCAGCCACCACCATCCGTCTCGCATACGGTCGACCTCGGTGGGGTGAGCGGCCGGCAGAAGGTGCTCGCGGTGTGGAACATCGGCGACACCGCCAACGCCTTCTACGCCTGCATCGACCTCCAGGTCCGCTGACCCTCTGCTATGAGTGACCCGCCCACCCGTCTCCCACCACGACCCGACCGGTGAACGGGTCACTCATAGCAGTCGGGGAGATGCTCGTGCGGCCGGCCGAAGAGCTGGGCGGCGCCGTGAGCGCGCTTGAAGTAACGGTGTGCCGGATGTTCCCAGGTAATGCCGATCCCACCATGCAGCTGGATCATCTCGGCGGTCACCGTGGACAGGGCCTCGGAGCAGTGCACCTTCGCGACCGCGGCCAGCCGCCCGCGGTCCGGCCCGGCTTCGGCCACCGCGCGGGCCGCCGAGTGCGCGGTCTCGACCAGCACGTGCAGGTCGGCCATCCGGTGCTTGAGCGCCTGGAAACCGCCGATGGGCCTGCCGAACTGCTGCCGCTGCTTGGTGTACTCCACGGTGATCTCCAGCGCGCGAGCGGCCGCCCCGGCCTGCTCGGCGGCCAGCACCGCGCAGGCGGTCTCCCGCACCCGGCGCAGGCCGGGCCGGAAGTCCCCGCCGAGCCGCCGGCCCCTGGCGCCCCGCAGCTCGACGCTCCCGAAGCCGCGCGAGGGATCCATCGACTCCGACCGCCGCACCTCCACCCGCTCCGGATCCACCTCGAACAGGCCGAGCTCGCCGGCGACCTCGGCCACCACGAGCAGGACCTCGGCGAGGTCGGCGTCCAGCACGTACTCCGCCCTGCCCTCGAGGGCGGAGTCGGCGGCGGCGCTGCCGCAGCCGTGGTCTGGAGACCAGCGGCCGTGCTCATCCGCCCAGGCCAGCGCGGCCACCCTGCCTTCGGCCAGCCCGGGCAGCAGCCGGGCGCATGCGGCCTCGTCCCCGGACTCCAGCAGGGCCTGCGTGGCGAGCACCGTGGAACCCAGGAACGGGCAGGGGACCAGCTCCCGGCCCAGTTCCTCGGCGACCACCTGCAACTCGGTGAGGCCCGCGCCCAGCCCGCCGAAGGACTCGGGGATCGCCAGCGCGGCCACCCCGACCTGCTCGCACAGCGGCGACCACCCGTGCTCGCCGGGGGAACGCCGCAGGACGGCGCGCACCGTCTCGCCGAGGGCTTGTTGCTCCGCGGTCCGCGTCGGTGTCATGCGACCGCCCCGGAGACGGCGTCCAGCACCCGGCGGTGGTGCATGCCCCGCGTTCCCCACGCCGCCACCAGCGCGCGCACCTTCGCCAGCCGCAGGCCGAGCTCGTGCTCGGCGGTGTAGCCGATCGCGCCGTGCACCTGCAGCCCGGTACGGGCCGCGAGGTACGCGGCCTCGCCGGCGGCCACCTTGGCCGCGGACACGTCCCGTGCCCGGGTCGGGGCGCCGTCCCGGACGGCGATCGCGGCCGCGTGCACCAGCGGCCTGGCCAGCTCCAGCCGGGTGACCACGTCGGCGAGCAGGTGCTTGACCGCCTGGTAGCGGCCGATCTCGCGGCCGTACTGCCTGCGCTGCCGCGCATAATCCACCGCGGCGTCCAGCAGCCACTGGCCCGCACCGAGCAACTGCGCGGCGGTGGCCAGCACGCCGGCATCGAAGGCCAGCGGCGGGTCCACCGCGGCGCCGAGCACCTCGCCCTCGCGCACCTCGAACAACCGACGGCAGGAGTCGACCGACGGCAGCGCGCGGCCGGGGGCGAACGCGTGCAGCCGCGTCCCGGCGACCGCGATCCGCGCCTCCGCCACGTCCGCGTCCAGGGCGTACGGAACGTGCGGCGGCAGCGCCACCGAGGCGAGCGTCTCGCCGGCGGCCACCCCGGCCAGCAGCTCGTCCTCGAGCAGCATCGGCAGCACGGCAGCGGTGTCCACCCACGGTCCCGGCACCGCGTGGTAACCGAGCCGCTCGAACGCCACCACCAGGTCCACCGGGTCGGCGCCGAGCCCGTCGAACCGCTCGGGCACCAGCAGGCCGGTGATCCCGATCCCGGCCAGCCCGCGCCACAGTGTCAACCCCGAGCCCGGATCGCCGGCCGCCCAGTCCCGTGCCGCCGCGGCGGTGTCCACATCGGAAAGGAAGTCGCCGATGCTGGCCGCGAAGTCCTTCTGCTCGGCGGAAAGCGCGAATCTCATCGGTCACCCCTCGGCAGGCCCAGCAGCCGCTCGGCCACGGTGTTGCGCTGGATCTGGTCGGTGCCGCCGTAGATCGGTCCGGCCAACGCGAACAGCCACCCGTCCACCCAGCCGTGTTCGGCGCGCAGCTCCCCGTCCGGGCCGAGCAGGTCGAGCGCTGTCTCGTGCAGGGCGAGGTCCAAATGCGACCAGAACAGCTTGTTCACGCTGGACTCCGGCCCGAGGCTGCCGCCCTCCCGCAGCCGGGTCACCGTGCCGAAGGTGTAGAGCTGGTAGGCCCGCGCCCCGATCCAGGCGTCGGCGACCCGGCCGGACAGCGCGGTGTCGGCCGGGTCACCGACCCGCTGCCACAGCTCGGTCAGCCGGTCCGCGGCCGCCAGGAACCGCCCGGGGCTGCGCAGGGACAGCCCGCGCTCGTTGTTCGCGGTGGTCATCGCGACCCGCCAGCCGTCGCCCGGCTCGCCGAGCACGTCCGCATCCGGTACGAACACCCCGTCCAGGAAGATCTCCGCGAACCCCGGCTCGCCGTCGAGTTGGGGGATCGGGCGGACCCGCACCCCCTCGGCCCGCAGGTCGAACATCAGGTAGGTCAGGCCACGGTGCCGCTCGCTGCCCGGGTCGCTGCGGAACAGGCCGAACGCCTTGTCCGCGAAGGCGGCCCGCGAGCTCCACGTCTTCTGCCCGGACAGCAGCCAACCACCCTCGGTGCGGGTGGCGGTGCTGCGCAGCGCGGCGATGTCGCTGCCGGCCTCCGGTTCCGACCATGCCTGCGCCCAGACCTCCTGGCCACGCGCCATCGGGGGCAGGATCCGCCGCCGCTGCTCCGCGGTGCCGTGCGAGAACAGGGTCGGCGCGAGCATGAAGATGCCGTTCTGGCTCACCCGTCCCGGCGCGCCCGCGGCGTAGTACTCCTCCTCGAACAACACCCACTCCAGCAGGCTCGCGTCCCGCCCGCCGAACTCCTCGGGCCAGGCAACCACCGACAGCCCTGCCTCGGCCAGTCTCGCTTCCCATGCCCGGTGCCGCGCGAATCCCTCGGCGGTGTCGAACGAGGCCAGCGGCCGTTGCGGCACGTTCTCGGCCAGCCAGGAGCGCACCTCGTCCCGGAACCGGGCGGCGTGCTCGTCCAGTTCGAGGTCCATCTCAGCCCGCGTCCCGCATCGAGCGCGCGTCCTGCCCACCGAGCGCGTCGCCACCGGCGATCTCGGCGTTGTGCGCGTGCGCGAAGTGGTGCAGCCCGAACGCGGAGTCCATCCCGCTACGCAGGCCCATCAGATCCTCGGCCTGGTTGACCGCCTTCTTCGCCAGCGCCAGCCCGAACCGCGGCATCCCGGCGATCCGCTCGGCAAGGTCGAGGGTCTCGGCCTCCAGTTCCGCGCGCGGCACCACCCGGGTGAGCATGCCCCACTCCTTGGCCTGGGCCGCGGTGAATCGCTCGCCGGTGAACAGCACCTCCTTCGCCGCACGCGGGCCCAGAACCCACGGATGCGCGAAGTACTCCACCCCGGGAATGCCCATCCGGACCACCGGATCGGCGAAGAATGCGTCCTCGGAAGCCAGGATCAGGTCGCAGACCCAGGCCAGCATCAGCCCGCCCGCGATGCACGCGCCCTGCACACTGGCGATGGTGGGTTTGGGGATTTCCCGCCACCGGCGGCACATGCCGAGATAGACCTCGGACTCCCTGGCGAGGCGTGCGTCCCCACCCTCGGCACCGACGTGGTCCCACCACAGCACCGCCTTGCGGTCGAAGGACGCGTCCGCGTCCCGGCCAGGGCTGCCGATGTCGTGGCCCGCCGAGAAGTGCTTGCCCGCACCGGCCAGCACGATCACCTTCACCTCGTCGTCCTCCACCGCGCGGGTGAAGGCGGCGTCCAGCGCGTAGGTCATCGCCGAGTTCTGCGCGTTGCGGTACTCGGGACGGTTCATCGTCACCAACGCGGTCGCCCCGCGCCGCTCGTACCGCACCACCTCGTCGGTCATCGATTCTCCTGTTCGTCGCGAAGCAGTCGCTTGAGGACCTTGCCGGCGGCGTTGCGTGGCAACCGTTCCCTGAGCTCGACCTGACGTGGAACCTTGTAGTTGGCGAGGTTCTGCTTGCAGTGCCGCGTGACGTCCTCCGTGGATAGGGTGTGGCCGGGGCTGGCGACGAGGTAGGCCCTGCCGACCTCGCCCATCCTGGCGTCGGGTATGCCGATCACCGCGGCCTCGGCGACCCCGGGCAACCGGGTGAGCACCTGCTCGACCTCCGCCGGGTAGACGTTGAACCCGCCGCAGATGTAGACGTCCTTGATCCGGTCGGTGATGGTGAGGTACCCGTGCTCGTCCAGGGTGCCCACGTCCCCGGTGTGCAGCCAGCCGTCGCCGTCGATGGCCTTGGTGGTCGCCTCCACGTCGTCCAGGTAGCCGAGCATCCGGTTCGGCCCGCGTAGCAGGACCTCCCCGCTGCCTTCGGCGATCCGCACCTCGAAGCCTGCGGCCGCCCGCCCGCAGGTGCGGGCGATGGTCGCGGTGTCGTCCTCGGGCCGGCACATGGTCGCCACCACGGCCTCGGTCAGCCCGTAGGCGGTGAGCACGGTGTCGAAGCCGAGGTCGGTCCGCATCCGCTCCACGAGGGCCACCGGGACGGTGGCGGCGCCGGTGACCGCGAGCCGCAGGCTGCCGATGTCGTGCTCGCCGAAAGCGGGCGCGTCCAGCAGGGTCTGGTAGATGGTCGGCGCGCCGGGCAGCACGGTGATCCGTTCCCGCGCGATCGTCCGCAGGGTGCGCTCGGCGTCGAAGGTGGCCTGCGGGAGCAGGGTCGCGCCGCGCAGCAGCGCGGCCAGCATGCCCGCCTTGTAACCGAAGCTGTGGAAGAAGGGGTTGATCACCAGGTACCGGTCGTCCGCGGTCAACCCGCCGCGGTCGGCCCAGGCCGCGGCGACCCCGAGCGACCGGCGGTGACTGGTCATCGCTCCCTTGCTGCGCCCGGTGGTACCCGAGGTGAACAGGATGTCGCTCACATCCTCTGGCCGCACCGCCTCGGCACGGGTGTCCGCGCCGCTCGGATCGGCCGTGTCCACCGCCTCCCACTCGAGTACCCCCGGTTCGGTGGGCGGTCTGCCCTCGACCGGGATACGCAGGATCGTGATCGGACGGCCGAATCCGGCGGCGCGCAGTTCGGCCAGCCGGTCGGTGCCAAGGAACGGGCCTGCGACCACCAGGGCCGCGGCCTCGCTGCGCTCGACGATGTCCAGCATCTCCGGTCCGGTGAACCGGGTGTTGATCGGCACCAACGTGCCGCCCGCGTACAACGCGCCCAGCGCGGCGATCACCCAGTGGTGGGTGTTCGGCGAGCAGATCGCGACCCGGTCGCCGGACCGGACGCCGTGCTCGGCGAGCAGCGCGGCGCAGCGCCGTACCTGCCGGTGCAACTCGGTAAAGGTCAGCCGGACCTGGCCGTCCACCAGTGCCTCACGGTCGGCGAACAGCCCGGCCGCGCGGCCGAGTGCCGCCGGAACGGTGTCCGCGTCGGCAGCCATCAAGCCTCCCTAGCAAGTGCTTGGTAGGGTAGCCTACGCGGGAACGGGGTACTTGAACAGAGCCGAGGGAGGCCCGGTGTCCGAGGACGACTTCCGCGAGCGGGTCCGGTCCTGGCTGGCCGAGAACCTCACCGGCGCGTTCGCCGGGTTGCGTGGACTCGGCGGACCCGGCCGCGAGCACGAGTCCTTCGCGGAACGTATCGCGTGGGAACGGCATCTCGCGGCCGCGGGTTGGACCTGCCTCGGCTGGCCGGTCGAGCACGGCGGCCGGGGCGCGACGCTGCGGCAGCAGGTGATCTTCCACGAGGAGTACGCCCGCTCCGGCGCGCCGGCGAAGGTCAGCCACCTCGGCCAGGAACTCCTCGGCCCGACCCTGATCGCCTACGGTACGGCGGAGCAGCAGCGCCGGTTCCTGCCCGGTATCGCCGCGGTGCGCGAGCTGTGGTGCCAGGGGTACTCCGAGCCGGGGGCCGGTTCGGACCTGGCCGCGGTGTCCACCACGGCGACCCTGGACGGGGACGAGTGGGTGCTGCGCGGGCAGAAGGTGTGGACCTCACTGGCCCAGGTCGCGGACTGGTGTTTCGTGCTGGCCCGCACCGAACCGGGATCGACCCGGCATCGCGGGCTCTCCTACCTGCTGGTACCGATGCGCCAGCAGGGGGTGCGGGTCCGGCCGATCCGGCAACTGACCGGTACCTCGGAGTTCAACGAGGTCTTCTTCGACGGAGCCCGCACCGAGCGGGGCCTGGTCGTGGGCGAGCCGGGCGATGGCTGGCGGGTCGCGATGGGCACGCTGGCCTTCGAGCGCGGCGTGGCCACCCTCGGTCAGCAGGTCGGCTTTCGCGATGAGCTGCGGCGGCTGACCGAGCTGGCGCGCGCGAACGGGGCCATGGACGATCCGGTGGTCGCCGAGCGGCTGGCCAGGGCATGGACCGGCCTCGAGGTGATGCGGGCACACGCCGAGCGCACGCTCGGGGACTCCTCGCCGGGTGTGGCCGAGGTGTCCAAACTGGTCTGGGCGAACTGGCACCGCTCACTCGGTGAGCTGGCCATGCTGGTTCGTGGCGCGCGATCCCTGGTGGCGGACCCGGATTCCGGCGAGCTGGACGAGTGGCAGCGGCTGTACCTGTTCAGCCGCGCCGACACCATCTACGGCGGCACCAACGAGATCCAGCGCAACATCATCGCCGAGCGGGTGCTCGGCCTGCCGAGGGAGGTACGCCCGTGATTCCGCTGCCCGGCTATCCCGAGGGACGTGACCTGTTGCGGGACAAGGTGGTCGTGGTGACCGCGGCCGCCGGGACCGGTATCGGTTCGGCGGTGGCGCGGCGCAGCCTCGAGGAGGGTGCGAGCGTGGTGCTGAGCGATTGGCACGAGCGCAGGCTGGGCGAGCAGGCCGCCGAGCTGGACCCGGTCGGCGAGGTTCATCCGATCTCCTGTGATGTCACCGAGGAAACCCAGGTCCAGGCCCTGATCGACGGTACGGTGCGGCGGTTCGGCCGGATCGACGTACTGATCAACAACGCCGGGCTGGGCGGCAGCAGGGCCATTGTGGACATGACGGACGAGGAGTGGTCGCGGGTCCTCGACGTCACGTTGACCGGGACGTTCCGGATGACCAGGGCCGCCCTGCGCAGGATGATCGAACAGGGCGGCGGGGGAGCGGTGGTGAACAACGCCTCGGTGATCGGCTGGCGCGCGCAGGCCGAG
This sequence comes from Amycolatopsis cihanbeyliensis, assembly GCF_006715045.1. Taxonomy (GTDB): domain Bacteria; phylum Actinomycetota; class Actinomycetes; order Mycobacteriales; family Pseudonocardiaceae; genus Amycolatopsis; species Amycolatopsis cihanbeyliensis. The sequence continues at coordinate 941,821 of NZ_VFML01000001.1, read as the reverse complement.
CAGTCCCACTACGCCGCGGCGAAGGCGGGGGTGATGGCGCTGACTCGTAGCGCGGCGGTGGAGGCCGCCCAGCACGGCATCCGGGTGAACGCCGTGTCGCCGAGCCTGGCGACGCACCCGTTCCTGGCCAAGGTGACCAGTGAGGAACTACTCGCCGAACTGACCGAGCGGGAGGTGTCCGGGAGGGCGGCGCGGCCATGGGAGGTCGCGAATGTGATGGTATTCCTCGCCAGTGAGTACGCCTCGTACCTGACCGGCGAGGTGATCTCGGTGAGTAGTCAGCATGCGTGAGGGGCAGATGAGCACGAAGACGTCCACGGGTCGCCAGTCCGGAACGGGCCGCAGGGCCGAGTTGCTCGCGCTCGCCGCGCGGCTGTTCGCCGAGCGCGGTTTCGTCTTGACCACCGTCCGCGACATCGCCGAGGCGGCGGGCATCCTCTCCGGCAGCCTCTACCATCACTTCGACTCGAAGGAGTCGATGGCCGACGAGATTCTGCGTGGGTTCCTGGACGAGCTGTTCGGTACCTACGCCGAGATCGTCGCGGCCGAGCTGGGCCCGCGGAAGACGTTGGAGGCCGTGGTGGTCGCCTCCTTCGAGTCGATCCACGCGCATCCCGCCGAGGTGGCCATCTACCAGAACGAGGCCAAGCACCTGGCGCAGCTCGAGCGCTTCGCCTACCTGGATGAGCGGAACCGGGAGTTTCGCGACCTGTGGAACGCAATCCTGGCTGAGGGGGTGCGGACCGGGGCGTTCCGTGCGGACCTGGACATCGAGCTGGTGTACCGGTTCATCCGGGACACCGTGTGGGTGGCTGTGCGCTGGTACAACCCGGATGGCCCGCTGTCCGCCCACGACGTCGCCGAGCAGTACCTCGGGATCCTGCTGGACGGCATCGCGACCCGGCGCAGGCCGGTACGAAAGGGATAGGGAGGCGAAATGGCCGAGGCGTACATCGTGGACGCGCTGCGGACCCCGGTCGGCAGGCGTGGCGGCGGGTTGAGCGCGGTGCACAGCGCGGACCTGGCCGCACACGTGATCGGGGCGCTCGTGCGGCGCGCCGGTGTCGATCCCGCGCTGGTGGACGACGTCGTCCTCGGCTGCACCGACACGCTGGGCCCGCAGTCCGGCAACATCGCCCGCACGGCGTGGCTGGCCGGGGGTCTCCCGGACCAGGTGCCGGGGGTGACCGTCGACCGGCAGTGTGGTTCCAGCCAGCAGGCGGTGCATTTCGCCGCGCAGGCGGTGCTGTCCGGCACGATGGATCTGGTGCTGGCCGGCGGGGTGCAGAACATGAGCCAGATCCCGATCAGCGCCGCGATGCTGGCCGGCGGGGAGTACGGTTTCGACGATCCTTTCTCCGGGTCGAAGGGCTGGCGGCAGCGCTACGGCGCGGCGGAGATCTCCCAGTTCCGCGCCGCGGAGCTGATCGCCAAGCACTGGGACATCTCCCGGGAGGCGATGGAGGAGTTCGCCTACCGGAGCCACCGGCGCGCGATCGCGGCGATCGACGCGGGCCGCTTCGACCGGGAGACGGTGCCCTTCGGCGATCTGGTGGCGGACGAGGGACCCCGCAGGGACACCAGCCTGGAGCGGATGGCCGGGCTGTCGCCGCTGACCGAGGGCTCGCGGCTGACCGCGGCCGTGGCCAGCCAGATCTCCGACGGCGCCAGCGCGACGCTGCTGGCCTCCGAGCGTTTCGTCGCCGAGCACGGCCTGCGCCCGCGAGCGCGGGTGCATCACCTCTCGGTGCGGGCCGCCGACCCGGTGTGGATGCTGACCGGCCCGATCCCGGCGACGGCGCATGCCCTGCGCAGGACCGGGCTGAAGGTCGAGGAGATCGACGTGTTCGAGGTCAACGAGGCCTTCGCCAGCGTGGTGCTGGCCTGGTTGGAGGAGACCGGTGCCGACCCGGAACGGGTCAACGTCAACGGCGGCGGCATCGCCCTCGGCCACCCCATCGGCGCCACCGGCACCAAGCTGTTCGCCACCCTGCTGCATGAGCTGGAGCGCGGGGGTGGGCGTTACGGCCTGCAGACGATGTGCGAGGGCGGCGGCACCGCCAACGTGACGATCATCGAGCGTCTCTGACACGGCGGCCGGTTCAGAGGGATCTGTCCTCGTCTGGGGGTCCGTATGTGGATCGGAACGGTATCTTTCCACGCCCCAATGATACTGAAATGCTCGACAGAATGGGGTGGAGACGGCAACACTGGTTGGTTTTCACTCGAATGTGTGTTCGAAACGACCGGTGTGGTCGGGTGGGGTGGGGAGTCTCGTTCCGTGGGGTGCTGGCGCTGGTGAACAGGTCTGCCAGGGGTGATGCGGGGTGCGCCAGTGCCTCACGGGGCGCCGAAGGCGTGCCCGAGACCCAACCCCGAGCCGCCCCGTCTCCCGCATCCACCCATCTCTTCCCCGCGAACGGCAAACTCGCCAACGCCAACGGCAAACTCGGTTACATGAATGGCCAACACGGTTACGTGAGCAGCAAACTCGTGCGCGGGAATGGCAAACGCGGGCGTGGGCGGCAAACACGATGGGCGCTAGCCTGGCGGCGTGGGTGAGCAGAAGGAGCGCATGCTGCGCGGCGAGCGGTACCAGGACAGCGACCCGGAACTCGTCGCCGAGCGGCGGCGGGCGCAGGAGCTCGTGGACGAGTTCAACGGGACCGGTGCGGGCGAGGCGGAGCGGCGGGGGCGGATTCTGGGCACGCTGCTGGGCCGGATCGGGTCGGGATCGTGGGTCATGCCGCGGTTCCAGTGCGACTACGGCTACCTGATCGAGATCGGGTCGAACAGCTTCCTCAACTACGACGCGATCCTGCTGGACTGCGCGCGGATCACCATCGGCGACGACGTGTCCATCGGGCCACGGGCGCAGCTGCTTACCGCACTGCACCCGATGGAGGACCACGAGGCGCGGCGGGCCCGCTGGGAGGCCGCGGCGCCGATCACGATCGGCGACAACGTGTGGTTCGGCGGCGGGGTGATCGTCTGCCCCGGGGTCGCCGTGGGGGAGAACACCGTCGTCGGCGCGGGCAGTGTGGTGACGAGGGACCTGCCACCGCGGGTGTTCGCCGCGGGCAACCCGTGCCGGGTCGTTCGCGAGCTGTGAGGCTCACCGGCCGCCGAGTGCGCGGAGGATCCCGGCGGCGTCGTCCACCATCGTCCCGAGCAGCTCGGACACGCTCGGCAGATCGTCCAGCAGGCCGACCACCTGCCCGGAGGCGAGCACCCCCGCGGAGGTGTCTCCGCCGACCAGGCCCGCGCGCAACAACATCGGGGTGTTCGCGGCCATGAGCACCTGTGCCCAGCTGCGATCGGTACCGCGTTTCATGGCCAGCCCCTCGGCCAGCATGGATCGCCAGGACGACCCGGTCAGCCTGCGGAAGCGCGCCGCGTTGCGAACAGAACGAACCAGGCTGCCGACCGTGCCGGATCGTTCGAGCGAATCCACCAGTCCGGTACGCAGCACCCGGTGCGGCAGCCCGTCGACCTTGCGGGTGACCACCGTGTCGCCGAGTCCGCGGTCCAGATAGGCCCGCTTCACCTCCTCCGGCACGGTGCTCTCCCTGGTCAGCAGGAACCTGGTGCCCATCGCGACACCCGCCGCACCGTAGGCGAGTGCCGCGGCGAGGCCCCGACCGTCGAAGAACCCGCCCGCGGCGATCACCGGGATGTCCACCGCGTCCAGCACCGAGGGCAGCAGCAGCGTGGTCGCCACCCCGCCGGTGTGCCCGCCACCCTCGCCACCCTGCACCAGGACGGCGTCCGCGCCCCAGCCGGCCACCTTCTCCGCGTGCCGCGCCGCCCCGACCGAGGGGATGACCACCACCCCGGCGTCCTTGAGCCGGTCGATCAGCTCCCTGCGGGGCGCCAGCGCGAACGAGGCGACCCGCACGTTCTCCCGAATCAGCAGGTCGACCCGGCGCGACGCGTCCTCGGCGTCCGCGCGCAGGTTGACGCCGAACGGCTCCCCGGTACGACCGCGGGTCTCGGCGATCGCCGCGGCCAGTTCGTCGTAGGACATGGTGGCCGAGGCCAGGATGCCGAGCCCGCCCGCCTCCGCGGTGGCCGACACCAGCCGCGGCCCGGCCACCCAGCCCATACCGGTCTGCACCACCGGATGCCGGATACCGGCCAGCTCGGTCAACCGGGTCGGCAGCGTACTCACGACGGTACTTCCTTGTCCCGCGACGCCGTGGGATCGAGTACCTCGCGCAGCAGGCGCAACTCCTCCGCGGTCGGCGGCCTGCTCTCGCCGACCGCGGTGGTGTCCAGCTCGAAGCCCGTGCTCGACTCCACCTCGGCCACGGTGACCCCCGGATGTACCGAGACCAGCCGCATCCGGTGCTCGGGCCCACCGAAGTCCAGCACGCCGAGGTTGGTCACCACCCGGTGCACGTCGTGGAAGCGCCGCGCACCCGCCTCCCGCGCCCGGTCGTAGCCGACCCCGGACACCACGTCCACCCGCTCGGCGAACACCCGCGTGCTGTGCCGGGGAACCCAGTAGCTGGTGCGATGGTTGACCGTGTTGCCCGGTGCGCCCCGCACGCCCAGCAACTGCCGTTTCGGCTTGGCGTGCGCGCCGATGGCGGAGATGTTCTGGTTGCCGTAGCGGTCGATCTGGTTGGCGCCCATCACGACATGCCGTTTCCCGTGCGGCACCACGGTGTCCAGCATCCGGCGGAACGGCTGCCACCCCTCGACCACCGGCTCCTCGACACCCGGGGTGCTGGCGAGCAGCAGCGCCTCGCCGTCGGAGAGCAGCAGATCCGGTTCGAAGGTCAGCCGGGCCAGCCTGGCCCCGAGCGCGGGCAGCAGCCCCATCGGGCTGGCCACGATCTCGCCGTCGCCGCGGAACAACTCGGCGCAGGCCACGGCGGCGACCTCGGCGCGGGTCGGTGCGTTCACGCTGCCTCCTCGGCGAACCTGGTGACCTCGGCCTGGTATCCGGCCTCGTCCCCGGACAGGAACCGGTCGACGAACCGCGGCCAGGCCTCGGGGTCCTTCGCGGACTCGACGTAGTGCCGCTGGAAAGCCTCATCCCTGCCGTAGTCCGGAACGGCAGTGGTGAAATGCGCGCCGTGCGGCGACTCCACCACGCCGTGCACCGAGCCACGGTTCAGCAACAGGCTCTGCACCGGCGCCGAAGCGGTCAGCTCGGGTGTCTCGACGACCCGTTCCACCGAGACGTAACACCGCCGGGCGGCGAGCGCGAACAGGTCGTCGAAGTACGGGTCCGGGCCGAGGTACTGCACATTGCCCCGCGCGTCCCCCCGGTTGAGGTGCAGTAGCGCGGCGTCCAGCCGGAGCGCGGGTACCGCGAGCAGTTCCTCGCCGTCCTCGTAGGGGGAGCGCACGGTGCGCAGCCCCGGGTTCAGCCTCGGCACGTCCGAGCCGAGGCCCGCCCGGCTCGGCAGGAACGGAAGTCGTTGCGCGGCGGCGGAAAGCCCGGTTCCGAACAGGCCCTCGTCGTACTCGGTCACCTCGATCTCACCCGCCTCACGGACCCGGTTGAACCACGGGTCGAACGGGATCGAGTCCAGGGTGACGAACCCGAACACCAGCCTGCGGATCCGGCCGGCCGAGGCCAGCAGGCCGACATCGGGACCGCCGTAGGACACCACGGTCAGGTCGGTGAGCGAGGAGCGCAGGATCGCCCGCACCAGTGCCATCGGTTTGCGGCGGGAGCCCCAGCCGCCGATTCCGATGGTCATTCCGTCGGTCAGTTCCGCGACCACCTCGTCCGCGGTCGTCCGCTTGTCCGCCATCAGCGTTCCCCTCCGTTGTCCAGGAACTCCCGCCGTGCCGCGTCGGAGACGCCGGACAGGTTGAGCTCGAAGGTGAACCCCTGCTCGAACCGGTAGCTACGGTGCACCGGCTGCACGTCGATCCCGTTGATGGCCTGCTTCGCGGCCCGGATCACCGCGGTGTCCTTGGTTGCGATCCGCCTGGCGACCTCGAGCGCCGCCTCGTCCAACTCGCCCCTCGGCACCACCGCGTACACCGAACCGTGGTGGTGCAGCTGGTGCGCGTCGATGGTGCTCGCGGTGTAGTACAGCGCGCGCATCAGGTGCTGGGGGACCAGCCGCGCCAGGTGTGTCGCCGCGCCGAGCGCGCCACGGTCCACTTCGGGCAGTCCGAAACTCGCGTCCTCGGACGCGACCACCACGTCGGCGTTCCCGACGAGGCCGATCCCGCCACCGAGGCAGAACCCGTGTACCGCGGCGATGACGGGCACCGCGCAGTCGTAGATCGCGGAGAACGCGGCCGCGCAACCCTGGTTCGCGCCGATCAGCGCGTGGAACCCGTCGTCGCGCTGGATTTCCTTGAGGTCGACGCCCGCGTTGAACCCGCGCCCCTCCGCGCGCAGCAGCACGACGTGGCAGGCAGGGTCCCTGCCGGCGGCGGTGACCGCCTCGGCGAGGTCGAACCAGCCGCGCACGGTGAGTGCGTTCACCGGTGGCGCGTTCACCGTGACGGTGGTGATCCCGGGCTCGCCCCGGTCTGTGGTGATCGGTGTCGACATCTCGCCCCAATTTCCAAACCTAGCACTTGCTTGGTACGGTAGCAGGGTGTCCGGGTACAGGCCAGCGGTTGGAGGTTCGCCGGTGACACTGGAGCTGCGGCTCGACGGCGCGGTCGTGCTGGTGACCGGCGGCGTGCGCGGGGTGGGGGCCGGGATCGCCAGATCCTTCCTCCGTGCCGGCGCGCGGGTCGTGGTCTGTGCGCGGCACGCACCGGAGCGGCCGGTGACCGCGGGCGGTGCGGAGGCCGAGTTCCTGCCCTGCGACGTCCGTGAGCCCGAACAGGTCGGCCGGCTGGTCGGCGAGCTCGTGGATCGGCACGGACGGCTGGACGTGCTGGTGAACAACGCGGGCGGCGCGCCGTTCGCCGACGCCGCCACGGCATCCCCGCGGTTCCACAGCAAGGTGGTCGCGCTGAACCTGCTCGCCCCGCTCACCGTGGCGCAGCAGGCCAACTCCCTGATGCAGCAACAGGAATCCGGCGGGGCGATCGTGAATGTCAGTAGCGTCAGCGGCTGCCGTGCCTCGCCGGGCACGGCGGCCTACGGCGCGGCCAAGGCCGGCCTGGACAACCTGACGGCCAGCCTGGCCGTGGAGTGGGCACCGAAGGTGCGGGTGAACGCGCTCGATGTCGGTATGGTGCGTACCGAGCTCGCGCACCTGCACTACGGCGACGAGGCCGGGGTGGCCGCCGTCGGTTCGGTGGTCCCGTTGCGGCGGCTGGCCGAGCCGGAGGAGGTGGGCGCCTGTGCGGTGTTCCTGGCCTCGCCGCTGGCGTCCTATGTGAGTGGTGCCGCGCTGGCGGTGCATGGCGGGGGCGAGGTCCCCGCGTTCCTTTCCGCCAGTACGGCCGAGTTGTCCGGGGAGAAATCGTGAACGGAATGGTCGACGACCGGGTCGTGATCGTCACCGGCGCGGGTCGCGGGATCGGCCGCGCGCACGCCCTCGCCTTCGCCGCGGAAGGCGCGCGGGTGGTGGTCAACGATGCCGGTACCGGACTGGCGGGGGACGGCGCGTCCGGCGGCCCCGCGCAGCGGGTGGTGTCCGAGATCGTCGCCGCGGGCGGCAGCGCGGTGGCCAGCACCGACGACGTGGCCGACTGGGCCGGCGCGGAGAACCTGGTGCGGACCGCGCTCGAGGAGTTCGGCCGGCTGGACGTGCTGGTGAACAATGCCGGCTTCCTGCGGGACCGGATGCTGGTGAACCTCGGCGAGGACGAGTGGGACGCGGTGATCAGGGTCCACCTGAAGGGGCATTTCGCGCCGATGCGGCATGCCGTGGCGCACTGGCGCGCCGAGGCCAAGGCCGGCAGGACCCCGAGCGCGAGGGTGATCAACACCAGCTCCGGCGCCGGCCTGCTCGGTAGCATCGGGCAGGGCAACTACTCGGCGGCCAAGGCCGGGGTCGCCGGGCTGACCGTGGTGGCGGCGGCGGAGTTCGCCCGCTACGGGGTCACGGTCAACGCGATCGCGCCGGCGGCGCGGACCCGGATGACCGAACGGGCCTTCGCCGAGGACATGGCGGCGCCGGAGGACGGGTTCGACGCGATGGCGCCGGAGAACATCTCCCCGCTGGTGGTCTGGCTGGGCAGCACGGAGTCCGCCGAGGTCACCGGCCGGGTGTTCGAAGTGGATGGTGGCAGGGTGTCGCTGGCGCAGGCGTGGCGGCACGGGCCCGCCGCGGACAAGGGCGCGCGCTGGGAGCCCGCCGAGCTCGGGCCGGTGGTGGCCGGGCTGATCGCCGAGGCCGCCGAGCCGGAGCCGGTCTACGGCGCCTGAAGCACGGGTGCGCGCAGGTTCAGCGCTCGCCTGCGCCACGTGACGGGGTCGCCGCGATACCGTCGGTGCCCGGGGCGATACTGCTTGTATGACGACATGGCAGCGGTTCGAAGCGGAAGCACCCGGCTTGGCCGCCGAGGTCCGCGCGCGGCTGGAAGAGTACAACCACCACGTGCTGGCCACGCTGCGGCGGGACGGCTCACCGCGGCTCAGCGGCACCGAGGTCGAGTTCCGTGGCCCGGACCTCACCATCGGGATGATGCTGGGCGCGGTGAAGGCGCGGGACCTGCGTCGCGACCCACGCTACGCGTTGCACACCAATCCGGGTGAGGCCTCGATGGAGGAGGGTGACGCGAAGCTGTCCGGGGTGGCGGTCGAGGTCACCGATCCGGCGGAGTTCGAGGCGCTCGTGGGGGCGGAGGCCCCGGCGGGTTCCTTCGACCTGTTCCTGCTGCGGCTCGACCGGGTGACGCTGACCGCGGTCCGCAACGATGTCCTGATCATCGAGTCCTGGCGGCCCGGCGAGCCGAGGGTGCGGTACGAGCGGATGCCGAACGGCCCTGCGGTCCGCATCGTCCTTCGCTCCTGACCAGCACCTATATTCGCTCGATGACGGTGCCGGTGGACAGCGCGCCGCCCGCGCACATCGTGACCAGCGCGCAGGTGCCGTCCCGGCGTTCCAGCTCGTGCAGGGCGGTGGTGAGCAGCCGGGTGCCGGTGCTGCCGACCGGGTGACCGAGGGCGATGGCGCCCCCGTTCACGTTGACCCTGCCCGCATCCGGCCGGTGGACCTGCTGCCAGGACAGCACCACCGCGGCGAAGGCCTCGTTCACCTCGAACAGGTCGGGGTCGCCGATGGTCATCCCGGCCTGCCGCAGCACCCGTTCGGTGGCCTGCACGGGGCCGTCCAGGTGATAGTAGGGCTCGGCGCCGACCAGCGCCTGGGCGCGGATGCGGGCCCGGGGTCGCAGCCCGAGCTCCCGTGCCCGCCCGGCGTCCATCAGCAGCAGGGCCGAGGCGCCGTCGGAGATCTGCGAGGAGGTGCCCGCGGTGTGCACCCCGTCCTCCAGCACCGGTGACAGCCGGGCGAGCCCGTCCGCGGTGGTCTCCCGCAGCCCCTGGTCCTGGCGGACCAACCGGGTCTCGCCGGTCGGGAACCCGTTCTCGTCCAGCATCGGAGCCTTCACCGGAACGACCTCCCGGTCGAACCGGCCCTCCGCCCATGCCCGCGCCGCCTTGGCCTGGGATTCCACCCCGAGCGCGTCCACCTGCCGCCTGGTGAGCCCGCGGCGGAGGGCGATCCGCTCCGCCGCGCCGTACTGGTTCGGCATGTCGATGGACCAGGACTCCGGCCGGGGTGAGCCCGCCTCCGTGCCGCGGTTGGCTCCCAGCGGGACTCGGCTCATGGCCTCGACCCCGCAGGCGATACCGACCTCGATCGCCCCGGTGGCGATCAGCCCGGCGACCAGGTGGGTGGCCTGCTGGGCCGAGCCGCACTGGGCGTCGATGGTGGTCGCGCCGCATTCCTGGGGCAGCCCGGCATGTAGCCAGGCCGTGCGGGTGACGTTGCCCGCCTGCTCCCCGGCCTGCGTGACGCTGCCGCCGATGACCTGTTCCACCAGGGTCGGCTCGATGCCGGCCCGCTCCAGCAACGCCGACTGCGCGGCACCCAGCAGCTCGGCCGCGTGCAGCCCGGACAGCCACCCGCGCCGCTTGCCGATCGGGGTACGGACGGCTTCGACGACGACGGCCTCACCCACGGTGTTCTCCTCCCGCTCGATCGGTTTCAAAGTAGAACAAGTTCTTGTTTTGAGCAACACCCCACCATGTCAACCGCCGATTGGTCACTCTCCGGCGATGGATGTTCTACCTGTAGTTTCAAGATCTCGCTTGCTCGAGTAAACAGTGTTCACTCGGCTCTTCCCAAGGTTAACGGCGTATGCTTCAATCGGTGGCTAGAACGTGTTTCACGTTCTTTTTGGGCGTCTGGAGCCGACCACCGGAGGTAGCCGATGGGCTCGTCGTTGATCCCCGCGGGTTTCGATTTCACCGATCCCGACCTGTACGCCACCCGCCTGCCGCTGGCGGAGTTCGCCGAGCTGCGCCGGACCGCGCCGGTGTGGTGGAACCCGCAGCCGCACAACAAGGCGGGCTTCGGGGACAACGGGTACTGGGTGGTCACCCGCCTCGAGGACGTCAAGGAGGTGTCCAAGGACAGCGAGCTGTTCTCCTCCCGGGAGAAGACGGCGATCATCCGGTTCGACGAGACCATGACGGAGGAGGGCCTGGACGCCAACCGGCTGGTGCTGCTGAACATGGACGCCCCGCAGCACACCAAGCTGCGCCGGATCGTCTCCAAGGGCTTCACCCCACGGGCGATCGGCAGGCTGGAGGAAGCCCTGCGGGACCGGGCCCGGCAGATCGTCGAACAGGCCAAGGCGAAGGGCAGCGGGGACTTCGTCGCGGACGTCGCCTGTGAGCTGCCGCTACAGGCCATCGCCGAACTGCTCGGCATCCCGCAGGAGGACCGGGGCAAGATCTTCGACTGGTCCAACCAGATGATCGGCTACGACGACCCCGAGTACGATGTGGAACCGATCGCCGCCTCCGCGGAGCTCGTGGGCTACGCGTGGAACATGGCAGAGCAACGGCGCGCCTGCCCGATGGACGATATCGTCACCAGGCTGGTGCAGGCCGATATCGACGGTGAGTCGCTGTCCTCGGACGAGTTCGGCTTCTTCGTCATCCTGCTCGCCGTCGCAGGCAACGAGACGACGCGCAACGCGATCACCCATGGCATGAAGGCCTTTCTGGATCATCCGGAGCAGTGGGAGCTGTACAAGCAGCAGCGTCCGAAGACGGCACCGGACGAGATCGTGCGCTGGGCGACGCCCGTGGTGGCCTTCCAGCGCACCGCGACCGCGGACACGATGCTCGGTGGGCAGCACATTGCCAGGGGCGACCGGGTGGGCATGTTCTACAGCTCGGCCAACTTCGACCCCGAGGTCTTCGCGGAACCGGCGAAGTTCGACATCCTGCGCGATCCCAATCCGCATGTCGGCTTCGGCGGAACCGGGTCGCACTACTGCATCGGCGCGAACCTCGCCCGGCTGGAGATCGACCTGATCTTCAACGCGATCGCCGACAGTATGCCGGACATCCGGGAGGTTTCCGTGCCGGACCGGCTGCGCTCGGGCTGGCTGAACGGCATCAAGCACTACCAGGTCGCCTACGAGTAACCCGCCCGCTACCCGGCGCGCCGACCGGTCAGGGATGATGGCCGGCATGACCGTCGCGACCGGACGAAGCGCCCTCGAAGCCGAACTCTCCCTGCGCGTCACCAAACCGGGCAGACTCGCGCTGTCGGTCGCGGCGGCGGAGTCCGCCGGGGTCGACACGGAACGGCTGGAGATCGAGGGGCCGTCCGGGTCGATCCCCGCCGTACCGCCTGCCGAGCTCCCGCACGGCACCAAGATCCACGTGCTGGACCTGCCCCCGGGCGAGGTCACCATTTCCTACCGGGCCGAGCGGGACGGCGGCCCCGTCGAGCCGATCCCGTTGACGGAGGCCGACCTGATCACCTACACGCGGCCGAGCCGGTACTGCCCTTCCGACCGGATGATCGGTATCGCGCTCGCCGACTTCGGCAGGCTGCCGGATCCGCTGAGCAAGGTGCGGGCGATCGTCAGCTACGTGGCGCAGCGGCTGGTGTACGTGTCCGGTTCCAGCAGGCCGACCGACGGTGCGCTGGACACGCTGCTGGCGGGCGAGGGTGTCTGCCGGGACTTCGCGCACCTGTGTGTCACCTACTGCCGCGGACTGGACATCCCGGCCAGGTTCGTTTCGGTGTACGCACCAGGATTGTCCCCGATGGACTTCCACGCCGTGTTCGAGGCGGCGATCGACGGCCGCTGGTACATGTTCGACGCGAGCCGCCTCGCGCCCCGATCGAGCATGGTCCGGATCGCGACCGGAAGGGACGCGGCCGACACGGCCTTCCTGAGCACCCTGGGCAGCGAGATCGACCTGCGAACCACCAGGGTGAACGCCACGGTCGTACCGGCGACGCGCATCGAGGAGATCACCGATCTCGTCGCGCTCGCCTGAGCGAGGCTCAGCCGGGCTTGGCGGCGCCGACCACCCACATGGCGAAGTACTGCGAACCGCCGCCGTAGGCATGGCCGAGGGCACGCCGCGCGCCGTCCACCTGGTAGTCACCCGCCCTGCCCATCACCTGCTTGGCCGCCTCGGAGAAGCGCAGCATCCCGGACGCGCCGATCGGGTTGGTGGACAGCACGCCGCCGGAGGGATTCACCGGCAGCCTGCCGTCCAGCGCCGTCTCGCCGGACTCGGTGAGCTTCCAGCCCTCGCCCTCGGCGGTGAAGCCGAGGTTCTCCAACCACATCGGCTCGAACCAGGAGAACGGCACGTAGATCTCCGCGGCATCCACTTCGGACAGCGGATCGGTGATACCGGCCTCCCGCCACAGCGCGGCCGCCGCGTCCCGGCCGGCCTGCGGGTTGACCTGGTCGCGACCGGAGAACGTGGTCGGCTCGGTACGCATGGCCGTCGCGTGGATCCAGCCCGCGCCCCCGGGGACCCGGTCACCCGCGGCTTCGTCCCCGAGCACCATCGCGCAGGCGCCGTCGGAGGAGGGGCAGGTCTCGTCGTAGCGGATCGGATCCCACAGCATCTGCGAGGCCTGGACCGATTCCACGGTGATCTCGTCCTGCCGCAGGTGCGCGAACGGGTTGAGCGCGCCGTTGCGCCGGTCCTTCGCCGCGACGATCGCGCCGACGTGCCCGGGTGCGCCGGACCGCCGGATATAGGAACGTACGTGCGGCGCGAAGTACCCGCCCGCGCCCGCGCCGACCGGCATCTGGAAGGGCGGCAGGATGGACAGCGCCCACATCGCGTTGGACTCGGACTGCTTCTCGAACGCCACCGTCAGCACCCGGCGGTGCACCCCGGACTGCACCAGGCTGGCGGCGACCAGCGCGGTGGATCCGCCGACCGAGCCCGCGGTGTGCACCCGCAGCAGCGGTTTGCCGGTGGCGCCGAGGGCGTCGGCGAGGAACAGTTCCGGCATCATCACGCCCTCGAACAGGTCCGGCGCCTTGCCGAGTACCACGGCGTCGATGTCCGCCCATTCGACCTCGGCGTCGGCCATCGCCCTGTCGATCGCCTCGCGCAGCAGCCCCGGCATGGACACGTCGGTCCGCTTCGCCCTGTGGTGCGTCTGCCCGGTGCCGAGCACGGCGGCGAGTCGTTTGCCCATCAGTCGCGCCCCTCCAGTACCGCCACCAGATTCTGTTGCAATGCCGGGCCGCTCGTCGCGTGGGCGAGCACCCGGTCGGCATTGCCGAGCAGGATCTGCCCCGCGGCCTCCCCGATCCGGGCGAGCCCCGCCGCGAACATCGGGTTCCCGACCAGCACTCCGCCGGAGGGGTTCACCCCCACGTTCGCCCCGAGGCCGAGCGCCCGGCGCAGGATGATCTCCTGATGGGTGAACGGCGCGTGCAGCTCGGCGAGCTGCACGCCGTCCCCGCCCGCGGCCGCCCCGGCCGCCCCGGCCGAGGGTGAACGGGTCAGGTCCCTGGCGCCGAGCGCGGGGGAGTCCACCCGATGCTCGATGCCGGTGATCACCGCGGGTCGATCGGCGAGCTCCCCCGCCCGGTCCGCGGCGGCGAGCACCAGCACGGCCGCCCCGTCGGTCACCGGGGCGATATCGTGTTCCCGCAACGGATCGGCGAACATCGGCCGTTCCAGCAGGGTGGCCGCCTCGACCTCGCCGGAGAGCTGGGCGACCGGGTTGGCCCGGGCGTCGGCGCGGCTGCGCGCGGCGACCTCGGCCATCTCCCGCTCGCTCCACAGGCCGGCCTCGATGCCCATCCTGGCCTGTATCCCCGCGATGCCGATCGAATCCGGCCACAGTGGAGCAACCAGGTACGGGTCGAGCTGCAGCGCGAGTACCCGGCGCAGCCGGCCCGCCGAGGACTTGCCGAACCCGTATACCAGCGCGGTGTCCACCTCGCCGGTGCGGATCTTCAGCCAGGCCTCGTACAGCGCCCACGCCGCGTCCATCTCCACGTGCGACTCGTGCATCGGGGGGAAGGCGCCGAGCGCGTCCACGGCCGCGATGAAGGAAAATGCTCTGCCCGCGAGGTAGTCCGAGGACCCGGAGCACCAGAACCCGATGTCCTCCTTGGACAACGAGGTCTGCTCGAAGACCTCCGCGAGCAACGGGACCAGCATCTCCACCCCGTTGGTAGTGCCGTCGCTGTGGCGCACGTTCCGGCTCTGCGCGAACCCGACTACCGCGACATCGTTCATTGCTGACCTCTAGAGATGGTGGGCGAAGGATTCGTAGGCGGCGTCCGGCTCGCCGGTCGGCTCGAAGTGCTCGATGTTCTCCAGCGTGGTCCACCACTGCTCGCGGGGTTTCCACGCGGCCCGTACCCGCATTCCCATCCGTACCTCGGTCGCCTCGCAGCCCAGTACCAGGTGCAGGAAGGCGATATCGGCGCCGTCGAGCAGGATGTACGCCGCGACGTACGGCGGCTTGATGCGTTGCCCGAGGAAGGGCACGTTCACGATGCAGAAGGTGGTGACGATGCCGGTGTCCGGCAGTTCCACCTCCTCGGCGGTGGGCACGCCGTCGGTGGGGCAGGCGCCGCGCGGCGGGACGTAGACCTTGCGGCACTCCGGGCACCGCCCGCCGAGCAACCGCCCCTCGGCGAGCGCGCGCAGGTACCTGCTCTCCTCCGGCGAGGCCGAATGCTGGTAACGCAGATGGACCGGTGTGATGACGGTGCTGACCGGCTCACCCTCGGCACGTTCGGCGACCGGGGGAGGGGCGGGCAGCGGCCCCGGCTCGGATCGCGTGCCCTCGGGAACGAAGCAGGCGATGTCCCTGATGTGCCCGACCGGCTCGTCCGCCCAGCGCACCCGCACCCGCATGCCGGTGCGCAGGTACTCCGGTCCGGGTACGTCCACGGCGTGCAGCATCGCCGTGTCGGCGCCGTCCAGCCGGACCAGTGCCCAGGCGAACGGGCGCGGCAGGGGTTGCCCCTCGAGCGGTTCGGCGACCCAGGACCAGGACAACACCGTGCCCACCTCGGCGACCGGGACGAACTCGGTGAGCGGCCGCGCGGTCACCGGGTCGTACTCCACCGCCGGCACGTGTACCCGGCCGTCGCTGCCCCGGACACCTTCGATCCGCCGTTCCCGCAGGGCGTTCACGAACCGGCCGAGGACCGGCCCCAGCGAGCGGGTGTAGTCGAAGCCCACGTCCAGCGGCGCGGACAGCGGGGCCTGCGGGGATACTGGGTTGGTACCGGTGCTCACGTCGAAAGTGAAACACGTTCTCGAAATCTGGGCAAGACATCGTTGTTGGCGGGGTCGACATCTTGCTCAATAGTGGAACAAGTTCTAGATTTGTGGGTATGTCCAGCACCTCGACGATGAGCACGCCCGGCCTGTGGCATATCGCGGAGCAGCAGCCGGACCGCACCGCGGTGATCGACACCGACGGCCGCGAGATCAGTTACGCCGAGCTGAGCGCCAGGGCCAACTCCTATGCCCGCGGCCTGCGTGAGCTCGGCCTCGAGGTCGGCGACGCGGTGGTGGTGCTGCAACCGAACGGCGCCGAACTGCTGGCCGCCTACTTCGCCGC
Source organism: Amycolatopsis cihanbeyliensis (assembly GCF_006715045.1). Lineage (GTDB taxonomy): Bacteria > Actinomycetota > Actinomycetes > Mycobacteriales > Pseudonocardiaceae > Amycolatopsis > Amycolatopsis cihanbeyliensis. The sequence goes on along the minus strand of NZ_VFML01000001.1, from coordinate 925,841 downwards.
CATCCAGTCCGGGCTCTACGTGGTGATGGTCAACTGGCACCTGGTCGGTCCGGAGATCGCCTACATCCTGACCGACAGCGGGGCCAAGGCCTTCCTCGCGCACGAAAGGTTCGCCGAGGCCGCGGTGGCGGCCGCGGAGGAGGCTGGCGTGCCGGCTCGGGCCCGGTTCGCGGTCGGGTCGGTGCCGGGCTTCCGGGACATCGGGCTGCTGGCCTCCGGAACCGGCCGGCAGCGGCCGGAGGTCCGCACGGCGGGTTCGCCGATGCTCTACACCTCTGGAACCACCGGGCGGCCCAAGGGAGTGCGCAGGCCGCTGACCGGTGCCGACCCCGACGAGGTGCCGGCGGCGTCCACCTGGTTCTTCGGCATCTTCGGGCTGGCGCCGTTCGACGACCACGTGCACCTGTGCGGCTCGCCGCTGTACCACACGGCGGTGCTGAACTTCGTCGCCATCTCGATCCAGCTCGGCCACACCGCGGTGCTGATGGACCGCTGGGACGCCGAGGAGATGCTGCGGTTGATCGAGCGGTACCGGGTGACGCACAGCCATATGGTGCCCACCCAGTTCCGCAGGTTGCTGGCACTGCCCGAGGAGGTTCGGGCGCGCTACGACGTCTCCTCGCTGCGCAACATGATCCATGGGGCCGCGCCCTGCCCGCTCGAGGTGAAGCGGCGGATGCTCGACTGGTGGGGCCCGGTGGTCACCGAGTACTACGCCGCCACCGAGGGCGGGGGCACGGTGATCAGCGGGCGGGAGTGGCTGCGCAAACCGGGCTCGGTCGGCAGGCCGTGGCCGGGTTCCACGATCAGGATCCTGGACGACGGGGGTGCCGAACTGCCCGCGGGGGAGGTCGGCACGGTGTACATGAAGATGGGCGACGCGCGGTTCGAGTACCACCGGGACCGGGCGAAGACCGAGCAGGCCAGGGTCGGTGACCTGTTCACCCTCGGGGACGTCGGGTACCTCGACGAGGACGGCTACCTGTACCTGCACGACCGGAAGAACGACATGATCATCTCCGGTGGGGTGAACATCTACCCCGCGGAGATCGAGGGCGAGCTGGTGATGCATCCGAAGGTCGCCGACGTGGCGGTGTTCGGCGTGCCGCATGAGGACTGGGGCGAGGAGATCAAGGCGGTCGTCCAGCCCGCGGACGGGGTGCCACCCTCCGACGAGCTCACCGCCGAACTGCTGGCCTACGCCCGTGCGCGGCTGGCGAAGTTCAAGCTGCCCCGCAGCGTGGACTACCTGCCGGAGTTGCCCCGCGACCCCAACGGCAAGCTCTACAAGCGCAAGCTCCGCGACCCCTACTGGGCCGGTCGCGAACACGCCATCTGACTCCGCGTCTACTTCTGACCCGTCTACTTCCGACCACTGACCCGTTCCCCGCGAACGACGCGGGGAACGGGCTACTCATGGCAGTCAGGTGCCGGTGAAGTGGGGGGTGCGCTTCTCGGCGAAGGCGCGGGGGCCCTCCTTGGCGTCCTGGCTGGTGAACACGCCCACGCCGTACTGGGCGTCCAGTTTGAACGCCTCCTCCTCGTGCATCCCCTCGGTGTCCCGCATGGTGCGCAGGATCGCCCGCACGGCGAGCGGGCCGTTCGCGGCGATCTGGTCGGCGATCTCCAGTGCGCGCTCCAGTGCCGTATCGTCGCCGACCACGTGCCCGATCAGCCCGATGTCCCTGGCCTCGGCCGCCGTGAGGTGCCGCCCGGTGAGCAGGATGTCGGCGGCCAGGGTGTACGGGATCTGCCGGGGCAGCCGCACCGCGGACCCACCCAGCGGGAACAGGCCCCAGCGCGCCTCGGACACGCCGAACTTCGCGCTCTCGCCCGCGACCCGGATGTCGGTTCCCTGCAGGATCTCGGTGCCGCCGGCGATCGCGGGCCCCTCGACGGCGGCGATCAACGGCTTGGTCAGCCTGCGCCCCTTCAGCAGGCCGTCGATCCGGCTCGGGTCGAAGCTCCCCCGTTCGAAGGCGCCCGAGGGGCTGTTGCGGCTCATCGACTTGAGGTCCGCTCCCGCGCAGAACGCGCCGCCCGCACCGGTCAGCACGCAGCAGCGGACCTTCGGATCCTCGTCCACCCGATCCCAGGCTTCGGCCATGATCGAGAGCATCTCGCCGGTGAGCGCGTTGCGTGCCCGCGGCCGGTTCATCGTGACGATCAGCGTGTGCCCTCGTTGTTCCAGCAGCGCGTGCGGGGCGTCCGGCGCGGTATCAGCCATTCTGCCGCCTTCCGATCAGGTGAGCACTCCTCGGTTCTATTGCCCAGAACGATAACATGTTCTAGTTTAACCGGGTGGCATACAACATCGCGGATCTTCTCGAGCACGCCGTCGATGCCGTGCCGGACCGCACCGCCGTCGTGTGCGGCACGAAACGGGTCAGCTTCGGCGAACTGGAACGGCGGGCGAACCGGCTCGCGCATCACCTCGCGGACCAGGGTGTGCGGGCTGGCTCGCACATCGGCGTCTACTCCCGCAACTCCATCGAGACGGTGGAGGCGATGGTCGCGGCGTACAAGCTGCGCGCGCTGGCCGTCAACGTCAACTACCGCTACGTGCACGGCGAGCTCGCGTACCTGTTCGACAACGCCGATCTTGTCGCACTCGTGCACGAGCGCCGGTACGCCGACCTGGTCGCGGGCGTCCTGCCGAAAGCGCCCAACCTGAAACACGTTGTCGTGATCGACGACGGGAGCGAGGCCGACTACGCCGGCTATGGCGGTGTGGACTACGAGGCCGCGCTTGCCGACGGCTCACCGGAGCGGGACTTCGAGGAACGCAGCGCCGACGATCACTACATCCTGTACACCGGCGGCACCACCGGATACCCCAAGGGTGTGCTGTGGCGGCACGAGGACATCTGGCGGGCACTCGGCGGCGGGATCAACTTCGTCACCGGGGAGTACGTCGCCGACGAGTGGACCCTGGCCAACGAGGGCAAGGAGAGCGGTGGCCTGGTGCGGCTGCCCGCCGCGCCGCTGATCCACGGCGCCGCGCAGTGGGCGGCCTTCGGCGCGCTGTTCACCGGGAGCCCGGTGGTGTTCGTGCCCCAGTTCGACCCGCACGAGGTGTGGAAAGCCGTGCAGGACAACAAGGTCCAGGTGCTCACCATCGTCGGTGACGCGATGGCGCGGCCACTGGTCGACGCCTACCGCGAGGGCGACTACGACGCCTCCTCCCTGGTCGCGCTCTCCAGCCATGCCGCACTGTTCTCGCACTCGGTCAAGCAGGAGTTCCTGGCCTGCCTGCCCCATGTGGTCATCACGGACGCGATCGGCTCCTCGGAGAGCGGGTTCACCGGGATCGGCATGGTCAGCAAGGACGCCGACCACTCGGCGGGACCGCGGGTCAACTTCGGCAAGCAGGCCGTGCTGCTGGACGAGGAGGGCAACCGGATCGACCCGGTGCCGGGCGCGACCGGCCGGATCGCCAGGGGCGGCCACGTGCCGCTCGGGTACTACAAGGACCCGGAGAAGTCGAAGACCATCTTCGTCGAGCTGGACGGGGCCCGGTATGTCGTGCCGGGGGACTACGCCCGGTACGAGGAGGACGGCACGGTGACCCTGCTCGGCCGCGGCTCGCAGTGCGTGAACACCGGCGGCGAGAAGGTGTACCCGGAGGAGGTGGAGTCCGCGCTGAAGTCCCATCCGGACGTGTTCGACGCGTTGGTGATCGGGATCGCGGACGAGCGGATGGGGCAGCGGGTCGGCGCCGTGATCCAGACCAGGCCGGGCGCGACTCCCGACTTCGCGGGGATCGAGGCGCATGTGCGCACCGAGATCGCCGGGTACAAGGTGCCGCGCAGCCTCTGGGTCGCCGAGCGGATCGGCCGCTCGCCGAGCGGGAAACCGGACTACCCCTGGGCGCAGCAGTACGCACGGGAGCACGAGCCCGCCGTCGACCGGGCCGGCAGGTAGGGAGGAGGCACACATGCGTACCGCGCTGTGCGACACCCTCGGCATCGAGTACCCCCTCGTCGGGTTCACCCCTTCCGAGCACGTCGCGGCCGCCATCAGCAAGGCGGGCGGGCTGGGCGTGCTCGGCTGCGTCCGGTTCAACGACGCGGCCGAGCTGGACTCGGTGCTCGACTGGATGGACGCCAACACCGGCGGCAGGCCGTACGGGGTGGACATCGTGATGCCTTCGACGATCCCCACCGAGGGCAGCTCGACCGACCTCACCGAGATGATCCCGCCCGAGCACCGCGCCTTCGTCGACCGCACGCTGGCCGACCTGGGCGTGCCCGACCTGCCGGACGGCACCGACGAGCGCGCCGGCGTGCTCGGCTGGCTGCACTCGGTCGCCAGGGCACATGTCGAGGTGGCGTTGCGACACCCGATCGCGTTGATCGCCAACGCGCTGGGCTCCCCGCCGGTGGACGTGATCGAGCAGGCGCACGACGCCGGGGTGCCGGTGGCCGCGCTGGCCGGCAAGGCCGAGCACGCCGCGCGGCATGTGGACAACGGCGTGGACCTCGTGGTCGCACAGGGTTACGAGGCCGGTGGGCACACCGGGGAGATCGCCTCGATGGTGCTGCTGCCGGAGATCGTGGACGCCGTGGGCGAGCGGGCACCGGTGCTGGCCGCGGGCGGGATCGGGTCCGGACGGCAGGTGGCCGCCGCGCTCGCGCTCGGCGCCTCCGGGGCGTGGACGGGCTCGGTCTGGCTGGCCACCCAGGAGTACCGGCAGACCATGGCGGGCTCCGAGGCCATGCAGCAGGCGTTGCTGGACGCGGGCTCCGCGGACACCCGGCGCACCCGGATCTATACCGGAAAACCGGCCAGGCTGCTCAAGACCAGGTGGACCGAGGCATGGTCGGAACCGGGCGCGCCCGAGCCGTTGCCGATGCCGTTGCAGAACCTGCTGGTCTCGCACGCGCACCAGCGACTGCATGCCGCGCAAGACCCCTCGGTGGTGTCCATGCCGGTGGGGCAGATCGTGGGCCGGATGCGCAGCGTGCGCCCGGTGGCCGAGGTGGTCGCCGAGTTCGTACGGGAGTACGAGGAGACGCTGGTACGCCTGGACAAGACCCGGAAGTCCTAGCTCGCGTCGACGGCGCCGGCCCCGGCCGGGCTGCTGCTGGCGGTCGGCCTGCCGCGCGGAAAGGCCGGGCGGCGGTGCAACCGGGCGACCCGCTCGTTCCGTCCTTACCGGCATGAGGTGGAACACGATGCTGGTAACCGCGTTCGCTGTCGTGCTCGTCGGGACGGCTTGCGGGAACCAGGAAACCGACACCGCACAGCAGCCGCCGACGAGCGAGCAACAGGCCCCCGGCGGCCAGCCGGTCGCCGACGAGTCGTCGGGCGAGACCGCGCCGCCCGCCCCGCCCGGCACCGAGGATGGCAACGTCCCGGACAAGCAGATCAGCGGTCCGGACCTGCCGGAGGGCTTCCCGCAGGAGGTCAGCGCCAAGCGCGACGGCCGGACGCTCGAGATCGTGGCCCAGGAGGGCGGTTGCGGTCAGGCCGGTGCCGAGCTGGTCGAGCAGACCCCCGAGAAGGTCGTGGTGAACCTGGTGGAGACCGAGCCGCAGGACGCCCAGGCCTGCACGATGGACATCCGCTACCCGACCGTGACCGTGCAACTCGAGCGGCCGCTCGGCGAGCGCACCGTGGAACTGCACTACGAGCACCGCAAGGAGTGACGGCAGGTACTCAGCTCCCCGCCACGGCGGCGGCCATCCCGATCAGCGCCACGCCGCAGCCCCGCTCGAACACCCGCCGCCTGCGGGGCGCGGCGAGCAGCCCGGAGATCGACCGGGCCAGCGGTACCACCAGCGACCAGAACAGGGCGAAGCCGGCGACCACGACGCCGGACAGCAGCGCGGCCTGCGGCATGGCGGGTGCGTGCGGGTCGATGGCCTGCGGTACCAGGGTCAGGAACAGCAACATGACCTTCGGGTTGAGTACGTCGCCGAGGACCCCACGCAGGAACAGCGCCCGCAGCGATCGGTCCGGTACCACCGGCTCACCCGGTGCCGGTGCCGCGGCCCTGGCCCGGCGCAGTGTGCTGAACCCGAGGTAGCCGAGGTAGGCGGCGCCGAGCAGCTTCACCGCGGTCATCGCCGCGGGTGCCGCCGCGACGAGCGCGGAGAGCCCGAGGGTGGCGAGGCAGGCGTGCACCATCAGCCCGCAGGTGACCCCGGCCGCCGTCACCCAGCCGGCGCGGGAACCACGCATGGCGTTCCCGGTCACCAGCACGAAGTCGGGCCCCGGGACGAAGAGCAAAACGACGAAGGCGATGAGAAACGAGGTCCAGGCGATGTGCATACCGGCATCCTGCCCGGGCAGGTTCGGGTGTCTGCCAGCATCGCCGTAGCATGGACGGTTGTGGATAAAACAGCCGAACTGGATTCGGTCGACTGGCTGATCCTGGAGGAACTACAGAACGACGCGGGAGTGCCCAACCGGGAGCTGGCGCAGCGGGTGGGGCTCGCGCCCTCGTCCTGCCTGCAGCGGGTCCGGCGGTTGCGTGAACTCGGTGTGATCACCGGTTCCCAGGTGACGGTGGACCCCGCCGCGGCCGGGCTGGTGCTGGAGGCGGTGATCGCGGTCAACGTCCGGCCGCACACCCGCCCGGTGACCACGGCGTTTCGTGAGTTCGTGCTCTCTCTTCCCGAGACGAGGGCGGTGTTCCACGTCAGCGGGCAGGCCGACTTCCTGCTGCACGTGGCCGTGGCGGACAGCACGCACCTGCAGACCTTCCTGGTGGATCAGCTCGCCGCACGGACCGAGGTGCGCAACCTGACCAGCTCGGTGGTGCTGGAACGGGTGCAGACCAGGGCACTCACCCCACCCTCGGGGGTACGCCCCACGCACCGGCGCCGCCGGGTGTGACCGGTTCGACGCGCCCGCCGAACCTACCGGCGAGTAAGCTGTGGCCATGGGAAAGCGCCAGGTCTCGGCCACCAGGACGGTCGCCGCGGCACCGGAGCAGATCTTCGAACTGCTCGCCGATCCGGCCAAACATCCGCTGATCGACGGCTCCGGCTCGGTGCTTGCCGCGCGCTCGGCGGGCACTCGGCGGCTCGAGCTGGGTTCGAGGTTCGGGATGGACATGAAGATGGGGGCGTCCTACCGGATCCTGAACACCGTGGTCGAGTTCGAGGAGAACCGGTTGATCGCCTGGCGACACTTCAACGGCCACCGCTGGCGCTGGCGGCTGGAACCGGCCGAGGGCGGCGGTACGACCGTCACCGAGACCTTCGACTGGAGCACCGCCCGGATCCCGCTGCTGATCGACCTCAGCCCGTTCCCGAAGCGGAACAAGGCGGCGATCGTGCAGAGCCTGGACCGGCTGAGCGAGCTGTTTCCCGGCCCGCGATGACCTGCCGAAAAAGTCGGAAGGCCGGGCCCACCCCGACGGACCCGACCTTCCGGGGAAAGCGGTTCAGGTGCGAGCACCCACCGCGAAGCTGACACCGGGATGGACGTCCGCGAAGCGCGGACGTTGCCCGCTCAGCCCCCGCTCGACCGTCTCGTGACCTATGTCATAAGTCAACGCGGCCGAACGGGTGCATCACGGTGGGTCAGCTGGCGTACGCGCGCAGGCGGTCGGCCCGCTCGCCCTGGCGGAGCTTGGCCATGACCTCACGCTCTATCTGGCGTACCCGTTCGCGGGAGAGCCCGAAGTACTTGCCGATCTGGTCCAGGGTGCGCGGCTGGCCGTCGTCGAGGCCGTAGCGCAGCCGGATCACGTGCTGCTCGCGGTCGTCCAGGGTCGCCAGCACCCGCCGCAGGTCGTCCTGCAGCAGGCCGGAGATCACCGCGCTCTCGGCGTCGGTGGCCTCGGCGTCCTCGATGAAGTCGCCGAGTGGTGCGTCCTCCTCGTTGCCCACCGGCATGTCCAGGCTCACCGGGTCCCGGGAGTGGTCGAGCAGGTTCGCCACCTTGTGCTCGGCGATGCCGGACTCGGCGGCCAGCTCCTCGTTGGTGGCCTCCCTGCCCAACTGCTGGTGCAGGTCCCGCTTGATCCTGGCCAGCTTGTTCACCTGCTCCACGAGGTGCACCGGCAGCCGGATGGTGCGGCCCTGATCGGCCATACCCCGGGTGATGGCCTGCCGGATCCACCAGGTGGCGTAGGTGGAGAACTTGAACCCCTTGGAGTAGTCGAACTTCTCCACCGCGCGGATCAGGCCCAGGTTGCCCTCCTGGATCAGGTCGAGCAGCGGCATCCCCCGCCCGGTGTAGCGCTTCGCCAGGGACACCACGAGCCGCAGGTTCGCCTCGAGCAGGTGGTTCTTCGCCTGCTCGCCGTCGCGGACCAGCGCGCGCAGCTCCACGCGGCGCTCGGTGGACAGGTTCTCCTCGGTGTCCAGCATGTGCTGGGCGAAGACGCCCGCCTCGATCCGCTTGGCGAGCTGGACCTCGTCGGCCGCGGTGAGCAGCGCCGTCTTGCCGATACCGTTGAGATATACGCGGACGAGGTCGGCAGCCGGGCCCTGCGCGTCGAGGTCAGCCTCCGTGGGCAACGCGGTTACCTCGGCCTCGATGGGTGTGGTGGGGATCTCACGCTCACGGATCCCACGAGCCTCACGCTCGAGTGTCTGGACGGACATACTGCCTCCCCTGTGCGGGCTGACGTGCTGCGGTCTCCACGCCTGCGCTATGTGCTTCGTACGGGGGCCTGTGGAACCCTCCGGACGAGACCAACTTGCTGGCTGGACACTCGGATCAACGCTTCGGGGTTCGAAATCGTTCCCGGTGTCCTGACCAGAAGACGGCTTTTCGGGGACAGCGGTTGCTCCACCAAAGCTGAGCTTTTCCTGAGAGGCCCGGCTCCCGGGGAATGTGCCCTGGTGAGGGCTCTGGCCTGTGGTCTACACCTCAACGAGCACGGTGAACGGACCGTCGTTCACGCTGTGCACCGACATCATCGCGCCGAACTTCCCGTTCTCCACTCGCGCACCACGGTGCCGCAACTCCGTGACCACGTCCCGCACCAGCCGTTCCGCTTCCGGTGGCCGGGCTGCCGCTGTCCACGATGGACGGCGGCCTTTGCGGGTGTCCCCGTACAAGGTGAACTGGCTGACCACCAGCAGTGGGGAACCGGTGGTCGCGCAGGACTGTTCGTCGCGCAGGATGCGCAGTTCGTGCAGTTTGCGCGCCATGGTGGTGACCTGGTCGGCGGTGTCCTCCCCGTGCACCCCCAACAACACCAGCAGGCCGGGTTCCGTGATCGCACCGACCACCGCGTCCTCGACGGTGACACTGGCCTCGGTCACCCTGGCTACCACCGCTCTCACGCGGCACTCCACTCGGCCGGTAGCAACATGCCGTGCCGCACCAGCTCGGTGACGACGGGCAGCGCCGTGGCGGTGAGCTCGTCCACCGGTTGGTCGTGCGCGGCGGCCAGCAGGCCGAGCAGGTCGGACAGGGGGAGCGCACCCCGGCAGCCCGCCAGCAGCGCGGCGGCGAGCTCGTCCAGCTCGTGCCGCCAGCCGGGGCCGTCGGTGCGGTGCAGCCGCCGGATCACCGTGGACCAGCCCTCGTCGCCCGGCTCGTCGATCCGTTCCAGCACCACCGAGTCCGGCACCACGAAGGTGGCCGAGGGCAGGTCGTGCTCGTGGTCGCGCAACCAGTCGATCCGGTCCAGCCACCCGCCGGCCTCGGCGCCCAGCGGGTCGTCGTAGGCCTGCCGCAGGTCCTCGCACACCACCGTGGGCGCCCCGTCGGTGCGGCGCAGGGTGACGAAACCGAACCCGACGCCGGCCACGTCGTGCTCGGCGAACCAGTCCAGCCAGACGCCGGCCTTGGCCCTGCCCTCGGGCGAGCGCGGCTCGATTCCGGCGTCCCGCAACCAGGTCCCGACGTACAGCACCGGATCGGCCACGTCCCGCTGGACGAACCAGGCGTCGGTGTTCGGCGGCAGCCACCGGTGCACCCGGTCGGCCCAGTCCTGCCCCTCCACGTGCAGCCAGGAGGCGAGGAGCTGGCCGATCCCGCCCTCGGCGAGGAACCCGGGGAGCTGGCGCACCACCAGCGCGCTGGCGTCGTCGCCGGCCAGCCCGGAGTCGCGGTAGATGTAGTCCACCCGCGGCGGGCCGACCACGAACGGCGGGTTGCACACGACCTGGTCGAACCGCCTGCGCGCGACCGGCGCGAACCACTCGCCGTGCAGCAGCTCGCCCCGCACCCCGTTGAGCCGCAGGTTGGCTCCGGCCAGTGCCAGTGCGCGGGCGGAGACGTCGGTGGCGGTGACCCGCTCGGCGTGCTGGGTGGCGTGCAGCGCCTGCACCCCGTTGCCGGTACCGAGGTCGAGCAGGCTGCCCACCGGGCGGCGGGTGGTGGCCCGCACCAGGCTCAGCGAGGCGTGCCCCACCCCGAGCACGTGATCCACCGGCGCCGGGGCGCCCGCCTGCTCGGAGTCCAGGTCGGACAGCACCCACCAGGAGGCGTCGTTCGCGCCGTGCGGGCGCAGGTCCAGCGCCGCCCGCAGGCCGTCCCGCGCGCGGCGCAGCAGCCCGGCCTCCAGTGCTTCGGCCACCCCTGCGGGGTGCAGCGCGGCGCGCACGGCCGGTTCCGGTTCGGTGCCGGCGAGCAGGAACAGCCGGATCAGCGTGCCCAGCTCGGCGAGGTCCTCGCTGGCCCGCCTCGCGGGTTCGGGCTCGTTCCGACCGAGCGCGGCGTGCGCCTGCCCGCCGAGTGCGGCCAGCACCCCGTCGACGTGGTAACCGGTCCGCTGGAAGGCCTCCCGCAGGCGGGCGCAGAACTCGGCGGAGAACTCGGGAAGATCACTACTCACGGTGGTTATCGTGGCATGAACCGGCGTGTGCGCGTGTCCGCGACCCGAGCCATGCCGAGCCCGTACACGCCGGAGGAGGCGCGGACGATGCTGCCATCCGGCCCGAATCGTGATCAGATGGTCCGGTGACGACCGAGCGAAGCGCCACCGTGCTGGCCGGGCTACCCGAGTTGCTGCCCGAGCTGACGGAACTCTACGTCGATCTGCACCGCAGCCCGGAGCTGTCCTTCGCCGAGTACGAGACCGCGCGCAAGCTGGCAGCGCGGCTGTCCGCCGCCGGGTACGAGGTGCACACCGGAATCGGTGGCACCGGCGTACTCGGGGTGCTGCGCAACGGACCGGGGCCGGTGGTGCTGCTGCGCGCCGATATCGACGCCCTGCCGGTCGAGGAACGGACCGGCCTGGAGTACGCCAGCACGGTGCGGGTGGCCGACGAGTCGGCCGGCGGGCGCGAGGTGCCGGTGATGCATGCCTGCGGGCACGATATGCACGCCACCTGGCTGACCGGTGCCGCCCGGCTGCTGGCGGAGCAGCGGCAGCAGTGGTCGGGCACCGTGCTCGCGGTTTTCCAGCCGGGGGAGGAGGTCGGCGACGGCGCCGTGGCGATGGTGCGCGACGGGGTGCTGGAGCGCGCGCCCACGCCGGAGGTGGTGCTCGGGCAGCACGTGGTGCCCGGGCCCGCGGGTTGGGTGCTCACCCGGCCGGGGGTGCTGATGGCCGCGACCGACGCACTGCGCGTCGTGCTGCACGGCAGGGGCGGGCACGGTTCCCGCCCGGAGACCACGGTCGATCCGGCCGTGCTGGCCGCATCCGTGGTGCTGAAACTGCAGACGATCGTGTCCAGGGAGATCGCCGCGACCGAGCAGGCCGTGGTCACCGTGGGCTCGATGCAGGTGGGTACCGCGCACAACATCATCGCCGATCACGCCACCCTCGAGGTGAACGTGCGGACCTTCGACGAGCAGATACGTGATCGGGTGCTGGCGGCGATCAGGCGGATCGTGGACGGCGAGGCGGCCGCCGCCGGTGCGCCGCGGCAGCCGGAGATCACCGAGATCGCCCGGTTTCCGGTCACCACCAACGACGAGGCGGCCACGGCGGAGCTGGCGACGGTGTTCCGGGACCACTTCGGCGCGGAGCGGGCCGTGCCAGCGCCGATGGTCACCGGCAGCGAGGACTTCGGCGAGCTCGGTCGCGCCGCCGGGGCGCCCTCGGTGTTCTGGTTGGTCGGTGGCCTGGACGCGGGTCAGGTGACCGAGGCGGCCGCGGCCGGCCGGTTCGAGCAGGACGTGCCGTCGAACCACTCCGCGCTGTTCGCCCCCGTGCTGGACCCGACCCTGCGTACGGGAGTGGAGACGCTGGTCGTGGCGGCGTTGCATTGGCTGGGCGCCCCCGCTGTCGGATGAGCGGGCGCGGTGGGACGATGGACGCGGAGGTGGTGCCCGCATGAGTGAACCGGACAAGCACCCCGCTCCGGTGCTGATCACCGAGGCCCAACCCTCCTACGACGACCAGTTCGCGGCCCGCAAGCGCAAGTACGCGCTGATGATGGGGATGCGGTTCCCCTGCCTCATCCTGGCGGGTGTCTTCTACCACACCTGGTGGCTCGCGCTGGCCTTCATCGTGCTGTCCATCCCGCTGCCGTGGGTCGCGGTGCTGATCGCGAACGACCGGCCGCCGCGCAAGGCCGAGGACACGCACCGCTATCACCGGGACGCCACGGCGCTGGAAGCCACCGACCATCGCATCATCAACGGCTGACCCGCTGCCACGGGTGACCGTTCCGGGCGAGGAACGCGCGGAACGGTCACCCGTGGCGGGTGGACCTCAGCAGGCGCCTGCGTCGCGCCAGGTCGCCCAGGAACCGGGTGCTCCCGGCTCGGAGCCGGTGGAGTACCAGGTGGACTCCCACCTGCGCCCGTCGTGCGAGACCACGTCGCCGGGCGCGTAGGCGGTGCTGGCGTTCCATGCCTCGGCGTCGCAGCCGGAGGAGCCGCCCTCGAAGGAGACCCGGTGCAGCTGGCCGGACCGGTCGGTGGCCAGGTAGAGCTCACCGGCCTGGTCGGTGCCGAACGTGGAGACCCGCTGGGGGAAGGTGCCGATCTCGGCGCTGGTGTGGCTGCCGTCGGCGTTCTCCCGGACCGCCCGTGCGGTACCCGAGCAGTAGTCGGTGCTGACGTAGGTGCCCTCGACCAGGTCGGCGAACTGCTCACCCCGGTACACGTAGCCGCCGATCACCGTGCAGTTCCCCGCGGTCCCGGTGGGGTAGGTGAGCACCGGCGCGGTGTAGTCGGCATTGGGATCGCAGCGTCCCTGGTTGAACACCTCGTTCCCCTCCATGCAGGACCAGCCGAAATTCGTCCCGCCGGTGCCGGCGCCGATGTGGTTGACCTCCTCCCAGGAGGTCTGCCCCACGTCGCCGATCCACAGCGAGCCGTCGGCGGAGTCGAAGGAGAACCGCCAGGGGTTGCGCAGGCCGTATGCCCAGATCTCCGCGCGGGCGCCCTGCGTCCCGACGAACGGGTTGTCCTCCGGGACGCAGTACGGCTGGCCCCCACAGGCCCGGCTCACGTCGATCCGCACCATCTTGCCCAGCAGGGTGCCCAGGTCCTGCGCGGCGTCGAAGGGGTCGCCGGCCCCGCCGCCGTCGCCGAGGCTCCAGTACAGGTAACCGTCCGAGCCGAACGCCAGGTCACCGCCGTTGTGGTTGCTGAACCTCGCGTGCTCCTGGGCCAGCAGCACCTCCCCGGCGCCGCTGCCGAGGTCGAACCTGGACAGCGTGACCGCGTTGTCCGACGCCCTCGTGTAGGCCAGGTACACGTGCTGGCTGGACGCGAAGTCCGGCGCCGGGGTGATGGCCAGCAGGCCACGTTCGTTGGCGCCGTCGTTCACCCGGTCGGTGATGTCCAGCACCGGCTCGGTGGCGAGGCCGGTTTCGGGATGGAACTCCCGGATCCGACCGGGTTTCTCGACGATCAGCAGGCGCTCGCTGCCGTCGTCCAGCGCGGTGATGGCGGTGGGACGTTCCAGCCCGGAGGCCACTTCCGTGGTGGCGACGCGCACGTCCTCCAGCGGCGGCACACCGCGGTCGCGGTTCTGGTCGCCCGTGGCGGGGGAAGCGAGGGCAGGGAACGCCGCGGACAGCATTGCGATGACGGTGATCGGGACAGCCAGATGACGTCGCGACATGTCAGCTCCAAACACCCGAGAGTGGTATGGACCAACTCAAGCAGCTCCGGCGTTCGAACGATAGGTACGTCAGTAGGTGACCAGTTGCGCACCGAGGTGGGTGATGGTGCGGGCGGCGAGCCGGGTGCCGGAGCGCAGGATGCCGCCGGGGGAGTGGCCGCGCAGCCAGGCGGTGAGCACCCCGGCGTCGAAGGCGTCCCCCGCACCGGTGCTGTCCACGCAGTCCACGGGTTCGGCCGCGACGGTGGTCATCCCGCCACGGTCCACCCAGGCCGCCCCGTGCTCGCCGGAGGTGACGGCCACGGCGCCCACCGTGCCGAGCAGCGTCGCGGCCGAGGCCGGATCGGGACTGCCGGTGAGCGCGGCGAGCTCGCCTGCGTTGGGCAGTAGCAGATCCACCCCATGGATGTCGGCAAGGAACGCGCCGGCATCGGTGAGCAGTGCCGCGGCCTGCGGGTCGACCGAGGTGGACATCCCGGCGGACCGGGCGGCGGCGAGCGCGGCGAGCCCCGCCGGGCGGGAGGACTCCTCGAGCAGGACGTAACCGGAAAGGTGCACGTGCGCGGCCCCGCCGGGGAGGCCCGCCTCGACGTCCTCGGGGCGGAGCCGGGCTGCCGCTCCCCGGTCGGCCAGCATGCTGCGCTGGCCCTCGGTGTCCAGCAGCACCACCACGCAGCAGGTGGCGGTCTCGGGGTCCACCGCGAACGCGCAGTCCACCCCGGCCGCCGCCAGTTCGGCCCGGACGAGCCGGCCACCCGCGTCCGCGCCGATCCTGGCCACCAGCGTCGGTTCGGCACCGCAGGCACGCAGCGTGCGCGCGGTGTTCGCCCCGGCACCGCCACAGGCCAACCTGGCGCCGGCGCGCACGTCGCCGCCCGGCACGATGCCGCCTTCCGGCCGGGCGAGCAGGTCCACGCCCGCATCGCCCACCACGACGACCCTCATCGCGGGCACAGCGTCGTCGCGACCTCGGCCGCCAGCCGCGCGTTGGCCAGCACCAGCGCCTCGTTGGCGTCCAGGCTGGCGCCTCCGCTGGCGTTGTGGAAGTGCTCGAGCAGCACCGGCGTGACGTCCGAACCGCGTACCCCCTCGGCCCGCAGCCGCGCCATGCCCTCCGCGAGCAACCGGTCGTGCAGCTCGCGGTCGAGCTCGTACTCTGCGGGCACCGGGTTGGCCAGCAGCATGCCGGAGCCCGCGTGCCTGCGGTGCGCGGTGACGGCGGCGGCGACCGCGCCGGGGTCGTCCACCCGCTGGGACACCGGCAGCCCGGTGGACCGGCGGTAGAACCCGGGGAAGTGCTCGGTGCGGTACCCCAGTACCGGCACCGAGTGGGTCTCCAGCACTTCCAGGGTGGCCGCGATGTCCAGGACCGACTTCACCCCCGAGCACACCACCAGGGTCGGGACGGCGGCCAGCGTGCCGAGATCGGCCGAGACGTCCCAGCTCACCGGCTCGCCGGGCAGCGGCAGATGCACGCCACCGAGCCCGCCGGTGCCGAACACGCCGATGCCGGCGGCGTGCGCGAGGGCAGAGGTGGCGGAGATGGTCGTCGCCCCGGACCGCCCGAGTCCGATCGTCGGGCCGAGATCGCGCCGGGCCAGCTTGGCCAGCCCCGCGCCGGGATCGCAGACCCGTTCCAGCCGCGGTCGGTCGAGGCCGATGTGGGCCACACCGTCCAGGACCGCGATGGTGGCCGGGGTGGCTCCGGCCTCCCGGGCCGTGCGTTCCAGTCGCAACCCGACCTCGAGGTTGCGGCCCGCGGGCAGGCCGTGCGCCAGCAGGGTGCTCTCCAGCGCGACCACCCCGCGCCCCTCCGCGAGGGCGTCCGCGACCTCGGACGACACGTTCAGGTGGGATGTACTCGTCATGCGCGCTCATCCTGCCGTACAGCGGGCGGTGCGCTTCGTCCCGCGGGGGCCGGTCAGGCATGATGGAGGGGTGAGTACGCAGACCTTGCCCGACGTCGACACCCGCCCCGAGGGCACCGAAAGCACCGACGACGACGCGCCGAAGATGTTCCACTACGTGCGCAAGAACAAGATCGCGGAGAGCGCGATCATGGGCTCGCACGTGGTGGCGCTGTGCGGTGAGGTCTTCCCGGTGACGAAGTCCGCCAAGCCCGGTTCGCCGGTGTGCCCCGAGTGCAAGCGGATCTTCGAGAACCTGCCACCCGGCGGCGAGGAGTAACCCCGGGCGGGCTCACCGCTACCGCTCGGTGCGCTGGGCCGCTTGCTCGCCGGCAGGCGCGTCGCCGCCGGCGGGCTCAGCCCTGCCCTGCTCACCGGTGTCCTCGGTGTCCCCCGTGTCCTTTCCTGCTGCGTCCGGCTGCTCGTGCTCCTCGGTCTGCTCGGCCTGCTCGGCCTGCTCGGCTTGCTCGGTCCGCGGCGGCCTGCGCAGCGGCATGGTCGTGCGTTCCCAGAGCTTGCGGCCTTCCGCGGACCGGATCCGCTCGTTCGCCCGTTCCAGCTCCAGCCTGCGCCACTTGCGCCGTTGCCGCCGGGTCATCCTGGCCGGCCACAGCTCCTGGATCGCGCTGTTGAAGTAGGCACCGCTGACGATCGCCATCCCGATGAAGAAGGTGAACAGCAGGAACGCGATCGGGGTGGCCAGCGCGCCGTAGGTGTAGCCGGTGGTGGTGATCCAGGAGATGTAGATGCGCAGGCCGACACTGGACAGCAGGAAGATCACCATGGCCAGCACGGCGCCCGGCAGTCCCCGATGCCAGGGCAGCTTGCGAGGCAGTGCGAGCTTGTACAGGGTGGCCAGCGCGAGCACGATCAGTACCGCGAGGGTGGGGTAGTACAGCGTGCTCACCCAGTAGGCGACGGTGGACTGCCATTCCGGCGGGAAGAACTCGGTGAGCAGGTCGGGGCCGATCGCGATCACCGGCAGCCCGATCACCACCAGTATCAACCCGACCAGGTACAGCAGCAGGGCGAAGATCCGTTGCCATACGTCGTTGCGCACACCGTACTGGCCGTGGGCCACGGTGATCGCGTCCACGAACGAGGCCATCGCCGAGGAACCGGCCCACAGGGAGATCAGGAAGCCGACCGAGACGATCTCGCCCTTCCCCTTGTTCAGGATGTCGGCGACCGTCGGCTCGATGATCTGGTTGACCACGCTGCCGCTGAAGATCTTCTCGCAGAAGGCGATGATCTTGTCGTTCACCGCCTGCACGACCTCGGGGCCGAACCAGTCGCCCATGAAGCCCACGCTGCCGAGCAGGCCGAGCAGCAGCGGCGGCAGGGACAGCGTCTGCCAGAACGCGGCCTCGGCCGACTCGGAGAAGATCGCGCCGTCCCACGCCTTGCTCAGCGTGCGGCGGAGCAGGCGCAGCGGACCCTTCCTGCCGCCCCCGTGCTGGGCCGCAGGTCGCCCTTCGTCGCCGTTCGTGGCCTCGGATCCCGCTCCGCTCATCGCGCCATCAAGCATGGTCCATCGCGGCGCGTTCGGCTCGCCGGGTCCCGACCGGCGTGTCCTGGCGCCCCTGCCGGGCCCGCGTGCCGTGACCGGACCCGTGGCGAGGCGCCAGGTAGGCTCGTACCGCTGCCCTCACCGCGGCACCGGCAGGGAGGCCGGACCGCCCGGGTGGGGGCGTTCGCATGTTGTCACGTATGCCCGCGAGAGGAGTTGGACCTTCCGTGTCGGACACGGCCCAACAGAATCCGACGCCGGCAGCTGATGCGCAGCGCGGGTTCGCCGCACCCCAGCCCGAACACGACGCCACCGCACGCCCGCTGCGCGCGTGGCAGCGCCGTGCGCTCACCAGGTACCTGACGACCAAGCCCAAGGACTTCCTCGCGGTCGCCACCCCGGGGGCCGGTAAGACGGTCTTCGGCCTGCGGATCGCCGCCGAGCTGATCTCCGACCGCACCATCGAGGCGGTCACCATCGTGACCCCGACCGAGCATCTGAAGCACCAGTGGGCGATCGCGGCCGCCGGCGCCGGGATCGCGATCGACTCCAACTTCCGCAACACCACCGGGGTCACCTCCTCGGACTTCCAGGGCGTCGCGGTGACCTACGCCCAGGTGGCGGCGCACCCGACCCTGCACAGGGTGCGGACCGAGAACCGCAAGACGCTGGTCATCCTGGACGAGATCCACCACGGCGGGGACGCGAAGTCCTGGGGGGACGCGATCCGGGAGGCGTTCACCCCCGCGGTGCGCAGGCTGGCGCTGACCGGGACGCCGTTCCGCAGCGACGACTCGCCGATCCCGTTCGTCACCTACGAGCCGGAGGGCTCCGGCGGCGCGATGCGCAGCAAGGCCGATCACACCTACGGCTACGCCGACGCGCTGGCCGACGGTGTGGTCCGGCCGGTGGTCTTCCTCGCCTACTCGGGCGAGGCGTCCTGGCGGACGAGCGCGGGGGAGGAGTTCACCGCCCGGCTCGGTGAGCCGCTGACCGCGGAGCAGAACGCCCGCGCCTGGCGCACGGCGCTGGATCCCGGCGGGGAGTGGATCCCCTCGGTGTTGCAGGCCGCGGACACCCGGCTGAGCCAGGTGCGGGCCGGTGGTGTGCCCGACGCCGGCGGGCTGGTGATCGCCTCGGACCAGGACTCCGCGCGGGCCTACGCCAAGCTGCTCGCCCGGATCTGTGGTGAGCAACCGGTGGTGGTGCTCTCCGACGATCCGGGTGCGACCAAGCGGATCGGCCAGTTCGCCGACTCGAACGAGCGGTGGCTGGTCGCGGTGCGGATGGTGTCCGAGGGCGTGGACGTCCCCCGGCTGGCCGTCGGGGTCTACGCCACCAGCGCCTCCACCCCGCTGTTCTTCGCGCAGGCGATCGGCCGGTTCGTGCGTGCCCGGCGCGAGGGCGAGACGGCGAGCGTGTTCCTGCCGAGCGTGCCGGTGCTGCTGGAGCTGGCCAGCGAGCTGGAGGCCGAGCGGGACCACGTGCTCGGCAAGCCGCACCGGGAGAAGGACGGCTGGGACGACGAGCTGCTGGTCGCGGCGAACCGTACCGAGGACGAGCCCGGCGAGGAGGAGAAGGCGTACACCTCGCTGGGCGCCTCGGCCGAGCTGGACCAGGTGATCTACGACGGGAACTCCTTCGGCACCGCCGTGTTCTCCGGCAGCGAGGAGGAGCAGGAGTACCTCGGGTTGCCCGGGCTGCTGGAGCCGGACCAGGTGCGGGCGCTGCTGCGCAAGCGGCAGGAGGAGCAGCTGGCCGACGAGAAGCGGCGCAAACCGGCCAAGGACGGCAAGGACACCGCGAGCGAGCGGCCCGAGACCAGGCCGCAGAGCGTGCGGGAGCGTATCGCCGCCCTGCGCAAGGAGCTGAACGCGCTGGTGGGGATGTACCACCACCGGACCAACAAGCCGCACGGCGCGATCCACAACGAGCTGCGCAGGGTCTGCGGCGGGCCGCCGATCGCGATGGCCAGCGTGGAGCAGCTCGAGGAGCGCATCGCCATGTTGCGTTCCTGGTGATCCCGGAGGGTTATTCAGAACGACCCAGCGACCGCGGGCCGCCAGGCCCATGGTCACCGCGGCGCGCAGCGCCACCGTGTGGGTGGTGGTGGGCGACGGGCGGGAGGTCGTTGCGGGTCACTGCAGTGGTGACGCACGCTACGGACCTGAATAACCCGACATTTGAATAAGACACCGGGTTGTTCCCCAGCCGTTCGTTGCCAAAATGTGTCTTCCCTCGCGGTGTGTCTCCGCATATGTTGTCGCCCACAACATATGCGCGATGGGGCGCCGGGTCGGTCCGGACCGTCGCGCGGCGGCATGGGAAGGAAGACCACGGATGCGTACACGAGGCCGGACAAGACCGCTTGCCCTCGCCGCGGCGACCATGGGAGTGGCGCTCACCCTGGCGGCCTGCGGTGCCAACACCGCGGCTCCCGAAGCCGAGCAGAGCGCGCCCGCGGAGTCCGGCGACGCCGACGGCATCGTCGGGGTGATCCTCCCGGAGACCTCCACCTCCGCCCGCTGGGAGGGCTTCGACAAGCCGATGCTGGAGAAGGCGTTGCGTGCCGAGGGCTTCGAACCGGACGTGCAGAACGCGCAGGGTGACGTGCAGAAGTTCAGCACCCTGGCCGACGGCATGATCGCCAAGGGGGTGAAGGTACTGGTCATCGCCGCGATCAACAGTGAGGTCGGCAGCGCGGTGGCGACCAAGGCGCAGAACGCGGGCATCCCCACCATCGACTACGACCGCCTCAACCTCGGCGGCAGCTCCGACTACTACGTCTCCTTCGACAACGTGAAGGTCGGCGAGTTGCAGGGGCAGGGCCTGGCCCAGGCACTCGAGGGGCAGCAGGGCGCCGAGGTGATCGAGATCGAGGGCGCGCCGACCGACAACAACGCCTCGCTGTTCTACGAGGGCCAGCAGAACGTGCTCGGCCCGCTGTACGAGTCCGGCGAGCTGACGCTGGTGCAGAGCCAGCGCATCGACGACTGGGACAACCAGAAGGGCGGCGTCACCTTCGAGCAGATCCTCACCAGCAACGGCGGCGCGGTGGGCGGCGTGGTGGCCGCCAACGACGGGCTGGCGGGTGCGGTGATCACCGTGTTGAAGAAGAACGGCCTCGCCGGGCGGGTCCCGGTGACCGGTCAGGACGCCACCCCGGCCGGGCTGAAGGCGATCCTGCGTGGCGACCAGCACATGACGGTGTTCAAGCCGATCCAGGAGGAGGCCGACGCCACTGCCGAGCTGGCCGCGGCGCTGGCCAAGGGCGACAAGGCCGCCGCGGACGCGATCGCCTCGGATGTCAGCGAGGATCCGGAAGGCGGCCGGGAGGTCAAGTCGGTGCTGCTCGAGCCCCAGCTGATCACCAAGGACGACGTGAAGAAGGTGGTCGACGCGGGCTACGTCCCGGCATCCGAGGTGTGCACCGGCGATCTGCGGGCGACCTGTACCGAGCTCGGCATTTCCTGAGTGACCGTGTTCCTGAACAGGACCTGACCACGTGAGACGAGTGGAAGAACCCGCGCAGTCGCTCGTGTCGCGCGTTCGGGAACAGGCACTGACCAGCGGCCTGCCGGGGCGGGGCGCGTCCCCCGCACCTCCCGCTCCCCGCCCCGGCCTCCAGCGAAAGAACCCACCATGACCGATCCCATCCTGCAACTGACCGCGCTGAACAAGAGTTTCGGCCCCGTCCACGTCCTGCACGACGTGGACTTCGCCGTGCGTGCCGGCGAGGTCACCGCGCTGGTCGGCGACAACGGTGCCGGCAAGTCCACCCTGATCAAATGCATCGCCGGGATCCACGGCGCGGACTCCGGCACGGTGACCTTCCGCGACGAGCCGGTGCACATCCGCGGCCCGAAGGACGCGGCCGGGCTCGGCATCGAGGTCGTATACCAGGATCTCGCGCTGGCCGACAACCTCGACATCGTGCAGAACATGTTCCTCGGCAGGGAACGGGGCAGCCGCTGGTTGCTGGACGAGGCGAGCATGGAGCGGGCGGCGCGGGAGACTCTCGCCTCGCTGTCGGTGCGCACGGTCAAGTCGGTGCGCACGCCGGTCTCGGCGCTCTCCGGCGGGCAGCGGCAGACGGTGGCGATCGCCAAGTCGGTGTTGTGGGACAGCAAGGTCGTGCTGCTGGACGAGCCCACCGCCGCACTGGGCGTCGCGCAGACCCGGCAGGTGCTCGACCTGGTGCGCAGGCTCGCCGAGCAGGGCCTCGGGGTGGTGCTGATCAGCCACAACATGGCCGACGTCTTCGAGGTGTCCGACCGGATCGCCGTGCTGTACCTGGGCCGGATGGTGGCCCAGGTACCGGTCAAGGAGGTCACCCACGGCCAGGTCGTCGAACTGATCACCGCGGGCCGGTCGGGGGAGCTCGGCCTGGCCCGCCCCGAGTCCGCACTCCTGTGAAGGCTACTCAGGCGGACCTGAACAACCCGACCGTGGAACACGACACCGTAGAACCTGAGCCCGAGAAGAGCCGATCGTGCCTGATACCCAGACCAAGTCCGGCAACGCCGCCATCACCGACTTCGGCATCGACACCACGGCGATGTCGAACTCCGAGGCGATCAGGGACTACTTCACCAGGCTGCGCGGAGGGCAGCTCGGCTCGTTGCCCGCGCTGCTCGGGCTGCTGGCGCTGGTGGTCGTCTTCGCCAGCCTCTCCGATGTCTTCCTCTCCCTGAACAACATCGCCAACCTGCTCGCACAGGGCGCGGGCCAGACCCTCATCGCGATGGGGATCGTGTTCGTGCTGCTGGTCGGCGAGATCGACCTCTCCGCGGGCACCGCATCCGGGGTCGCGGGTGCCGTGCTGGCGATGCATTTCGTGGAGCAGGGCAACCTGCTCGGCGGCATGGGAACCGGTGTGTTCATCCTGTTCCTCGCCGCGCTGGGGCTGGCGGTGCTGCTCGCGCTGCTGCTGCGGATCTGGGCAGGCGCCGCGATGTCCACGCTGGCCATCGTGATCGCCCTGTCCGGGATGGCGGCCAACCCGTGGATCGAGATGCTGCTCGCGGTGTGCGTGGGTACCGCGATCGGCTGCATCACCGGCTTCCTGGTCGCCAAGATCGGGATGCCGTCCTTCGTGGTGACCCTGGCCCTGTTCCTCGCGTGGCAGGGCGTGATCCTGCAGTTCATCGGGGAGGGCGGGGTGCTGGGCATCAGCTCCTCCCCGGTGCTGAACCAGGTGGCCAACGGCAACCTGTCCATCGCGGGGAGCTGGTTGCTGTTCGTGGTGGCCGCCGGCGGGTTCGCCGGGGCCACCCTGGGCAGGCACTTCTCCCGGCTGCGGCGCGGGCTGGTCACCCAGCCGACCGCGCTGGTACTGGCCAGGGTGGTCGGGATCGCCGCGCTCGGTGCCGTGGCCACCTACCTTCTCACCATCAACCGGTCGCCGAACCCGAGCATCGTGATCTCCGGGGTGCCGTACGTGGTCCCGATCGTGCTGGTGCTGCTGACGATCGGCACCTACGTGCTGAACCGCACCCGGTACGGGCGGCACATCTACGCGGTCGGCGGCAACCGGGAGGCGGCGCGCCGGGCGGGGATCGACGTGACCAAGATCCGGGCCAGCGTGTTCATGGTCTGCTCCTCGGTGGCCGCGGTCGGCGCCATCGTCTACTCCTCCAAGGTCGGCTCGGTGGACCCGCAGGCGGGCGGGCTGAACACCTTGCTGTTCGCGGTCGGCGCGGCGGTGATCGGCGGGACCTCGCTGTTCGGCGGCCGGGGCAGGGTGTTCGACGCGGTGATCGGCGGCACGGTCCTCGCCGTGGTCGCCAACGGGCTCGGCCTGCTCAAACAGCATGCCGCGGTGGTGTCCATCGTCACCGGACTCGTGCTGCTGCTGGCCGCCACGGTGGACGCGCTGTCCCGCAAGCGCGCGACCGTCGCGGCTCGCTGAGCGTGATGGTGGGACACTCACGTTGTGACCAGCACATCCGTGGCGCGGCCGGACGAGGTGCGTCGGTACAACCGCACGACCCTGTTGCGGGTGCTGCACGTCGGCGGCCCGCTGACCAGGGCGGCACTGGCGACGGAGCTCGGCCTCAACCGCAGCACCATCAAGGCACTGGTGGACGGCCTCGCGGAGGCCGGGATGGTGGAGGAGCGCGTGCCGCGACCCGGCCGCGGTGCCGGGCGGCCCTCGTTGCTGGTGCTGCCGCAGCCGCAGGCGGCCGTGGTGCTCGCGGTGGACGTCCAGGTGGAGCACGTGGCGATCGCGCTGGTCGGGCTCGGCGGGCAGATCCTCGGCCGGAACAGCTGGAACCTGCACGGCCGGACCCGCGAGCCGGACGAGGTGATCACCCACATCCTGGAGTCCACCGCGGTACTGGCCGGCGACCTCGGCGTACGACCGATGGCCGCGGGGATCTCGGTGCCCGGGGTGGTGCGCCGCTCCGACGGCCTCGTTCGCGAGGCCCCGAATCTGCGCTGGAGCGATGTCACCCTCGGTGACCGGCTGGGCGCGGTGTTGCGGATCCCGGTACTGGTGGGCAACGACGCGGAGCTGGGCGCGCTGGCCGAGCACCTGCGCGGTGCGGCCCGTGGCGCCGCGGACGCGGTGTACGTCTCGGCCGATGTCGGGGTCGGCGGGGGAGTGGTCGCCCAGGGATCCTCGCTGCGCGGTGCCGCGGGCTACGTCGGTGAGATAGGACACATGGTGATCCGGCCCGGTGGTCGCGGTTGCTACTGCGGCAACCAGGGCTGCTGGGAGACCGAGGTCGGCGAGGCCGCCCTGTGCCGCGCCCTGGGCCTTGCCGAGGACAGCTCGCGGGGCGCGCTCGTGGTGGAGCTGCGCAAGCTGGCCGAGGACCCCACGGCGGCACTGGAGCGGCTCGGTGAGTTCGCCGAGTGGTTGACCCTGGGCCTGGTGAACGTGGTCAACCTGCTCGGCCCGGAACTGGTGGTGCTGGGTGACCTGTTCACCGCGTTGCCGGACACCCTTGTCGACTGGGTCGGGGAGCAGGTGCGGCAGCGCAGCCTGGTCAGCCGCGCGGTCGGCGGGGTCCGGGTGGAGCCTTCGGCCCTCGGCGTGGACGTGAAGCTGCTCGGCGCCGCCGAGGTGGCCTTCGAGGGTGTACTGGACACCGTGTGAAGCGGAAGGCGGGGACCCGCCCGGGTCCCCGCCTTCCGCCGGTACCTGCTGAGCGTGCTCAGCGCTGGAGGTCGGCCTCCTGCTCCTTCAGCTTGGACTCGTACTCACGGCCGTGGTGGCCGCAGAACAGCAGCTCACCGCCGGTACGAAGGATGGCGCGTACCTGTGCCGCGGCGCCGCACCGGTCGCAACGGTCTGCAGCGGTCAGTTCGGGGCGGGTGAGCGTAGGTGAAGTCATGGGAGTCTCCCTCCGTCCCGGCATCGGGTCCGATGCCATCTTTCCAGCCGCGACCACTCCCGGTCCTGTCTCCGGCGCCCGTGTCGGCCCCGGCTCCGCGGTGCTCGCTGGCTCTACTCTTGCAGACGTTTTGTGGCTCGCAAGTGTTCCCGCGCCTGTGGGAGGTGTGTCACGACGAATTACCCCGGATGCCGTAGATCGAATCCTGGTATGCGGGACACCGCTCCCGGTTCCTGGTGTTTTCCCCGGTCAGGCACGATGCAGGGGTGGGTGTTGTCTCGCGTTCGTGGCGGCTGGGGACCATTCCGGCGCCCGCCTTGTTCGTTCTCAGCGGAATCTCGATGTACCTCGGTGCGGCCATGGCGGTCTGGCTCTTCGGCGTCGCCACCCCCGCCGGGGTCGCCTGGCTGCGTTGCCTCGGCGCCGCGGTGGTGCTGCTGGCATGGCGGCGGCCGGGCCGGGCCGCATGGCGCGGGCGGGCCCTCCTGCTGGCCGGCGCGTTCGGCCTGGTCACCGCCGGGATGAACGTGGTGTTCTACGAGGCCATCGCGCGCCTGCCGCTGGGCACGGCGGTGGCGCTGGAGTTCGTCGGCCCGGTGGTGGTCGCCGCGTTCGGCTCGCGCGGGCCACGCGATCTCGCCGCACTCGCGCTGGTGGCCGCCGGCGTGTTCTGCATCGCGGATGTCCAGCTCGCCGGCAGCCCCGCAGGGGTGGCTTTCGCGCTCGCCGCGGCCGCGGCCTGGGCCGGGTACATCCTGCTCGGCCGGCGGGTCGCGCTGGGCGGCGGTGGGATCGACAGCCTCGCCGTCGGGTTCGCGCTCGCCACCGTGGTGCTGTGCCCGCTGGCGCTCGGCACCGGCGGGGTGTGGGGATCACCACGACTGCTGTTGCTCGGGATCGGCGTCGGCGTGCTGTCCACCGTGGTGCCGTACGCGCTGGACCAGTTGGTGCTGCGGCGGGTGGGGCAGGCCCGGTTCGCCCTGCTGCTCGCGCTGTTGCCGGTGACCGCCACGGTGACCGGGTTGGTCGTACTGCGCCAGGTACCCACCCCGCTGGAGGCGATCGGCACCCTGGGGGTGGTGGCCGGGGTGGCGTTGCGTTCCGGGAAGGCCAAACCGGGCAAAGTGGATGACCTGCCGGAACCACCCTGAGTAGGATGCCCGGATGACCAAGGCGGCGTCCGCGGCTGCGAAGGACCTCGCCGCTGCCGGAGTGAGCGGCGTGCACCTGGCGTGGGCGGACAACAACGGCATCCCGCGCTCGCGGATCGTCCCGATCGGCGGGCTCGCCGACGCCGCGGCCAGGGGCGTGGGGGTCACCTCGCTGTTCGCCGTATTCGACAGCCATGACGTGATCACCTATGACCAGCCGGTGCTGCCGACCCCCTCCGGTGATGTCCGGCTGGTTCCGGTGGTGGAGCGGTTGCGCAGGCTGTCCGGGCAGCGTGCGCTGGCCTGGGCGCCGGGGCGGCAGTTGGCGGCGGACGGGTCGCCGTGGCCGTACTGCCAGCGTGCCGTGCTGGAGCGTCAGGTCGAGGCCGCGGCGCGGCGGGGCCTGACGCTGCTCGCCGGCTACGAGCTGGAGTTCGCCGTGGCACCCGCCGGTAGCGCGGACGTCGAGTCCGCACCCGGGCACGGCGGGCCCGCGTACAGCCCGCACGCGCTGGTGCCGCTGGACGACTTCATCGCCGCGCTGCTGCACGATCTGGACGCCAACGGGCTACGGATCGGCCAGGTGCACGCCGAGTACGGGCTGGCGCAGGTCGAACTGACCCTGGCCGCCACCGACCCGGTGTCCGCGGCGGACGACCAGCTACTGGCCAGGCAGACCATCCATGCCGCCGCGCACGCGCACGGGCTGCGGGTCAGCTTCGCGCCGCTGGTCGCGCCGCGGGCCGCGGGCAACGGCTGGCACCTGCACACCTCGATCTGGCGCGGCGGCGACAACCTGCTGTCCGGCACCGGCGAGCGACCCGGCCCGGAGGGTGCGGCCTATCTCGCCGGGTTGCTGCGCGAACTGCCCGCGGTGGCCGCGGTCACCGCGCCGAGCGTGCCCTCCGGACTGCGGTTGCGGCCCGGGTACTTCGCCGGCGCCTACGCGTTCTGGGGAGTGGAGAACCGGGAGGCGCCGCTGCGCTACGTGCCCGGTTCCGAGCTGCTCGGCCCTGGGCACGCCAATGTGGAGCTCAAGCCTTCCGACGCCTCGGCGAACCCGTACCTGGCGCTGGCCGTGGTGCTCGCCGCCGGGACGGCCGGCATCGAGCAGGGGCTGACACCCCCGGAACCGATCGCGCAGGACCCCGGCACCTGGACCGCGCGGGAGCGGTCCGCGCGAGGGATCGAGCGGCTGCCGGCGTCCCCCGCGGAGCAGGATGCCGCACTGCGGGGCTCGGCCGTGGTGCCCGAGGTCCTCGGCGCCGACCTGCTCGCCGCGTTCCGGGCGGTGCGGGCCTCGGACGCCGCCTGGGCGGCAGGCAAGGAGGCCGCGGAGATCGTGCACGCGCACCTGTGGCGGTACTGAGTGTCCTTACTGGACGAGGTGCGCTGGTTCCCGCACGCGCCGCGGCTGCTGGTGCAGGCGCGCGCGGAAATGCCGCAGAAGGACGGTTTGTGCGGTGGTTTCGTGGCACTCGCCGCGTTGCGCGCCGCCGGGTTCACGGTGCCCGACCAGGAGGAGGCCGCGCTGGCGGCGGGTTCCGTGCTGCTCGAGGGCGACGTTTCGGCCGACTCCGGCCGGCCGGAGACCGAGTCCGGCCGGGCCGACTTCCGGCTGGCCCTGCCTGCCACCAGGGACCCGGCCGCTGCCGGTACCTCGGCCGCCGGGGTCGCGCGGGCGGTCGAGCGACTTTCCGCCGGCCGGTTGGCCGTGGTCCCGGCCAGCGGGGGCTGGGAGGTCGACGCCGTCGAGCACCTGCTGCGTGGGCTCTACCGGCTGGACCGGGTCGCGGTGCTGGCCAACGTGGCCACCGGGCTGTTCGGCGCGCAGGACACGCCGGAGCGGGCACTGGAGGACTACCTGCACACCGGGATGCCTCCACTGTGGATGTCCCGGTGGCGGGTGGGTCATTTCGTCGTCCTCGGTGGGATGCTGGTCGGCTCCGAGGGCACCTTGGTGTCCGTTGTGGACACCTATCCCTCGCTGGGTGACCGCGGGGTGCACCTGCAGCCGGTGGAGCACCTCGCGGCGGCGCTGCGGCGGGAAGGCGCGGCGCCCGGCGGGGTGCTGCTGGTGCTGCCCGCCGAGCAGGCGGCCGTGGCGCGCCGGATCGTCACCGGTGCCTGGCTGCGACCCGACCTCTGGGACAACGGCAGCCCGCCACCCGGGTGAGCACTCACCGCCCGGTCCGGCGGCCGTAGTAGATCACCAGGCCGAGCGCGAGCCACCCGGCGAAGGCGAGCCAGGTCAGCAGGTTCAGGTTGAGCATCAGGTACAGGCAGGCGAGCGCGGCGAGGATCGGGACGGCGGGGGAGAACGGGACCCGGAACGGGCGTCGCAGGTCCGGCCTGCGCCTGCGGAGCACCGGAACGGCCACCGCGACCACGATCATCGCGGCGAGTGCGCCGATACTCACCAGGTCGGCGAGCGCGGCGATCGGGACGAAGGCGGCCAGCAGGGCGATGACGGCGCCCGCGAGGAAGGTCATCCGGTGTGGCGTTCCCCACCGTGGATGGACCGTGCCCAGGCGTCGCGGCAGCAGGCCGTCCCTGCCCATGGCGAACCCGATCCTGCCGAGGGTCACCAGTTCCACCAGCATGACCGAGGTGAGGCTGGCCACCACCCCGAGCGAGATCAGCGCGCCGATCCAGTGCATGCCGACCGACTGGAAGGCGGCGGCCAGCGGGGCGCTCTCGTCGATGTTCACGTACGGCACCATCCCGGTCAGCACCAGGGAGACGCCGAGGTAGAGCAGTGCGCAGACGGCCAGCGCACCCAGGATGCCGATCTTGAGGTCACGGGAGGGCTTCCTGGTCTCCTCGCCGAGATTGGCCAGTGCCTCGAACCCGGTGTAGGCGAAGAAGACGATCGCGGCCGCGGTGAGCATGCCGGCGAAGCCGTAGACCGACTGCTGCACGCCGAGCAACGCCTGCGCCACCGGTTGTTGCAGCCCGGTCGCGCCGGTGCCGGCCGGCTGCGCGGGCGGGACGAACGGGCTGAGGTTCGCCGGGTCGACGAAGAACACCCCGACCAGCAGGATCAGCCCGCACACCCCGACCTTGACCAGCACCAGCACATTCGTGACCAGTGCCGACTGGCGGATGCCGAGCGCGGCGACCGCGGTGAGCACCGCGATGATCAGCACCGCCCCGAGGTTCACCGTGGCCTGTTCCCCGAACAGGTCGGGCGGCAGGCCCATCAGGTTCGCCAGGTAGCCGGACCAGCCCCGGGACACCACGGCGGCGCCCAGGGCGAACTCCAGTAGCAGGTCCCAGCCGACCAGCCAGGCGAACACCTCACCGAGGGTGGCGAAGGCGTAGGTGTAGGCGCTGCCCGCGGTCGGCATGCCCGAGGCCAGCTCGGCGTAGCACAGCGCGGTGAGCCCGGCCACCACGGCGCCGATCGCGAAGGATAGGGTCACCGACGGCCCGGCGTGCAGTTTGGCCTGCACCCCGGCCAGGGTGAAGATGCCGGTGCCGATGATGATGCCGATCCCGGCGCCGACCAGGTCCCTTGCCCGGAGCCGGCGGTTCAGGCGGCTGTCGCGATGATGCGCGAGGACGTCGTCGACATTCAGTGTTCGCAGCACGCCCATCGCGCAGCAGGGTATCCGATCGGGCGAGGGTCATCCGGCGGACTGGTGCTCCTTCGCCAGGATGGCCGCCTGGACCCTGGACCGCAGCCCGAGCTTGGTGAGTACCCGGGACACGTGGGTCTTCACCGTGGTCTCGCCGATGAACAGCTTGCCGGCGATCTGCGCGTTGGAAAGGCCCTCACCGAGGCAGACGAACACCTCGCGCTCGCGTTCGGTCAACTCATCCATACCGTCCGGCTCGGTCGCGGTCCGCGGGGCGCTGGCCGCGAAGGCGTCGATCAGGGTGCGGGTGACCTGCGGGGCCAGCACGCCCTCGCCCGCGGCGACCAGGCGCACGGACTCGACCAGCCGCGCCGAGTCCACCGACTTGAGCAGGAACCCGGCCGCCCCCGCCCGCAGCGCCGCGTAGACGTACTCGTCGAGGTCGAAGGTGGTGAGCACGAGCACGGCGCAGGTGCCGGCGCCGGCGAGTTCCCTGGTGGCCGCGATGCCGTCCACCCCGGGCATCCGCACGTCCATCAGCACCACGTCCGGCCGCAGCGCCCTGGCCTGCCGGATCGCGGCCGCGCCGTCGGCGGCTTCGCCCACCACCTCGACGCCCTCGGCGTGGTTCAGGATCATCGCCAAACCCGCTCGGACGGCACCGTGGTCGTCGGCGACGAGTACCCGGATGGTCATCGGCTCGCCCGCTCCGTCCTGCCGTCGGGTATCGGGAGGACCACCGACACCTGCCAGCCGCGCCCGCCGGGACCCGCGCTGAACGAGCCGCCGATGGCCTGAGCCCGCTCGCGCATGTTGAGCAACCCGGTCCCGGTGCCCTCGGCCGCGCGCGCCTGGCCGAGTTCGTTGGTGACTTCCACGTGCACCCGCCCCTCGTGCTGGCGGACGGCGAGGGTGGCCGTACCTCCCGGTGCGTGCTTGACGGCGTTGGTCAGTGCCTCCTGCGCGATACGGTACGCCGTCAGGTCCACCGCCGTCGGTAACGCGCTGCTCGTGTCGAGCCGGATGTCCACCTCCACCTCCATGCCACTCGCCCGGGCCGATTCGACCAGTTTGGACAGTTCACTCAGCCGGGCGGGTGCCGTCCGTTCGGTTCCGTCGTCGTCCGCCCTCAGCAGGCCGATCATCGCGCGCATCTCCGCCAGCGCGTCCACGCTGTTGCCGCGCACCGACTCGAGCACGGTGTGCATCAGCCCGGAACGTTCGTCGGCCGTGGCCATGGACAGCGCGGCCTCCGACTGGATCGCGATGGCGGACAGCTGCCCCGCGATGATGTCGTGCAGGTCTCGGGCCATCCTGGACCGTTCACTCGCGACGGCGGCTTCCCGGTCCAGCTCGGCTATTCTGGCCAGCTGCGCGGCGTTGGCGCGTTCGGAATCGGCGATGTCCCGCTGTTGCCGCACATTCGCGGCCCACCACACCGGAGTGATCAGGAAGGGCAGGCAGGCGAAGGCCGCCAGCACGCCGAGCCGCCAGTCCGGCGCCAGGATCAGGGAGGCGGCGGTCGCGCTGAGTGTCCCGATCGCGGCGACCGGGATCATCGCCCGGCTCAACCGGGTGGAGCCGTAGAGCGTGGCGGCGTAGACCAGGTCGGAGAACGCGACCAGGGGCGGCGCGGCCAGGCCGAGCAGCGCCATGTCCGCGGCCAGCAGCATGGTGCCGAGACCCAGCGCCAGCCCGGGCGCCCGCCGCCGCAGGAGCTGCGTCGAGCACAGCAGACCGTACACCGCGATACGCAGCCAGAACGGTGCGTCCGCGGGGTTGCCGAACAGCTCGTAGAGCCCGGCGAGGTACAACACGCTGCCGCAGAGGAAGGTGAAGCAGGCGATCACCACGTCCTGCTGGTACGGCGGCAGCCGGTTCAGCCGGAACCGGGACAGCTTCGTGGACGGCCGCACGGCACCATCTCAGCACATCCTGCACGGACGGGACGTCCTACGAACTGATGACGGTCGGCTCCTGCCCGCGGCCGACGCGCGCGCGAGGCTCGCGGTCGCACGCTTGGTGCCGTGGACAACCTGAAGGACTTCCTCGCCGAGAACCCGCTCGCCGCGGTGATCGCCGCCGGCGAGGTCGGGTTCTGGGTCCTCATCGTCGGCGGCCTCGTCGCGAGGTACGTGCTGCGGTTGCGCCGAACCGGGCTCGTGCTGCTCGCCGCGACACCGCTGGTCGATGTCGGTGTGCTGGTCGCGACCATGATCGATGTGGGGAACGGTGCGCGGGCGAACGGGGTGCACGGCCTCGCCGCCGCGTACCTCGGCTTCAGCGTCGTGTTCGGACCGAGCATGGTGCGCTGGGCCGACGCCCGCTTCGCGCACCGTTTCGCCGACGGCCCGCCGCCGCCGAAACGCCCGAAGCGGGGCCCGAGCCGGACCCGGTACGAATGGCGTGAATGGGGCAAGTGCGTGCTGGCCTGTGCGATCACGGCGTCCGTACTGCTGGTGCTGATCTTCGTCGTCGGTACTCCCGAGCGGACCACCCCGCTGTGGTCCGCCTGGCTGCCCCAGCTCGGCCTGGTCACCGGCATCTGGTTCGTCGTGGGCCCGCTGTGGCAGGTGCTGACACCGGCCGGGGAGAAGGGGATGGTGGAATCGTGATCGGGATGCTCGGAATCCTGCTGATCGTGCAGGGCGTCGGCGGGTTCATCAACCGCGTCGCGCAGAGCGGATCGACATCCTGGTTCGTGCAACTGCACCTGCTGCCTTCGACCCTGCACATCCCGGCCAGCGTGGTCATGGCGCTGCTGGGCATCGCACTGGTCGTTTCGAGCTCCCGCCGGAAGAGCGGAGCGGGCAACGGCTGACCGGCCGAACGGCGTGCCGGTCACGCGAAGCTACGCATCTCGAGGCAGCCACAGCTTGCCCGGCGCCGAGCCCCGTACCAATCGGGGAGCGCCCGGCGTACCGGGAGCCGGCAGGGTCAGCAGCCCGTCGACCACCTCGACCAGTCCGCCTTCGCGCTGCCACACCACTCCGTCGGCGCTGCTGCGCAGCGCGGCGGCATCGGTGACATAGCGGACCAGCAGGGCGTCGGCACTGCCCGTGCCCGGCCAGGCGCGTACGCCACGCACCTCGACCAGCTCACCGTCGGGATCGGTGTGCGGCAGGAACATCCATCCCGCGTCGCGTAACTCCATGAGGCGCCGTAGCTCGGGATACGCAGCCAGCGCCTGCTCGGTCGCATTCATCGGTCCGACCTCCGCAACGGTGCCCGGCAGGCTCGCGTGGAGCCCGTCGGTAGCTGGGCGGGTCGGCGTCTACGGCGTCGCAGCCGTGAGCGGAGCAAAGCTGCTGAGATGGAGCGCTTCCACCACGAACGGGCGACCACTGTCGCTAATGGAACCAACGCGAGCGGGGCCAGCAGAATGAGGAGTACAAGCGGTGAGCCGATCATGATGATGAGCGTCGGGCCCTTCACTGGCTGTGGGGAGGCCATCCAGCGGGGCTGCCAGGGGCTGTTTGGGGAAGCTTGGGGCAGATCGCTGCGATGAATGACACTTAGCGTCAGTGCGACTACGCTGCGCACAACACCGGAGGGACCATGTCGAAACCAAATCGTCTGTTGCGCGCCGCGCGTGAGCGCCTGCCATCTCCAACTGTGCCTAATGACCACGCCAGCCGCGCCGAGGTAGCCGAACAAGTGAATGCCTGGCTCTGGGAGACAACAGGCCGCCGCTACCAACTGGATGCGCACTACTTGGCGAAACTGGAACGTGGAGTGGTGCGCCGGCCGGGCGCGCCCTACCGGGCTGGGCTGCGACACGTGCTCGGTGCCGTGCATGACGCAGACCTGGGTTTTACTCCGCCTGGGCGTGCCGAGACGGGTGCACGGGTCACCGACGCGGCGGCAAGCCGAGCGCCCGCATCGTGGGAGTTCGGGGGCCTCATCGAGCGTGTCACTGCGATGACCGAGCATGATCTGATGCCGCCCAATCGCCGCACGTTTCTCACTGGCACTGGCATGTTGGCCGGAGCTGCGCTCACCGCTGAACTCCGGCCGCTGCTCTGGCCAGTCGCTCCCGCTGTCGGTTCGCGTGTAGGCCAGCCGTTCACGTCACCCGAACTGGACGCCGTCGCCCATCTCGTCCACGCACTGCGGTCCTGGCATTCGAGTACCGGCGCGCTATCGCGTCCCGCTGTCGTCGCCCAACTCGGCGTGCACACTCGTCGGTTGGGCGAGGCCCCGCAGAACACGCCCGAAACGCTTCGTGCGTTCCGGCTCGGCGCTGAACTGGCCGAGATCGCCGCATCGATGGCGTGGGACGCCGCTGAACACGTTCAGGCTCAGCGTTACTACGTCATCGCCGTCCAACTCGCCCATGCGGCGGGCGACAACGCGCTTACCGCCATAGCGCTCGCCGCGCTGGCCCGCCAGTGTTACGACCTGGAGCGCCCGGTCGATGGACTTGAGATGGTGTGAGGTTCACCCCGAATGGTGGACAGGGGCTTACGAGGGGGTCAGGCCGCCGTTCGGAGTGCCTGCTCGAAGTTGTCGGGGCTGAGCATCCCGATCGCGGAGTGCCGCCGCGTACTGTTGTAGAAGCTGATCCATTTGTCAATCGCGGCAACGAGTTCTGTCTTCGTGGCGTAGGCGTGCCGGTAGTAGTGCTCGTGTTTGAACGTCGACCAGAACGACTCCGCTGGGCTGTTGTCCCAGCAGATTCCGGTCGCGCCCATCGACCGGCGCAGGCCGTGCCGGAAGCACGCCGTCGCTGTCAGGTGCGCGGTGTACTCGCCGCCACGGTCGGAATGCAGGATCGTGCCACGGCATCTGCCGCCACGGGTGCCCACGGCGGCATCGATGGCGTCGGTGACCATCTCGGCGCCGATGTGGTCGGATACGCTGTAGCCCAACACTTTCCGGGACTGTCCGTCCCGGATCGCGCACAGGAACATGTCACCCTGACCACACGTCAGGTACGTGATGTCGGTCAGCCAGACCGCGTCGAGCCGGTCCCGGTCGAAGTGCCGGTCGACCAGATCCGGTGGGAACGACGCGGCCGGATCGACCACTGTCGTCTTCACCTTGAACGTGCGCGGGCTGATGCCCTCAAGCCCGATCGAGGCCATGATCTTGGCGACGGTCTTCGCTGTGACCACCTCGCCCTGCTCACGCAGCTCGGCGGTGATCCGCGGCGACCCGTAGATCCCGCTCGAGTCCTTGTGCGCCTGGGTGATCTTCACCTCGAGATCGGCTCGGCGTTGCTGCCGCGGAGTCAACACCGTTGCCGCCACACGTTTCACATGCGCGTAGTAGCCCGCCCTCGACACGCCCAGCAGCCGCGCCATACGCCGCACTGAGAACCGCGTGTTCGGCGGCGAAGTGGTGGTGTCAGCGAACTTGTCGGGGCCGGCGTACTTGGCCATCAGAGCGAACCGGGCCGGTTCTTCTGCATCGCGGCAAAGTACGCCGAAGCTTTTACCAGGAACGCGTTGTCCTTCTCCAGCTCGGCCACCTGTCCGCGCAACCGCAACAGTTCGGCCCGCTCGGCGGCCTCCAGAGGTTTGTCTCCGTGGACCTCGGCCGCGGTGACCCGTCGACGTTCGTCTTTGACCCAGACACTCAACATGCCCGCGTCGATACCCAGCTCGCGGGAAACCTCAGCGATCGTCCGGCCGGAATCGATCACGCGATGAGCAGCCTCGACCTTGTACTCGGCCGTGTACGAACGGCGCTTGCGAGGAGGCATGAGGACATCCTTTCAGCAGGACGACTGGTCCTGCTAACTCGGTGTCCACTACCCGGGGTGAACCTCAGTGCAGCTTGCGCAGTACGGGAGTCGGCGCACCGCTACCCCACGGCTGCGGGCAGTGCTCGCCACCCGCGAAGCATGGGCGTACGCGTGTCAGGGTGATGCACGTGCGTTCCAGCGTGCTGTCGGCCTCGCCGAGGACCACCACGCGGAGGGGCTGCGTGATGGCGACGCGGACACCCCCACGGTTCGCAGCCTCGATGCGGCCGAACTTGCAGGAGTGATAGGCGCCCGCTACCGGGACCTCGCCCGGTTCGATGGCAAGCATGCCCGCGCAGCGCAGCGCTACATCGGCCGCGCCTTGGATTCGCGGCATCCCAGCTACGCGCGTAACCGTGCGTTCGACCTGATCGGATTGGCCCGCACGCACCTGATCACTCGGGAGCCCGATCGTGCTGCCGAGTTGATCGGCGAGGCTGTCCCGTTAGCCGGGCAATGGGTATCGGGCCGGGTCGGCACCAAGTTGCGGGAGTTCCATACGGAGTCGGCCCCGTTCGCTACGGTGCCCACCATGCGGGAGGCCCGCGAGGCCGTCGCCACACTGGCCACCACTTGAGAAAGGGCAACTGTTGCCGCGTATCGGGATCTCCGGACACTCCAACCTGACCACCGACACGGTGTCACTTGTCGCCGAGGGCATCCGCGGTGTGCTTGCCGAACACACTGGTGCGAGCCTGGTGGGTGTGACCTGCCTGGCGCGCGGTGCGGACCAGGTGTTCGCCAGAGTGGTGCTAGAACTCGGCGGGGCGATCGAGGTGGTGCTACCCGCCACTGACTACCGCGAGCACAAGGTCAAGCCGGACAACGCAGCGGACTTCGACGCGCTGATCAGCCAGGCGCACACGGTGCACACGCTGCCATTCGCCGAGTCCAACCGGGAGGCGTATATGGCCGCTAGCGAGTACCTGCTGGACCACATAACCGCACTGGTCGCCGTATGGGACGGCGGACCTTCCGGCGGGCACGGTGGGACCGCCGACGTGGTGGACGCGGCGCGTGAGCGCGGGTTGCCCGTGACGGTCGTCTGGCCGACGGGAGCTCGGCGCGGCTGAACGAGACGAAGGCCAGCAGACCGATCGGTCTGCTGGCCTTCGTCTCGACTGGCTCAGTGCCTTTTCGCGAGTTCAGTCCAGGTAGTCCCGCAGGACCTGAGAGCGGGACGGGTGGCGCAGCTTGGACATGGTCTTCGACTCGATCTGCCGGATCCGTTCGCGGGTGACCCCGTAGACCTGGCCGATCTCGTCCAGCGTCCTCGGCTGGCCGTCGGTGAGGCCGAACCGGAGCCGGACGACCCCGGCCTCGCGCTCGGACAGGGTCTGCAGCACCGACTGCAACTGGTCCTGCAGCAGGGTGAACGACACCGCGTCCACCGCGACCACGGCCTCGCTGTCCTCGATGAAGTCACCGAGCTGCGAGTCGCCCTCGTCGCCGATGGTCTGGTCCAGCGAGATCGGTTCGCGGGCGTACTGCTGGATCTCCAGGACCTTCTCCGGGGAGATGTCCATCTCTTTCGCGAGCTCTTCGGGGGTGGGCTCGCGACCGAGGTCCTGCAGCAGCTCACGCTGGATGCGGCCGAGCTTGTTGATCACCTCGACCATGTGCACCGGGATGCGGATGGTCCTCGCCTGGTCGGCCATCGCGCGGGTGATGGCCTGCCGGATCCACCAGGTGGCGTAGGTGGAGAACTTGAACCCCTTGGTGTAATCGAACTTCTCGACCGCGCGGATCAGGCCCAGGTTGCCCTCCTGGATCAGGTCCAGGAACGCCATGCCGCGTCCGGTGTAGCGCTTCGCCAGGGACACCACGAGCCGCAGGTTCGCCTCGAGCAGGTGGTTCTTGGCCCGTTCCCCGTCGCGCACGATCCACTTGAGGTCGCGGCGCATCTGGGTGGTGAGCTTTTCGCCCTCCTCCTCGGCTGCCCGCACCCGGTCGGCGGCGTACAGCCCGGCCTCGATGCGCTTGGCGAGCTCGACCTCTTCCTCGGCGTTGAGCAGCGCGACCTTGCCGATCTGCTTGAGATACGCGCGTACCGAGTCGGCGGAGGCGGTCAGTTCGGCATCCTTGCGCGCCTGGCGCAGGGCCTCCGACTCCTCCTCGTCCCAGACGAAGTCGGGGTCGGTGGGCTTGCCGCCCTTACCGGCCTCCTCCTCGTCGGCCTCCTCCTCGGTCACCGTGGCGTCGACGACGTCGACCTCCACGGCGTCCACTTCGAGGTCGGAGAGGTCCACGTCCTCGAGGTCGGCGGCATCGACTTCCTCACCGGGGGCGGCCAGCTCGACCTTGGTCTCCTCGCCCTCACCCTTGGTGCCCTTGCGGGCACGCGTGGTTTTCGCGGGAGCCTTCTTCGCGGCCGACTTCTGGCCCGGGGACTTCGGACGGGGCTTCTTGGCCGCGTCACCCGTGGTGTCGGGGTCGTCCGCCGTGTTCTCGGCGGCCGTCGAGGTCTTGGCGGCGCTCGTTGATTTCGTCCCGCTTCTGGTTGCGGTTCTTGCGGCTGCCACGTACGCCCTTTCACAGCGGTCGATCATGACGAGCCGAGACACGTACGTCCCAGCTTCCTCAGATTCGGGGAACACGCCCCAGCCTGGGAGTTTGCCTCCCGCAGCAGTGGGCCGCGTTCCATTGTAACGATGATGCGCCGGGCCGTCGCGAAGCGATCACTCCCCGGCGTGCTTCCGCATGCCGGAATCAGTGTTCGATACCCTCCGCGGCGGCCGCCGCAGCACCGACGATACCCGCGTTGTTCTGCAGCGACGCCACGATGATCCTCGTTCGCACGTCCAGCAGGGGCACCCACTTCGATGCCTTCTTGCTCACCCCGCCGCCGACGATGACCAGATCCGGCCAGAGTAATCCCTCCAACACGGACAGGTACCGCTGCACCCGCTCCGCCCACTCCGGGTAGGAAAGCTCCTCGGCGTCCTTCACCGAGGCCGCGGCCCGCGTCTCCGCGTCGTGGCCGTCCACCTCCAGGTGGCCGAACTCGGTGTTCGGCACCAGCTTCCCGTCGTGGAACAGCGCGCTGCCGATACCCGTGCCGAAGGTCAGCAGGGTGACCACACCCTTGCGGCCTGCCGGATCGCCGAACCGCACCTCGGCCATACCCGCGGCGTCGGCGTCGTTCAGCATCGCCACGTCCTCGACGTCCTTGCCGAGCCGCTTGGCGAACAACGTGTCGGCGTCGGTTCCGATCCAGGAAGGGTCGATGTTCGCCGCCGTGTGCGCACAGCCCTTCTTGATCACCGCGGGTAACGTGATGCCGACCGGGCCGTCCCATTCGAAGTGCTCGACCACGCCGGCCACCACGTCGGCGATGGCCTCCGGCGTTGCCGGGCGCGGAGTGTCGATCCGGAGCCGGTCACCGATGAGTCGGCCCCTCTCCAGATCGACAAGAGCGCCCTTGATACCGCTGCCGCCGATGTCGATGCCGAACCCGCGGGTCGCCGTCATTGGCGTGGTCCCTTCATTCTCGATTCAGAAGCCTGCACGCGTGACTTTATCCGGGTGTGGTCCCATGTCCGCGTGGGAGTTATCGAGTCGCGGCTGTCCGATGTTGCCGAGCGGGTCGCCACCGAGGCCGCCGAGCTGGTCCGAGACGCGCGGGTGGCGATCCAGGACGGCACGCCGCTGCGGATCGGCACCAAGAGCACCGACACCGACGTGGTGACCGCGGTGGACCACGAGGCGGAGCGGCTCGTCCGCACCCGGCTCGCCGAGCTGCGCCCCGGTGAGCAGGTGATCGGCGAGGAACAGGGCGGCACCCACGGCGAGGGTGTGACCTGGGTCGTCGATCCCATCGACGGCACGGTCAACTTCGTCTACGGCTACCCGTGGTTCGCGGTGTCGCTGGCCGCGCAGGTCGACGGCGTGTCGGTGGCCGGCGCGGTGGTGGAGCCGGTCAGCGGGCGGCGCTGGCGGGCCGTGCGGGGCGGCGGTGCCACCCTGGACGGCAGGCCGCTGTCCGTGTCCTCGCCGCCCCGGCTGGACCTCACGTTGGTGGGCACCGGGTTCGCCTACGCCGCCGAGCGACGCGGCCGGCAGGCCGAGACGGCCGCCAAGCTGCTCGCGCACGTGCGAGACATCCGGCGCAGCGGCTCGGCGGCACTGGACCTGTGCGCCGTGGCGGCCGGCTGGGTCGACGCCTACTACGAGCACGGCCTCTCGCCGTGGGACTGGGCGGCGGGCGCGCTGATCGCGGCGGAGGCCGGTGCCGTGGTCACCTCTCCGGGAACCGATCCGGCCGCCGGTGCCGACTTCACCTGCGCGGCCGCCCCTTCCGTTGCGGCGCCGCTGCGGGATGCGCTGATCGAGTGCGGGGCCGCGCGCATCTGAGAACGGGCCCGGCGGCGCGGTTCCACCGTCAGCAGTGGGCCTGGCGTGCCTCGGTGATCCGGTCCGGTGCGATGGTCGGTGCCTGCTCGCCGGTCGCCTGCTCGCCGCCGCCGGTGTCCCGGTGCTGCTGGGACCAGGCGGTGAGCTCCTCGAGGATGTTCGCGGCTTCCGGCGTCGGCCCCACCCCGGTGAACGTGGTGCCGATGGCCAGGTCGACGCTTGCGTCCTTGCGGCCGTCCCTGACCAGCTCGAAGCACGGGTCCACCAGGCTCAGGGTGCGTGCCGCCGCCTCGCCGTTCTCGCCGAACCGGATCTGCCCGTGGCAGACCGCCTCCCGCTTGTCGTAGGCCGGGTCGTTGGCGGGCTCGCCCACCTGGTCGAACCCGAGTGTGCGCAGGGCCTCGGTGGTCATCGCGGCCTGGTTGCGCGCGCCGCTGGCGTTCAGCACGGTGACCGCGACCTTGTCCGGCGGGATCGGCGCGGTGCCGCCGAGGCCGCTGTGCCCGAGTGAGGTGTAGACGGTGCCCTGCGGTGGCGAGGCCGGGGGCTCGCAGCGGACGGCGTCGTCGAGGTCGCTGTTGCGCACGATCACGTTCAGCCAGACGAAGACCGAGACGGCTCCCAGCAGGCCGATCACGATGAGCGCGGGCAGGGGACGATACTTACGGTACGGCTTCGACTTCCGGCTGCTGCCATGGCCGATCCAGCCGCTCCCCGACGTCACCTGGCTAGTCCCTTCGCACCGTTCGTGTCGTTGTCAACACCGTCGTCGCTGATCAGCCTAGGCGTTACAGTCCAGGACCTTCCGGTCGGTATACCAATTCGTGTGACGGATGGCCTCTTACGGCTGAGGTAACCGCCCGACCTGCCCAAACCGGGCAACGGCGGCCCGTGCCGATCGTCCTGACGGGTGATGTATCGCGATCCATGGGTGACCTGTTTCCGGCCTGGGTACACCATGGGCTACCCTCTGCGGGCTCCGGTGTAGATCGGGATCTTCTCGCAGGGAGATCTGGCTCACTGCGAAGCCGGGCACAAACAGGGGCGCTGGAACGTTGTCCAGCGACACGAAGGGACTCGGGCGAGACTCGGGGCCCGGACCATCTGACATCAAAGCTGATCGCAGGGGTGAGGGACAATGGCGACCGACTACGACGCTCCGCGCCGCAGCGAGGCCGACGAGTTGGCCGAAGACTCGTTGGAGGAGCTGAAAGCGCGGCGCAGCGAAACCCAGTCCGGCGTCGTCGACGTCGATGAGGACGCGACCGCCGAGAACTTCGAACTGCCCGGGGCTGACCTGTCCGGATTGTCCGGTGAGGACCTCACGGTGAAGGTGGTTCCGAAGCAGGCCGACGAGTTCACCTGCTCGGTGTGCTTCCTGGTGCATCACCGCAGCCGGCTGGCCGAGGACGGCGGCGGGCAGATGATCTGCCGCGACTGCGCCTGACGAGCTGACGACCACTGCACCGGCACGAGATCACAGTGGGGCGGCGATCGGCGGCGATCGAAGTTCGAACACGGCAACAGGGGTGGTGAGCGGCTCGCTCGCCACCCCTTCGCCGTTACCGGGTGCGGAGCAGTTCGGCCAGTGCCTCCGGCTTGCGGGTGCTGATCAGCCAGTAGGGCGTGGGATCCTCGGGATCGGTGACCGTGACCCGCAGCAGCGGGCCCACCCAGCCGCGATGCAGCACGAAGGCGGCCGGATCCAGTTCCGGGCCGAGCGTCTTGCGCTTACGGTCCTTGCCGATCACCTCGACCTCGCCGATGAACCGCGTCGGCAGGTGTGCCTCGCCCGCCCACAGCTCGCGGGTTCCCTCCGGGCCGCTCTCGGCGACCCGCACCCCGACCCTGCCGAGCGCGAGCAGCAGCCCGGCGGCCAGGGGCAGCATGACCAGATAGGGCAGCCAGCCCCGGAGGCCGGGGTAGCCCATGTGGATCTCGGCCGCGAGCAGGCCGCAGCCGATCAGCGGCAGCGGCCACCCCCACCAGGGCACATACAGCCGCTCACTGTGCAGTACCCGTCCCTTCGCGGTCTGCCCGCCCGTCGTCGTCACCTCGTCCGTCCGTTGATCGGCCGCGCCTGTGCTCTCGCCCACGGCCTCAGGGTAGTCTCGCGGTTCGTGTCCAGCGTGCAGGTACTGCTTTCCCGAATCGATCCCGACGTCCCCGTCCCGAACTACGCCCGGCAGGGCGACGCCGGCGCCGATCTGGTGACCACCTCCGACCTCGTGCTCGACCCCGGGGAGCGGGCCGTGGTCGGCACCGGGGTCGCCGTCGCGCTGCCGGTCGGCTACGCCGGCTTCGTCCATCCCCGTTCCGGGCTCGCCGCGCGAGCCGGGCTCTCCGTGGTCAACACCCCCGGCACCATCGACTCCGGCTACCGGGGTGAGATCAAGGTGTGCCTGGTCAACCACGACCCGCGGGAGCCGATCAAGCTGACCCGCGGCGATCGAATCGCCCAGCTGGTGATCCAACGGGTCGAGCGGGCCGAGTTCGTGGAGGTCGCCGAACTCGAGACCTCCGAGCGGGGCGCGGGCGGATACGGTTCGACCGGTGGACATGCCGTGCTCGGCAGCACGGTCGCCGTGGAAGGAACGGAGAGCTAGTGGGGATTTTCGGACGCAAGCGCCGGGGTGCGGACGCGCGGTCGGAACGGGCGGAACGGCACCCGGCGCCGGACGAGGAGGACGAGGCCGTCGCGGCGGATGTCGACGAGGAGGAGGACGAGCCCGCACCGGTCACCGGGGAGGACGGGCCGTACGACCTCGCCGACGCCCCTGAGGACGGCCTCCCGCGGATCGACCTGGGGTCGGTGCGGGTTCCGGTGCCGGACGGCTCGCAGGTGCAGGTCGAGATGGACCAGGCGAGCGGGAACGTGCGTGCGGTGCACGTGGTGACCGCGCACGGCCAGGTGACCGTCAGCGGTTACGCGGCGCCGCGGTCGGGTGGGCTCTGGGACGAGGTCAGCGCCGAGCTGGCTGACCAGTTGCGGTCCGACGGCGCCAAGGTGGCCAGCGGCGAGGGTGAGTGGGGGACCGAACTGTCGGCCGTGGTCGGCGAGGTGGCGCTGCGCTTCGTCGGCGTGGACGGCCCGCGCTGGATGCTGCGCGGGGTGATCGCGGGTCCGCAGTCGCAGGCGGCGCAGGCGCCGGACACCTTGCGGGACATCGTGCGCGGCACGATCGTCGCGCGCGGCGACGCGCCGATGCCGGTGCGCACCCCGCTGCCGATCACGCTGCCGGACGCGGTCGCCGAGCACATCGCGCAGCAGTCCCAGCAAACACAGCAACAGCAGGGCTGAATCGTTCTGGTACGGTCGTACCATGCCAGGTCTCGCCGAATGGTTCGTGTTTCTGGGCACGGCGGCGTTGTTCGCCGTCAGCCCTGGTCCGGGGATGCTCTACGTGCTGGCCAGGAGCCTGCGTGGCGGGCGAGGGGAAGGCGTGCGCTCGGTACTGGGCAACGGGATCGGCGCCTGCCTGCATGTGGTCGCCGCCGCGCTCGGTCTCTCCGCGCTGCTGGCCACCTCCGTGGTCGCCTTCACGGTGGTCAAGTTCGCCGGTGCCGCCTACCTGGTCGGCCTCGGGCTCTACCTGATGTTCCAGCGACGGCACGGGGAACCACCGGTGGACGCGGGCGGCAGGACCAGGAGGCTGGCCACGTCGCCGCTGCTGCAGGGCATCCTCAGCGAGGTGCTCAACCCGAAGACCGCCCTGTACTTCATGGCGCTGCTGCCGCATTTCGTGCATCCCGAGCGAGCTCCTGCGGCGCTGGTGTTCGTCCTGCTCGGCCTGATCGCCGTCGCCATGGCGCTGGTCGCGGACCTGGTCATCGCGTTGTTCGCGGGCGGGATCGGCGCCAGGCTGCGGCGTAACCCGCGCTGGTGGTCGCGCCAGCGGCTGGCCAGCGGAGCCACCATGATCGGGCTGGGTGGTTTCGTGGCCGTGGCCGAGCAGGGAACCTAGCGGGCCCGCAGCCAGGCGAGCACCGTGGCACGGCCCAGCGACTCCCGATCGCGGCCGAGCGCGTCCAGGGTGGTCTCGCAGACCGCAGCGCGGGGCAGGGCCGCCGCCCACTCCCCGGCGACCCGCGCGGGGTGCACGGGGTCGTCCGTGCAGGTGGCGATGCCCACCGGGACCTCGAGCGCGCGCAGCTCGGCCAGCTCGGGGGCGGGGTGGGCGGCCGCCGCGCGCAGGCCGGGGACCAGCCCGTCGCCGTAGCGGCGCCACGCCCGGTGCAGCTCCCCGGCGAGCCAGGTCGGCATGGTCGCCGCGGAGCGGGTCAGCGTCGCCTCCAGGCCGTCCCGATCGACCTGCTCCGCCGATACCAGTGCGGCCTGCCGGGCGGGTGCGTCCGCCGGCAGGCCGTTCCACGCGGGCATCGCGGCGAGCACGCCCGCGCAGCGCGCGGGGTTGCGCAGGGCCCATTCGGTCGCCAGATGAGCGCCCAGTGAGATGCCGCCGACCAGGATCGGGCTGCCGGCCGCGTCCGCGTCGGCATCGAGCCTCGCCAGGTATCCGCTGGTCAGCGTCTCGCTCGGGGGTGGGGGAGGGGTCAGCACCTCGACGCCGAGCGCGCGTAGCGGGCCGGCGAACACCGAGCGGACGAAGGTCTCGTCCGAGCC
Source organism: Amycolatopsis cihanbeyliensis (assembly GCF_006715045.1). Taxonomy (GTDB): domain Bacteria; phylum Actinomycetota; class Actinomycetes; order Mycobacteriales; family Pseudonocardiaceae; genus Amycolatopsis; species Amycolatopsis cihanbeyliensis. The sequence goes on along the minus strand of NZ_VFML01000001.1, from coordinate 881,684 downwards.
GGTTCCCGGCAGCAGCACAGCCAGGCGCGCGGGCATAGTCGAGGTCACGTTGCGATCATGGCGCAAACCGGTTTCTCGTGCCCAGAAAGGGTTACGCTGGTTCGTGCACGGGCCGTTTGAGTCGGGGGCCCCGGAGCACAGGAGTACCGCGTATGCCCGCCAAAGACGGCGGCTACTTCAGCCGGTTGGTTCGCAAGCTGACCAGCGATGTTCAGGATCTCGACGCCGACGACCTCTCGAAGCGCTCGGAAGCGGGAGGGGCGCAGCGTGCGTGCGATTGCCGGTCCGGCCAGGAGGTGATCGTGCTCGGCCGGTTACGCAGTGTTGAACTTTGCCCGAACACTCAGGCGGTTACCCTGGAGGCCGAGCTCTTCGACGGTACCGACGGCGTGACGCTAGTCTGGCTCGGCCGGCGGCGGATCCCGGGCATCGAGCCTGGCCGCACCATCAAGGCGCGTGGCAGGATGGCCGACCGCGACGGCAAGAAGGTGCTGTACAACCCGTACTACGAGCTGCAGACCAGCACGTAGCCGGTTTCGCGGTCCGCGGTGGGGCCGCGCCGGCCTTGACAACCTGTGACAACGAGGAATGAGTGTTCGCGCATCGTGACTGAGCCCGCTGCCAACTCCGACAAGCAGGTCGAGGCTGAAGAGGGCACCGCGGAGAAATCAGCGGCCGAGTCCCCGGGGTCGGGGGAGCGGGAGACGCCGCGAGAGCAGGAACAAGAACAGGAGCAGGAGAAGGAGAAGCTGCCCACCATGCTGGAGCAGATGGGCGGTGTCTCCGGCCTTGTCTACTCCGCGGTCCCGGTGGTCGTGTTCGTGCTCGCCAACGCCCTGTTCGGGCTGCAGGCCGGGATCTGGAGCGCGGTGGGCGTCGCCGTGGCGATCACCGCGCTCCGGGTGGTGCGCAAGGAGCCGGTGCAACCGGCGATCTCCGGCTTCTTCGGGGTCGCGATCGCCGCGTTCATCGCCTACCGGACCGGTTCGGCCAAGGGTTTCTTCCTGTTCGGCATCTGGGCGAGCGTGATCTACGGCAGCGTGTTGCTGGTGTCGGTGCTGGTGCGCTGGCCGCTGGCCGGGGTGGTGTGGAACGCCATCAACGGCGCCGGAACGGCCTGGCGCAGGGACAAGCCGTCCCGCTACGGCTACGACGTCGCGACGCTGGCGATGGTGGCGGTGTTCGCCGGGCGGTTCGTGGTGCAGCGCTGGCTGTACGACGAGGACCTCACCGGCTGGCTGGCCTTCGCCAAGATCGTGATGGGCGCCCCGCTGTGGGGCCTCGCGCTGCTGGTCGTGGTGTGGGCGGTCCGCCGCTCGGACAAGCGGCTCAAGGCGTTGCGCGAAGCGCAGGAGGCCTCGGACGCGGAGGCGGAGGAGAACCTCCGGATCAAGTACGGCCAGGCCCCGCCCCCGCAACAGGCCTGAACCCGTACGGGAACGGCAAACTCACGCGCGTGGGGAGCAAACTCGCCTACGTGGGCGGCCAACACGCCGGAGCCCGGCGTGTTGGCCGCCCAGGTAACCGTGTTTGCCGCTCACGCGCACGAGTTGGCTGTTCATGCGCACGAGTTGGCTGTTGACGTACGGCCAACAAGGGTTCAGTAGCCGAGGGCGGCGCGGATGTCCGGCTCGACGTCGGTGCGCGCGACGAACAGCAGCTCGTCACCGGGCTCCAGCGGCTCGTCCGGTTGGGGGACGATCACCCGTTCCCCGCGCAGGATCGTCACCAGTGCGGCGTCACCCGGCAGGGTGAGGTCGCGGACCGGCCGGCCGGCAAGGGGGGTCTCGTCGGGCAGGGTCAGCTCGACCAGGTTGGCCTGACTCTGCCGGAAGGTCATCAGCCGCACCAGGTCGCCGACGCTGACCGCCTCCTCGACCATCGCGGCCAGCATCCGGGGGGTGGACACCGCCACGTCCACGCCCCAGGCCTCGGTGAACAGCCACTCGTTGGCGGGGGTGTTCACCCTGGCGACCACCCTGCGCACCGCGAACTCGGTCTTGGCCAGCAGCGAGACCACCAGGTTGACCTTGTCGTCGCCGGTCGCCGCGATGACCACGTCACACAGCTGGATCCCGGACTCCTCGAGGGTGGACACCTCGCAGGCGTCGCCCAGCACCCAGTCGGCCTGCTCCACGGTCTCCGGCATGAACTGCGCGGACTCCCGCTCGATCAGCATCACGGCGTGCCCGGCGTCGATCAGCTCGGTGGCGATGGACCGCCCCACCGCACCGGCGCCGGCGATCGCGACCCGCATCAGTCCTCCTCCGGCGCGCGCGCCGCGACGCTGGTGACATCGCTGACCGTACCCGAGTGCGCGGCCACGTAGACCAGGTCGTCGGCCTGCAACACGGTCTTGGGTTTCGGCAGCACCCCGGTGCCGAACCGCATGATGAACGCCACCCGCGCGCCGGTGGCGTCCTGCAGGTCGCGCACGCTGCGCCCGACCCAGTTCTCGTGCAGCGGCAGTTGCAGCAGCGCCATCGTGCCGGTGGGGTCGCGCCAGGAGGTGGCGACCCCGTCCGGCAGCAGGGTGCGCAGGAACCGGTCGGTGGTCCATGGCACGGTCGCCACGGTCGGGATGCCGAGCCGCTCGTACACGGCGGCCCGCTTGTGGTCGTAGATCCTGGCCACGACGTGCTCCACGCCGAAGGTCTCCCTGGCCACCCTGGCCGAGATGATGTTGGAGTTGTCCCCGCTGGAGACCGCCGCGAACGCGCCTGCCCGCTCGATGCCGGCCTCTACGAGCACCTGACGGTCGAAGCCGTTACCGGTCACCTGAAGCCCGTGGAACTCGCTGCCGAGCCGCCGGAAAGCCTGCCGGCTCTTGTCGACCACCGCCACCTCGTGGTCCAGTCTGCCCAGCGCAGCGGCAAGAGACGCGCCGACCCGGCCGCATCCCATGATCACCACGTGCACGCCGCAATCTCCTCCCGTAGGCGTTCACCCGTCGGAGAACCTACCCTCACCCGTACCGCGTCGCCGCCCCCGGCGCACTTTAGGCTTTCGCGGTGTCCAAGTTCACCACTGCGGCGAAGAGGTTGGTCCTCGGCCGGCCGTTCCGCAGCGACCGGCTTTCGCACACGCTGTTACCCAAGCGCATCGCGCTGCCGGTGTTCGCGTCCGACCCGATGTCCAGCGTGGCCTACGCGCCCGAGCAGATCCTGCTCATGCTGTCCGTCGCGGGCGCGTCGGCGTACGTGTTCAGCCCCTGGATCGGGCTGGTCGTGGCGCTGGTGATGGTCTCGGTGGTGGCCTCGTACCGGCAGAACGTGCGCGCCTACACCTCGGGCGGTGGGGACTACGAGGTCGCCTCGGTGAACCACGGCCCCCGCTGGGGGCTGGCCGTCGGCAGTGCCCTGCTGGTCGACTACGTGCTCACGGTGGCCGTCTCGATCGCCTCGGCCGCGGCCAACATCGGCTCCGCCGTGCCGTTCGTGGCCACGCACAAGGTGGCCTTCGCGGTCGGCGCGATCCTGCTGCTGACCGCGATCAACCTGCGCGGGGTGCGCGAGTCGGGCACCGCGTTCGCGCTGCCGTCCTATGCCTTCGTGGTCGGCATCCTCGGCATGATCGGCTGGGGCGCGTTCCGGGTGTTCGTGCTGGGCGAGGACGTTCGCGCGGAGAGCGCGGACCTCATCCTGGTGCAGGAGGACACCCACCTCGCCGGGTTCGGTCTGGTCTTCCTGATCCTGCGCGCGTTCTCCTCCGGCAGCGCGGCGCTGACCGGGGTGGAGGCGATCGCCAACGGGGTGCCCGCCTTCCGCAAGCCCAAGGGCCGCAACGCCGCGACCACCCTGCTGATGATGGGCACCCTGGCGGTCACCATGTTCCTCGGCCTGCTGTTCCTGGCCAGGCTGACCGGGGTGGTGATGGCGGAGCATCCGGGGACCCAACTCGTCAACGCCCCGGAGGGGTACGAGCAGAAGACCCTGGTCGCCCAGCTGGCGAACGCGGTGTTCGGCGGCTTCTCCCCGGGGATCTGGTTCATCATCTTCTTCACCGGGCTGATCCTGGTGCTGGCGGCGAACACCGCGTTCAACGGTTTCCCGGTGCTCGGCTCGATCCTGGCGCAGGATCGGCACCTGCCGCGCCAGCTGCACACCAGGGGGGACCGGCTGGCCTTCTCCAACGGCATCCTGTTCCTCGCCGGGTTCGCCATCCTGCTGGTGATCGCGTTCGATGCCGAGGTCACCAGCCTGATCCAGCTCTATATCGTCGGCGTGTTCGTGTCCTTCGTGCTCAGCCAGAGCGGCATGATCAGGCACTGGAACCGCCTGCTGCGCACCGAGACCGATCGGGACGCCCGCCGCCGCATGCGCAGGGCGCAGGCGATCAACTCCTTCGGCCTGTTCATGACCAGCGGGGTGCTTGTCATCGTGCTGGTGACGAAGTTCCTGGCCGGGGCGTGGATCTCCATCGTGGCGATGGCCGCGGTGTACTGGCTGATGACCGCCATCCGCAGGCACTACGACCGGGTCGCCGAGGAGCTGAGTGAGGAGGAGGCCAAGCCGCCGGTGCTGCCCTCGCGCAACCATGCGATCGTGCTGGTCTCGAAGCTGCACAAGCCGACCCTGCGCGCGCTGGCCTACGCCAAGGCGACCAGGCCGGACATCCTGGAGGCGGTCACCGTCAACGTGGATGACGCGGACACCAGGGCGCTGGTGGCGGAATGGGACCGGCACGGCTTCTCCATCCCGCTCAAGGTGGTCGAGTCCCCGTACCGGGAGATCACCAAGCCGGTGCTCGACTACGTCAAGCGGGTGCGCGGGGACAGCCCGCGCAACGTGGTGACCGTGTTCATCCCGGAGTACGTGGTGGGACGCTGGTGGGAGCAGGTACTGCACAACCAGAGTGCGCTGCGGCTGAAGGGCAGGCTGCTCTTCCAGCCCCGCGTGATGGTGACCAGCGTGCCGTGGCAGCTGGAGTCCTCCAAGCGGCGGTCCGGGGCGGGATCCTGGGAGCGGCCGATCGCCGGCGACGTCCGCCGGGGCGTGCACGGCACGCAACGTGGCGGTAACGGCTCGGACGAGGAGCGACGATGAGTGCCACGACGAGCCAGGGCAGCTGGCTGGGCCGCACCCTGGAGCTGGAGGTGGGTGCCGTGGCGCACGGCGGCCACTGCGTGTCCAGAACGGACGGTCGGGTGGTGTTCGTGCGGCACGCGCTGCCCGGCGAGCTGGTGCTGGCCGAGGTCACCGAGGATCGGCAACGCGGGTTCTGCCGTGCCGACGCGGTACGCGTGTTACGGGCGTCCCCGCACCGGGTCGAGCCGGTGTGCCCGCTGGCCGCCCCCGGACTGTGCGGTGGCTGTGACTGGCAGCACGCGAAGCCGCAGGCGCAGCGGGAGCTGAAGGCGCAGGTGATCGCCGAGCAACTGCGCAGGCTGGCCGGCCTGGAACGCAACGTCGAGGTCGAGGCGCTGCCCGGCGGCCCGCTCGGCTGGCGCAGCCGGGTGCGGCTGGTGGCCGATGACGAGGGGCGTGCCGGCCTGCGTGCGCATCGCAGCCACCGGGTGATCCCGCTTGCCGGATGCCCGATCTCGGTCCCGGAGGCGATGGAGGAAGCGCTGTCCGCGCGGTGGCGGCCGGGGAGCGAACTGGAGGTGACCAGCGACGGCGCGGGCCGTACCCACCTGCGGGAGCTGACGACCGTACGTGGCAAGGGAAAGTCCCGGCAGGTCAAGGGCGGCGTCGCGGTGCAGCACGCGGCGGGCCGGGACTGGCGGATCGCGGCGCACGGCTTCTGGCAGGTGCACCCGGCGGCGGCCGAGGCCCTGGCCACCGCGGTCGGGGAGTGGGCGCGGTCCTCCCGCGGCGCGCGGGTGTGGGACCTCTACGCCGGCGCCGGGCTGTTCGCCTCCGTGCTCGCCGACCAGGTCGGCACGGCGGGCGGCGTGCTGGCCGTGGAGTCCAGCAGCCAGGCCGTGCGTGACGGTAGGGCGAACCTCGCCGACCTGCCGCAGGTGCGCTGGCAGGCCGGTCGGGTGGAGCAGGTACTGCGGCAGGTCGACGAGCGGCCGGAGGTCGTCGTGCTCGACCCGCCGCGCAAGGGCGCGGGCAACGCCGTGGTCACATCCATTGTGGAGGGAAATCCGGAGAGGGTGGTGTACGTCGCCTGCGACCCGGCCGCGCTGGCCCGTGACCTGGCCACCTTCGCCGGGCACGGCTACCACCTCGCGGAGCTACGCGCCTTCGACGCCTTCCCGATGACCCACCACGTCGAGTGCCTCGCCCTGCTCCAGCCGCTGTGAGTGACCCGGTTTCCGTGCCGTGCACGGGACATCGATGGTGACGCCCGGCTCCCAGCAGTAACCTTCCTCGGAGCAGAACCTGCCGCTCGAGAATTGTGATCAATTCTCGAAGTAGGTGTACGGCTTCGTGCTCGAGTGTCCCGAGCCGAGAAAGATTATGGCGTTCCATGATCTTTCTCGGCTCCTTGCCGGCGCGGTCGGAGTTGTGCCGCGAGCCCAGTAGATCTTGATTGTGTCGGAAAACGATTTATGGGGCGACGTCAGGATGCAGGACCGGTGCTCCGATCGGCCCATTTTCCGTACGACAAAAAGTACCCGACTGCTCCGTTCGAATGATGCTCAGCCGGCCTGTTGACATCTTCTCGCGATTCGATGAAGCTTCAACGCATGAACGCACGGTAGCGCCGAGGTGAATACCCTGGCGACGCCGACTTCGAAAACGATCATAGATTGTGGGCGAACCTGATCTTTGGTTGTGGGCGTCTCGCGGTCATGACTTGATTACTCGGGCTTCCATCATGGTTCGCCCGCGTGCGTGTGGCGCAGCCGGTTGCTCCGACTCGCCGAATCTTGGGGGTAACGCGTGTACTTGGGCGGCATTTTACGAGCGCGGTCGATGACCCTGTTGACGGGCCGTGACCTCCCGGGTGCCTCGTCGGGCCGGATGAGCGACCGGGTCGCCGGGCTCACGAAGCCTTCGACTGAGGGCACTGGTTCACCACGCCCGCGAACGGTGCGCTCTCCGGAGCCGGGCGAGACGTTGTCCCCTGTCTGGTGTCCGCACGACGGCACACGCTAGGCCGAAAACCGGAACATTCTGTGCCGCCGTGCCCGCCCGAGATCGCGCCTGGTGCGACCAACACTTCGCAGGAGGAGCAGACTATGACCAAGGCCCATGCGCTCGCCAGACTCTTCGAACGTCCCGACCTCGACTTCCTCATGGGCGCCCACGATGCGCTTTCCGCGCAGATAGCGGAGGAATCGGGATTTTCCGGCGTATGGCTGTCGGGACTGGGACTGTCCGCGACCAGCGGGTTGCGCGATTCGAATGAGCTTTCCTGGACGCAGGTGACCGAACGTATCGGACTCGTGGCCGACCGGGTTTCCGTGCCAGGCCTTGTCGACATCGACACGGGCTACGGCGACTTCAACAACGTGCGGCTGGTATCGCGGAAACTGGCTCGTACCGGGGTCGGCGGCGCCTGCATCGAGGACAAGGTGTTTCCGAAGGTGAACTCCTTCCTGGAAAACGGTCAGGTGCTGGCCGACCCAGCCGAGTTCTGCGGCAGGCTCAAGGCCGCGAAGGACACTGCCGGCGCTGACATGTACCTGGTGGCCCGTTGCGAGGCGTTCGTGGCGGGGCGCACGTTGTCCGAGGCGGTCGACCGCTGCTCCCTCTACGCCGAGTCAGGTGCCGACGCGGTGCTTGTCCATTCCAAACTGACCTCACCCGACGAGGTGCTCGCTTTCATGCGGGAATGGAGCTCGTCGGTTCCGGTAGCGATTATTCCCACGAAATATTCGACCGTGCTGGCGGAGGTATTCGAGCAGGCGGGTATCTCCGTCGCGATCTGGGCGAACCAGAGCCTGCGCGCGGCGATCGGCGCGATGCAGGAGTTGTGTAGCGCGTTGCGGGAACAGCGCACCATGCGGAACCTCGAGGGAAAGATCGTCGACCTGACCCGCGTCTTCGAACTCGCGAACAACGCGGAACTCGACCTTGCCAAGGATCTTTACAGCCGGTATGTGCCTCCCGGCCGCTCCGATGAGACGGTGTCGTTGCTGCCGGAGGCTTCCCGGTCCGCCTGAGCGAGTCCGGACCAGCGAGGGGAGCTGCTATGGCCGGCGCCGCGACCGGTTCCGAGACGGTCGAATCGGTACGGGACGTCCACCGGATGCACGAGGACTGGTCCGGGAGGACCACCGGCGTGGACGCCGTGGTCCGGCATGCTCGCGCCCAGGTCCCGTTCTACCGGCGGATGCCGGGTGACGAGCTGGGCACGTTCCCGATCGTGGACCGCGCGACCCACAGCCTGCGGCCCGACGACTTCCGTGCGGCCCGCCCGGCCGGTAGCCGTACGCTGACGTCGAGTGGTACGTCCGGATCGCCGTTGCGGGTAGCCGTGGACGACGCGGCGTGGTACGGCGTCAACTACCATTTCTTCGCGCAGATCGCCCAGCTGGCCGGCATCGCTCGGGACGAGTTCACGACCGGGCACCTGGGCGTCCTCTTCGTCAGCAACAAGGCCGGCCGGGGAAGTTTCGTCAAACCGTTGCCGTCGCTGAACTCCGCGTTGTACGCACGGCTACAGCTGCGCGCGGCCGGTGACATCGTCCGGGTGTACGACCGGCTCCGGGCGAAGATCCTCTATGGCAAGCCGACCTACCTGCTCGATCTCCGCGCGGCCCTGCTCGGTCACGGGCTCGGGCGGCCACCGTGGTCACCGCGGCTGTTGCTGGTCAGTGGCGAGCCCCTGCACAGCGACGACCGTGCCAGGCTGGCCGACTACTTCGACGCGCCTGTGGTGGACGCGCTCGCCTCGACCGAGGGCGGACTGATCGCGGCCGGCACCGTCCACGGCGAGGGCTATGAGGTCTTCTCCGACAACGTGCGGCTCGAGGTGCGCACCGACGCGGGAGACGTCGGCGAGTCCGGTACCGGGGAACTGGTCTTGACCAATTTGTTGTATCGGGACACCGTCTTTCTCCGCTACCGAACCGGTGATCACGCTGAGCTGTACACCGGGTCCGACGGCACCCAGTCCCTGGTCCGGTTATGGGGCCGGGAACCGGAGGTCGTGCGACTGCGGACCGGAGCGCTTCCGTCCGAGTCGATCACCAACCGGCTCGGCCTCCTGCCCGGGCTGCGTGACTTCCAGCTGGTGAGTACGGCCGAGCCGGCCGTACTCCGATGGGCTCCCGATGCCGCGGTCGACGACCCCGGCACGCTGCCCGCCGCGTTGCGTGCGGCCGTAGGGGAACTTTTCCCGCACGAGGAGATCACTCTCGAACAGTGCGACCGGATCACTCCTCTCGGCGGCAAGAAGCGGAGGTATGTGTGACTCTCGACCTGACGTGGACGGGAAGCCAGTTCCTCGATGCGCGGCAGCACACGGCGCAGATTCTCGCCGCGGTGGACTCGATGGACGTGACCAGCAAGGATGACGTGTGGGCCGAGGGCGTCGCCGCGGCGGTCGCCGAGTACCACGCGCTGCCGCCGGACTCGGTGCGCGTCGGGGCGGGTGCGACCCAACTGGTCGAGATGCTGCTGCGTTCCCTGTACCGCGGTCTGGTCGTGGACGTCGTTCCGAACTTCCACCTCACCGCGAGCCTGTGCGCGCAAGAGGGCTGGGAACGCCGCGCGGTCGCGGTGCGGGAGCCGGCCGGGCTGATGGCCGCGCTCGAACCGTATGCGGACGAGGAGGACGCCGTCTTCTCGCTGTCCTCGCCGCGGAACCCGCTCGGATACCAGTTCGGCGTCGAGGACGTCGCCGAGCTTGCCGAGCGGGTTCGCGGGGTGATCCTGCTGGACGAGGTGTACGCGGACTTCGCCGCCGACTCCGCACTGCGCCTGGTCACCGAGCACCCGAACCTGTTCGTGTTGCGCACCTTTTCCAAGGCGTGGGGACTGGCGAACCTGCGGATCGGCTTCGGCGTTTCCACCGCGTTCGCCGGGCGGCGAGCAGGTCCGTTGTGGCGTCAGTTGCCGAACAGCGTCTCCGGCGTGGCCCAGCGGGCCGCGCGGCGGCTGCTGGAGCGGCCGCGGGCGGTGCTGGACAGCATCGAGGCCGCGCGACGCTGCCGGGACCGCCTGATCGCCGCGCTCGACACTGTTCCGGGTATGCGGGTGTGGCCGTCCGAGGCGAACTATGTGTGCCTGGAGACACCGGCGGAGCTGGCCGAGGACCTCGAAACGGCAGGCTACCGGGTACGGCGACTGCACGAGTTGCGCGACTACCCTCGGCACTTTCCACCCGGCGTCAGAATATCCGTACCGCCGCAACCGCATTGCGACGCCATCGCCGAGGTCGTGCGCGCGTGCCAGGCACGGCACGGGCGGCCCGCCGGGGTCGTCCAGTGACCGGCGGTGAGCGTGCGGGTCCGCCTTCGATGAGCGCGGACGGGCGCTACCTCGCGTGGCTGTCCAGCGGGACGTCGGCTCCCAGCCTGGTGCTTTTCGATGTGCGGCAGGGCCGCGAGGTGGACCGGGTCGGCGGCACGCCGGCTCGCGTCCGCGCCTTCACCTGGTCACACGCCCCCGGGGTCGGAATCGCGGTCGCGGACCGCACCGGCGCGGAGAACTGGGTGCTGTACCGGTTCACGGCCGGCACGCGCGAGTGGACGCCGTTGGCCGAGGTGGCCGGGGCACAGATGCGGGTCGCCGGGCTCAGTCCCCGCCGGCCGACGGAGGTTCTCGTCGCGTCGAACCGGCGTGACCGGCGTTGCCACGACTACGAGGTGATCTCCCTGCGCACCGGGGATCGGGTGATGTCGCTGGAGAACAACGGCTACGGCGCCGTGTACTTCGACACCGACTTCTCCCCGCGGTTGACCGAGACGGTGAACCAGGATGGGTCGCGAGACTTCTGGCACAGCGGCCATGGCAAGGAGGGGCTGTTTCTGCATGTCCCGCACGAAGCCGCCCTCTGTACCCGCTTCAGCCATTTCTCGACCGACGGGCACACCGCCTACTTCGTGCTTCCGGATGGCCGGGAGGGTACCCGGCTGGCCGGTCTACGGTGTGCCGGCGACCAGCGGGCGACCGTCGCCGAGACCCTTCTTTCCGTGCGGTGGGCCGGAATCGGCCAGATCCTGCCGTCGTCGACGACCGGGCGGCCCGAGTTGGCGGAGGTTGAACGGTTCCGCCGACGCACCGTTGCGTTGCACGCGGACGCCGGGACGGCCCTTCGCGCACTGCGACGCCGGCTCGGCGGCGAGCCCGCTGTGCTGGAGCGGCGGCAGAGCGATGGCCAATGGCTGTGCGCCGAGCATCGGGCCGACGCGGAGGCCCGGTACTTCGTGTACCGACCGAGCAGTGACGTCGTGACCCCCGTGGTGCGGGCGCGACCTGCGCCGCGCGGCGCACCGCTGACCTGCCGGCCGGTGAGCGTCGCACTGCGGGCGGGGCGGCACGCGGTCACGTTTCTCGCCGCACCCACACCGGGGAAGGACTCGTCGCGGGACACCCCTCCACCCGCCGTGTTGCTGGTGCACGGCGGTCCGTGGCGGCGAAGCCGCTGGGAGTACGACGAACGGCGCGTGTGGCTGGCCCGGCAGGGCTACACGGTGCTCGACCCCAACTTCCGCGGATCGACGGGATTCGGGTCGGCCTGGGTGAACGCCGCGGACCGGGAGTGGGGTGCCGCGATGCAGGAGGACCTCGAGGACACTCTCGACTGGGCGGTCCGGCGCGGCCACGCCGACCCGGACCGCATCGCGCTGGTCGGCGGCAGCTACGGCGGCTACGCTGTCCTGCAGCTCGCGGCGACGTCGTCGCGGCGGTTCGGCTGTGTCGTCGCCACCGCGCCGCTCACGGACCTGGTGCGGTTCGCCGACTCGCTTCCCGAGTACTGGCAGACCGCCGCCCCGATGGTGCGCCGCCGCCTCGGCGACGCCGGGGACCCGGTGCAGCGATCCACGCTGGCGGAGAGGTCACCGGTGACCAACGCGGCCACGGTGGAGTGTCCGGTCCTGCTGGTGCATGGCGCCAACGACAGCCGGGTTCCCGTCGACATGTCCACCACCATGTTCATGCGGCTGGCCCGCGCCGATCGAGCGGCCCTGCTCGCGCTGTTCCCGGACGAGGGGCACGAGCTCGTCCGTGCGGAGAATCGGCTGGCGTGCGATCGGCTGACGGCAGCGTTCCTGTCCCGCCACGTTCTCGGCACCGGTGCGGAGGCCACGACGCCGGAGTCGTCCACGATGCGGCTGTTGCGCACGCCTCGCTACCGCGCACCGGCCCGCCACGAGTACTCGCAGGGGGTGTCGAGTTGCTGGAACCAGCATGGTTTCTGTCCGAGCTGACACGGAACCGGGTCGCCGGTATCGCCGGTGTGCCGTGCTCGTACGCATCGGGTCTCTACTCGCTGCTGGAAAGCGGTGCCGGGCCCTACGTTTCGTCGACGTCGGAGGGTGAGGCCGTCGCGATCGCGGCGGGGACCTGGTTGGCGGGCGCACAGGGCATGGTCCTGTGCCAGAACTCCGGTCTCGGCAACGCCACCAACCCGCTCAGCTCGCTGACCGAACCGTTCCGGATCCCGGTGGTACTGGGCGTGTCCCGTCGCGGGTGGCCCGCGGAAGACGACGAGCCGCAGCATCGGATGATGGGCGACGTCACGCATGACCTGCTCCGGCTGCTGGGGATTCCCGCTGAGGACCTCGATGCCGCGCCCGGAGTCGCCGCGGCTCAGCTCGCGGCCGCCGTCGAACGTGGCGAGCGGCGGGAGTCCTCCGCGCTGGTCCTGGCCAGGACCACGTTCGACAACACCGGCCCCGGTACGCGCCCGGTGCGGGCCCGGCCTCCGCTTCGGCAGGTGGAACGTGCCGAGGTGTTCCGTGCGGGGAGGCGGCCCAGCCGGTCGGACGTGCTGAAGACCTGGCTGGAGCTCGATGCGCTTCGGACGGCCACGGTCGCCACCACGGGCTACACCTCGCGAGCGCTGTACGGCCTCGACGACCGGCCCAACCACTTCTACATGCCCGGTTCGATGGGCTGCGCGCCCGCCATCGGAGTCGGCCTTGCCACCGCGAGCCGCCATCCGGTCGCCGTTTTCGACGGCGACGGAGCCCTGCTGATGCGCATGGGCACGCTGGCCACCGCGGGCCGCTATGTCCGCACGCCGTTCCTGCACATCGTGCTGGACAACGGCCAGCACGAGTCCACCGGAGGGCAACGTAGCAACGCCGAGCAGGTCGACTTCGCGAACGTGGCCTTGGCCTGCGGTTACCGGGCGGCCTGGCGGTGTGATGGCATCGACGCGGTACTGGCGGGGCTGAAACTGGCCGCCGACCGGACGGAAGGGCCGGTTCTCCTGCACTGCCTGATCCGGCCCGGAGCCGACGAGTCCCTCCCGCGGCCGAGGGAGGCACTACCCGACCTCGCACTCCGCTTCCGAACTCATCTCGCCGAAACCGAAGCCGCTGTTCGATCTCACGGAGACGCCCATGGCACTGCATTTCACCAAGAGCAACGCACTCCTGCTCCTGGTCCCGAAGACGGGCAGCACCTGGATCCGGTCCACGGTCAAGCAACTCGGGCTCGAGGCGACGTTGGTCGGTGATCCGGCGATGCGCGACCACGACTTCCTCGAGTACTACGACCGCGCGAGGTACCGCTACATCGGTGCGTTCGTCCGCAACCCCATCGAGTGGTACCGGTCGTACTGGGCCTATCGAATGGAGGGAGGGTGGCGGCCGCGGTACCCGCTCGACGAGCACTGCCAGAGCGACGATTTCGAGACGTTCGTCAGGAAGGCTGTCTCGATCCTTCCGGGTGCGTTGGGCAACATCTACCGGTCCTACGTCGGGCCGCCCGGTGCGGAGGTCGACTTCATCGGGCGTCAGGAGCGGCTGGAGGAGGATGTTCTTCGCTTCCTCCGGCTGGTCGGAGAGAAGGTCGACGAGTCGGCACTGCGGGCGGGCACCCGGATCAACGCCACCGGAACCAGGCCGGACTACCCGGAGGAGCTGAAGGAGCTCATCACGGTCTCCGAGTGGGACACGATGGAACGGTTCGGATACCTGGAGGGCCGAAAGGACCCGATCGGGCTCGCCGATATGCGCGCCAGGTACCCGGAGAGCGCGGACGACAACCGGCTGCTGACCTTGTGGACCGAACAGATCCACTGGATACCGGACGACGCCAAGAAGAAGGCCGGACGCCCCATCACCGCGCAGACCCGCCATGCCAGGGTGCACAGCAACTTCGCCTTGCTGGCACAACACAAGTACCAGGACCCGGAGTACGCCGAGCAGCGGTACCGGCGCGCGCTGGAGCTCGACCCGCACCATCCCCGCACCCTGTGCAACTACGCCCTGTTCGTCTGGCAGCGCAATGATCCGCGGGAAGCCCGGCGCCTGATGTTGCGTGCCCTTTCGAAACGGCCACAGCACCCCTACACGCTGGGAAAGCTGGCCCGCCTCACCGACCGCGAGTTCGACGATCCGCAGCTCGCCGAGGTGCTGTACCGGCAGAGCCTCGCCGGTAACGACGATCAGGAGGACGTCTCGGTCGAGCTGGCCAACCTGCTCGTGCGGCTCGGCAGGCCGGAGGACGCGGTGACGGTGCTTCGTCCTCGCGCGGACCGCCCCGACGCCGGCAGGCTGACCCTCGTCGCGCTCGCGGCGGTGATGCTGCGTGCGGGCGGAAGTCAGGACGAGACGAAGCGGTACCGCGATCGCGCGGCGGCGCTGCCGAGAACCGCGGCCAGGCGAGACGACTCGGTCTTCGCATGACCGCGGCCTCGCGGCCAACCGGACGATGTCGAAAGGAGAGTAAACCGATGCGCAACGACATCCACGTCTCGGCCGAGACGATCCAGCGGTCCGAGGTCCTCGCTGAGGGACGATCGGTGCCCGGGACCATCGCCGCTGCCCGGGAGGTGATGGCGGAGAACCGGATCTGCCTGGTGCGCGGGTTCGCCACCGAACCCGGAAGGTACCTGGAGTTCCTCCGCGGGTTCGGTGAGCCGCTGGCGAACTACGCTTCGCGCAGCGACCTGGACAAGGAGGATCCCCATCCGCAGATCAACCGGGTCAAGTACAAGAGGAAAGGGGAGTACGCCAAGCAGTCCGTGCATTACGTGGCGGGAGGTCTGCGCCCACACTCCGCACGGTCGTGGCGCGCACCGCGACCGGCCTACTTCGCGATGCTGATGGTCGACCCCGGCTGGCGGGACACTCCGGAGGGCGAGCGCGGGGAGTCGCTCGTGCTGTGTTGGCAACGGTTCTTCGCGCGGCTCGCCGAGCGCGACGGTGACCTGTTCGACGAGCACTTTCGACGGTTGCGGAGCACCTCGATCACCTTCCAGGCCAACAACGTTCGGGAACGGAACTCCGACCTGCCGCTGTGCTACGAGCTCCCGGACATGACCGATCGATTCGATGTCGGAGTCCGGCTCAAGCAGGACCTGCAGGACAAGATCCTCGACCTGAAGGACGAGATAGCCGAGTTCGACAAGTACCAGCAGTCGCTGGAATATCTGGTGAGCAACGCCGCGGACGAGACCATGCAGGCCAGCTTCCCGATGGACAGCGGCGACCTTCTGCTGCTCGACAACAACCGGTTCGCCCATGGCCGGCACAAGATTGTCGGTGAGCGGGTGATCGGAGAGAACGTAGCCGTCAATCCTCGCGAGTTGTGGAGCGTCACAGTTCACTGAACCCGAGATTCGCGTACGAAACAGAGGAGGTCGTTCCATGACGGAGCAAGAAGGCACTTCGGCCGGCGAAACGGAAGGCGCCGAACTCGCCGCCGCATGCGAGCAGTTGCAGGGCGAACTCGACGAGATGCTGGACAGCTACGCCGTCGACGGCGCGGTGGACTCGCTCGACACGGCGGTCGCGTCGTTCAAGGAAGTCGAGCAACGGAACGTGTCCTCGGTGCAGCTGGTGGCGCTCGATGGCAGGTAGCCAGGTGAGCCGTCCGGCCATGTCGGGTGAACCCGCCGGAGCGGTGTGATGAAAGGGTGGCGGTCGACGGTGGCCGGCGTGCCGGTCAAGCTCGTGAGCTCCTGTGTGCGTAACGGTCCGGCCCTGCTCGACGGCAAGGAGGAGCTGGCGACGGTCAACCCGGTGCCGCGCGACGGCGACCTGGTTGTCGTCCGCTGTCTCGACAGCACCGGTGCCTACGACCATGTCGAGGACAGCACGGGCGCACCCGTCAAGCTCTACCGGGACGACGTGCTGGTGGTCGTACTGGGCACGCGGCGCTCCGGGACGAACCTCATCGGGGAGCTGCCGGCCGGGCCGATCGCGACCGGGTGCAAGCTGGATCTCGTGGCGCAGGGTGGTCTGGTCGCCCAGTGCGTGGCCGTTCCCTCCTACTACGGCTCGCACGCGCTGCCGATGGAAGTCGTCGGGTTTCCCGCCGTCGCGGGCAGGCCGGTGAACATCGCGGACGTGCCCGTGGTCGCGGTCGGCGACGTCTCGCCGGACCGGTCGCGCAAGACGGTGCTGTTCGTCTGTGGAACCTCGGCCGAGGTCGGCAAGACCACGATGGTGTGCGCCCTGAACATCGCGGTCAAGCGCCGCCTGCCGAAACTGCGCACGGCCGCGATCAAGGCCTGTGGCACCGGCCGGGCGAAGGACTGTCTGCATTATCGCGCCGCGAACTACGACGTCGTTACCGATTTCGTCGACGCAGGCATGCCGTCCACCTACGGGGTGCCGCCCGCCGGGTTCCGGGCGATGCTGCACACCTTGATCGGCCATTGCGAGGAGCGGGCCGACCTCGTGGTGGTGGAGATCGGCGGGGACTTTCTCGAGGCACGGGCGCCCGAAGCGCTGGAGATCATGGCCGAACTCGACGCGGCCTGCGTGATGATGGTGAACGACGCCATGGGAGCGGGTGAAGGCCTGCGCCAGCTCGGCCTGCTGGGCAAGGAACCACTGGCGATCGGCACCTTCAAGCAGAACCGGGCCGCGCTGGCCGACCGGCTCGGGGTCCCGCAGGCACGGGTGGTGAACTCCGATGACGCGGACGTCCTGGTGGACCTGGTCGCCGGGCTGGTCGACGGCACCAGCGCGGTCGCCGGAGCGCGGCCCGGCGGGGTGAGTTCGTGACATGAGCCTCCTGCTCCTGCTGACGATCATCCCCGCGCTGGCCGTGATCCAGTCCGTCTTCGGCGTGGGCCTGCTGTTCTTCGGCACGCCGCTGCTGTTGATACTCGGGTACCAGTACGTCGAGCTGCTCTACGTCCTGCTGCCGGCCTCGCTGACGCTCAGCCTGCTGCAGATCCGGTTCGACCACACGGTCAGGGCGCGGGACGCGACGGCGCTGGCGGTGTGGACCGTGCCGGCGATCGTCGCGGGGATGTTCACCTCCCTTCTGGTGCTCGAGGGTATGGACATCCGCTACCCCGTCGCCGCCCTGCTGGTGTGCGTGGCGGTGATGCGGCTGGTGCCCGCGGCGCATCGCAGGCTGCGACGCGGGTGCGCGGCGGTGGGCCGGCCGGCGATCACCGCGATAGCCCTGCTCCACGGGCTGACCAACATGGGAGGTGGCCTCCTTGCTGTCTACGCGGGCGCCCGAAGTGAGGACAAGAAGGAGATCCATCGGACGGTCGCGCTCGCCTACGCCTTGTTCGCGCTGTCCCAGCTCGTCACCTTGTACGTGGTGCACGGACCACCGCTGCCGACCGTCGGGCTCCTCGGCTCCGTCGCCGGTGTCGTGGCCGCCTACGTGCTGGTGGGCAGGCGCGTCTACCAGGGTCTGTCGAACCGGCGCTATCAACTGTATTTTTCCGCCTTCATGCTCACCGGCGCCGGCGTACTGATGTGGCAGGCCTCGTGATGAGCACGGCAGGACGCGTCACCGAGTGGGTACCCCGACGTGAGGGCCCACGCATCGGCGGTCGCACAGTCGTCCGCGACGACGTGATCGAGGTGCGCTTTCCCTACACCGGCCGGCTTGTCGGTACCGTTGCCAAGGCCACGGCCGAGGACGCGCGCCACGCCATCGAGCTGGCCGCCGCTTACCGGAGCTCACTGACCAGGCACGAGCGGTACACCGCGCTCATGCGCACCGGGGAGCTGATCAGGCAGCGGAGCGACGACTGGGCCCGGTTGATCACGCTCGAGTCCGGGCTCAGCCTCGCCGACACACGGCACGAGCTGCGCAGGACCTGCGACACGCTACTGTTCGCGGCGAACCAGGCGCTCGTCGACGACGGTCAGGTCTTCTCCTGCGACATCACCGAGCACGGCCAGGCCCGCAAGGTGTTCACCACCAGGGAACCGCTGCTTGGCGTGATCTGTGCGATCACCCCGTTCAACCATCCGCTGAACCAGGTCGTGCACAAGGTCGCCCCCGCGGTGGCGACGAACAACCGGATCATCGTCAAGCCTTCGGAAAAGACACCGCTGTCCGCGCTCGCCTTCGCCGACACCCTGTACGAAGCGGGTGTGCCCACCGAGATGGTGCAGGTCGTGACCGGCGACCCCGCGGAGGTCGGCGCCGTGCTGGTGACCGATCCGCGCACCGACCTGGTGGCGTTCACCGGAAGCAGCACGGTCGGCAAGCAGATCGCCGCCAGTGCGGGCTACCGCCGGGTGGTGCTCGAGCTCGGCGGTGTCGACCCGGCCATCGTCCTTGACGACGCCGATCTCGACGAGGCGGCAAGACTCGTCGCCGCCGGCGCCTGCAAGAACTCCGGCCAGCGGTGTACCGCGGTGAAACGAGTGCTCGTTCAGTCCGGCGTCGCCGACGAGTTCGTGCGCCTGCTCGTCGCGCGAGTGGGCGCGCTGCGCTGCGGTGATCCGCTCGACCCGGATACGGACATCGGAACGGTTATCGACGAGGACGCCGCGCGCGGTATCGAGGCCGCGGTCGCGGACGCCGTCGGTCGGGGAGCACGGGTTCTGTGTGGCGGCGAGCGCGAAGGCGCCCGGTACCCGCCGACCGTGGTCGACCGGGTGAGCGCGGAGATGCCGCTGGTCACCGACGAGGTTTTCGGTCCGGTGGTGCCCATCGTGCGGTTCGCGGACGACGGTACCGCCATCCGGATCGCGAATGCGAGCCGGTACGCCTTGTCGGCGAGCGTGCTCACGCGAAACCTCGACCGGGCCACGCGGTTCATCAGCGAACTGCATGCGGGCAGTGTCAACGTCGGTGAGGTGCCGGGCTACCGGCTCGAACTCACGCCTTTCGGCGGAACCAAGGACTCGGGTCTCGGATACAAGGAGGGAGTCATCGAAGCCATGAAGAACTACACGAACGTCAAGACGTATTCCCTTCCCTGGCGAGGCATCTCCTGATCGTCCTACGTGGAGTGTTCGCACAAGACACCTGAGCTGGAGCACCCGATGCGCATTCTCATCCTGAACAAGAACAAATTCGGACGCATGGAGTATGCCAGGGCTATCGACCATCAGCGGCACGACGTGACCTATGCGGGCACCACCGAGTACGACGACGACATCCCGAAGGACCTCCGGTGTGAACGGTTCGTGCTGGAGCGGGGAGCGCCGGTGGTCGAGCAGCTTCAGCCATGGTTGCGCGCCCAGCGTCCGTTCGACCGCCTGCTGGCGAGGCACGAGCTTCTGATCATGCCGGCGGCCGAGCTCCGGGCGGAGTTCGGCATTCCCGGTATGCTCCCTGATCTGGCGGCCAGGTTCCGCGACAAGGTGACGATGAAGGCCACCCTGGAGCGGGCGGGCATCCGGGTGCCGCGGTTCGTGCGGGCGACCGAGCTGCCCGAGCACGTGCCCTGGCAGGGCAAGACGATAGTCAAACCCCGGGACTCGAACGCCAGCCAGGGGGTGTACCTGTGCGACGACTACGATTCGGCACGCCGCCTGGTGGGGCAACGACGCCGGGATGACCACGCGTTCGCGGACCGGTACGAGGTCGAGGAGTATCTCGACGGCCCGATCTGGCACGTGGACGGGTTCCTCTTCCGCGGTGAGCCGGTGGCTGTCCAGGCGTCCCGCTACGTGCGGACGCCGCTGGAGTTCGAGCACGGCAACCCGCTGGGATCGGTCCAGTTTCCGTACCCGGAACTGGAAGCGTGGACACTGGACTGCCTGCACGCGCTCGGCGCCGACACCCTGACCTTCCACCTGGAAGCCATCATCACCGCCGACGGCCCCGCCTTCCTCGAGGTCGCGGCGCGCTGCGGTGGCGGCTACGTCGTCGACATGTTCCGCCGCCGGACGGGTGCCCACCTGCACTCGCTCGACATGGCGACGGAAGTCGGCGGGGAGTTGGCGACGCACCTGCTCGAGTCCCCCGCGCCGAACTCGTTCAACGGCATGTTCCTGTTTCCCGGGCACACCTACGGCGGGGCGCCGGTCACCGTGGACGTACCCGCGGGCACGCTCACGGCCCCGGTGCTGGTGAAGTACCGAATCTTCCCGGAGGGCAAGCCGACGCCGACGAACGCGAACTACCGTCCCGAGAACCTGGCGTTCTCCGGTCTGGTCTCCGGCCCGGATCCCGCTGAGCTCGACGCGTGGCTCGAGGACCTGCTCTCGTCGGCGACAGTCTCCGCGCCCGGCGACGCATGAGTTGCCCTGTGCCACGTCGCGGCACCCATGGCGACCACGGAGCGCGCGGAGCCGCGGAGGGGGAACGCATGAGCATCCGGCACGTACTGGTCGTCGGCGGCGCCCGTGATGTCACCCGGGTGATGAAGCGGGTGCGGTCGGCGGTCGTCATCACGACGATGGTTTCCGTTCCGCGGCTCGCGAAGATCCGGTATCCCGACAACTGCGCCAGGGTTCTCGCGCTCCAGGAGTCCTCGGCGACCGACGAGTGGGTGTCGCTGGCGACCACCGTGCACGAGCGGGAACCCATCCACGCCGTCGCCGCGTTCGGTGAGTTCGACCAGCACCGGGCCGCGGCCATCGCGGCGGCACTGGGTCTGCGGTTCCATTCGCCCGAGGTCATCGGCCTCATCTACGACAAGGCGGCGATGCGGGAGCGGTTGCGCGCCACCGGGATCGAGGAGGTCCCGTCCGCGCACGTCAGGACGCGGTCCGAGCTGTGCCGGTTCGCCGGCGTGCACGGTTTCCCGCTGATCCTCAAACCCCGGTGCGGTACTGGCAGCGCCGGAATCGTCAAGGTGTCGGACGCCGCCGACCTCGCGCGGGCGCGGCCGTCGGGAGACTGCGTCGTCGAACCCTTTCTTCCCGGTGTGGAGATCGCCGTCGAGGCGTTCTCCGAAGGCGGCGTCCACCGCGTTGTCGGCATAACCCGCAAGCTGGTGGACGACAACTTCGTCGAGCTGGGGCACGAGGTCGGTGCGGCGACCGAGGCCGACTCGAAGGTAGCCGGATACGTCGCCGGGGTGCTGGATTCGGTCGGCCTCGCGTACGGGCCTTCGCATACCGAGTTGATCCTGACCGCTGCGGGCCCGCGGGTGGTGGAGACCCACAGCCGGGCGGGTGGGGACCAGATCCCGCAGCTGCTGCACGCGGCGACCGGTATCGACCTGATCGAGCTGGCGGTGCGGCAGGTGCTCGGTGAGCGGGTGCTGCCCGCGCTGGACGCCGAGCTGTCGGCACCGGACCGCGGGTCGTGGGCGGGCGCGATCCGTTACGCGGTACCGCCCGCGTCCCGGAGCCTGGTCTCGGTCGGCAACCTCGCCGAGGCGCGGGCGCTGCCGTGGGTCACCGGCTGCACCGTGCTCAAGGAACCGGGACAGCGGCTCACCGCGCCGATCCGGAGCTCGGTCGACCGGGTGGCCTTCTGCACCGCGGTCGCGCCGGATGCCGAGACGGCGACCGCGGCCGCAGCCCGTGCGGTCGACACGCTGACGATCGTGGTGAGCGAGGAGTGAGCGATTCCCCCGAGCGCGTGCGATCCACGCGAACCCGGCTGGGGCAGGCGTTTCGCGACATCGTGGTGCCGCCGGCCGGTGCTGGGCGCATCGCCGGCTCGGCACTGGCCGACTCGCTCGGCTCGGGTCTGTTCATGTCCGGCGCGGTGGTGTACTTCAGTCTCCGGCTGGAGCTGGACACGATCACGATCGGCGCGGGCTTCGCCGTCGCGGGCGTGGTCGCGCTCCTTGTCGTCGCTCCGCTGGGTGCCGTGGCCGATCGCGTCGGGTACGCGCGAACGTTGAAGTTCGCCCATTTCGCCCGCGCGGCCATCTATCCGCTCTACCCCTTCGCCGGCAACGTGATCGGATTCGTCGCGATCATCACGCTGGTCACCGTGGCTGACCGGATGGCGGCCCCGGTGTTTCAGGCCATGGTCGGCGCGACCGTCGGCGGCGAACGGCGCACCGAAACCATGGGATACGTGCGAGCGCTGCGCAACGCGGGTTTCTCGCTGGGCGCGCTGGTGACCAGCGTGGCCGTGGCGATCGGCACGACCACCGCCTACGACGCGATTCCGATCGGCAACGCGGTGTCCTTCGCCCTGGCGGGCGTACTGCTGGGCGGTATCCGTAACGTGCGCGCGCTGCGGCCGGACCGCGCGGGCCGAGGACTGCGCAGGATCAAGCCCCGGTACCTGGCCCTGAGCGCACTCAACGTGATCATGCTGCTGCACGACACGATCCTGCTGCTCGCCCTGCCACTGTACGTCATCCGGCAGACGGAGATCCCGGAGTCGACGTTGCCGCTGATGTTCGTGCTGAACACCGTTCTCGTCGTGGTGCTGCAACGCAGACTCAGCCGCATGGCGTCGACCCTGCCGGCGGCGGCGCGGGCCGAGCGGAACGCGGGCTGGCTGCTGGCGGCGGCCTGCGGCTGCTTCGCGGTGGCGGCCGTGCTGCCGCCGATCGCCGGTGTGATCGCGCTCGTCGCCGCGGTGGTCCTGCTGTCACTGGGCGAGTCGCTACAGGTCGCCGGAGCCTGGGAGCTGTCCTACGGCCACGCGCCACCGGCGGACCGGGGCGCCCACCTCGCCGTCTTCAGTATCGGTATCGGCGTGCAACGATCTGTCGGCCCAGCGCTCGTGTCGGTCATCGCGATCGTCGGAGCCGCGACGTGGATCCCGATGGCCGCGCTCTTCGTGCTCGCGGGAACCGCGACGCGGCGGCTGGCCGGGGCGCCGTGGCCGGGCGAGGACCATGGGCGGACCGAGCCGGGGCGGGCCGACGCCCGCTGAGCGACACCACGAGGCGATGGCGCCACGGCGGCGATACGCTGTGTCACGATGGCAGCACCGCACGGATGGAGGCTCGGTGAATCTCGCAGGTGAACACATCCTCACCGTCGAACAGTTCGATCTTCCCCAGTTGGAGCGGTTGTTCGAGGTGACCGATCGAATGCTGCCCTATGCTCGGCGGCAGCGCACCACCCGTGTCCTCGAAGGCGCCGTACTCGGAAACCTGTTCTTCGAACCGAGCACCAGGTCTCGCCTGAGCTTCGGTGCGGCCTTCAACCGGCTGGGCGGCCACGTCAGCGAAACCACCGGCTTCGCCTTCTCGTCCATGGCCAAGGGTGAGTCGATCTACGACACGAGTCGGGTGGTGAGCGGCTATGTGGACACCCTCGTGGTCCGTCACCCGGAAGAAGGCGCCGTCAGCGAGTTCGCCGCGGCCACCAACGTCCCGGTGGTCAACGGCGGGGACGGCCCAGGCGAGCATCCGACCCAAGCACTGCTGGACCTCTACACCCTGTGCCGCGAGCGAGGCCTTCGACCGGGCGGGGTCGGCGGCGCGACCGTGGCGTTCGTCGGCGATCTGCGGTACGGCCGAACCGTACACTCGCTGACGAAGCTGCTCGCGCTGGAGGACACCCTCCGGTTCGTGTGTGTCGCTCCGCCCGTGCTCCAGATCCCCGACGACCTCGCCGCGAGCCTGCGGCAGCGCGGTCACCGGGTCGACATCACCGACGACCTCGCCGAAGGAATCCGGGAAGCCGACGTCGTCTACACCACCCGTATCCAGCAGGAGCGCATCCCGGAAGACGTCTCCATCAGCGGCTACCAGGACCGGTTCCGCATCGACGCCGCCCTGTACGAACGGGTGTGCAGGCCGGGAACGACACTGATGCACCCGCTTCCCCGAGACAGCAGGACCGGTCGGAGCGAACTCGCCGACGACCTCAACCTGCATCCGGAACTCGCCATCTTCCGGCAGACGGACAACGGAATCCCGGTCCGGATGGCGCTCTTCGCGCTCGTGCTCGACGTCGCCGACCAGGTCGACGACACGGCCCGCGACGTCGCCTGGCACCACCCGGCGCGGATCGGAGTCGCCGACACCCGGACCGTGTTGAGCTAAGAACCGAGCGCCTGGCTCAGGCGTCCTCGGCCAGCAGGTCGGCGCACTTCTCACCGATGGCCATGGTGGTGATGCACGGGTTGACGGCGACGAGGAACGGCATGACCGAGGCGTCGGCCACGCGCAGGCCCTCCACGCCACGCACCCGCAGTCGCGCGTCCACCGGGGCCATCGGGTCGGCGTCGGGACCCATCTTCACCGTGCAGGCCGGGTGGTAGACGGTGTTGTGCGTCCGACGGAGGTAGTCGGCGATCTCGTCGTCGGTGCGGGCGTCGGCGCCCGGCGCGAGCTCCGCACCGGCCCACTCCGCCATCGCGGGTTGGGACACGATCTCCCTGGCCAGTTTGACGCCGTAGGTCATCACCCGGATGTCGTGCGGATCGGTGAAGTAACGCGGGTCCACCTTCGGCTTGTCCCGGAAGTCCCTTGTGCTCAGCCGGACCGTGCCGGTGGAGCGGCTCCTGGTCACGTTCGGGGTGAGACAGAAGCCGTTCTCGGTGGTCGGGTAGCCGTGCCGCAGGGTGTTCAGGTCGAAGGGCACCGAGCCGTAGTGGAACATCAGGTCCGGACGGTCCAGGCCGTCCTGCGTGGTGGTGAAGATCCCGATCTCCCACCACTGGGTGGACTCGGTGGTCATCGGCTTGCGGGCGTCCCACTGCACCAGGCCCTCGGGGTGGTCCTGCAGGTTCTCGCCGACGCCGGGGGAGTCGACCAGCACCTCCACC
This sequence comes from Amycolatopsis cihanbeyliensis, assembly GCF_006715045.1. Taxonomy (GTDB): domain Bacteria; phylum Actinomycetota; class Actinomycetes; order Mycobacteriales; family Pseudonocardiaceae; genus Amycolatopsis; species Amycolatopsis cihanbeyliensis. The sequence goes on along the minus strand of NZ_VFML01000001.1, from coordinate 856,809 downwards.
CCGACCTCGCGCAGGTGCTCCGCGGGCCCGATCCCGGACAGCATCAGCAGCTTCGGCCCGTCGATCGCGCCCGTGCTGAGGACCACCTCCTTCCGGGCGGTGATCCGCTCGCTGCGCAGCATGTCCTCGGTCAACACCTCGACCCCGGTGCAGCGGGTTCCCGCGAAGCTCAGCTTCTTCGCGCGCACCCCGGTGCGCACGTGCAGGTTCGGCCGCGTGCCGAGGATCGGGTGCAGGTAGGACACCGAGGCCGAGGATCGGGTGCCGTCCTCGCGCGCGTTGATCTGGAACCAGTTGGCGCCGTGCGTCACGGTCCGGCCGGAGTTGAACTCGGTGCGCGGGATGCCGGCCTGCGCGCAGGCCTCCAGCAGCGCCGCGCCCGCCGGGTCCCGCGGCGGCACCGAGCGGATGGTCACCGGGCCGGAACGCCCGTGATGCTCGCCAGGCCCGTCGTTGGTCTCGAGTCGCCGGTACAGCGGGAAGATGTCGGCCGCCGACCAGCCGGGCAGGCCGAGCGAGGCCCACTCGTCCAGGTCCTCGGCCGGTGCCCAGAACGCGATGCAGGAGTTGTGCGATGAGCAGCCGCCGAGCACCTTCGCCCTGGCGTGGCGCAGGAAGGAGTTCCCGGAATCCTGCGGCTCGACCAGGTAGTCCCAGTCGTAACCGGATTCCAGCAAGCCCATCCACCGGTCCAGCTCCAATATGGCGGGATCGTCCACATCGGATGGTCCGGCCTCGAGGAGGCAGACGGTCACATCCGGGTTCTCGGACAGCCGCGCGGCCACCACCGAACCCGCCGTGCCGCCACCGACCACGACATAGTCGAACTCGCTGCCGAACTCACTGCTCAACGCTTGTCCTTTCCGGGCCCGGTCAGGCCTGCTCGCTGGAGAACCAGTACCCGGGTGCGGGCCGCAGGTTCTGGTAGATGTGCTTCGCCTCCTGGTACTCGGCGAGGCCACCCGGGCCGAGTTCGCGCCCGAAACCGGACTGCTTGAACCCGCCCCATTCGGCCTGCGGCAGGTAGGGGTGGAAGTCGTTGATCCACACCGTGCCGTGCCGCAGCCTGCCGGCCACGCGCTGCGCGCGCCCGGCGTCGTTGGTGAACACCGCACCGGCGAGGCCGTAGTGCGTGTCGTTCGCGATCCGGACCGCCTCGTCCTCGCTCGTGAAGGTCTCCACGGTCAGCACCGGACCGAAGGACTCCTCGACGACGGCGGTGCCGCGTGGGCGCACGTTGTCCAGCACCGTCGGCAGGTAGTAGTAGCCGTCGGCCAGCCGCTCCTCCTCCGGGCGGCGGCCGCCGGTGCGCAGCACGGCGCCCTCGGCGATGGCGGCGGCCACGTAGGCCTCGACCTTCTCCCGGTGCGCCGCGGAGATCAGCGGTCCGGTCTCGGCGTCCGGGTCGAAGGGCCCGCCCAGCCTGATCAGCTCGGCCCTGCGCACCACCTCGTCCACGAAGGCGTCGTGGATGCTCTGCTCGACGATCAGCCGCGAGCCCGCCGAGCACACCTGCCCGGAGTGCAGGAAGATCGCGGTGAGCGCGAAGTCCACCGCGGTCTCGAAGTCCGCGTCGGCGAAGACCACGTTCGGATTCTTACCGCCCAGTTCCAGCGCCACCTTCTTGACCGTGGTCGCGGCGGCCGCGGCGATCCGGCGGCCGGTGACCAGCCCGCCGGTGAAGGAGACCAGATCCACATCCGGGTGCTCGGCCAGCGGGGCACCGACCTCCGGCCCGGCGCCGAGCACCAGGTTCGCCACCCCGTCCGGCACCCCGGCGTCGGACAGCAGCCGCATCAGCAGGATCGAGGTGTGCGGGGTCAGCTCACTCGGCTTCAACACGAAGGTGTTCCCCGCGGCCAGCGCCGGCGCGACCTTCCACGCCGTCTGCAGCAGCGGGAAGTTCCACGGGGTGATCAGCCCGCAGACGCCGACCGGCTCGTACACCACCCGGCTGAACGCGTCGGGGTTCCCGGTGTCCACCACCCGGCCGGCGTCGTTCCCGGCCAGCTTGCCGAAGTAGCGGAAGCAGGCGGCGATGTCGTCCAGGTCGTACTCGCTCTCCACCAGCCGTTTGCCGGTGTCCAGCGACTCGGCGCGGGCGAAAGCGTCCTTGCGCCGCTCCAGCAGCTCGGCGGCGCGCAGCAGCACGTCCCCGCGCTCGGCCGCCGCGGTGGACGGCCACGGTCCGTTGTCGAACGCCTCGCGGGCGGCCGCGATGGCCGCCTCGGTGTCCTCGCGACCGCCCTCGGCGACGCTCGCCACCAGCGAGCCGTTCGCGGGGCAGTGGATGTCCCGCGTCCTGCCGTCCCTGGCCGCCACCCACTGGCCGCCGATGTAGAAGTCCGCCATCGAACCCTCTCGCTGCTGTCCGCCGATTGGAGCAGCCGAGATCCTACGCGGTGTGGTCCGCGGCGCCTCTTGTGTAGTAATCCGGGCCACGTCCGGCTGGTGGCCCGCCGGGTGACCAGCGTGGAGGCCGGTGTCACCCGCTCGGGGAAATTCGCGGGCGCCACCGCTCCGTAGACTGGGCCGAAGCACTCCTATCGAATGACGACGGGCGAGGTGGAGCGTGACGTTGCTGGAATCCGTGCACGGACCGGCTGATCTCAAACGGATGGAGCATGGCGAGCTGACGCGGCTGGCCGATGAGCTCAGGGATTTCCTCGTCGACACGGTGTGCGCGAGCGGTGGCCACCTGGGCCCGAACCTCGGCGTGGTCGAGCTCACCCTCGCGGTGCACCGGGTGTTCGACTCGCCGCGGGACGCCGTCCTCTTCGACGTCGGCCACCAGTCCTACGTGCACAAGGCCGTCACCGGCCGCGGCTCCGAGTTCGCGGGACTGCGCCAGCAGGGCGGCATCGCCGGGTACCCGGCCCGCGCCGAGAGCGAGCACGACCTGGTGGAGAACAGTCACGCCTCCACCGCGTTGTCCTATGCCGACGGCCTCGCCAAGGCGTTCCAGCTCGCCGGCGAGGACCGGCACGCCGTCGCGGTGGTCGGGGACGGCGCGCTCACCGGGGGGATGTGCTGGGAGGCACTGAACAACATCGCCGCCGATCCACACCGGCCGATCGTCATCGTGGTGAACGACAACGGCCGCTCCTACTCGCCGACCATCGGCGGCATCGCCGAGCACCTGGCCGCGTTGCGGTTGCAGCCCGGCTACGAGCGGCTGCTGGACGGCGGGCGCGAGCTGCTGCAGTCCACCCCGGTGGTGGGCAGGCCGCTGTACGCCGCGCTGCACGCCGCGAAGGCGGGGCTGAAGGACGCGCTGAGCCCGCAGCGGATGTTCTCCGACCTCGGCTTGAAGTACCTCGGGCCGGTCGACGGGCACGACCTCGTGGCGCTGGAGAAGGCGATGCTCAGCGCGCGGGCTTTCGGCGGCCCGGTGATCGTGCACGCGGTTACCGAGAAGGGCCATGGTTACCCGCCCGCGGTGAACCACGAGGCCGACCAGATGCACCAGACCGACCCGATCGACCCGGCGACAGGCAAGCCGCCGGCCAAGGGCACGAGCTGGACCTCGGTGTTCGGCACGGAGCTGGCGAGGATCGGCGAGGAGCGGCCTGATGTGGTGGTGATCACCGCCGCGATGCTGCGTTCCACCGGGCTGCACACCTTCGCCGAGGCGCACCCGGACCGCTGGTTCGACGTCGGCATCGCCGAGCAGCACGCGATGACCTCCGCAGCCGGCCTGGCGATGGGCGGTATGCACCCGGTGGTCGCGGTGTACTCGACCTTCCTCAACCGCGCGTTCGACCAGCTCCTGATGGATGTGGCGCTGCACCGTCAGCCGGTGACCGTGGTGCTGGACCGCGCGGGCATCACCGGGCCGGACGGCCCGAGCCACCACGGCATGTGGGACCTGTCCCTGCTGGGCATGGTGCCCGGCATCCGGGTGGCCGCGCCACGGGACGCGCAGACCCTGCGGGAGGAGCTGCGCGAGGCGGTGGCCATCGACGACGGGCCCAGCGTGCTGCGCTTCTCCAAGGGTGGGGTAGTCGAGTCGCTGCCGGCGCAGCGGCGGATCGGCACGGTGGACGTGCTGCGTACCCCCGAGCCCGGCGACCGGGATGTGCTGCTGGTCGCCGTCGGCGCGTTCGCCAAGCTCGGCCTCACCGCCGCCGACCGGCTCGGGGACCAGGGCATCGGGGTCACCGTGGTGGATCCCCGCTGGGTGCTCCCGGTGCCGGGGGAGCTGGTGGAGCTGGCCCGGCAGCACCGGATGGTGGTCACCGTGGAGGACAGCGGGCGGCACGGCGGGTTCGGCTCCGCGCTGGCGACCGCGCTGCGGGACGCCGAATGCGACATCCCGCTGCGCGATCTCGCCGTCCCGCAGGAGTTCCACCCGCACGGTTCCCGGGACGAGGTGCTCGCCGCGGTGGGGCTGACCGGGCAGGACGTGGCCCGCAAGGTGACCGGCTGGGCGGCCGAGGTGATCGGCGAGCCGCGGCCGGGTGCGGTCGCACCGCCACAGTTCCGCTCCGCACGGGACTGAGCGTTGTCGCGGTTCGGCGCGGCGCTGGCCGGGGAGCCGCTGTTGCTGGACGGTGGGCTCGCCACCGAGCTGGAGGCCCGCGGGCACGATCTCTCCGACGCGTTGTGGTCGGCCCGACTGCTGGTCGACGCCCCGGAGGAGATCGTGGCCGCGCATGCCGCGTTCGTCCGGTCCGGTGCGGCGATCGCGACCACGGCGAGTTACCAGGCGGGTTTCGCGGGCTTCGCGGAGCGCGGCATCGGGCGGGCCGACGCGGCGCGGCTGCTGCGCCGCAGCGTCGAGCTGGCCCGGCGGGCCGGGCCGGAATGGGTCGCAGCCTCGCTCGGCCCGTACGGCGCGCTGCTCGCCGACGGCTCGGAGTACCGGACGTGCTCGCGCTGGAGACGGTGCCGGACGTGGACGAGGCGGCGGCGCTGCTCACCGCCGTCGAAGGCCTCGACGTGCCCGCCTGGCTCTCTTACACGATCTCCGGTGACCGGACCCGCGCGGGGCAGTCGCTGGCCGAGGCCTTCGCCGTCGCCACGGGTAACGACCAGGTCGTCGCGGTCGGGGTGAACTGCTGCGATCCCGCCGAGGTGCCCGGCGCCGTCGCCGTGGCGGTACAGGTCACCGGCAAGCCGGTGATCGCCTACCCGAACAGTGGCGAAGGCTGGGACCCCGTGGCCCGCCGCTGGACCGGTGCCTCCCGGTTCACCGCGGCCGGGGCGTCCCGCTGGCTCGCCGCGGGCGCGACGATCATCGGCGGCTGCTGCCGCGTCCGCCCCGCCGACCTCGCCCCGCTCGCCGCGGGCGGGGCATGACGGTTGGTCCCGTGTCGCCCAGGTGACTCTCAGGAATCTGTGGCACGGTGTTGACGTGCGGATTCTGGTAGTTGAGGACGAAGAACCCCTCGCCGAGGCCATCGCGCGCGGGTTGCGCCGCGAGGGCATGGCCGTGGACGTCGCGTTCACCGGCGATGAGGGGCATGAGAAGGCGGCGATCACCCGGTACGACGTCGTCCTGCTGGACCGTGACCTGCCCGGTATGTCGGGCGACGAACTGTGCAAGGAAATCGTCGGCTCCGGTGAGCTGACCAGGGTGCTCATGCTGACCGCGAGCGGCGCCATCGCCGACCGGGTGGAGGGTCTTTCCCTCGGGGCCGACGACTACCTCGCCAAGCCGTTCGCCTTCCCGGAACTGGTCGCCAGGGTGCGTGCCCTCGGCAGGCGCGCCACCCCGGCGGCGCCGCCGCTGCTGACCGCGGGCGATGTGGAGCTCGATCCGGCACGGCGTACCGTACGCAGGTCGAGTGGGCCGGTGGAGCTCACCCGCAAGGAGTTCGGCGTGCTCGAGGTACTGCTGTCCGCGGGCGGCTCCGTGGTGAGCAGCGAGGAGCTGCTGGAACGCGTGTGGGACGAGAACGCCGACCCGTTCACCACGACGGTGCGAGTGACGGTGATGACATTGCGGAAGAAGCTGGGTGAGCCGGGGATCATCGAGACGGTGGTCGGCTCCGGGTATCGCGTGCCCGACGCCGGCCAGCGGTGACCGGTGAGCGGTGCTGCCGGCCTGCTGCCGGCGCGCAGCCTGCGTGCCCGGATCACCCTGCTCGCCATCATGCTGGCGGCCGGCGTCAGCGTCGTCCTGCTGTGGTTGACCTGGACCCTGGTCGGTGACGCGGTCGCCGAGGTACCGCAGATGCCGCCCGGTACCACCGTCCGGGTCGACGGGGTGGTGGTGGAGGCCTCGACACTCGCGGAGCACCTGCGCGACCAGGCCAGGCAACGTGTGCTGGTGGCGGGCGCGGTGGCGTTCTGTTGCGTGGTCGCGGCCGCCGGCATCCTGGCCTGGACGCTGACCTCGCGGGTGCTGCGGCCACTGCGGGAGATCACCACGACCGCCCGCAGGCTCTCCGGGGAGTCCATGGGCGAGCGCATCGGCGCGCTGCGGACCAGGGACGAGCTCGCCGAGCTCGCCGAGACCTTCGACGCGATGCTGGACCGGCTGCAGGCCGCGTTCGAGGGGCAACGCCACTTCGTCGCCAACGCCAGTCACGAGCTGCGTACCCCGCTGTCGGTGATCCGCACCGAGCTGGACGTCACCCTCGCCGACGAGAGCGCCGACGAGGCCGAGTTGCGCCGGATGGCGGAGGTGGTGCGGCACGCCACCGAGCGGGCGGAGAACCTGGTGAACTCGTTGCTGCTGCTGGCGCGGACCGATGGGGCGGGGCTCGCGGCCACCGAACCGGTCGACCTCGCCACGGTGGTGGACAGCGCCTGGCGCGCGGTGCTGACCGAGGCACGGCAGCGCGAGCTGCGGGTGGAGCTGAACACCGTGTCCACCCCGGTGGCGGGGGATCCGGCGCTGCTGGAGCGGGTGGCGGGCAACCTGCTGGAGAACGCGGTGCGGCACAACCTGGACGGCGGATGGGTCGAGGTCAGCACCCATCCGGGTGCGCACTGGTCGATGCTGCGGGTGCGTTCCTCCGGGGCGCTGGTTGACCCGGCCACCGTGACCGAGCTGTTCGAACCGTTCCGCCGGGCGGGGGTGGCGCGGACCGCGCGGTCCGGAGCGGGGCTCGGACTGTCCATCGTGCGTGCCGCGGTACAGGCGCACGGTGGCACGCTGTCCGCGGAACCGGTGGTCGGCGGCGGGCTCGCGATCAGCGTGTACCTGCCAGCCGTGCCCGGCTGACGCATGCGGGTTACCGTGCGGGCATGACCTCCACCGTCCCCCTGCCCGAGGACGTCCGGCTTCCGCGGATCGGTTTCGGCGTCTACAAGATCCCCGACGACGAGGTGACCGAGGCCGTGCGCACGGCGATCGAGGCCGGCTACCGCAGCATCGACACCGCGACGCTGTACGGCAACGAGCGGGGCGTCGGCCGGGCCGTGCGGGAGTGCGGGCTGCCGCGCGAGGAGTTGTTCGTCACCACCAAGCTGTGGAACACCGACCACGGCTACGATTCCGCGCTGCGGGCGTTGGACACCAGCCTCGCCGAGCTCGGCATGGACTACGTCGACCTGTACCTGATCCACTGGCCGCAGCCGAAGCTGGACCGCTACGTGGAGATCTGGCGGGCGCTGCAGAAACTGCGCGCCGACGGCAGGGTGCGGGCGATCGGCGTGTCGAACTTCTCCGAGGAGCACCTGCGCAGGCTGCTCGACGAGACCGGTGTGGCGCCCGCGGTGAACCAGGTCGAGGCGCACCCGAACCTGCAGCAGGCGGCGCTGCGGGCCTTCCACGAGCGCAACGAGATTGTCACCGAGGCATGGCGGCCACTGGGGCTCGGGCCGGAGCTGTTCGAAACGCAGGTGGTGCGGACCGTGGCGGGCAAGCACGGCAAGACACCCGCGCAGGCGGTGTTGCGCTGGCACCTCGAGATGGGGCACGTGATCATCCCGAAGTCGGTCACTCCGGAACGGATCGCGGAGAACATCGACATCTTCGACTTCGAGCTGGACGCTCAGGACGTCGCGGGCTTCGCGACCCTGGAAAGTGGCGCCCGGCTCGGCCCCGAGCCGGGCGCGGGCTGACCGTCATCGCCCGCTCGCGGTCGCGTGGGCGCTGGGCCTGATTCCGCGCACCCGCCTGAACGCCGCGCTGAAGGCGAAACCGTCGGCGTAGCCGACCTCCGTGGCCACCGATCGCACCGTGCTGCCCGGTTCGCGGAGCAGGTCGGCGGCCAGCGCCATCCGCCAACTCGTGAGGTAGGTCAGCGGTGGCTGGCCGACCAGTTCGGTGAACCGGCGGGCCAGGGCCGCCCGTGACACGCCCGCGGCCCTGGCGAGTCCGGCCACCGTCCACCCGTGCGCCGGGTTGTCGTGCATCGCCCGCAGGGCGGGCCCGGCCACCGGGTCGGCCAGCGCCCGGTACCAGGCGGGCGGCTCGGCCTCCGGCCGGTCGAACCAGTCCCGCAACGTGCACACCAGCAGCAGGTCGAGCAGCCGGTCCAGGACCAGATGCTGGCCTGGCCGTTCCCGTTCCAGCTCCACCTTGATCAGCTCGAATTCGGGGCAGGGCTGCCCGCCCGCGCGAACCACGGCCACCGGCGGCAGCGCGCGCAGCAGCCGATCACATGGCTCGCCCCGCGCCTGGTAGGCACCGATGAGCAGGGCGGCGGTGCCGGTCCTGGCCGCACCCCACGTCCGGGGGCCGAGCCGGGTGGTCTCGGCGAGGTTCGTCCCGTCGGCCGTGCTCAGGCACAGCTCGCTGCCGTGGATCACGATCTGGGGCTCGGTGCCGGGCTCGTCGGCCACGACGAACGGGTCGGGGCCGCGGACGATGGCGACGTCACCGCATCCCAGCCGGATGGGTTCGCCAGCGGTCGGCAGCAGCCACCCGGCGCCCTCCAGCAGCGTGCACACGGTGAGGGCGGCGTCGTGGGCGAACCGGTGCGACCAGGGTGCGGTCAGGATCGACTGGCCGAACATCGCGCCGTCGGCACGGAACCCGCGAACGAGGTCGGTGAAGACATCCACGTCACCAGTGTAGACGAACGCACATGCGATCGAGCGTCCGAATTATGGATCGTCTCACGCTGCCGGGGTTGACTAGGGACATGACTGAGAAACCAATTCTTGTCCTCGGCGGTACCGGCAAGATCGGCCGCCGGGTGGCCGCCCGGTTGCGGGCCGCCGGCCACTCGGTGCGCGTGGCCTCCCGTTCCGGGGAGGTCCGGTTCGACTGGACCGACGAGTCCACCTGGGACACTGCGCTGGACGGGGTGGGTCCCGTCTTCGTCGCATTGCCCGAGGAGGGCGGCGACGCGGCCCCGTTCGTGGCGCACGCGGCCGGGCGCGGGGTCACGCGTTTCGTCGCCCTGTCCGGCAGGGGTGTCGAGGAGATCGGTGAGCCGAGCATGCTGGGGCTCGAGCGGGCGGTGCGGGAGTCCGGTGTGGACTGGACGATCGTGCGGGCGGGGTGGTTCCACCAGAACTTCGACGAGGGCATGCTCGCCGAGGGTGTCCGGAACGGCGTGCTGGAGGTGCCGGTGGGGGATGGCCTGGAGCCGTTCGTGGACGCCGAGGACATCGCCGAGGTGCTGGCCACGGTCCTGACCACCGAGGGGCACGTGGGGCGGACCTACGAGCTGTCCGGCCCGAGGGCGCTGTCGTTCGCCGAGGTCGCGGAGATCCTGTCCGGGGCGACGGGACGGCGGATCGAGTTCCGCGACGTGCCCGCGGAGAAGTACGCGGCCGGCCTGGTAGCCGAGGGTGTTCCGGATGACGTGGCGAAGATGCTTGCCGAGGTGTTCGCGTTCATCCGGTACGGGCACAGCGAGCCACTCGTCGACGGTGTCCAGCGGGTGCTGGGCCGGGCGCCACGCAGCTTCGAGGACTACGCGGGGGCCGTCACCTGGTGATCGTATAATACCCTATACCCCTCCGCTTTGTTGTCTGCTGTGAGTGGCCCGTTCACTGCGAAAGACGCAGGGAACGGGCCACTCACAGCAGTGGATCAGCGAGGGACGGAGGCGGTGCCCGGAGCCAGGAAGGGCTTGCCGTTGACCTGCTCGGACACCCCGCTACGGTCCAGGTAGGGGGTGATGCCGCCCAGCCAGAACGGCCAGCCCGCGCCGAGGATCAGGCACAGGTCGATGTCCTGCGCCTCGGCCACCACGCCCTCGTCCAGCATGATGCGCGCCTCCTGGGCCAGCGCGGTCAGCGCGCGTTCCCGCACCCGCTCCGCGGACAGGGCGTTGTCGCCCCGCTGCCACAGCCGCTCGACCTCGGGATCGACCGAGGCATTGCCCTGGTTGTCCCAGGACCACACCGAGGACTTGCCCGCGTCCACGAACCGCTTGAGGTTCTCGCTGACCCCGAACCGGTCCGGGAAGGCCGCGTGCATGGTCTCCGCGACGTGCAGCGCCACCGGAGGGCCGACCAGCTGGAGCAGGGTCATCGGCGTCATCGGCAGCCCGAGCGGGTCCAGGGCGCTGTCGGCCACCTCGAACGGGGTGCCCTCGTCCACCGCGGCCAGCACCTCGCCGAGGAACCGGGTGAGCAGCCGGTTCACCACGAACGCGGGCGCGTCCTTCACCAGCACGCTGGACTTCTTCAGCTGCTTGCCGACCGCGAAGGCCGTGGCCAGCGTCGCGTCGTCGGTGCGCTCCCCGCGCACGATCTCCAGCAGCGGCAGCACCGCAACCGGGTTGAAGAAGTGGAAACCGACCACCCGCTCGGGGTGCTCCAGCTTCGCGGCCATCTCGGTGACGGGCAGCGAGGAGGTGTTGGTCGCCAGGATCGCCTCGGCGCCGACGTGCTGCTCCACCTCGGCGAACACCTGCCGCTTCACGCCGAGCTCCTCGAACACCGCCTCGATCACGAAGTCGGCGTCGGCGAAGGCCTCCTTGGAAAGCGATCCGCTGACCAGCGCCTTCAGCCGGTTCGCCTCGTCACCCGCGATCCGCTGCTTGCTCAGCAGCTTGTCGATCTCGTCGTGCACATAGGACACGCCCTTGTCGATGCGCTGCTGGTCGATATCGGTGAGCACCACCGGCACCTTCAGCCTGCGCACGAACAGCAGCGCGAGCTGGCTGGCCATCAGCCCGGCGCCGACGACACCCACCTTGTTCACCGGGCGGGCCAGCGACTTGTCCGGGGCACCAGCCGGCTTCTTGGCCCGCTTGTTCACCAGGTTGAACGAGTACAGGCCCGCGCGCAGGGTGTCCGTCATCAGGATCTCGGCCAGCGCGTCGGTCTCCGCCGCGTACCCGCGGTCGAGATCGTTCTCCCGCGCCAGCTCCAGCAGCTCGACCGCCTTGGTCGCACCGGGGGACGCACCCTTCGTCTTTCCGTCCACGATGGACCTGGCGCGGGCGATCGCGTCGTCCCATGCCTGCCCGCGGTCGATCTCCTTGCGCTGCGGGGAGATCTCCCCGCGCACCACCTTGGCCAGCCACAGCAGCGACTGCTCGAGGTAGTCGGCGCTGGAGAACATCTCGTCCACGATGCCGAGCTCGACGGCCTGCGCGGGCCTGAGCATCTTGTTCTGGTTCAGCGCGTTCTCGATGATCACGGTGACCGCCGCGTCCGGCCCGATCAGGTTCGGCAGCAACTGCGTGCCGCCCCAGCCGGGGAACAGCCCGAGGAACACCTCGGGCAGCGCGATGGCCGCGGTGTTGTCCGACAGCGTCCGGTAGTGGCAGGACAGCGCGAGCTCCAGCCCGCCGCCCATCACCGCGCCGTTGACGAAGCCGAAGGTCGGGATCGTCGACTCGGTCAGCCGGCGGAACACATCGTGTCCGGTCTGCGCGATCTGCCGCGCCAGCTCGGGCTGGGAGATCTCCTCCACACCGGAAAGGTCCGCGCCCACCGCGAAGATGAACGGCTTGCCGGTCACCGCGATCGCGGCGGGCTCGGCGGCGAACGCCTCGTCCAGCGCCGCGTTCAGGCTGAGCAGCCCCTGCGGCCCGAAGGTGGAAGGCCGGTTGTGGTCCAGCCCGTTGTCCAACGTAACCAGCGCGACCTGCTTGTCGAGCCCGGGAACCGACACCAGCCGGGTGACCGCACTGGTGACGACCTCGTCCGGGAAGGCGGCCTTGGCCTGCTCTGCGGAAATCGTCATCACTTGCCTCCCTGGAAAGCCGGGTTCTCCCAGATCACCGTGCCGCCCATGCCGATACCGATGCACATCGTGGTCATGCCGTAGCGCACGTCAGGGCGCTCGGCGAACTGCCGGGACAGCTGGGTCATCAGCCGTACCCCGGAGGAGGCCAGCGGGTGGCCGCAGGCGATCGCCCCGCCCCAGGGGTTGACCCGCTGGTCGTCCTCGGCGATGCCGAAGTGGTCGAGGAAGGCGAGTACCTGCACGGCGAACGCCTCGTTGATCTCGAACAGGCCGATATCCGAAATGGACAGCCCCGTGCGGGCGAGGGCCTTCTCGGTCGCCGGGACCGGACCGAGGCCCATCACCTCCGGCTCCACTCCGGCGAAGGCGTAGCCGACCAGCCGCATGCCGACCGGCAGGCCGAGCTCCCGCGCGGTGTCCTCGTCGGCGAGGATGGCGCCGGTCGCGCCGTCGTTCAGCCCGGCCGCGTTGCCCGCGGTGATCCGGCCGTGCGGCCGGAACGGGGTCTTCAGCCCGGCGAGCTGCTCGATCGTGGTGCCCGGTCGCGGCGGTTCGTCCTCGGTGACCAGGCCCCAGCCGAACTCGGCCGAGCGGGTCGCCACCGGCACCAGCTCCGGCCCGATCCGGCCCTCCTTCACGGCGTCGGCGTAGCGCTCCTGGCTGCGCGCCGCGTAGGCATCGGTGCGCTGCTTGGTGATCCCGGGGTAGCGGTCGTGCACGTTCTCCGCGGTCTGCCCCATCACCAGTGCGGTGGGATCGACCAGCTTGTCGGCGACGATCCGCGGGTTGGGGTCCACGCCCTCGCCCATCGGGTGCCTGCCCATGTGCTCCACCCCGCCGGCGAGCACGAGGTCGTAGGCGCCGAAGCCGATGCCGCTGGCGGTGGTGGTCACGGCGGTCATCGCGCCCGCGCACATCCGGTCGAGGGCGAAGCCGGGGACCGACTTCGGCAGCCCCGCCAGCAGTGCCGCGGTTCGCCCGATGGTGAGGCCCTGGTCGCCGGTCTGGGTGGTCGCCGCGATGGCGACATCGTCGATGCGCTCGGGCGGCAACCCCGGATACCGGCGCAGCAACTCGCGGATCACCTTGACGACCAGGTCGTCGGCCCGGGTCTCGGCGTACACGCCCTTGTCGCCTGCCTTGCCGAACGGGGTGCGCACCCCGTCGACGAAGGCCACGTTGCGCACCGCGCGCGCGGTCGGCGCCTGCGGTGATGCGGGTGCGGCCACGAATGCTCCTCACGTGGGTTGTTCGGGAAACGGGTAACTCGGATAACCGCACGATAGCCCTCGTTACTGCCCGGTAACCAGGGGTGTGGTCCTGTCGAGTGGCTCACAACCGCGGGAACTCGGCGGTCAGGGTGATCGCCCAGACCGCGTGCGGGCTGACGGCGCGCCACCGATCGTCCTCGTCGGCACCACTGTGGACGCGGCGACCCCGTACCGCTGGGTCCGGGCGCTGCCCACGCCCATCCCGTCGGCCGCCCTGCTGACCTACGAGGATGCCGGCCATGGTGCCTTCGGCGGCATCTCGTCGTGTGTGGACGCCGAGGTGACTCGCTACCTGGTGGACCTCACCCCGCCCGGTCCCCGGTGCCCGCGGGGTGACCCCGACGGGAGCCGAGCCAGCCCGCCGACGCCGGCCCGAGGTGCTGGTTCGGTCTGCCGGCAGCGGCTCAGGCGGTGGTCTGCAGCGCCTTGTGCAGGGCCTCGGTGGTCAGCGAGACCTGCCAGGGGCGGGCACCGCCGGCCCGCAGCACCTCGGCGACACCCTCGACCGTGTCGTCCTCCGGCGGCTGCCAGCAGGTGCGCCGGACCAGATCGGGCAACAGCAGGTTCTCCACCGGCAAGCCGCGGTGCTCCGCGATCTCGGCGAGCGCGGTCCGGGCGGCCGACAGCCTGGCCGCGGCATCCGGGTCCTTGTCCGCCCACCGGTTCGGTGGTGGCGGCCCGTCATTGACCGGGTTGGCCGCGGGTAGCTCGGCGGCGGGCAGCACCCGTGCTGCCTGGAGCGGCCGCAGCCAGTTGCTGGTGTACCTGCGCTGCACCCGCCCGCCGAAGACCGGCAATGCCTGCAGGTCGGCGCTGGTGCGGGGGTCGGCGAGCACGGCGTTGACGATGGCGCTGTCCGGCAGGATCCGGCTGGGCGCGCGGTCCCGCTTGCGGGCGAGTTCGTCCCGTGCCTCCCACAGGGCGCGCACCGCGGCCAGGCCGCGCGGGGAGCGGATCTTGTGGATCCCGGAGGTACGTCGCCACGGCTCGGCCCGCGGCGCGGGTGGCTCGGCGGTGCGCACCGCCTCGAACTCCTGCCGCGCCCACTCCAGCTTGCCCTGTACGGACAGCTCCGCCTCGAGCTTCTCCCGCAGTGGCACGAGCAGTTCCACGTCGAGGGCGGCGTAGTTGAGCCAGGACGGGGGGAGCGGTCGCTTGGACCAGTCGGCCGCGCTGTGCCCCTTCTCCAGCCGGTAGCCGAGCAGGAGCTCGACCAGCGTCCCCAGTGCCACCCGCTCGTACCCGGCCAGCCTGCCGGCGAGTTCGGTGTCGAACAGCGCCGCGGGGTGCAGGTCGAGTTCGGCAAGGCAGGGCAGGTCCTGTGAGGCCGCGTGCAGTACCCACTCGGTGTGGCTGAGCGTCTCCGCCAGCGGCGCGAGATCCCCGGCGAGCGGGATCGGGTCGATGAGGAAGGTGCCCGCGCCCTCCCGACGCAACTGGATCAGGTACGCCCTGGGCCAGTAGCGGTACCCGGAGGCTCGCTCCGTGTCCACCGCGACCGCGCCCGTACCGGCGGCCAGCCGCGCACACGCGTGTTCGAGCGCCTCCTGGTCGGCCACGACCGCCGGGATGCCCTCGGCCGGTTCCGTCAGCGGGATGGGCGCAGACTCTTCCGGCGCATCGAGGCCAGAATCAACGTCGTCCACGAGTAAAGACCCTACGGGACGGGCTTACCGCGCCTGGTGTGCCCGTCCCGCAGGGTATCCCACGTCAGCGGATGACGCCGGCACGCATGGCCAAGGCGACCATTTGTGCTCGGTCTCCGGTGCCGAGCTTGCGCCCGATCCGCGAAAGGTGGGACTTCACCGTGAGCGCGGACAGGCTGAGCTCTTCACCTATTTCCTTGTTCGACTGGCCGTCTGCGACCAGTTGCAGCACCTCCACCTCGCGTGCGGACAGCTCACGCGGGGTGTTGTCGGTGCCCGCGACCCTGGTACCGGTCGCCAGTACCGGTGCCACGCTCGGATCGGCGTACACGCCGCCCTCGAGCACCCTGCGCACGCCGTCGGTGACCACCACCGGCGACGCGGACTTGAGCAGGTATGCCTGAGCACCGGCCTGAAACGCCGAACGTACGGCGTACGGGTCGTCGGACGACGCGAGCACCACGACCCGAGGCCAGCCATTGCTACGGAGCTCCGTAACCAGCTCGATGCCACTGCCATCAGGCAGGCCGAGGTCGAGGATGGCCAGGTCGCACGGCCCGGTGGCCGTTGCCCTCGCCCTCGCCTCGGCCACCGTGGCGGCCTCGTGAACGGTACCCGCACCCATCTGTGCGAGCCGGGCGGCGATCGCCTCCCTCAGCAGCGGGTGGTCATCGACCACCAGCACGGAAAACAACTCTTCCCGCGGATGCGGAACCATGTTCGCCGGCAAGGCGCCGGCTGGTGTGGATCGGACGGCCTGAGATAAGCCGACGGCAGCCACGTCACTACCTCCCTGGAGTCGGTCGTGCCCCCCGACCGGCACCGGGACTTTCGGCCGATCAGCCGCGCCAGCTTTAGACCGAAAGTGGTGTCGTCGGAAGCACTCTAGCCGCCCGAGTGGGTCAGTGGGGGGTTCGAATGGGTATGTATCCCGATCGGGTAGTTACTCGCGGAGGTCGCTGTCGCACGATCGGGCTACAACACCGCGAGTGGCTAACGTATCGCGTGGCGCATCCGATTCAACAGAGATACTACCGCTATCCGGCTCGTGCATATGACGCGTGCAATCGCCGTATGCGCTGGATTTCGGGTACCGCCGCCGGAGCCGGTGCGGCCTCGTCGAGGGCGCCGTGCGCTCCGTCGAAGTCCGGATGGCCGGGGTTGTCCGGGGTGTTCGGGAGTGCGTGCCTCGGCCGCGGCAGGTTTCAGGTATCGATACAGATCGTCACCGGCGGTTGTCACCGAATCGTTACCCACCGCGACCGCGTGTCCCGCCCGCGGAAACGGGGCGATCCGGCCCACGCGGGTGGTGGTCACGTATAAGTATGCGGGTTCGCGCGCGACGGGCGCTGGCCGCCTGCCGTCCGAGGGGTGGCCGGGAGCGTCGCTACGAGCTCTGGCGCTGGCCGAAGAGGGTTACGCCGGCCGGCGGCAGGCCGACCACGCTGGACAGCAGCTGGCAGAAGGCGTCACCGTGCGGCCGCAGTTCCGCGTCCACCGGGGTCCAGGATGCCCGTACCTCGAGGTCGTCGCTGCGCGGCGGTCCCGCGATGTCGCCGAACCGGGCCGAGGAGGTCTCGGTGACCGTTCCGCCGAGCGCCGTCCAGGACGCCCCCGAGGTCTCCAGCGCGTCGGTGAGCCAGGACCAGCTCACCCCGGGCAGGAAGGGGTCGGTGGCCAGTTCCCTGTCCAACTCGGCACGGACGTACACGACCAGGCGCAGGACGCCGTTCCACGACTCCGGGCCCTCCGGGTCGTGCAGCAGCACCAGCCTGCCGGTGGCCATCACCTCGGCGGGGCCGGTGGCCTCGCCGCTGAGTGCGTACGACCATGGGGCGAGCCGCTGCGGCGGCCGGATCGCTTCGAGACGCACCTCGGGCCGGGGCTCAACGGATTGCAGTGCCGCGACGGCCTCGCGGAAGAGTTCGGGCGCGTGCGTCTTGGCGGTCACGGCCCGACTGTAAGGCGACATCGGCCGGCCGCGGGCGCAGGCGCGCCGAGGGAAGGTGCCCTATCGACTCGTGGCACGATAACAATGATGTCTCCCTCCGTTCACACTTCCTCCCCCTCGGCGGCCGTCCCGGCCCGCCGGGAGCTCGCCGACGCGCCCTTCCTGGTGGCCGCGCGTGGCGGCAGGCCCGCGCGCCTGCCGGTGTGGTTCATGCGCCAGGCCGGACGTTCCCTGCCCGAGTACCGCGCGCTGCGCGAGGGCACCCCGATGCTGCGGGCCTGCTTCGACCCCGAGCTGCTCACCGAGATCACCCTGCAGCCGGTGCGCAGGCACGGCGTGGACGCGGCGATCCTGTTCAGCGATATTGTGGTGCCGCTGTACGCGGCCGGGGTGGGCATCGAGATCGTGCCGGGCACCGGTCCGGTGGTGGCGGAGCCGGTCCGTTCCGCGGCCGCCGTCTCCGCGCTGCCGCGGCTGGAACCGGAGCAGGTGGCGCCGGTCGCGGAGGGGGTGCGGCGGCTGGTCGGTGCGCTCGGCACCACCCCGCTGATCGGTTTCGCCGGGGCGCCGTTCACCCTGGCCTCTTACCTGATCGAGGGCGGGCCCAGCCGCAACCACGAACACACCAAGTCGCTGATGCACGCCGAGCCCGAGCTGTGGCACACCCTGGCCGACCGGCTGGCCGAGGTGACGCTGACCTTCCTGCGCGCGCAGCTGGCTGCCGGGGTGGACGCGGTGCAGCTGTTCGACTCCTGGGCCGGCGCGTTGTCCGAACGGGACTACCGGCGCTTCGTCCTGCCGCACTCGACGAAGGTGCTGGGCGGTATCGCCGATGCCGGGGTGCCGCGGATCCATTTCGGCGTCGGCACGGGAGAGTTGCTGACCGCCATGCGGGACGCCGGTGCCGACGTGGTCGGGGTGGACTGGCGGGTGCCGCTGGACACGGCGGTGCGCAGGCTGGGTGGCGACCGGCCGGCCGTGGTGCAGGGCAACCTCGATCCCGCCGTGCTGCTCGGCTCCTGGGCCGCCGTGGAGCCCGAGGTGCGCCGCATCGCCGCCGAGGGGCGCGCGGCCGACGGTCACGTGTTCAACCTCGGTCACGGCGTGCTGCCCGACACCGATCCGGGCGTGCTCACCAGGGTCGTCGAGCTGGTGCATTCGCTGTGACGGGGCGCGTCGCCGTGGTCGGCGGCGGGATCTCCGGGCTGGTGGCCGCGTACCGGCTGCGCGAGCTGCTCGGCCCGGAGGCCGAGCTCACCGTATGCGAATCGACCGATGCCCTCGGCGGCAAGGTACGCACCGAACGCCTCGTCGGCAGGCCGTTCGACGTCGGCGCGGAGGCCTTCCTCGCGCGCCGGCCCGAGGCGGTCGAGCTGGCCGAGGAGCTGGGGCTCGGCTCCCAGCTCGCTCACCCCACCGGCGCGCGGGCCACGATCCGGGCCGGGGGACGTACCCATCCGCTGCCGTCGGGCACCGTCATGGGCCTCCCCGGCGACCCCGGCGCGGTCGCGGACCTGCTGTCCGAGGCGGGCAGCCGGGCCGTGGCCGCGGAGCCGGGGTTGCCCCCGCCCTCGCTGCCGGCCCGCGACGTGGCGTTGGGGCCGCTGCTGCGCGAACGGTTCGGCGACGAGCTGGTGGACACGCTGGTGGACCCCCTGCTGGGCGGGGTCTACGCGGGTGGTTCCGACGGGCTCGGGCTGCGTGCCACCCTGCCGGGGCTGGCCGCCGCCGTGGACGCGGGCGCCGGCTCGCTGACCGAGGCCGTGGCCGCCCAGCTGCCCGCCACGCCGAGTTCCGCGCCGGTGTTCGCCACCCTGACCGGTGGGCTGGGGTCGCTGGTCGACCGGCTGGTGGAGCGGTCGGCGGCACGGCTGCGGCGCGGCCTTCCGGTGCGCACGCTCAGCGGCCTGCCCGGTGGCGGTTGGCGGCTCACCTTCGGCGCCGCGGCGACCGAGCACGCGCCCGCGGAGGCGGAACTGGACGTGGACGCGGTGCTGCTCGCGGTGCCCGCTCCACCGGCGAGCCGGCTGCTCGCCGGTGTGGCCCCGGAGGCCTCCGCGGCGCTCGCCGAGGTCGAACTGGCGTCCATGGCGGTGGTCTCGTTCGCGCTGCCGCCGAAGTCTGGACTGCCCGATGCCTCCGGCGTGCTGATCGGGGTGACCGAGCGACGCCGCGACGGTGCGCCGTTCACCGCCAAGGCGTTCACCTTTTCCGCGCGCAAGTGGGCACATCACGGGGACGCGGACGCCGTGCTGGTGCGTGGCTCGGCGGGGCGGTTCGGGGAGAGCGGCACGCTGCGGGCCACCGACGCCGAGCTGATCCGGCGAGTACGGGCGGATCTGGCCGAGCTGACCGGGATCACCGCCGAACCGCTGCGGGCCCGGGTGACCCGGTGGGGCGGGGGGTTACCGCAGTACGACGCGGGGCACCTCGGCCGGGTCGCCCGCGTCGAGCGCGCGGTGGCCGAGGTGCCCGCGTTGGAGATCGCGGGTGCCAGCCTGCACGGCGTCGGCATCCCGGCGTGTGTCGCCACCGCCGATGCCGCCGCCCGCAGGCTGGCCCGCGGTTAGGAGCGGTTCAAGAACGCGCCTTTCTTGAACACCGTCAGTGGAGCTTGTAGGCGTTGATGATGGTGTGCTCCACGGTGTTGCCGTTGCCGTCGGTGGCCTTGGCCCGCAGCGACACGGTGTCCGCGCCGGCGGGGTGCTGCACGACGAGCTGGGAGTTGCCGAGCACGCCGGCCGGACGCCAGGTCTGGCCGCCGTCGTAGGACACCTCGGCGCTCAGCTTGTGCGGCACCTTGGTGACCGGGCTGCCCTGCTCCTGCACCGCCACCGGGAACACGAACGTCCGGCCCGCCGGGGCGGAGTTCGCCTCGTCGAGGCGGGGGAAGAAGCGGATCGTGGACACCGGTAACCGAGTCGGCCGGTCCGTCGTGGTCGAGTCGAAGGTCCAGGAGGCGGCCACCCTCGTGCTCAGGTCCACGTTGCTCCGGGTGGCCTCCGCGGTGAGCCGGAACCCGGCAGCACCCGGCTCGACCTCGAACAAGCCCCGTTCGGCCTCGACCTCCTCACCATCGCGGTACAGCCGCAACGAGGAATCGTCCGTCGCGGAGTAGCCCGCGTTGCCCGCGGCGTCACCGAACAGCGGGACCTGCGCGATGATCCGGTTCCCGTCCCTGGTCACCCAGGAGTGCTGGTACCGACTTTCCGGCATGACCGGCCCGAACACCGCCCGGTTGAACGACTCGGTGTAGTCCCGGCCGGCCTGGTAGGACCGTGGTGGCGCCTCGAACCGGGAATGCAGCCTGCGGGACTCGTCGTCCTCCAGGAACAGCGTCCGGTTCCAGTCCACGCCCTCGGTGGTGAAGTGCGCGACCCTCGGCCCGGACTCCGGTATCTCGATCAGCGCTCCCCAGGCGCCTCCGGCCTGCAGGCGCGGCGACGGGGTGGCGCCCGCGATGCCCGTGACGCCGGCCGGTATCGGCCCGTAGCCGGTGCGGACGGTGGCCAGGTCCTCCTGCCGCACATCCCGGGTGAGGCCGGTGGGCAACCGGCCGTACTCGTACCAGGCGAGGCCGTAGTACTCGCCGCCCGGTTCGGTGACCCACTGGCTGCTCACCAACGCTGTCAGCTCGGCGGGCGGTAGCTGCGGACCGAGATGGGCGGTGCCCAACCGCTCGAGGCCCTCGCCCAGCGCGACGAACCCGGAGTTGAACGTCGAACCGCGCGCCGCGCGGGTGTAGGACACCTCGGTGAGCATGGGCCGGGCGGACTCGTGCGGTGCCGCGATGTCCACCGGTTTCGTCTGCCGGGCGTCCAGGTCCACCGTGAGGTCCCCGTCGACGGACAGCTTGGGGTAGGCGAGCAGGTCCGCGGTGGTACCGGGTTCCCCGGACCGGACGGTGCCCTGCAGCAGGTACTCGCCCTTCGGCACGCGCAGCGTGACGCTGCCGTCCTCCTCGTAGGGGAACCGCAGCCGGTTGTCCCCGAACCCGAACAGGAACGCGGAGTACTGCCCGGTGCGGTCCCCGGCGCGGTCGACGGCGTTCAGCGTGAGGTCGTAGCTCTCCACCTCGCGGTTGATCGCCAGCGGGGTGCGCACCGTGGCATCGCCCGCGGTCGCGACCAGGCTGCCGCTGTAGATGCCGTCCACCCCGGCCGCGCGGGTGTCGCCGGTGACAGTGATCCCGGCTGTGCCTCCGGCCGGCACGGTGACCTCGGTGGCCGAGAGGGTGAACACGCCATCCGGTGCCGGCGTGCCGTCCGGGCCGGTGGCCTCCACCGCGAGCCGCAGGGTGACCTCCTCCGCACCCGAGTTGGCGAAGGTGAGCTCCTTGCCGACCGGCGTGTCGTCGTCGTGCGGCCAGCGCTGGACGCCGAGATTGATGCTGGCGGGTTCCGCGGTGACCGTCTGGGTGAGTGCCGCGGCCGAGTCGACCCGCCCTGCGCCCTGCGCGAACACGCCCGCGCCCTCGGTGGGTGTTGCCGAGGCCATCAGCAGGCGCTTCAGCCGCGCGCCGGAGAGGTCGGGGTGCTGCTGGGCCAGCAGCGCCGCGGCACCCGCGACATGCGGGGTGGCCATCGAGGTCCCGGACAGCGCGGTGTACCCCTCCTCGACCGGCTCCCCGATGCTGCCGTCGGAATGCAACGCGGCCACGATCCCGACGCCGGGGCCGGTGATGTCCGGCTTGATCCCGCCGTCGCCGAGCCGCGGGCCCCGGCTGGAGAAGGGCGCGATGTCGTCCTCGCGGTCCACGGCGCCGACGGTGAGCGCGGCATCCGCGGTGCCCGGTGAGCCCACGGTGGAGGCCCGGGGGCCGGAGTTGCCCGCGGCGATGACGAACAGGGTGCCGTGCTCGGCGGAGAGCGTGTTCACGGCCTGCTCGAGCGGGTCGACCCCGGCGCTGTCCCCGCCGCCGAGGCTCAGGTTCGCGATGTCCGCGCCCTGCTCGGCGGCCCATTCCATGCCGGCGATGATCCAGGACTCGCGGCCCGAGCCGCTGTCGTTGAGCACCTTGCCGTCCAGGATGCCCGCCGCCGGCGCGACCCCGGTGTACTTGCCGCCGGACTTCGCGCCGGTGCCCGCCGCGATCGAGGCCACGTGGGTGCCGTGTCCGACGTGGTCGATGTTGTCCTCGGACTCGGTGAAGTTCCGCTCCGCGGTCTCCCGTTCGGCGAGGTCGGGATGGGTCTGGTCCACGCCGGTGTCCAGCACGGCGATCGTGGTGCCCGCGCCGGTGTAGCCCGCCTCCCAGGCCGCGGGGACGCCGATCTGCGGCACGCTGCGGTCCAGGGTGGTGCTGCGCATCCCGTCCAGCCAGACCTTCCGCACGCCACCGGCGAAGGTGGTGACCGACTCGGGTCCGCCGGTGATGCTGTCCCACAGCTCGGTCGCCGAGTCCTTGTCGGCTCGCACCGCGGCGCCGTCGATGCTGGGCAGTTGCCGGGTGATCCGGGTGCCCGCGGAGCTCATCGTGCTCGCGGCCGCGGGGCCGTCGGCGTAGGTCACCAGCAGGGGCAGCGAGTCCCGGTCCGTGTCGGCGTGGCCCGACTCGAGCAGTGTGGTGACGTCGAAGAGGCGCCGGTCGAGGACGCCGGTGCCGATGAGCGGCGCCGCGTCGGAGGGCACGACGTAGGTGTGGCCGTCGGCGGCGAACGTGCTGAAGGTGACGTCCTCCCGGCCGGGACCGGCCACCAGGTGTCCGGTGGGCTGCCCGGCACGCGCCAACACCCGGTCACCGGTGATCAGCGTGACCGACTGTTGTTCGGGCTGGGCCTGGGTACGTGCCGGCGCCGCGCCGTCGGTGGCCCCGGCCGGCTGCCCCGTGCCGAGAACCAGCGCGGTGGCCGCGGCCAGCACGACCGCGGCGGGTCTACCGCGTCTTTGTCGGATGTGCACCAGTTACCTCCCCTGATCGGGTGCGAAAGTTTCGCGAACGTATCGGTATACACAGCGGAGTCACAATCCGCCGAGTGAGTTACGAGGTCGGAAAATTCCCGACGTTCCGTGGTGTGGGCTGGTACGCGGCCCGGTCATCGGGGTGGGACGATGGGGGCATGGCGCGGTTGAACTACCAAGAGTTGAACGAGACCATCCGCTACACCGCGTGGTCGGTGTTCCGGGTGGAACAGGGGACGTTGCCGGAGGATCGCGGTGCCGCCGCCCGGGAGACCGGGGAGTACCTGGACGCGCTGGAGGACAAGGGCGTCGCGGTGCGCGGGGTGTACGACCTGGCCGGCCTGCGTGCCGACGCGGACTACCTGATCTGGTGGCACGCGCCGGAAGTGGAGCAGGTCCAGGCGGCCTACAGCGGCTTCCGGCGCACCCCGCTCGGCCGCGTCTCCGTGCCGGTGTGGAGCCAGTTCGCGTTGCACCGACCCGCGGAGTTCAACCGCAGCCACGTCCCGGCCTTCCTGGCGGGGGAGGAGCCGCGCAAGTACGTCTGCGTGTACCCCTTCGTCCGGTCCTACGAGTGGTACCTGCTGCCGGACGAGGAACGCCGCAAGATGCTGGCCGACCACGGTAAGGAGGCCCGCGACTACCCGGACGTCCGGGCGAACACCGTGGCCTCCTTCGCGCTGGGCGACTACGAGTGGATCCTCGCCTTCGAGGCGGACGAGCTGCATCGCATCGTCGACCTGATGCGGCACCTGCGGGGTACCGAGGCCCGCAGGCACGTGCGCGAGGAGATCCCGTTCTACACCGGGACCAGGGTGTCGCCCGCGGAGCTGGTGCTGAACCTGCCTTAGACGCGGCGTTCCCGCCGCCACCAGCGTGGCCGCCGCGGTTCCCCGCGGGCGGCCAGCCAGGCGGCGAAGTTGTCCGCGTCCTGTCGTGCTCCGGTGCCCTGCGCGCGCGGGTGCGCGGCGGCGTAGGCGTCGAACAGCGGCCGGTAGCGATCACCGAGGCGCTCCGCCAGGTCCGGCCGCAGCGCCTCGGTGATCCGCCTGCGCTTGGCGAGCAGGGCCGCGGCCTCGGCGCGGACGCGGTCGGGCGGGAAACCGGCCGGGGGCCGCTCGCCGGCCAGCAGCGCACGCAGCAGCTCCGCCTGCTGCCGTGCCAGGTGGTCCCGCGCCGTCACCGGCTCTCCAGTACGGCACGGATCGCGGCGAGTTCGGCCGCGAGTTCGGTGTCGGTCGGGTAGTCGTCGTCGCGTTCCAGCAGCGCACCCGGCGGGTCCACCCTGGCGCGCAGCTCGCCGAGGAGATCGAGCACCGGCGCGGGCACCGGTGCGGCATGGGTGTCGTGGTAGACGCCTTCGCGCTCGGAGCCGCCGGCCACATGCACGTACGCGATCCGCTCCAGCGGGATCTCGTCCAGGAATCGGTGTGGGTCGGAGCCCAGGTTGCGGGCGCAGGCGTACAGGTTCGCCACGTCCACGATCAGCAGGCAGCCGGTGCGTTCGGTCAGTTCCCGCAGGAAGGCGGCCTCGCTCAGCTCGGGGTCCGGCCACTCCAGCAGGGCCGCGATGTTCTCCAGCGCGAACGGGACCCCGAGAATCGACTGCGCCAGCCGCACGTTGCCCACCAGCACGTCCAGCGCATCCCTGGTGCGTGGCAGCGGGAGCAGGTGCCCCGAGTCCAGGCCGCCCGCGCGGACGAAGCAGACATGGTCGCTGGCCAGCGGCGCGCCCAGCGCCCCGGTCACCGCGGCAAGGTGTTCCACCCTGCGGGTGTCCAGCGGTTCGGCCCCGCCGAGCGAGAGCGACACGGCGTGCGGCAGTACCGGGCGGCCACGTGTGCGCAGCCGGACCAGCGACTCCGGCAGCCGGTCGGGGTGGAGGTTCTCGGCGATCACCTCCACCCAGTCCACCCCGGGCAGCCGCTCCACCGAGAGGTCGATCTCCGGGCGCCAGCCGATGCCGACCCCGAGTCGCGGAACTCCGGACGACATGGGACTCACCCACCACCCCCGCCGCAACCACCACCGCCTCCGCCGCCCCCGCCACAGCCACTGGCGCAGCCCGTGCCGCCCCCGTCCCCGCTGCTGCACACCGCGCCGGCGGTGTGGCCACCGCCTCCTCCACCGCTCGGCGACTGCGTCAGGGCACGCGAGATCAGGCTGTCCGGGTAGTTGACCAGTCCCGCTACCAGTACCGCGGCGGCGGCCCCGCCGACCGCCCCGGTGCCGCTCGTGGAGAGGTGCCTCCTCTCCGTGGTGGCGACGTGCTCACCGGCCTCGGTGGGCGTGGGCTCGAAGCGGGGCCGGGCGAGCAGGCCGGACCCGGCGGCCAGGAAGGCGGTCACGATGAGCAGCATGATCAGCAGACCCACCGGATATCCCCGCTGGATGCCGTCGGTCAGCCGGACCACCCCGAGGATCCCGAGCAGGACGTAGCCCGCGCACAGGCTCCAGAGCAAGCGACCGCGTCGCCGTTGCGGGGCGATCAGCCCATGGTGTTCCAGGTCAGCCTGGATATCGGCGAGAAAAGGGGAGCGCAGGGTCATCGCGATCAGCTTGCCCCTCCCGATGTAGCGGTACAGGGCGGCGTTGGCGAGCACGGCGTGTTCCATCAGGCCGCTCGACGCGGTCTCCCTGGTGACCTGAAAGGCACCGCTGCTGCTGACCCGCAGGCTGCCGCGCTCCAGCAGGCTCGCGATCGCGGTGTCCACCACCCGTTCGGCACCTCCGACCAGGTAGGCGAGGTGGTAGATGCTCGGCAGCCGTTCCTGCTCCCTGGCGCGGCGCTCGGCCGCGCGCCTGCCCGCGGCCAGCAGCACCGCGACCACGACGGCGGGAATGACCAGCAGACCGCCGTACAGCAGCAGGAACTCGGGTCCGGAAATGCCCCATGGCTGGTCCATACCGCCTCCTCCCGCGGATAGCGCCAGGATCCCAGGGCCGTGCCGGGCCGGACGGCGGTTCCGGTGGTCGATGAGAGACCGTTACCGGCGCCGGCTCAGCCCCCGCAGCCGCCACCTCCACCGCCGCAGCCACCTCCCCCGCAGCCCCCACCGCCACAACCGCCCCCGCCACCGCCACCGCCCCCTCCGTGATGGGGCGTTCCGGCCGGACTGGTGCCGCCGACCGGTTCGATCTTGGCCGCAGCGGCCGCGATCTGCGGATCCGGGTAGCTGGCCAGGCCGCCGAGGGCGACCGCGCCGACCGCGCCTGGCCAGGCCGTGG
Source organism: Amycolatopsis cihanbeyliensis (assembly GCF_006715045.1). GTDB lineage: Bacteria > Actinomycetota > Actinomycetes > Mycobacteriales > Pseudonocardiaceae > Amycolatopsis > Amycolatopsis cihanbeyliensis. Next base: position 830,760 of record NZ_VFML01000001.1, on the reverse strand, counting down.
CCACCGACCTAGTGGTCAGCCGTCGACCCGCCAGGGTGGGGGTGCCGTCCGGTCCGCGGGCGAAGTGCACGATCAGTCCGCTGATCAGCGAGCTAACGCCGATGAGCAGCAGCAGAACCAGGAACGCGGTGAACCCGTCCGGGTCTCCGCTGGTCAACAACGCGGCCAGGCCGAAGGCCAGCACGAGCACCTGCAGGATCAGCACCGTGCTGGTCCGCCGCCGGTCGTGCAGTTCGAAGCTGATCAGTCCGTTCCGGGCGAGGTGCCGCTCGATCTCCCGCACGCCGGGCGAGCGGCGGGTGGAGCCGACGAGCCCGCCACGGGTGGCGGATCGCCGACGGCGGGCGCTGTCCAGGACGGCGTCCTCCAGCTGGTCGTCGCCTGCCGCACCGCGAGCGGCCTGGAAGAAGCCGCCGCTGTTCACCCTGAGCTTCTCGCTGTGCAGCAGGGACGCGATCGTCGTTTCGACGACCTGTATCGGCCCACCGGTCAGGTACGCCAGGTGACGGGGGGTCGGCAGCTGGTCACCGTACCGGCTCGCCCTGCGCATGGCCATCCGGCGCCGCGCCCGCGCCATGACCACGCCGGTGATCCAGGGCAGGTTGAGCAGTCCGAGGTAGAGCAGGAGAAATGCCCCACCGGACATCCCCCATTGCTCGCCCATCTCGCCCCTTCAGCCCTGGCAGCCGTGAGGTCGGCATTATGGCATCGGTCGGCCGGAAGCGTGACGGTGTTTCGGCCCGCAAGCTCAGGAGTCGGTGGGCACCAGCTTCAACGCGACGGAGTTGATGCAGTAGCGCTGGTCGGTCGGAGTGTCGTAGCCCTCGCCCTCGAACACGTGCCCGAGGTGGCTGTGGCAGGAGGCGCACAGCACCTCGACCCGCTTCATGCCCATGCCGCGGTCCTCGCGCAGCAGCACGGCGTCGGAGTCGGCGGGGTCGTAGAACGAGGGCCACCCGCAGTGGCTGGCGAACTTGGTGGTGCTGCGGAACAACTCGGCGCCGCAGGCGCGGCACTCGTACACCCCGACCGTCTCGGTGTCGGTGTACTCGCCGGTGAACGGGCGTTCGGTCCCGGCCTGCCGGAGTACCGCGTACTCCTCCGGGCCCAGTTGCTCCCGCCAGTCCTGCTCGGGCTTCACCACGCGCGGGGTGGCGCCGACGACAGGTTTCATGCCGGGTTTCATATCTCCCAGGCTACCCGGACAGCCAGGCGAGGACTCGACCGATCGTGTCCCACGCCGCAAACAGGATGCCGAACAGGATGAGGCAGACCACGATCACCGCGGCCAGCCATTTCCCGCCACCGGCGCGGTTACTGGCGTCGGCGAACTCGCCGACACCCTTGATAGACCCCTCGACGGTGAACGAGGGGCCCGTACGCTCCATCCGGTCCAGGTGCGCGGCGAACTCCTGCACCTCCGGATCGTTCGGATCCAGCCCGGCCAGCTCGTCCTCGAAACGACGCTTACCCGCCGGCCCGCCGTTGTCGGCCATGCCTCAACAGTAAGGCACCGCCTGCCGTTCGAACAGCCGAATCAGTAGCCACCGCGCGCACTGGGCCGGCGAGTGTCGGAATCGATGAGCAGTTTCCCACCGCCTGCATCGATAACGCGGACAGGCGACCGGTTCCAGCCTTCGTCCTTGTACTTGATTTCGTACGACACATTGATCGCACCGTCGGGGTCCGAACCGTGCTCTCGCGCGGTTCGGTAATCCTTCAGTGCGAAGTCGGACCAGTGTTGGGTGAAGTTGGCGAGGTCTACGTACACACTTTGCGCCGCAGGTGTCAGCATTTCCCAGGCCGTAGCAGTCCCGATGGAGTCAAGGAACGTCTTGACCTGAGCATAAGCAGCACTTTCGTCAACCGTTCCCTGGCTCGGTGTAGTGCCCGGAGCGCCAGCCGGTGACGACGGTGAACCGGATGTCTGCGAGCCATCTGGGGCACCGGTGGCCGTCGTGCCGGGGTTCTGGGCCTGCTGGTCAGATCCGGGGTCCTCGTCCCCACCGGAGGACAGCACGATGGTGAGCACGGTGGCCGCGACCACCACCACGGCCGCGATCGCGCCGATGAGCAGTGGCTTGCGTCTGGCGGCCCCGCCACCACCGGAAGCGGGGGCAGGGGCAGGCGCCGCGGCCGGTCTCTCCGGGGTGAACGAGGACGTCGGCGGGGGAGCGGCCGGTCTCTCGGCGCGCTGCCAGGGCGGCCGGACTCCGGTCACCGGAGGCTGGGGCGGAGGCGCCGACGCCGGTTCGGCCGGTTTGCGCCCGGTGTGTGGCAGCGGGGGCGACACCAGCGTTTCGGACAGTTTCTGGCCGTTACCGCCGCCGACCCCGGCTGCGCCTCCCGCGCCTCCCGTGGCGAGCGCGGCGAGCTGATCGCGCGCCTCGGCCATACTGGGCCGTTCCTCGGGATCGGTGCGCAGCAGGTTCATCAGCAGCGCGGTGGCCGGTCCCGCGTTGCTCGGCGGAATGATCTTTCCGTTGGCCGCCGAATACAGCAGCGCCAGCTGATTGGCATTGTTTCCGTACGGCGTTTGACCCTCGATCGCGTGGTAGAGGGTGGCGCCGAGCGCGAACACATCGGAACTGGGCGCGGGATCGGCACCCCTGGCCAGTTCCGGAGCCAGGTACGCGGGTGTGCCGCCGATCAGCCCGGTCTGGGTGAGCGTCATGTCGCCCGCGGCGCGGGAAATCCCGAAATCGGTGATCTTAGCGGTGCCACTCTCGTCGATCAGCACGTTCCCGGGTTTCACGTCGCGATGCACCAGGCCGGCGCGGTGCGCGGAGACCAGCGCGGCGGCCACCTGCTTACCGATCGCGGCGACCTCCGCCACCGGCATCATCGGCCGCTCGGCGAGGATCGCGGACAGGCTCTGCGAGGGCAGGTACTCCATCACCAGGCACGGATCACCCGCGTGCTCGGCGATATCGAACACCACGATCGCGTTGGGATGCTGGAAGCGCGCGGCATTCTTGGCCTCGCGCATGGCGCGTTGCCTGATGTTCGCCCGCTCCGCCTCGGAAAGACCCGGCTGCGTGAGGATCTGCTTGACCGCCACCGACCGCTCGAGGCGTTCGTCGATGGCGCGCCAGACCACGCCCATGGCGCCGCTGCCAATGTGCTCTACGAGGCGGTAGTGCCCTGCGATGAGCTGACCGGTGTCGATGACGCCTACTCCTCGGGAACTATCCGCAATCATGGCTGACCGCACGCGAACAATAGGGTCGCGCACCCGATCGAGTGTAGCGGTCGCCGGATCCGGATCGTCGTCAGCGCCACCCTCAGACAGCGGTACGTTCGGGTTCAACTTCTTTCTGGTTGGTCCTGCGTACGACCCTGGCCACCCCGATCGCTCCGGCCAGCGCGAACACCGCGTAGCAGGCCAGCAGCGCGGGCGGGGTGGTGCCGGTGATGGCGTCGCCGAGCAGCACGACCGCGGCCGTCCCCGGCAGGCTGCCGAGCACCGTCCCCGCCACGTACGGCGCGAGCCGGATCGTGGACACCCCGCAGCAGTAGCTCAGCGGGGCGAACGGGATCACCGGGATCAGCCGCAGCGAGGTCACCGCCAGCGCCCCGCCACCGGTGAGCCGGCCGTTGACCGTGCGTACCCAGTTCCGGTGCAGGTGCCGGGCCACCAGATCCCTGCCCAGCACCCGCGCGGCGAGGAAGCCGAGTGCGGCCGAGGTCGCCGTTCCGATCATGGCGACGGCCAGCCCGAGGAGGTTTCCCAGCAGTAGCCCGGCGGCGAGGCTGAACACGGTGCGCGGGATCGGCGCCGCGGTGAGCACCCCGTAGGCGAGCAGGAACAGCAGCGGTGCCGCCGGGCCCGCGTCCCGCGCCAGCGTGCGCAGTTCGACGGGGCCGGGCACGGGCAGCAGCACGGCCGCCGCCACGATGGCCACGAGCAGGGCGAGTCCGAGGAACAGTTTGCTGCGGCCGGCCACGGCGGTCACCGTACGGCACCGGCGGAAAATCGCTGGCGTACAGGTGGCGGGCGTGATCCAGTGCATCCATGCCGAACCTGGAAGCGCTGCGTGATCAGCCTTGCCTGACCGCCGAGAACGTCCGGTTGGTTCAGCTCGATCAGCGGCATCTGGACGGGCTGTGGCAGTCGTTGCGGGATCCCGAGGTCATCCGGCTCACCGGGACACACGCCACGTTCACCCGCGAGTACGTCGCCGAAAGGCTCGCCGCCTGGCCCGGCGCCGCGCACCGGGCCGACTGGGCCGTCACGGCGGTGGAGGACGGCAGGTTCCTCGGAGACGCGGCGCTGAACGAGCTGGACGAGGCCAACGAGTCGATGAGCTTCCGGATCGCCCTGTCCGGCCCGGCCGAGTTCGGCAAGGGCTACGGCACGGAGGCGACCCGGCTGGTGTTGGACTTCGCCTTCGACACGGTCGGTCTGCACCGGGTGGCCCTCGAGGTGTTCGCGCACAACCCGCGGGCCAGACGGGTGTACGAGAAGTGCGGGTTCGTCGCCGAGGGCGTGCTGCGTGAGGCGCTGTACTGGGAGGGCGAACGACACGATGTGCTGGTGATGTCCGTCCTCGCGAGCGATCACCGGCTACGGTGGTCGGGTGGCCAAGAACGGTGAGCCCGTCGAGTACACGGTAGGGCAGCGCACGGTGCGGGTGAGCAGCCCGGACAAGATCTACTTCCCGGATCGCGGCATCACCAAGCGTGAGGTCGTGGAGCACTACCTCGCGGTCGGCGGCCCGCTGCTGCGGGCGATCGGGGAGCGGCCGACCACACTGAAACGGTATCCGGACGGGGTTACCGGTGAGTACTTCTATGCCAAACGGGTGCCCAAGGGCGCGCCGGACTGGATGGAGAAGGCGCGGATCACCTTTCCCTCCGGGCGCACCGCCGAGGAGGTCTGCCCGACCGAACCCGCCGTGTTCGTCTGGGCCGCCAACCTCGGCACCTTCGACTTCCACCCGTGGCCGGTGCGCAGACCGGATGTCGATCATCCCGACGAACTGCGGATCGACGTGGACCCGCCGGATGAGCTCGGCTTCGCCGACGCGGTGCGGGTCGCGGGCACCGTGCGCGAGGTGCTGGCGGACGCCGGGCTCACCGGGTACCCGAAGACCTCCGGCGGCCGCGGGGTGCACGTGCTGGTCCGGATCCGCCCGGAGTGGGACTTCGTCGACGTCCGGCACGCCCTGATCGCGCTGGGCCGGGAGGTCGAGCGCAGGGCGCCGAAGCTCGCCACGATCTCCTGGTGGAAGGAGGAGCGTGACGGGCGGGTCTTCATCGACTACAACCAGGCCGCGCGGGACCGGACGGTGGCCTCCTCCTGGTCGGTGCGCGGCACGCACCGGGCCACCGTCTCCACCCCGTTGACCTGGGACCAGCTGACCGAGGTGCACCCGGACGACTTCGACGTGCGCACCGTCGCCGGCTGGCTCGCGGAGCACGGCGACCTGCACGCGGACATCGACTCGCAGTCCTTCGGCATCGAGACGCTGCTGGAGTGGTACGAGCGGGACGACCGGGACCTCGGCCAGGCCGAGATGCCCTACCCACCCGACTACCCGAAGATGCCCGGCGAGCCGAAACGCGTCCAACCCTCTCGAGCCAGGCCGGACACCGCCGACGACGGCTGAGACGCGGTCAGGTGATCGCCCACCGCCGGCCGTCGAGTTCCACCAGGTGCGTGCCGTCCGGGGTGACGGTGAGCCGGTAGTGCCCGGCCTCCGGTTGCCCGGCGTCCCGCCACCAGGCGTAAGCGGCCTCGGCCTCGGTCCAGAGCCGGCGCGAGCCGAATTGGCGGACCGGGCTGGTGGATCCTCCGGGCTCGACCTCGACCCTGGCCCAGGAGCCGGACGCGGTGTCGTGCAGCTCGATGGTGTGCCGCCGCGGCCCACGCGCGTCCTCTTCGACGGTGAGGTAGCAGCGCGGGACGCGGAGACCGATGGTGAAGGCCGCGCGCTGGAACGCGATCATTTCGAACAGCTGACCGGGTCGGAGCGGCGTGGTGCCGCGATCGGCGCCACCCAGTTGCTCGGTGGTCGGGTCGATGAACTCGTTGCGCTGGCCGCGCAGCCGCATAAAGGTGAGGGCACCGCCGAATGTCCCGTTGGCGGACCCGTCTGCGGCCCGGTCCAGGGTGAGCATGGCGCCGTTGCAGTAGTCCGTGCCGAACGGCAGTACCAACCGGCCGCCGGGCCGTACCTGGTCGAGCCATGGTGGCGGTACCGCATGCACGGATGCCGTCGCGATGAGTCGGTCGTACGGTGCGTCCGGCGCCCATCCACGGGCGCCATCGCCGGTGATGGCGGTGATCCTGTGGCCGATCTTCTCGAAGGCGAGCCGCGCGGTCCTGGCGACCTGCTCGTCGGCCTCGATCGTGACAACCAGCCCGTCCGGCCCGACGCGGTCGGCCAGCAGCGCGGTGTTCCACCCGGTCCCGGTGCCGACCTCCAGCACGCGGTGACCAGGCTGCACGTCGAGTGCGCCGAGCATCCTCGCCACCACGCTCGGCTTGCTGCATGAACTGGTGGGCACGAGGCCGACCTGGCCGGGTGGTGTTCGGCCGTCGTCGACCTGGGTCACGATCGGCTCGTCCGTCTCGACGGCCCGCCGCCACTGTGCGGGACTGTCCGCACGGGACAGTGCGACGAAACCGCTGTGACCATCGACCCAGATCACGGGCGGAATGAACCACGTGCGGGGTACGCCGAGGGTGTCCTGCCACTCGGGCACTACTCGTCGTCCCTCTTCTCGTGCTTCCCGCTGCCGGTGTCGCCCCTGCCGTTGTCGGGTTCCCGGTTCTCCCACCGGTCGGGTTGCGGCGTGCCGTTTACCGTGGCACGGCGGCCGTGACTGGTCAAGACGAGATGTCCTGTGGAGGATCGCGTACGTGGTGGATCGAACAAGTGGCGTCCCGGCCTTCCGCCAGGTGGCGGCGGACCTCCGGGAGAGGATTGCCGCTGGGCAGTACACACCCGGTTCTCGACTTCCCAGCGAGCGAGAGTTGGTCGATACCTACGGCGTGTCCAGGCCGACCATCCGCGATGCCGTGAACATGCTTCGCGCCGAAGGCATCGTCACCGCGGAGCACGGCCGCGGCGCGTTCATGGCCGATGCGGCCGCGCGGGGGTGGACGCCCTCGTCCTCGGTGAAGATCCGGTTCGAGCCCGCTGACGATCGTGTCGCCGAGTGCCTCGGTATCCAGGCCGGTGACGAGGTGACCGCGCGGGATCGGGTAATGCGGGCCAACGGGCTGGTCGTCCAACTCGCGGCGTCCCGGCTTCCGCGTGACCTCACCCACGGCAATGCGATCGAGCAGATCGACACCGGGATACCGGTGGTTACCGTGACGCGCATTGCCCACGGCAAGGACCGGCCGCTGGAGATGAACGACATGGTCCTGCCCGCCGACCGCTTCGAACTCTCCTACGAGTGGCCAGCCGACTGACATCCCACCTCGACGAGCGGGGCTGCCGAACGGGAATGCGCCTGCGGCGTCCCGGGTTGCACCGGGCGTGAGGTCGCTGTCGTCGTTTCGGCTTTCCGTGCTCGACCGTTCCCAGGCGCGACAGGGGCACAGCCACGCCGAGGCGCTGCGGGACACGGTTCGGTTCGCGTCCGAACTGGAGGCGCTCGGTTACCACCGGTTCTGGGTGTCCGAGCATCACAGCGTTCCCGGGGTCGCCGGTTCGGCGCCGACCGTGCTGGCCGCCGCGGTCGCCTCGGCCACCTCCGATATCCGGGTCGGGACCGGCGGGGTGATGCTGCCGAACCATCAGCCGCTGGTGGTGGCGGAGCAGTTCGGTGTGCTCGACGCGTTGTTCCCCGGCCGGATCGACATGGGGCTGGGTCGCTCGGTGGGCTTCACCGGGGGCATCCGGCGTGCGCTGGGGCGGGACAAGGACGCCGCAGAGGATTACGCGGGCCAGGTGGCGGAACTGCTCGGTTATGTCCAGGGCACCCAGCGCGCGCATCCGGGAGTGCACGCGATTCCCGCCGAGGGAGCGCGGGTCGCCCCATTCATCCTGGCCACGGGCGCCGGTGCCGGGGTGGCGGCCGACCTCGGCCTTCCGCTGGTGATCGCGGCCGTGCGCGGGGAGGACGCGATGCTGGCCAGCATCGAACGGTACCGCGCGCGGTTTCGCCCCTCGGCCTGGTCGCCGCACCCCTATGTCGTCGTGTCGACGGCGGTGGCCGTCGCCGAGTCGACCGAGCGGGCCCGCCGGCTGCTGATGCCGGAGGCGTGGGCGCTGACCCAGGCCCGTACCCGTGGGGTGTTCCCTCCGCAGCGGTCCCCCGGGGAGGTCGCCGCGCTGCCGATGAACGACCGGGAACGCGGCCTGTTCGAGGAGGCGATGACCGGGCAGCTCCACGGTACCGAGCCGGAGGTGGAGCGGCAGCTGTCCGGGCTGGTCGAACGTAGCGGCGCGGACGAGATCCTGGTGACGATGTCCACCTTCGACCCGGCGGCGAAGCTGGACTCCTACCGCAGGCTGGCCGGGATCGCCGCGCCGCGGCCTGCCTAGAGGGTCACGAACCCTGGCCGAGGACCTTGGCCACGAACTCGCCCTTGGCCGCGGTGTAGCCTTCGCGGTCATTGCCGTGCTCGTCCGCCAACCGGTGCTTCAGCCGCGCGTACTCCCGGGCCAGCTGCGCATCGGAGCGGAGCGCGTCGCGGAACGCGAGCTGCTCACGCCAGCGCGGGTGCCCCTCCGGGATCAGATGCAGATGGGCGTACCGGTCCACGCCGGACGCGGTGGGTTTGACGAAGAACCGCCGCCACGGCCTGCGGTCGGTCTCCGGTGGCACGTAGTGCCAGTCCTCGGTGGCCAGCCGCCCGGCGAGCGCGGTCACCACCTCGTCCGGGTCGGCGACCGAGGCCATCAGGTCGAGCACCGGCTTGGCGGCCAGCCCCGGCACCGCGGTGGACCCGATGTGCTCCACGCCTTCCACCAGCCACGGTCCCAGCAGCTCGGTCAGCTCGGCACATTCCCGGTCGGCCTGCACCATCCACTGTTCGTCATGCGGGCGCAGCACCGGTTGTGCGTACGCCCACGCGGGAACCTCGCCTGCCATCGGTGCCAGTCTACGTACCCGTGCCGATTTCGCCCGGCGAGCGAGGCTCGGCTGGTGGCGAGGGTGCTATGCCGGGCAGAGCGTGCCCTCCTTCGGCACGGTGCCCTCGACCAGGAAGTCGCGGGTGGCGTCCGTGACGCAGGAGGAGGCCAACGCGCCGTGCCCGGCCCCCTGCCAGGCGATCCGGACCGCGCTCGGCAGCTGCTCGGCCGCCCGGATGGTGCCCTTCTCCGGGGTCACCGGGTCGGTCGCCGTGCTGATCACCATGATCGGCGGCGCGCCACGCGCACCGGCCTCCGGCAACGGGTCCGTGCGCACGGGCCACGGGCCGCACCAGGCCAGCCGCTGCGCCAGCAGCGTGCCGAACAGCGGCTGCTTGCCCGCGGCGTCCCGCAGCACCTCGTTGATCCGGTCCTCCGGCAAGCGGGTCGCCATGTCGTTGCACATGGTGGCCAGCGCGGCGTCCAGCCGGGGCGCGTGCAGCGAGGTGTCCCGCAGCAGCGGCGCCACGAAGGCGGCCAGCCCCGCCGCGTCGCCGCCCCTGGCGGCCGCGATGGCCGCGGCGAGGTCGGGCCAGCGTTCCCGCTGGCCGAGGCCGATCCGCACCGCGTGCAAGGCGAGCGCCGGCCCCATCCGGGTGCCGTTCGGCGTATACAGCGGCGCCGTCCTCAGTTGCTCGGCGAGCGCGGTGACGGCCTTCCGCGCGTCACCGAGCGCGCAGTCGCGGTCCGCGCAGTCCTCCCCGAAACGATCCAATGTGGATAATGTTCCCGCCGCGATGTCGGCCAGCACCGACACGGTGTTGGGGGAGGGATCCGGGATTCCGTCCAGCACCATCCGGCCGACCCGGTCCGGGTACCGGGTGGCGTACGCGGTGAGTACCGAGGACCCCTCGCCGTGGCCGATCGCGTGCAGGTGGTCCAGGCCCAGCTGTGCCCTGATCTCGTCCAGGTCGCCTGCCGTGCGCCAGCCGTCGTAGGCGGTCTGGCGGTTCTCCAGCCCGATGGTGCACTGCTGGCCCGCCTTGCGCGCGGCGTCCAGCAGCGGAGCCACCTCGGTGGCGGCCGGGTCGTACCCGAGCAACTGCTCGCGGATGTGGGTGGGGACGCAGCCGATCGGATCGGACTGACCGGTGCCCCTGCGGTCCACCCCGATCAGCGAGAACCGCTCCAGCACCTCGGGCGGCAGCCGCTTCGCGATGCGCGCGGCGTGCAGCGAACCCGGTTCGCCGTCGACGTCGTTGAGCACCGCGAGCGGGATCGGCCCGTCGCCCACCTTGAGCAGGGAGAGCCGGATGACACCGCGGCCCGGCAGGTCGGGCGTGTCCAGGGTGGTGATCACCCGGCCGCAGGAGAAGCTCAGCCCCGCGGGCAGCGAGTCCCCGAGCCGGGCGCTGGTTTCCGTGCGGCACTCGGACCAGGACATCCCGGAAGCCCGCGGCTCGGCGAGCGGTGGCAGCGGGACCTGAGCGGGCTCGTCCTGCGGAGCCTGCGGTGCGGGTCCGTCGTTCTGCACGATCGCGGGCCGGGTGGAGGGGCCCGCGGTACATCCGGCGAGCACCGGGATCATCAACGCCACGAGCGTCAGCCCGCGGAGGCCACGCGGGATGCTGCGGTTGCTCACTGACCCCTCACTTCTCGGCGACACTCGGTGTCTCGTGCTCCGGGCGGCCCCCGTCGCCCGGATCGTGCGTAACCCTCGGTGTCCTCGACCTTCGCATGCGCAGGGTGAGCCGAGTGTGAGCGGGTCAGTGCTTGTCCGGAAACGCGCGACACGACCGTCGTCAACGGCACGGCGGCGCGGAGTGCCACCGGTTGGGTGGCGGTGGGAGACGGGCGGGTGGGGCCCGGACTGTCGTACCGTCGTCACCTTCGCGGGTGAGACGTCCCGCCTCCCGGCCCGTGGGCTTTCGCCGCGCGTTCCTCCGCTCGGCACCAGGGCCCGAGCCGTTCCCGGACGCCGCTCACACCGTCCGTTTGACCTCGCCGCGGAACACGGCGTCCAGGTCGTACCGGGCGGGCTGGTCGAGCTGGTCGTAGGTGCAGGACTCCGGCTCCCGGTCGGGTCGCCAGCGGGCGAACTGCGCGGTGTGCCGGAAACGGGACGGCATTCCGCCCTCGGTGTTCTCGTAGCCCACCTCGAGCACCCGTTCGACGCGCAGTGGCACCCAGGGTTGCTCGGCGGAGCGCCAGCGGTTGATCGCCCCCGGCAGCCGCTGCCCCTCGACCACCGCCTCGCCCAGCCAGGGGTGCCCGGCGCCGTCGGTGATCAGCGGGGCCAGTTCGGTCGCCAGCTCGCGTCGCCTCGCGACGGAGAACGCGCCGACCACGCCCACGTTGTGCAGCACCCCGGCCTCGTCGTACAGCCCGAGCAGCAGCGAGCCGACCGCCTCGCCGGGCTCGGTGTCCACATGCCAGCGCAGCCCGGCGAGGACGCAGTCGGCGGTGCGCGAGTGCTTGTACTTGGCCAGGATCCGCTTGCCGGGGGAGTACGGGGCATCCAGCGGCTTGCCGATCACGCCGTCCAGTCCGGCCCCCTCGAACAGGGTGAACCAGTGCCGCGCCGTGGCCGGGTCGTCGGTGGCCGGTGTGATGTTCAGCTCGTCGCCGGCCAGCGCGGTCAGCCGCGCCCGCCGGGCGCTGGTCGGTTCGTCGACAAGGGACTCGTCACCCAGTGCCAGCAGGTCGAACGCGATGTAGCTGGCAGGGGTCTGTTCGGCGAGCAGCTCGATCCGGCTCGCCGCGGGATGGATCCGCTCGGTCAGCGCGTCGAAGTCGAGCTTGCCGCCCACCGCGACCACCAGTTCCCCGTCCAGCACCACCCGCTCGGGCAGCTGGCCGGCCAGCTTCTCCAGCACCTCGGGGAAGTACCGGTTGAGCGGCTTCCCCGAGCGTGCCTGCAGGGTGATCTCGTCCCCTTCGCGGAACACCAGGCAGCGGAAGCCGTCCCATTTCGGTTCGAACAGCAAGTCGTCTGCGTCCGGGATCTGCCGTACGGCACGCGCGAGCATCGGCTTCACCGGTGGAGTGATCGGAAGCGGCATGCCGACATTCTGCCCGGATCGAGCCGGGGTGCGAGCCAGGTCATAGCCGGTGTGTCGGTATGCGACGCTTCGGGTACGTTTGGTAGCCGTGGGCAGTCAGCCGGCGACCGGACGCCTCTTCGTGCCGTCCGCCATGCTGCTCGTGTACCTGCTCTGCCACCTGATGCCGGGCGCCGTCGACCATGTCGAGCCGCTGGCCGCGTCCGCGGTGCCCGTGGTGTCCGATGTATCCGGGATGTCCGCGGTGTCCGAAACGGACGCCGACTGCCGGCATCCCGCACCGGACCCGGTACCCCCGCATGACGCCGACCACCCACGCTGCGTGGCCGTACCCCGGTCCTCGGACGGCGCCGCGGCGGTGCCGCTGCTGCTGTTCCTGCTCCCCGGCACCATCCCGGCCGGGCGCCTCGGCGGGGCGTGCGGGCCACCCGGCCCGCGCCGGGGTCCACCGCCCGTGTCCCGGGGTGGCCGGGACGTGCTGACCGCACTGTGCGTGCTGCGGAACTGATCGGCCGGTGACGACCGGCAGGCGCGAACCGCGCCGCCGTCGTCCTCCCGCGCCGTACACCGCCCTCGCACAGAAACGGGACTCGACTCATGCTTTCGCACGACATCGCCGTGGCCACCCCTGCGCGGCCGCAGGGACCCGCGGTCGGCAACACACCGGTGGTCTGGATCGACACGCCGTTCACCACCGACGGCAGGGGCTTCTGGGCCAAACTGGAGGGGAACAACCCCGGCGGGATGAAGGACCGCCCCGCGCTGCACATGATCGCCAGGGCGAGGGAACGCGGGCAGCTGCGGCCCGGCGGGATGATCGTCGAGTCGACCAGCGGAACGCTCGGCCTCGGCCTGGCACTGGCCGGGATCGTCTACGGGCACCCGGTGACCCTGGTGGCGGATCCCGGGATGGAACCGATCGTGCGGCGCCTGCTGCTCGCCTACGGCACGCGGGTGCACATCGTGGACCGGCCACATCCCACCGGCGGCTGGCAGGAGGCGCGGCGGCAGCGCGTGGCCGCGACCATGGCCGAGCATCCCGGCGCGTTCTGCCCCGACCAGTACCACAACCCGGACAACGTGTCCGCCTACGAGTCGCTGGCCACCGAGCTCGTCGCGCAGCTCGGCAGGGTGGACGTCCTGGTGTGCTCGGTGGGCACCGGGGGTCACTCCGCGGGCGTGAGCCGGGTGCTGCGGCGGCACTGCCCCGGACTGCGGCTGGTCGGCGTGGACACCATCGGCTCGACCATCTTCGGGCAGCCGGCGCGTACCCGGCTGATGCGTGGGCTGGGCTCCAGCATCTATCCGGGCAATGTGGACTATTCCGCGTTCACCGAGGTGCACTGGGTCAGCCCGGCCGAGTCGGTGTGGACCTGCCGCAGGCTCGCGGCCGCGCACTACGCCTCGGGCGGCTGGAGCGCGGGCGCGGTGGCACTGGTCGCCGGGTGGCTGGCGCGTACCTGCACCGTGGAGACCCGGATCGCGGCGATCTTCCCGGACGGGCCGCAACGCTACTTCGACACCGTCTACAATGACCAGTTCTGCGCGGAACACGGCTTGCTGGAGAAGGAACCCGCGCCGGAGCCGGATTCGGTCGGCGCGCCGGATGAGCGCGAGGTGCGGCAATGGACCCGGTGCGCCACGGTGATCGACCCGCTGCGGGGTGACCGATGACCGGGGTGCTGAGCCAGTTCCGCTCCTTCGACCGGCCGGTACGGCTGCTGGCGATCAACCAGCTCACCATCAACATCGGCTTCTACATGCTGATGCCGTACCTGGCCGCGCACCTGTCGGTGGGGCTCGGCCTCGCCGGGTGGCTGGTCGGGTTCATCCTCGGCGTGCGCAACTTCTCCCAGCAGGGCATGTTCCTGCTCGGTGGGATGCTGGCCGACCGGCTCGGCTACAAGCCGCTGATCGTCACCGGCTGCGCGCTGCGTACCGCGGGTTTCGCGATGCTGGGGCTGGTCGACTCGGTGCCGTCGCTGATCATCGCCTCGGCGGCGACCGGGTTCGCCGGCGCCCTGTTCAACCCGGCCGTGCGCGCCTACGTGGCCGCGGACGCCGGTGAGCGCAGGGTGGAGGCGTTCGCCCTGTTCAACGTGTTCTACCAGTCGGGTATCCTGCTCGGGCCGCTGATCGGGCTCGCGCTGACCGGCGTCGCCTTCCGGCTCACCTGCCTGGTCGCGGCCGTGGTGTTCGCCGTGCTCACCGTGTTGCAGGTCCGGTCGCTGCCCACCCGCGCCGTGGACGGCGGGCTGCGGGTGCTCGCCGGGTGCCGCCAGGTGCTCGGTAACCGGAGGTTCCTCGCCTTCGCGGGCACCATGATCGGTTGCTACGTGCTCTCTTTCCAGGTCTATCTCGCGTTGCCGCTGGAGACCCGCCGGCTCGCGCGGGACGAACTGACCGGCACCGTGCTGGTCGGGGCGTTGTTCGCGGTGTCGGGGCTGCTCGCCGTCGCCGGGCAGTTGCGCATCACCGGATGGTGTCGACGGCGGTGGAGTCACGGGCAGTGCCTGACCGCGGGCCTCGCGTTGATGGGGGCGGCGTTCCTGCTGCCGCTGCTCACCGCCGGCACACCGGCGGGCAGCGGCTCGTTCGGCGCCGTGGGTGTGTTCTTTCCGGTGCTGGTGTCGATCGCGTTGCTCACCCTGGGCACCGTCGTGGTGTTTCCGTTCGAGATGGACACCATCGTCACCCTCGCCCAGGACCGGTTCGTCGCCACGCACTACGGGCTGTACAACACGATCTGCGGGATCGGTATCGCGCTGGGCAACCTGGGTACCGGCGCCGCGCTGGACCTGGCGCGGCAGCGTGGGGCCGCGTGGGTGCCCTGGGTGGTGCTGACCGTCATCGGGGTCGCCTGTGCCTTCGGGGTGCACCTGCTGAGCCGGTCCGGGAGATTGGAACCCCGGCGAGCGCTGACCACACCATAGGCGACCCGGACAACCTGTTCGGCCCAGTAGCACACCGGCCGGGTGCACGGCGAGTGCGGGATGTCGAACCCCATCCCGCGATATGGCTACTCCCCGTCGTATGCCGATAACTCAGGTATGCCGACTCGCCGCCTGCCGCTCCTGCTGGCCGCCGTGCTCGCCCTCGCGGTGCCGGTGGCGCCCGCCGCCGCCGGCACCGACGCGGCGCGGGTGGTGGAGGAGATCCGACTCGACGAACGCACCCTCGACCTGCGGATCGACTCGCCCGCGCTGGGCAGGGTGGAGTCGGTCCGGCTACTGCTGCCCGCGGGGTGGTCGGCGGAGGCCGCGCGCACCTGGCCGGTGCTGTACCTGCTGCACGGCGCCGACGCGGACTACCGGGCGTGGACCGAACACACCGACGTCGCCGCGGCCACCGCCGGCGCGGACGCGATCATCGTGCTGCCGGAAGGCGGGCGGTGCGGCAACTACTCGGACTGGTGGAACCAGGGACGGCACGGCCCGCCCGCCTGGGAGACCTTCCACCTCACCGAGGTGCGCGGGTTGCTGGAGCGGCACTACCGCGCGGGCCCGGAGCGGGCGGTCGCCGGGCTGTCCATGGGCGGTTTCGGCGCGCTGTCCTACGCGGCCCGCCGGCCCGGGATGTTCCGGGCCGCGGCGAGCTACAGCGGGGCCGTGCACACCCTGATCGACCGGCCACGCTGGCCGGACGGCCCGGACGTGATCAAGCTGATGCGCCTGGCCTGTGCCGGGATCGACTGGCGGGATCTCTGGGGCGATCCGCGCATCCCGGCGCAGCGGGAGATCTGGCAGCGGCGCAACCCCTACGACCTCGCCGCGAAGCTGCGGGACACGCGGCTGTACATTTCCTCGGGCAACGGCGAGACCGGGCCGCTGCGGCCGCCGGGCAGCGGGACGTTCGAGGCCGTCGCCGAACGTGTGGTGCACGACATGGGCCGCGCGCTGGTCGGCCGGTTGACCGAGCTGGGTGTGCCGGTCACGACGCACTTCTACGACGGCGGGCACACCTGGCCGTACTGGCAACGCGAGCTGCGCCGCTCGTTACCGATGCTGCTGCGCGCTATCGGCGGCTGATCGGTTACGACAAAACCGCGACATTCTCCGGAACACGTCGCGACGTGCCGCCGGAAACATCGTGCTCATGAGGAACGAACCGGCAGACCTTGGATGTGTTCACCTGATCGGTTGTGGCGGAATCGGGATGGCTCCGCTGGCGGAGATGCTGTTGCGGAACGGATCCCAGGTGACCGGAAGCGAGCTACGGGAACGGTCCACGGCGGCGAAGCTGCGCCACCTCGGTGCGCGGATCAGCACCGAGCACGCGGAGTCCAACGTAGACACAGCGAACACGGTCGTGTTCTCCACCGCCATCCCGAGGGACCATGTCGAACTGGCAGCGGCACGCCGTCGCGGGCTGCGTGTGCTGCACCGGTCCGAGGCGCTCGACGCCGTCACGCGGGATCTCACCATGATCGCGGTCGCCGGCACCCACGGCAAGACCACGACCACCGCGATGGTGGCGGCGATCCTGCGGAACTGCGACATGGATCCGTCCTACTACGTCGGTGGGGAGATCCCCGGCATGGGGTGCGGAGCGTACGGCGGCGGGCAGCATGTCGTGGTCGAGGCCGACGAGAGCGACCGCTCGTTCTTGAATCTCACACCCGGGGTAGGGGTCGTCACCAATATCGACTCCGATCACCTGAACACCTACGGCACCATGACCGACCTCGCGGCGGCGTTCCGGGAGTTCTGCCTGCGCATCGAACCCAGCGGTTTCCTGGTGACCAACGCGGATGATCCGCGCTGCCGTGCGCTCGCGGCAGCCGTGCGTGACACCGGCACCCCGGTCTGGACCTACGGGATGGCCGGGGACGCCGACCTGCGCGTATCCGACCTGTCGGCGACGACCACCGGCAGTCACTACATCGCTCATCTCGACGGAACCCCGCTCGGCACGGTCGATGTGCCGATGCCGGGTGAGCACCTCGCGGCCAACTCCGCGGCCGCGTTGCTGATCGCGCTGCGGCTCGGTCTGCCCCCAGGAGCGGCCATCGACGGTCTGGCCGGGTTCCCCGGTGTGCGCAGGCGGTTCGAACTCAAAGGCGACGAAGGTGGCGTACGAGTCTACGACGACTACGCATGCCACCACACCTCGATGACCGCGTCGTTACGGACCATGCGGTCGCTCGCCGGCGACGGGCGACTGCTGGTCGTCTGCCAGCCGGTGCGAGCCTACCGGGTACGCGAGTTCGGCGACGACATGGCGAGGGCGCTGGGCATCGCCGACCAAGCGGTCGTTCTCGAGGTCTACGGTCCCGGCGAAACCTGGGACGAGCCCGTTGGCGGAGCGGCGCTGACCAGTGCGATCCCGTTACCGGACGGGGCCAAGAGGTTCCTCGGGTCGGTTTCGGACGTTCCCGAGGAGGTCGTCGGGAGGGTTCGGCGCGGTGATGTCGTCGTCACCCTCGGCTCCCCGGAGATGTCTCAGGTCGCCGAGCACATCGTCGACGTGCTCCGGCACGAAGCGGGGTCGCGATGAGCGCCTCGGCGCGGAACCGACGAGAGCAAGCCTTTCCGCTGGAGAAGATGCGGCTGCTCAACCACGACGCACCCCCGCCGCGGCGGCTCGACCTGCGTGGCCCGGCCCGAATCTCCGCGACGGTGACCGACCAGGACGCGGCGGCGATCTACGTGGTTCCCAGTTGCCCGGTGGACATACTCGACGCCAGGGTCGAAACCGAGAAGCCGGTCATCTGCTGGGAACCGGCCGTGTCCGAGTACCACGTGTGGGAAGCACGCGTATACGGCGCCGACGCCGTGCTCATCGGCGCCCGTTGTGCACTGTTCGACGAGCTGTACGAACTGATCGAAAATCTCGGCATGAAGCCGATCATCGAGGTACGGAACGAACGAGACGCGCTGGGCGCGGTGGCACAGCGGGCTCGCCTCGTGCACGTCCAGATGAGCAGGTATCCCGCAGAGAGCCTGGCACCGGGGACCGTGACGATCGCCCGCCCGGGCCTGCCCGCCGACGTGGTACTCGTTCCGCGACCGGCACCGTGAGTGCCGTGAGATGACGGTTCAGCGGACGCGCCGGCGTTCGGCTGCGTCGAGTTCGAGGCGTACCGCGGTCGGCAGGGCTTCGATGCCGAGGGATTCGCGGGCGCGGGTGAGCACGGTGGTGTCGAGCTCCTCCCAGACGGCGCGGAGGTCGCTGCCCTCGCGAAGCCAGATACTGATCCGCAGCGCCGGGTCGGCCGGGTCACCGACCGCGCGGACGCGGGCACGGTGCACGCCTTGCACCGACTCGGCATCAGCCTGCACGGCACTGGCGATGGCGCCCGAGGTGACGGTGAGCTCGCTGCCGACCGAGCGATCGAGTTCGATATCCGGCCTGCCCTCGGGACGCAGCGAACGGACGAACCACCACAGGCCGAAGACCAGCAGCAGCACCCCGACCACGATCGCGACCGTCTTGGCCAGCACCGGCCGCGTGCCCAGCCAGTCGACCGCGATCGGATCCAGGATCGGGCGTTGCGCGCGGAAGCCGCCGAGCCAGCCGAGGCTCACCACCAGCGCGGCCACGCCGGCGAGCAGACCGAGCAGGCCGAGGACGAAGGTCAGAGTGCGTTCGGCGCGGTAGGAACGGGCGAGTGCCTTGGTGGAGGTTGAGGTGCGGCTCATCGGCGGTCCTTGGGGGAGTCGACCACGACGGATACCTTCGGGTGCTCGGTGAGTGGGACCTCGCCGAGCAGGTGGGTGACCGCCTCGGCCAGCCGCGGGCGGAGCTGCCGCTCGTCCTCCAACCTGCTGACGGCGCGGATCCGAACCTTCTTCGCGGAAGCGGTGACGGTGGCACCATCCACATTGTCCTGCGAGCGGACCCGGTGCCCGACGAGCCTTGCCAGCGAACGGGGCGAGGTGGTGACGCTGACCGAGGGCGCAGGGTCGTGCAACCGGATGGAACGCCTGCGCGCGACGAGCGCGGCCAGCAGCAGGATCAGCCCGGCGGCCGCGGTGATCCCGGCGACGACCCGGATGCCGGTCGAGGTCCACTGGAGCTCGCTCAACCGAGCCTGCCAGCTCGGCCACGGTAGCAGCAGCGGGGCGTCGCCGGGGCGCCACCAGTGCCAACCGACCTCGAGCGCGATGAGCCCGCCGGCGGCGGCAACGGCCAGCGCCAGCAAGGTCGAAAGTAGACGGACGAATACCCGCACCGTTTCACTCCATGGTTTGGTCAGCAGGTTGTCGAGTCAGCGCACGCGCGGCTGGATCTCGGGAAGCAGGGCGGACACGGTCACCCGCAGCGAGCGCACCCGGTAGGCGGTGAGGCGTTCCACCTCCTCGGTCACCCGCTCCCGGACCTCGCCGGTCACGGTGCCGATCGAGGTCGGGTAGTGCAGCGCGAGGTCCATGGACAGGTCCACCTCGTCGGCCCGCCCGGCGACCTTGGCGCTGGACCCGTGCGTACCCAGCCCGAGGCCGGCGACCCGACGCTGCGCCCGTGTCGTGCCGTCGACCTGGTCGGCCGTCCGCTGCGCGATCTTGCGCACCACCGTGTGGCTGATGCTCAGCGTGCCGCGCTCTTCCGGCTCGGTGCTTGTTCCTGAACTCGCGACACGGTCGGCCCGGCCGGGCTCGGACTTCATCACCACAGTCACCTTCGCAGCTCATGCGCCCGGCCTCGCCGCCCGTGGGCTGTTCGCCGCCGAACAGAGTGGCGCGCGTCAGCGCCTCCATATGGGTGGTGGTGGGAGACGGGAGGGCGAGTTCTGCCACTCGCCTCGAGTGGCAAGGTCCAGTTCAGGAGCAGACTCTCCGGCAGTGCGGCGGGCGCGGGGGTGGTCACCGGTCCCGGCCCCTGCCGAAGACGTCGCCGAGATCCAGTTCGCCGTCGAGCACCCTGCCGACGACGAGGCCGATCACTCCGACCGCCAAGGTGATGAGGAAGGCGATGAAACTCTGCGAGGCCGCGAGGCCGAGTACGAGGCCGGCGATGATCCCGGTCTGCGTTGCGTTCAACGTTGTCTCCTTGGAAGCGATCTGCATGGTGGTCAGCGAACCCGAGGTGGGCGACGCTTGCGGCCGCGCCATCGCTTGACCCGATTGGTCAGGCCCGTCACGCCGCCCGGCTCCTTGACGAACACGACCGGAGCGTCGTAGCGGCTGTCGTCCTCGGGCTGGTCCTGCTGGTTCTCCGGCTGCTCGCCGCGGCGGAACCGGTCCAGGCCCTCGGCGAACACGTGCGGGTCCCCACCGACGTCGGGGTGGTTCTCGCGCACGAAAGCTCGGAAGGCCGCGCGTGCGGCGCGGCCCTCCGCACTTCGGTCGGGAACGTCGTTCACGTCACCCGGTTTCCGGCTTCCGGCTCGGTCTCGGTGCTGTCGGCGTTGACTTCCACATCGACCACGTCGACATGGACAGGTACGTTACCGGCGAGCGCCTGAACGCGCTCCCGGAGCTGCGCGGTCACCGCTGGCAGCGAACCGTCCAGCCGGAGGACGACACCGACCTCGACCGGAGCGCCGACCTCGGTCACCCGCACCCCGCTGACCTTGTGACCTGGCAGGTGCGTGGCGAGGGTGCCCAGCGGCCCGCCGTCGAGGCGGACCACCGAGGGGTGCGCGAGCAACTCACTCGCGATGGCGTGCGCCAGGTCTTCCGGCCGGCCGGATCCGGCTGCGGCGGTCATCGATCACTCCACCCGAGACGACGGTTCTTCCTCGCCATCCTCCTCGGGAAGGTGGATGTCGTTCACCGAGATGTTCACCTCGATCACATCGAGACCGGTGATCTGCTCGACGGTGGTGATGACGTTACGGCGGACGGCGCGGGCGACGTCCACGATCCGCGCCCCGTACTCCACGACGAGGTCGAGATCCACGGCGGCCTGCTTCTCGCCGACCTCGACGGAGACGCCGGAGGTGGTCACCGTGCCGGAACCGGGAATGCGTTCCCTGATGGCACCGAACGCGCGGGACACCCCGCCGCCGAGTGCGTGCACCCCGGAAACCTCACGTGCGGCGATGCCGGCGACCTTCTGCACGACCGAGGAGGAGATCGTGGTCTTGCCCGCCGAACCCTCCTCGTTGAGTGCCGACGTCCCCGGCTTGGTGACGGCCGTGGTGTCGGTGTTGCTCGTGCTGGTCTGCGCCATGACGGCTGCTCCTTTCGAACCCTGTGGCGGGGCCGCCCGATCCGGTCGGCCTCGTAGTTACTCGGATGTCGTTCCTTACCCCGCCATGTCGGCGGACCACTCGAACGGGGGAGCCGAAGCGTTCCTACTCGTGGTGCACATCGGCGATATGCACGCTCACCGGCGGTGCGGCCGAGCCGAACTCGGCCACCAGCGCCTCGCGCAGTTTGCTCCGCAGCGTCTCGGCGGCCTCGTTCGCCGCGACGCCGTACCGGACGGTCAGCAACACCTCGAGTCCGGTGGGTTCCAGCGCGACGGCGGAGACGTGCACGCCCAGCCGCGCCCCCAGCTCGCCGCCCAGTGTCCTGGTGAACAGGACCAGCGCCCGTTCACCGACATGCAGCCTGCCGCGCTCCTGCTCGAGCTCCAGCGGTTCGGCGAGCTTGCGGCCACGCAGGCCGTGCACGGAGCGGAGTACCCGGGAGATCAGGCCGGGTGGGGTCGGTACCGGAACGCGCGCGGCGGCATCGACGAGTCCCCAGCGCGGATCCCGGCGCGGGTCCTCGCCGGGCTCTTCCTCGGCGCGGTCCATCACTGCTCCCTGAGTTTCGCGAGCAACGCCACCCTGGCTCGATGCAGCCGGGAACGCAAGGCCGGGACGCTGACCTGGAGCACTTCGGCGACCTCCTCGTAGCTCAGCCCTTCCAGTTCGCGCAGGACGAGCGGGACCCGCTGCGAGACGTCCAGGCTCGCGATGGCACGCAGTGCCGCGTCGACCTCCTCGGCGCGGACCACCCTGCCCTCCGGGTTGGCCCTGGTGTCGGCGAACAGCCCGGACTCCAGCAGGGAGCGGCTTTCGTCGTCCGGGGTGAGTGCCGCGTCCAGCGACACGGTCGGCCTGCGCCGCCGGATGTAGGCCAGCGCGGTGTTGGTGACCACCCGGTAGAGCCAGGTGGACACCGCGGACTCGCTGCGAAACCCGGACAGCCCGCGCCAGGCCGAGATCCACGCCTCCTGGACCACGTCCTCGGCCTCGGCCGAGGTACCGGTGATCCGCAGCGCCACCCGGTACATTCGGGGCGTATGCCTGCGGACCAGGCTGTCGAAGGCCGCCTGGTTGCCGCGAACCGCGCTGGCCAGCAGCGCCACGTCCCGGTCGCCGGCCCGGCCGGTACCGCTGTCTTCCGCCTCGGCGTCCGCGCCCATCCGCAGCCTCACTCCTCCGTGCCGACTGCCCGGCGGTAGCGGAACAGGCAGAACCCGTCCTCGTACAGGATCGAGGCCAGGTGCAGGCCGCGCGGCAGCTCGGAACGCCGGCCCGCCACGATCCGGTCGGCCCCGGCGCCGGCCAGCAGCGGCGCCACGGTGAGGCACAACTGGTCGATCAGGTCGTCGGCGACCAGGGTGGCGAACAGGTGCGGCCCACCCTCGCAGTCGATCCTGCGCAACCCGCGCTGGTTCAGCTCGTCCAGCAGGGCGTGCGGGTCCACGGTGTGCTCCCCGGTGACGAGGACCTCGGCGCCGGCAGCGGCCAGCGCCTTGCGGCGTTCCGGGGTCGCGACCTCGGTGGTGAAGATGATCGGTGGCACCGCCGTGTCGGTGAGCAGTGCGGCGTCCGGCCGGATGGTGCAACGCCCGCTGACCACGGCGATCGGCGGTACATCGGTGAGCCCCCTGCGCCGCCTGCGCTCGGCGCGCCGAGCGGTGTTGCGGACACCGCGGTAGTTCTCGGTCTCGACGGTGCCCGCTCCCACCAGCACGACGTCGGCGAGGTCGCGGCCGAGCGCGAAGATCCGCTTGTCCGCGGGATGGGACAGGCCGGCCGAACGGTGCTCGACGGCGGCCGCGCCGTCGGCCGAGGCGACGAAGTTGGCCTGGATCCACGGCCTGCTCAACCGGTCCGGGTACGCATAGATCCGTTCCAGGTCGGCGTCGGTGAGCGGGTCGGACGGGCTGCCGTCTCCCCGTGGCGGCCACAACATCTGCACGGTTCCATCCCAACACGGTTCGCTCGCCGGAGCCATTCGAGTGGGCTGGATCTCCCTGGTCGCGCGGCCGGCGGGGGGAGCGCGCGGCGGTCGCTACGCTGGCCGGCATGCCCGCTGACTTGACCGGTCGCTGGCCGGAGCTCGAAGCCGACGAGCTGATCACGGCGCTGGTTCCCCCGCCGCGGTTCGACGCCGTCCGGTTCTCCACCTACCTGCCCAACCCGCAGGAGCCGAGCCAGGCCGCGGCCGTGGCGGCCTGTTCCACCTTCGCCGAGCGGGTCGGCACCGGGCGGCGGAAGCGGTCCGGCTGGCGGGCGCTGTTCGGTGGTGGGGGCGCGGCGGCCCCGCAGCAGACCGGCCTGTACCTGGACGGCGGGTTCGGCGTCGGCAAGACCCACTTGCTGGCCTCGGTCTGGCACGCGGTGCCGGGGCCGAAGTCGTACGGCACGTTCGTGGAGCTGACCCACCTGGTGGGCGCGCTCGGGTTCGCCGAGGCGGTGCGCAGGCTCTCCGAGCACCGGTTGCTCGCCATCGACGAGTTCGAGCTGGACGACCCCGGTGACACGATGCTGGTGACCCGGTTGCTGCGGGAGCTCACCGAGGCCGGGGTGTACGTTGCGGCCACGTCGAACACGCTGCCGGACAAGCTGGGGGAGGGCCGCTTCGCCGCCGAGGACTTCCTGCGCGAGATCCAGTCGCTGTCCGCCCGGTTCGGCGTGGTCCGGGTGGACGGGCCGGACTACCGGCATCGTGGGCTGCCCGACGCCCCGGCCCCGGTCACCGAGGACGAGCTGGCCACCTCGGCACGGGCGCATCCCGGATCCACAGTGGACGACTTCGACGCACTGTGCGCGCACCTGTCCGCGCTGCATCCCTCCCGCTACGGGCGGCTGGTGGACGGGGTGTCCATGGTGCATCTGCGCGGAGTGCGGCCCGCGCGGGACCAGACGGTGGCCTTGCGGCTGGTGGCCCTCGCCGACCGGCTGTACGACCGGGCCATCCCGGTGCTCGCCTCCGGAACGCCGCTTTCGGAGCTGTTTCCCGAGGAGATGCTGCACGGCGGGTACCGCAAGAAGTACCTGCGGGCGGTCAGCAGGCTCACCGCCCTGTCCAGGGACGCGGTCGGCCGGGATCCGGAACCGAGCGAGCGGGGATAGCGGCTTCCAGCCCGACCGCCAGCGCGAGGACCACGGCCACCGCGCAGGCCGCGCCGCCCAGGATGTCGGTCAGGTAGTGGTAGCGCAGCCCGATCATGCCGATCCCGGCGGCGGTGAGCAGCAGGCAGCCGAGCAGGATCACCAGCCGGGTCGCGGTACGCGGGCGGGCGAGCAGGGCCAGCACGGTCAGCACGGCGACCAGGCTCACCGTATGGCCGCTCGGGTAGGCGAGGTGGTCGTCGTAGTACCGGCCGAACAGCGGTTTCAGCAGCCAGGTGTTGACGGCCACGGCCAGTGCGGGACCGAGCAGCACCAGCGCGAGCCCGGTGCGGCGGCGCTGCAGCACACACGTGACCGCCAGCACACCGAGGACGCCGAGCAGCACCGCGGGCTGGGTGGGCAGCACCAGCAGCCGCAGCAGTGCGTCCTGCCCGGCGAAGGCGCTGTGCACGGCCGTGGCGACCGCGGCGTCCAGCGCGTCCGGGCCGGTGTCCCCGGCGTGCGGCACACCGAGCAGCACCATCAGCAGGCCCGCGCCCACGGCAAGCGCCCGCGCGCGGAGATCGGCCACGCGGCGACACTACGGCAGCTCGCCGGGAATTCGCTGGCGAGGTTCCGCACCGGTCGGTGACGATGCCGCGGTGGGACATCTCGAGGCGAGCGCGCTGGCGTACCGCCGCAGCGACGGGCGGACCCTGTTCACCGACGTGTCCTTCCGCGTCGCCGGTGCGGACGTGGTCGCGCTGGTCGGGGACAACGGCGTCGGCAAGACGACCCTGCTGCGCATCCTCGGTGGCGAGCTGCGCCCGGAGCGGGGGGCGGTGCACACCCAGGGCGGGCTGGCGGTGATGCCGCAGTTCATCGGGTCGGTGCGGGACGAGCGAACCGTGCGCGACCTGCTGCTTGAGGTCGCGCCCCCGGCGCTGCGCACGGCCGCTGCCGAGCTGGACGCGGTGGAGCTCGCCCTGATGGACACCGACGACGAGCCGACCCAGCTGCGCTACGCCGAGGCACTGTCCGCGTGGGGAGAGGCGGGTGGCTACCAGGTCGAGGTGCTGTGGGACACGGTGACCGTGGCCGCCCTCGGCGTCCCGTTCGACCGGGCGCGGTTCCGCGAGGTACGCACGCTCTCCGGCGGCGAGCAGAAACGGCTGGTGCTGGAGGCGCTGCTGCGTGGCCCCGAGCAGGTGCTGCTGCTGGACGAACCGGACAACTACCTGGACGTGCCGGGCAAGCGGTGGCTGGAGGGGCGGCTGGCCGAGACGGCCAAGGCCGTGCTGCTGATCAGCCACGACCGGCAGTTGCTTGCCAGCGCCGCCACGCACGTCGTCACCCTGGAGGGTGGGACGGGCTGGGTGCACGGCGGCGGTTTCGGCGGCTGGCACCAGGCGCGGCGGGCACGGGCGGAGCGGATGGCCGAGCTGCGCAGGCGCTGGGACGACAAGCACGAGCAGCTGAAGGAACTGGTTCGTTCGCTGCAGCGCGCGGCCACCATGAGCGACGAGATGACTTCGCGGTACCGGGCGGCGCAGACCCGGCTGCGGAAGTTCGAGGAGGAGGGCGCCCCACCGTTGCCGCCTCGGGAACAGCAGGTCAAGCCCCGCTTGCGGGGCGGAAGGACCGCGGTGCGGGCGATCACCTGCGAGCGGCTCGAGCTGGCCGGGCTGATGGCGCCCTTCGACCTCGAGGTGTTCTTCGGTGACCGGGTGTGCGTGCTCGGCTCCAACGGCTCCGGCAAGAGCCACTTCCTGCGGCTGCTGGACGGCGGCGCCGAGGTGCCGCACACCGGGCGGTACCGGCTCGGCTCGCGGGTGCTGCCCGGCCTGTTCGCGCAGACCCACCAGCACCCGGAATGGGCGGGTCGTTCGCTGCTGGACATTCTCGGCCGCGGCGAGGGCACCCGGCAGGGTATGGAGCGTGGGGCCGCCACGGCCGCGCTGAGCCGCTACGGGCTGGCCGCCGCCGCGGAGCAGCGGTTCGAGCTGCTCTCCGGCGGCCAGCAGGCCCGGTTCCAGGTGCTGCTGCTGGAGCTGTCCGGAGCGACCCTGTTGCTGCTGGACGAGCCGACGGACAACCTCGACCTGGTGTCCGCGGAGGCGCTGCAGGCCGCGCTGGAGGAGTTCACCGGCACCGTGCTGGCGGTGACTCACGACCGGTGGTTCGCCGAGTCCTTCGACCGCTATCTGCTGTTCGCCGCGGATGGCAGGGTGACCGAGGTGGACGCGCCCGTCTGGACCGAGGGACGGGTGGCACGGAGCAGGTAGGGGGCAGCGGATGCGGGTCACGGTCGTCGGCGGCGGGATCATCGGGTTGAGCTGCGCGGTGCGGCTGGCGCGGCCCGGGTGGGAGGTGACCGTGATCACCGCGCACCCGCTGGCGGACACCGCCTCGATGGCGGCCGGCGGGTTGATCTATCCCCGGTTCGCCGAACCCGCCGACCGCTGCGCGGGCTGGACCGCGGCCAGCGTGGCCGAGTTCCGCCGGCTCGCCGGGCAGCAGGGCACCGGGGTCCGGCTACTGCCGGGCCGGTTGCTGCGGCGGGAGGATCGGCCGGTACCGGAGTGGGCGGACGCGGTCGGCGGCATCAGCAGGCACACCGGGCTGGACGGGCCGTGGCTGGACGCGCTGGCCTTCGCCCCACCGCTGGTGGACACCATGGTGTACCTGGAGTGGCTGGCCGGCGTCGCGGCCGAGGCCGGGGTGCGGACGGTGTATCGCGAGCTGACCGGCCTCGACCAGGCCCGTCCCGGGGCCGACCTGGTGGTGAACGCGGCCGGCCTCGGCGCGCGGGAACTGGCCCCTGATCCGGCCGTGTACCCCGCGAGGGGCCAGGTGGTGCACGTCCGCGACCCCGGGCTGGCCGAGTGGGTGGTGGACGAGGACGGCTTCAGCTATGTCCTGCCGCACGGCGGCCACGTCGTCTGCGGCGGTACCGAGGAGGTGGGCAGCGCCGCACTGGAGCCCGACGAGCACACCACGGCCGACATCCTGCGCCGCTGCCGCGCGCTGGAGCCCGCGCTGGAGGGGGTCGAGGTGCTGCGCACGAGGGTGGGCCTGCGCCCGGCCCGCCCCGAGGTCCGGCTGGAGCGGGCGGACGAGGTGATCCACTGCTACGGCCACGGCGGGATGGGCATCACCCTGTCCTGGGGCTGCGCCGACGAGGTGGCCGCCCTCGCCACGGAGTCCTGACTCAGGACTCCGCGGGAAGCGAACCGCGCTCCACGGCGGCCACCAGCTCGGCGTGGTCGGCCTCGGTCTGGTCGGCGTAGCGCACCGCGTACCGGCCGACGGCCTCGTCCATGTCCTTGTCGTCGGCGAAGTAGCCGGCGAGCAGCCTCGGGTCCACCGAGCGGGTGTGCGCCCGTGCCAGCAACGCACCGGCCAGCCGCCCGTAGTCGTCCAGGTGGTTCTCCCGCAGTTCGGTCGGGTCGATGCTGCCCTTCATGTTGCGGAACTGACGGACCATGAACGGCCTGCCCTCGATGGTGGTCCAGCCGAGCAGGATGTCCGACTCGGCCTGCACCAGCCGGGCACCGCGGACGATCCGCTTGCCGGCATGCTTGGTGGGCTTGACGTCGAGGTACCGGCCCAGCGCCGAGGGCGTCGCCTCCTTGGCCTGCAGCACCAGCGTCTCGTCGCCGTTGCCGTGCAGCAGGGCGATGTAGCTGCGGAGCCCGACACTTCCGGTGCCGACCACCCGGAAGGCCACATCGGACACCGAGTACCTGGTGATCAGATTGCGACGGGACTCCCGCAGGCTATCCGCATAGGATTCCAGGCCGTCGGTCACGGCCTCGGCCACGGCGTCGTCCACATGGGTCAGGATCGGTGGGTTGTCCACGAACCGCAGGTTGTGCGTTCCCGCCGAGTGGTCGTCGATGTGCTCGGTCCACTTCCTGGTGACCTTGGCGCTGGTGTTCTTGCGGGCCTTGGCCGCGGCCTTCTCGAAGTCGTCGACCAGCTCGTCGGCCTGGGCCTTGCTCACCACCGAGGAGTCCGGCAGCGCGTTCCACGACCGCAGGAACGGCAGCTCGGCCAGCGCCCGGATGGTGCGCCGGTAGGACTTCACCGCGTCCTCCGCGGCCTCGAGGCAGCCGTCCTCGGAGGCGTCGCCCTCGCGCCCGGCCAGTACCAGGCTGGCGGCCAGCCGTTTGAGGTCCCACTCCCACGGTCCGGGCACGGTCTCGTCGAAGTCGTTGATGTCCATCACGATCCGGCCCTCGGGCGTGCCGTACAGCCCGAAGTTCGCCGCGTGCGCGTCGCCGCAGAGCTGGGCGGTGAGCCCGCTGACCGGGGTTCCGGCCAGGTCGGCCGCCATCAGCCCCGCGGCGCCGCGGAAGAAGGAGAACGGCGAGGACACCATCCTGCCGACTCGCAGCGGCAGCAACTCCGGCAGCCGCCCCCGGTGGCTGGTCTCGATGAACTCGAGTACCCCCGGCCGGTGCGGGCCGGTCGGCTGGTGATCGTGCGCGGTCGGCGGGGTCGCGTCCCGGAGCGCCTTGCCCCGGGCGTGTGCCTCAGCGTCGTCGACCGGTGTCCGTAGGTCTACGCGTTCCTCGTGCATGCCCCCAGTGTTTCAGCGTCAGTGTCGGACCACCTCGGCGATCGCGTCGATGCCCCGGTCCAGGTCCTGCTCGGAGATCACCAGCGGGGGCGCGATCCGGAGCGTGTTGCCGTGCGTCTCCTTGCACAGCACACCGCGCTCGGCCAGCGCCTGCGAGGCCTGCCGCCCGGTCGGCCCGCCGGGGGCGATATCCACCCCGGCCCACAGGCCGCGGCCGCGAACCTCGGCCAGGCCGTCGCCGACCAGTTCGGACAGCCGGCTCCGCAACTGCTCGCCCAGCGAGGCGGAGCGCTGCTGGAACTCGCCCGTGCTCAGCAGCCGCAGCACGGCGCGGCCGACGGCGCAGGCGAGCGGGTTGCCACCGAAGGTCGAGCCGTGCTCGCCCGGCCGCAGCACCCCGAGCACCTCGCCGCTGCCGACCACCGCGGAGACCGGCATGATGCCGCCGCCGAGCGCCTTGCCCAGGGTGTAGAGATCGGCCCTTACCCGCTCGTGGTCCAGGGCGAACAGGGTGCCGGTGCGGGCGAGGCCGGACTGGATCTCGTCGGCGATCAGCAGCGCCCCCGCCTGGTCGCAGAGCCTGCGTGCCTCGGCGAGGTAGCCGTCCGGGGGCACGATCACGCCGGCCTCACCCTGGATCGGCTCCAGCAGCACCGCCGCCGTCCGGTCGGTGATGGCTCCGGCCAGTGCCTCGGCGTCGCCGTACTCGACCGTGACGAAGCCGGGCGTGTACGGGCCGTAGTCGGCGCGCGCGGCGTCGTCGGTGGAGAAGGAAACGATCGTGGTGGTCCGGCCGTGGAAGTTCGAGCCGGCCACGACGATCTCGGCCGTTCCCGCCGGGAGGCCCTTGACCCGGTAGGCCCACTTCCTGGCCACCTTGATCGCCGACTCCACGGCCTCGGCGCCGGAGTTCATCGGCAGCACCATGTCGGTGCCGGTGAGCTCGGCGAGTTCCCGGCAGAACGGGCCGAGCTGGTCGTGGTGGAAGGCACGCGAGGTGAGGGTGACCCGGCCGAGCTGCTGCGTCGCGGCCTCGACCAGGGCGGGGTGCCGGTGGCCGAAGTTCAGTGCGGAGTAGCCGGCGAGGAAGTCGAGGTAGCTGCTGCCCTCGACATCGGTCACCCATGCGCCCGCTGCCTCGGCGATGACCACCGGCAACGGGTGGTAGTTGTGCGTGCTCCACCGCTCGTCGAGCCCGATGAACTCGTCGGTGGTGGAACCGGTGGTGCGGTCGGCGAACGTCGTCATGCGTTCAGGTTAGAGCCCCGATGCGTACGGTTCATCCGGAAGTCGTTGCTTGCCTACGCGGATCATTGCGCACATCGTGCGTACGAACTGCCGATCGTTGCGTGCCAGCAGTTGCGTGCCAGTACGGGGGAGGGTGCCCGGGAGTCGATCTGACAGAGTGCACGGTGTGACCGACGAGCTGTCCTTCCTCCGCACCCAGGCCCGTACCCAGCGCTTCACCCTCGGCGCTCCCAAGGAGTTCCGGGTCGCGCCGGACGGTTCCCGGGTGCTGTTCCTGCGTGCCGAGTCCGGTGTCGATCACCGCAACAGTCTCTGGTCGCTGGACCTGGCCTCCGGCGCCGAGTCGAAGCTGGTCGACGCCGCGGCGCTGTTGCCGGGGGAGGAGGAGCTGCCGGCCGAGGAGCGGGCGCGCCGCGAGCGCAGCAGGGAGACCTCCGGCGGGGTCGTCGGCTACACCGTGGACGAGGCGTTCTCGCTGGCCGCGTTCTCGCTCTCCGGCAAGCTCTACACCGTGGACCTGGCCACCGCCGAGGTGACGCTGCTGGTGGACGGCGCCGTGGTGGACCCGCGGCCGGACCCGTCCGGTACGCACGTGGCCTACGTGCGGGAGCGCAGGCTGCGGGTGATCGACCTCACCACCGGTGCGGACCGGGAACTGGTCGAGGAGTCCGGAGAGGACATCGCGTGGGGGCTCGCGGAGTTCGTCGCCGCCGAGGAGATGAGCAGGGTGCGCGGCCACTGGTGGGCGCCGGACGGCCGCCACCTGCTGGCGGAGCGCGCCGATCGCTCCGGCGTGCCGCGCTGGAACATCGCCGACCCCGCCAACCCCGACGCGCCGGTGAACACGGTGGCCTACCCGGCCGCGGGTTCGCCGAACGTGGCGGTGTCGCTGGCGATCCTCGGCCTGGACGGCAGCAGGGTGGACGTGCGCGGTGGCGACTGGGAGTACCTGGTGGCCGTGCACTGGTCGGCGGGTGGGCCGCCGCTGATCGCCGTGCAGCCACGGGACCAGCGGCGGCTGGAGGTGCACGCGGTGGACGTCACCGATGGCTCCACCACGCTGCTGCACACCGAGTCCGACCCGGACTGGGTGGAGATCATCACCGGGGTGCCCGCCTGGACCTCCGACGGCAGGCTGGTCCGGGTGAGCGCGGCCGAAGGCGGCTACCGGCTGGTCCTGGACGGCATCCCGGTCACCGAGCCCTCGCTGCAGGTCCGCTCGGTACTGCACGTCGGCGCGGAGGTCCTGTTCAGCGCCTCCGCCGAGGACCCGACCCAGATCC
Organism: Amycolatopsis cihanbeyliensis; assembly: GCF_006715045.1. GTDB lineage: Bacteria > Actinomycetota > Actinomycetes > Mycobacteriales > Pseudonocardiaceae > Amycolatopsis > Amycolatopsis cihanbeyliensis. The sequence goes on along the minus strand of NZ_VFML01000001.1, from coordinate 799,330 downwards.
ACGTGTACCGCACCGAGTCCGGCGGCGTGCGTCGGTTGTCCACATCGGAGGGTGTGCACATCGGTGCCGGCAACGCCGAGGTCACGGTGCTGTCCTCGTGGAGCCTCGAGCACAGTGGACCCGAGGTCGCCGTGCTGCGCGACGGCGAACCGGCGGCCACGATCGGTTCGTACACCGTGGATCCGGGCATCGAACCGGTCCTCACCTGGCTGACCCTGGGGGAGCGCGGGCTGCGGGCCGCGTTGCTGCTGCCGACGGGCTACCGTGCCGGCGACGGGAAGCTGCCGGTGCTGCTCGACCCCTACGGCGGTCCGCACGCGCAGCGGGTGCTGCAGAGCCGCAACGCGTTCCTGACCTCGCAATGGCTCGCCGACCAGGGGTTCGCCGTGCTGGTCGCGGACGGGCGCGGCACCCCGGGGCGGGGGCCTGCCTGGGAGCGGGAGATCGCGGGCAGGCTCGCCGAGGTGACCCTGGCCGACCAGGTGGACGCGTTGCGGGCGGCCGCCCGGCTGCACCCGGAGCTCGACCTGGACCGGGTGGCGATCCGCGGCTGGTCCTACGGCGGCTACCTCGCGGCGCTCGCCGTGCTGCGCGCGCCGGAGGTGTTCCACGCCGCCGTCGCCGGGGCCCCGGTGACCGACTGGTCGCTGTACGACACGCACTACACCGAACGCTATCTCGGCCTGCCCCAGGAGGAACCGGACCGTTACCGGGACAACTCGCTGATCGCCGACGCGGGCCAGTTGCGCAGGGCGTTGCTGATCGTGCACGGCCTCGCCGACGACAACGTGTTCGTGGCGCATGCCCTCCGGCTGTCCGGGGCGTTGCTGGCCGCGGGCAGGCCCCACACCTTCCTGCCGCTGAACGGCGCGACCCATATGACCCCGCAGGCCGAGGATGTCGCGGAGAACCTGATGCTGCTGCAGGTCGACTGGATCAAACATGAGCTCGGCGCACACTGAGGAGGTAGACGCGGTATGACACGGTGGGGCATCACCATCCCGCTGACCGGGGTTCCGCTGGCGCAACACCGGGAGCTGGTCGAGCAGTTGCCCGACCTCGGGTACACCGACGCCTGGTCGGCGGAGACCGCGGGCACCGACGCGTTCTCCCCGCTGCTGCTGGCCTCGCAGTGGGCGCCGCGGCTGCGGCTCGGTACCGCGATCGTGCCGGTCTACACCCGCGGACCCGGGCTGCTGGCGATGAGCGCGGCCACGCTCGCCGAGTGCGCCCCGGGGCGGTTCGTGCTCGGGCTGGGCAGCTCGTCCCCGGTGATCGTGGAGAACTGGAACGCGGCCGAGTTCACCGAGCCCTACGGTCGCAGCAGGGACACCCTGCGGTTCCTGCGCGCGGCGCTGGCGGGGGAGAAGGTGACCAAGGAGTACCCGACGTTCTCGGTGAGCAAGTTCCGATTGGAGCGGGCCCCGGAGCCGGCGCCGCCGATCATGCTCGCCGCGCTGCGGCCCGGCATGCTGCGGCTGGCCGCCGCCGAGGCCGACGGCGCCATCACCAACTGGCTCGCGGCCACCGACGTGCCGACGGTGCGGGCCGAGGTCGGGCCGGACACCGAGCTGGCGGCGCGGATCTTCGTCTGCCCCACCGAGGACGCGGACGCGGCGCGCGGGCTGGGTCGGATGCTGATCAGCAGCTACCTGACGGTTCCCGTGTACCGGGCGTTCCACGAGTGGCTCGGCAGGGGTGAGCGGCTGGCGCCGATGCACGAGGCGTGGGCCGCGGGCGATCGGCAGCGGGCGAACGAGGTCATCCCGGACGAGGTGGTGGACGAGTTGATCGTGCACGGCAGTGCCGAGGAGTGCCGCGAGCGCGTCCAGGCCTACGTGGACAACGGGCTGGATACCCCGGTGATCGCCCTGCTGCCCACCGGCGACGACCCGGCCGAGCAGGTGCGCGCGCTCGCCCCGCGGTGAGCGGTCGACCTTCCCGCCACCTCCCCCGGCAGGCTTATTTGCCTAAATGTATTAGGCAAATGCATAATGGGATCTGCTGAACGGGAGGAAGGGTATGGCGCGTGTGGGACTGACCGCGGACCGCCTGACGCGGGCCGGGGCGGAACTGGCCGACGAGGTCGGCCTCGAGCAGGTGACCGTCTCCGCGCTCGCCAGGAGGTTCGAGGTCAAGGTCGCGAGCCTGTACTCGCACCTGAAGAACTCCCAGGACCTCAGGACCAGGATCGCCCTGCTCGCCCTGGAGGAGCTCGCCGACCGGCTCGCCGTCGCCCTGGCCGGGCGGGCAGGCAAGGACGCCCTGACCGCCTGCGCCGATGTGTACCGCGACTACGCCAGGGAGCATCCCGGCCGCTACGCCGCGGCGAGGATCAGGCTCGACCCGGAGACGGCAGCGGCCAGTGCCGGCGGCAGGAATGCCGAGATGATGCGGGCGATCCTGCGTGGTTACGAGCTGACCGAGCCGGAGCAGACGCACGCGGTCCGGCTGCTGGGCAGCGTCTTCCACGGCTACGTCAGCCTGGAGCTGGGGGGATCGTTCAGCCACAGCGACCCGGCTCCCGAGGAGAGCTGGTCCCGGATCCTGGACGCGCTCGACGTCCTGCTGCGGAACTGGCCCGCGACCGGCGGGTCGAGGCCATGAGCGGCGAGCACCTCCGGATCACCACGCCCATCACCGCGGACCTGCTGCGCGGCGCCCTCGACCTCGAGCACACCGCGCACGGGGTGCGGCCGCATCGGCTGCCCGCCTGGGCCCGCGCCCGGGGCGCCGACGGTCAACTCGCCATGGCCGAGGCCGAGCCTTCCGGCGTACGGCTGGCCCTGCGCACCGCGGCCACCGCTGTCGAACTGGAGACGCGACGCACCAAACGGGTCTATCGCGGCGTCCCTCCTCGCCCGGATGGTGTGTACGACCTGCTCGTCGACGGCCGCCGCACCGACCAGGCCTGCGTGACCGGTGGGAACACCCTGACCATCGACATGACCACCGGGCACACCGAGACCCAGCCCGGACCGGCCGGCACCCTCCGCTTCACCGACCTGCCCGACGGCGTGAAGCACGTCGAGATCTGGCTACCGCACAACGAGCTCACCGAACTCCTCGCGCTGCGCGCCAACGCCCCCGTCGAACCCGCACCGGACCGGGGCCGCGCGGTGTGGCTGCACCACGGCAGTTCCATCAGCCAGGGCTCCAACGCCGCCAGCCCCAGCACCACCTGGCCCGCACTCGCCGCCTCTCTCGGCGGCGTGGAACTGACCAACCTTGGCTTCGGCGGCAGCGCCCTGCTCGATCCGTTCACCGCCCGTATCCTGCGGGACACCCGCGCCGACCTGATCAGCCTCAAGATCGGCATCAACCTGGTGAACGCCGACCTGATGCGCCTGCGTGCCTTCACCCCCGCCGTCCACGGCTTCCTCGACACGATCCGCGAAGGCCACCCCGGCACGCCGCTGCTGGTCGTCTCGCCCCTCTACTGCCCCATCCACGAAGACACGCCCGGCCCTGGCGCGTTCGATGTGCCGGCCCTTCGCGCCGGGCGGCTGCGCTTCCAGGCCACCGGCGACCCGGCGGAGCGGGCGAGTGGGAAGCTCACCCTGGGCGTCATCCGCGAGGAGCTGACCCGGATCGTGCGGCAGCGGGTGCCCGAGGACCCGAACCTGCACTACCTGGATGGCCGCGCGCTCTACGGTGCCGCCGACTTCGCCGAACTGCCGCTGCCCGACCAGCTGCACCCGGACGCCGCCACCCACCGGCGGATCGGTGAACGCTTCGCCGAGCACGCCTTCGCCGGCGGCGGCCCCTTCGCCGACCCTAGTGCCACAGCACGGTAGCGATGAGCAGGCCGGTGGCGGCGGCGCCCACCCCGGCGAGCACGGTGAGCACGACGTTCGTCACGGCGTACAGCCGGGCCCGGTCGGTGAGCAGGCGCACCGTCTCGTAGCCGAAGGTGGAGAACGTGGTCAGCGCGCCGCACACGCCGGTGCCGAGCAGCGCGTGCAGCGCGCTCGGCTGGGTGGCGGTCAGCGCCCAGCCCGCGAGCAGCCCGAGTAGCGCCGACCCGACCACGTTCACGGTCAGTGTGCCCCAGGGGAAGGCGGAGTCGTGGCTACGTTGTACCCTGCGGTCGATGAGGTGGCGCAGCACCGCGCCGCCCGCGCCGCCGATCGCGACCAGCAGTGCCGTCATCCGGACTGCCTCGGCCGTACCGTGACCAGCTTGCGCAGCGCGCGGGTGCCCGACATGCCGGTGACCACCAGTGCCAGCGAACCGAGGACCGAGACCACCGCGTAGAGCAGGGCGAGGCCGGGGTGCCCGGTGAGCGCCGAGTCCGTGGCGTCCAGCACGTAGGTCGAGAAGGTGGTGAAGCCACCGAGCAGGCCGATGCCGAGAAACGGTCGGAGCAGGCGGTGCGGCTGGGCCAGGTCCGTGACGGTCACCATCAACCCCCCGACCAGCAGGCAGCCGATCAGGTTCGCCAGCAGGGTGGAGGTGGCGAACCCGCCGCGGGGATGGGGGAAGGCCACGGTGAGCCCGTACCGGGCCAGGCTGCCCAACGCGCCGCCCGCGGCGATCGCCAGCAGGACGTCCCAGCGTGGACGATGTCGTCGCTGCATGTTCCCTCCCTTGTGGAGGGTACGGCGACGATTGGCACGGCGTCGGAGTGGGTAGCCGCCACCGGGAGGTAGCCATGGCAAACACCATCGCGGAACGACTCATCGCCGATCACCTGGTGAGCGGGGAGATGACGCCAGGAAGCGAGATCGCGCTGCGGATCGACCAGACGCTGACCCAGGACGCCACCGGGACCCTGGTGATGCAGGAGCTGGAGGCACTGGGCCTCGACCGGGCGCGGACCGAGGTCAGCGTGCAGTACATCGACCACAACCTGCTGCAGACCGACGAGAAGAACGCCGAGGACCACACGTTCCTGCGCTCGGCCTGCCGGCGGTACGGGCTCTGGTACTCCAAACCGGGCAACGGGGTGTCGCATCCGACGCATATGCAACGGTTCGGGGTGCCCGGCAAGACGATGGTGGGTTCGGACTCGCACACGTGCGCGGCCGGGTCGCTGGGCATGCTCGCCATCGGCGTCGGCGGGCTCGAGGTGGCGATGGCCATCTCCGGCGGGCCGCTGTACCTGCGGATGCCGGAGATCTGGGGAGTTCGGCTCACCGGCGAGCTGCCGCCGTGGGTGTCGGCCAAGGACGTGGTGCTGGAGATGCTGCGCAGGCACGGGGTGAACGGGGGGCTGAACCGGATCATCGAGTACCACGGGCCGGGGCTGGCCGGGCTGTCGGCGATGGACCGGCACGTCATCGCGAACATGGGGGCCGAGCTCGGCGCGACCACCACGGTGTTCCCCGCAGACGAGGCGGTACGGGAGTTCCTGCGCGTCGAGGACAGGGAGCAGGACTTCGTGGAGATCCCCGCCGCGGCGGACGCACGCTACGACGTGACCGACGAGATCGACCTGTCCGGCCTGGAGCCGCTGATCGCCAAGCCGTCCTCGCCGGGCAACGTGGTGCCGGTGCGCGAGGTGGCCGGAACCGAGGTGAGCCAGGTGGTGATCGGCTCCTCGGCCAACCCGGGGCTGCGGGACTATGCCGTCGCGACGGAGTTGGTGCGGGGCAGGCAGACCGACGACGCGGTGAGCTTCGACGTGAACCCGTCCTCGCGGGAGATCTTCGCCGACCTCACCAAGATGGGGGACACGTTCGCGTTGATCTCCGCGGGTGCGCGGATCCACCAGGCGGGCTGCATGGGATGTATCGGCATGGGGCAGGCGCCCGCGGTGGGGCACAACTCGCTGCGCACCTTCCCCAGGAACTTCCCCGGCCGCTCCGGAACCAAGGAGGACTCGGTGTGGCTGTGCTCCCCGGAGACCGCGGCCGCGGCGGCGTTGACCGGGGAGATCACCGACCCGCGGGAGCTGGCCGAGCGGCTCGGCGTGGGCACGCCCACCTTCGAGCTGCCGGAGCGGGCATCGGTGAACACGGACATGCTGGAGCCGCCCCTGGAGCCGGAGCCGGCCGCGCGGGAGGAGCTGGTCAAGGGACCGAACATCTCGTCGTTGCCGGACTTCCCGCCGCTGCCGGAGCGGATCGAGGCCCCGGTGTTGCTGAAGCTGGGCGACAACGTGTCCACCGACGAGATCTCGCCCGCCGGGGCCAGGGCACTGCCGTTCCGATCGAACATCCCCCGGCTCGCCGAGTTCACCTTCACCCAGGTCGACGAGACGTACCCGCGCCGGGCCCGCGAGCTGTCCGACGGGAGCGGGCACGTCGTGGTCGGCGGGGACAACTACGGGCAGGGTTCGTCCCGCGAGCATGCCGCGATCGCCCCGCGCCACCTGGGCCTGCGAGTGGTGATCGCCAAGTCGTTCGCCCGGATCCACTGGCAGAACCTGGCCAACTTCGGCATCCTCGCGCTGGAGTTCGCCGACCCCGCGGATCACGACCGGGTCGAGGCCGGGGACACCCTGGTGCTGGACGACGTGCGGGAGCAGGTGAAGGGCTCGGAGCTGACCATCCGGAACGTGACCAGGGATGAGGAGTACCGGCTGCGGCACCGGTTGTCCGAGCGGCAGGTGGAGCAGGTGCTGGCCGGTGGCCGCATTCCGTTGCTGGCAGAGTCATGATGCCCTGTCCGCCGGACAGGGATCGCAGGATTCCGGACATCGCGACGGTGCCCAGGAGCCGAGTCGGGCACCGTCGCGGGCATGGCTGAGAAGACGATCGCGTTCGTGACCTATCCCGAGCTGACGCTGCTGGACCTGGCCGGACCGCTGCAGGTGATAGGCACCCTGGCCGCGCTGAACGCCGGCTACCACGTGGTCACCGTCGGTCAGACCACGGAAACGCACGAGACCGACACCCCACTGGCCATCGCCCCGAACAGGACCTTCGCTCAGGTCCCCAAGCCGGACATCGTCGTCGTGCCCGGCGGTATGGCGGGCACTCTCCGGGCGATGACCGACGACACGATGCTGAACTACCTGCGTACTGCGGCCACCGGCGCGGAGTTGATGACCTCGGTGTGCACGGGCTCCCTGATCCTCGGCGCGGCCGGGCTGCTGCACGGAAGGGAGGCGACGACACACTGGTCGATGCTGGGGAAGCTGGCGGTCTTCGGCGCCACACCGGTTTCCCGGCGCTGGGTCGAGGACGGCCCGGTGCTGACCGCGGCCGGTGTGGCCGCCGGCGTCGACATGGCGCTGTACCTGGTCGCGCGGCTGGCGGGCGAGGAGGCGGCCTGGCAGGCGCAGTTCGCCATCGAGTACGACCCGGACCCACCCTTCGGCACCCTGGACTGGGACCGGGCCCCGCGCGCCCGGTGGGCCCCCGCCGTCGACGCGGCACTCCGCGAAGGCCTTGCCGACCACCCGGAGCTGCGCGGCCGCCTGACCAGCACCGAAGCCTGAGCGGAACCTGCTGTCGAGGTCGCGGAGCGGGCGCGCTACAGTACTGACCATCGCCTTCCACGCGGCTGGCGATGGCCGGGCTGTGGCGCAGTTTGGTAGCGCACTTGACTGGGGGTCAAGGGGTCGCTGGTTCGAATCCAGTCAGCCCGACCGGCTAGAACGGGGCCGCTGGTCTGAGAAATGCCAGGTCAGCGGCCCCGTTTACGTCCAGCCTGAGGTTCGTGCGGACGGTCCTCATCGGACCGGGTAGGCGGCGGAGTGACCAGCTGGGTGACTACGACCGTCGCGCCCGCTCGGCGGACCCGGTCCATGGCCACCGCGCCCTGAACCATCACCGTTGTGTCCGGAGCCGCGCGATGTCCTCCAGCGGCACCCCTGTCCGACGTAGGTGTTCGAGCCCGAGCATGGTCACCACGACATCCCAATGGGGCACGGCGGCCTGCCCGTTCAATGCTCCGCGCAAACGGCACCGCTCTACAGCGGAAGTGGGGCCTGTGCCTAGCCAGTGCCAGGCGGTTTCGTCTGGGTAAGTCGGCCGGGACTGGCGAGACGTATACCGCCGAGTAGCGGATGTGGCCGTCGACGGCACTTGGGAGCGGGGTTTCACCGCCCTGATCGACCGGGCCGATGCTGACCGGAACGTGAGCGGGGCGGTGTCGGTGGACTCCAGGATCGTGCGGGCCCACCAGCACGCGGCCGGAGCTCACAAAAGAGGACTCCAGCCGGCGAGCCGGACGACCACGCTACCGGTCGGTCCCGTGGTGGGCCGACCACGACGATCCACCTGGCGGCCGATGGACGCCGCCGACCACTGGGAGTGCCGGCTGGCCGCGTCCTGTGTTGTTGTGTGCCTATCTGCACTACCGCTGGCCTGGCGCATCGGGATGCTGCATCGTCGGCACGGGTCGAGGGCACGATCCGCTCCGGAACTGGCCGGACAGCGTCGTGTCAACCTGTGCTGATTCGATCGCGTGTTGCGTTGTTGAGGTTGGCAGACTGCTCACATGACAGGTCTGACCGCCGAACTCGTGGTTGATGGTCGCGCACCGCGGACCCCGGCCCTTGCCCCGAACGGGCAACTGCTGTGCTACATCCTCGCTCCCCTCAGCCGGACCGGTGACCACCTCGACACCGAACTCCGGCTCGTCGACACCGACGGCGCCACCGCGTCGCGCCGGGCGACCGCCGACACGTCGACGGAGTCCCGACCACGCTGGTCCGCGGACTCGGGCACGCTGTTCTTCCTGTCCGACCGAGCTGACCGCGGTACCTCGCAGGTGCACCGGCTCACCCTCGCCGACGGCGCGGCGACCGCGGTGACCCACTGGCGCGCCGGCATCAGCGACCACCTGCCGCTCGCCGACCCCAACCTGGTCGCTCTGCTCGCCCAGGACGAACCCACCGAGCGGGACGCGCGCCGCGCCCGGGACCGCGACGACGCCATAGTCGTCGGCGAACGCGAACCGCGGGACCGGTTGCGCCTGCTCGACCTGCGCACCGGCCAGGTCACCACCCCGGCTGTGTTCGGCGACCGGCACGTGGTGGAACTGCGGCAACGTCCCGACGGTGGCCCGCTCGCCGTGCTCACCCAGGCCAGCGGCGACAAGGACTACGGCCCCCGCACCGGCCAGCTGCACCTGTTCGACCCCGCGACCGGGGCCACGGTGGACCTCGGGCCGGTCGGGGTAGACGCACACTCTCTGGCCTGGTGGCCAGGCGAGGACGGCTGGCACCTCGGGTACCTCGCACTCACCCCACCGGTTCTGCACGCCGGCACCGCCGTGTTCGTTTTGACCGTGCACAGCCGCGTCGTGCGTAACCGCACCGCCGACCTGCCGATGTGCCCCACCGAGCTGCACCAGACCGACACCGCCCCACTGGTGGTGTTCGCCGACGGCCTGAACACGACCCTGGCCCGGCTGGACCCCACCGGTCCCACCACCGTGTCGCGGCACCCCGGACGCCTCGCCGACCTCACCACCACACCCACCGGCGAGAAAGTCGCGGCACTGACCGGCACCCGCTACCAGCCCCCGAACGTCCACCTCGGGCCGGCGACCGGGCCGCTGCGCAAGATCACCAACACCCGCCCGGAACTGGACGGCGTCACGCTCGGCACCCAGCGACCGCTGGCTTACCGTGCCGCCGACGGCCTCGACCTGGACGGCTTGCTCGTACTGCCGGCAGGACAATCCGCGTCGGACGGCCCGTTTCCGCTGGTCACCATCGCCCACGGCGGCCCCTACGACCGCTTCGCCGATCGTTTCCAGCTGTTCTGGTTCCCCAGCGCGCAGTGGCTGGCCACCGCCGGCTACGCGGTGTTCCTGCCCAACCCGCGCGGGGGCCAGGGCCACGGCCACCAGTTCGCCGCCAGTGTCGCCGGCCGGGTCGGACAGGAGGAGTGGACCGACATCCTGACCGGCATCGACCTGCTCACCGCCGAGGGCGTCGCCGATCCGGATCGGTTGGGCATCGCCGGCGGGAGCCACGGCGGGTTCATGGCCGCCTGGGCCGTCGGCCAGACCGACCGGTTCCGCGCCGCGCTGGTCCTCGCCGGCGTCATCGACTGGGGCATGCTCGCCGCGACCGGAGAGTACGGCCAGCTCGATGCCGCGCTCGGCGGCAGCACCGGGTGGTCCGGCGTCGGCCCGCATCCGCACGACGCGGTCAGCCCGATCTCCTTCGCCAGCCGCGTTCACACCCCGGTGCTCATCCTGCACGGCGCCGAGGACACCAACGTTCCCCTCGGCCAGTCCGTGTACTTCCACCGGGCGCTGCGCCACTTCGGCGTCGAGCACGAGTTCGTGATCTACCCGAGAGAGGGCCACTCGATCCGCGAACGCCCTCACCAACTCGACGTCCTGCGCCGGACCCGTGCCTGGTTCGACCGCTGGCTCCGGCCCTGACCAAGGGCACGTGGCCCTGGTCTCGTTGATTCCCATGACAATGACGATGAGGGCGGCAAGATCGCTCGCGGGCAGGTCGCGACGCGAGGCGTGTCCCTTGCCTCGCCGACGAGTGTGACGTTGCCGTTGCTCGACAAGGCGCGGCTCATTGCCCGCTTGCCCCCCTGAACGTGGGGATGCCCAGGCTGATGGCCGGTCGACGGAGCGTTCGCCGGGTGTCCTCACGCTTGGCTCGCGGGAAGGTGAGGGTCGTGTCGATACCTTCGATCTCGCCAGCCCAGTTCTCCGCCTCGGCGCGGTCGCGGCGGCCGAAGCCGCCGGGAGCCTTGCCGGTGCGGTCAACGTCGCCGGTGGGCTCGGTGACCGGGCCGGCGAGACCCTGCTGAGTTCGGTCAGGGAAGCCTTCGCCGGCGGGCCGCACACCGTCGCCGCCATCGGCGCCCTCGTCGTGGTGGCCTTCGCGGTCGGCGGTATGGTCGCCCTGCGTAAGGCCCGCACCTTGACCGCGGCGACTGAATCTTGATTGATTCCAGAAACTCGGGCACACTGCCGGGCGTGCCAACGACCTCGGACCTCGAGCGCATGCTGCGCGGGGTCGCCCTGCGGGTGACGCGTCCCCGGGTGGCGGTGCTGTCCGCGGTCCACGACCATCCGCACGCCGACACGGACTCGATCATCGGTATCGTGCGGGGGAGCCTCGGCGGGGTGTCCCATCAGGCCGTCTACGACGTACTGCGCGCGCTGACCGCCGCGGGGCTGGTGCGACGTATCCAGCCGCCGGGCTCCGTGGCGCGTTACGAGTCGCGGGTGGGGGACAACCACCACCACGTGGTGTGCCGGTCGTGCGGGGCCATCGCCGATGTCGACTGCGCCGTTGGCACGGCGCCTTGCCTGGCGGCGTCCGACGACCACGGCTTCGTGATCGACGAGGCCGAGGTCATCTACTGGGGCCTGTGTCCCACCTGCTTCACCGCAACCCGTTCCTGAGCAACGCTGAACCGTCCGAAGGGATTTCATGTCCGAGAACAACGAAGAAGCCGCCGCGGGCGGTTGTCCGGTCGCGCACGGCAACCGGCTCCCGCACCCGACTCAGGGCGTCAGCAACACCTACTGGTGGCCGAGCCGGCTCAACCTGAAGATCCTTGCCAAGAACCCGCCCGCGGCCAACCCGATGGACGAGGAGTTCGACTACGCCGAGGCGTTCAACAGCCTCGACCTGCCGACCGTGAAGCGGGACATCGAGGAGGTGCTGACGACCTCGCAGGACTGGTGGCCTGCCGACTTCGGCCACTACGGCCCGCTGATGATCCGGATGGCCTGGCACAGCGCGGGGACCTATCGCGTGAGCGACGGCCGCGGCGGTGCGGGCGCCGGTCAGCAGCGTTTCGCCCCGCTGAACAGCTGGCCGGACAACATCAGCCTGGACAAGGCCCGCCGGCTGCTGTGGCCGGTCAAGCAGAAGTACGGCAAGAACATCTCGTGGGCCGACCTGCTCATCCTGACCGGCAACGTCGCGCTGGAGTCGATGGGCGTCAAGACCTTCGGCTTCGCCGGCGGCCGTGAGGACTCCTGGGAGCCCGAGGACGATGTCTACTGGGGCTCCGAGACCACCTGGCTCGGCAGCGACATGCGCATCTCGGGCGGCGAGCAGCGCGTCCTGGAGAACCCGCTGGGCGCGACCCACATGGGCCTGATCTACGTGAACCCGGAAGGCCCCGAGGGCAAGCCGGACCCCGTCGCCGCTGCCAGGGACATCCGCGAGACCTTCGGCCGGATGGCGATGAACGACGAGGAGACCGTCGCGCTGATCGCCGGCGGGCACACCTTCGGCAAGACCCACGGCGCGGCCCCCGACTCCCACCTGGGTGCCGACCCGGAGGGCGCTTCCCTCGAGGGGCAGGGCCTCGGCTGGAAGAACAGCTACGGCACCGGCAAGGGTGCCGACGCCATCACCAGCGGCCTGGAGGTCACCTGGACCAGCACGCCGACCCGGTGGAGCAACGGCTTCTTCGAGAACCTGTTCGGGTACGAGTGGGAGCTGTACGAGGGTTCGGGCGGTGGCTGGCAGTGGAAGCCGAAGGACGGCGCGGGTGAGGGTACGGTCCCGCATGCCCACGACCCGGCGAAGAAGATCGCGCCGAACATGCTCACCACGGACCTCGCGCTCAAGGTCGACCCGGTCTACGAGCCGATCTCCCGGCGTTTCATGGAGAACCCCGACCAGCTCGCGGACGCCTTCGCCCGTGCCTGGTTCAAGCTGACCCACCGGGACATGGGGCCGATCCAGCGCTACCTCGGCCCCGAGGTGCCGAGCGAGACGCTGATCTGGCAGGACCCGATCCCCGCGGTCGACCACGACCTGGTCGACGCCTCGGACATCGCGGACCTGAAGAGCCGGGTCCTCGGCTCGGGCCTGTCGGTCTCCGAGCTGGTGTCGACGGCGTGGGCGGCGGCCTCGTCGTTCCGGGGCAGCGACAAGCGGGGCGGCGCCAACGGTGCGCGGATCCGGCTGGAGCCGCAGCGGAGCTGGGAGGTCAACAACCCCGACCAGCTGGCGAAGGTGCTGCGCACGCTGGAGGGCATCCAGGAGTCGTTCAACTCCGCGCAGAGCGGCGGCAAGAAGGTCTCGCTCGCCGACCTGATCGTCCTCGCTGGATGTGTCGGCGTCGAGCAGGCCGCGAAGAACGCGGGCCAGGACATCGAGGTGCCGTTCACGCCGGGGCGTACGGACGCGACCGAGGAGCAGACCGACGTCGAGTCGTTCTCGCACCTCGAACCCCTCGCCGACGGGTTCCGCAACTACGTCGGCAAGGCCGCCCCGCAGCCCGCCGAGTACATGCTCATCGACAAGGCGAACCTGCTTACGTTGAGCGCGCCGGAGATGACGGTGCTCGTCGGTGGACTGCGGGCGCTGGGCGCGAACTACGACAGGTCCTCCCTCGGGGTGCTCACCGACAGGCCCGGTTCGCTGACCAACGACTTCTTCGTGAACCTGCTCGACATGGGCACGGAGTGGGCCCCGGAGGCCGGGTCGGGTTCGGAGGCGGAGTCCTTCGAGGGCCGCGACCGGCACAGCGGCGAGGTCAAGTGGACCGGTAGCCGGGTCGACCTCGTGTTCGGCTCGAACTCCGAGCTGCGCGCGCTCGCCGAGGTCTACGCGAGCGACGACGCGGGGGAGAAGTTCGTACGCGACTTCGTGGCCGCCTGGGACCGGGTTATGAACCTCGACCGGTTCGACCTGGTCTGAGCCCGGTGTCCGGGCCGGCCGTGCGCCGGCCCGGACACCGGCCGACTTTCCTCCGGGAACACCTGCGGCCTGTCGCGGCGGGTCGCCGAAGCGGCCGTGGCACGGCTGGACGCGACAGTACGGCCGGATGGCACGGGTGACCGGGCTTGCCGTTCCCGCCATACTGGTGCTGAGCCACAGGCCGCGGGTGAGGAGCTCGGACGTGTCGTTCGGGGCGGAGTTGCGCAGGTTGCGGCGGGAGGCCGGGCTGTCGCTGACGGACCTGGCGGCGAAGGTCCACTACAGCAAGGGTTACCTGAGCAAGGTGGAGACCGGTGCCGCCCGGCCCAACGCGGCGCTGGCCGCCCTGTGCGATACCGAGTTCACCACCGGAGGAGCGCTGGCGTCCCTGCTGCCCGCCGATGCCGCACCCCGCCGACGTGGGGTGGTGTTGACGCCCATGCGATCCGGGTTGCCCGCGGTCACCCCGCACTTCACCGGCCGGGCCGAGGAACTCGACCAGATCCGGGCGGCGTTGTCGCGGGAGGTGGATGGGGCAGCGGCGGTGTGCGCGGTCCATGGCATGGCCGGGGTCGGCAAGACGACACTGGCGGTGCGCTGCGCACACCGCCTGCAGGCCCGTTTCACCGATGGCCACCTGTTCCTGGACCTGCGCGGGCACACCCCGGATGCCGGCGAGGTCACCGCGGCCGAAGCGCTGGACCGGTTCCTGAGGTTCCTCGGAGTTCCCGGCGAGGAGATTCCGGCCGACGTCGACGACCGGGCCGCGCTGTATCGGGACCGCCTGCTGGGCCGGAGCATGCTGATCGTCCTGGACAACGCCAGGAGTGTTCGGCAGCTGCGTCCGCTGATCCCGGCCGAGCCGAAATGCCGGGTCCTGATCACCAGCAGGCACCGGCTCGCCGCGCTCGACGACGCCTGGCACGTGCCGGTGTCCCTGCTACCCCGGACCCAGGCGATCGACCTGCTCGCCGAGCTGGTCCGGGACCACCCCGGTGGGGACGGTGCCGAGGAGGTGTTCGGCAGCGTCGTGGACCACTGCGGCCGGCTTCCCCTTGCCATCCGGGTCGCCGGGGCTCGGCTGCGCGCGAACCCCAGCTGGAGCCCGGCCGATCTCGATCAGCGTCTCGCCGTCGAATCAGCTCGACTGGGTGAGCTCGACGACGGCGAGCGCAGTGTCACGGCCACCTTCCGACTGTCCTACCAGGACCTACCGCCCGGGCAACGACGCCTGTTCGGGCTCCTGGCCCTCCACCCCGGGACGGACCTCGAGCTCTACAGCGCCGCCGCCCTGGCCGACACGGACCTCCGCACCACGGAAGCTCTGCTGGCCGGCTTGCACGACGCGCACCTCCTTACCCACCAGCACACCGGCCGGTACCAGTTCCACGATCTTCTCCGCACCTTCGCCCGCACCGTCGCGCTCCCCGAGATTCCCGGGACCGAACGGCGCGTCGCGCTGCGCCGGCTGCTGGATCTCACCCTGCACGCCACCGACCAGGTGGACCGGATCCTGGCCCCGCAGCGATACCGACCCGAGTTCGCCTACCCGTACCTGCCCGTGTCGGTGCCGGACTTCCACCGCGACGGTTCCGGGGAGGACTGGATCCGGGGGGAGTGGGCCAACCTGGTCGCGCTCTGCGCTCTCGCCGCACGGCACGGTGTCCACGACCGGTGCTGGCAGCTCGCGTTCGCGCTGCGCGGCTTCTTCTTCCTCACCAAACTCTGGGACCCCTGGATCACCACCCACGAACACGCTCTCGCCTCCGCCGAGGCCGTCGGGGACACCTGGGCCCAGGCCATCACGGTCAACAACCTCGGCGTCGCCACCATCGACCGCGGGGACGTCGGCGGCGCCGAACGCCACTACCGTGCCGCGCTGCCGCTGTTCCGCACCATCGGCGACGAGAACGGGGTGCACACCACCCTCAACAACCTCGCCTGGATCCACTTCTTCCGCGGCGACCACGCCGGCGCGGCCGAAGGTATGTGGACCGCGTTCGCGTTCTACCGGCGAACCGGAGCCCACCGCAACGCCGCCATCGCCCAACGCGGCCTCGCCATGGTCCTGGCCGAACTCGGTGATCACCCTGGCGCGCTCGACCACGCCACCGAGGCACTCACCGCGTTCGAAGAGCTCGGCCTCGACCTGGACGCGACCATGGCCTGCAACGCGCGCGGCTGGATCCACTTCCACGCGGGCGAGCACGAGGAGGCGGCGACCGCATACAGCGACGCGCTCGAGCGCAGCCATCGATGCGGAAGCACCTTCGAAGCCGCGCGCGCCGAGACCGGCCTCGGCAACATCGCCGCGGCCCTGGGTAGACCGGACCGAGCCCGGCACCATTGGAGCCGGGCCGCTCGGCAGCACCCCAACCTCGACCCCACCGTCGTCACCGAGGCCCGAGCCCGGCGAGGTCCTGCCGGTTTCGCAGGCCACGAACCAGGTCGACCACCTGCCGTTCGTGGCCGGTGGGCTTACTAGGATCGGCGGGTCCGCACCGTGCGCATGGAGGAACTCCGACGTGGCCAACCGTTTCGGCGTCCTCCTTCGTGATGCCCGGCGCCGGGCGGGCCTGACCCAGGACGAGCTGGCCGCGCGGTCCGGTGTCGGCGTGCGGACCATTCGCAGGCTGGAGACCGGCAGCGGCACCGACCCGCGTGTCGGCACGGTGACCTTGCTCGCCGACGCGCTGGACGTGACCCCCGACGAACGCCGTAACCTGCTGGCCGCGGCCGACGGTAAGCAACCGCGACAGGAGCCGCCCGAGCCCGCACCGTCCCCCACCGCCGCTGGGCCGGCACCGGTGGAGGGCGAAGCGCGTTCCGTACCGGCACCCGGAGGACTGCCCGCGGTCCCGCCGGAGGTGTCCGAGGCGGCCGACCACCTGGCCAGGGTCATGGCCGCCCGGCTGCGGCGCGCGGAGGAACTGCGCCGCGTGCACGACCCGTTCCCGCTGCCCGTGCGGTGGCGGCAGGCACCTGAGCACCTTGCCGACCACTGGGACAACATCTGCCGCGTCCCCGCTGGCGTGACCGCCGCCCCGCTGGACCTCTCCGGCGAGGTGGGCGACATCGCGAGCGCCTACCGGCGTGTTCCGTCACGGCGGCTGGTGGTGCTGGGCCGCGCCGGCTCGGGCAAGACCGTGCTGGCCCTGCGGTTCGTCCTCGATACGCTGGCCGCGCGGGAGCCGGGCGGCGCGGTCCCGGTGATCTTCGACATCGGGTCGTGGGACCCGACCGCGACACCGTTGCGCACGTGGCTGGTCGAGAGGTTGCAGCGTGACCAGCCCGGCCTCGCCGCCGCCGCGCCCGGCGGGGCGACGCTGGCGGCCGTGCTGGTCGACACCGGGCGCGTCCTGCCGGTGCTCGACGGCTTCGACGAGATCGCCGAGGGCCTGCAC
This sequence comes from Amycolatopsis cihanbeyliensis, assembly GCF_006715045.1. GTDB lineage: Bacteria > Actinomycetota > Actinomycetes > Mycobacteriales > Pseudonocardiaceae > Amycolatopsis > Amycolatopsis cihanbeyliensis. Next base: position 782,386 of record NZ_VFML01000001.1, on the reverse strand, counting down.
CGCCCGGCCCTGGAAACGCTGAACTCCCTGTCGACGCCGCTGGTGCTGACCAGCCGTTTCGCCGAGTACCAGCGGGCCGTGACCGTGGTCGACGTGCTGACCTCGGCCGCCGTGGTCGAGCTGACCGACCTCACCCCCGACGACCTCGCAGGCTACCTGCCCCGCACCGCCCGACGCGGCACCGCCGACGGCGGCAGCGGCACCACGTGGGACGCCGTCCTCAGCGCGTTGCGTGACCCCGACAATGCCGAGGCGAGCCCGCCGGCCAACCTGGCCGCCGTGCTGACGACGCCGCTCATGGTCGGCCTCGCCCGCACGGTCTACAGTGACTCGCGCGACCGCGACCCGACCGACCTGCTGGACGCCACGCGGTTCCCCACGCCGCGCGCCGTCGAGGAGCACCTGCTCGACACCTTCGTGCCCACCGTGTACGGCGGGCAGGCGGCATCCGCCCGCGACGGCGGCACGCGGCGGAGCTGGGAGGTCGACCGCGTTCGGCGCTGGCTGGGATTCCTCGCCGACGACCTCGACCGGCGGGGCACCGGCGACCTGGAATGGTGGCGGATGGGCGGCTCGCTTCGCCGCTCGTCGCGTGTCCTTCTGGTGGCGGCTTTCGCGTGTGTGGCCGCGGCGCTGGTCGACTGGCTGGTCTTCAGCCCCGTCAACGCGCTCGTGTCCGGCACGCCGCTGCATGGGCATGTCGTCCTCGTGGACGGGCTGGTCATCGGCCCGGTCGTCGGCGTGCCGTTCGGCCTGCTGTACCTGCTGGTGGTGGTGCGCAGGGGCAGGATGCCCGAGCCGACGCGAGTCCGGGTGCGGCTGCTCGACCGATCGGGTCGGCAGCCCGGCTTCCGGCGCAAGGTCGTCGCGCGGTTCGCGGCCGGGGTGCTGGGCGGCGTTGTCGCGGGCGTCGGTTATGCGCTGGCGGCCACCGTGGTGAAGGTGCTGTCCCCGAACTGGACCTACGCTGTCGACGCCGGCGTGCTCGTGCGGGTGACCCTTGTCGACGCCGGCGTCTACGCCCTCGTCTTCGGTCTGGCCTGTGGGGTGGTGCTGGCACTCGCGGCCGTCCTCGAGGCGCCGGCCAACCTCACCACCGCCACCAGCCCCGGCGATCTGCTCGCGGCCAACCGCGCGACCGCGCTACGCCTCGCCTGCGGGCTCGCGCTCGCCCTCGCGCTGGCCATCGCCTTCGGCGGCTTCGCGGCCATCGGTGCGGTGCAGGCGATCGCGGATCCGCTGCCCTGGGATCTGCACTGGAACCTGGAGACCGGTCTGCTGCTGGGACTGATGGGCGGGATGAGCGCGGGCCTGGCGTACATCGTGACCTTCACCGCGTGGGGGCAGTGGCTCCTCTTCACTCGCTTCCGCCTCCCGCTCGTCGGCAGGTTGCCCTGGGCTGTCAACGCGTTGCTCGACGACGCCTACCGGCGGGGCGTGCTGCGCCGGTCCGGCGCCGTCTACCAGTTCCGCCACGCGCGCCTGCAGGAGCACCTCGCGAAGGCGTACCGCGCCGGTCGCTGAGTCCTTTTGCCTGGTCAAGACCACCGGCCAGAAATGGCCGCCGCGTGACCTTCCGCGCTGTTCCCCGCGGCCACGAGCATGGGGCACCGCCGACCAGGGGTCAGCGACCGGAAAGGGGATTCTGGGGTGGCGAGCGAGACGTCAGCGGAAGGGGTGTGGCCGGAGCCGGTGTCCGCGGCCGAGCAACCGGCGACCACGGGAACGTCCGGTGTGTGGGATGGGTATTTCGGCCGGCCCGCGCCGCCGGAAGGCGGCGTGAACTGGGACACCTACAGCCACGAGGAGTTGTACCAGATGTTGTGGCAGGACGCCGATGTCGCCGACGTCAGCACCATCGCCGCGGAGTGGTCCGAGCACCGGTCCGCGCTGGTCAACCACGCCGAGGTGCTGCGCGAGCAGCGGGTCGCGTTACTGGAGGGCTGGCAGGGCACGGGCGCCGAGCAGGCCGCGCGCAGGCTCGACCTGCTCGCCGACCGGGTGGAGAAGATCGCCGAGCTGGCCCACGCGGGTGAGCGGGCCGCGGAGCAGGCGGCCGACGCGCTGGCGAGGGCACGGGCCACGATGCCCGCGCCACCGGGGGAGGCGGCCGCGCCGATGACCGACGCGGCGACGAACTGGGCGGATCTCACCGCGGCGACGCCGGCGAGCCGGCCGGCACCGAGCACGCCCACCGCGGACACGGGCAATGCCTTCGACGCGGTGGGCGGCGCGGGGTTCAGCTTCTACGTCGGCGCCAACGCGACGGACATGCACAAGCAGCAAGCGGTCCGCTCGATGCGAACCTACGAATCCAGCCTGACGGACTCGAGTCACCTGATCGGCCAGGCGCAGGGAACGATTCCGGCCGCCGCCGCGACGCCGAGCGGCACGACCGAGCCCGCCGGTGGGGCCGCAGGCGGCACGCGGTCCTGGCGGGACCTGGTCGGCTCCGGAGGCGGTGGCGGCGCGGCCACGGGGCCGTCGGCGGGTGCCACCGCCGGCGCGCTCGTGGGCGCGGGGCGCGTCGTCACCGGGATGGGACAGGCCGCGGGGATGGGCCCCGTCGCCGGGATGGGCCCCGCCAACCCGTTGGCACAGGGCATGCGGGCCGGTGCGATGCCGATCCAGGGTGGGCCGGGCGGCGCGGCGGCGCAGGTCGCCGCCGAGTCGGCCGCGGCGCGTACGGGTGCGCTCGGGGGCACGGTGCCACCCGGTGCCGGCGCGCGCGGCGGGTCGGAGGGGGAAGAGCACGAAAACCACCTGCCGACGATCGACCACGAGCTCTTCCCGCTCGCGGAGCCGGGTAGCGAAGCGGTCATCGGCCTTCCGCCGGAGGCCCGCCGGTGAGCGACGGGCAGGGAATCGGACTCGAGCTGGACCTGCTCGACCAGCGGATCACGACGCTGGCCGAGCTCGGTGACCTGACCGGCGACCTGGTGGCCACCGCGAGCCGGCTGGCCGAGCGGCTGCCGATGCTCGGCACCGCGCCGCCGGCCGTGCACCTGGCGATGCGGTTGCGCGAGGCTGCGGGCAGTTCCGGCCTCGCCGGCGAGGTCGAGGCCACGGAGCGGGAGGTGCGGGAGTACAAGCAACTGCTCGCCAGTGCCAAGCGGAAGTACGAGGAGCACGAGGACCAGTCCGGCGAGGACGTTCGGGCCAGGGGAGAGGTCGGTGACGCGGCCGGCCGGCCCGGTTCATCAGGGCGGCCCGCATGACGGTGACGACCGAACCACCCGTCGAACACGGCGTCCCGTTCAGCTTGCCGGAGCTGGACCTCCTCGCGACCTTCGCGGGGGAGCGCTTCCCGTTTCCGCTGCGGGTGCCCTCGTTCGGCCGGATCGAGGGCGAGCGCAAGGCGCTGCTGGGCGGGGCCGCCCAGGCACTGTCCGAGCGAGGCCTCGCCACGGCACGCGGGCCGGTCGGCGCCGCGGCGGACCTGGTCACCGCGCTGCGCGAGCACCGGAGCACGGTCGACCTCGTGGTGGTCGACCGTGGTAAGGCGACCGGCGTCCTGGCCATGGTCCACGGGCGTCGCGCGGTGGTGTGCCGCCAGTCGATCGGCGGCACACCGGGTCCGGTCGCCGTCACGCGGGTCACGGCGACCGCGCTGACCGACGAGTTCACGAACCGGATCCCGAGGGTGGAGGCCGCGCCGGCGGCGCCGATCACTTTGCCTCCCGGCGTCGTCGGTGACGCGACGCGGCTGCTCGAGAACACGGCGGGTATCGCGGCACCCCGGAAGCGTGTGCGCACGCTGATCCGGGAACGCGGGGGCGACGAGGCCGCTGTCGACGCGCTCGTCGAGCTGGTGCCGCCGGTGACCGGACGTGGGCAGCTCGGCACCGTCGTCCGGCGAGCGGGCGGAGCGGAGCGCCCGCTGGAACTGTCGTGGTTGGACAGTCCGCAAGGGAGAATCAGGGTGGACAACGACGCTCGCGGCTGGGTGAGCATCAACCCGTTGCGGCGCGGCGAACTGGTCCGGGTACTACGCGAGGCGGCGACGCTCGCCCGCCGCTAGCGCGGGGGAACACAACAAAAGCTCGGTCAACACACGGGGGAAGGAAGAAGGAGACCGCCATGGATCCAGCACAATGGCTGGCCGATTACCGCGACCGCCTCGAGCGCGCGGCGCGCGGCGCTCGCCAGGCACGCGAGAGCCTGCAGGAGTCCGGGGCGACCGCGAGGTCGCCGCGCGGCGAGGTCACGGTATCGGTGAACGCCGCCGGGGTGCTCGAGGGAGTCACGCTGACGCCGATGGCGCGCAAGCTCGAGGCCGACGCGCTGGCCGGGCTCATCGTGAACACCGCGCGCGAAGCCCAGTGCCTCGCCGCCGAACGGATGGCCGAGGTGATGGCTGGCTACCTGGGTGACAGCCCGGCACTCACCCAGCTCACGCAGCACCTGCCGGCGGAGGTAGTGCGATGACCACACAGCGGTCGTACAGCGTCGACCCCGAGCAGCTGCGCGGACACGCCACCAGGCTGGCCGCGCACGCCGACCAGCTGTCCTCGGCCGGCACGGGGCTGCCGGGTGAGATGGGGTCGCTGTCGCTGGGCGCGTTCGCGCAGTTCATCGCGGCAGGCATCGGCTCCGCGATGACCGAGACGGCGGACGCGGTCGCTCAGGCCGCGTCGACATTGGACACGGTGAGCCATGGGATGCGGCGAGTCGCCGATCAGTACCAGCGCTCCGATGAGGGCCACGCCGCCGCACTCACCGGTCTCGGGTCGATGCTCGAGGAGGGCACTCGATGAGCACGACAACGCAACCGCGGGAACGCTCCGGGGAAGTGTCGGAGTCCGGTGGCCCCGATCCGTCGGCGGTGGAGATCAGCACGGCGCTCGCCGAACTGCGGATTGCCGGGGACTCCGTCGGCAACAAGGAATGGTTGTCGGCCGAGATCGCGGGCGAGCCCGCCGTCTCGCTCGGGATGCTCGGTTCGACGGCGAGCCCACTGTCCGCCTTGGCCAGCGCGGGGTGCGACTTCCTCACCCCGATGATCTCGTTCCTCGAGGAGCCGCTCGACCAGTTGCGCGGCGAGCCGGACTCGGTGTCGGGCCCGGCCGGCGAGCACGAAGGTGCCTCGCGGGCCGCGAACTCCGTCGCCGACGACTACAGCTCCACGACAGAACGCGAGACCAGCGAGTGGTCCGGTTCCGCCAAGGCGAACTACGCGGAGACGGCCACCAAGCTGACCGACGGGATCAGGTCGGTCGCCGAGACGGCGGCGACCAGTTCGAAGGCGATGATCGCCGCGGGGGAGGTGGTCGCGCAGGTCGTCGACATCGTCACTCGGCTGATTACCGAAGCCGTCGGCAAGATCGTGCCGATCATGACCGAGGCCATCGCCGCGGCCCCCGCCACGTTCGGGGCGAGTATCGCGCAGGCCATCCCGCGGTGTGTGGCGATCGCCGTGGACTACGGCGGGCGGATCGCGGCAAAGCTGGGCGCGTTGCTCGCCAGCGGCGAGAACCTGGTGAAGCTGATCGAGGGCGCGGTCGGCGTGCTCAACGTGGTCCGGGAAGGGCTCACCGTTATCGGCGACCTGGCCGGTGGCGGATCATCCGAGACTCGGGACCGGGAACCCGAGACGACCGGGGAGGAACTCAGGTGACGAGAGCGACCAGAGCGACCAGAGCGACCAGAGCGACACAGCGGTGGCTGGTCGCGCTCGCGGGAGGTGTCGCGCTCGCCGTCGTCGCCCCCTTCGCACCGGCGTGGGCCGACGAGCACGCGGACACCCAGGCCATGCTCGACCGGTACCAGCAGAAGACCGGCCCCGGCGCGGCCGTCCATGCCGGGCGGGGCACCGAGGCATGGACACTGACCAGCGGGTCCGCCAGCACCCGCGAGGACCGGCCGATCACGGCGGCCGACCATTTCCGGATCGGTAGCCAGACCAAGACGTTCACGGCGGCGGTGGTGCTGCAACTGGTCGACGAGGGCCTCGCCGAGCTCGACGCGCCGGTCGAGCGGTACCTGCCCGGCGTGGTCACCGGGAACTACGACGGCAACGTCATCACGGTGCGCCAGCTGCTCAACCACACCGCCGGGCTGCCCCGCGAGGCCGGCGGGGCGGAGCCGGGGCCGGACGGCACCTACGAGCTGGCCGCGGTGGTGCGAGCGGCGATGGACGACGCGCCGGTGTCCGAACCCGGCGGGCCGATGCACTACTCCAACGTCGGCTACCTGGTGCTCGGCATGCTGATCGAGAAGATCACCGGCCAGTTCGTCGGTGACGCGATCACCGAGCGGATCATCGAGCCGCTCGGGCTGACCGGCACGTCGTTCCCTGCGCAGGGGGAGCGGGCGCTGGCCGAGCCGTACGTGCCCGGCTACCAGGGCTTCCGGCTGGGCGGTCTCTTCTTCTGGCTCGACGCCACGACCATGGTCGAGCTGTCCCGATTGAGCACCGCCGGTGCGATGGCCTCCTCGATGGGCGATATGGCGACGTTCTACCGCGCGCTCGCCGGCGGCGAGGTCGTCTCGGCCGAGGCACTCGCCGAGATGCGTACCACCGTGCCGGTCGCGCCGGGTTCCCCGGCAGGTTACGGCCTCGGCCTGTTCAACCTGGCCCTTTCGTGCGGTGGTGTGGCGTGGGGGCACGACGGCATCTCGACGACCGGGCACGCGTCGATCACGATGGTCACCGACGACGGCCGGTTCGCGTCGCTGATGACCAACGCCAACATCATCGGGAAGGACCCCGCGGCCGCCGACGTGGTCAACGCCGCCCTGTGCGAAGGAGAGTCGTGATGAGGCGAAGGTGGATGCCGACGGCACTCGGTCTCGGCTTCGCGCTGGTGAGCGTGCTCGGCCTGACCGGAGCCACGCCGGGCGCGCGGGCGTCGACCGCGCCGCCGGTCCTCACCGACGGCCACGGGTTGACCGTCGTCAAGCAGCCGTGGTGGGTGGACGGGAACGAGCGCACGTTCACGTTCGTCGTGCGAACGGACGAGGTGCCGAAGTACTCGGCGATGGCGGGCCAGGTCTCCGGCGAGCACGTGATCATGGTGACGTTGCCGGAGGACTACGACTCTTCCGGCGGCACCCGCTACCCGGTGCAGTACCACCTGCACGGCCACCCCGACTACCCGGACACCGCGCTGAACCAGCAGATGTTCGAGGAGTCCACGGCCGGCGGTGTCCCGCTGATCAACGTGGCGCCCAACGGGTCCGGTCGCGGCTGGTACACGAACTGGGTGAACTCGCCCGCCGAGCTCGGGCAGCAGAACTGGGAGAACTTCCACCTCGACCAGGTGATCCCGTTCGTCGACGCGAACCTGCGGACGATCTCGACGCGGGACGCAAGGGCGATCTCCGGGCACTCGATGGGCGGCTTCGGCGCGTTCCACTACGCCGAGCGCAGGCCCGAGCTGTTCGGTTACCTCGGCAGCTTCTCCGGCGGGCTCGACCTGCTGAACCAGGCGCAGCGGGCGGCGGTGGTCGGCACCACGCAACTGCCCGGCAGCGGCACGCCGACAGTGCCGGCGGACGCGATCTTCGGCGTGCCGGTGTGGCCGCTGGACACGGTGTGGAACGTGAGAAGCCCGGCACAGCACGTGGAGTCGCTGCGCGGCATGGGCGTGGCGATGTACGCGGGCAACGGCGGCAACCTGGCCGAGGAACCCGTGGCGGCCCTCGCCGAGAGCGTGGCACGCGATACCAACCTGGTCACCAGGGACAACCTGGTGGCGGCCGGGATTCCGCACACCTTCGTCGACTACGGCGACGGCAGCACCTGGGCGGAAGGCTGCGACGGCAAGCACGCACAACCTGCCTGCCTGAAGGCCGACATGCGGCACTTCGTCGGGCTGCTCATGGCGGGACTCGCTCACCCGTGACCGACCGGTCAGGCGATGGTGCCCCGCCAGTCACCGGAGAAACGGGCGATGTTGACGCGAATACCGTTCTCGAACGGTGCGGTCATGGTCGCGGTGACCGTCGTGCGCGGCAGCGGCACCGGCGGGTCGTGATGCCGCATCGGGCGGGCGAGCCCGACCCCGATGACGATCCAGCCGATGTTCCCCTGCCGGTCACCCTGGGCGAATTCGACCGTCACCGGGCGACCGACCGCGCTGCGGACCAGTGATCTGTCGGCCCCGACCGGGATCAGCAGGTCGCCGCTGTCGAGAATGACGCAAGCGAGGCGGATCGGGACCCGCCCGTCGATCGATACCATGGCACGGCGACCACGCTCAGGTGATCCGATGAGTCGGACGCACTCGGAATGTGTGAACATCGTGCCGTTCCACCTCTCGTCCTCGAGACAGAGCCGACGACGCCATTATCCGGCGGACGGGCGAGCCCGCCAAGGGTGGGCTCGGTACCACTCCGGTAACGGTCCACAGTAGATCGGACGGGCTTCCGGCGGCCGGAAGCCCGCCGCGCCTTCACCTGATCGGCCGATTGCGTCCAGGTCCTGGCCTCGCGATCGGCACCCGATCCGGTGGCTCGGCTTGTCCCGGCCCGCTCAGGCGGCCACGCTTTCGGTGCGCCTGCTCCAGATCCGGTGTTGGGCGAGTTGACCCGCGAAGGCGGCGAAGAAGTCCTCGGGTAGCGAGTTCTCCGCCGCTGTGGAGGTGACCACCCCGTTGTCGGTCCGGACTTCGGGTCCGCCGGCGAGATTGTCCGTGATGCCCGCTTTGCGCAGCAGCTCGAGGCCGGAGCCGAAGCCGGCGACCGGCTTGGCGTGCTTGTAGGCCTCGGCAAGAAAGTGCACCGCGTAGCCATCGGTGGCGAGGGTGGCCACGCTGTCCGGGCCGCAGGGAGCCACCACCGCGTCGTACAGCACCGAGGCCATCGTGTTGATCGCGCGGTCGGCGGTGATCGGCTCGCCGTGGCCCGCGCTGAGCTCGCCCTCGGTCGGTGCCAGCACCTCCACGATGGCGCCCTGGTCGCGCAGCGCGTCGATCAGCCTGCGGACACCGGTGGCGTCCACACCATCGGCCGCGAGTACCGCGATCTTGCGGGTCTCGATCTTGTGCATCGGTGCGTTCAGCTGGGACAGCGCGGGAGAGGACCGCTGGTGACCCTGCTCCCCGTCCGGTGCGGGAGCGGTGACCCCGACGCCTTCGGCGGCCCTGCGGGCGAGGTCGTGGTCGACGTGGTTGAGCTGGGTGACCGTTCGTGCCCTGATCTCCTTGTCGACCACCTTGCCGAGTTCGAACCGGTACGCCGCGACGATGTGCTCGGCCTCCACATCGGACATGCTGTTCCAGAACAGCCTTGCCTGGCTGTAGTGGTCGGTGAAACTCGCGCTGCGTTCCCGGATCTTCTGCCCGTCCACCCGCTCGGTGTAGTGCCGGAACGCCCCGGACTCGGCCAGCGCCGGGCAGCCTCCGCCAACGCTGTTCTTGAAGTAGCTGGACTGTCCCCGATGGATGTCCTGCTGGCCGTAGCCGTCGCGCTGGTTGGTGTGCACGGGCGCGATCGGCCGGTTGACCGGTAGCTGGGCGAAGTTCGGCCCGCCGAGCCGGATCAGCTGGGTGTCGAGGTACGAGAAGTTGCGCGTCTGCAGCAGCGGATCGTTGGTGAAGTCGATACCGGGCACCACGTTGGCGGTGTGGAAGGCGATCTGCTCGGTTTCGGCGAAGAAGTTGTCCGGGTTGCGGTCGAGCACCATCCTCCCCACCGGCCGCACCGGAACCCGCTCCTCCGGGATGATCTTGGTCGGGTCCAGCAGGTCGAAGTCGAAGGCGAACTCGTCGGCCTCGTCCACCAGCTGCACCCCGAGCTCGTACTCGGGGTACTGCCCGGCCTCGATGCTGTCCCACAGGTCCCGGCGGTTGAAGTCCGGGTCCTTGCCGGCGATCTTCTGCGTCTCGTCCCACACCAGCGAGTGGGTGCCCAGCACGGGTTTCCAGTGGAACTTGACGAACGTCCCCCTGCCGTCGGCGTTGACCAGCCGGAAGGTGTGCACCCCGAAGCCCTGCATCATCCGGTAGCTACGCGGCAGCGCACGGTCGGACATCAGCCACATCACCATGTGCAGCGACTCCGGCTGCAGGGACACGAAGTCCCAGAAGGTGTCGTGCGCCGACTGCGCCTGCGGGATCTCGTTCGGCGGCTCCGGCTTCACCGCGTGCACGAAATCGGGAAACTTGATGCCGTCCTGGATGAAGAACACCGGCATGTTGTTCCCGACCAGGTCGTAGTTGCCCTGCCGGGTGTAGAACTTGGTGGCGAAGCCGCGCACGTCCCGTACCGTGTCCGCGGAGCCGCGGGAACCGGCGACCGTGGAGAACCGGACGAACACCGGGATCTCCTCATCGGGATTGGTCAGGAACTCCGCGGTGGTGTGCTCGGCGAGGGAGCTGTCGTAGGGACGGAACCGGCCGTAGGCGCCCGCGCCGCGGGCGTGCACCACGCGCTCCGGGATCCGTTCGTGGTCGAAATGGGTGATCTTCTCACGGGCGTGGAAGTCCTCGAGCAGGGTCGGGCCGCGCGCCCCCGCGGTGAGGGAGTCGTCGGTGTGGTCCACCCGCACCCCCTGCTGGGTGGTGAGCAGGGTGCCGTCCTGGTCCACGCGCGCGCGTTCGAGCTGCTCGTCCTTGGCGTCGCCGGTTCGGGAGTTGGCCACGGTGCCGCCGCCTTTCGAACGTGGTGGGTCGTCGCGCATCGGCTACCCGTGACGTGCCCGGCCAAACCCCAGGAGGTTCCGGAGTGGGCGCGGGAGCAACCCGCCGGCGGGCGCGGGCCGATCGCGCTCATGCCGTCGACATGCCGGGGTGGTCACGGGGGCGGGGGAGGGCTACCGTGGATGGTGCCGGTTGAGCCCGAGCTGGAGTACCCGTCCCTCTGTGCGAGAGTGATCGTCCGGTCCAGACCGCGTGCCGCCGGCTTCTCGCCATTGACTGCCAGGAAGGCACGTTCAATGGATTCTTGCGAGATCCTCGCCGCCGCCGTGGCCGAGCGCGCGGCGGCGACCCGGTACCTGACGGTGCGCTGTACCCGGCATCGTGCCGACGTGGAGGTGTGCGCCGCGGCCGGGGAGATCGACCTGCACACCGTGGTGCTGTTGCGGGACGCCCTGCGCGAGGCCGAGCAGCGGCGGACCGGCCGGGTGCTGATCGACCTGTCCGAGGTGGAGTTCCTCGCCGTAGCGGGGGTGCGGGTGCTGGTGACGGCCGCGCAGCAGGCACGGGCCGCGCACCGGCAACTGGGCCTGGTGGTAGCCACCCGGCCGGTGCGGCGGGTGCTGGAGCTGACCGGTGCCCTGGACCTGCTGGTGACCTACGACTGCCTGGCCGACGCCGTTGCCGCCCTGTCCGCCCCGGACTTACCGGCCGGGAGGCTTCCGGCCGGTGACGGGTAGGGCCGGGGAGCCTACGGGTCGTTCGCCGGTTGACCGTGGTCCGGAATCTCACCGGTGGTGTTGATGGTGCTGGCGAGTTCGCGAATCTTGATGTTGTGATCCTGCGACACCTTCGTCAACATGTCGAACGCCGCCCGTTCGTCGAGCTTGTGCCGTTCCATCAGGATGCCGAGGGCCTCGCCGATGTCCTGCCGGCCGCTGATCGCCTCGTGCAGCTGCGCATGGGCGCGGGCACTGGACAGCGCCACGGCGGCATGCGAGGCCAGGACCCAGCCCGCCTGCTCGGAACGTTCGTTGCAGGCGTGTGGCCGCGTCGAGTACAGGTTCAACGCCCCGAGGTCGTCCTCACCCTCGGTGTACAGCAGGAACCCATCATGCTGCCGATCCCCAGCTCACGCGCCAGGAGGCGTACCTCGGCCACCGGTGCTCCGCGGTGGTCAGGTCGGCGATCCGGTACACCTTCTGCTTGTGGTACGCGGCGTCGAAGCACGGTCCCGACCGCAGCTCGGCCTGCTTCCGGTCGGAAGCCCTGGCCAGGTTGTCGGTCACCGACAAGGTATGCACGCGCCCCCCGCGCAGCACCTGGACGCCCGCGGAGGCACAGCCATCCACCAACCCGACGGCGTGGGACGTGATTCGGTCCAGTGTGCCGTGCACGGAATACTGGGCGAGCAGGTCGCGGGCCATTCCCGCCAGCCCGGTCGCCAGGTCGGTCCATTCCGAGCACTCGGACATCACTGCTCACCTCCTCCTCGATTCGGGAATGCCCGGGCCGGGTGACCGTCACACGTGCGCCGAGCCGGTGATTGGGTTCGCCGCGATCGGGGCACCCCACAGCCAGGTCGTCGCCGCGCCCGGGAGCGGCGGGGGCTCAGGGTTCGCCGGTTCAGCCAGCAGCCGGCGGGGTCGTCCGAAAGGTGAGGAGTGACCATGGCGAGGCCGGTCTGGAAGGGTTCGTTGAACTTCGGTCTGGTGACCGTCCCGGTCCAGGTGTTCAGCGCCACCGGTGATCACACCATCCACTTCCGGCAGTTCGAGCGCGGCACGTCGGACCGGGTCCGTTACCGGCGGGTCAACGAGCGAACCGGCGAGGAGGTCGACTACCACGACCTGGTGCGGGGCTATGATCTCGGCGGCGGGGAGTATGTCCAGGTCGAGCAGTCCGAGCTGGCGGAGGTCGCACCGGGTCGCTCGCGCACCATCGACATCCGGTCCTTCATAGACCCGGCCGAGATCGACCCGCTCTTCTTCCAGAAGAGCTACTGGCTCACGCCGGGTGACGCCGAGTTCGCGCGTCCCTACGCCGTGCTGGCCGCGGCGATGGCCGAGACCGGACGCGGGGCCGTCGCGTCCTTCGTCATGTGCGGCAGGGAGCACATCGCGCTGGTCCGGGCCACCGAGGCGCTGCTGACCATGGACACCCTGCTGTTCGCCGAGGACGTCCGCGACCCGGAAACCGAACTCGGCGGCCTTCCCGAGCTGCCCGAGATCGGCCGGAAGGAACGGGACATGGCCGTCGACCTGATCGAGTCGATGAGCACCCGGTGGCAGCCGGAGGACTACCCGGACACCTCTACCCAGCGCGTCCGCGAGTTGATCGAGGACAAGAAGGCGGGGCGCACCGTCACGGTGGCCGCCGAGGCCCCCGAGCCGACCAATGTCGTGGACCTGACCGAGGCGCTGTCCGCGAGCATCCAGCGGCACGGCGGGAAGTCGGGCAAGCCGTCCCGGCGGCGGTCCGGTCAACGCTCCGGGGACGACCGGGCGGAGCTGGCCGAGGCGAGCAAGTCCGAGTTGGCCAGGATTGCCCGCGAGCTCGCTGTCGCCGGCCGCTCGAAGATGAGTCGCGCGGAGCTGGTCGAGGCGATCGAGGCCGCGCGTTCCGCCCGGAAGCGAGCGTCCTGAGCGACGTGCCGGCGGGAACGCCGTTTGGGCGGTACGCGGGGCGGGTAGCTGAGGTGGAGCGAACGGAGGCAGCACGCTGTGAGGTGATGATGGCTTCCCTGCGAGAGCTCTCCGAACGAGGACAGAGCGTGTGGGTGGACTACCTGTCCCGCCCCATGCCGCGTACCGGTGAGCTGGGCGAGTTGGTCGATGCCGGGGTCACCGGGTCACGTCCAACCCGACGACGTTCAAGAAGGCCATCGCCGACGCCGAGGCCTACGACGACCAGCTGCGCGAGTTGATCGAGGCGGGAAGCAAGCCGAAGGACGCCTTCCTCGCCCTCGCCCAGCGGGACATCCGCGAGGCATGTGACCTGTTGCGCCCGGCCTTCGACCGGGCAGGGGGCAATGAGGAGGGCTGGGTGTCCCTGGAGGCCGACCCGCGGCTGGCCTACGACACCCAGGCTTCCGTCGACGAGGCGGTCCACCTGCACCGGCTGATCGACCGCCCGAACCTGTTCGTCAAGATCCCCGGTACGGAGGAGGGACTGCCGGCGATCGAGGAGTCCATCGCCGGCGGGATCCCGGTGAACGTGACCCTGCTGTTCTCGCTGTCCCGGCACCGTGCCGCGGCCGAGGCCTACCTGCGCGGGCTGCGCCGGCTCCGAGACAGCGGCGGCGACCTGGCCTCGGTGGGCTCGGTGGCCTCGTTCTTCGTGTCCCGGGTCGACGCGGAGGCCGACCGCAGGCTGGCCGAGGCAGGCGGGCCCGAGGACCTGCGGGGCACCCTGGCGATCGCGAACGCGAAACTGGCGTACCAGACCTACCGCGAGGTCTTCCAGGGGCCGGAATGGGAGGAACTCGCCGCCGCCGGGGCACACCCCCAGCAGTGCCTGTGGGCTTCCACCTCGACCAAGGACCCGCAGTTGCGGGACGTGCTGTACGTCGAGGAACTGATCGGTCCGGACACGGTCAACACGATGCCGCGGCAGACCATCGCCGACTTCCGGGACCACGGGCGGGCCGCGGACACGCTGGAGACCGGCCTGCCCGAGGCGCGGCGCACCCTGGACCGGTTCGCCGAGGCCGGCGTTGACTACGACTCGGTCACCGCGGCGCTGGAGGAGGACGGGGTGCGCCAGTTCGCGGACTCGTTCCGGGAACTGCTCGACGGCATCGCGGCGAAGCAGGAGGCCCTGGTGCGGTAGGTGGCACGGCGCTCAGAACGCGAGCGTCACCACGGCGATGGCGTAGATCAGCATGAGCAGCACCCCGTCGAACCCCATCCGCCACCAGCCGTGACGCTGCCGCACCAGCAGCCCGCCGAGCAGGACGGCGGTCATCAGCAGCGCCGTCGTGGTGAGGAACAACTGGCCGGTGCCGGCGGCGTGGAACAGCGAACCACCACCGTAGGCGAGATCCCCGACCGCCAGGTTGAGCGCGTCCAGGCAGTGCCCGCCGATCACGCCCGCGATCGCCAGGGTCACCGCACCCCGGCGGGCCGCCACGATGGCGGTGAGCGTCTCCGGCAGGGCGTTGACCACGGCCATGAAGATGCCACCGATCACGCCCGCGTTGAGCTGGGTGGTGGTGAGCAGGGTTCCGGCGGCTCGCGCCGTCGCCCCGCCGCCGATCACCACGAGCAGGTCGAGTGCGAGGAACCCCGCCCACAGCCGGTACAGCGGCCGCTTGCTCTGCCGGTCGTGGTCCTCCCGCCGGTCCGCGCGGGTGTCGCTGGTGGTGACCGGTCGCCACATCGGTGGTCGTTGTACGCGCGCGATCTTCAGCCCGCCGAGGTACAGCGCGACCATGAGCACCGACGCCGGGTGCGGCGGCCCACCGTGAAGGCGGGGCTGAACGTGGCCAGCGGGGCGACGCTGAGCAGTGCCATGAGCAGGCAGCCGAACAGCAGGTTCTCCCAGGACGCCGCGGCGTGCTCCAGGTTGCTGTGTCGGTAGGCGATATCGGCGATCACGATGGCCAGCGTCTGCACGGCGATCCCGCCGACGGCGTTGCCGTAGGCGAGCCCCGGCTGCCCGGCCTCCGCGCTGACCGCGGTCATCACGATGCCCGACAGCGAGGTGGCCGCGCCGCAGAACACCGCGCCGAACACGGCCTCGCCCCACCCGGTGCGGTCCGCCTAAGCGTCCCCGAGCCGGACCAGCCGGGTGGTCGCGGCCACGGTTGACTCGGTATCGTCGGCACCTCCCAGCAGTCGGCACCGGTGCGGTCAGGAGGCGGCGAGCGCGCGGGCGGCGTCCGCGATCGCCTCGGCGTCGATACCGGCGTGCCGCAGTTGCTCCTCGGGCGTCGCCGAGGCGGGCATGGCCCGCACGGCGAGCGTGGTGTATCGAGGAGGGGGCGGCCCACCGGCGAACGCCTCCAGGACGGCGGCGCCGAGTCCACCCTGCGGCCAGTGGTCCTCCACCGTCAGCAGCCGCCCGGTCTCCTCGGCCGCGGTGCGCAGGGTGGCCGTGTCCACCGGCTTGATCGAGTACAGGTCGATCACCCGCGCGGGAATGCCTGCCTCGGCCAGCCGGTCGGCGGCCCGCAGGGCTTCGGGCACGGTCACACCGGCGGCGACCAGGGTGATCTGGTCCTCCGGCGAGGAGCGCAGCACCCGGCTGCCGCCCACCGGGAAGGTCTCCTCCGGCCCGTAGATGACCGGGGTGTTGCCGCGGGTCGCGCGCAGATAGGAGATGCCGTCGAGGTCGGCCATGCCAGCCGTGAGCTGGGCCGCCTGGTTGGCGTCGCAGGGATGGAGCACCGCGCTGCCCGCCACCGCGCGGAACATGGCCAGATCCTCCAGTCCCATCTGCGAGGGACCGTCCTTGCCGATCGAGACCCCCGCGTGCGAGCCCACCACGCGCAGGTTCGCACCGCTCACCGCCGCCATCCGGAGAAAGTCGTGTGCCCGGGTGAGGAAGGCGGCGAAGGTGGCGAGGTAGGGGACCCAGCCGCGGGCCTGCAGCCCCACCGCCGCGGCGACCAGCTGTTGCTCGGCGATGTAGCACTGCACGAAGCGTTCCGGATGCTCCTCGGCGAAGTACCCGCTCCGGGTGGAGTCGCTGACCTCGCCGTCCAGCACGACCACGTCCGAGCGCGCGTGCCCGAGCGCGGTCAATGCCTCCCCGAAGGCGGTGCGGGTGGCGGCCTCGGCGCCCACCTCGTAGCCGGGCAGTTTCGGCTCGCTCCGGCGCGGTGAGCCACGCCGGAGCGATTCCGGCCGGGCGACCCGCACCCGCATCGACCGCCGTCCGCCGAGTTCGCGGATGGCCTCCTCGGTGTCCGGCAACGGCTTACCGTGCGCACCTTCCTGGTCCTCGACCGCCGCGACGCCCTTTCCCTTGCTGGTACGGGCCACGATCGCGGTCGGCATGCCGGTGGTGCCCGTCGCCGTGGCGAACGCCCGGTCGATCTGGTCCGGGTCGTGCCCTTCGACCTCGATGACGTTCCAGCCGAACGCCCTGATCCGCCTGCTGTAGGCGTCGACGTCCCAGCCGTGCCGGGTCGGCCCGCGCTGACCGAGCCGGTTGACGTCCACGATGGCTGTCAGGTTGTCCAGACCGGAGGTTCCGGCGTGCTCGAATGCCTCCCACACCGATCCCTCGGCGAGCTCGCTGTCCCCGCACAGCACCCATACCCGGGATCCGGTGGTCTCCAGCCGCGCGGTGACGAGGGCGAAGCCGACGCCCAGGGGTAGGCCCTGGCCCAGCGAGCCGGTGGCCACCTCGACCCAGGGCAGCCGCGGGGTCGGATGGCCCTCCAGCCGGCTGCCGTCGGAGCGGAAGGTCAGCAACTCGTCCTCGGAGATCGCGCCGGCCGCGGTGAACATCGCGTACAGCAGCGGCGAGGCGTGGCCCTTGGAGAAGATCAGCTCGTCGTTGCCGGGATCCTCGGGCGCGTCGAAGTCGTACCGAAGGTGCTTGGCCAGCAGGACGGCCATCAGGTCGGCCGCGGACATCGACGAGGTGGCGTGGCCGGAACCGGCCTCCGCGCAGGCCCGGACGGCGTCGACCCGAAGTTGCTGACCGAGCTCGGCCATCCGATCGGTGCTCGACACGGCTTCCGGCATCAGCGTCCCTCCTGGTCACGGCGGATTCGTCGGTATGCCGTGACCAGGCGTACCCGGTACTCCCGATTTCCATGCACCCGGCCCGCGCCGGTTCACCGTTCGGGGAGGTCGTCGAAGTCGGCGGGGACGGCGCTCTCGAGCAGGGCGCGGAACTCGGCGATCTGGTGTTCCTCGTCCTCGTCCTCGGACGGGCCGCGCGCGGTGTCGTCGATGATGCTCAGCTGCACGGCGGCGACATCGAGTACCGCCTCCGCGACCTCGGTCGGGGCTCCGGCACGCAGGCCGATGGCGATCGCGTCACTGGGGTGCGCGGGAATCTCCGCCCCGGTGTCCAGGACGAGCCGGGCCTGGAAGGTGTCCTCGTGCAGGTCGGTGACCTGGACCCGGACTATCTGGTGCCCGAACTCGGCCAGCACCCTGCCGAGGAGCTCGACGGTGCTGGGCCGGGAGTGCCGGACGTGTTCCTTGGCCGACAGCAGGGCCTCGGCATCGGATTCGGCGATGGGCACGGCGAGCCAGCGGCGCTCGCCGCCGGTTTCGCGCAGCAGCATGACCGGCGACTGCCGCGCGGGTATCGTCACCACCCCGTGCAGATGTACCGGAACCACGAAACTCACCACGCTCTCACTCTTCCGGAGGGGATACCTCCACTGGGTACCCTCAGTAAGGCCACGGTGACCGCCGATGGCGGTTACGTATTGACAACGGTTGACACACTTCAATGTGACATCGTGAGGGTTGTTCGGAACGACCCGGCGACCGCGGGCCGCCAGGCCCGTGCGGGAGGTCGGTGCAGTTCACGGCATTGGGTGACGGCACGCTACGGACCCGAATAACCCGGCTGCCGAACAAGAAATGTCGAGTCCTGGCGGTCGAATGCTTTCTCGTGCCACAGTTCGGTCGTGATTCGTTGAATTTTTCCGGTGGTACTCGCCCATTTTTCGGGGTTGGGTTGTTCGCGGGCGGCGAGGACGGATCGCTACGGATGGTGCTCGAAGATGTACTCAGGGTGCGCGAGGATGCTTTCCGTACCTGGGGTCGATATATGCGTCGAATTTCGCGTGCGGCCATGACAAAAATGCCGTGACGCCCGGAAGTCGCCGTTCTTTTGTGTCACTGAACACGTCCATGTGTATTCGACCCGACTGCTACGGTCGGCATATGGACGGATTGTTTCGTGGAGCACGGGAAACGGCACGCAGCCTGTGGGTGATGTTCCGCGCGGGACTGGCACCGTTTCCGCGCCTCGACGAAGGGCTGCGTTCGCTCGTCGCCGTTCGGAAGTACGGGCCGTTCGTCGGTGCCGTCCGGCACGCCGCCCGCCGCAACGGCGATGCCGTCGCGCTGGCCGACGAACTCGGGGAGTTGACCTTCCAGCAACTCGAGCAACGGTCGAACGCGCTGACGAGGGCATGGCAGGGACGCGGGATCGCCGCGGGCACGGTGATCGCGGCGTTGTGCCGGGACCACCGGGGCCTGGTGGTCGTGATGCTCGCCGCGGGCAAGCTCGGCGCCCGCCTGGTCCTGCTGAACACCGGCTTCGCCAAGCCGCAACTGGCCGACGTGGTGGCCCGTGAGCAGGTATCGGCGCTGGTCCACGACCAGGAGTTCACCGAACTGCTCGATGCCGTGGACCCCGGCGTCGAGCGGTATCTGGCCTGGGTGGACGAGGAGACCCCGGCCGAAACCACGGTGACCACACTGGACGAGCTGATCGCGAGCACCGAGGATACGGCGGTGCCCGCACCACGGCGGCCGGGCGGATTCGTGCTGCTGACCAGCGGAACGACCGGGACACCGAAGGGCGCGCCCCGGGAGCGGACCTCCGCGCTGTCCAGTGCCCAGTTCCTCGACCGCATCCCGTTGCGGGCGGGGGAGAGCACCTGCCTTGCGGCGCCGATCTTCCACGGCACCGGACTTTCGCAGTTCGTCCTGGCCTTCGCTCTCGGCTGCAAAGTGGTGCTGAGCAGGCGGTTCGACCCGGAGAACACGCTGCGGCTTGTCGCCGAGCACCGCTGTAGCACGCTGGTGGTGGTGCCGACCATGTTGCAGCGGATCATCGATCTGGGCCCGGATATGCTCGCTCGCCACGACACCTCGCGCCTGCGGATCGTGTTCGCGGCCGGTTCGGCGGTCTCACCCGACCTGTGCCGGCGGACCGCGGAGGCGTTCGGCGACGTGCTCTACAACCTGTACGGCTCCACGGAGGTGGCGGTCGCGACGGTGGCCAGGCCGGAGGAACTGCGGAAGGCCCCGGGAACCGCGGGGCGGCCGCCGGTGTCCTGCCGCGTCCGGCTGCACGACGACAACGGGAAGCGGATCACCGAGCCGGAGGCGGTCGGCAGGGTGTTCGTGGGCAGTGGACTGAGCTTCTCCGGCTACACCGACGGCCGCTCGAAGGAGATCATCGACGGGCTGCTCTCCACCGGAGACGTCGGCCATTTCGACGCCGACGGCCTGCTGTTCATCGACGGCAGGGACGACGACATGATCGTCTCCGGCGGTGAGAACGTCTTCCCGCTCGAGGTGGAGAACCTGCTCGCCGACCGCCAGGACGTCCTCGAGGCCGCGGTACTCGGTGTGCCGGACGAGGAGTTCGGCCAGCGGCTGAAGGCCTTCCTGGTCGCGGCGCCGGGCGCCCGCGTCGATCCCGATGAGGTCAGGGAGTACGTCAAGGCCAATCTCGCCAGGTACAAGGTTCCCAGGGAGGTCGTGCTGATCGACCGCCTGCCGCGGAACGCCACCGGGAAGCTCCTCCGCCGGGAGCTGCTGGCCGGCACGGCCACCTAGACCTGCTCCTCGACGAGGCCGATCCGTTCCAGGGTCCGTACCGGCAGGAACCGCAACACGGCCAGGGTGACCGTCGGCACGAGCAGGGTGATGCCGCCGAGCCACAGCAGGGCCAGCCGCCCGTTGGCGATCGCGCCGAACAGCGAGTGCAGCACGAGCAGCGCGAAAGCGGGGTAGGCGAGCCGGTGCAGCCACAGCCAGCGCCGGTACGACATCAACCGGACCAGGCCCGCGGTCACCGCGATGGCCACGGCCAGCTCGAGCCCGAGGATCCCCATGGTGTGCCGGGCAAGGGTCCCCGGCAGGAGCGGGATGATCAGTCGTGGCACGGTGAACGTGCCCGCGGTGACGAAAAGGAACCCGATGGCGTGGATCGCGCCGAAGGCGAGGGCCAGCATGGCGAGCGCGACGTGTCCGCTGCGCATGGTCTTCCGCCCGCAGATGCGGTGCACCCAGCCCGTCGCGGTGAGTACTCCCCAGCACAGGGTCAGGCACATGAACGCGTAGGAAAGGCGTGCGGAGATGGCGGCGACGTAGCGTAGGCCCTGGTCCGCCGCCGGTTGAGCGAGCTCGATGAGCGTCTGAGCCCATCCGTCCGGCATAGCTCATCTCTCCTGATCGAGTTGTGGTCAGGGATACGTCATCGGTGGGGTGCGTGGTTTGCGTGGCCGCGTGCCGCTGCCGCGGACCAACCAGAGCGCGAGCACGGTCCCGCCGCAGAGCAGGGCCGCCAGCAGGAGGGCGAGGAAGACGTCGGTGGCCTCCATGCTGAGCGCGGCGCCCGCGGCCGTTGCCGAGGCGTCCAGTACGGGCGAGGGAAGTTCCTCGAAGTCGACCAGCCCGGTGCTTTCCAGCAGATTGATGTGCCGCAGCACGGCGCTGTTGCCGGTGTCGGCGAAGGCGCGGACGGCCTCGTTGCGGCTGCCCGCGCGCACGTTGGCGATATAGGTGAGCACCTTGCCGTGGGCCAGCCGCAGCCGGTTGGCGTAGATCCGGTCGAACTCGGCGGCGCTTCCCGCGTCGCGCATCTCGTTCAGCCAGTCCTGCTGCTTGACGTTCGGCTGGTCCGGCAGCTCGGCACCGAACCGGCCGGCGACCGTCCGCACCATGCCGTCCAGCCTGCCGTGGTCGACCAGGAGGATCAGCCCGATCTCGCGGACCCGCCGGTTCTCGCCCTGTGTCCTGGCCCAGTTCGAGGACGGCATCTCCCACAGACCCGCCTGCCGCACCTTCACCAGCAGTTCGACATCGGTGTCGGACAGCGGGGTCGAGGTGTCCACGGACTCGAGCTGAGCGTCCTCCTCGATCTTCCCGCCGCTCGGTCGGATCGGGAACCAGGCGTCGTCGACACCCTGGCCCGTGGTCTCACCGGGCACCTCGTCCTTGGTGTAGCGATACAGCGGCCATCCGGCAAGGGTGAGCTGGTCGGACCCGTCCGGCCTGGTGAACGAGCCCAGCCGCCCCTGGAGCAGGGTGCCGAGCGGCTCCCGGGAGGCCGGCATCGGCTGCCACACCTCGGCGCAGGCACCGGTGCAGTTCGAGGTCGAAGTGCCGGCATCGTCCCGGTCGTAGCGGTAGAGCGAGAATCCTTGGTCGTCCACCAACATCGGGCCGATGTCGAACGCCTCGACGGCGTGCACCGGGGGGCGGTTCGCGGGGTTGGTTTGTTGCGCGACCAGCCGGATCTGGCCGCCGTCGGGAACACCTGCGGAGTAGTAGCTTCCGTAGGAGTTGCTGTCGTCGCAGGCCGTGGTGGCCGCGAGCAGGGCGATACCCACGGCCGCCGGGATCAGCGAGCGCCTGCGGGGCGTCATGACGTCCTCCTGTCGGGGGCCAGGGGCGTGCGCCATCGTCTGCAACTGGGCCTTTCCGGGGAGCGGAATATCCACTATGGATTAATTCTGTCCACAATGGATACCAAGCGTCGCGGGGGACGACGCTCGTCGGGACCTACACCGGGGGATACGAGGCCGGGTCGTGCGTGGTTCAACCGGATCCCACATTTGTGAGATCGGCGACGGGTGCGCCAGGGAAGGTCAGCAGCCGAGCGAGGTGCGCGGGCTCCAGCGCGTGCTCGGCGTGCCGGCGGGGGTGCCAACGTACTGCCGCAGGGTGCCGAGCCGGTCGATGCGGATGGTGACCTGCTCGCCGGGGGTGAGCCACTCGTCGCGGTCCAGCCCGCAGCATCCCGGGACGGTTCCCATGCCGATGACCGTGCCCGCCGGCAGGGTGCGGCGCGCGGCGATCTGCGTGAGCACCTCGGTGGGATGGTGGGTGTACTCGGCGGTGCTGCCGCGCCAGGTGGGCCGGCCGGGGAAGTCCACGGTGGTGGCGAGGCCGAGTGGTTCCGGTACCTCGTCCGGGGTGACCAGGAACGGTCCGAGGCCGTTGCCGTCGTCGAAGTCCTTGGAGCTGGTCGGCCCGGTGAAGAACATCTCGGGCAGTTGCACATCCCGTGCGGAGGCGTCGTTGTAGATGAGGTATCCGGCGAGCTCCTGCGCCGCACCGGTGACCAGCGCGAGCTCGGGCTCGATATCGAGGTAGGCGGTGTAGTCCGGCCAGGCGATGGTGTCCTGGTCGCCGATGATCGAGTGGTGATTGCCCTTGTAGTACCGCACCCCGGTGCGCGGCCTGCCGACCAGGGAACCGGCGACCGGGCCGAGCAGCCGGCCCAACCGCCACGGCAGTGCGTGCCGCAGCAGCACCTCGGTCGAGGAGCGCAGGTGGCGCGGGGACAGCGCGCAGTCCAGCAACGCGGCCGGTCGTGGCACGGCGGGCAGGAAACGCACTTGTGATACCGGCGTGCCCCGCGCGCCGGGGTGGGCCTCCAGCAGGTCCAGCGCCCGCTGGAACGTGGCGGGCAGCCCGGCGAGGTACTTCTCGACCGACCCCAGTCCGCGTGCCCGCGGGGCGAGGTCGGTGAACGCCACGACCCTGTCGTCCCGTACGGCACCGAACCGGGTCACACCGGCCGCGGTAAGGAAGGTCGCGAGCTTCATCGGTGCCGGCGCCGTTCCCGGCGGGTGGCGGGCAGGCGCGCGACGACCCGCATGCCTACCTCCCTCGCCGATCGAGTATGCGCTGGCACGCTAGTGAGCCCGCGTACCGGTGTCAATCAAGAATCCGCCCTGCCATGGGTGTGCGGCTGCGCTCGACGCCCGGTTCGACAATCTGTTAGCCTGGGCCTGAGCCCCGGATGGGCCTATACGTGGAGGTACTGACTTTCTCTTTGCCACCGGAGTGCGGCATGTTTCCGCCTCCCGTTCTGGCAACCTTCTGTTGAGGGCAGCCTCTTACCGAGGTAGTGCGTTCTCCCTCTACACGTATGGCCTGCGGGGTTTTCTCGTGTCCGCTCATGGTGGCGTCCGTTCCTCCGATCCACACTGATCTGGAAAGGACCACATGACCGAAGAGCAATCAACAGCGACCCAGGATTTCGATTTCACCGAGTTCCAGCGGCAGGTGATCGCCGAGTTCCGGAACAACGGCGGCAAGGTCGGCGGGATGTTCGAGGGTTCCACCCTCGTGCTGCTGACCACCGTCGGTGCCAGGAGCGGCCTGCGGCGCACGACCCCGCTCGGATACCTGGAGATCGAAGGGCAGCCCGTCGTCGTGGCCTCGGCGATGGGCGCGCCGAGGAATCCGGCCTGGTACCACAACATCCGGAAGAACCCGATGGTCACCGTCGAGACCGGAACCGAGACCTACCAGGCCATGGCCGCCGTCCCCCAGGGCCAGGAACGCGACGAGCTGTTCGCCGGGATCGTCGAGGCCGAGCCCGGGTTCGGCGAGTACCAGGCGCGGACCACCAGGGTGATTCCGGTGGTGACCCTGCACCGGGTGGAGACCGGGGCCGACCGGGCCCGGGGGTTGGGCGACTTCCTGGTGGAGGGGCACGAATGGCTACGCGCCGAGCTCGCCGAGCTGCGGCGCCAGGTCGACCGGCCGTCGTACGGTGGCGCCGACCCGGCGGAACCGGCAACCCCGGACCTCGGACAGCAACTGCGTGCCCACTGCCGGGAGTTCTGCGGCGCCCTCGTCGAGCATCACACCGGTGAGGACCGGGGCGCGTTCCCCATGCTGGCGCAGCGCTTTCCCGCGCTGGCCCCGGCGTTGACCGAGCTCGCGGCCGAGCACGAGACCGTGGCCCGGCTGCAGGCCGAGATCCGGCGACTCGTCGAGGACCACGTCCCCGGCGAGGACGACCCGGTCCGGCTGCGGGACGAGCTGGACCGCCTGGCCGCCGACCTGGAGGCCCATTTCGCCTACGAGGAGAAGACGGTGGTCACCGCGCTCAACGCGCTCGGACCCGCCCCGGACGTGGGCTGACGCCGCCCGGGGACGGCAAACACCTGCGCGTGAGCTGGTTCGGGACGTGGCAGGATACCGTTGTGGGGACGGTCCTGGCGTTTCACGCGCACCCGGACGACGAGGTGTTGCTCACCGGCGGGACGTCGGCGCTGCTGGCGGCCCAGGGACATCGGGTGGTGCTCGTCGTGGCCTGTGACGGGGTCGTGGGCGAGGCCACCGGCGCGAGTGGGCGGGCCCGGCTGGACGAGCTGGACGCGGCCGCCGCGGTGCTGGGCGTCGCCAGCGTGGTCCATCTCGGGTACGCCGACAGCGGGCACGGGCCGGTGCTGTATCCGGACCCGCCGGACCGGGCCCGGTTCGTCCGTGCCGATCCCGAGGAGGCCGCGGGCCGGCTGGCCGCCCTGCTCCGTGCGGAGCGGGCCGACATCCTGCTGAGCTACGACCCGCAGGGTGGGTACGGGCACCGCGATCACGTGCGGGTGCACGAGGTCGGCGCGCGGGCCGCCAGCTGGCCGGCACGCCCCGGCTGCTCGAGGCGACGGTGCCACGGGAGCCGATCATGTGCTGGTTCACCGTGCTGCGCAGCCTGCGGCTGCTGAGCAGGTACGACGCACGCACCATGCACGGCGCGGGCACGCCCCGCTCCGAGATCACGCATCGACCGGACGTCCGCCGGTTCGCGCGGTACAAGCGCCGCGCTGGCCGCGCACCGGTCCCAGGTGTCCGGCGGTGGAAGGGCGGCACGCCTGTTCCGGGTGCTGACCCGGCTGCCGGTACCGGTGTTCGCCCTGCTGCTCGGGCGGGAGTGGTTCGCCGAGCGGCCGGTTGGGCACGCCACCCGGCGTGCCCAACCGGTGCGGGATCAGGTCACAGGGAACTCGCCAGCCGGTCGGCCAGCAGCCGGGTGAACCGCGGCGGGTCACTCAGCTCGCCACCCTCGGCCAGCAACGCCATGCCGTACAGCAGCTCGGCCGTCTCGCCCAGCGTGGGGTCGTCCGCGTGCTCGGCGTGCGCCTTGCGCAGCCCGGCCACCAGCGGGTGCTCCGGGTTGATCTCCAGGATGCGCTTGATCTGCGGCACCTCCTGCCCCATCGCGCGATACATCTTCTCCAGGGTGGGCGTGACGTCGTGCGCGTCGCCGACGATGCAGGCGGGGGAGGTGGTCAGCCGCGCGGACAGCCGCACCTCCTTCACGGTGTCCTGCAATGAGGTCGTCATCCAGGAGAGCAGCTCGGCGAAGTCCTGCTGCTGCTGGTCCCGCTCGGACTCCGAGGTCTTCTTCTCCTCCTCGGTGTCCAGGTCCACCTGGCCCTTGGCGATCGACTGGAACTGCTTGCCCTCGAACCCGTTCACCGACTCGACCCACATCTCGTCGATCGGGTCGGCCAGGATCAGCACCTCGTAGCCCTTGGCGGTGAACGCCTCCATGTGCGGCGAGTTCTCGACCGCCGACCGGGAGGCGCCGGTCAGGTAGTAGATGTGCTCCTGGCCCTCCTTCATCCGCTCGATGTACTCGCGCAGCGTGGTCGGCTGCTCGGCGTCGTGCGTGGAGGCGAAGGACGCGATGTCCAGGATCGTTTCCTGGTTTTCCGGATCGCCGACCAGGCCTTCCTTGACGGCGGCGCCGAACTCCTTCCAGAAGGTGCGGTAGCGGTCGGTGTCCTCGGTCATCATCGTCTTCACCGTGGACAGCACCTTCTTCACCAGCCGCTTGCGGATCAGCTGGATCTGCCGGTCCTGCTGCAGGATCTCCCGCGAGACGTTCAGCGAGAGGTCCTGGGCGTCCACCACGCCCTTGACGAAGCGCAGGTACTCCGGGATGAGCGCCTCGCAGTCGTCCATGATGAAGACCCGCTTCACGTACAGCTGCACCCCACGCTTGCGTTCCCGCATGAACAGGTCCAGCGGGGCGTGCGCGGGGATGAACAGCAGCGCCTGGTACTCGAAGGTGCCCTCGGCCCGCAGCTGGACGGTTTCCAGCGGGTCGGTCCAGTCGTGGCTGATGTGCTTGTAGAACTCCTTGTACTCCTCCTCGCTTGCCTCGTCCTTCGGCCGTGCCCAGAGCGCCTTCATCGAGTTGACGGTCTCGACCTCGCGCTTCGTGCCGCCCTCGCCGTCCGGCCGGTCCACGGCCATCCGGATCGGCCAGGTGATGAAGTCGGAGTACCGCTGGACGATCCCCATGACCTTCTGCGTGTTCGTGTAGTCGAACAGCTGGTCGTCGGTGTCCTCCGGCTTGAGGTGCAGGGTGACCGCGGTGCCCTGCGGAGCCTCGTCCAGCGTCTCGATGGTGTAGGTGCCTTCCCCCGCGGACTCCCAGCGGGTGGCCTGGCTCTCCCCGGCCCGCCGGGTCAGCAGGGTGACCTTCTCGGCCACCATGAAGCTGGAGTAGAAGCCGACCCCGAACTGCCCGATCAGTTCCTGCGAGGCGGTGGAATCCTGCGCCTCCTTCAGCTTGCGCAGCAGTTCGGCCGTTCCGGACTTGGCGATGGTGCCGATCAGGGTCACCACCTCGTCCCGGGACATCCCGATACCGTTGTCGCGCACGGTGAGCGTGCGCTGGTCGGTGTCGATCTCCAGGTCGATGTGCAGGTCATCGGTGTCGACCTCGAGATCCTTGTCCCGGAATGCCTCCAGCCGCAGCTTGTCCAGCGCGTCCGATGCGTTCGAGACGAGCTCCCGCAGGAATATGTCCTTGTTCGAGTAGATCGAATGGACCATCAACTGCAGGAGCTGACGCGCCTCTGCCTGGAACTCGAGCGTTTCGAACTGCGTGTCCACTGCATTCCTTTCGGGAAGTCGCCGAAGTCAGGCCGGAGCCGCGCGGCACCGTGGCTCCCCACCGGCGACCGCGTGCTCCGTCGGGAATTATGGCAAACCCGGACTGGGTGAGTCCGGCAATCCCCGACGATGGCCGCGCCCGGGGTCACGGCCGGTCGGCCAGCTCGATCGCGGCGCGGATCGCGGCGCCGAACCGCTCGGGTCGGAAGCGATCCGGTTCGGTCAGCACGAGGCGTGCGGCCGTCTCGAACAGGGTGACCACGGTGTGCGCGAGGATGTCCGGGGCGAGCCCCGGCGGGGCGTCCACGGTCCGCAGCAGCCTGCGGGCGATGCCTTCCGCGCCGCGCAGCGCCAGGTTCCTCGCGTGCTCCCTGGCCCGGTGCAGCTCGGTGGGCATGTCCGGCATCGGCATGACCACGCAGTACCAGCGGTTGGGCGCCTCCCGCACGGCGCGCAGGAACTCCTCGAGCACCTCCGTGATCAGCGCACCGGGGTCTTCGGCCAGCCGTTGGTCCAGCCGGGCCGGCAGGAGGGCGCGCAGCTGCCGCAACGCCTGGCCCTGTTCCCGCCGCAACAGGGTGGCCAGCAACTCGGCCCGGCCGGTGAACACGCCGTAGACCACGGGCTTGGTCACCCCGGCCTGCTCGGCCACGGCGTCCATGGTCGCCGCCGGATGCCCGCGGGTGACCACCAGGTGCAGGGCGGCGTCGAGCAGCTCGGTGCGGCGCTGCTCCACGGGCACCCGCGGGGCGTACGCGCGGCGCTTGCGCCCGCTGCCGGTTGTCGCCGTCACATCTCCTCGCCTCCCACTGGACAAAACTACCCTACAGTAGAATATTGCTACTAGGCAGTAGTAATTTATGGGTGGAGGCGCAGGTGGAGGCACGGTCGCTGTTGCTGGATCCGAACCGGTACGACCCGCGGTACTTCGATCAGGAGACCAGGCGCCTGCTGCGCGCGACGATCGACTGGTTCGAGGCCCGCGGCAAGCGCAAGCTGGTCGGGGACTACCACGCCAAGGTGTTCTACGCGGACTTCCTCGAGTTCGCGGCGGCCGAGGGGTTGTTCGCCACCTTCCTGACCCCGGCGGGCGAGGCCGGTACGGCGCCGGACAAGCGCTGGGACACCGCCCGGATCGCCGCCCTGTCCGAGATACTGGGGTTCTACGGCTTGAACTACTGGTACCCCTGGCAGGTCACCGTGCTGGGCCTCGGTCCGGTGTGGCAGAGCGAGAACGCGGCCGCGCGGGAGCGGGCGGCCGCGGCCCTGGACGCCGGCGGTGTGGCGGCGTTCGGCCTGTCCGAGCGGGACCACGGGGCGGACATCTACGCCACGGACATGGTGCTCACCCCGGATGGCGCGGGCGGGTACACCGCGACCGGGGGCAAGTACTACATCGGCAACGGCAACTGCGCGGGGACGGTGTCGGTGTTCGGCCGGATCGCCGGTGTGCAGGGCGCGGACCAGTACGTGTTCTTCTACGCCGACTCCAGGCACCCGAACTACCATCTGGTGAAGAACGTGGTGCCCTCACAGATGTACGTGGCCGAGTTCCGGCTGGAGGACTACCCGGTGCGGGCCGAGGACATCCTGCACACCGGCGAGGAGGCGTTCTCCGCGGCGCTGAACACGGTGAACATCGGCAAGTTCAACCTGTGCTTCGCCGGGATCGGGATGGCGACCCACGGGCTGTACGAGGCGATCACGCACGCGCACAACCGGGTGCTGTACGGCAATCCGGTCACCGACTTCCCGCACGTGCGCAGGCAGTTCGTCGACGCCTACGCGCGGCTGGCGGGGATGCGACTGTTCGCCGACCGGGCGGTGGACTACTTCCGCAGCGCGGGCCCGGAGGACCGGCGCTACCTGCTGTACAACCCGATCACCAAGATGAAGGTGACCACCGAGGCGGAGACCGTGCTGGCCCTGCTTGGTGAGATCGTCGCGGCCAGGGGCTTCGAGGCGGACAACTACCTGCCGATCGCCAAGATGGATGCGGGTGGCCTGCCCAAGCTGGAGGGCACGGTGGCGGTCAACCTCGCGCTGATCAACAAGTTCATGCCTGCCTACCTGTTCCGGCCGGGGGAGTACCCGGCGGTGGGCACCCGGACCGACCCGGCCGATGACGAGTTCCTGTTCCGGCAGGGCGCCGCGCGTGGGTTGAGCAAGGTCCGGTTCCACGACTGGCGGGACACCTACGCGCGGTACGCGCACCTGCCGAACGTCGCCGTGTTCACCGAGCAGGCGAACGCGTTCGCCGAACTGCTCAGCAGCGAGCAGCAGGGCGACCTGGACACCTCCCTCACCATCGGCGAGCTGTTCACCCTGATCGTCTACGGCCAGCTGATCCTCGAGCAGGCCGAGCTGACCGGGGTCGGTGGCGACCTGCTCGGCGCGGTGTTCGACGTGCTGGTGCGCGACTTCTCGGCGCACGCGGTCGAGCTGCACGGCCGGCGCGACTCGACGCCGGCGCAGCAACGGTGGGCGGTGTCGGTGATCCGCAAGCCGGTCCGCGACGACGCCGCGTTCGACGGTGTGTGGCGGCAGGTGCTGGCCCTGGACGGAAGCTACGAGATGAAACCCTGATCGGTACGTCCCCGAGCAAAGGAGCAGGTGATGGCGTCTCGGACAGCCCCGGTGCGGGCGGCGCTGCCGCGACCGGAAGACAACGGATTCTTCGGGCCCGGCTCGCCGACCTGGAAGGTCTGGACCAGCCCGACGGCGTTGATCGGCTTCCAACGTTCCGTCGTGCTCGAGCACTTCGACCCGTTCCTGACCGCCGCGGTCGCCGACATGCGCGGCATCTACCGGGATCCGGCCGGGCGGCTCGACCGCACGCTGGCGTACTTCCTCGCCGTCGCCGTCGCCGACGGGCGCACCGCGATCGAGGCGTCCGAGTTCCTGATGAAGGTGCACGCGCAGGCCACCGGCATCGAGCCGATCAGCGGCAGGCGCTACAGCGCGAACAATCCCGCTGCGCAGCTGTGGATTCACGTCACCGGATGGCATTCGGTGCTCAAGTGCTACGAGCGATACGGGCCGGGCCCACTGCCCGCCGAGGAGGAAGCCCGGTACTGGGCGGAGTCCGCCGTCGCCGCCGAGCTGCAGACCTGCAAGGCCGCCGACGTGCCACGGTCCAGGGAGCAGGTGCGGGAGTATTTCGCCGCCGTGCGCCCCCGGCTGTGCAGTTCGGAACGCGCGCACGAGGCCATGCATTACCTGCTGCGCACGCCCCGCGCGCAGGGCAAGGCCAGGTTGTGGGCGGTCAGCAGGCTGATGGCACCGGCCACCATCGCCACCCTGCCGAAGTGGATGCGCCGCCTCGGCGGTTTCGACCAGCCGGTCGTGCTGGACGCGGCGATCCGACCGGCCGCGCTCGCGGCGGTGCGCGCCGCGCGCTCCCCGCGGGCGAAACTCGCCGTGCTGGCCGGCACGTTGCCGGCCACACATCGGGCGCTGCGGCAGCATCTGCTGGCCGGGTCGCCGGAGCGGGAGGAGACAACCACGCCGGCCCTGGCGAGGCAACGCCACCAGCAGCCGGCGCCCCGCGGCTCCGGTGCCGTGGCCTCCGGGTAGGCAGGTGGCCCCGTACCGGGTCACGGACTTCCTCTGTCCGGTTCGGATAGTTGAATATCTTGGGGTGAACCGACTCGTGGGCTGCCCCGTGTCTCAGGCAGGAGACGCACAACGCCCGAGGAGACAGCCAAGTGAGTCGACACCGACGTTACCGACCCAGGGTAGTGGTCCCGGTGATCAGCGCGGTCGCGCTGATCACCGGTGTCGCGGCGGCCATCGCCATCCCGGCCATCGCCGGGCCGGAACGGCAGCCGGACATCCCGGCGGCCGCGGGGTCGCCCGACCTCGCCTCGGCCATGCGCGAGGACCTCGGCCTCACCGCGGAACGAATGCGGGAGCGACTGACCGCGGAGTCGGCCGCCACGCGGACGATGCGGTCCCTGCGGGGCACGCTCGGCGACAGCTACGCCGGCGCCTGGTTCGACTCCTCGGCGGGGAGGTTGGTCGTCGCCGTCACCGACCCGGCGAGGTCGCCGGAGATCCGGACCGCCGGCGCGCGGGCCAGGGTGGTCGAGCACAGCATGGCCGAGCTGACCGGCGCCAAGCAACGGATCGACCGGATGGGCAGCGCGGTGCCGGACGCGGTCACCGGCTGGTACGTGCGGCCCGGCGGCAACAGCGTGGTGGTCGAGGTGGACTCCCGGCAGTGGGACACCGCGACCGAGCGGTTGCTCAGCGGACTTCGGGAAGACGGAACGCCGCTGCGGGTGCGGCAGGCCGCGCGCCCCGCGACCATTGGCCGACATCATCGGCGGTGACCCGTTCACCTTCGGCTCCCAGGGCGACCAGGGCCGTTGCTCGATCGGCTTCTCCGCGACCCGCCCCGGTGGCAGCGCGCACTTCGTGACCGCGGGGCACTGCACCACCTCCGGTGGCAGCGCGCGGGACATCGACGGCCGGCGAATCGGCTCGGTCGGCGCGAGCGTGTTCGACACGGCGGGCGACTTCGGGCTGGTGGACGTGACCGACCCCGGATCCCGGCTGACCCCGCTGGTCAACCGGCAGGATGGGACGGCGATCGAGGTGAGTGGTTCGGCCAGGGCGCCGGTCGGCGCCTCGATCTGCCGTTCCGGTTCCACCACGGGGTTCTTCTGTGGCGAGGTGGTCGCGTTCGACCAGACGGTGAACTACGGGAACGGGGACATCGTGCGTGGCCTGACCCAGACCACCGTCTGCGCCGAGCCGGGCGACTCCGGCGGTGCGTTCGTCAGCGGTACTCAGGCTCAGGGCATGACGTCCGGTGGATCGGGCGACTGCACCCGAGGCGGGGTGACCTTCTTCCAACCGGTGAACGAGGCGTTGCGAGCGTTGGACCTGACCCTGGTCACCGGAAGCTCCGCGCGGAACCAGCTCGGCCGCGTGCGGCCGGACCAGTGGGTGGTCCGAAACGGACGATAGGCAACCGGTGGTCCCGCGCTGGACGTGACCGGTTCCGCGCTCCCGGCCGGCCGATCGGCTCGCCATTTCCCTCTGCCGGGCGACGGCGAGAGAAGGCGGTCGCGACTCTCCACGTCGTCATCACCGAAACCGGGCTTCGAGACAAAGGGCCTTCGGCAGGAAGTGGGACTACAATTCTCACGTCGGCGTGCTCGTGAAGCATGTCGCCGGCTGTCGCGGACCGCGTCCAGGAGGTGATCCCATGACCGATCGCACGAAAGACGACACGGGACCGAAGCTGCTCTCGGGCGGCAACCCGCAGGTCCCGAAGGGTGAGGGGAACGGCCCGGTGCAGGATTACATCGCCGCCATGCCCGGCTGGAAACGAGATGTCGGGCAACGCCTCGATAAGCTGATCGTGCGCACGGTCCCCCACGTACACAAGGCCGTGAAATGGAACCAACCGTTCTACGGCCTCAAGGGCGAGGGCTGGTTCCTGTCCTTCCGTTGTTACACGAACTACGTGCAGCTGCAGTTCTTCCGAGGAACATCGCTCGATCCCATACCGCCGAAGGCGTCCAAGCACGACGAGGTGCGCTACCTCGACCTCTATGAGGACGACGAACCGGACGGGGACCGACTCCGATCCTGGATCGAGCAGGCCAGCAACCTTCCGGGCGAAAAGATCTGACGCGGCCGGCGAGGTGGCGCCGGCCCTCCTCCCGGCTGCTGGCCGAGCCACTGCCGGCGCGGCCCGCGCCGACGTGCTCCCGGGTCGCATTCGCTGATTCCCCGTTGAAATTCCGATGAAACGGTGGTCACGCCGGGCTGGGTTTCATCGCGATTTCATCGTCCCCAGCTAGCTTGACGGCGACGAGAACCGTGTTCGCTCGGACGAGTCACCGCACCGGGCACGAGACGGGGAGGTAGATGATCCAGTGGTGTTCTCGCGGGTGTCGCACCGGACCTTGGTCGCCGCCGTGGCGTTGTCGCTCGGATTGGTGTTCGCGCCCGGTGCGGGCGCGGAAGGCAAGGTCGTGGTGACCAACGGGATACAGATGGACCACGGCGCGGGGGCGACGTTGTGTACGTTGGGCCCGGTGGGGACGGACAACGCGGGCAGGTTGGTCGGGATCACGGCCGCGCACTGCTATGGCGGCGACGACGTCTACTTCCCCGGAGAGCGCGACCTCGGGCCGATCGGTCGGTACGCCTACGTGTCACCGGAGCAGGCCTATCACGACTACGCGGTGATCGAGTTCGACCCGGGGAAGGTGACGCTGAGCAGCGACGGCCCCGAGCTGCGGATCGATCGTGTCCTCGACGGCGGGCTACCACCGGTCGGGGCCAACGTCTGCAAGGACGGGCGGACCACCGGTAAGACCTGCGGGCTGGTAGGGGCGAACGAAGGCGGTCTGGTCACGTCGTTCGCGGTGAACATGCCCGGCGATTCCGGCGGCCCGCTCGTCCTCGCCAGGAACGGCGGCACGGCGACCGAGTGGGCGGGCATCGTGACCCGTGTTTCGCTGACCATCCCGCCGTTCGTCTACACCAGCGCCAGGAACATCCTCGATGATGTCGCCGCTCGTGGCTCCGATGCCCCTGGCGCCGGGTTCACCCCGGTCGACACCTGAGTGTCGGGCAGGGCGACGGCGACCGATGGCGCGACCGGTCCCGGTACGTCCGAAGTGCCGGGACCGGCTCGTACCGGCAGCGGCCGGGCACCTTGCCCCGCCTACACCGGTGAGGCGATCCGCTCCTCGGTGAGCCGTCACTCACTGGCCGGTCGACAACAGCTCGACGCGACGACGTGCGGGATGCCGCACGCGGTGTAGCGGATGCTCGGCGCGTCCGGAATCGCGAGCCGGACGGACCGGCGCCCCGCGGACGCGCGCCGAACCGGTCGGTCGTGCCGGTGCCATTCCCGAGATCGGACGTCGACGTGCGGACCGGTCACATATGGCCGGTCTCTGGCCTGGCCCTCCCACCAGCCCGAACGCCACCATCTGTCGCACGTCGGCCAGACAGTCGAGAACGGGGGAGTCCGCCGTGGCGCTGACCACATTCGACCACGACTCGCGCACCGAGGCGCTCACCGCTCGCGAGCGGGATGTGCTGCAGGCCGTCGGCCGTGGCTTGACCGTCGCCGAGGCCGCCACCGAGCTGGCCATGTCCGAGGTCTCGGTGGAAGGCCACCTCAGGGGGATCCTCCTCAGGCTCGGGCTGGCGGTCACGCCGAGTGCGCCTCCGGCACCCGGCCCGCCACTTCGGCTGAGAGTGCTCGGTCCGCTGCGGGCGTGGCGTGGCGAGGTGCCGCTGAACCTCGGGCCGGTGCGGCAGCAGGCGTTGCTGGCAGCGTTGGTACTGCGCCGTGACGTGACGGTCAGCAGGCGGGAGCTGCTCGATGGCGTGTGGGGGATGGAGCCTCCGGTCGCGAACGTGGTGCCGGTGTACGTGTACCGGCTTCGCACGTGCCTGGGGGCCGGCGACGGACGGCGCGATTCGGTGATCGGCAGTGACCGCGGCGGCTACCGGTTCGCCGGTGGTGGGGTGTGGTTGGACTCGACTCGGGTGGAGGAGATCGCCGCCGAGGCGGGCGCGGCCAAGCGCGCTGGCGACCTGGCCGCCGCGGTCGGCGGGTACGCCGGCGCACTGGAGTTGTTCCGGGGCGAGCCGCTGGCCGGCCTGCCAGGGCCGTTCGCGGAAGGGGAACGGCGACGGCTGACCGAACGCAGGACGGCATTACTGCAGGAGAAGCTGGACGGGCAACTGCGGCTGGGCAGGCACCCCGAGGTGATCGGCGAGCTGTCCGCGTTGACCTCGGCGCACCCGTACAGCGAGCCGCTGGCCGCGCTGCTGATGCGCGCCCTGCACAGCAGCGGAAGGCGGGCCGACGCCCTCGGCGCGTTCGCTCGGTTGCGCCACCGGTTGGCGGACGACCTCGGGGTGGAGCCGAGCGACGTGGCGCACCGCGCGCACCAGGCGGTGTTACGCGGGGACGTATGAGCCTTAACGCCGTCGGTCCGGCCTGCGCAGGAGAAGGAACGGGACGGCCACGGTGCCGAGGCAGCCCTGCCCGTCGCCGCGCCGGATCTCGAAGTCGCCGCCCGGCTCGATGCCGGGGTGCCGCCGTAGATAGTGGCGCTCGAGTTCTTCGGCGCCCGCCCATTCGTCGAGCCACGGCGTCTTGTAGCCGCACTCGCCACACCAGTACCGGAACGTCGCTGACATCGTGGTCCTCCCGTTGCCAGCGAAGTCTTGTCGGTTTCGCGGCTCGTCAGCCAGGTCGTCCACCTGCCATTCGTGGCCGGTGGACGGGCACCTCCCAGGACGAGCCCCGCGCGAACGGCAAACGCGCGGTTGCGGACGGCCAACGCACGCGCGTGGGCAGCAAACACACCGGTTCCGGCGAACAGTGGCGGCCCGGGCGGCTCGCCGACCGAGTGCGGAAAACCGGATGAGAGGTTGCATGAGGATGGGAAGGGCAATGCGAACGACGCTGCCCCGTGCGGGGGCACCTACCCGGTCGTGGTGGGTGGGACCGGCAGCACGCGAACGTGACCGGCCCGTGCCGGGTTCGTGGTCAGACCACCAGTGCGTGCACCGCGGCGGGTGCCTGTCCGGTCCGCTGGTAGGCGGGCCAGGCCAGCGCGAGCCTGCGTACGCTCTCGGTGAGTTCCGCGACCGGTGCGGTGAACGGGATGCGCAGGTACTCGGTGCTGCCGCCGGTGGCATCCAGCGCGGTACCGGGTAGCACGGTGACCCCGTGCCGCAGCGCCACCTGGGCGAACGCGGAGGCGTCGCCGCAGGGCAGCCGCACCCACAGGCACTGACCGCCGCCGGCAGGCTCGAACCGCCAGTCCGGCAGCGCGTCGCGCAGCCGGGCGCACAGCTGGTCGTGCCGCTGCCGCAGCCGCGTCACCCTGGCCGCGGCGACGGCGTCGAGCCGGGGGAGCAGCTCGGCCAGCGCGAGTTGCTCGAGCACGGCGCTGCCGAGGTCGTGGACCGTCTTGATCCGGGACAGCCGCGCGATGTCCTCGGTCGCCCCCCGGATCCAACCGGTCCGCACCCCGCCCCATACGGTCTTGCTGAACGAACCGACCGTGAGCACCGTACCGGTGTCGACCAGCTCGGCGAGCCCCGGCGGCTCGGTGTCCCTGAAGGACAGCCCGTCCAGCACGGTGTCCGCGATCAGCGGGATTCCGCGGGCCACGGTCACCTCCACCAGCCTGCGCCGCGCCAGCACGGGCAGCGTGCCGCCGGTGGGGTTGTGGTTGGTCGGGTTCAGGTAGGCCAGCCGGGGCCTCGTCGAGTCCAGTGTGGCTGTCCACTGTGTTGGATCGACACCGTCCACAGTGGTTGTAACAGATCTGATCACCGCCGCGGCATCCCGGAACACCTCCAGTGCCCCGGGATAGGTCGGGCCCTGCACCAGCACCGGGTCACCCGGACCGAGGAACAACCGGGCGATCAGCGCGAGCGCCTGCTGCCCGCCGGTGGTGACCAGGATCTGTTCCGGTCCGGTCGGCAGGCCGTGCTCGGTGTAGCGCCTGGCCAACCCCATGCGCAGCGCCGGATGCCCGAGCGGGTGGTACCCGATGTCGCCGCCGTCCGGCCCGGGCAGCGTCGCCAGCGCGCGCCGGTAGGCATCGATCAGCTCCGGCGGCGGGCCGGAGGGTGCGGCACAGGCCAGCGGCGTCGCCGTGTCCGCGGGCTCGAGGTAGTTGAGGAACAACGGGTTCGCCGTGCCCACCGCGCTGGGCTGCACCCCGGACAGCACGGCGGACGCCACCCAGGTGCCCCGGCCCTGCTGCCGTTCCAGCTTGCGCTCGGCCCGGAGATGGTCGTACGCGGCGACCACGGTGCTCCGCCCGACAGCGAGCTGCTCGGCCAGTACCCGGTCGGGTGGCAGCGCGGCGCGCGGCGGCAGCTGCCCGGAGTCGATCAGCTCGCGCAGCCGCTCGGCCAGCAGCAGGTACAGCGGCCCGCGGCTGGTGGACCAGCGGCCGAGCTGCGCGACGAGTCGCTCCACCGGCCAGGGTATTGGCTTGGTCATCAAACCAATCTAGCCGGAATTGGTGCTGGTCGGGAAGGTCTGCCCGGCGCAGGCTGGCCTGCATGACCGCTACCGAAACCACTGTCGAGCAGCACCCGGCCACCAGGGCCGTACACGTATCCGCACCCCGACCGGAGCACTCCCAGCCCCTCAGCGTGCCGATCTACCAGGCCGCCAACTTCGCCTTCGAGGACCCGGACGCCCTCGCCGATTCGATGGAGCGGCCGGACGGCCCGTTCGTCTACAGCCGCTACGGCAACCCGACCATCCGGGCCCTGGAGCGAGCGGTGGCCGATCTCGAGGGCGGGGTGGCCGCCATCGCCACGGCCTCCGGTATGGGCGCGATCAACTCGGTGCTGCTGGCCACGCTCAACGCGGGTGATCACGTGATCGCCCAGGACTGCCTCTACGGCGGCACCTACGCCAGCCTGCGCGACCTCGCCGCCCGCTTCGGGGTAGAGGTGACCTTCGTGCCCGGTGACGACCCCGCCGAGGTGGCCGCGGCGGTGCGCCCGAACTCGCGCATGCTCTACCTGGAGACCATCGCGAACCCGGTGACGAAGGTGGTCGACCTGCCGGCGTTCCTCGCCGCAGGCGAGCGGGCCGGCCTGATGACGATTGTGGACAACACCTTCGCCACACCGCTGCTGTGCCAACCCATCCGGCTCGGCGCCGACGCCGTCGTGCACTCGGCCACGAAGTACCTCGGTGGGCACTCCGACGTGATCGGCGGGATTGTCGTCCTCGCCGAGGAGCAGCGGTACCGGCACACCTGGCACCACGCCATGGAGCTCGGTGCCTGCGCCGACCCGTTCGCGGCCTGGCTGACCATCCGCGGGCTGCACACCCTGCCACTGCGAATCCGGGAGCAGTGCGCGAACGCCCGCGTGCTGGCCGACCGGCTGGCCGGGCATCCCGCGGTGGAGTCGGTTCGCTGGCCGGGCCGGATCGACCACCCCGACCACCAGGTCGCCGCCCGGCATCTCGCGGACTACGGCGCGATCGTGGCCTTCGAGCTGGCCGGTGGACGGGAAGCCGGGCACGCGCTGGGCAAGCGGGTGCGGCTGGCGAAGCTGGCCGGTTCACTGGGCGGGGTGGAGACCACGTTGCTGCACCCGGCGAGCACCTCACACCGCCAGCTGGATCCGGAGGCGTTGCGGGCGGCCGGCATCGGCGAGGGCACGGTGCGCCTCTCGGTGGGCGTCGAGCACGTCGAGGACCTGTGGGCCGACCTGGCGCGGGCGCTGCCGCGTTGAGCAGCACCGCGGCAGGGTCTCCAGAGCCGGATCACATGGCGGCCAGCATGTAGGCCATGGTGGCCGCCATCACGGCGAGGCTGGGTGGCACGGTCGGTGCGGAGTGCGCGGTCAGCGCCACGGCCGGTGCCGCGGCCTCCGGTGCGTCCGGGGCACCCGCGAGCACGGGGCGCAGTACCGGAACCCGGCCCCACAGGCCGGTCACCCAGGCCACAGCCTGGCAGCCGAGGTAGCCGACGAAGAGGTAGGTCACCGGCGCGAACCTGCCGCTCATCGGCAGCAGCATGTAGGTCATCGCGACCATGTCCACGCCCGCGGCGATCCACAGCGGGTTCAACACGCCCTCGTTGCGCCGGATGAGCAGGGCGCCGATCACCACTGCCACGGTGAACAGCGCGAACAGCACGAGCCCCGCTTCGTACAGCCCCTCGTTCCTCATCCTGGGCAGCAGGTACATCGCCGCCATCCCGAGCGCCATCACGGTGTGACCCGCGTGCCACCACCGGCGCTGCCCGCGCATGGCCAGCACGTGTCCGACGTGCAGCACGGCCACCCCGCACAGGACGGCGGCGAGCACGATCCGCAGCCATTCCGGCAGCAGTGGTGAGGTCATCACGGTTCGGTGGTTCCTTTCTGCTCCCGTGTCGGGTGCGTGCGCGCCGCGGGCGGGTGCAGCGCGTCCAGGATCGACTGGTGCGTGACCCAGCCGACCAGCCTGCGCTCCGCGGAAAGGACGGGCAGGCCGGTGCCCGGCGCGTCGGAGAGCGCGGCCAGTGCCTCCGGGATGCCGGACTCGCGGGTGAGCAGCGGCGGTAGCTCGGCGAGGCCGTCCACCGTGCCCTTCGCGGCGGAGTCGTCCGCCAGCGCCTCGGTGACCGCTCGTGCCGTCACGCAGCCGTGGTAGTCGCCATCATCGCCGACCACCGGGAGGATACCCCGCTGGGAGACGGCGAGCGCATGCGCTGCCTCGGCAAGGTGGGTGCGACCCGGCAGCGGTTCGGGCAGCGCCTCCATCGCGGCGGCGACCGTGGTGCCCGCGAGCCCGCGCGACTCCGGACGCCGGTCGAGGTCGATCCCGCGGCGGCGCAGCTTGAGCGTGTAGATGGTGTCCCTGGACAGCGCCCGCCCGGTGAGCGTGGCGATCACGATGGCGGTCATCAGCGGCAGGATGATCGAGTACTCGCCGGTGAGCTCGAACAGCACGATCACCGCGGTGATCGGTGCACCGGCCGCGCCGGCGAAGGCCGCGCCCATGCCGATCAGCCCGTAGACGCCCGGTCCCGCGGTCATGCCCGGCAGGAAGGCGTTCACCGCGATCCCGAAGGCCGTTCCGCCCATCGCGCCGACGAACAACGAGGGCGCGAACACCCCGCCGGAACCGCCGATGCCGATCGTCAGCGCGGTCGCCAGGATCTTGCCGAACAGCAGCAGAAGCAGGAAGCCGAACAGGTAGTCGCCGGTCACGGCGTGTTGCAGCACCGGGTAGCCGACCCCGTACATCTCCGGCAGCAGGAGCAGCAGCCCGCCGAGCAGCAGCCCGCCCACCGCGGGCCGTAGCCACTCCGGGCCGCGCCAGGCCCAGTCGCAGGCGTCCTCGATCCAGTACAGCACCCGGGTGAACAGCGTCCCGCAGGCGCCGATGACGATGCCGAGCCCGATGAACAGCAGGTACTCGACCGGGCTGCGCAGGCTGAACGCGGGCAGGTCGAGGAACGCGACGTCCCCGAACGCGGCCCGCCCCACGACACTGGCCGTCACGCTGGCCAGCACGACCGCGCCGAAGGACTCCATCGCGAAGTCCCGCAACAGCAGCTCCATCGCGAAGAACGGGCCGGCAAGCGGTGCGTTGAAGGTGGCGGCGATCCCGCCCGCGGCGCCGCAGGCGACCAGCACCCGCAGGCGGGACTCCGGCAGCCTGGCGAGCCCGCCGAGGCTGGAGCCCAGCGCCGAGCCGATCTGCACGATCGGGCCCTCGCGGCCGACCGAGCCGCCCGATCCGATGCACAAGGCCGATGCGAGCGCCTTCACGCCGCTGACCTGCAGCGGGATTCGGCCACCGCGCTCGGCGACCGCGTACATGACCTCCGGCACCCCGTGGCCGCGTGCCTCGGGCGCGAACCGGTATACCAGTGGGCCGTAGATCAGGCCGGCCACCACCGGCGCCAGCAGCAGGAACCAGGGCCCGAGCGCGGGCAGCCATGGATGCGCCTCGCCACCGGCGATCGAGTAGTCGGCGTGCCCGGAGAACAACCGGGTACCGCTGTCGATCAGCCAGCGGAAGGCGATCGCGCCGAGTCCCGCGCCCGCGCCGATCACCAGCGCGAGGGTGACCAGGCCCGCCGAGCTCTCCCGCAGCCAGCGACCGAGCGGCTGACGCGCCGGCACCGGGACACCTCTTCCTGCGACAGCCATCTCTTGCAGTATGCAATACTTGCGTAGTGCACAGATAGGCGAGGTGACGTAAGGTACAACGGAGCTATGCCAGAGAGCGAGCGCGCCGGGGCGGTGGCGCCCGATGACGTCGACGCGATGGCCGACGCCGTGTTGACGGCTTCCCGCTTGCTGGTGGCCGTGTCCGCGCGCTCGATTGCCGCGGTGGCCGAGGTGATCACCCTTCCGCAGTTTCGGCTGCTGGTAGTGCTGGAGAGCCGCGGGCCGCTCAAGCTGACCGCGCTCGCCGACCGGCTCGCGGTGAATCCCTCCACCGCCACGCGCATGGTCGATCGACTGGTGTCGGCCGGCTTCGTCAGCCGGGAGACCAACCCGGCCTCCCGGCGCGAGCTGATGGTGACGCTGACGGGGGCCGGTGCCGATGTGGTGGCGGACGTGACCGCGCGCAGGCGGGCCGAGATCACCCGTATTGTCGGCCGGATGCCCCCGGGTACCCGGCAGGATTTGGTCAGAGTGCTGACCGTGTTCGCGGAAGCCGGTGACGAGCCGCCGGTTCCCGGATCCGCGGGCGGTCCGTTGTTCTAGGCGAATACCTGATGCGCGGTGAGCGGCACAATATGGCGACGCTCACGAACGTCGGTGCCGCGCCGGTGTCACACCTCACAAACGAGTTCAAGGCGTGAAACCCCTCCGCCGGCTGTGCTAAACCGCTCTGGAATCACGAGGAGTGCGGGATGGTGCACGGGTAGTTCGGCCAGCGGAGGTGAAGGGCTTGACAACGCACGGATCGTCGTTCCCGTCGGACATCGCCGAGAGTGGGCGGGTCGGCGGGGTGGTGGACACGGATCGCTACCCGCTCGCGGAACCGGCGGGTACGGCGTTGGCGGAAATCGTCTCCGTGGTCCATCGCGAGCTGCGGGACGTGGGATGCAGCGTGCTCCCCGATTTCATCCGTCCCGAGTTGCAGGACGAACTCCGGCGGGAATGCGCCGAGATCGCGCCGCTCGCGCACGACGACATGGAGGTGGTCAACGCCTACAACATCGCGACGGACACACCGTTGCCGGCGGACCATCCCGGTCGCACCACAATGGAACGTGGAAATGCGTTCGTCGCGCATGACCACATACCGTCACATTCTATTATCCACCAGCTGTACCGCAGCGTGGAGTTCCAATGCTTTATCGCCGCCTGCTTCGAGCTCCCGCAGATTCACGAGCTCGCCGACCCGCTGTCGAAGCTGTGCCTCAACGTGATCTCACCGGGACTGTCCCATCCCTGGCACTTCGACACCAACGAGTTCACGGTGAGCCTGCTGACCCAAGAGTCCGAGCAAGGTGGAGTGTTCGAGTACTGCCCGAATATCCGGTCCGCGCGGGCGGAGAACTTTCCCGACGTCCGTGCGGTGCTGGACGGCCGCGGTGAGCGCGCCATCCGGCGGCTGACCCTGCGCCCCGGCGACCTCCAGCTGTTCAAGGGGCGGTACTCGCTGCATCGCGTCACGCCGGTGCGCGGCGAGACGGCTCGGCACTCGGCGATCCTCGCCTACAGCGAGCGGCCGGGCGTGGTGGGCAGCGTGGCACGGACCCGGCAGCTGTTCGGCCGGGTCCTGCCAGAACATCTCGCCGCCGAACGCCGCGCGGTCCGCGGCGACCAACTGCTTGACTAGAAATCGTTTCGGAAACAAACCCCGTCGATCGCAGAGGATGACAGTGAACAGCAGCCCGGAATGGTCCACCCGTACCTTCGGCAACGAGGACCGCCTGCCGCGCGTGCCGCTACCCACCCTCGAGGACAGCTGCACGAGGTTCCTCGAATGGTGTGAACCCCTGCTGACCGAGGACGAGCGGGCTCGAACCGGGGCGGCGGTGGCGGAGTTCCTCCGGCCCGACAGCGCGGCCCGCGCACTGCATGCCGAGCTCGAGCGGTACGACGCGTCCGAGGGTGTGCGCAGCTGGCTGGACCGGTTCTGGCCCGCCCGGTATCTCGGCAGGCGGGACCGCATCGCGCTGAACGCGAACTTCTTCTTCCTGTTCCAGGAGTCGGATCAGGGGCAGGTCGAGCGGGCGGCCGGGCTGGTCGCCGCGGCGGTGGGCTACAAGAAGCTGCTCGACCAGGAGTCGATCCCCCCGGTGGTGCAGCGTGGTGCCGCGCATTCCATGGAGCAGCACAAGTTCCTGTTCTCCACCACCCGGATCCCCGGAGCGGTCCAGGACACCGTGCGTGCACCGTACAGCGCGGAGCGGCCGGGTCCGGCTTCGGCACGCCATATCGCCGTGTTCTTCCGCGGCAACATCTTCCGGCTGGACGTGCTGGGTCCGGACGGGCACCCGTACACCCTGGACGACCTCGCGGCGGGGCTCCGCTCGGTGCTCAAGGCCGGCGCGGCGCGCGCGGACACCGAGGACGCGGTCGGGCACCTGACCACCAAGGCCCGCGCCGAGTGGGCGGCGAGCAGGCAGGCGTTGCTGGCGGCGGAACGGGGAAACGCCGACGCACTCGAGGCCGTGGAGGGCGCGTTGTTCTGCGTGTGCCTCGAGGATTTCGCCCCGGAGAGCACCCAGCAGGCCTGCGACCAGCTGCTGCACGGGGACAGCGGCAACCGGTGGTTCGACAAGGCGGTCTCGCTGATCGTCTTCGCGGACGGCACGGCGGGGATCAACGTGGAGCACTGTGGCCTGGACGGCACCACGATCCTCAGCTTCGTGGACACCCTGCTGAGCACGCCCGCGCGGGAACATTCGGCACGGTCCGGCGCCCGGACGCAGGGTATGCCCGCGGTGGATCCGGTGGAGTTCGTGCTGGACGACGAGCTGCGGGCGGACGTACGGGCCGCCGGCGCCGCGTTCGCCGCCTACGCGGCCGACACGGCCACCACCACGGTGTCGTTCGACTTCGGCGCGGACCAGATCAAGG
Organism: Amycolatopsis cihanbeyliensis; assembly: GCF_006715045.1. Lineage (GTDB taxonomy): Bacteria > Actinomycetota > Actinomycetes > Mycobacteriales > Pseudonocardiaceae > Amycolatopsis > Amycolatopsis cihanbeyliensis. The sequence continues at coordinate 738,654 of NZ_VFML01000001.1, read as the reverse complement.
GGCTGCGCTGCTCGCCGGACGCCTTCGCGCAGCTGGCCTACCAGCTCGCGCACCGGCGTTCCAAGGGAGTTACCGGCGCCACCTACGAGTCGATCGCCACCCGGCAGTACCAGAACGGGCGCACCGAGGCCATGCGCGTGGTGACCCCCGAGATACTGCGATTCGTGGCCGCGATGGAGGATCCCGGCACCGATCCGGCCACCCGCAGGGCCGCGTTCCGCGCGGCCGCCGACAAGCACGTCTCCCGCGCCAAGGAGTGCCAGCAGGGGCAGGCGCCCGAGCAGCACCTGTGGGAGCTGCAACTGATCCAGCAGCGGGAGGGCGAGCCGCTGGGCGCGACCGAGCCGCTCGCGCTGTACGACAGCCCCGGCTGGACCATCATGCGCAACGACTACCTGAGCACCAGCTCGGCCCCGTCGACCCATATCCAGTACTTCGGCTTCGGGTCCACCAGCGGCACCTGCATCGGGGTCGCGTACGTGCTGCTGCCGCAGCGGTGGAACCTGTACCTGAGCACGCCGCGACCGGTCGCGGAGCAGATGTTCGCCTTCGCCCGCCAGCTCACGGTCGCGGTCGAGGAACTCCGCGAGCTGCTGGCCACGGGGGAGCCGCAGCCGTAGGGCTACTCCGTGGCGTCGAAGAATCCGGGAATCGGCAGGCCACCGCCCTGCGCGGTGAGCCGGTCGTGCACCCACCGGCCGACGGCGAGGTCCAGCACGCCGAGCCCGAACGGGGTGAACACCGTGGCCCGGCCGGGCACCGGGCGCAGCGTGCCGTCCAGGACCTCGCCGATGGTGCCGTGCACGAACGTACGGTTTCCGGTTCGCTGCTCGGCCAGGTGCAGCGAGGTCCGTTCCCGTACCGCGTGATCGGCGTCGTCGGTGACGTTGGTGGACGCCAGGATCAGCTCGGGGGAGAGGTCACGCAGCGAGAGGTGCAACACCACCGGCGCCTGCGCCAGCAGGTCCGGATCGACCAGGTGCGGCTCGCCCGCCACCGTCGCGATCACCACCAGATCGGCGTCCGCGAACGCCCCGGCGGCGTCCTCCGACACCCGTGCCTCGGCACCCCCGTCCGTGCCGATGGTCTCGCCGAATCGCGCGGCCGCCGCGGGGTCGAGATCGAAAAGCCGGTAGCTACCGATCCTCCAGTCCAGGTCGCGGAGAAACCGGCGCACATGCTCGGCGATCAGGCCGGTGCCGATGAAGCCCACCCGCTTCGCCTCCCGCCCGCCGAGCAACTCCTCGGCGGCCAGCACGGCCGAGGCCGCGGTGCGGGTGGCGGACACGATCGAGGACTCCAGCATCGCGTACGGGTAGCCGGTGGCCATATCGTTGAGGATCAACATGGCCGAGGCGCGCGGTATACCCTGCGCGGTGTTGCCCGGCCAGCTGGCGATCCACTTGATTCCGGCGACCTCCTGCTGGTCACCGAGGTACGCGGGCAGCGCGATGATCCGGTCCCGTTCCCGCCGCGGAAAGCGCAGGAAGCTGGAGTGCGGATTCACGGTGTCGCCGCGGTGGTGCGCCAGGTACGCGCCGCGTACCGCGTCGAGCGCACCCTGCCGATCGCCTTCCACCACCCTCGACACCTCGGCGGCCGTCATGACGTGCAGCGGCGGTGGCGCCATACCGGACATCGAGTCCCCTTCCCCAGCGGCAGGAATCCGGCCCCGGTCGGGCGACCGGGGCCGGATTTCGTCGATCCTCGTGACTCGCTACCTTACAGGTTTCCCGCCTTCAGGTTGCTGATGAAGTCCGGGTTGTCCTGCAACCAGGTGTCGACCGACTTCTCGTTGTCCTCGCCGTCGTTCTCGAAGAACATGATCTTCTCCAGCGAGTGCAGCTGCTCGTCGGTCATCGTGAAGTTGCCGATCCACTTCGCGACCTCGGGAAAGTCGGTCGCGAAACCCTCGCGGCCGAAGGAGTGGATCTCCTCCGGGTCGCCGAGCGCGTTCTGCGGGTCCTCGAGATCCCGGATCGGGAACGCGTCGTAGGCCCAGTGCGGGCGCCAGAGGGTGACGACGACGTTCTTGCCGCTGTCGATCGCGCCCTCCAACTCGGCGAGCATGGCGGGCGTCGAGGACTCGATGAACTGCATGTCGTCAAGACCGTAGGTCGGGATCACCTCCTCCTTGGTGATCCGGGTCAGGCCGGCGCCCGGCTCGATGCCCACCAGGCGGTTGTCGAACTGGTCGGCCGCGCCCGCGAGCTCGTCGAGCGACTGGATCGGTGCGTCCTCGTTCACCGCGATGGTCAGCGGCGCGTCGGTGAACCAGGTGCCGAGATCCTCGAGCTTCTCGCCGTGCTCGGCCCAGTAGTCCTCGTGCGTGGCCGGCAGCCAGGCGTCGAACCCGACGTCGAACTGCCCCTGCGCGACGCCCGAGTAGATCGGCCCGGGGTCGGCGGTCTGGTACTCGACCGTGGCACCCTCCTCCTCGAGGATGTGCCCCCACAGGTAGGAGGCGGCGAGGCCCTCCTCCCAACCGCTGAACACGCCGATCGTGATGTCCTTGCCCGCCAACGCGCCGTCACCGCCGCCGTCGGTCTGACCGCCTGCGTCACCCCCGTCGTCCCCACCGCAGGCCGCAAGGACCAGTAAGGCCGTGGCGGCGACGGCGGTCAGCCGCGCCGCCTTACTGACGTTGCTCATGTAACTCGTCCCTCCTTGGGCATCTGACTCAATGTCTGCGCGATACCCGCGTTGTGACTTCGGTAATGACACGTCACGCCACCTGTTCCTGGCGCGCGACAGCGGACCGGGCCCCGAGGGCCGCGGTCACCCTGTCCAGGTAGATCGCGAGGATCACCACGGACAGGCCGGCCTCCATGCCGAGGCCGACGTCCACTCGGGAAATGGCCGAGAGCACTTCCTGGCCCAGCCCGGGGCCGCCGACGAAGCCGGCCAGCACCACCATGGACAGCGCCAGCATGATCACCTGGTTGATGCCGGCCATGATCGTCGGGAGGGCGAGCGGAAGTTGGATGTGCCGCAGGATCTTGCCGGGGGAGCTGCCGAAGGCGTGTCCCGCCTCCACCACCTCCGGGTCGACCTGCCGGATTCCCAGCTCGGTGAGCCGGATGCCGGGCGGCATCGCGAAGATGATCGTCGCGATGATGCCGGGAACCACGCCGACCTGGAAGATCACGACGGCGGGGATGAGGTAGACCAGTGGCGGCATCGTCTGCATGAAGTCCAGCACCGGCCGCACGATGCTGCTGACCATCCGGGACTTGGCGGCGAGGATGCCGATCGGCACCGTGAGCACTCCGGCGACCGCCACCGACACGATCACCAGCGCGAGGGTCTGCATGGCGTTCGGCCACTGCTCCATCAGCTGGATCAGCAGGAGCGCGACGATGCTGCCGATGCCGAACACCAGCCCCCTGGCGAGCACGCCGAGCCCGCCGAGGATCAGGATCATCACCCACGCCGCGGGGAACTGCAGCAGGTCGGCGAGGTTCTCGTAGGCGCCGAGGAGCACCTCGCGCACGAACTCGAAGACCGGACCCAACACCGATTGCAGCCAGTCGATGGCCTCCTCGGTCCATTCACCGACCGGTATACGCCATTCATCCATGGCTGACCTCCCCTCCCTCGCCCTGCCGGATCTCGGCCGGCGCGGACATGGCGCGCAGCAGCGTCTCGCGGTGAATGACACCGAGTTGGCGCCCACCGTCGCCGAGGACGGAGACCGGCAACGTGCTCTGCCCCGACAGCGGCAACACGTCGATGAGCAGTGCGTCGGCCGGCACGGTCGGCTGACCGTTGCCGGGGGAGGCGGCCTCGGCGGGCTCCATCACCGCGGACGCGGTCAGTACCCGGGCGCGGTCGACGTCCTGCACGAACTGGGCGACGTAGTCGTTGGCGGGCTCCCGCAGGATCGTCTCCGCCGTGCCGACCTGCACCACCCTGCCGGCGCGCATCATCGCGATCCGGTCGCCGAGACGCATCGCCTCGTTGAGGTCGTGGGTGATGAACACGATCGTCTTGTTCAGCCGGTGCTGGAGTTCGAGCAGCTGATCCTGCATCTCGCGGCGAATCAGCGGGTCCAGCGCGGAGAACGCCTCGTCCATCAGCATGATGTCGGTCTCCGCCGCCAACGCCCTTGCCAGCCCGACACGCTGTTTCATCCCGCCGGAGAGCTGTTGCGGCAGCCGGTCGTCCCACCCGGCGAGGCCGACCATCTCCAGCGCGGCCTTCGCCTTCTCCGCGCGCTCGGTGGTCGGCACCCCGCGCACTTTCAGTGGGTAGGCGGCGTTCTCCAGCACCGTCCGGTGTGGCAGCAGCGCGAAATGCTGGAACACCATGCTCATCTGGTCCCTGCGCAGGGCGCGCAACGCGCCGGCCTCCAGGGCGGCGACGTCCTCGCCGCCGACGTAGACGTGCCCCGCGGTGGGGGTCAGCAGGCCGTTGAGCATCCGGATGAGGGTGGACTTACCCGATCCGGACAGGCCCATGACGACGAAGATCTCGCCGGGCTTGACCTCGAACGTCACGTCGATGACGGCCGGAGTGGTGCCGAGAGCGACGGCGTCCTCGCGGCTGGCGCCATCGGACAGCTTGCGCAGCGCCTCATCGGCACGACGGCCGAAGATCTTGTAGAGCCCTTCCGTTCGTATGGCAGTCACGATCACCTTCCGTTCGAGGGGCGGCACAGCGCCATTACCGGCGCCGGATGGACCGCGCACGCCGTGCGTGCCGGATGGTGCGGCCGTGGAACGGATAACGGCCGCGCCCGCCCGTGTCGTCGTTTGTCTGGAACCTACCCGCTCCTCGGCCGGAATTTCGACAGAAAGTAAACAATCCGGGCATACAAATGGATCAATCGAGACCTGGTCGTAACAGAGAGCAACCTACAGCGACGGTTGGGAATTCGTTTTCCTGGAGCGTTGCGAGCTGGTGACAACCACACGGTGACGTACCGCATTCGTGACGATGTGGTCTATTATGGCTACCTGCGGTGATTTCCCGCCCGGCGTTGTCGGCAAAATTGCGGGCAACGCATTCAATGCCCGCGACATCGCGTCCCTAGCCCGCCCGTGGGTCGTCCAGCCAGGCGGCGATGTCCGCGGTGTGTTCGCCGAGCCGCGGCGGGCGAACGGCGTAGTCGGGCGGGGTCAGGGACAGGTTGATCGGGTTGGCCACCGTGTCGCCGGTGTCGCCCGTGCCGTTCGGCACGAGCGGGTCGAGGCCGAGTCGTTGCGCCAGCTCGACCGCGCCGGCCAGGTCGTTCACCGGGCCGCAGGGCACGCCGAGCGGGCTGAGGCTGTCGAACCATTCGGTCGCCGTACGCCGCGCCAGGTCCTCCTCGAGGAGCGTGGTGAGCTCCTCGACGTGTGCCACCCGCGAGCTGTTCGTGCCGAAGCGTGGGTCCTCGGCCAGCTCCGGCCTGCCGATTCCCTTGCACAATGCGGCGAACTGCCGGTCGTTGCCCACCGCGACGACGAGGGGGCGGTCCGCGGCGGGGAACACCGCGTAGGGGGCGATCGAAGGGTGCCGGTTGCCCATGATGCCGGGCGCGACGCCGGTGTGCGTGTAGGCCGCGCTCTGGTTGACCATGCTGGACAGCAGCGTGCCGAGGAGGTTCAGCTCGACGAGCTGGCCCTCGCCGGTGCGCTCCCGGTGCCGTAACGCGGCGAGCACGCCGACGGTGGCGTGCAGCCCGGTGAGCACATCGACCAGGGCCACGCCGACCTTCACCGGCTCGCCCGGCGCCGGGCCGGTGACACTCATCAGCCCGCCGACCGCCTGTGCCAGCAGGTCGTACCCCGGCAGGTCGGCCCCTGCGTCAGCGCCGAAGCCGGTTACCGAGCAGTAGACGACGCCCGGGTTGGCCTCCCGCACCCGGGCATAGTCCAGGCCGTACTTGGCCATCGTGCCCGGACGGAAGTTCTCGATCACCACATCGGCCCTGCGGGCCAGTTCGCGGGCGCGGTGCAGGTCCTGCTCGGCCCGTAGGTCCAGGGCGATCGACCGCTTGTTGCGGTTCACCGAGAGGAAGTAGGTGGCCTGATCGCCGGCGAACGGCGGCCCCCAGGCGCGGGTGTCGTCCCCGTCGCCCTGCCGCTCGACCTTGATCACGTCCGCGCCGAGGTCGGCCATCAACATGGTGGCGTAGGGCGCGGCCAGCACGCGGGAGAAGTCCGCGACGAGAATGCCGGAGAGTGCGCCGGTCGGCCGGGCCCGTTCGGTCACCCGGCCACTCTAGGCGGTTCCGGATACGGAAAACCGGCCCCGGGTCGCGGGGCCGGCGCCGCATGCGGATCAGGCGTCGAGCTGCCTGGCCTGGTCCGTGCCGCTGACGGCGATCTTGCGCGGCTTCGCGCGCTCCAGTACCGGAATGCGCAGGGTCAGCACGCCTGCCTCGTAGTTGGCCTCGATCCTGTCGGTGTCCAGCGTCTCGCCGAGGAACAGCTGCCGGGAGAACACGCCGCGGGGCCGCTCGGCCACCTGGACCTCGCTGGTGTCCTCGTAGTTGGGCTGCCGCTCCGCCTTGACGGTCAGCACGTTGCGCTCGACATCGAGGTCGATCGAGTCCGGGCGCACGCCCGGCAGGTCGAACTGGACGACGTAGTGCTCACCTGAGCGGTACGCGTCCATCGGCATCACCGCGGGGCGCGTCGCGGTGCCGTTGGCTCCGAAGAACTGCTGGGTCAACCGGTCCAGCTCCCGGAACGGGTCCGTCCGCATCAACATCATGCACAGCCTCCTTCCGGCCACGCCTCATCCGGCGCGGCATCGACGATCTCAACCTTGCCAACGACAGGCTCAACTTTATTGTTCCCGAACCTGGAAGTCTAGTTGCTCTTCACTCGATCAGGTTAGTGGTGGCATGGAGGCGCCCCGGGCCGGACGAGTGGTCCGGTCCGGGGCGGCGGTAGGTGCCAAGGGGTAGACCACCCGCCGGGGTGGTTGCTCAGGCGGCGTGTGCGCGGCGCGCCCGGCGGACGAGATCTCGCCGCTCGCGCTCGGTGGTGCCGCCGTAGATCCCGTAGTCCAGACCGTTGTCCAATGCGTACCGCAGGCACAGGGCCCGTACCGGGCACCGGGCGCATACGGCCTTCGCCTGCGCGGCCTGCGCGGCGGCGGGCCCCACATCGGAAACCGGAAAGAACAACTCGGGATCCTCATCCCGGCAGGCGGCACGATGCCGCCAATCGGTTATCGTGGTGTCCATCAGGTGCCGCCTCCTTTCACGGCGTTTCGACGTCGTTCTTCGTGCTCGCCAGAGCGGCCCGCGGGTGACGAGCGGGCACACAGAGAACGAGGACAGGTGCGGTAGCGGCCGCGATTCGCCCGCGGGCCAATCGAGCCAGGTTCCCTCGACTGAGATCGTGCTCAGCCGGTACGAGGTGTAACGCTTCGGACCCCCGCAGGGTTCCCGGCGACAAGCTCTCGTACGCTCCGGCCGTGGGTCGGATCCCGTGTGCGCCGAGACGCACTTGATCCAGCGTACCCGAGGCGGCCGGATGTCGCCGGGGATTTAGCTATGCCCCGGGCCACAATTGATTCGGCGGAACGGAATGCGGATGAGGGTGTGCACCGGATGACCATCGAGATCGACCCCGGTTCCGCCCGCTGTTACGCGATCGGGATGCGCAGCCGGTTCCGCGGGATCACCGTGCGCGAGGGCATGGTGCTCTCCGGGCCGGTGGGCTGGGCGGAGTTCTGCCCGTTCGCCGAGTACGACGATCGTGAGTCGGCGCCGTGGCTGGCCGCCGCCGTCGAGCAGTGCACCGTGGGGTGGCCCGAGCCGGTACGGGATCGGGTTCCGGTCAACTGCACGGTTCCCGCGGTCGGGCCCGAACGCGCCCTGCGGATCGTCCAGGCCGCACGCTGCCGCACCGCCAAGGTGAAGGTGGCCGACCATCCCGGGTCCCTTGCCGAGGATCTCGCCAGGGTGGAAGCCGTCCGGGCAGCGCTGGGCCCCGGCGGCGCGCTTCGGGTGGATGCCAACGGTGCCTGGGACGTGGATACCGCGGTGCACCGCATCCGGCTGCTCGACAAGGCGGCGGGCGGCCTGGAGTACGTCGAGCAGCCCTGCCGGTCCGTCGACGAGCTCGCCTCCGTGCGCCGCCGGGTGGATGTGCGGATCGCCGCCGACGAGTCCATCCGCCGCGCGGAGGACCCGATGCGGGTCGCACTCGCGGGCGCCGCCGATGTGGCGGTGCTCAAGTGCGCCCCGCTGGGCGGGGTGCGACGCGCGCTGCGGATCGCCGAGGCCGCGGGGCTGCCGTGCGTGGTCTCCTCCGCGCTGGAGACCAGCATCGGTCTCGCGGCCCAACTCGCCCTCGCCGGGGCCCTGCCTGAGCTGGACTTCGCCTGCGGGCTCGGCACACTGTCCTTGTTGGACGGTGACCTGGTCCCGGGCACCGCGGCGCTGCGGCCGGTGGACGGCTACCTCACGGTGCCGGGGACGCCGCCGGCACCGGACCCCGGCCTGCTGGACCGGCATGAGCTCAGCGACCCCGACCGGGCGGCCTGGTGGCGACGCAGACTCGACCGGGTGCGTGCCGAACTGGGCGACCTCGGCGAGCCGCCCACCCGTTGACCCCGATGCCGGGCACGCCGCGTCAGGCCAGCTCGGCCAGTGGGCGGGGTCGGCAACCCAGCTCGGCCATCCGGCGGGCGTAGTGCGCGTAACGCCTGCTCGCCTCGCCGAGCCGCCGCTGCGCTCGCAGCAACCGCACCAGGCCTACCTGGGCGAACTCGTCGAACGGATCGTGTTCCAGCAACCGGAGGAAGCACCGGTGCTGCCGCTCGGTGTCGTCGATGTCCGCCGCGGCGCTCGCCAGCGCGCGGAGCACGGCCACGTGTGTGGCCCGCACCTCCTCGCGCAGCGGGACGGCGTACTCCAGGCAGGGGTCGCCGGTACAGAAGTCCCCTGTGTACGCCGCGTCCGCGGCGAGCAGCAGGCAATAGGCCAGCTCGGCTCCCGCCTGATGGGCGCGCAGCGCGCGCCGGGCCCCTGCCAGGAACTCGTAGGCGTCCACCGGCAGGTTCGTCAGCCGAACCGCGTCGGCGTAGGTGGTGACGAAGATGTCCGGCGCCCACTGCCGCCGCGGATCGAGCATGCCACGGACCGTGCACAGCGCGACGGAGAGCCGGTTGCGGCAGGAGGCCGGGTCTGTTCCCGGCCAGAGCAGTTCGGACACCCGCTCCCGGCGGATCGACTCGTGGCGGCGCGCCACCAACAGGATCAGCAGCTCGCGGGCCTTCCGTGACCGCCATTCCCCGGCCCGGACCGGCCTGCCCGTGCGGTACAGGGTGAACCCGCCGAGGGTCCGCAGGCGGGGGTACTCCCGCTCGGCAGTCGTGCTCATCAGGACCACCCACCGCGACGCTCGGACCAGGTGAGCCAGCGGCTGGCCGCCAGGCCGAGCAGGAGCAGCAACGCACCGATGCCGAACGCGGCCGGTCCCACCCAGCCGGGCAGGCCGCCGTCTCGCGTGGCCGTGGCCCGCTCGACCGCCGCCGGATCGGGGTGGGCGGCCCGGCCCGTCGGCGGGGTGCCGGCTGGGCGTCGGGGCCCGGCGGCCCCACCCTGCTGTCCGGTCGAGCCGGTGGGCCGCGGCGCGGTGGTCGTGGTCGCCGGCGGCGGGGTGGTGGACGGCGGTGGTTCGATCGTCGGTGTGGGCTCGGAGGTGGTGCCGGGTTCCCCGGTCGGTGCCGGGCAGGTGGCGTACTTCCAGCACGGCCGCTCGATGCCGAGGTCGTCGGAAGGGGGTTCGGCGGCGGGTGTCGGCTCAGCCGGCGGCAGCACGGTGCCGAGCAGGAACAGGGCCACCGGCAGACCGTGCCGGATCGGGCGAGGGACGCCGACCATGATGTCCTCCTGGGTCGTTGGGATCCTTCGCCAGGTAGGAGCCGGTAGCGCGGCATGACCTTACAACTTTTCCCGTCCTTTTCGCCGAGTTCTCAGTTGACCCGGTTCGGGGTCGACGTGCCGGGGGCACACGCGAACACGGTCAGTGACCCGGGGGTGCCGGTGCCGGTGTTCCCGGCCTGGTCGGTGGCGGTCAGCTGCCAGCGCACCCGCCCGCGCCGCGGGAACGGCCCCAGCGTTCCTCGCCACGACCCCTCCGTCGCGAGCAGTTCGGCGCCTCCGCTCCGGCCGTCCGGGTCGGTCCAGTCCAGGCGCACCTTCTCGACGCCGGAGTCGTCGTCGACCTCGGCGCGTACGTCGGCCCGGTCGTTCGGGCAGCCCCGGACGCCGACCCGCGGCGGGTGGACGGACTGGTGCAGGAAGGCCGGGCCGGTGGTGTCCGGCCGCCCGGCATCCGAGGTCGGGGCCGTCGCGCTCCGGGTGAGGGTGGTCGTGCCGGAGGGCCCGGCCGGGGCGACCGAGTCGGACGGCGTGGGAGGCGGCGCGGCGGCCGGGGACGCCGGTCCCGAGGTACCTGCCGCACCCGGGGTCGCCTCTCCGGCCAGCTCCGGAGTCGTCGCATCCCTGGTGCCCAGCCACACTCCCGTGCCGGTGAGCACGACCAGCGCGGCCCCGGCCGCCAGCACCCGGCGGCGGCCGGAACGCGGTGGCGGCGGCTCGTCGGATCGGGGATCCCGTACCTGGGCCACCGGCTCCACCTGGCCCAGCACCCGGTCGCGGAGCAGGGTGGGCGCCGGCACCAGCGGCACCGCGGCCAGCAGGGCCACCGGGCTGAGCGTGCGCCGCTTGCGCTCCCCGCAGGTCTCGCAGCCGTCCACATGCCGGGCGACCCGTTTGCGTACCAGCGGGGAGAACCGGCCGTCCCAGTCCCGCAGCAACGCGGCCAGCCCGGTGCAGTCCCGCCTGCCCAGCCGGGCGATGAGCAGTGCGCCGAGCGAGCGTTCGAGCTGACCGCGCAGCCGGTTCAGCAGCACGTAGGCGTGCCCCGCGCCCACACCGACCGCCTCGGCGAGCTCGGCACCGTCCAACCCGTGCCGCAGGTGCAGGTCCAGCAGAGTGCGGTCGCGATCGGACAGTCCGGCGGCCGCGCTCCACACCAGATCACGCACCGCGGCCTGCTCGGCGGCCTGCTGCGGTACCGGTCCGGTGTCGGGGTTGTCCGCCATGTCCGCCTCCGGGGCGTACCGGCTTCGGTCCCGCGCCCTGCGCAGGGCCGCGTTGCGCGCCACGGCGTACAGCCAGGGCCGGAGTCGCCGCGCGTCACCGAGCTGGGAAAGCCGTTCCGCGGCCAGCAGGAAGGTGTCCTGCACCGCGTCGGCGGCGTCCTCCCGATTGCGCAGGATCGAGACGCAGAAGTCGTGCAGCCGGTCGGCGTACCGGTCGTAGATCGCGGCGAAGGCGGCGTGGTCGCCGCCGAGGACGAGCTCCACAAGGTGGGCATCGGTTGGCTCGGCAGGTGAGGTCATGCTCGGCTCCCGAGGTGCGGCGCGAGGAACTATACCCGGGCAGGACCCGAGCGGGGGCGGGTCTGTGACCGCTCTTAAATACATTCTGCACTTATATAAGTAGAAGGTGGTATGTTGGCCGGGTGCATGCGTTCGACGTACTCGGTGATCCGGTCCGCCGCAGGATCCTCGAGCTGCTGGTCGAGGGGGAGATGACATCCGGCGCGATGTGTGCGGTGATCGTCGAGGAGTTCGGGATCACCCAGCCCGCCGTGTCGCAACATCTGAAGGTGTTGCGTGACAACGGTTTCGCGACAGTGCGGCCGGATGGTGCCCGCCGGTTGTACGCGGTGGACGCCGAGCCGCTGCGGGATGTGGACGTGTGGCTCGACCGCTTTCGGCGCTGCTGGACCCCGCATCGGGACCCCGCCTCATCACCGTGAGCCGCGTCTGCGACGCCGGTGTGTTTGCCGCTCACGTCCGCGTGTTTGCTCCCCACGCGCCCGAGTTGGCCGTTCGCGCGCCCGAGTTGGCCGTTCGCGTGGGCGAGTTGGCCGTTCGCCTCACTCGTCGAGGGCACCCCGCCTACTGCGGCGGCGGTCGGATTGGGTAAAGATCATGGGTATGCGGTGTGTGGTGTTCGGCGCTACCGGCTATATCGGCGGCAGGTTGATCCCGGAGCTCCTGCGGGCCGGGCATGAGGTGCGAGCGGTGGCGCGGGACACCGGGAAGCTGGCCGAGGCACCGTGGCGGGACCAGGCCGAGGTCGTGCACGGTGACGTCACCGATCCGGCCAGTGTGGGCGCCGCCCTGGAGGGGCAGGAGGTCGCTTACTACCTGGTACATGCGCTGCACCAGCACGACTTCGTAGCGCGCGATCGCGCCGCCGCGGCGACAGTGGCTTCACGCGCCCGCGCGGCCGGAGTCGGCCGGATCATCTATCTCGGGGGTCTCACGCCGGACAGCGCGGAACTCTCGTCCCATCTCGCCTCGCGCGCCGAGGTAGGGCGGATCCTGCTCGAGTCCGGGGTGCCGACGATCGTGCTGCGGGCGGCGGTGATCCTGGGGTCCGGGTCGGCCAGCTTCGAGATGCTGCGCCATCTCACCGAACGACTCCCGATGATGGTCACCCCACGGTGGGTGCACAACCGGGTCCAGCCGATCGCGGTACGTGACGTCCTGCACTACCTGGTCCGCGCGGCCGCGCTTGAGGGTGAGATCAATCGCGGCTTCGACATCGGGGGACCGGACGTACTGTCCTACCTGGACATGATGCGCCGCTATGCCCTGGTCGCCGGCCTGCCGCGCCGGCTGGTGATTCCGGTTCCGATGCTCACGCCGTGGCTGTCCGCGCAGTGGGTCAACCTTGTCACGCCCGTGCCGCGCAGCATCGCGGTGCCGCTGATCGAGTCCCTGGTGCACGAGGTGGTCTGCGCGGATGACGACATCTCCGCCTACATCCCCGCCCCCGACGCGGGACGGATCTCTTGTGATCGCGCGATCGAGCTGGCGCTGGGCCGCATCCGCGACGCCGACGTACCCACCAGGTGGTCGGACGCGGCCATCCTGGGCGCGCCGTCGGGACCGCTGCCATCCGATCCCGCATGGGCAGGCGGCACCCTGTACGAGGACGTCCGCGAACGCTCGACCTCCGCCGAGGTCCGGATCCTGTGGCAGGTCATCGAGTCGATCGGTGGCGAGCACGGCTGGTACTCCTTCCCCCTCGCCTGGTCGGTGCGCGGCTGGATCGACCGGCTGCTCGGCGGGGTCGGCCTGCGCCGTGGGCGCCGCGACCCGCGGTACCTGCACCTGGGCGAGGCCCTCGACTGGTGGCGGGTGGAGTACCTGGACCGGCCGCACGAACTCCGGTTGCGCGCCGAGATGCGGCTGCCCGGGCGCGCCTGGCTGGAGCTGTCCGCCGTGCCGGATCCCGCGGGTGGCGCGAGGTACCGGCAGCGCGCCGTCTTCGAACCGCACGGGCTGGCCGGGCATCTTTACTGGAAAGCCATCGCGCCCTTCCACGGGCTGATCTTCGGCGGGATGGTTCGCAACATCACCAACACGGCCGAGCGCCGGGGCATCCCGGCGGGCTAGGGCACTCGGCGGCGAACTCGTCCTCGCCCAGCGCCGCACGGGCCGCCGTGGTGATCCGATCGACGTCACCGCGTTCAGCGGGTGGCAGCGGTGCGCCCACCGACTCCCGCGCCGCGGCGGCGGCCCCGAGCAGCCGGGCGGAGGCCACGGGCTCACCCACCGTTCCAGGCAGTAGCCCGTGACCGACCCCAGCAGCTTGTACCGGGGTCCGGTGCCGGTATCGGGTTGGCCGACTACCAGTGAGCGGTCGACCAGCCGGGCCAGCAGACCGAGCACCTCCTCCGGCCGCACCCCCTCGCCCGCGCACACGCCTCCGCCGCGGCTGATCGGGAGACCGGACTACCGCGGCGCGGACGCCGTCTCGCGCAGCTCTACTACCAGGCGTTGCTGGACATCGTCCTGACCTCGCTCGCGGCGTACCTGCACGCGACGGCACTGGTCGGCTCGGCGGGAGTGCCCGCCGAAACCTTCCAGCCGTACGCCGTCGAGTTCATGGACACCCTGTCCTCCTCCCTGACCGACTCGGCCAGGGAGATCGACCAGCGCAGCTACCCCGGCGAGCTGGCCAACGTGACCATGATGGGTGCGACCGCCGGGCATATCCTGGGCGCAGGCGAGGACGCCGGGATCGATCTCGCCCCACCCACCGCGGTCAAGGGGCACTACGACCGCGCCATCGCCGCCGGCCATGGCCGGAGCGGCTGGACCAGCCTCTACGAGGTCATCCGGACCCCCTGAAGCCATCCGCGTGAGTGATCCCGTTCCCCGCGGAAGGCACGGGGGACGGGGTCACTCCCCGCGGGGTCAGCCGGCGAAGCAGAAGGCCCTGCTGCCGAAGTTCCAACACTGCACGGGGCGGGTGGCGGTGTCGCTGTGGCCCGCCGCATCGGTTACGGTCAGCTCGACGGTGTACGAGGCGGACTCCGGCGGGTAGCGGTGGCTCGGGCCGGTGCCCGCACCCGACCGGCCGTCCCCGAAGTCCCAGGTGTAGGACTCGATGTCCCTGTCGGGGTCGGTGCTACCGGAGGCGTCGAAGGAACACTCGTCGTAGTAGCAGTCGACGGTGAACGCGGCCGCGGGCGGTTCCCCGGTGTCCGGTGGGGTGCCCGCGGTGACCGTCCGGGTCGCCTCGTCGGTGTTGCCCTCGTCATCGGTCACCGTCAACGTCACGGTGTACTCACCCGGCTGCGGGTAGGTGTGTTCCGGGCGCACCCCGGTGCCGGTCTCGCCGTCCCCGAAGTTCCACTCGAAGGACTCGATCGTGCCCTCGGAGTCCCGCGACGCGCTCGCGTCGAAAGTGCAGGACGGCTCGGCCTCCGCGCACTGCGCGGTGAACTCGGCGGTGGGTGCCCCCGGCTCGTCCGAGCCGCAGTACTGGTCCTGCTTGCCGATGGCGCGGTAGGGGCAGTCGGCATAGTCGATCAGGGAGAGCGCGGCCTCCCGGTTGCGCGAGGTCTCCCGGTCGATCACCTCGTCCGGTGGGTAGAAACCGGGGTTCGAACCACGCGGGTACATCTCGAAGGTGTAGGAGAAGATGTCCTGCACCGCCCACATCCAGTCGTTGACCGAGCCGTCGGTGATGTAGAGGTCGCTGGACTGCTGCGGCGTGTAGTTGTTGGTGGCCGCCATCTCCCTGCCGATCTCGACGAACGTGTCGTGCGCGTCCCGCGGCATGTCAGGGCCGGTGTCGTCGTAGGTGTAGCCCATCGGCCACAGCACGAGCTCGCCGTAGGTGTGGAAGTCGATATGCGCGGTGATCTGCTGTTCGCCGCCGACGACCCGGCCGCGCACGAAGTCCGCGATCGCGCTCACCTCGGGGGACGACTCGGCACTGGGGCCGCGGTAGGTGTTGCTCGCCGGGTTGCCGGAGGAACCGCCGCAGCAGCCCCACTTGTAGTCCCAGTTGCGGTTCAGGTCGGTGCCGGTCGACCCGCCGTTCGGCTCCCGGTTCTTCCGCCAGGAGCGGTACTGGCCGGTGGCCACGTCGTACTCGACACCATCGGGGTTGGCCATCGGGATGATCCAGACCTCCCGCTGGTTCACCAGGCGGGTGATCTGGCTGTCGGTGCCGTGCGAGTCGGTGAGCAGATTCGCCAGGTACAGCGCCATTTCTGCGGTGAGGTGCTCGCGGGCGTGCTGGTTGGCCGTGAACAGCACCTCCGGCTCGTCCTCGTCCGTCGCCACGTTGTCACTGATCTTCATCACCGGCAGCTCGCGGCCCTCGTACGACTCGCCGATGCTGCCGAGCTCGACGAGGTCCGGGTGTTCACCCGCGATCCGGTCGAGCTCGGTGCGCAGCTCGTCGTAGTTGTGGTAGCCGGAATCCGACGGCGGGAAGTCCATCGCCCTCGCCTGCCGGGTGACCGCGAAACCGAGATCCCTGATCGCGGCCACCTCGCCGGGCAACGCGGAGACCAGGACGTGGTCCGCGCCGATCTCGTCGATCGCGGCACCGGTACGCACGACACTCGTGCGCTCGTCCCTGGTGTCCGCTCCCTGCACCAGATAGACCCCGGCGTCGGCGGGGGCCGGCTCGTCCTGCTGGGTCTCGGCGAGGGCGACCGCCGGTGGCGCCAGTAGCGCGAGCCCCATGGCGAGGGGAAGCAGTCTTCGGAGCATTGTCTGCGACCTCCGGATAGCTGGATCCGGCATACGGCGCGCACCGGTCGCCGTATGCCGCAGGGTCCCGCGAGCCTCGCCGGACCCACCCACCCCGTGCAATCGGGGAAATATTAGGTGCCCCACCTAGTTATCGCGCATGACGGGCCGCAAGCTGGAAGTTGCCGCCGGGACCGTGTTGCGCGAAGTCTGAGGAGGCGACGCACGGACTCACCGTCGGCTAGGGAGGTAAGGTCGTGGGTGGTACTCCTTCGACCCTGGACACACTCGGGGCAGTGTTACTCGGGTTATGGGCCGTCGTCATGTGGGCCGCGGTCGCCGTGCTGGCGTACGCGAACCGCGGCACCGTTCGGCCCTGGCTGTTCCGTGCCTCGGCCGGCGTGATCATCCTCGGAATCGTCGGCCAACTGGGTCACGTTCAGGAGCATTTCGCGCAGGTGGGCTACTGGGTGGCGCATCCGAACGAGCGGCCCTGGATGACCCCGTGGGGCACCGGTCTCGCGGACGGGCTCGGCGTGGTGGACATGTCCAAGCCGTCGCTCGGCATGGAGATCCTGCACATGACCGGAAACTTCATCTTCCTCGCCGGGCTGGTCGGCGTCATGCTGATCACCAAGCGAGCGCTGAACACCAGGGCGCGCAAGTGGGGCAGGATGGGCGTGTGGATGCAAGGCATCCATGGCATCGAGCACGTGGTGCTGACCCTGTCCGTCGCGCTGGGCGCCAATCAGGCCATCGGGATGTCGACCTTCTTCGGTTTCCTCGACCCCGGCCCCGGGCTGTGGACCTACCGGATCTGGTGGCACTTCGTGGCCAACGTCGTGGGCACCGTCATCTTCGCCATCGCCGTCTACCACCTGTGGCGGGAGCGCCACACGGTCGAGGCGACCTATCGCACCCGCGGGACGTCGACCGCGCCGGCCGGTTCGGCGGAGCCGGAACTTGTCGGGTCCGTGCCGGGAAAGGCGAACGACTGACGGTAGGCGGTAGGCGAGACCCGGTCAACCGGTGGAAGTGCTTGCGCAGGTCGGGTCCGCTGCCGAACCCGCGGGGCTGGGCGATCCGGGTGATCCCCAGGTCGCCGCTCTCCAGCAACTGCCGTGCCAGGTCGATCCGCGCGGCCAGCCCGGGATGATGGGCGGTATGAACGAGGACGGATCCGCCGTGCTCGACCTGCCGTCGACCGGGCTCGCCGCGAAGGCCGTCGAACTCGCCGTCCGGGTGGGGAGCGCGGCCACGGCCAGCCACAGCATCCGCAGCCTCCTGTTCGCCCGCCTGCTTGCCGAGCATCAGGGCATGCGCGTCGGTGCGGACTACGAGTCGGGCCTGTTGCTGTACGCCTGCGTGTTGTACGGCATCGGGTTCAGCGCGGAGGCAGTCGGCGGTAACGGTTCGAAGTGGACGGTGCAGACGTCACGACCGAGTTACTCGCCGACAACGGCCTGCCCGCCGCCGAGGTGAACGCGGTCCGGGAGGCGACCCTCGCCCAGGCGCGGGCGAGGCCGGAGCAGGCGCCGCCGCACTCGATCATCGCGGATCTGGTTGAGGAGTGGTCACAACCGCCGCGTCGTACCGGATTGGCGCTGCCGGCGGATGCCGGACGCCGGGCAACTGAGCGACAGCCGGGCATGTTGCGCATTTCGGCGGATGGTTCGCCACCGTGGGATGCGTACGCTGAGGGCATGAGCGCGGCCGCGAATGCGGCGCCGGGACGTCTCCTACTCGAACCGGGAAGCGGCGCCGCGACTCCTGTTCATCGCTACTGGCATCCCGGGGATCGGGACTGGGTTTCCGTTCCCGCGCACGGAAGCCATCCGACGCGGGAACGGCTGGAATCCTACGGCTACGAGCCGGTCCCCGAGGTACAGTTCTACGTCGATCTGGTCGGAAACTCGGAGCTGGTCGCCAACTATCGCTGGTGGCACCCGGCGGACAAGGACTGGATCGACGTTCCCGAAGGCTCGATCAGCGACGAGCGTATGCGGGAGTACGGTTACACGATCAAGATGTTCCAGTACTTCGTCTTCCCGGTGGCGCGGACGGGCACCGTAGCGGTGTACCGCTGGTGGAATCCGGGCGACCGTGACTGGATTACCCTGCGGGACGGCGAGATCTCCGATGATCACCTGGAATCACTGGGGTACCAGGACAGGACCTTCCTGTTCTACGCGTACCCGTACGACTCGCCGACCGCTGAGGGCGGCTATTTCCCGCTCGGCGAGCCGCGCAGCACGGTGCTGGAACCCATGCCGTGGACAGGGTCCGAGGATCGCCCGCACACGCTGAGCGTCCTGGACGTCAACCCGGACCGCACACCGGACCTCAACCGGGGCTACCGCTACCTCGGGTACTACGGGCACGCCGGATGTTCCGGTATCGGCATCGCGCGGGCCGACGATCCCGCCACCCCTTCCTGGGACCAGCAGGAGGAACCGTTGTTCACCGGGCACGGCGAACGGTGGTGCTCGGCACTGCGGGACGGCGATGCCATCGCGATCGTGCACAACGTGTACTGGTGCGGCGGCAGCCCGGACGGCTTGCCCTACTACATCGTCGGCAGGAAGAGCACGGACGGGCTGCACGGCACCCGGTTCACCGAACCGCTCCCGCTGGTGAAGGAACCGCATCGGGAGAACGGGAATCCGACCCTGTTTCGGGACCCGGCCGATGGGCGGGTCTACCTCTACTGGTTCCGGCGGGACGGGGACACCTTCACGATCAGGGTCCGGGGCGCCGCGGATCTCGACGGCCTGTTCGCCGCCGATCCGGCGGATATCGGGGAGTTGGTGGTGTACTCGGCCGAGGTGGTGGCCGCCCCGCAGGTGATGAAAGTGGGCGAGCTGTACTACCTCGTCGTCGAGACCTACGAGAACCAGAACGTGTGGATGAGCCGCGTCCTCACCAGCACGAGCCCGACCGGCGGATTCTTCGAGGTTCCCGCGAATCCGGTCTACGGCGCCGGATCGGCCTGCGTGTTCCAGCATGTCTTCGGCGACACCATGCACAGCTACTACTGCCACGAACGCACTCCGGGCTCGGAAAACTGGACGCTGGACCACGTATCCGCACCGCTCGGCTGAGCCCGCGCCGGTGAGCGTGACCGAGGTCACTGCCCGGACTGTCACAGCAGGGGCTCCCTTTCGGTTCTTCCGCATGACGAAGGGAGAAACCGATGACACCGCACATCGTGGTCCTCGGGGCCGGCTACTCCGGCCTGATCGCCGCCAAGCTGGCGGCTCGGCGCACCAACGCGACCGTGACGCTGGTCAACGAGCGCGACCGGTTCGTCGAGCGGGTGCGGCTGCACCAGCTCGCCTCCGGGCAGTCGCTCCGGGATCTGCCGCTGGCCGACCTGCTGGGCGGCGCGGGCGTGCGTACGGTGATCGGCAGGGTCACCGAGATCGACCCGGATGACCGGGTCGTGCGGGTGGCCGGCGCCGACCCGCTGCACTACGACCAGTTGATCTACGCACTGGGCAGCCGGGCCGACCTGGAGTCCGTTCCCGGCGTGGCCGAGCACGCCTACACCGTGGCGGGAGCCGAGCAGGCGCAGCGGCTGCGGGAGCGGCTCGAGCCCGGCTCCGGCGTGGTGGCGGTGGCCGGTGCCTGGCTGACCGGCATCGAGGCCGCCACCGAGCTGGCCGAGTCCCGTCCGGAGTTGAAGGTGCTCCTGCTCACCGCGGGGCAGTTGGGCGAGGCACTCTCCGAACGCGGGCGACGCCACCTGCGGAGGGTGACCGATCGGCTCGGTATCGAGGTCCGCGCCGGCGCGCGGGTCAGTGAGGTCCGCCCGGACGGCCTGCTGCTGGACGATGGCTCGCACCTCGCCGCCGACACCGTCGTGTGGACCGCCGGGTTCCAGGTGCCCGACCTGGCGCACGCCGCGGGGTTCGCCGTGGACGAGCACGGCCGCATGATCGTGGACGAGACCCTGCGGTCGGTATCGCATCCGGAGGTCTACGGGATCGGGGACGCCGCGGCCGCACGCATGCCGGACGGCCAGGAGCTGCGGATGGCCTGCGCCACCGGGATCCCTTCCGCTCCGAGGGCCGTGGGTGCGGTCGCCAGCAGGTTGGCAGGCAAGCAGCCGCGCCCGCTGAGGTTCCGCTACTTCAACCAGTGCATCAGCCTCGGCAGGCGGGACGCCCTCATCCAGTTCGTCCGAGCCGACGACAGCCCGGTCGAGGCCGTGCTCACCGGCCGGCTCGCCGTGTTGTACAAGGAGACCATCGTCCGTGGCGCGTTGTTCGTCCAGCGCCACCCCGCGATGTTGAAATAGTAGCGATCATTACCTTCGAATTACTCGATGTTGGTTGATGAAAAAATAATGGAAAAATAGTGTCGGTTCCGTGGACCTGGCGCGGCGAGGTGCCTACCATCCGGGGTTCCGGGAATGGCGTCCGGAACCCCAGACCTCGTCCGCTGAGGTGACGCGATGACCTCCAGTACAGATCCAGCGCCGCCCACGCAGGACACCCTCGTCGACTGGGTGTCCCACTGGGCTTCGGTCCGGCCCACGGCGCCCGCGTTCAGCTATGTGGACTACGCCCGGCATCGGGACGGCCTGGCGGACACCGTGAGATGGTCCGAACTGGACCAATTGACCAAGGCCCTCGCCGTGCGCCTGCGTGAGGCGGGCGCACGGCCGGAGGACCGGGCGGCGATCCTGACCCCGCAGGGAAACGTCTACGTGCTCGCGTTTCTCGGTTGCCTGGCCGCCGGGGTCGTCGCGGTCCCACTGCTCGGCCCGGATGTACCGGGGCAGGGTGGCAGGTTGGCGACGGTTCTCGGCGAATGCGATCCGGAGTTCATCCTCACCACCGGGGACGTCCTTCCCGTCGTCCGGCGGTTCATCGAGCAGCACAGCGGAGCCCGCGCCAGGAAGCTGATCGCCGTGGACGACCTTGACCTCGGCGCGGCCACGCGGTACCAACCGCCGGATCCACGTGGCGCGGATGTGGCCTACCTGCAGTTCACCTCCGGATCGACCGGACAGCCCTCCGGCGCCATGATCACGCACGCCAACCTGGCGGCGAACGTACGGCAAGCCGTGCATGCCTACGGGGGCGACGCGGAGGTCACCGCGGTGAATTGGCTCCCGCTGTTCCATGATATGGGCCTGGCGGCAACGGTCGGCGTACCGATGGTGCTCGGTGTGCGCTCGGTGTACATGTCTCCGCTCGCCTTCCTGCAGCGGCCGGCGCGATGGTTGTGGCTGCTGTCCCGTTTCTCCCGGTGCTACGGGGCCGCGCCCAACGTCGCCTTCGAACACTGCGCCCGTATCCCGCGACGCGAGCGAACCGGGCTCGATCTGCGCGGCGTGCGCAGGCTGCTCAACGGCGGCGAGCCGATCCGGGCCGACACGGTCGAACGGTTTCTCGATGAGTTCGCGCCGCATGGCCTGAGGCCCACCGCGGTGCGCCCCGTGTACGGCCTTGCCGAGGCGACCGTGCTGGTGACCACGAGCGACAGGCTGAGGATCAGGGCCTTCGACGCGGACGCCCTGGGCATCGCGACCGCGCGCGAGGCGGGACCCGGTGCGCCTCGGGGGCGCAGGCTGGTCTCGGCCGGACGACCGGTCGAGCAGTTGGTGCGTATCGTCGAACCGGAGTGGTGCACCGAACTCGACGACGGTTGGGTCGGCGAGATCTGGCTGCACGGACCGAATATCGCGGCAGGCTACTGGGGCCGCCCCGAGCGCGAAGCGGCCGGCTTCGGTGCCCGGCTGGAGAGCCCTTCGCAGGGCACCCCGCGGCAACCGTGGCTACGCACCGGCGATCTGGGATTCCTGCACGGGGGAGAGCTCTATGTCACCGGCCGGATCGAGGAACTGATCGTCGTGGCCGGGCTCGACCATTACCCGCAGGACATCGAACATACTGTGCAGCGGGTCTGTCCCGTGCTGCGCAGGGACCGCCTCGCCGCCTTCGGCCTCACCGACGAGGAGACCGAGACCGAGCGGGTGGTCGTGCTCGCCGAGGTCACCCCGCAGGACCTGCCGCGGCCGGCCGGGCGAGGAGATCTCGCACTGGCCGTTCGTCGTGCTTTGCTCGCCGAGCACGGGCTGCGTCTGCACGACCTGGTGTATCTGCGGCCGGGCTCGATTCCCCGCACGAGCAGTGGGAAGATCCAGCGGCCCCGGTGCCGGGCCCGCTACCAGGCTGGCGATCTGCCCACGGTCGTGCACACGCCATGAGTAGGCGAGATCAGTGAAGTCCGGTCAGGACGACAAGCTCAGGCGACGTGATCGGCACAGGCGGAGACCACCTCCGCCGGTACCTCCGCGCCTCCGCCACGGTTCGGCGTTGAACACCTCGACCTCGATCGGCCCCCGGGCCGCCGGCATCCGGCTTACTGGTACAACACCTCCTTGATCTTCGGGTCGTCCAGGTTCTCATGGTCGTACCAGAAGTAGCCGGTGTCGATGCTCTCCGGGAGCTGTGCGCCCTCCACGGCCCGCAACGCCGAGTCCACCAGCCGCTCACCCATGCCGATCGGATTCTGGGTCACCGCACCGGCCATTCGCCCGTTCCGGATCGCGTCGATCTGCGCCTTACCGGAGTCGAAGCCGACGATGGTGACCTCCTCGCGCCCGCTCTCCTGTGCCCCCTTGATGACGCCGATCGCCGAGCCTTCGTTGGATGCGTAGATCCCTTCCAGGTTCGGGTTCGCGGACAGGAAGGACTTGGTGATGTTGGCCGACTCGAGCTGGTCGCCACCGCCGTACTGGGGCGGTAGCACGGTGATCCCCGGCGCGTTGCTCGCCATCCACTCGGTGAAGCCATCCCTGCGGTCGATGCCCGACCTGCTGGTCTGGTCGTGCACCACCATCGCCACCTCGCCCTGACCGTCGAGCAACTCCGCCATGTGCTTGGCGGCCTCGGCGGCCGCGGCCCTGTTGTCGGTGGCCACGGTGGTCAGCGGAACGTCACTGTCCACACCGGAGTCGAAAGCGATGACCGGGATGTCGTTCGCCTTGGCCTGCTGCAACAACGGCGCCGCCGCGCGGGAATCCAGTGCGGCGAACCCGAGCGCGTCGGGCTGCTTGGCGAGTTCGTTGGTGAGCATGTTCATCTGCTCCTCGACGTCCTGTTCGGTGGCCGGCCCGACGAACGTGACCCGGGCGCCGCGCCGCCGTGCCTCCTGCTCCGCCCCTTGCTTCACCGCCTGCCAGAACTGATGCTGGAATCCTTTGGAGACGATCGCGAGGTACGGCTGGTCCCCGCCGGCGCCACCGCCCGGCCCGCAGGCCCCGAGCGTCAGTCCCAGCGCGGCGGCCGCGAGTGCGCCACCGATCTTCCTGCCCGTCATGCCGGCCCTCCCTTGGTTCGGCCGGCGCGGTCACCCGCGCCGCTTCCGGATGATGTCGGTGTAGACGGCCACCAGGATCACGCAGCCGAGGATGACGTTTTGCCATTCCTGCGGGATCGACATGATCTGTAGCCCGTTGTTCAGCACCGAGATGATCAGGGCACCGATCAGCGTGCCGAGGATGGAGCCGCGCCCGCCGGACAGTGAGGTTCCGCCGAGCACCACCGCCGCGATCGCCTGCAACTCGTAGCCCATCCCGGTGGCGGGCTGAGCCGAGCCCAGCCGCGCGGAGATCAGCACCCCGGCGAGCCCGATGAACAGCCCGGCGAAGGCGTAGATGCCGATCTTCCACTTGCGCACGTCGATCCCGGACAGCTCGGTGGCCTCCTCGTTGCTGCCGATCGAGTAGGTGTACCTGCCGAGCACGGTTCTGGTGAGCAACAGCCCCGCCAGCGCGGCGATGCCGAGCAGCACCAGCACGGCGTTCGGGAAGTCCACGCCGGGGATGAGACTGCCGGTCGAGATCTCGACATAACCCTCGACCCCGGTGAAGTAGATGGGCGCACTGCCCGACAGCACCAGCGCGAGTCCCTCCGCGACCAGCATCATGGCCAGGGTCGCGATGAACGGCGGGATCCGCAGCAGCGCCACATTCATCCCGTTGACCAGCCCGATGAGCCCGCCGAACAGGATCGCCGCGGGGACCCCGAGCGCCGGCGGCAGCCCGATGTGCACCAGGAACACCCCGGACATCACGGCGCACAACGCCATTCCGGTGCCGATGGACAGGTCGATCCCACCGGCGATGATCACGAAGGTGGTGCCGACGGCGAGCGTCCCGATCACCACGGTGGAGAACAGGATCGCGGTGATGTTGCCGTAGGTGAAGAAGAACGGGCTCGCCACCGAGAAGAATGCGGAGATCACCACCAGGCTGCCGAAGGCGAGCAACTGCTGGAGGCGCCCCTTGACCGCCGTGGTGATCCCGCGGCGTTCCTCGCTTTCGTCCGGCGGGTCATCCAGCGCCGTCATGCGTTTTCCGCCTCCCCACACCGCCTGTGCCCAGCGTCGCGTGGTGCATGATGTTCTCCTGGGTCGCCTCCTCGGCGTCCAGCACGCCGGTGACCCTGCCCTCGCTCATCACCACGATCCGGTGCGACATCCGGAGGATCTCCGGCAGTTCGGAGGAGATCATGATGATGGACTTGCCCCGCGCGGCCAGCTCGCCCAGCAACTGGTAGATCTCCTCCTTGGCGCCGACGTCGATGCCGCGGGTCGGCTCGTCGAAGATCAACACCTCGCAGTCCTTGATCAACCACTTGGCGATCACGACCTTCTGCTGGTTGCCGCCGGAGAGATTCCTGGCGGTCTGGCGGAGGGTGGGTGTCTTGATCCGCAGGGTCCGGGCGTACTCGCCGGCCTCGCGAGCCGCGGCGGTGTCCCGTACGAAACCGGCCCTGCTGAACCGCTCGCGGAGCGCGGCGAGGGTGATGTTCGCCTGGACATCCTGGTCGAGCAGCAGGCCGAAGCGCTTGCGGTCCTCGGACAGGTAGCCGAGGCCGTTTCGGACCGCGTCGGCCGGGTTGGCGATCCGAATCCGCTTCCCGCGCAGGGTGATCGTCCCGGACTGTGCGCTGTCCGCGCCCACCAGCGCCCGGGCCACCTCTGTCCGCCCGGCACCCATCAGCCCGGCGAACCCGAGGATCTCGCCCTGCCGCAGGTCGAAGGACACGTCGTCCAGCAGAGTCCTGGTGCTCAGCCCCGCTACCCGCAGCACTATCGGGCGGTCCGGACGAATATTCGCCGGCCGGGCCCCGTCTGTGAGGGTCCTGCCCACCATCAGCGCGATGATTTCCCTGGTGTCGCTGCTCGGGCCGTCCACGGTGCCGACGTACCGACCGTCCCGGATGACGGTCACCCGATCGGCGATCCGCTTGATCTCTTCCATCCGGTGCGAGATGTAGACGACCCCGGTGCCGGGGCGCACGAACCGCCGGATCAGCTCGTGCAGGGTGGCGACCTCTGCCTCGTTCAGTGCGGCCGTTGGCTCGTCCATGATGAGCACCCTGGCGTCGTGGGAGAGTGCCTTGGCGATCTCCACCATCTGCTGCTTCGCCACGGTCAGCCCACCGACCACCGCCTCGGCGTCCAACGGTAGCCGCAACCGGCCGATCAGCTCACGCGCTCGCGCGTTGAGCGCCCGCTCATCCAGCAGGGCGCGCCACCGCCGTGGCTCCCTGCCGATGAAGATGTTCTGCGCCACCGTCAGGTGCGGCATCAGGTTGAACTCCTGATGGATGATGCTGATCCCGCGTTCGAGCGCCTGCTTGGGACCGGTGGGCCGGAACTCGCCGCCGTCCAAGCGGAACCGCCCGGCGTCCGCGCGGTGAATCCCGGAAAGCAACTTCATCAGGGTCGACTTACCGGCGCCGTTCTCGCCGACCAGCGCGAGGACCTCCCCGCCCCGCAGGTCCAGCCGCATATCGGTGACGGCGCGGACGCCGGGAAAGCTCTTGCTGACCCCCTCGACCTCCAGGAGCGGGATGGCCACATTCTCGTGCACCACGTAGTCGATGCTGCCAGAAGCGGCGACGAAATCGAAGATCCGAAGTAAGGTCCGTAAGCTGGGGAAATTACCAGATGATTTTGCTGGAGGAGCAGACTGTGAAACTCGCGAGGCTCGGTCCGCGGGGCGCGGAGCGGCCGGTGCTAGTGGACGACTCGGCGACCTACGATCTCGGGAGCCTCACCGGTGATCTCGACGGTGACTTCCTCGCCGGCGGTGGCCTTGACGCTGTGCGCAAGCTGCGCGCCGCGGGTGACCTCCCGGAACTCGCGGTGGCCCCGACCAGAATCGGCCCACCCGTGGCGCGGCCAAGCGCGGTGATCGGTATCGGACTGAACTACGCGGCACACGCCGCGGAGGCCGGTTCGGCACGGCCGGAGTCGCCGATCATGTTCCTGAAGACGCCCAACACGGTGTGTGGACCCACCGACGCGGTGGCTGTGCCGCCTGGCAGCCGTCGGATGGACTGGGAAGTCGAGCTCGGGGTGGTGCTCGGGACGCGGGCGAGCTACCTGGACTCACCCCAGGACGCCCTCGAGCACGTGGCCGGGTTCGTCCTGGCTAATGACTTCTCCGAGCGCGACCACCAGCTGGTCGACTCGGGCGGCCAGTGGAGCAAGGGCAAATGCGCGCCGGGGTTCACCCCGACCGGGCCCTGGCTGGTGACCCCGGACGAGCTCGACCATCGCCGGTTGCGGTTGCGTAGCTGGGTGAACGGCGAGCCACGGCAGGACTCGAACACCTCGGACATGATCTTCAACGTGGAGCTGCTGATCTGGCACCTCAGCCAGTACCTGGCGCTGGAACCGGGCGACCTGGTGCTCACCGGCACGCCGGAGGGCGTCGCGCTGTCCGGCCGGTTCCCGTATCTGAAAGCGGGGGACGTGGTCGAGCTGGAGATCGAAGGGCTCGGCAGGCAACGCCAAAAACTCACCGCGCCGTAGCCGGGGCGGCCCCCCGGGGTGTTACCCCAGTCGCCACCGCGGGAACCACCGGTAGACCACCGCGTCGGCGGTAACCGGGTTAGGGACGATCCGGGGAGGCCTCAGTTCGTGAGGGAGTGGCCGTGCGGGCTGGTCCAGATCAGGCGTCCGGTGTCGGTCTTGGTGATGGTTCAGGTTCCGGTCTGTTCAGTCGGTGATGGCGCCGGCAGTGGCGGTCGCCGTTACCACTGGCGGTGGCTCCTCCCTTGTCGCAGGGGGTTCTGCGGTCGATGTCGCAGCGGTCGGCGGGGGCGTTGTAACCCGGGAACCGGCAGGTGCGGTCGCGCTGCCGGATGAGGTCGATGATGCGGCCGGTGAACCGGTAGCTGGTGATGGCCACGTCCTGGCAGGTGGCCCTGAGGGTGTAGGCGAGTTCGCGGATGTGTTCGGCGGGAAGCGGGCCGTAGCCACGGAGCCCGCCGGGGAGGTTGCCGAGGACGGTGGTGCCGTTGGCGGTGAGGTGGATGCGGGCTCGCGACTCGTTGCCGGTGGGTGCCGAGGATGAGGTCGCGCAAGGCATCGGCGCGCAGTTGGTTCGTGGTGCGCTCGTCTCCCGGCATCCTGGCTTCGCGCGCCGCGGAGTCGACCAGGCTGTCGATGGCGATCCCGTCCTCCGCGGGGAGAAAGGCGTGCAGCCAGCACATGCCGTCCTTCTTGGGCCCGAGGCTGACCCGGCGCTGTTCCCTTCTGACTGCGGTCCGGGCGGCGGCGCCGTCGGGGTCGACTTCCTGCACCGCCTTGCGGAGCAACTCGTAGAGCCGGCGTGGATTCCTGTCGACGGCCTGCGGGAAGGCCAGCTCTTCCACCTGGCGGGCCTGGCCGTCGGTGAGTGGGGTGGTGGCGCGGTCGATCTGCCGCGCGCGGGCCAGGTCGAGGATGCCGGTGGTGAGGGCGTGGCGGGTTCGGGGTAGTCGGGTGTGCAGCGTGTGGGCCAGGGCGAGATCGTCCCCCGCTTTGGCCGAAGTGACCTTGAGTTCCGCCGCGAGAATGTCCCGCACCCGTTCGTCGTCCGCCCGCAACGTGGCGAATCGTTCGATGGCCTTCATTCGGACGGCGTCCAGCATGGCTTGCATCCGGCTGATGCCGTACAGAAACGTGAGGGCCTCCTGTTCGGTGAGGTCGTCGGTGGGGGTGGCGAGGAGCTCGTCCGTCGTCCACCCAGGAACGTCGATGTTGGTGTCGTTCATGCGTTCGATACTATGTCGATAACGGTAAATAGTGAAACGACCGGTATCCGCATCACTCGATCGGGTTTTACCGCGGTCGCGAAAGGAGTTTTCGCTACGCCTGACCGCGACGCTACCCGCCGAGGATCGTCAGCATCTGCTCGATCTGTGCCGTGCGGGACTGCACGATCCGGTCGGCGAGGTCCTTGGCTTCCGGGTTCTTGCCCTCGGTGGTTTCTTTCCTGGCCATGGCAACGGCGTTGTGCTGGTGGCCGGTGAACACGTTCAGGAAGGTCGAGTCGAACTCCTCGCTCGCTGTCCGCTCCAACTCGGTGATGACCTCGGGGTCGGTGGTGTGGATGTCCGCGTGCTCGGAGTGTTCGGCGCTCCCGGAGTGCTCGGAGTGCGCCGAGCGCTCGGCGGTGAGCGGTTGGTTCCAGCCACGCAGCCAGGTCGTCATGGTCTCGACCTCGTACTGCTGGGTCGCCTCGATGGCGCCCGCGAGCTGCCGCACCTCGGCGCTGGTCGCGCGCTGCTTGGCCTGGCGCGCCATGTCCAGGCCTTGCTCGTGGTGGGGGATCATCGTCCGCAGGAACAGCAGGTCGGCCTCGTTGAACTGCGCCGAGGCCGGTTCGGCGGGGGGCGGAGGCGCGGTGGGCGCCGGGTTCTCCTGGGGAGTTCCGGTGGGGGCACTGCCGCAGCCGGTGAGCGCCACGGTGGCCGCGACGGTGAGGACGAGCAGGAAAGACCGCATGGTCGCCTTACTTCCCGCGACGGGCCCGCGCCCCGATGGGAGCGCGGACCCGCGGCGAACTCAGACTTCTTGCCACAGGGCGGGGGTGTTGGCGGGTTCCCAGCCGGCGATGGCGGTGTGTGTCTGCCGGCAACGGTAGGAGGAACCGTTGTAGGTCACCTCGCTACCCGTTTGGTAAGCCGTGCCGACCTCCCAGGTTCCGCTGCTGGGCGGGGGAGTGGTCGTGGTGGTGTCCGGCGGTGGTGTCGTGGTCGTGGTGGTCGGCTCGGGGTCCGGGTCCCCTCCGCCGTTGACGTTCAGGTCGATGCAGGCGTAAAAGGCGTTGCCGGTGTCGCCGATGTTCCACACCGCGAGCACCTTCTGCCGGCCGCTCACCCCGCCGAGATTGACGTTGTGCGAGATGGTGGGCGGCGGCTGCTGGCCATTGCCGTTGAACTCGGCGATTCTGCGGCCGTTCAGGAAGTACTCGTAGTTCGCGGTGGCGTGCCGCGCGGTGAACGTCCACTTGAACGTCACCGAGTTGCCGACCGGGGTCGCGCGCCAGCCCTTGCCGTCGTCGTCCAGCTCGGAGAACCGGGAGTTGCCACCACTGCAACTACGCAGGCCCTTGGGCCCCTCGACGCTCTGCGGCTCCCACTTGATCGATCCGCAGGACACGGTCCCCTGTGCGCACTGGGCCTGCCTGCTCGGCGGCGAGGACACGTACCCGTGCGCGTTGGCCACGCCCGCGGGCAGCGCGACCAGGATCAGCGGGGCGACGCCCGCGCCGGCGGCGACCACCGCGAGCTTCTTCTTCAGATTCATCTCAGCTCCTTCTCGGACACATCCACAGTTCCCAGACGAGCGCAGGGACTCGCCACAGGGCGGGAAAAGGGAATGAGGTACGGCAAGCGGTCGTCCCGGCCGAGGATCGGGCCCGCGGCCAGGTTCCGCCCCCTCGATGAGGCGTGTCAGGGATACATCCGTCTTCCCCTTGATCTCGGTTGTGAGCAGGGCGAGAAAGGGTTTGCGCTTGCCGATGTGGTCTAGACCATAATGCGCGAGCTGGCTCCTGGTCAAGCAACGGGTCCTTGGCGTCGCCGGACGACGGTCTGCTCAGCGGACTCACCCGCTCGGCTAGGCTGCGCGGCGATGATCTACTTCGCCGGCAACAGGCAGCCCGGACCGTGGAGGCACCGTTGATCGTGGCGGTACTGGGCGGCGGGAACGGCTCCCATGCCACCGCCGTCGATCTCACCCTCCGTGGGCACGAGGTCCGGTGGTGGCGCAGGCGGGCCCCGCTGCCACCGGGTGGCCGTGTCCGGTACGTGGCGGGCGAGACTCGTGGCGAGATCACGGTCGCCCTCGCCACCAACGACCTGGACGCTGCGGTCGCGGGCAGCGACCTGGTGATCGCGCCCGTCCCGGCCTCGGCGCAGCGGGAACTGCTGGACGCGCTGGCCGCGGTGCTCGAGCCGGGGCAGGCGGTGGCCTTCACCCCGGGCACCTTCGGCACCTGGCTCGGCGCGCGACTGCGGCCGGATGTGGCCTTCCTGGAAACCGGAACGTTGCCGTACCTCGCGCGCGTGACCGCGCCCGGCGAGGTCAGCATCCCGGTCACGGCCGGCCGGTTGCCGGTCGGCTCCGTTCCCGGCACCGGCCCACTCGCCGACGAGGCGCATGCCCGGTTCGCCGCCGCCTTCCCGACGGCCGTGCGGGTACGTGACGGTCTGGACGCCGCCCTCGCCAACTGGGGGCCGGTCATCCATCCGCCGCTCATCGTGCACAACCTGGGGGCCATCGAGTCCTTCGGCGACCGCTTCGACATCCACGCCGACGGCACCTCACCCTCGGTGCTGGCCACCACGCGGGCGCTGGACGCCGAACGCGTCGCGCTGCGTGAGCGGCTGGGGTTCGGGGAGCCGCACTGGCCGTTGCTGGACTACCACCTCGGCAAGGACACCTCGATGTATCCTCCGGACGCCAAGGCGCGGCTGCTCGCCTCCAACCTGTGGCGCGAGTCGGTGCACATCGACCACCGCTACGTACACGAGGACATCCGGTGCGGGCTGGTGCTGAACGTCGAACTCGCGCGGCTGGCAGGCGTCCCTGCGCCGACGGGTGCCGCGATACTGGCGCTGATGGGCGCCGCGCTCGGCGAGGACCTCGCCGCCTCGGGGCGGGGACCGGACCTGCTCGGCACCCGTGATCTGGACGAACTGCGCCGGCTCGCCCGCGAGGGCATGGCGACCAGCGAAAGGTGAGGATGCGTTACCTCCTGCAACTGCACGGGAACCTGCCGATCGACGCCTACCCTGAGCTGGCCGGACGGGCCGAGGAGTTGGGCTTCGAGGACATCACGGTGCACGATGTGCTGCTGCGCAGGCCGGTGTGGCCGGTGCTGTGCGACCTGGCCCGCGCCACCTCGCGGCCGCAGCTCGGGCCGAACGTCACGCACCCCTACCTCACCCATCCGGCCCAGCTCGCGGCGAACCTGGCTCACCTGGACGAGCTCTCCGGCGGGCGTGCCGTGCTCGGTATCGGTCGTGGCTCGATGTACGAGCTGCTCGGCATGCGCAATCCGGCGACCCTGGCCGGGGTGCGCGAGGCGATCGACGTGATCAGGGCGCTGGTCGGCGGGGACGGTGGCGGTCACCAGGGCGCGACGTTCACCCTCGCCGACACGGCACGGCTGCATTTCGGCACCGGCCGGCGGGTACCGGTGTACCTCGGCGCCCTCGGGCCCAAAGGAGCCCGGCTCGCCGGCGCGCACTGTGACGGCCTCCGGGTCGCCGCGCAGTGGGACCCGGCCTACCCCAGCATGCTCGCCGAGCATGTCGCCGCGGGCGCGAAAGAGGTGGGTCGCGACCCGGGTGAGGTCGACTTCGTCGTGGAGAACTGGACCTTCGTGCACCCGGACCGGGAGTACGCCCGCCGGGGTGCGCGCAGGGTACTGGCCACCTTCCTGCCGCACCTCGGTCCGCTGCTGACGTTCCACGGCGTGCCGGAGGCCGAGGTGGAGGCCGCGCGGGCTGCCGTGCGGGACGGGGCCACCGAACGGCTCGAGGAGATCAGCGACCGCACCGTCGACCTGTTCATGGCCGCGGGCGATGCCGGTGACCTGGCCGCAGGCCTGGACAAACTGGCCGACGCGGGCTTCGGCGCGGTCTCCTTCTCCGGCGAGCTCGGCCCGGAGACCGGCCCCGCACTGGAGCTCATCGGCAACGTGCTGAGCTCCAGGCGTGGCTGACCCGGCCCGCTCAGGCACCAGACAACCACAGGTCGCCCAGTGGCGGAGTCGTGGTCCGCGCCGGAACCGGCGGCACCGTGGCCAGCGGGGTGATCTCCGGCTCCCGGGTGTGCCGGTGTGGTCGGGCGGGCTGCGGCACCGGCAGTTGGCGTTCCAGCTCCTCGGCCCAGTGCAACATCGCTCGCGGGCGGTCCCAGGTGCACGCGCCGACCAGTTTGCCGGCGCGGACGTACCCGGTCACGCCCTCGGCCAGGCGCACCGTGTCGGTGCCGAGGGCCGGTAGTCCCACGGTCTGTAGCCGTACCTCGTACTGACCGGACCAGGCTCGCGGTATCGGGGTGAACGGCCGCGCGCCCTGCTGGCCCGCCAGCAGGTTCTCCGCGGCCGCCCGGCCCATCTCGACCGCGTTGATCCAGTGCTCGACCCGCCGTGGCACCTCGTCGAAGCGCAGGTTCGGCCAGCGGGCCACGTCCCCGGCCGCGACCACATCGTTCACCCCCGCCGCGAACAGGGTCGACTTGCACAGCACACCGTCCTCGAGTACCAGCCCCGAGCCGCGCATCCAGTCGGTGGCCGGCACGCTGCCGATCGCGAGCACCACGCAGCCGGCGACCAGCAACCTGCTGTTGGCCAGGTGCAGCCCGATGCCGTCCTTGAGGTTGATCCAGTGCCGCACCGAGGTACCCAGTGCGAGCCCGGCCCGGTGCTGGCGGTGCAGCCTGGTCACCGCGGAGCCGACCCCCGTGCCGAGCCGGTCCAGCGGAGTGGGGGAGCGGCCCACGATGGTCACGTCCCTGCCGAGGTGGCGCATGGTGGCCGCGAACTCGCAGCCGATCAGCCCGCTGCCGAGCACCACGGCCGGTTTGTTGCTGCCGGCCAGCGCCCTCCGCACGGCGACCGCGTCCTCGACGGTCCGTAGCACACGTACCCGCGGGTCGTGCCGGGGGGCACCGGGCAGGTGTTTCGGGAAGACGCCGGTCGCGATGACCAGCCCGTCATAACGCAGTTCCTCGCCACCGGGCAGGTGCACGATCCGATGGCTGGTGTCCAGTCGGGTGGCCGTCGTGCCGAGCCGCCATCGCGCGTCCAGGTCGGTATAGGTCCGCAAGGCCAGGTCCGATTCGCGTGCCGTACCACCGAGCAACTGCTTGGATGCCGCGGGCCGGTGGTACGGCCGACGCCGTTCATCGCCGATGATCACCACCTCCCCGTCGAAGCCCAGCTCACGGAGTCTCTCGGCGGCGCGTAGCCCGGCCACGCCCGCGCCGACGATCACGATCCGTTCCGCGCTGTCGGTCATCAGTTCCTCCCTGGTGTGCGCGTGGCCGGCAGGACCCTCATTCGACGAAACCCCTGCAAGCGGGCACGGTGAATCCACTATGGACGTCATGGTCCATAGTGGACGGCATAGTCGCTCGGGGTGCGACGTTTGCGGGGCCTACAGTGGGATATACGGCGGATGATCCGGTCTGGTTCAAAGAAATACTCTCGTGATATCGGTACTGGACACATAGCCCAGCACACCACAAGGATGTCCCCCGTGGCCCACCCAAGCCGGACACTCAACCCCGTGGTCCGTCAGTACGCCAGCGCGGCTGGTTCCGACGACCTCGTGCGGACGTTGTATCAGGAATTCGGCAGGCAGTTGATGGCGTATACGCTCAAACTGACTGGTCAGGACCGGCATTGGGCCGAAGACGTCGTGCAGGAGACGCTGATCAGGGCCTGGCGCAACGCGCACAAGCTCGATCGCAGACCTGACACGTTGCTGGCCTGGTTGTATACGGTGGCGAGACGCATCGTCATTGATGGCTGGCGAAGTCGAAAGGCCCGGCCGCAAGAGGTCGAGGAGGTCGATGCGGATTCGGTCGGAGTTCCCGACGAATCGGACAGAACACTGGCCGCGCTCGTGGTGTACGAGGCGCTCAGTACCCTTTCACCGGAGCAACGTGATGCCGTATTGCAGACATACATCCGTGATCGAACCGTGAACGAGGCGGCGGTGTCTCTCGGCGTTCCGCCAGGTACGGTCAAATCGAGAATCTACCACGCCGTTCGTGCGCTACGTCGTGCGTTGCGAGATCGGGGGGACCGCGAGGATGGCCGAGACCAGCCACGCTGACATCGCCGCTTACCTGCTCGGGGTGCTCGATCAGCCGGATCATGTGGCCTTCGAGACGCACCTGATGGAATGCGAGCGTTGCCAGGACGAGCTGCTCGAACTGCGGGACGTACCCTGCATGCTGGACGAGGTCAAGCATGCCTGGCCGAGCGGCCCGAAGGCGCCCGCGCCCCGCTCGCCGGACGACTGGACCCCGGAGACCAGCGGGCACGTCTCGCTGTTCTGAGGAGCTGCTCAGCCGGGGACGGTCAGGGCGTCGAGCCCGGTGCGCATCAGCGCCAACTCGGCGTCCGCCCGCTCCGTTCCGTCCATCCGGCGCCGCTCCGGCGCGGTGACGCTGGCCAGGCACAGCGAGGCCGCGCGCACCCCGAGCACGCGCGCGGCGACCAGCACGGCCGAGGTCTCCATGTCCATCGCGCGCACCCCGTACCGCACCAGCTCCGCCAGGTGCGCCGACACCGCGGCCGCGCGCTCCGGGCGGGCGGCGACCATCTCGGTGTAGAAGCCGTCCTGGGAGGCGAACAGGCCGGACACCCACCGGCGCGGCGTATCGCGCAGTCGCGCCCGCACCGCCGCGTACAGCACGGGGTCCGGGACGGCGGGGAAGGCCGCGGGGGCGTAGCTCGCCGAGGTGGACTCGTTGCGTATCGCGCCATCGGCCAGCACGAGGTCGCCGAGCCCGGTGCCGCCGACGGCCAGGGCGGTGCCCAGCCGGAGGAACCGGCGCACGCCGAGCATGGCCAGCTCCTCCAGCACGAGCGCGGCGGCCGGTGCGCCCATTCCGAACGCGGCCACGGTGACCCGCTGCCCGGCGTATCGGCCGGTCACCGTGGTCAGCCCGCGGTCGGTGTTCAGCAGGACCGGTTCCGCGAGTATCTCGGCGACGGCGGTCACCCGGCCGCGGTCGCCCACCAGGACGGCAAGCTCGCCGACATCCTCCGCGCCGCATCGAAGAAACCAGGCCCTGCCGGATTGCTCGGTCACCGGTGGCTACTCCGTCCGGATCCGCAACGTGGCGGGCAAGCGGCTGCGCAGCAGCGCGGTGGCGGCGTCCACCCCGTGGCGCACGGCCAGCTCGCCGTCCGGTTGCTCGATCATGCTGGCCACGGTCGCCGCGAACAGCACGTCACCGGCACCGGTGGTGTCCACCGCGTCGATCGGGGTGACCGACAGCGCGCCGCGCTGCTCGCCGTGCCAGAACCGGATTCCGGCCGTGCCGTTGGTCTCCACCAGCAGCGCCTCGCGGGGTGTTCGGTCGCGGAGTGTGCGCGGGGTGAGCATCCGCTCCAGGAAAATCCGCTCCCGGGCGCTGAAGGTCAGGACGCTGACCCGGAACAGCAGGCGATGTACCAGCGCGGCGGTGTAGGCATCCGGATCGCCCTTGACCCCCCAGGCGAGCCGCTGCTCGGGGCGCAACATCCGCAGCACGTCCACGGTGGCCGAGCGCGGGCCGACCAGCAGGCACACCCAGTCGCAGCCCGCGAGCACCTCCCGCTGCGCGTCGGTGAGGCCGGTCGGCATCCGGTCGCCGGGGTCGTAGACCACCACCGTGTCGCCCTCGGGGCCGTAGAACAGGTAGCAGGACGGGGTGCGGTCCCCGGCCGCCACGACGCCGGTGGTGTCCACGCCGAAGGAGGCGAGCCGTTCGGTGTACTCCTCGCCGAGGGCGTCCGCACCGACCCAGGTCACGGCGTTGACCTCGAGACCGGCCTCGGCCAGGCCGCGCGCGGCGTAGGCGATCCCGCCGATCCCCGGCCACGGCTCGGACAGCCGTTCCCTGATCAGGGTGGTGCCCCGTGCGCCCCGGAACTCCTCGGTCGCCATCGCGTGATCCACGCTGGCGTAACCGACTACCGCGACTCGTGGCATCACAAGCTTTCCCATGCTTGCTCGAGTGAGACGACCTTGCCGAAGTACCGGTTGATGTCCTCGAGGCTGGCCTCGGCGAGGTGTGGACGGTTGGAGTTCGTGGCCTCCCGCGGTAGCAGCACCTCGTACCCCGCGGCGAACGCGTCCTGCACGGTGGCGCGGACGCAGACGTTCGTCTTCACCCCGGCGACGACGACCCTGGCTATCCGCTGCTCGCGCAGCAGCAGATCCAGGTCGGTGGCGTAGAACGCGGAGTAGCGCCGCTTGGGCACCTCGATCTCGTCCGGCGGGCCGGTGGGCTGGAAACCCTCGACGTAGCGGGCCTGGTCGTCCCCGATCTCGCAGTGTCGCGGGAGCTTCTTGTGCTCGAAGTCGGCCAGCCCCGGATAGTGCCGCTCGACCGCGTGCACCACCAGCCGCCCCCGATCCCGCGCCCTGGCGAGCAGGCCGCGCAACGGGTCGAGCACCTCGGCCGACTCGGGGTAGTAGGCGGGTTTGCCAGGGGTGAAGAACGCCTCGAGCACGTCCACGAGGATCAGCGCCGTTCCTGGGGTTGTGATGATCAGCCCGCCCTTCGGGTTCTGCGACGGCTTTCCCGGATGCCGGTGACGGTCAGTACTACGGCCACTACAAGATACGGCAGGGTTTGCAGCAGGTGCGCGGCGCCACCCCCGGTCTGGACACGGGCCTGACCGGCGTCGAAGAAGGCGAACAGCAGGCAGGCCGCGGCCGTCGGCAACGGACGTGACCTGCCGAAGTAGAAGGCGGCGAGCGCGATGAACCCGCGCCCGGCGACCATATCGGTGTGGAAGAGTCCGACCTGGCCCAGGCACAGCTGCGCGCCGGCCACGCCGGCGAGCAGGCCGGCCAGCACGCTGGACTGGTCCCGGATCCGGGTGGCGGGCAGGCCGAGCGACCGCGCGGTCTCCGCGCCGGCCCCCGCGGCCCGTAGCCGGAGCCCGGCGCGGGTGTGCCGCAGCAGCATGCTCACCGCGGGCAGCGCCAGTACGGCGAGCCAGAACAGCGGATCCTTGCCGGACATCAGCACGCCCAGCACCGGAACCTCGGCGAGGAACGGGAGATCGAGCCGGGGCAGCGGGTCCAGCCCTGGCACGCGCAGCGTCCCCGACACCCCGAACAGCTTGCTCAGCAGGTAGCCCGCGACCCCGGCGATCATGATGTTGTACCCGAGGCCCACGACGATCGGGTTCGCGCCGAGCCGGGTGATCGGCAGGGACATCAGCAGGCCGAGCAGGGCGCCGGTGGCCGCCGCCGCGGCCACGCCGGCGAGCCAGTCGCCGGCCGCGCCGCTGACCAGCGCCGCGGTGAGCGCGCCGGCGAGCATATGCCCCTCCAGCCCGATGTTCACGATGCCGCCCACCCGGTTGAGCAGCCCGCCGGTGGCGGCCAGCGCGAGCGGGGTCCACAGCAGCAGTGCCGAGGCGACCAGTGACTCGATCACCGCGCCGCGCCCCTGGACAGGGCACCCCTGGCCACGGCGAAGATCATCACCGCGCCGGTGAGCACCTGCACGATGTCCAGCGGGATGTCGCTGAACAACTGCACGGTGGCGCCCGCGGAGGACATGGCGCCGAGGAACAACGCGCCGAGGGCGACGCCGAGGGCACCGTTGCGGCCGAGCAGCGCCACGGCGATACCGGTGAAGCCGTAGCCGGGGGAGAATCCCTCGACGAAGCGATGCACCACACCGAGCGCCTGCGCCCCGCCACCCAGCCCGGCCACCGCGCCGGACACCAGCATGGCGACCAGCACCACCCGGCCGGTACGGATGCCCTGTGCCCGCGCGAACTCCGGGTTGTGCCCGGTCATCCGCAACTCGTAGCCGGGAACCGAGTAGCGGATCCAGCAGGCGTATCCGGCCAGCAGCGCCAGCCCGAGCAGCACGCCCACGGTGAGGCCGGGTGACAGCAGCACCGGCAGCCAGGCGTCCGGCGGCACCAGCGGGGTGGCCGAGTTGGCCACGCCCTCGGCCTGGAGGAAGGAGGTCACCAGCCACCCGGCCAGGCCGAGTGCGATGAAGTTGGTCATGAGCGTGATGACCACTTCGTTCACCTCCCACCTGGCCCGCAGCCAGCCGGGGACCGCGCTGGTCGCCATGCCGGCCGCGGTGCCCGCGGCCAGTGCGAGCAGGGCCACCAGCGGACCCGGCAGCCCGGTGAGGTGCGCACCCACAGTGGCCGCGGCCAGGCCGCCGAGCACGAACCCGCCCTCGGCCCCGACGTTGAACACCCCGGCGCGGAAGGTGAACGCGGTGGCCAGCCCGGTGAACAGCAGCGGGGTCGCCGCGACCAGGGTGGCGGCGACCCGGTCGAGGTCGCCGAACGCCTCGCGCAGCAGCAGGGGGTAGACGGTGAGCGGATCGTCCCCGGTGGCGAGCAGGACGAGCGCACCGACCGTGAGTGCCGCGAGGACGGGGGCGAGTGCGGGCAGCAGCCTGCCGGGCGCCAGCGCGCTCATCCCCGCGCGCTCCCACCCAGCATCAGCTCACCGACGGCCGCCCGGTTGTGCGGCCCGCCGCCGAGCTCTCCGGCGAGGCGGCCGCCGGACAGCACCACGATCCGGTCACTGAGTGCGAGCAACTCGTCCAGCTCCTCGGACACCAGCAGCACGGCGGCGCCGCCGTCGCGCAGGGCGCGCAGCCGTTCGTGGAGGAAGGCGATGCCCTGGACATCCACCCCACGCGTGGGGTGCGCCGCGACCAGCATGCGGGGCCGGCGTTCCAGCTCGCGCCCGAGCACCAGCCGCTGCTGGTTGCCCCCGGACAGTGTCCGCACCGGATCGGTCAACCGCCCGTGCCGCA
Organism: Amycolatopsis cihanbeyliensis; assembly: GCF_006715045.1. Lineage (GTDB taxonomy): Bacteria > Actinomycetota > Actinomycetes > Mycobacteriales > Pseudonocardiaceae > Amycolatopsis > Amycolatopsis cihanbeyliensis. Next base: position 699,786 of record NZ_VFML01000001.1, on the reverse strand, counting down.
CCGCGTACTCACCGGTGAGCCGGTCGACGGCGGCCCGCATCGCGGTCCGGCTCAACCATCCGCCGCGGGACGACGGCCCGCGGTGCGCGCCGGCGATCGCGTTGTCGGCGAGGGACGCGTCCGGCGCGAGGCCCTCGCGGGTACGGTCGGCGCCGACATAGCCGAGTCCGGCGGCCCGCCGGTCGGCCACCTTCCATCCGGTGACGTCCTCGCCCCGCAGCAGGATCCGGCCCGAGGTAGCCGGGTGCAGCCCGACGACGCAGCCGGCGAGCTCGTCCTGACCGCTCCCGCTGACCCCGGCGACACCGACGATGTGACCGGCACGCACCTCGAAGGACACCTCGTGCAGGCCCGGCGACCCGGCTGCGGTGAGGCCGTCCAGCGTCAGCACGGCCGCACCCGGTCGCCCGGCAGGGCGGAACTCGGTGTCCGGGACGTACCGGCCGACGGCGAGCTCGGTCAGCTCGCGCTGGCCGACGGTGGCGGCGTCCACGGTGGTGACCGTCCTGCCCCGCCGCAGCACCGTGACCACATCGGCGATGTCCAGCACCTCGTTCAGTTTGTGGCTGATGAACACCACGGTGTGCCCGGCCTCGCGCAGCCCGCGCAGCAGGCGGAACAGCCGCCGCACCTGTGCCGGTGCCAGCGCCGAGGTGGGTTCGTCCATGATCAGAACGCGAGCGGAACGCAGCAGTGCGCGCAGGATGGCGACCTGCTGACGCGCGCTCACCGGGGCATCGGCGGCGCGGGTGTCCCACGGCGGGTCGAGCCCGGCCTCGGCGGCGACCCGGTGCGCCTCGGCCCGTGCCACGCGCCAGTCGATGAGCGGACCTCGGCGTGGTTCCGCGCCGAGGACCAGGTTTTCCAGCAGGGTCAGCTCGCCGACCATGGCCGGCTCCTGCTCCACGATGGCGATGCCGCGAGCGGCGGCGTCGGCCGGGCCGCGCAGCCGGACCGGTGCGCCGTCCAGGACCACGGTGCCGGAGTCCGGCTGGTCGAGACCGGCGAGGATCCGCATCAGGGTGGTCTTGCCCGCACCGTTCTCCCCGACGACGGCATGCACGGTTCCACTGTGGACATCCATACTCAGGTCGTCGTTCGCGACGACCTGGCCGAACCTCCGGTGCACGGCACGGGCACCGAGTGGGGCGGTCACGGGGTCAGCCGGTGAGCCAGCTCGGGTATCCCTGGCTCACCACGTTCCACACGTCCCGCCTGCCGTCGACGATCTCCTCCCGCAACTCGCCGATCCGGGTGCGGATCGGTTCCGGGATGTCCTGCTTGGTGTGCTCGAACCCGGTGAGCCCGACACCGCCTTCGGACAACCCGAGGGTGAGAGTCTCGCCGCCGGTGAACCGGCCCTCGGCGAACCGCGCCACGGTCCTGGCCACGGCCTGGTCGCTGCGCTTGACCATGCTGGTGAGCACGTGGCCCGGCGCGATGTCGTCCTGGTTGGTGTCTACGCCGATGGCGTAGCGGCCCGCGTCGGCGGCTTCCTGGATCACGCCGGCACCGGTGCCGCCCGCGACCTGGAAGACGATGTCCGCGCCCTGTTCGTACATGGTGGAGGCGAGTTGCCTTCCGGTGGCCGGGTCCCCGAAGGTGTTGCTGTACTTGACCAGGACCTCCACCTCGGGATCGGTTTCCCGCGCGCCCTGCACGTAGCCGGAGACGAACTTGTCGATGCCCACCGACTTGGTGCCGCCGATGACGCCGATCTTCTTGGCCGGGTTGATCTTCGGGTTGCCGGTCTGGGTGGTCATCATCGCGGCGAGCGCGCCGGCGAGGTAGGAGCCCTCGTGCTCGGCGAACATGATCGAGAGCACGTTCTCGCCCCGCACCTCGGTGTTCAGGATGGCCCAGCGGACGTCCGGGTGCTCGGCGGCGACCGTCGGCAGGATCTCCCCGTGCGAGAACTCGAGGTCGATCACCAGGCCGAAGCCGGTGGTGGCGGCACGCCGCAGGATCTGCTCGCCCTGCGCGACGATGTCCGCGGACTCGATCGGGCTGCCCTCGATGCCGTGCTTCTCGGTCGAGGACTCGAACCCGCTGAGCGCGAGATCGTTGTAGGACTCGTCGCCGATGCCGCCCTGTGCGATCACCAGTGCCGCTTTGTCCCGGCCGCCTCCGGACTCCGTTTCTCCGGCGCAGCCGGCTGCCAGCGTGGCCACCAGCAACAGACCGCACGCGAGGGCACCCCTTCTCATGGCACCGGAATGTACACCCGGAGTCGGGTCAGTGATTCACCAGACATGCCTACGGTTCGGCGGTGCATGCCTCTCCGCGGTGCGACCAGCGATCTTACGGAATGGCGCCGTTCGGCCAGATCACCGCCGTGCGATGGGCTTTGCAACGGATTGGCAACCCGCTTGACAGTACCTGTGGTCCGGACCACGCTCTACCTCTATTGGTCTACACCACTGAGACAACTACCCGGCAGTGGTCCGGGCGAGGAGGGCGGCACGAGTGAGACGTTGGGTGAAGGGCGCGGTCTCAGCCGCGGCCGTGGCGCTGTTGGCCACCGGCTGCGCCGGTTCCGGCGGCGACACGGGCGGCGAGCCCGAGGACGGTCCGCGCGCGCTGACCGTGTGGATGATGGAGGGCTCCGCGCCGGAGACGCTGACCAACGAGCTGCACGGCGAGCTCGAGGCCGCCAACGAGGGCGTCACGGTCAACTACGAGGTACAGCAGTGGAACGGGATCCAGGAGAAGTTGACGACCGCGCTGGCCGGGGACAACCCGCCGGACGTGATCGAGCTCGGCAACACCCAGACCCCGCAGTTCGCCGCCGAGCAGGTGCTGCTCGACCTTTCCGGCTCGGCCACCGAGCTGAACTCCGCGGAGTGGCTGGAGGGCCTGCGCGCGTCCGGTGAGTACGACGGCAAGCAGTACGGCATGCCGTTCTTCGCGGCCAACCGCGAGGTGTTCTACCGCAAGGACATGTTCACCGAGGCCGGGATCGCCGGCCCGCCGACCTCGCGGGCGGAGTGGCTGGACGCGATCACCAAGCTGAACGAGAAGTTCGGCGACGATCCCGAGTTCCAGTCGTTGTACATGCCTGGTCAGAACTGGTACACGCTGCTGTCCTTCATCTGGGACGAGGGCGGCGACGTCGCGCGGGCCACCGGCGACGGTTTCCAAGCCACGCTGGACTCGGCCGAGTCCAAGGACGGGCTGGCCTTCTACCAGGAGCTGGTGGAGTCCTCCGGCACCACCGCGCCGAAGGACTCCGACGAGCAGACGCCCGCGCAGTCGGGGATATACGGCCAGGGCAAGGTCGCGATGTTCATCGGCCTGCCGTGGGAGATGGCGAGCGTAACGGAGGACGCCCCGGAGCTGGAGGCCAAGACCGGAGCCTTCCCGATCCCTTCGAAGGTCGCCGGCGAGAACGCCCCGGTGTTCCTCGGCGGCTCCAACCTCGCCATCCCGGCCAACAGCAAGAATCCGGAACTGGCCAAGGAGTACCTGAAGCTGATCAGCAGCGCCAAGTACCAGGGTAAGATCGCCGAGGCGGGCATGGTGCCCGGCACGTCCAAGGACACCAGCGCGCTGGAAGCCGACCCGTTCGGCAAGGCGATGGCCGAGGCGGCGCAGAAGGGGAGGGCCGTTCCGGCCAGCCCGGAGTGGGGCAGCATCGAGGCCGGGCAGAATCCGTTGAAGGACATGCTGACCGCGGTGCTCACCGGGGCCAAGGACATCGACACCGCCAGCGCCGACGCCAACGCCGCGCTCACCAGCGCACTGGCCGGCTGAGCGCCGCACTGGTCAGTAGATGACAACGGTACTTCCCACGGTGCCGGCGGGCGACCACCCGCCGGCACCGTCCGGTGGCCGGAAGGCACGCTCCGCGGTGCGCCGGCTCACCGGTGAGCGCGCCATGCCCTATCTGTTGCTCGCCCCCGCGGTGCTCGTGCTGGTCGCGTTCCTGGGCTGGCCCGCGGTACAGGTGATCGGGATCAGCCTGCGCAGGCTCGATCTCGGCGCGCTGGTCCGCGGCGAGGTGGTGTGGGTCGGGCTGGCGAACTACCGGGAGATCTTCGCCGACCCGGAGTTCTGGACGATCACGTTGCGCACGCTGGCCTTCACCGCCACCTGTGTCGGCGGCGTCATGTCCTGCGCGTTGCTGATCGCCCTGCTGATGCGGCACCTGCCGTCCGCGGTACGGGTCATCCTGCAGGTGACCCTGGTGCTGGCCTGGGCCATGCCGATCATTGCCTCGACCACCGTGTTCCAGTGGATCTTCGATCAGCAGTACGGGATCCTGAACAAGACACTGGTCAAACTGGGTTTCGAGAGTTTCGCGGGACATTCCTGGTTCGGCAGCGGGGTGAGCACGCTGGCGGTGATCAGCCTGCTGATCATCTGGCAGGCGGTCCCGTTCGTCACCTTCACGCTGTACGCCGGCCTGCTCACCGTGCCCAAGGACCTGTACGAGGCGGCCGGCATCGACGGGGCACGGCCTTCGCAGGTCTTCCGCGCGGTCAGCTGGCCCGCGCTGCGGCCGCTGATCACCTTGACCACGTTCCTCTCCGTGCTGTGGAACTTCAAGGTGTTCGCGCAGGTGTGGGCCATCAGGGAAGGGGGACCGGACGGGGAGAGCACCACCCTGCCGGTGCTGCTGTACCTCAAGGGCATCGCCGACAGCCGATTCGGTGTGGCCTCCGCGGTGGCCACGTTGATGGTGCTGCTGCTGGTGGTGCTCACCGCGAGGTACCTGCAACTACTGCTGCGGACCAGGGAGGGGCAGGCATGAGCAGCATGCGAACCGGGCCGCGACGGATCCTGCTGGGCACCATCGGCCTGCTGGTGGCCGCGGTCTTCGCCTTCCCGACCTACTGGATGATCACCAGCGCGCTCAAGCCGCCGATCGAGGTGCTGTCCGCGCGGTACGACCTGATCCCGCTCTCGGTGTCCCTGGACAACTTCGCCACCGCGATCGCCAAGCCGGGTTTCGCCACCTACCTGACCAACAGCCTGATCGTGACCCTCGGCGCGGTCGCCTGCTCGCTGGTCGCCGGCCTGCTCGCGGCGGTCCCGCTCGCCAGGCTGCGCTTTCGCGGGCGCAAGGGCTTCGTGCTGCTGGTGCTGGTGGCCCAGCTGGCGCCGCTGGAGGCCCTGTTCATCCCGATGTACCTGCTGATGAAGGACCTCGGGCTGCTGAACACCCTGCCCTCGCTCCTGCTGGTGTACTTCGCCACCACCCTGCCGTTCACCATCTGGACCCTGCGCGGTTTCGTCAACGGGATCCCGGTCGAGTTGGAAGAGGCGGCGATGGTCGACGGGTGCGGCCGCTGGGGAGCCTTCCGCAGGGTGACCCTGCCCCTGCTCGGTCCCGGGCTGGTGGCCACCTCGGTGTTCGGCTTCATCACCGCGTGGAACGAGTTCCTGTACGCCTTCGTGTTCATGCGCGACTCGTCGAAGTACACCCTGCCGGTGTGGCTGGAGTCCTTCCAGACCGCGTTCGGAACCGACTGGAGTGGCGCGATGGCCGGTGCCGTCCTGTACTCCGTGCCCGCGCTGGTGTTCTTCCTGCTGGTGCAGCGCAAGCTGGTGTCCGGCGGTACCGCCGGCGCGGTGAAGGGATGACAAGTGCCCGTTGTGGAAAGTGAGTTGCGCGAGCTCGCCGCGGGCGTGCTGCTCGCCGGGTTCGAAGGGGCCCGCGCGCCGGACTGGGTGCTGGCCGCACTCGACCGTGGTCTCGGCGGTGTGGTGCTGTTCGCCCGAAACGTGGTGGACGATCAGCAGGTGGCGGAGCTGAGTACGCGGCTGCGGGATCGGCGCGAGCGGGTGGTCGTCGGGATCGACGAGGAGGGTGGTGACGTCACCCGGCTGGACGCGGGGACCGGATCGTTGTTTCCCGGCCCGCTCGCGCTCGGCGCGGTGGCCGACCCGGAGCTCACCGGCAGCGTCGCGGAGGGACTCGGCGGTCGGCTCGCCGGGTGTGGGGTCACCCTGAACCTCGCACCCTGTGCCGATCTGACCCTCACCCGGGACGATCCGATCATCGGCGTACGTTCCTTCGGTTCCGACCCGGCCGCCGCCGCGGCGCAGGTGGCCGCCTTCGTATCCGGGTCGCAGCGATACGGTGTCGCCGCCTGCGCCAAGCATTTTCCTGGTCACGGAGCGTCCACAACGGATTCTCACTTCGCGCTCCCGGTGCTCAGGCGCACCGACTCCGAACTACGCGCGGCCGAGCTGATCCCGTTCGCCGCGGCCGTGCGGGCCGGGGTTCGCGCGGTGATGCCGGGGCACCTGGTGGTCCCGGAATGGGGTGCCGAGCCGGCGACCCTGAATCCGAAGGCGATCACCGGCGTGTTGCGCGGGGAACTGGGCTTCACCGGCACGGTGGTCACGGACGCGCTGGAGATGGGCGCGGTGGCAGGCGAACTCGGTCGGGTGGACGGGCTCGCCGCGGCGGCCGTGCGCGCGCTGGTCGCCGGCGCCGACGCGCTCTGCATCGGGGGTGAGATCGCCGCCGAGGCGGCGGTGACCCAGGTGACGGATGCCATCGTGCGGGCGGTACGAGCCGGCGAGCTCACCGAGGACAGGCTCGCCGAGGCCGCGGCCAGGGTGGCGGAGCTGGGCACCGTCCCGGCGCCGCCCGTCGGGGGCGCCATCGACCCCGACATCGGGAGGTCCGCCGCCCGCGGCGCGATCCGGGTCCGTGGCCGGGCCGGGCTGGCCGGGCCGCCGCTGGTGGTGGACGTGCAGGTGGCGCCGAGTATGGCCGCCGGTGCGGTGCCCTGGGGACTCGGGCCGCGGCTGGCCGAACTGCTGCCGGGCACCCGCACGGTGTGCGCGGCCAGCGGCGAGCTGGACGCCGGCGAGCTGGCGGCACGCGTGCAAGGCGGCGGGGTGGTGGTGACGACAAGGGACGCGCACCGGTATCCGGAGGCGACCCGCCTGGTCACCGAGCTGGTCGCGCTCGGCCTCGATGTCGTGCACGTGGAGACGGGGGTCCCTGGACCGGATCTCGGTGCCGGTTGCCGGGTGGACACCCATGGCGGTTCCCTTGTGAGCCTGCATGCGGCCGCGGAACTGCTGGCCGGACGGTCCTGAACTCAGTGCCTGTTCCCGGCCTCGATCGGTGCCGTTTCCCGGTTCGGCAGGTGGGCGAGAATGATGCCGACCGAGGCCAGCAGGACGTTTCGCATGGCCGCGTCCATGCCGTTCCAGTCGGCGGATTGCCACATCTGGAACCATTCGCCGCCGATGGCGAGGAAACCACCACCGAACAGCAGCACCTGCATGAGCCAGCCGAGGGTGGAAAGGCGGCGTGCCGTGTCGGTGCCCGTGCGGCCGGCGAGTGCACGCACCCAGGCGATGAACCCGCCGAGCAGCGCGACGGCGGTGAGCGCCTCCCACACGATGATGGCGAAGTAGGCGATGTCGGCCAGGGTCGGGTCCGTGATCGCCCGCCACATCAGATTCGGTGACTCGAAGGTGGTGTCCATGGCCAGCACATGCCGGACGAATGCCTGGTTGGTGCCGAAATCGGTGAGATTGTTGAGGACGACCATTCCCATGTACAGGCCGGTGATCGCGCTGAGTACCGCGACGACCATGTGCAGGCTGCCCAGTCTGGCGAGAAGACGCATACGGCGAAGGCTACCGACGAGTCGGTATTTACGTCAGTTTCTCCCGGAGGTTATCGTACACGGTAACCTGGGTGAAGAAGTATCCACCATGGCCCAGGCCGCGCCGATTGCTACGATGTCGCCCGACTATTGGCTTTTCCCCTCGAACGGAGTGGGTGGATGACTGCGGACCGGGCCTTCGACGCGTTGGCCGACGAGGTGCGGCGGGAGATTCTCTCGGTGCTGGCCCGGCACGGCGAGTGCAGTGCCGGGGATATCGCGGCCAAGGTCGGGCGGGTCGGCAGGACAACGGTCTCCAGCCATCTGCGGGTGTTGCGCACCTCTGGCGTGGTGGCCGAGCGCAAGGCGGGGCGCAACCGCTACTACTCGCTCGACTCGGCCGGCCCGGCGCGGGACGCGCTGACCTTCTTGCAGGAGCTGTTCCAGTCCTCGCTCACCGAGCTGAAAACGACCGCCGAAACGACGCCGGCCGAACCTTTACCCAAACATTCCGGAAAGGCTGGGTAGGAGTTTGGGCTCGGTGGTGCTCTCGGCCGAGGAGTCGATCGCGGCCACCCCGGGGGAGGTGTTCAGTCTATTCGGTACCGGCCGGGGCTCCGGATGGGTTTTCGACGCCGAGTGCGATCGGCTCGCGGTCGGTTCGGCGGTGACGTTCAACCTGCCGGTCGGCCGCGGCCGCCACGGTCACACGGTGCAGATACTAGGTCGGATCAGCGGGATCGTGCCCGGGCGGCGCATCGTGGTGGCGCACGACGAGCCCTGGCGCGGCCGCCTGCGGGTGGCTTTCGAACCCGCCGCCGCGGGATGGACCACCGTCCGGCTCACTGCCCAGGTCGAGGACGGCGGCGTCGAGTGGCTGGCCCGCCGCTGCGGCTGGCCGGCCGCGGAACCGGAGGATGACGGCACGCACCGGATCGGCCTGCTGACCAGCCAGTCCGGCCCCGCCGCGGTGTCCACCATCGGCTGCGAGCACCTTGCCGAACTCGCGGTGGACGAGCTGAACGCCGAGGGTGGCCTCGATGGCAGCCGGGTGCGGTTGCTCGTCGGCGACGACGCGACCAGTCCCGAGGTGGGTGCGATGGAGGCACGTCGCCTGCTGCGCGCAGGCTGCCGGGTGCTCCTCGGCAGCGTCACCTCGGCGACCTTCACCGCCGTGCAGCATGCGGTCGAGGGCGAGGGCATACCTCTGGTACATGCCGTGATCAACGAGGGCGGTGCGGGACCGGGCCACGTGTTCCGGCTCGGCGAGCGGCCTGCCGATCAGCTGCGGGCGGCCGCGACGCCGTTCATGCGGCACACCGGGGCGCGGCACTGGTTCCTGGTGGGCGACGACTATTCCTGGTCGCACGGGGCGCACGCCGCGGCGCGGGTGGTGTTGCCGGAGCGCGGCAACGTGATCGTGAACGAGCGGTACGTCCCGCTCGGCACTCGGGACTTCACGCGGGTGATCGAGGACATCATGCGCTCGGGCGCGGATCTCGTCCTGTCCACCCTCGCCGGAGCCGACGAGGTGGCCTTCCAGAAGCAGAGTCTGGAAATGGGCCTGCGAGACCGCTGCCGCACCCTTTCCCTGCTGCTGGACGAGTCCACCCGGGAGCGGATGGGTGATCGTGCCGCCGCCGGCCTGTGGACCTCGCTCGGCTACTTCCAGCAACTTCCCACCCGGCGCAACAAGGAACTACTCGCCCGATACCGGGAGGCCTTCGGCCGCTGGGCGCCGCCGGTGTCCTCGATGTCGGCCGCGGTGTACGAGGCGGTCCTGCTGTACGCGGCGGCGGTGCGCAACCTGCGCGGCGGCGACCAGCAGGGGGTGGCCGGCGAGTTGCGACGGCTCCGCGCCGACCTGCCCCGCGGGGATGTCGAGCTGGCCGGGCCGCACGTGCTCCGGCAGCGGCTGCACCTCGCCGAGGCCAGGCCGGGCGGATTCCGGGTGTTCGATACGCCGTTGTGACCCGTTGGAGTTAGGCCAAACGTGTCAACGTGACGACACTCATTGACGCAGTGCGTGCCCGCTCCGTAGTCTTTGGCCCTCATTGCGCACCTATGGTTGCGGTAGCTCCGGTGTGAGGCGGGTGAGTTGGGCGCACGAATGGAGTTCACGGCGAAGGTGTACGAGACGATGGCCGAGACGACGCGGATCTACACCACCTGGTTTCGATGCGTGCGGGACGGCAGGGACCACGCCGTGACGGACGAGGAGTTCGCGGCGCCGACCGCGCCGTTCCCCGGGCAGTACCGCGCCATCTGCGACCACCTCGTGCAGATCGCCGCCGCGGTGACCCCACCCGGGCAGGCCTGCCCCCACTGCATGGACACCCTGCGCGGGCCGGCGGCCGTCGAACCCGCGCCGGAGGCCGCGCCGAGGCTGCTGGCGAGGTTGTTCCGCAGGCCCCGCCCGCCGCGGCCACGGACCGGACACTGACCCGCCGGAACGGGGAGCCGCGAGTGACCACGCACCACCACGTGATCACCTAACCTTGCCGGATGGACTATGCGGACTATCGCCGGCACGACGCGGTCGGCCTGGCCGAACTGATCGCCAGGGGAGAGGTGTCCCCCGCGGAGCTGCTCGAGGTCGCGATCGCTCGTGCCGAACGGGTCAACGGTGAGCTGAACGCGATCGTGCGGCCGATGCACGACACGGCTCGCGCGCGGGCCGCCGCCGGGCCGACCGGTCCGCTGGCGGGGGTGCCGTTCCTGATCAAGGATCTCCTCCAGGACTACGCGGGTGTGCCGACCGGTTCGGGATGCGGGGCACTGCAGCAACGGCCGGTCGCCGAACACAGCGCGGTGGTCCGGCGCTGGCTGGACGCCGGCCTGGTGATCTTCGGCAAGACCAACACCCCCGAGTTCGGCGCGAAGGGCATCACCGAGCCCACCGTGCACGGCCCCGCCCGCAACCCATGGAACCCCGCGCACACCCCCGGCGGGTCCTCGGGCGGCTCCGCGGCCGCGGTCGCCGCCGGGGTGGTGCCGGCCGCCGGGGCGAACGACGGCGGCGGCTCGATCCGGATCCCGGCGGCCTGCTGCGGGCTGTTCGGGCTGAAGCCCGGGCGTGGCCTGGTGCCGGCCGGGCCCGGAGCCGCCGAGCACCTGCACGGCGCCGGCACCAACGGGGTGGTCTCCCGAAGCGTGCGGGACAGTGCCGTGTTGCTGGATGTGCTGACCGCCGATCCCGATCCTGGCGGGCCTTTCCTTCCCGCGCGTCCCGAGTTGCCCTACGCCGAGGCCGCGCGCCGGGATCCTGGCCGGCTCCGGATCGGCTGGACGGCGGGCTCGCCGGTCGGGGCGGAGGTGCACCCGGAGGCGGTCGCCGCGGTGACCGATGCCGCGGAACTGCTGGCCGGACTCGGTCACGAGGTCGAACCCGCCGAGGTCGGCCTGGACGGGCGCGCGCTCTGCAGGGACTTTCTCACCATGTGGTTCGCCAAACTTGCCCGGCAGGTGGCGGTCACCCGCCGGGAAACCGGTGCCGGCCCGGACGGCTTCGAGCTGGACACCCGGCTGCTGGCTGCCGCGGGCCGTGCGGAACGCGCGGTGGACTACCTCGAGGCGCACGAGCGGTGGAACGACTACAACCGCGCGCTGGCGGCCTTTCACGAGCGCTACGACCTGCTGCTGACCCCGACGCTGGCGCACCCGCCCGCCCGGATCGGTGAGCTCGAGTTGCCCGCGTGGATGCGTGCCGCGGGGGCGGCCATGCTGCGCATGGGGCTCGCCGGCAGGCTGATGTCCAGCCGCGCGGCCGACGGGGTGGTGCTCGGGAACCTGGCGCGCACGCCGTATACCCAGCTCGCCAACATCACCGGGCGCCCGGCGATGAGTGTGCCCACCTATCGCACTCCGGGTGGTCTCCCGCTCGGAGTGCAGCTCGTCGGCGGCCTCGGCAGCGAGGGCACGTTGCTGGCGCTGGCCACGCGGATCGAGGCCGAGCGTCCGTGGGGCCTGGCACCATGGGGGACGTGACCGACTGGGTGCCGCCGGCCGTGCCCGAGCTGGTGTTTCGCGGCAAGCGCGTGGCCGGGGACCGGGCACTGGTGATGGCCATCGTCAACCGCACCCCGGATTCTTTCTACGACAGGGGAGCCACGTTCACCGACGAGCGGGCCAGGGACGCGATCCGGCAGGCCGTGGCCGACGGGGCGGACATCATCGACATCGGCGGCGTGAAGGCCGGTCCCGGTCCCGAGGTGGACGTGGACGAGGAGATCCGGCGGGTCGTGCCCACGGTCGCCTGGGCCAGGGAACGGTTCCCCGAGGTCGTGATCAGCGTGGACACCTGGCGGCACACCGTCGGACGGCAGGCCTGCCACGCCGGCGCCGACCTGATCAACGATACCTGGGCAGGGCACGATCCGGAGCTGGTCGGGGTGGCGGCCGAGTTCGGCGCGGGCTATGTGTGTTCGCACACCGGCGGGCTGACCCCACGCAGCCGGCCGCACCGGGTGCGCTATCCCGACGTCGTGTCCGCGGTGGTGGACGAGGTGACCCGGCAGGCGGAAGGCGCGGTGGCGCGGGGTGTGCCGCGAGCGGGAATACTCGTCGATCCTACGCACGATTTCGGCAAGAACACCTGGCACGGTCTGGAACTGCTGCGCCATCTGGATCGGCTGGTGGACACCGGGTGGCCGGTGCTGATGGCACTGTCGAACAAGGATTTCGTCGGGGAGACCATCGGCGTCGATATGGCGGGGCGGCTGGACGGAACCTTGGCGGCCACCGCCGTCGCGGCCGCGAGCGGGGCCGCGGTGTTTCGCGCGCACCAGGTTCGGCAGACCCGGCGCGTGCTGGAAATGGTGGCCAGTATTCGCGGCACCCGTCCGCCCTCGTCCACACTGCGCGGCCTCGCCTGAGCGTGACCGCGGAGCGCCGCCGCGTTTCATCCCATGGGGCACCGGAAGGCTGTCCGAAGTGTTCGGCCGAGTATCGAGAACATTGGTACCGTACATCGTACGGGTAGATGCTGCGAGCTGTTCCGACAGATCTCGGTGCGGGTGGAAGGCCGTAAGCCGAATGAAACTCAAATTAAGCTGGGTATGTGTGCCTGCCGGTGTCTATCATGCGGCCACCGGATCCCTTGCTCGAACGACGACGCCCGGGGTATACGGTGTCAACATGAAGGTGGTCTTCCGGGTATGATTGCCGAGATCGAGTGGTAGAAATCTACTGGCGATTGGCGGTAGCCGGGGTGAATGAGCGGCATCTGTGGGTTCCCGGTCTGCCACGACGGGCACATGGCTCAGCCGTTCTGACATGTACCCGTTGGACAAGTGTTCGGTGAAAGAGGAGAAACATGGCACAGCAGGTCCTGGTCTCGTTGGTCGACGACATCGACGGTTCCGAAGCGCAGGAGACTGTCGAGTTCGGTCTGGACGGCGTCACCTACCAGATCGACCTCTCCGAGGATAACGCGGAAGAGCTGCGGGACGTTCTGGCTCAGTACGTGGAGCACGCCAGGCGGGCGGGTGGCCGTAAGCGGACCGCGAAGCGCGGTGCGCGCAATGGTGCCCGGCCGGCGAGTGCCGACCGTGAGCAGAATCAGGCGATTCGCGCCTGGGCGCGGGACCAGGGTTACGAGATCTCCGACCGTGGTCGTATCCCGGCCGAGGTGGTCGACGCCTACCACGGTAAGAAGTAACCGTCGCGGCTCGCGGTGGGTGGACAGATTCCGGGCGCGTCACGCTCCGGCCCGGAGGCAAATCGGGTAAACGGAAGTCGGCCGCCGGGAAGAATGGCGGCCGACTTCCGTACGGTCAGCCGGTCACTCTCCGGGCAGCCAGGCCTTGACCTTGTCCTGGTTCTCCTCCACCCACTTCTTGGCGGCGGCCTCCGGTGACATCTTGTCCTCGGCGATGTAACCGGCGACCACGTTCTGGTCCTCGTTGGTCCACTCGAAGTTCTGCACCAGCCGGTATGCAGGACCGCCGGCATCTGCGAACTTCTTGCTCACGATCTTGTCGAGGTCGTATTCCGGATAGTCGCAGGCCACCTTCTGCGCGTCCTCGTCGCAGCCCTCGGTATGCGGCGGCAGTTGCACCTTGGCCAGCTCGATGTCCTGGAGCAGCCAGTGCGGTGAGTAGAAATAGCCGAGGAACGGCTTCTGCCGCTCCTGCGCCTGCCGGAACCCCTGGATCAGTGCCGTCTCGCTTCCGCCGTAAACCACCTTGTAGTCCAGGTCCAGGTTGCGCACCAGAGCCTCGTCGTTGGTGACGAAGGAGGGGTCGCCGTCGAGTAGCTGGCCCTTGCCGCCCGACTCGGAAGTCCGGAACAGGTCGGAGTACTTGTTCAGGTTCTTCCAGTCGGTGATGTCCGGGTATTTCTCCACCATCCACGGCGGCACGTACCAGCCGATCTCACCGTCGACGCCGGTCGAGCCGGCCTCCACCGCGGTCTGCTGCTCCTCGATGTACTTCTTCTTGAGGTCGGCGTGACCCCAGTTCTCCACGATGGCGTCGACCTCACCGCTGCCGAAACCCTGCCAGGCGATCTCCTCCTTGAGATCCTTCTTGTTCACCGTGCAGCCCAACTCGGTCTCCGCGACATGCGCGATCACCGCGGCGTTCGCCTTGTAGCCGACCCACGGGTTGATGGCCAGGTTGAACGTGCCGCACTCACCGGAGGCTGCATCGCCACCGGACTCGCCGACCTTCGCCCCGCCGCAACCCGCCAGACCCAGCGCCGCGACCAGTGCGATCCCGGTGCCGAGCGCCAGCCTGGTGGTGGCGGTCCTGTTCTGTCCCACGAGGGAACCTCCTTACCTTGTTCAGGTCGTGACCCGGCCGGACCGGTTCGCGGCGGCCTGCGAGATGCGGTCGAGCATGACGCCGAGCAGCACGATCGCGACGCCCGCCGCGAGGCCCTTGCCGAACAGCTGGCCCTGGGAGAAGCCTGCGACCACGTCGAAGCCGAGGGCGCCCGCGCCGACCAGGCCGCCGACGACCACCATGGACAGCACGTAGATCAGGCCCTGGTTGGTGGCCAGGGTCACCGCCCCGCGCGCCATCGGCAACTGCACCTTGGTGATGGTCTGCCAGGTGCTCGCGCCGGTGGCCGTGGCGGCCTCGACGGTGGTCGCGGGCACGCCGCGTATCCCGTCCGCGATGATCTTGATGGTCACCGGGGCCGCGTACACCACGGCGGCCGCGATGGCGGTGAACCGGGAAGCGGCGAACAGCGCCAGGAACGGCACCAGGTAGACGAACGGTGGCATGGTCTGCCCGGCGTCCAGCAACGGCCGGATGATCCGATCGGCCCTGGTGCTGCGGCCCATCCAGACTCCGATCACCAGTCCGAGCAGGACCACGATCGTGGTGGCGACCAGGGTGGCCGCCAGGGTGATCATGCTGTTCTGCCACAGGCCGGAGCCGATCAGCAGCGCGATACAGACGATGGACACCAGCACCGCGCGCAGGTCGCCGAGCACCATCGCGATGGCCAGCAGCACGGCGGCGACCAGCCACCACGGGGACTGCACCAGCAGCGCCTGCAGCGGGTTGATCAGGGCCTCGGTCACCCCGTTCTTGATCCCGTTCGTGACGGTGACCAGGTTCTCCTTCACCCAGTCGGTGGCGTTCGCCACGGCCAGCGCGATGTCGTCGCCGATGCTCACCTCATCCGGGAACTCCGCGGCCCAGACATAGGTGCGGGAGAACCACACCGCGACCGCGGCGGCGATTCCGCCGCCGAGCAGAGCCGCGGGCCGCAGCCTGGCGGCAAGCCCGCGGGTGGCCAGCCGGGCCCGCTCGGCCCGCCCGCTGGCCGCGGTGGTGACCCGGTCCAGCACGATCGCGAGCACCACGATGGCCAGCCCGCCGTTGAACGCCTGGCCGACCTCGAGCGTGCCCAGTGCGCTCACCACGGTCTTGCCCAGCCCGGGTGCGTCGATCAGCGCGGCGACCGTGACCATCGCCAGCGCCGCCATGATCGTCTGGTTGATACCCAGCACGATGGTGCGTTTCGCGGCGGGCAACAGCACCTTGGTCAGGGTCTGCCGCCTGGTGGCGCCGAGCGACTCGCTGGCCTCGACCATCGGGCGTGGCACCGACCGCACGCCGTGCGCGGTGAGCCGGATCGTCGGGGGAGCGGCGTAGATCAGCGTGGCGATGGTCGCCGAAGCCGGGCCGATCAGGAAGAACAGGGTCAACGGCGCGAGGTAGACGAACGGCGGCATCGTCTGCATGAAGTCCAGCACCGGCGTGATGAGCCGGTGGAACCTGTCGGAGAGCCCGGCCGCGATGCCGATCGGGATCGCGAACAGCAGGGCGATCAGCACGGCGGCCGTGGTCAGCGCGAGCGTGTCCATGCTCTCCTGCCACAACCCCTGCAGGCCGAGAAAGGCGAGACCACCCACGGCCAGCAGGGCGATCCGCAGGTTGGCCACCGCATAGGAGACGTAGCCCGCCACGGCGACCACGCCGAGCCAGCCGAGCACCGGGATCGGCGAGCCGTAGGCGGGCCGGGCGAACAGCGACTGGACGAAGGTGACGAACTCGTCGATGACCAGCCGGATCTCGTTGAAGAAGTAGAGGAACAGCGGGTTGCTGTTGCGGTTGGCGCCGATCGAGTCGCGTACCTCGTTCAGCCACTCGTGCAGCCCGGTGAGCTGGGCCGGTCCGAGCGCCAGCGTGTGCATGCCGCGCGAGAACAGCCACAGCACCAGCCAGCACGCCAGGATCCCCAGCACGATCAGCCCGCGGCGCGGGTGCCTCGCGGCGGCGCCGACGGTGCTCCTCGCGGCGTCCAGTACCGCCATCACTCCTCGTCCCCCCGGCCGACGACCAGGGTCAGGATCTCCTCGTCGCTGACGATCCCGAGCAGCTCGCCGTCCCGCACCACTTTCACCGGCTTGCCGGCGGCGAGCACGCTGCGGGTCGCCTCCCTGGCGAGGGTGTCCGGCCCGAGCTCGGGGCCGTCCAGCTCGTCCCCCGGACGCGGGGCGCGCATGATCCATTTCAGGGTGAGCACGTCGGCGCGCGGCACGTCCCGGACGAAGTCACGGACATAGTCGTCCGCGGGTGCGCCGACCAGCTCGTCGCCGGTGCCGAGCTGGACCATCTGACCGTCCCGCATGATCAGGATCCGGTCGCCGAGCTTGAGCGCCTCGGAAAGGTCATGGGTGATGAACACCATGGTCTTGCCGACCGTGCGGTGCAGGTGGATGACCTCGTTCTGCATCTCACGCCGGATCAGCGGGTCCAGCGCGGAGAACGGCTCGTCGAAGAACAGCACGTCCGGCTCACCGGCCAGCGCCCTGGCCAGTCCGACGCGCTGCTGCATACCGCCGGAGAGCTGGTCGGGGTAGGAGTTGCGGTAGCTGTCCAGGCCGACCAGCTCGATGACCTCGTTCGCGCGCCGCAGCCGCTCCGCCTTGCCGACGCCGCGTACCTCCAGTCCAAAACCGACATTGTCGACGACGCTGCGATGCGGCAACAGTCCGAAGTGCTGGAACACCATGGAGAACTTGTTGCGCCGCAAGGTACGCAGCTGCTTGGCGTCCGCGGCCAGCAGATCCTCGCGCTCGAAGGAGAGCTCGCCCGCGGTGGGCTCGATCAGCCTGGTGAGGCAGCGAACGAGGGTCGATTTGCCCGAACCGGACAGTCCCATCACGACGAACACCTCGCCCGGCGAGACGTCGAAGTCGACCTCGCGCACGGCCGCGGTGCAGCCGGTCTGCTCCATCAGTTCGGACCTGCTCAGCGCCCGTAGCTCGGTGGAACGGGGCACCTCGGCTGCTCTGGGGCCGAACACCTTCCACAGGCCGCGTACCGAGATGACGGGTGCGCCTGCGTGGTCGTCGCCGGTGCTGGGTTGCTGGACGGGGGCGGCCAAGGTTCACCTTCTCCTGAACTGCCGGAAGAGTGCGTCCTCCGGATGTCTCGTTCTTGTCCGATCCGATAACGCCGAATCGGTCGGTAGCCAACGAGGAATCTTATGCGCGGAAGATCGACGCGCATCCACGGGGGGTTCCGGCGTAATTTTGCCCACTATTCCGGGGCGGGATGTGGGCGGAGGGTGGGCAGGCGGTAATGCTTTACCCTGGCAGCTCACCGTCCTGTCTCCGGACAGAAAAGTGGGGGCCACCATACTCGGTGGCCCCCACGGGGAATTTGCGCAAATCGGCTTATCAGCAGGCTCCGGCGTCTCGCCAGACCGCCCAGGACCCCGCGGCGCCCGGCTCGGCGCCGGTGGAGTACCAGGTGGACTCCCACTGACGCCCGTTGTGCGACACCATGTCGCCGGGCACGTAGCCGGTGCCGGCGTTCCACGCCGAGAGGTCGCCGCAGTCACCGGGTGGCGGCGGAGGCGGCGGGTCGCCACCGCCACCGTCGGTCACCAGGGTCAGCCCGTAGGCGCTCAGGATCTCGTTGACCGGCTGGAAGAAGGTCGTCCCGCCGGAGCTGCAGTTGCCGCTGCCGCCGGAGGTGACGCCCTGCGCCTGCTGGCCGGTGAGGTACGCGCCGCCGGAGTCGCCGGGCTCCGCGCACACGGTGGTCCGGGTCATGCCGGTGACCGTGCCCTGCGGGTAGCTGACGCTCTGGTTCTTGGCCTGCACCGTGCCGCAGTGCCAGCCGGTGGTGGACCCGGACCGGCAGATCGACGAGCCGACCGAGGACTCCTGGGAGCCCGCGACCGTGACGTTGCCGTTCGAGTAGCCGTTCACCACGTTGGTCGGGGTCCAGTTCGAGTTCGTCTCGACCCAGGCGTAGTCACCGCTGCCGGGGAACAGCGAGCCGCGGAAGGTGCCCTGCGCGGCCTGGTTGTGCCCGCTGGTGCTGGTGCCGACGCTCCCGCAGTGGCCCGCGGTGACGAAGCCGCCTTCCACCGAGAACCCGACCGAGCACCGGCCGCCGCTGCCCATGTAGTAGGCGTCGCCCCCGCGCACGTCGTACAGCGGGCGAGGAGCCTCGGGCGACTCGACCAGCCGGACCCAGCTCGGGTCCACCCCGGCCGTCTCGACGAACGAGTGCGCCGCGTCCGCCGTGGACGGGTGGAACAGCACGACGAGCTCGTTGCCCTTCGGGTCCACGTACCAGCCCGGCACCGAGCTCGGCGGTGCGGTCCGGTCCAGCTCGGCCTTGACCGCGTCCAGCTGGCCTTCGGTACGGGCCACCACGCGGGCCTCGGCGCCCGCGGACCGCACCCGGTCGACCTCGGCGGGGTCGGTGGTGGCGACCACGAGGTGGTCGGCGTTCTCGCTGAGCCAGGCCCCGGCGTAGCTGGCGCCGAGCCGCTGCTCGAGCACCGGCTCCAGCGCGTTGGCCCGGTTCTCCTTGACGATCCGGGTGCGTGCCTGTTCAGCGGTGAGACCGAGGTCGCGTTGCATCGCGGCGAGCATCTCCGGCGCGGCGGTGACCGCGTCGGCCTCGGTCCCGGCGGGTGCGGCCGGTTCGGCCGCCGCCTGTGTCATCGACATGGTGGTGACCACGAGCGCTGCCGCGAAGCACGCTCCGGTCACGCGATCGATCATTCTTCGGTGCATCAGTGATCTCTCTCCAAGTGTGCAGGGAACACCGGCGCGACAAGGTATAGACCAATTCCGGAGCAAGCGGCACCGCCAGTCAGTGGCATAAACCGCCCCCATCAACCCACCTGATACCGGCCGGCTGACGGCTGCGAGTGGCCCGTTCCCTGCGAACTCTGCAGGGAACGGGCCACTCGCAGCAGTTGTCAGCAGGGGCCGAGGTCGGTCCAAACGCCCCACTGGCCGGTGGTGCCCGGTTCCTCACCCTGGGTCCACCACTTCGCCCGCCAGCGGTGGCCGTCGTGCGACACGGTCTCGCCGCCGTTGTAGACCGTGGTCTCCGACCACGCCGGTTCCGTGCAGGCCGGCGGCTGGGTCGTCGAGGTCGGGGTACTCGATGTGCTGGTCGGTGGCGTGTCGCCACCGGATCCCCGCGGGTAGTCCGCGGTGATCGCGTAGGACTGCCCGCCGAAGGTGACGGTGAAGTTGCTCGGCGTCGCGATCGGCAGATAGTAGCGGACCTGCAGGGATAGCGTGCCGCCTGCCGGGACCGACTGCCAGCTCGGCACCGTCAGCGAGACGTGCTGGAAGTCGCCGTCCAGCCCGCCGACGTTCGGGCCGGAATGACCTCGCTCGGTGACCGAGAGTCCCATTCCGGACTGATCGATCATACTGCCGGGAGCGCTGGTGCCGTAGTCGAACTCGATCGTGGCACCACCTGGGATGGTCTGGTCGGAGTTGTTCGTGATCGTCATGGTCGGGTTGATCGGATAGTTGTTGTCACCGAGGGCGAAATCGGTGAACTCCACGTCAACGTCGAGCACCTCGCTCGGCATCGTCCCGTTGGCCTTGGTGTTGCCGTAGGGCGCGGCCCCGCTCAGCTCGGCGTTGATCGTGTCCAGCAGCGTGGTGCCCATGAAGTACTGGCCCTCGCCGCCATTGGCGTCCTGATCGAAGGCGTAGTCACCGGCCAGCTCCCAGATCATCACGCCACCGAGGCCCTCGTCCGCCACGTACCGCGCCTTGGTCGCCAGCGACTCCTCGTCCTCGGTGGACAGGAACACGCTCTTCTGCTCGTTCCACAGCCAGGGCGCGACCAGGGTGCTGTCGTAGTGCCGGGCGTAATCGCCGGTGATCTGGTTCTTCTCCTCGTTGGGGTCGAGCCCGTAGTCCTCGAGGTAGTCCGGCGTGATGCCCTCCTCCAGGTTCTTGGCGTGCCACATCGGGTTCACCCCGGAGGGAACCTCATCGCCCGCGGCCGTCTCGTCGTGCCACAGGTTGTCGATGCCGATCGCACCGTTCCCGCACGGCACCTCGGAGCCGACGTTGCCCCCGGTACCCGGCGGGCACTGGTCCTGGTCCGGCAACGGGGCCTCACCCCACAAACCGTTGGTGCCACCGGAGACGTCCTGCCAGCCGCGGGTGTAGAACGGCAGGCCGAGGTTGATCCGGCCGGCCTGCATGGCGCCGCGGAAGTAGTGGTAAGCCCAGTCTCCGTTGAGATGGCCGATGCCGTCGTACACCGGGGTGTCGTAGACGTCCCAGTACTCCAGCTCGTTGTCGTTGCCTGCGTCGTAGAGCGCGGCGTTCGGGCCGACGAACTGGTTCCACGAGCCGTGCAGGTCGTAGGTCATCATGTTGGCGAAGTCCAGGTACTGGGTGACCTGGTAGGTCTCCGCGCCACGCAGGATCCAGCCCGAGGCCGAGACCGCGGCGGTCAGCTCGTAGTACGTGCCGTCCTCGGCGCTGGCCGCGTCCAGCTTCTCCCGGAGCGTCCGCATCAGCGCGACGTAGCCCTCCATCAGCTCGCCCCTGCGCTCGTTGGAGATCCAGTAGTCCTCGGGATGCCCGGCGAACTGGGCGGAGGTGGCGTACTCGTAGTCGATGTCCACGCCGTCGAAGCCGTACTCGCGGATGAAGTCCACCGCCGAGTCGGCGAAGGTGTCGATCGAAGCCTGGCTCTCGGTCAGTTTGTAGAACCCGCCGGTCGGGTTCCGCGTGCCGTCCGGCTCCAGGATTCCGCCGGTCTCGGCCCAGCCGCCGACCGCGATCAGGGTCTTGACGTCCGGGTTCTGCTTCTTGTACTTGTTCAGCAGGTTAAAGTGCCCTTTGTACGGTAGGGAGGGGTCCATCTCGGCGCCGGGCACATCCGGCCATTCCATGTCGGTGGCAGGATTGCCGGGGTGATCCTCACCGGCGGAGAGCCGGTTCTGCTCGTCGATGTGCCCGAACGCGTAGTTGATGTGGGTGACCTTGTTCCAGGGAATGTCGCTGGCCAGGTAGGTGGGTGCGCCGTTCGCGCCGGTCCGCCAGCTGGTGAAGTACCCGATCACCCGCCGCGAGTGCGCGGAACCGAGCTTCTCCCTGCCGTCGGTGTCGTAGACGTCGCAGTACGGAACGTCCACTCCGGACCCGGAGTACAGGCCGTCCGGCCGGCATTCCTCGTGCTCCGCGGCGTGCGATCGGGGCGGGCTGCCCGCCAGGGTGAGCAGGGCAGCCACCACGACGGTGACCACGGCCAGCACCGCCGCGGTGAGCCCGGCCGACCGGTGCGTCAGCAGGCCTCTTCGGCGGTCGATCTGGTGCATCATGTATGACTCCTGATGTGCGACCGTCAATTTGCGTGGACTCTGCGCTCCAGAATGTTGCTAAATGGTCTGGACCACATGTCTCCTACACCATGGCGCGTCGCCCGGCCGTCTTCCCATAGCAAACAGTCATAGCGGTTCCTTATGTGATAACGGCTCTCGGGTACGACAGTGCGGGCGGTGCCGGCACCCCACACGTGCCGGCACCGCCCGCATCAGGGACGGTGGCAGCGCTCAGCTAGCTGCCGAGGCCGTCCCTCATCGCGGCGGACAGGGTGCCGTCGTCCTCGGCGAGGTTCCACGCGAACGCGCCGCCGAGTCCTTCGGCCGTGATGTATCCGGTCTTGGCCCGCACCATCGCAGGGTCGTCGAAGGACCAGAACTCGTTGCCGTCATAGGCCCAGCTGGCCAGGGCCTCCTCATCCCGGAAGATCTGGTCTGCGGTGAACTGGTCCTTCAGGTTGCGGTAGCCGCGAACGCCGGGTTCCTCAGGGAAGTCGCCCTCGGCAGGCCCGCTCGCCTGCTGGTAGACCCCGTGCGCTCCACCGTCCTGGACGCCGGTCCAGCCGCGGCCGTAGAACGGGATGCCGACCAGCAGCTGGCTGGGGTCGACCCCGGCATCGGTGTAGATCTGGATCGCCTGCTGCACGCTGAACCGGCTCTCCGGGGGGTTCGGGTCGGCGGGGTCGTCATGGATGTTGGCCTGGTGGCCGGTCCGTTCCGGCTCCCAGGACGAGCCGTGGAAGTCGTAACCCTGCACGTTCGCGAAGTCCAGGTAGTTGAAGATCTTGTCCAGCTCGAGGCCATTTTCAATCTTGACAGGGTCGGCCGCGGTGAACGCGGTCAGCAGTAGCCCGGACCGCACGGCGTCCAACTGCTCGCGGAACTCCCGCAGCAGCAGCGTGAAGTTCTGCTTGTCCTCCGGGTACACGTGGTTGCCCTCGAGCCCGCCGCCACCGGGGTACTCCCAGTCCAGGTCGAACCCGTCGAAGATGCCTGCCGCGACTCCCGGGCCGCCCGCCGGTTTACCGGTGCCCCAGTCGTCCCGTTCCGGGAGGTTGCCCTTGATGAACATGTCGATGCAGGACGAGACGAACTTCTCCCTGGATGCTTCGGTCCTTGCCGCGTCGGCGAAGTACTTCGAGTAGGACCAGCCGCCGAGGGAGATCAGCACCTTCAGGTCGGGGTGCCTGGCCTTCAGCTTTTTGAGCTGGTTGAAGTTGCCGCGCAGCTTGGCGGCCGGATCATCGGCCACCCCATCGACCGACTGCCCGGCGGTGATCACCCGCTGGTAGTCGGCATGCGCGTCGCCGGCGTTGTCCCTTGGGTAGTCGGGGTCACCGGGGTTGCCGACCGACTGGGTGTCCATGAAACAGGTGTGTTCGGTGGCGTGGATATTGGCGAAGGCGTAGTTGAGCACGTCCAAGCCGTCGGCTGAGCCGTTGCGCTCGATGTCGCCGATGTAAGTGTTTCGACCGTAGACCGCCCACTGTGGATAGTAGTTGACCGTCAGGTCGCTTGCCTGGGCCCTCTCGTGCGTCCCGAGGCTCGCCGTAGCGGCCTGCGGGGCAGGCGCGGCGAGGCCGGCGATGGCGATACCGGACGCCACCGTGACGATCGCGAGACGGAGGCGGGTGGGTGCACCCGGCTTCCGGCGGCGGAGTGCGAACCTCATGCGGTTCTCCTTGGTCAGGGGCGGCGGACGGGCAGGGGTGTTTTCGGCATCCGCAGTGGTCTGAACCATGCGGTACCGTCAACGATGTACCCTGCGACGGTCGCATTCCTATGCCAAAATGTGAGAGAACCTGGTTATACCCCGGCGTGCGCCGAGGTGCCGCTCGGCCGTGCCCGCTGGAAGTCCGTAGTGGACAGTTCTGGTGTTCAGGGCACTCCAGTGGAGGTGAGGCGGTGGAGGGTGCGGCCGGCGAGGATGACCACGGTGGGGCGGGTGGTACCCGGGGCGGCGGCCGCGCGCCAGCCGGAGGCGGGCCCTGGCACGTCCGGCCGCGGTAGCCCGGTGACGCCGCCACCGACCACGGTGCCGATGCCGTCCGCCACCAGCACGCAGTCCGGTTGCCGCCCGTCCAGCGTGACCCAGCCGGATAGCAGTACGCCCCCGGCGGCCGGGGCGGTGTCGACCACGCCCCGGCTCGGGGAGGGTGACTCGGGCCCTGGCAGCGGTACGGCTGCTGGCAGGTCGAGCCGGTCGTCCAGTTCATGGCCGCCGCACCCAAGCGAGAAGTCCCCTGTGAACGGGTACGCGCCCAGGGCCTGGGCCGCGGGCCGGACCCCGGGCTCGATCCGCAACTCGCGCAGCGCGTCCTCGGCACCCACGCGCAGGGCCACCGCGGTCACTCCGAGTGGTGCGTAGCCGCTGTCGACCCCGGACGCCTTGGTGCCCCCGATGGCGTAGGTGACGAAGGAGATCGTCAGCACCAGCGCGATGACCCGGCGCCGGGGCAGCCGGGGACGGTGCAGCACGAGTAGTGTGAGGGCCGCGCAGGTGGCCAGCGCGGACACCAGCACGTACCGGCTGATCAGCCCGACGTTCCCGCCGGGAACGGGCGCGTCGGTGGTGCGGCCGAGCGCCAGCATCCCGGCCAGCATCAGGGCGTAGGCGCCGAGCCCGACCCAGGCCGCGCCGGCCGGTCCCGCGGGGTCGGACAGCCGGGCACGTACCGCGGACCACCCGGTCAGCAGCAGCACCGCCGCGGTCGCCCCGCCGGCGAGCACCGCGACGACCGCGAGTTCGGCCGACCAGAGGCAGCCCAGGGCCGCGCCCAGCACGGACAACCTGCCGCTCGGGTCGAGCGCGGAGGTGGCCAGCGACTGTGGCCCGGAAGGTTTGGTGGCGAACCAGAACGCCAGCACGCCGATCCCGGCGGCGGCGGGAACCAGCACCGCGGCCCGGCCCCGGCGCGCGAGCCAGCCGGTGAGTGCGAGCGCGAACCACACCGGGAAGGCCGCGCCGAAACACAGGCAGCCCACCGCGGCGGAGGCGTACGCCGCGCACGACCGTCCGCGATGCGCCTGCCGCAGCGCCAGCACCGAACACAGCACGGCCGGTACCCAGCTGATCCCGTTGGTGGCTTGAACCCACAGTTCGGCCGCATGCGAGGACAGCACGAGGAACGCGAATCCGGATGTCAGCGCCCATTTCTTACCGGAATCGAGCGTGCTGGGCAGCATCGTCCCCAGCAGCAGGACAATCGCAACCGCGAACGCCACCGTGAGCACGCTGAACACACGATTGTCTCCGCCGAGGATCGCGGCATCGAGCCAGAAAAGTAACGATGGCAGCACGAATGGCTGGTCGAGGTGGTAGCTGGCGATCTTTCCGGCGACGAGGGAGCCGTCGTCGCCGGTGATCTTGGCCAGTACGTGCCAGTAGTCGAGCAGCAGGTGCATACGCGGGGCACGGGCCGCCTGCACCACAGCGAGGAGCAGCGGGACCAGCGTGAGCAGGCCCAGGGCGATCGCCGCCGGTCGACGTCCGGTCCCGGCGCCCGGGCTGGCCCTCGGCCATGCGGGCTCGGCAGGGATGTCGGTAAAGGTCATCGGGGAACCTCGTGGACTCGGATACCGGTGGGGGATCGGCAGGTTATCGGCACGCGATTTGTTTCATCGTGCGGGACCGGGTTTCGGTCGGCGTTACGTGACCTTTGGCACAGTGGCAAAGTCTCGTTTCCCGGCCGTAGTGATTCCTTGCTTGATCCTCCGAATGTGGTGTGCTAAGCCCGGGATTCAGGCCGGCCGGTGACAGTCGGCGACTGCTCCGTTCGGCGGTGTCTGCCCTCTGTGGTGTCCATTTAGGTTTCCGGTGTTTTGCTTTTCGGAGTGGTAGCCGGCTTGCTGATTCCGGTTCGGCCACGGAGGGGGTCGTGTGCACATGAGAGGGTCTCGTCACGCCTGCTCGGCGTTCTTCCAGGCGGTCATCGCGGTAGTCGTGTTCGCACTGGGTCTCTCGCTGGTGGTGGGGGTCGCCGCGCCGGAGGGCGCGCGGGCCGAGCCCGGTGGTGGCCGGGTGGAGCCGCTGCCGAGCGAACCGGGATCCTCGGTGCGGCCGGAGATGCCGGCGGGCGACCACGCGCGGGAGCAACCGTCCGCGGAACCGGAGAAGATTGCCGACCCGGACGCGACGGCCCGCCGGCAGGAGCGCGGCACGGGCTTCGTCGAGGGGGAGTCCCGCGTGATGGAACGGCATCCCAGCGCGACCATCTTCGCCAACCCGGACGGGACGAAAACCGCCAAGCTCTACCAGGAGGTCGTGAACGTACCCGGCGAGGACGGCCGGTCCATGGTGCCCGCGGACGCCTCGCTGGAGCGGGAGCACGGCGGGATCAGGCCGAAGGCCGCCGCGGTACCGATGGAGCTGCCCGCCCGAACCGCGCGCAGCCCGGAGATCCAGGTGCGGTCCGGCGACGGTTCCGGCTCGGCCCGGCTCGAGTTCGAGGGGCTCGCCGACCGGGCCCCGAAGCTGAACGGCGAGGTCGCGCTGTATCCGGATGTCCAGCCAGGGGTGGACCTGGAACTGCGCACCTCGGCCACCGGTGTGAAGCACACCTTCGTGCTGCACCGGGCGATCGACGCTCCGGAGTGGACCTTCCGGCTGCATCTGGACCAGGGGATGCGGCCCGAACAGCAGGAAGACGGCCGGATCCTGGTGTACGGCGACGAGGGGCGGGTGGAGTTCACCGTGCCCGCCCCGGTCATGTGGGACTCGGCGCAGGACGACCGGTCCGGTGAGTGGCGCAACGGGCCGGTGTCCCAGCGACTGGAGTCCGACGAGCGCGGGTGGCGGGTGGTGCTGTCCGCCGACCAGGACTGGGTCAACGCGCCGGAGCGCCAGTTCCCGGTCAAGGTGGACCCCGGCCTGCACACGCATACCCTGTACGCCGCCTACGACGCCTTCGTCTCCAGCGCGTTCCCCACCACGAACTACGACGTGTACTGGGAGGACGGTCGCGGCTACCTGAACAAGATCGGTTACTGGCCGGGTGCGGGCCGGAACCAGACCTTCGCGTACTACGACCTCTCGCACGTGCGCAACAAGCAGATCATCAACGCCGAATGGCACGGGTTCTGGGTGCACTCCAACCTCACCACGCCCACCCGGTTCCGGCTACACGACGTGCCCTGCGCCTGGAACAAGTCGACCATCACCTGGAACAACCGGCCCTGCGTCGGTGGCGCCTGGCGGGACAGCACCGGGGTGCGGGAGAAATGGTCGCATGTGGACATCACCGACTGGGTGCGCAACTTCTCCTCCGGCGCATGGGCCTATCACGGGCTGATGATCGACACCGCCGGGGACGGGCAGGGTTCGTGGAAAAAGATGGCGGCGGCCGAGGCCGGTCCGGACGGCGGCGCCTCGGTGGTCACCGTCGACTTCAACGACTGGCCGAGCCAGCCGGCCAACCGGGGCTGCTCGGGCGAGGACTGCCGGTGGCACACGAGGGACTTCCACCTCGGTGTCGACGTCACCGACCCGAACTCGGACCGGATGACGGTGCAGTTCTTCCTGTCCGAGGACCCGGACGTGATGAACCGGCATTTCGCCTCGCACCAGTCCGAGGTCGCGGAGGGCGGCACGGTCGCCGACTGGCATACCCCGACCCTGCGGTGGAACAAGCGATATTACTGGCAGGCGAGAGTCCGGGACCCGTACATGCCGGACAACAAGTGGAGCTACTCACCGGTCTACAACTTCGCGAGCTACAACGAGACGCCTGGGGTACCCGCACTGCAGGCACCCCAGGACCGGGCGGTGGTGGCGGGCAAGCGCCCGACGTTGAGCGCCGGGACGGTGGATGACGCCGAGAACGACACGGTGCAGTACGAGTTCTCCATCGGTACCGGCGCCGACGGCCGCTCCGGTCTCGTCGCCCAGTCCGGCTGGCTGGACGCGCCCTCCTGGCAGGTACCGGCGGGCGTGCTGGAGGACGGGGTGAACTACACCTGGACCGTGCGGTCCAGGGACAAGGGCCCGGACACCCGGAGCCTGTATGCCCCGGCACGCAAGCTGAAGGTGGACCTGCGGCTCGGCCTGCAGGACGCGGTGCCGGGGGACGAGACCGGTCCGGTGAACGTCAACCTTTCCACCGGTAACCTGATCACCACGAACGGTACGCCGCCGATGCACACCGTCGGCGGTGACGTCTCGGTGGACCTGACCTACAATTCGCAGGCCGTTGACGAGACCGGGCTGGTCGGGGAGTACTTTACCGGGGACTCGACCGAGGGCATCGAGGACGACGAGGAGCCGGTGCTGGTGCGCACCGACTCCCAGGTGTCCTTCGACTGGCAGCGGACCTCGCCCTACGACCCGGTGATCGCCAAGGACGGCTTCCGGGTGCGTTGGCAGGGCTACCTGCGGGTGCCGGAGTCCGGCAGCTACCGGTTCGGTGGGGTGCACGACGACGGGTTGCGCATCTGGATCGGGGACGAGAGCGCCTACGACCAGTGGAACACCTGGGTCCCGCTGGACGATCCGCCGAAGTTCGACGGCGCCACCGCCAAGGATCTGGAGGCGAACCGCTCGTACCCGATCCGGATCGAGTACCGCGAGGGTGCCGTCTTCGCGCACATGAAGCTCTGGGCGGAGAAGGACGGCGCCGCCCCGGTTCCGGTGCCCGCCTCCTGGCTCTCGCCGAACGCGCCCTCGCTGCCGCCGGGCTGGTCCATGTCGGTGGGCTCCGACGCGGCGGGCGCCAGCTACACCAAGGCGACGTTCACCGAGAACTCCGTGGTGCTCACCGATGCCTCCGGCGCCGCGCATTCCTACACGAAGCGTTCCGACGGCGGGTACGAGCCGCCGCCGGGGGAGTACGGTACCCTGTCCCGGGACGAGGACGGCAGGCTGACGCTCATCGACTCGGACGGCACCACCTTCGTGTTCAACTCCTCCGGAGGACTCGAGTCGATCACGGCGCCGTCCGACGCCCGCAAGCCGGCGGCCGCGCGAATGGAATGGTCCACTCTGGACACCTCAGCGGTGGTTCCGCGCCTGACCAGGGTGATCGACCCGGCGTCCGGCAGGGCGATCACCCTGCACTACTCGTCGGGTGACCTGGACACGCTGGACCCGGCTTGCGAGCGAGACCCGTGGAGCGCGTACGACTGGCCCGCGCCCGCCGGGTACCTCTGTGCCGTGCGGCTGCCGGACGGTGCCACCTCCTCGCTGTACTACCTGAACGGCAGGCTCGGCGCGTTCCGCAACCCGGGTGACGAGTGGACCCAGTACGGCTTCAGCGGTGCGCACCTGCTGGACCAGATGCGCACCTCGCTGTCGATGGACTGGATCATGGCCGACTCGGCCAACCGCAACAGCACCGCGCCCAACCACCAGTTCGGCTACGACGGCAACCGGCGGGCGATCTGGGCGAAAACACCCGAACCGAGCGGGTTCGCCCAGACACCTTCGCAGCGGCAGCGCAAGGACTACACCTACGGTCCGGATTGGACGGAGGTCGATGTCGCCGGGATGGATCCGGATACCGGATTCGTCCGCCGGATCACCAAGGACCTCTCCGGCCGGATGCTGACCGACACCGACGCCACCGGAGCGACAACGCACTACACCTGGTGGCACGACGACCAGATGGTCATCAAGAAGGACCCGGCCGACCGGGTGACGCATATCGTGCACGACGCACAGGGCAACCCGATGCACGAGTCCGGTCCCGCGCCCGAACACTGCTTCGGGGAGAACCGGATCCCGCTGGACCCCGCGCCCGAGGGCTGCGCGGACGTCCCGTACAAGACCACCCGGTACGACGAGGGCTACACCGGACTGTCTGGCACCTGGTGGACGAACTCGCATATGTCCGGGGCGGCCGAGACCTACTCCACCTCGGCGCCGAACACCGACTGGGGAAGCACGCCACCGGCTCCGGGCATCGACCCGGGCGAGTTCTCCGGCCGGATGACCGGTCTGCTGCAGGTGGACGAGGAAGGTGAGTACGTCTTCGGCACCGCCGAGGACGACGTCACCGACGGCATGCGGGTCTACGTGGACGACAACCTGATCGCCAACCGGACCTACGCGCCGAGCGTGGCCGATTCGGACCCGCTGGCCCACTGGCGGCTCGCGGACACCGACGGCACCCTGCGGGACCACTCCGGCAACGGGCGGAACGGTGCCTACTCCGGGGCGTACACCCAGGAGCGCGGCGGTGCCATGCCGGACGACAACAACCGGGCGGTGGACTTCACCGGCGGCAAGGCTGAGATCCCGGACTCCGACGCGCTGGACCTGACCGGTCCGCTGACGATCGAGCTCTGGGTCAAACCCCGGCACAACCTCGACGGTAACGGCTGGCACGACCTGATCTCGAAGTACGGCGGGTCGAACAGCGCGGCGATGCCGTTCGAGCTGTCCCTGACCCCGGACCTGAACATGGAGCTCCGGCAGGTCAGCGGCTCGTCGGGCTGGCAGACGCTCGAATCCGACAAGTCGGTGGTCGCCGACGAATGGAGCCACGTCGCGGTCACCAGGGACGCCGACAACCACGTGACCTTCTACCTCAACGGGGAGAAGGTCGGCGACGGTACCTTCGCCGAACCCGGTGCGGCCAACAGTTCGCCGCTGGCGATCGGCCGTCGCCCGGAGGGCGGTACGGCACAGGCGGAGCTGGACGAGGTCGCGCTCTACGACCGGAAGCTGCCGGAGAAGGAGATCGCCGGGCACGTGGCGGGTGCGGGCACCGTGAACGACGGGCGGAAGCCGATCCAGCTCTCGGCGGGCAAGCACCGGCTGAGGGTGGAGTACCAGCGTTACCCGCTGACCGGTGACCAGGCTCGGGCCAGCGACAACCTGAACTTCACCTGGAAGCAGCTCGGCGGGTTCGACTGGACGGTCGTGCCGCGGGACAAGCTCACCCCGGACTACGGCCTGGTCACCTCGACCACCGAACGGGAGTCCGAAGGCGTACCCGACAAGCGGATGGTGACCACCTACGGGGAGAACCTGGACCCGGCCTTCGGTATCGCCGAGCGGGCGACGGTGAACCCGGACGGGCTGGCGATGTCCGGCACCGCCACGTACGAGGCGCCCGGCGATGGCTTCCTGCGCCGCACCACGCGCACCATGCCCAGCGGGGCGCAGACCAGCTATGTGTACTACGGCGACACCGAAACCAGGGACGATCCGTGCACCGCGGAGTCCGATCCCGTCCTCCAGTCCGGCCTGGTGAAGAAGTCCACCGCGCCGAGCGCGGCCGATGGCACCAACCGGGTGGAGGAGCAGGTGTACGACCTGCTCGGCAGGGCGGTCGCCGATCACCTGGCCGGCGCGGGCTGGGCGTGCACCACCTACGACGCGCGCGGCAGGATCGCCACCACGACCTACCCGGCGAACTCGGCCGATGGTGAGCGGGTGGTGCGCTACGACTACGCGGTGGACGGTGACCCGCTGACCACCTCGGTCTCCGATCACCACGGCACCGTCACCACGAGGACCAACCTGCTCGGCCAGACCGTCAGCTACACCGACGTGCACGGGGTACGGACGGAGAAGGAGTACGACCCGATGGGGCGGGTGGCCACCGAGACGGTCGTGCTGCCGGACGCCGCCGACGCGCAGCAGGTCAGCACGTTCGCCTACGACGACGCGGGCAGGCTGCTGTCCACCACCCTGAACGACACCACCCTGGCCACGGCGAGTTACGACCAGGCCGGCGAGCTGGCCTCGGTCGCCTACGCCAACGGCTCCGCGCTGTCCGCGGTCGGAAGGGATGTCGCGGGTCGCGAGACCAGCCGGACCTGGCGCCTCGCCGACGGGACCGAGGTCACCTCGGAGGTGTCCCGTACCCGCGCGGGGACCGTCGTGGACGAGAGCCTGGCCGGGGTGGATGCCCGCCCGGAAGGGCCGAACTATGCCTACGACAGCGTCGGTCGGATGACCGAGGCGTACGTCAGCGGGCACCACTATCGCTACGACTTCACCTCGGACGCGGCCGCGAGCTGCCCGGAGGGCACCAGGGCGAACGCGGGCCGCAACACCAACCGGGTCAAACTGGTGGACACCACGGCGTCCGGTACGGCCGAGACCGGCTACTGCTACGACGCGGCGGACCGGTTGCTGGCCACGCATGGCGCGCTGGCGGCCGAGTTCGGTTACCACGCGGCAGGCAACACCGTGGAGATCACGGAGGGCGGGCACAGCACGTACCTCGGCTGGGACACCGCGGGCCGGAACCTGACCGCCCGCACCACCGGGCCGGAGGCCGCCTCGGTGAGCTACCAGCGGGACGCGATCGACCGGATCACGTCCCGCGGGGTGAGCGAGGGCGACAGCACCGCCATGGTGCTGCAGTGCTACCTCGGCGACAACGACAACGCGGCCGTGACGCTGACCGCCGACAAGCGCCTGCTGAGCAGGACGGTGTCCTTGCCGGGCGGCGTGCTGTACACCCTGCGGACCGAGGCCGGGGAGACCACGACCACCTGGGATCATCCCAGCGTTCGTGGTGACCTGGTGCTGACCAGCGACGGTGAGGGCGTCCAGGATGGGCCGTTGCGGCACTACGGTCCCTACGGCCAGCCGATCGGTGCCGACGGCGCGGTGGATCCGGACGCGGTGCCGGACAACCAGCCGGGCGAGATGGACTACGGCTGGCTCGGCGAGCACCAGCGTCCCTACGAGCACGCGGGATCGCTCTCCCTGGTGCAGATGGGCGCGCGGCCGTACAGTCCGCTGCTCGGCAGGTTCCTTTCCGTGGACCCCCAGCCGGAGGGCTCGGCCAACGCCTACGAGTACGCCGGGGCGAATCCGGTCAACACCACGGACCTGAGCGGCAAGTGCTGGTTGGTGTGCGATATCGCCGAGGGCATCGGTAACGCCGTCGACGAGGCTGCGGGCTGGGTGGCCGACAAGGCCAACGAGTACGGCGACTACATCACCGCCGGGCTGGCCGTCGGGTGCATTGTGGTCTCCGCCGGAGTCTGCGCCGTGGCGGGTGCGGCGGTAGCGGTGACGACCGTCGTCGCGGAAGGGATATCGACCAGGCACAATATCGACTGGGGAAAGGCGGCGGCGAACCTGGCTTCGATCGGCGGGGGTGCCGCGGCCGCCCGGTATGTCGGGGGCAAGGGTGCGTTGAGCCTGCGCAACCGCAAGTCACCGTTCG
Organism: Amycolatopsis cihanbeyliensis; assembly: GCF_006715045.1. Taxonomy (GTDB): domain Bacteria; phylum Actinomycetota; class Actinomycetes; order Mycobacteriales; family Pseudonocardiaceae; genus Amycolatopsis; species Amycolatopsis cihanbeyliensis. The sequence continues at coordinate 667,010 of NZ_VFML01000001.1, read as the reverse complement.
TCCGTAAGACGCATACCACGAGATACACGAAGGTGCAGTCGACTCGAATAAACTGGGTGGCCACCAGGGTGAACCTGCTGGTCAACCAGTTTCTCTCCGGCCTGTTCGGCTGGGTCGGCTACGCGTTCACCTGTGCGTTCAAAGGATCGAGGTATTGCTGAGCACCGCATCGTGGGGAACCAGGAAGGCGACGGTTCGTCGCTGGTTCGAGTTCGGCTTCGCGCTCGTCTGCACGATCTTGATCGGCGTCCTGGTTTTCGGCGGGGCGATCAACGGCCCGCACGCCAAGCTTCCGTTCGGCGAGTACCTCGCGGTGCTGCTGATCGGCTCGGCCGGGCTGTGGTTCATCGGCGCCGTCCTGACCTCGAAGACGGTGCTGTTCGAACGCGGCCTGCTGGTCCAGAACTGGTTCAACCGGTACTGGATACCGTGGCCCGAGGTGACGGCCGTCGAGGTCGATCCCGCGGTGGCGCTGGTGCTGCGAGACGGTTCCGAGATCGGTGTGGGGGTGGGCGGCAGCTCACTGTGGAACGCGCTCTGGGGAAACCGGTACCAGCGCGGCCTGCGGGAACGGATCGAACAGGTGCGGACCGTGGCGCCGCCGGACTCCTCGGCGGGGGTTGCCCATGCCCGGCGCCTCGGGGTCGTGCGGTTTCTCGGCTGGGCCGGGCTGTTCTTCGGCGTCGCGCTGGCCTTCGGGCACCTGTTCTGAGTGGACGGCCGTTACTGGCTCGGGCGGATGAGTTGGGGTCGGCGGGCGAGCCAGGTGGGTGGGACGCGGACGTTGTCGCCGAGGCGGAGGACGTCGGCAGGGGCGTTCAGTGCGTCCGGTGGGGGTAGCAGGAGCAGGGTGCGGATGGCGTGGGTGGGTGGTCCGGCGTAGACCCAGGCCACCGCTTCAGGGGTGAACGGATGCCATCGGGGGTCGCGGTGGGCGCGGTAGGTGACGGCGCGGTCGGGGCCGTGCAGGACGACCACATCGGCGTGGGCGGGCCACCATAGGACGAAGGCGATGCCCAGCGGGTCGGCCGCGTCGCCGAAGGCCCATTTCTCCCAGCGGCGGTGCGCGAGCTCGTCCAGCAGGGCGTCCATGCTGATGGCGGCAAGGCGCCGCTGGTCACCGCTCAGCGCGTGGGCGGGGTCAGCGGTGGCGTCGAACCATTCCACGGTCGGTCACCACCCGGCCGGTGCGTTCGGCTTCGACGCGTCGCTGGATGGCGGCCACGGTCCAGCGGGGGTGTCTACGCGCCGCCGGGCGCTGCGGCCACACCAGGTGCAGCGCGCCGCAGGTCGCGATCACGATCAGGCACAACCCGACGACCATCCCGATGCTGGACATCCGTCTCCACCTCTCCCCGGGCGTTTGCCGTGCGGCGCTTTCTCGTCCCGCACGTGTCGATCACAGCGCACGTTACTGGCGCACAGTGCGCGGCGCGATTACCGGATCGTGTAGTTATGTGTGCGGCGCACGAGCGCTACGGTGTTCGCATGCCATCGGAGCGCACTCGCCGCAAGGCCAAGCTGGGTCGGTACATGGAAGCGCTACGGGAGCGGGTCGAACCGCGCCTGATCCCCGAACGCGTCGCGGAGCTGCTGGAGACCTCGCGAACGACGGTCAGCAGGTTGGAGAGCGGGAACCAGCGGGTCAACCTGCACCTGCTGCATGCCCTGCTCGGGCTGTACGGCGCCACGGAGGAGGAGCGAGCGGAGGCGGTCAGCCTGTGGCGGGCCGCGCGGCAGGACACCACGGTGGTGGAGTACCAGGCCGACCTGCATGCCAAGTACGTCGCGTTCCGCCGCGACGAGCGGGACGCGGTGGCGGAGTACGACCTCGAGCTGAGCACCGTGCCCGGCCAGTTGCAGACCACCGCCTATGCCGCGGCCATCGCGGCGGCCGCGCACCGGTTCAACGTGCGACGCGGCCCGGACTGGGAGGAGCGCGCCACCGCCGAGCGACTGGACCGGCAGCGGCTGCTGGAAGGCCCCAGCCCGCTGCGCCTGCATGTCCTGCTGGGCGAGGGCGTGATCGGCACCGTGGTGGGCGGCCCGGCGGTGATGGCCGAGCAACTACGGCACCTGCTGGAGATGGGCGAGCGGGACAACATCACCATCCAGATCGTCCCGTTCACGGCCGGGGCGGTCGGCACCATGTCCGGCCCGGCCATCGTGCTCGAGTTCGACGACCCCGAGGACCCGTACTCGGTCTACCTCGAATCCGCCGCCGGTGGCGACTTGGTGGACAATGACCAGGATGTCGCCGCCTTCCTCGGCGCGTTCGAGGACACGGTGGCGGTGGCGTTACCGGCCGCGGAGTCCGCGGCCCGGATACAGGCCGCACTGGACGAGCTGACGAGGGACGATGGACACGCACGAGAGGTGGCGCACGAGTAGCCGCAGTGGCAACGCGAACGCCTGCGTCGAGCTGGCGGTCGGCGCCACGCGGACCAGGATCCGCGACACCAAGAACCGGGACGGCGGGACGTTGACCCTGACCGCCCGCACCTACCGGGCCTTCCTCACCGCGGTGAAGGACGGCGGGACGGCGGGCTGAGCTCCCGGCGCACCGATCGAGGCGGGGGACCCTGGAGCGATCCGGGGTCCCCCGCCTTCGTGCGCGGCAAACTCGCCTACGGGAACAGCAAACTCGATTACCGGAACGGCCAACTCGCGTGCATGGATGGCCAACACGCGGACGTGGGCGGCAAACACGATCGGTCCGGCGTGTTGGCCGCCCACGTAACCGTGTTTGCCCGCTACGCGCACGCGTTGGCCGTTCCCGCGCGGGCGCGGGTCAGCGGCGGCCGACGTGCCTCGCGGCTGCGCCGCCGGCGATGATCACGACCAGCACGGCGAGGCTCCAGCGGCGCTTGCGCTCCGTGGCGTCGGTGCGCTGCTCGGCCGCCTGCTGCGCGCGCGGCGGTAGCCGGTCGGGCGTGGGCTCGCTCGCGGGGGTGCGCACCGGTGGTTGCGGGGCGGCCCGGCGTACCGGCGGCGGGGTGGTCGGGGGTGGGACCACCGGTTGCGGAACGACCGGGGTCGTGGTGCTCGGTGTGGGTGGCACGGGTGTGGGTGGCGCGGGCACCGGTGGCGCCGGCGGTGGGGAAGAGGTCGGCGGTGGCGTCGGTGGCGGGGGCGGCGGCGCGGCCAGGCAGCCGGTGGCGTCGGAGCTGACCACCGGCGGCCCGGAGGCCAGTTCGGTCGCCGCCGAACCGTCCCGCGGCACCCGGTACAGCCTGCTGCGGTGCCCGGCCGTGTCGGCGGTGACGTACAGCGCGCCGTCCGGCCCCAGGGTGGCCGCCCCGTAGGCGCTCGCCCGTGGCAGGGACGGACCGGGCAGCCGCCGGACCGCGCCGCTGCGCGGGTCGATGCGCGCCACGGCAGCCCGGCCCTTCGGCCGGGTCGACACCCCGTACAGGGCACCGTCGGCCGGGTCCATGTCGAAGTCGTGCACGGCGGCGGCGACCGAGTCCGGGCGCAGCTCCGTGCCGCGCAGGACGTGCAGGAACGTCGGGCTGCTCGGGTCGATGTCCACCACCCTCAGGCTGCTGCCCCACTTGACGAACCAGCGGGTGCCGGAGATCGCGCCGGCGGTAGCCTGCCGGATCGAGACCCACGGCGGCCTGCGCCCGGAATGCCGCAGTGGTCCGTGATCCCGCACCGTGCCCGCCGTGTCGAAGCTCAGCACCCGCCCGTACCCGTGCCACGAGCCGGGCCGGGACCCGCGATGCTCACCCGTCGCGATCCCGTAACCACGGTCCTGCGCGTGCGAGTATCCGACGGCGTTCACCTCGTACCCGAGCCGCCGGATCCGGGTCGCGGTGCCCGCGGGCAGCTCCACCCGGCTCAACGTGGACGGACCGCGCACCGCATCGGCATGCACTCGCAGGATCGAGCAGCCGGGAGCGGCGCGGGCCGGAATCCCCGGTGGCCCGAGCAACAGCACCAGCATGACGCTGGCCAGCAGCGCCGGACCGCGGTGCGGATCGCGGAGCCGGGCAGACGTCATGGCGCCTGGCGCAACCGTTCGAGGGCGGACTCGAAGGCCTCGGGCTCCACCCTGGCCGCTCCGCCGAACGGGTTCTGCAACTGGTGGATGGCGAACAGCAGCAGCGCGATCGTTCCCGCGAGTGTGGACACGATCACCACGTGGGTCATCATCTTGGTACCGCCGAACAGGTTGGGCAGCAGGGTGGCGATCACCCCGCCGAGTACCAGCGCGAACCACACCACCGTGCCGACATCACCGTGTACCAGCCTGGTGATCCGTTCCTCCCGTGCCTGGTACGTGGCGAGGACCTGGCGCACCGCCTCGGTCTTCTGGGTGGCGTAGTACTCGTCGTCGGTCTGGATCGGAGCCTTGTTGATCGTCCGGTGCAGCTGTTGCAGCTGGGTCCATCCCGGGCCGGTGACCTCGTCCCCTGCCCGTATCTGCGGCCATTCCCGCTGGATCACCGTTTCCAGGTAGGACGCGCTGATCGCCCGGACCTGTTCGCTCGCCGAGGAGGGCAGCGAGTCGGCGGCCCATACCGCCGCGATCACGCTGTCCGCCTCGTGCCGCAGCCCGTCCCGCGCGGCGTGTACCGCGTCGAAAAGGGAGATCAGTACGAAGGCGACCAGCACCGCGTGCAGACCGCTGATGATGGTGAACACCTGCCCCGCGGCGTCGTTGTTGTCCAGCCTGCCCTCGTCGTGGCCGAACCTGCGCACCAGGTACGCGGTCCCGCCGCCGACCACCGCGGCACCCAGCATCCACAACAGTCCGCTGAGGTAGATATTCATCCCGTTCCTTCCCGTGCCCCCGGGGAGGGAGAAGAACCCCGAGAAACCCCAGAGCGTGGCGTAGCCGATTCCGCACCACCGCTCGCCACTCGATGTGGTGACGAAGTTAGTGACGGCTCGGCGCCATGGGCAAGTCCGCCGAGAATAATTCATCCGACAGATGAATACGGCGAGGAGAACCTCGCCGAAAGGAGCAGTGAAAATGGCGAACGCAGCGCCGGACGACGAGTCCTCCGGCGCGCCTTTCACGCGGTTGCCGGGCCGTTGGGCCAACCGTGGCGGCCGGCTCGTGACCGGGTGTACGCACCGTCCCTTCCGGAGGTACTGTGCCGACAATGCCCGATACGTCCGGTGCGGAAGTGCTGGTATCAGAGGGTGTTCGGTGATCTTCACTCCCTCGTGTCCACGCTGCGACTGCCGGTGCAAGCGGTCGGGTGCCCGGTGACCGCGGCCCGGTCGGACCGCCGCCGATACGGCAGGCGATGCCAGGAGGACGCGCGCGACGGTCCGGCAGTTTTACCCGCATGTCCCGGCATTCGGGTGAGAAGTCGCCGCTACCCGATCGTGTGTTTGTGCGTCGATTCCCGCTTGCTATGTTGAGTTAGCGGTCCCACCTGAACCCTCGGGGGAAAATTGGGCCGACGATCCGAATGTATTGTCGTTCTTGATCAATCAGAAAAACTGATCTTCTTCTCCGCTCGCATTACTAGGATTGGTGGTGTACGTAGTGACCGTCACTGAGCCGGTGGAGTCCAGCGTTGGGGACGAGCGGCCACAGAGCCTCGGCACGGCGGCCGCGCGCAAGCTGGCGACGACGACCAAGTCGGTGCCGCAGATGCAGGGCATCTCCTCGCGGTGGCTGCTGCGGATGTTGCCCTGGGTCGAGACGAAGGGTGGCACGTACCGGGTGAACCGCAGGCTCACCTACACCGTTGGCGACGGGCGCGTGACGTTCTCCGCCACGGGCTCCGCGGTGCGGGTGATCCCCCAGGAACTGCGCGAGCTGCCGTTGCTGCGCGGGTTCGACGACGAGGAGGTGCTGAGCGCGCTGGCCGACCGGTTCGAGCAGCGCGAGTACGAACCGGGCGACGTGCTGGTGGAGTTCGGGCACCTTTCCGATCAGGCCCTCCTCATCGCGCACGGGAAGCTGAGCAGGTTCGGCCCCGGCGAGTACGGCGACGAGACCGCGCTGGATGTGCTGGCCGACGGCGACCACTTCGGCGACGAGACGCTGCTCGACCCGCAGAGCATCTGGGACTTCACGGTCAAGGCGACCACCGCGTGCACCGTGCTGGTGCTGCCGCAGCGGGCCTTCGACGACCTGCTCGACCAGTCCGACCAACTTCGCGACCATGTGGAGCGGTACCGGGCGAGCCTCGTCTCGGCGCGCAACGACTACGGCGAGGCCGCGGTCGAGGTGGCGTCCGGCCACACCGGGGAGCCGGACCTTCCCGGCACCTTCGTGGACTACGAGTCGGCGCCGCGGGAGTACGAGCTCAGCGTCGCGCAGACGGTGTTGCGGGTGCACAGCCGGATCGCCGACCTCTACAACCAGCCGATGAACCAGACCGAGCAGCAGTTGCGGTTGACCATCGAGGCGCTCCGCGAGCGGCAGGAGCACGAGATGATCAACAGCCGGGAGTTCGGGCTGCTGCACAACGCCGACCTCAAGCAGCGTATCCACACGCGGTCCGGTCCGCCCACCCCGGACGATCTGGATGAACTGCTGGCGACGGTGTGGAAGGAGCCGAGCTTCTTCCTCGCCCACCCGCGTGCCATCGCGGCCTTCGGCCGGGAGTGCAACCGCAACGGGCTCTACCCGCAGAGTGTGGACATCGGTGGGCACATGGTGCCGGCGTGGCGCGGGGTGCCGATGTTCCCGTGCAACAAGATCCCGGTCACCGAGACTCGCACCAGCTCGATCCTGCTGATGCGCGCCGGTGAGGAGCAGCAGGGTGTCGTCGGGCTGCACCAGACCGGGCTGCCGGACGAGTACCAGCCGGGCCTGTCCGTCCGGTTCATGGGTATCGACGAGAAGGCGATCATCTCCTACCTGGTCAGCGCGTACTACTCGGCGGCCGTGCTGGTCCCGGACGCACTCGGCATTCTCGAGCGCGTCGAGATCGGGCGCGCGGACTGAGCGATATCCACCTACGGCGTCAGGCGTAGCCGGCACGAGCCGGCGCGCTTGGCGCTTTCCACAGGCGACCGTACAGATTGGTGGGCTTCATCGTGACTGCGACAACGGAAACGGCCGAGCCGGACGCGGGTGCGGAGGGCAGGCCGCCGCACAGCCTCGGCACGGCGGCCGCGCGGCAACTGGCCACGACGACCAAGTCGGTGCCGCAGATGCAGGGCATCTCGCCGCGGTGGCTGCTGCGGAAGCTGCCCTGGGTGGAGACGAAGGGTGGTACGTACCGGGTGAACCGCAGGCTCACCTACACCCTCGGCGACGGCAGGGTCACCTTCGTGAACACCGGCTCCGCGGTGCGGGTGATCCCGCAGGAGTTGCGGGAACTCGCGCCGCTGCGCGGGTTCGACGACGAGGACGTACTGGACGCGCTGGCCGACCGGTTCGAGCAGGAGCAGTTCCAGCCGGGCGAGGTGATCGCCGAGTTCGGGCACCGCGCGGACCGGGTGTACCTGATCGCGCACGGCAAGGCGAACCGGCTGGGCGCGGGCGAGTACGGCGACCGCACGGTGCTCGGCACCATGGCCGATGGCGAGCACTTCGGCTCCACAATGCTGCTCGAATCCGGCAACCTGTGGGACTTCACGGTGCAGGCGGTGACCCCGTGCACCGTGCTCGCGCTGCCCCGGCAGCGGTTCGAGGACCTGCTCGGCCGGTCCGACCGGCTGCGTGCGCATCTGGATCGGGTCCGCGCGCATCGGCCCGAGCCGCGGAACAAGCTCGGCGAGGCCGATATCGAGCTGGCTTCGGGGCATGCGGGGGAGCCCAGCCTGCCGGCGACCTTTGTGGACTACGAGGCGGCGCCCCGCGAGTACGAGCTGAGCCTGGCGCAGACCGTGCTGCGGATCCATACTCGCGTCGCCGATCTGTACAACAACCCGATGGACCAGACCGAGCAGCAGCTACGGCTGACCATCCAGGCCCTGCGTGAGCGGCAGGAGCACGAGTTGGTCAACAACCGGGAGTTCGGGTTGCTGCACAACGCCGACCTCAGGCAGCGCGTCCAGACCCGCACCGGGCCGCCCACCCCGGACGACCTGGACGAGCTGCTCAGCAGGCGGCGCAGGTCGGAGTTCTTCTTCGCGCACCCGCGCGCCATCGCCGCCTTCGGCAGGGAGTGCACGCGCCGGGGCGTCTACCCGGAGGCACTCGACGTCGGCGACCGTACGGCGATGTCCTGGCGCGGGGTGCCGCTGTTGCCCTGCGACAAGATCCCGATCTCCGACACCGGGACCAGCTCGATCATGGTCATGCGCACCGGTGAGGAGCACGAGGGGGTCATCGGGCTGCACGAGACCGGTCTGCCGGACGAGTACGAGCCCGGGCTGTCCGTCCGGTTCCGTGGTGTGGACGCCAAGGCCATCCTGTCCTATCTGGTCAGCGCGTACTACTCGGCGGCCGTGCTCGTTCCGGATGCGCTCGGCGTACTCGAGCATGTCGAGATCGGCAGGGAAGGTTGAGCCGCGCATGGCCATCTCGGATGTGATGACCGAGGGCAGGCCGGTGCCGGAGGTGCTGTCCGCAGGCCGCGGCCTCGTCGATCCCGCGTTGCGCACGGCGGTCGACACGCTGCCGTCGGAGATGCGGCACGTCACCGGCTATCACCTCGGCTGGTGGGACGAGAACGGGCGCTCGTTACGGGAGGCCGGCGGCAAGGCCATCCGGCCCGCCATGGTGCTGCTGGCCGCCGAGGCGGCGGGCGGCAGGCCGGCGGACGCGGTTCCGGCCGCCGTGGCGGTGGAGCTGGTGCACAACTTCTCGTTGCTGCACGACGACGTGATGGACGGCGACGTCACCCGTCGCCACCGGCCCACGGCGTGGAGTGTGTTCGGTGTCGGGGCGGCGATCCTGGCCGGGGACTCCTTGCTCACTCTCGCGCTGGACGTGCTCGCCCGCAGCGGTCATCCGGCTGCGCAGCAGGGGATCCGGACCCTGGCCGCCGCGGTGCAGGAACTGGTCGGTGGACAGAGCGCCGACCTGGTCTTCGAGACGCGCTCCGATGTGGGGCTGGCGGAGTGCCTGCGGATGGCGGAGGGTAAGACCGGGGCGTTGCTGGGCTGCACGACGGCGCTCGGCGGGGCCTTCGCCGGCGGCGGTCCCGAGCAGGTGGACCGGCTGCGCCGGTTCGGGGCACAGCTGGGGCTGGCTTTCCAGTTCGTCGACGACCTGCTCGGGATCTGGGGCGAGCCCGCGGTCACCGGGAAACCGGTCTACTCGGACCTGCAGAACCGGAAGAAATCCATGCCGGTGGTCGCCGCGCTCACCTCGGACACCCCGCAGGGCAGGGAACTGGCCACCTTGTACTACCGCGAGCAGCCGCTGTCCGGCACGGAGCTGGTCCGCGCCGCGGAGCTGATCGACGCGACAGGGGCGCGTGACTGGAGCCAGGAGCAGGCCGACGAGCTGCTGGCGAGGGCACTGCGTGACCTCGCCGCGGCCGGCCCGCGGCCGCGTGCGGGCGCCGAGTTGGCGGCGCTGGCCCGGCTCGTCACCCGTCGCGATCGCTGACCTTTCCCGAATCATCGGAGTGAACGACATGATCAATGCGGATGATCCTGCCTGGCGTCCGGTCGCCGGGCCGCGCACGGTGCTGCTGGCCTCACCCCGCTCCTTCTGCGCGGGCGTGGAGCGGGCCATCGACGTGGTGGAACAAGCCCTGCGACGCTGGGGCGGACCGATCTACGTGCGCAAGCAGATCGTGCACAACACCCACGTGGTCGCCGATCTCGAGGCCAGGGGCGCGGTGTTCGTGGATGAGCTGGACGGTGTCCCGGACGGGGCCACCCTGGTGTTCTCCGCGCACGGCGTCTCGCCCGCGGTGCGCGAGGAGGCCGGCCGGCGCGACCTGCACGTGATCGACGCGACCTGCCCGCTGGTGACCAAGGTGCACGCCGAGGCGCGCCGGTTCGCCGGCCGGGGCGACACCGTACTGCTGATCGGGCATGCGGGGCACGAGGAGGTCGAGGGCACCCTGGGTGAGGCGCCGGAGGACACCGTGCTGGTGCAGAACGTGGCCGAGGTGGAGCACCTGCGCGTGCCCGACCCGACTCGGGTGTCCTACCTGACCCAGACCACGTTGTCGGTGGACGAGACCGAGGAGGTGATCACGGCGCTCCGGGAGCGGTTTCCCGAGCTGCGTGGCCCCGCCTCGGATGACATCTGTTACGCCACCACCAACCGCCAGGACGCGCTGCGCGGGGTGGCCGAGGAGTCCGACCTGGTACTCGTGGTCGGCTCGGCCAACTCGTCCAACTCGGTCCGGTTGGTCGAGCTGGCCCAGCGCCAGGGCACCCCGGCCCGGCTCATCGACGACGCGGGCGATATCCGGCCGGAGTGGTTGGCCGGGGTGGGCACCGTGGGGCTGACCGCGGGCGCCTCGGCCCCGGAGAGCCTTGTCGACGACGTGATCGCCGCACTGGGCGAGCTCGGTCCGGTCACCGTGCACGCGCACGAGACCACCCGCGAAACCATCCACTTCACCCTGCCGTCGGCGGTGCGGTGAGGGTGCTCCCGCCCGATTTCCCGACGCTTTCCGGAGGTTGCTCGATGAGTCTCGTTGAACTGGGCATGCCGGGACCGGTGCTGGCCCGCCGGCCGTCCCGCCGTGTCCTGGTCGGCGATGTGCCGGTCGGCGACGGCGCGCCGGTGTCAGTGCAGTCCATGACCACCACGGTGACCGCCGATGTCGACGCGACCTTGCAACAGATCGCCGAGCTCACCGCCGCGGGCTGCCAGATCGTGCGGGTTGCGGTGCCCTCGCAGGACGACGCGGACGCCTTGCCCGCCATCGCGGCCAAGTCGCAGATCCCGGTGGTGGCGGACATCCACTTCCAGCCGAAGTACGTGTTCGCCGCGATCGACGCGGGATGCGCGGCGGTACGGGTGAATCCCGGCAACATCAAGAAGTTCGACGACAAGGTCGCCGAGATCGCGCGGGCGGCCTCGGCGGCGTTCACCCCGATCCGGATCGGGGTGAACGCGGGCTCGCTGGACGGGCGGCTGCTGGCGAAGTACGGCAAGGCCACCGCGGAGGCGATGGTGGAGTCGGCACTGTGGGAGTGCTCGCTGTTCGAGGAGCACGGCTTCGGCGACCTGAAGCTCTCGGTCAAGCACCATGACCCGCTGGTGATGATCGAGGCGTACCGCATGCTGGCGCAGCGTTGCGACTACCCGCTGCATCTCGGCGTCACCGAGGCCGGACCACCTCCGCAGGGGACCGTGAAGTCGGCCGTGGCGTTCGGTGTGCTGCTCGGCGAGGGGATCGGCGACACGATTCGGGTGTCGCTCTCCGCGCCGCCGGTCGAGGAGATCAAGGTGGGCAGCCAGATCCTGGAGTCGCTCGGCCTGCGGCCGCGCAGGCTGGAGATCGTGTCCTGCCCCTCCTGCGGCCGTGCGCAGGTGGACGTCTACCGGCTCACCGAGGAGGTCGCCGCGGCGTTCGAGGACTTCCCCATTCCACTGCGGGTGGCCGTGATGGGTTGCGTGGTCAACGGTCCCGGCGAGGCGAGGGAGGCCGATCTCGGGGTCTCCTCGGGCAACGGCAAGGGCCAGATTTTCGTCCGGGGTGAGGTGGTGCGTACGGTACCGGAGAGCAAGATCGTCGAAACGCTGCTGGAGGAGGCGCTCAGCAGGGACTGGTCGCAACGGTGCTGAACAACCGCGCGGAACCGGCGGAAACCGAGCGCTACCGATCGGAGAATTCCCGGTTCGACCGACCACTCCGGACGGTTGTGGCCTCCCTCAGTTGGAGCAGCCGCGGTCACCGCCAGCGATTAGTTGTCGCTTATCCGGTGATTGCGGGTAATTCCTCCGGCCTTCTACTCTGCTAGTTGTCAAGTAATCGTTTCCTCGGTACGCGGGGCGGGAGTCATCATGGTACGCAAAATTGTCGGTATGCTCGCGGGTGTTGTCGCGATGGTCGGTCTCGCATCGGCGCCGGCCTCGGCATCGGCATCGGACCATCCTCCGCCGGGATGTCATGTTTTCCGCTATGACTTCTCCTACGGCCAGGGCATATCGGTGAACTGTTACCACGTGCCCCATCCGCCGTACTCGTTCCGGGTGGTGGCGCACTGTTCTTCAATTCTTTCCTCGTGGTATGCGCGGGGCAACTGGACCGAGGCCGGTTTCGGTCCTTCCGTCGCGGAATGCCATGGCGGGCTGCTCAGTTCGGCGCGGGTCGCCAATTATCATGTCGACGTGATGTGACCGGCGGGTGCCTGCCCGGTGAGGGGCGGCCACGGTGGACTCGCCGTGGTGGCCGGGCAGGCATCGCACGGCGGGGGTCGATCACCACTCGATGACCGTCCTGGTAAATTCCTGACCGTTGGGTTCGGGTGGTCAGGACCGGGGGGACGCCGTGCGGTTTCGCTGGGGGAGATGGCTGCTGCTGGCCATCGCCGCGGTCGGTTGTGTGATCAGCGGGTTGAGCTGCTACCTGGAGAACATTCCCGGGGGCGTGGACACCGCCGTGTACCGCGCCGGGGCGGAGACCCTGCTGCACGGGCGGTCGCTGTACGACTCGGACATTCTGCCCTTCACCCCCGAATACGCCCGGCTGCCCTTCACCTACTCGCCGTTCGCCGCGCTCGTGTTCGTGCCGCTCGTGGCCATCCCGGAACAGCTCGGCTGGGCGTTGCTGAACGTGGGGTCCGTGCTGGCCGTGGTGCTCGTCGCCTACGTCGTGTTGCGGAGGTCGCCGCGCAGGCCGTCCTGGTTGCAGCCCGGATGGGGCGCGGTGCTGCTCGGCCTGGCGCTGCTCGGGCTGCAGCCGGTGTGGACCACCCTCGGCTACGGGCAGATCAATGCGGTGCTGATGGCGCTCATCGTGCTGGACCTGCTCGTGGTCTGTGGCGCCACGGGGCGCGGGCGGCACGCGGGCGGGGTGCTGGTCGGGCTGGCCGCGGCGACCAAGTTGACTCCGCTGATCTTCGTGGTGCACCTGGCGCTGATCGGCCGCCGGGTCGACGCCGCACGCGCCGCCGCGACCTTCCTGGTTTCGCAGGGCCTGATGCTGCTGCTCATCCCGCACGACACCGTTCGCTTCTGGACGCACACCGTGTTCGACTCCTCCCGGATCGGGCCGACGGCGCTGGTCTGGAACCAGTCCCTCGGTGCCGTGGTGCGCAGGCTCACCGGGGACGCGTCCTGGTCGCAGTACGCGGGATACGGGATCGGCGCCGTGCTCGCGGTCGGTGCGGTGGTGCTGGTGCGCCGCTATCACCGGCAGGGCAGGCCGGTGCACGCGCTGCTGGTGACCGGGTATCTCGCGTTGCTGGTCAGCCCGGTCTCCTGGGTGCACCACTGGGTGTGGGCCGTGCCGCTGGTGGTCCTGCTGGTGATCGAGGCCGCGAGCGGCGACCGGGCCGCGAGGTGGCTGCTGCCGGTGACCCTGGTGGTGTTCGTGCTCCGGCCGATGCACGTGCCGGTCAGTGCGCTGAACCCGCTGACCTTCGTGCTCAGCAACACCTACGTGCTGTTCCCGGTGCTGCTCGGGCTGTTTCTGCTGGTGCGCGGGAAACGCGGGCACACCCCGCCCGGGGAGCCGCACCTCGAGCGGCAGCCGGTCAGTCCCGCGCTGACCGCTGCCCGCTGAACAACTGGTACAACGCCGTGCCGAGCTGCGCACGGTCGTCGGCCCGCGGATCGGCGAGCTGGAGCAGGCTGAAGCCGAGGCAGAGCGCGACCAGCGCCCGTGCCTGGTCGGCGTCCCGCGGGCAGTCCAGCGCGGCCAGCCCGGCCTGTGCCGCCTCGTAGTAACTGCTCAACGCGACATGCTTGGGCTCGGCCAGCTCCTGGTGGCGCGCCGAGCTGATCACCATCTCGAAGAACGCGAGCCGGGCGGACTCCGATACCTCGATGAACCGCTCCGCCGCCCACTCGGCCACCTCGGTGGGCCGGAACGGCTCGGTACCCGTGCCGCGTTCGGGTGGGGCCAGCGTCTCGGCCCGTTCCGCGGCGAACTTGCGCAGGGCCTCGGAGATCAGCTCGCCGATCGAGGAGAAGTAGTAGCTCGCGGTGGCCAGGGGTACGCCCGCCCGTTCGGTGACCGCGCGGTGGGTGGTGCCGGCCACTCCGTGCTCGCCGATCACCTCGATCGCGGCATCCAGCAGCGCGTCTCGCCGGGGCCGGGAACGGGTGCGAGGGCTCAACGATTGCGGCATACCGCTCAGCCTACCCATCCCCGTGGGCTGCTTGCACAAAGTTCCTGGAAGAGTTTCTTGAAAATGTTTCTTACTCGGGAGTAGCCTTCAATGTGCCCCTGGTAGTGGCGGGCGGCCGCCCGCCCGCCCGTTCGAAGGAGAGACCGTGCGTACTCGTCTCCGGTATCTGACTCCGCTGGTGGCCCTGGTCGCCGCCGGCACGGTCGCGGCGGCCCCCGCCGCGACGGCCCAGGGCGTGGCCCCGGCCCCCGCCGCCCCGGCGGCGGCCGAGGTTCCGCCCGCGCAGGAGAACCCGGCTCCGCTCGGCGCGAACGACTGGTCCTGCAAGCCCACGGCGAAGCATCCGCGGCCGGTGATCCTGTTGCACGGGTTCAGCGCCCCGTCCGCGGGACACTGGAGCGCGTTCTCGCCCTACCTGAAGGCGAACGGGTACTGCGTCTTCAGTATCACCTACGGTTCGATCCGGCTGCCCGTCGTCGATCTCCTCGGTGGTTTCAAGCCCATCGAGTACTCGGCCGAGCAACTCGCCATGTTCGTGGACAAGGTCCGTGCGGCCACTGGTGTGTCCACGGTGGACCTCGTCGGGCACTCCGAGGGCGGGATCATGCCCCGCTACTACCTGAAGAACCTCGGTGGCGCGAGCAAGGTGGACAACTTCGTGGCTTGGGCACCGCCCAACCACGGAACCTCACTGTCCGGATTGTACGAACTGGCCAAGCAGATACCGGGTTTCGACGAGGCGCTGCTGCCCACGGTCTGTGAGGTGTGCACCCAGCTCGTCACCGACTCCCCGTTCATCAAGGAGCTGAACAGCCCGACCGAGACGGTCGGGAACGTGCACTACACGGTGCTCACCTCGAAGTACGACGTGCTGGTCACCCCGATCGAGACCAGCTACCTGGACGGGCCGAACGTGGACAACATCTCCGTGCAGGACGTGAATCCGAAGGCGACCCCGGGGCATATCACCATGGCCTTCTCGCCCACGGTGTTCGCGATCACCAACAAGGCCCTCAGCCGGAACTAGACGCGTTCGCCGGTTCCTCGGTGGGCAGGTGCCTGCCGAGGAACTGGCCGAGGACCTGCCTGCTGATCTGGCCGCCGACCCCGCCGTAGGATATGTCGAACGCGTGCTCGCCGTAGGGCACGACGACAGTCCGATGTGGAACGTCGGCGGCCGCCAGCCGGTCGGCGATCCCGGTCACCCTGCTCTGCTCGATCAGATGGTCTCCGCCCCCGGTGACCAGCAGTGTCGGCATCAACCCGGGCCGGATCCTGCTGGTGGCCGACGCGGCCCGGTACCGGTCGGGAAACTGTTCCGGTGAGCCGCCGAGATAGGCGTTGCCCACCCGGTGCTGGTAGTCGAACGGCCCGCCGTCGTGGTAGATCCCGGCGATGTCGGCGGCCGGATAGAATCCGACGGCCACCGCGGGCGTCGGCGGGGTCCCGCCGCAGCTGCTGCTGATCCGGCCGCCCGCGAGCCCGTAGGCGACGTTCAGCGAGAGGCTGCCGCCGGCGGAACCGCCGACCAGTGCGATCCGGTCGGGTGCCACCTGGTACTCGGCCGCGTGCTCGGCCACCCAGGCCAGGGCGCAGGCGACGTCCTGGGACGCGTCGCGCCAGCGCGGCGGCGGTGCCAGCCGGTAGTCGATGTCGAAGACCGGGTAGCCGCGGTCGGCCAGCCAGCGGTCCACCCCGGGCAGCTCGTCGCGATGCCCGGCGACGAATCCGCCCCCGTGCACCCACACCGCGGCCGGCCGCGGCCGCGCGGCAGGCCGGTCCGGTAGCCAGACACTCAACTCGAGCTCCACCCCGCCGACGGTGGCGTAGCGCACGGTCCGGTCCGGCTGTGCCGCGGGTTGGTGCGGCACGGTGAGCAACTCCCACCAGGAGACCGACACCCCCTGGGTCGCGGCGAAACCGAGCTGGCCAAACAGCACGATCAGGGCGGAGGCGGTGCCGAACCCGCCCAGCGCCATGCCCGTTCCGCCGCCGTAGCGCGCACCCGTCGACCAGAGCACGGCGCCGAGCAGGACGACCAGGACGGAGATCAGCGCGGCGTAGAGCGGGAACGTGCCGACCAGTCCGGTGCCGACCTCTCCGACCACCGGCAACCCGGGCACGAGCACGCCGAGCGCGACCAGGCTCGCCGCCACCGCCAGTGGCACGACCACCAGCATCAGGGCGAGTCGCCACCATCGCCGGAACGGCGATCCGGTGGCGCGCTCACTCGCCGGGCACCGGGAACGGACCGCGGTGTCGGCAGGGCTCGCGGTGCTGCTTTTCCCACGCGCGGCACGATCGACTCGGCCGGGCTCGGACTCCGTCACGATTGTCACCTTCGCAGGTCGTGCGCCCGGACACGCTCACTCCCGGGGTTTGAACTCCCCCGCGAGGCTAGCCATATCCGGCACCCGCGGCCAGTACCATCCGGATTTTGTTAACCGGCTATTCTTGCCGAACAAGACATTATGGCGATTCGCCGAATAAAACAGTCACGGTTTCGTGTACAGCTCCTCGATCAGCCGGCCGTATTTCTCGGAGATCGGCTTGCGCCTCAGTTTCATCGTCGGGGTGAGCTCATCCCCTCCGGGCTCCCACAGGGCGGGCACGATGGCGAACTTCTTGATCTGCTCGACCCTGGCCAGCTTCTCGTTGGCCGCGGTGACCCCGGCCTCGACGGTGGCGCGCACGCCAGGATCCCCGGCCAGCGTGGCAGGGGAGGCGTCCGGCAGGCCGTGCTCGGCCGCGTACGCCGCCCCGGCCTCCGGGTCGATGGCGATGAGCGCGATCACGTACGGCCGGTTGTCCCCGATGGCGGCGGCGACCCCGACCAGCGGGCAGGCCACCTTGACGGCGTTCTCGATGTTCGCGGGGGACATGTTCTTGCCGGCCGCGTTGATGAGCAGTTCCTTCTTACGGTCGATGATGCGCACGTAGCCTTCGGCGTCGATCTCGGCGATGTCACCGGTGTGCAGCCAGCCTTCGGCGTCGATCGTGCGGGCGGTGCGTTCCGGATCGTTGCGGTAGCCCTTCATCACCAGCGGTCCGCGCGCCAGCAGTTCGCCGTCCTCGGCGAGCCGGACCTGCATGCCGTCCACGGCCTGGCCGACGGTGCCGATCCGGATCGCCTCCGGCCGGTTCATCGTGGCCGGTCCGGAGGTCTCCGACATGCCCCACAGCTCGCAGACCGGGATGCCGAGCGCGAGGACGAACTCCAGCGCCTCGGGCGCGATCGGGGCGGCGCCCGAGGCGGCGATCCGTACGCGGTCCAGGCCGAGTGTGCTCCGCACCTTCGACAGCACCAGTGCGTCGGCGACCCGGTGCCGCAGGCGCAGCGTGGCCGGTATCCGGCCGTGGCCGGTGCTCGCCCGCGCGTGCCGGACGCCCACCCCGATGGCCCAGTTCGCGAGCCGGCGCTTGGTGGGGTTGTCCTCGGCCGCGAGGGTGGCCTCGATCGCCGCCTTGAGCCGGTACCACACCTGCGGTACCGCGCCGAAGAAGGTCGGCCGCACGTCCGGCAGCGCGGCGATCATCGTCTTCGGATCGGCGACCGTGGTGATCTGCATGCCGGTGCACAGGCTGGTGTAGTGCGCGCCCCAGCGGTTGGCCACATGCGCGTCCGGCAGGTACGACACGATCCGGTCGGACTGGCCCGCCGGCAGCACCGCCAGGGTGGCGGCCACCGCGGCCATCATGTTCGCGTGGGTGAGCTCCACCCCCTTGGGCGGGCCGGTGGTGCCCGAGGTGTAGATGACGGTGAGCGTGTCCTGCGGACGCACGGCGGTCCGGGCGGCCGCGGCGTCGAAGTCCGGATCGGGCTCCAGCGCCGCCAGCGGCCGGGTGCCGTCCGGCGTGCCGTCCACGCACAGCACGTGCTCCACCGCGGTGTCCCGTACGGCCGCCAGCATCTTCGACGCGAACTGTTCCTCGCAGATCGCCACGCGTGCCCCGGAGTCGCGCAGCACGTAGGTGATCTGCTCCACGGCCAGTGTGTTGTAGAGCGAGAACGGGGTCGCGCCGGTGTGCAGTGCGCCGACATCGGCGAGGTGGAACTCCGGCCGGTTGGTGAGCATCAGCGCGACCGTGTCGCCGTGCCGCACGCCGAGGCCGGCCAGCCCGGCGGCGAGCCGGTGCACGCGCTCTGCGTAGTCCCGCCAGGTGACCCTGGTGCCGCCGTCGGGGGTGCGCAGTGCGACTTCCTCCGGCCACCGGGCCGCGGTCTCCTGGAAGGCCGCGCAGAAGGTCTCCGGAAGGGCGGTGCGGTTCGTCATCGGGGCTCCCTTGCCGCGGATGTCGCGTGGTGCAGGCCAAGGGTCCGGCCCGAACACCCTGTTGTCAAGATGTCAACAGGGATGGTGCACCGGCAACTGGCGCAGAGTTCGGCCGATCGCCTTTCCGGGGGTACCGGCCGGAAACCTGGATGGGGGACGGTCGCGGCGTTGTCCGGTCCGTTCCCGAATCCCCAGGAGAACCCGATGACCCACCCAGCCCGGCGCCGATGGTTCACCGCACTCGCGACCGCCGCGGCGGCGATGACCGCCGGGGTGCTGCTCGCGCCGCCCGCCTCGGCCACCGCGCCGAACATCCCGCACAAGTCCACCGCCCAGGCCGAGTTGAACGCCCTCACCGTGGCGGGAGAGGGTTCGATGAGCGGCTACTCGCGGGAGGCGTTCCCGCACTGGAACGCCGTGTCCGGCAACTGCAACGTGCGCGAGGAGGTGCTCAAGCGGGACGGTATCGACGTCCGGGTCGGTTCGGACTGCTACCCGGACTCGGGCCGGTGGTACAGCCCGTACGACGGGGTGACCGTGTACTCGGCCGCGGATATGGACATCGACCATGTGGTTCCGCTCGCCGAGGCGTGGCGTTCCGGGGCGCGGAACTGGAGCGCGAGCAAGCGGGAGAACTTCGCCAACGACCTGTCCTACCCGCAGCTGCGCGCGTCGAGCGCGAGCTCCAACCGCAGCAAGGGCGATGACGACCCGACGCGGTGGAAGCCGGTGTCCTCCTACCACTGCACGTACAGCAAGATGTGGATCCGCTCGAAGTACCACTGGGGGCTGACCCTGCAGCCCGCCGAGAAGTCCGCCCTCCAGTCCATGCTCAACACCTGCTGACCCCAAGCGCCCTGAACGGCACTATCGGGACGTCAGACGTCGCGAACGGCACTATCGGGACGTCAGGCGTCGGGAAAGCCACGTTCAGGGCACTTCAGCAGTTGGTTTGGCGGGCGAGCATGTCGACGACGTCGCGCAGCGCCCTGCGCTCGGCGTAGGCGGCGCGTTGCCTGCTGGCGCCGTCGCCGGTGGTGGTCAGCCTGGCCAGCCGTGCGGTGACGAAGTCGAGATCGCCCGCGTCCCGCAACGCGGGGCGGACGTACGCGGTGAGCCGGGCCAGTTGCTCGCGCATGGGTCGCAGGGTCGCGGTGAGCGGATCGAAGCCGTGGCCGTCGAGGCCGTCCCGCGCGGCTCGCCAGAGCGCGGCCCGCAGCACATCGGGGGTGGGCCTCGGCGCACGGCCGGTGTCCTGCAGCGCGGTAGCGACCAGCCCGCGGACGATCGCGGCCAGCAGCGCGGCCTCATCGGCCGTTCCGGGGACGTCGCAGACCCGGACCTCCAGCGTGGGTTGCTTCTCGGAGAGCCGGATATCCCAGTACACCATGCCGCGGTCGAGCACGGCGCCCGCGCGCAGCAGCGCCTGCACCACGGTGTCGTAGTGGTCGACGGAGGAGAACACCGGGGGAGGACCCGACGAGGGCCAGCGGGCCCAGCGCACGTGCCGCCAGCTGCAGTAGCCGGTGTCGTGGCCGCCGTCGAAGGGCGAGTTCGCCGTGAGCGCCAGCAGCACCGGCAGCCAGGCGCGCAGCCGGTTGCTCACCGCGACCCCGGCCGCCCGGTCCGGGACGCCGACATGCACGTGACAGCTGCAGGTGCCCGCGGTGTCGGTGATCGCGCCGAACTCCCGCGCGATCCGGTGGTAGCGCGGGTTCGGCGTGATCGGCGGCGGACCGGGTTCGGGTAGCACCGGGGTGCCGCTGGGCATCAGCCGCAACTCCCGCGCCACCGCCCGGTCGGTCAACTGCCTGCGCAGCTTGCGGACCTGTGCGAGCAGTTCCTCGATACCGTCGCAGACGGGGGTCGCCGTCTCCACCTGGCAGCGGACCAGCTCGCGCTGCAGCCCGCTTTCCGGCCAGGACTCGGAGCCCACGATGTCCGGTCCGAGTTCGGAAAGCCGCCCCTCGGCGTCCACGAGCAGGAACTCCTCCTCGACTCCGAGAGTCAGTGCGTCACCCGTCATACCGTCAAATTACCCGGTCACGGGCGAAGTATAGTCCTTTGTGGATCTAGCGGGGGTCTGTCGGTGCCCGTTTCCCAACGCGCGACACGGCTGTCAAGAGGCCGGTCGTGTGGGCTGGTTGGTCAGGTAGCCACCCATCGTGCGGAAGTACTCGGTTGCCCGGTACTCCGTTCCGTCCTCGGTGCGCACGCGTTCGACCAGCAGTCCGTGGTTGCGGCCGAACCTGGCGTCCGCGCCGGTCACGATCACCACCCCGTCACCCTCCGGGATGAAGATGCGGCCGGGGGTGCCGCCGTACCGGCCCTCGGACACCGAGGCGCGCACGATCCGCAGCCGCTCACCGCGGTGGTAGGTGAAGGCGTTGGGGTAGGGGTCGGACTGCGCCCGGACGAGCCGGTCGATGTCCGCGGCGGGCCAGGTCCAGTCGATCCGGCTGTCCTCGGGCGCCCGCTTGTGGAAGAAGCTGGCCCGGGAACGGTCCTGCGGGACCCAGTCGGTGCGGCCGGAGGAGATCGACTCCAGCGACTCGGCGACCAGGGGCGCGATCAGGTCGACGGTCTTGTGGAACAGGTCGGTGGTGGTGTCCCGCGGGCCGACCGGCACCGCGCGCTGCAGCACGATCGCCCCCGCGTCCAGCTCCTCGTTCATCATGTGGGCCGTCACGCCGACCTCCTGCTCGCCGTTGATCAGGGCCCAGATCAGCGGGGAGAACCCGGCATAGGCGGGTAGCAGCGAGTCGTGCACGTTCAACGTGCCCCGGCGCGGGAGGTTGAAGATCTCCGGCGGGATCCAGGTGCGCCAGTTGTTCGCCACGATGAGGTCCGGATCGGCCTCCTTGAGCCGGGACATCATCTCCTCGTCCCCTGGCCGGTTGCGCAGCAGCACCTCGATGCCGTGCTCGGTGGCGAGCTCGGCGACCGAGTCGGACCAGATCCGTTCGTAGGCGTGGTCCGACTGGGGGTGCGTGACCACCAGCGTCACCTCGTGCTCGGAGTCCAACAGCGCCCGCAAGGTTCGATACCCCCAGGTCTGGTAGCCGAACATAACGATGCGCACGGGTCCTCCTCGCGTAACGGCGCCAAACGGGGCTAGTGAAGCAAGCCTGACCTAATTTCGCAACGTCGACCAAGGGGACGAACATCACCCCGAATGTAGTAACTGAGGCTGGGCTAACTTAGGTTAGGGTTTCCTCGGTTCACTGGACGCGCGTGATGGGACGGCTATGTCACAGGCACTTCTGAGCGACGAGACACCGGTATACGACCTCGTCGGGGTGGGATTCGGGCCGTCGAACCTCGCGCTGGCGATCGCGGTGACCGAGTACAACGCTCAGGCCGCCGATGGCGACGCCCTCACCGCGCACTTTCTCGAGCGCCAGCCGGAGTTCGGCTGGCACCGCGGCATGCTGATCGACGACGCCACCATGCAGGTGTCCTTCCTCAAGGATCTGGTGACCCTGCGCAACCCGGCCAGCGAGTTCAGCTTCCTGTGCTACCTGCAGAGCAAGGGCAGGCTGGTCGACTTCGTGAACCACAAGACCCTGTTCCCGTTGCGGGCGGAGTTCCACGACTACTTCGAGTGGGCCGCCGCGCGGGTGGACGACCAGGTGACCTACGGGCACGAGGTGGTGGCGGTTCGGCCGGTGTACGCACGGGACACCGGGGACACCGGGGACGAGGTGGTGGCCTACTTCGAGGTGGAGTCCCGCACCGGCGTCGGCATGCGCGAGACGGTGTCCTGGCGGGCGCGCAACCTGGTGGTCGCGACCGGCCTGCGGCCGAACCTGCCCGAGGGTGTCACCCGAGGTGAACGGGTGTGGCACAACAGCGAGCTGCTGCACCGGGTCGCCCACCTCGAGCAGGACACGCCGTCCCGGTTCGTCGTGGTCGGCGCCGGCCAGAGCGCCGCGGAGGTCACCGCCTTCCTGCACGACCGCTTCGCCGAGGCCGAGGTGTGCTCGGTCTTCACCCGCTACGGCTACAGCCCCTCCGACGACAGCCCGTTCGCCAACCGGATCTTCGACCCGGACGCGGTGGACGCGTTCTACCTCGCGCCCGAGGAGGTCAAGCAGCGGCTGCTGGGATACCACGGCAACACCAACTACTCCGTGGTCGACCTCGAGCTGATCGACGATCTCTACCGGCGGATGTACCGGGAGAAGGTGCTCGGCACCGAGCGGCTGCGGCTGTTCAACGTCTGCCGGCCGGTGGAGGTCGTGCAGACCGCGACGGGCGTGCGCGCCACCGTCGAGTCGCTGGCCACGGGGGAGCGCACCGTGCTGGAGGCGGGCGTGGTCGTGTACGCGACCGGGTACCTGTCCGGCGACCCGCTGGCCGAGCTGGGCGAACTCGGGCCGTACTGCCTGCGGGACGAGCAGGGCAGGGCACAGGTGGACCGCGACTACCGGGTGCGGACCGCACCCGAGGTACGTGCCGGTGTCTACCTGCAAGGCGGTGGCACCGAGCACAGCCACGGCATCACGTCCTCGTTGCTGTCCAACAACGCCGTGCGTGCCGGCGAGATCCTGCGGTCGATCACCGATCGGGTCTCGCCGCGCGCCAAGGGGGTCACCCGGGTTCGTCCCCGGTACGCGGTGAGCGGCACCGTCTCCGGCTGAACCCTGGCACGAAGGAACATCCGAGTAACACGGAAAGGTACGTCGTCATGTTCACCGATACCCCCATCCGCCCGGCGCGAAGGCGGTTGTTCGCCGCGCTGCCGGGTTTCCTGCTGGCCGCCGCGCTCGCCGGCTGCGGCGCCGCCGAGGACCCCTCCTCCGGCGACAGCCCGGCCGATGCGCAGGGCGCGTTTCCGGTGACCGTCGAGCACAAGTACGGCGCGACGGAGATTCCGTCGGCGCCGCAGCGGGTTGTCACGCTCGGTCTGTCCGATCAGGACGCCGTGCTGGCACTGGGGGTGAAGCCGGTCGGCGCGATCGACTGGTTCGGGGAACGTCCCTACGGCCAATGGGCGTGGATCGAGGACCGCTGGGGTGCCACGCCGCCGGAGATCGTGGGTGAGCGGGACGAGTACGACATGGAGAAGATCGCGAAGCTGAATCCGGATCTGATCATCGCCCAGTACTCCGGGATGCGGCAGGAGCAGTACGACACCCTGTCCCAGCGCTGGCCGGTGGTCGCCCAGCCCAAGGGTCACGACAGCTACCAGGCTCCGTGGCAGGAGATGACCCGCGCCATCGGGAAGGCACTGGGCAAGGTGGACGAGGCCGAGCAGCTGATCACCGAGATCGACCAGCGGTTCGCGCGGGTGCGCGAGGCGCATCCTGAGTGGGAGGGTAGGACGGTCGCCGTCGGCGAGCCCTACGAACCCGGCAAGTTCTCCGCGTTCTCGCCCAACGACCCGAAGATGGTCTTCTTCAAGGAGATGGGTTTCACCGTCTCGGCGGAGTACGAGAAGGCCGTCGGCACGCAGAACGTGGCGGACTTCAGCTTCGAGCGCTTCGATCTGGTCGATGTGGACCGGCTAGTGTGGCTGGTCGGCACCCCCGAGGTCGAGCAGCAGCTCACGACCGACCCGCTGTACCAGAAGCTGGCGGTGTCCCGGGAGAACCGGGACCTGTTCCTGCCGTACCAGGACCCGGACATCGGCTCCGCGCTGTCCTTCAACACCGTGCTCAGCATCCCGTACGCCGTCGACAAGGTGGTACCGATGCTCGAGGCCGTGACGTAGCGGCCGGTGGGCGGCGCAGAAAGGTATCCGATCGTGTCCCTCCGTTCGCCCGGCGGCCTGCCGCTGACCGCGGCGCAGGCCGGGATCTGGCTGGCACAGCGGATCGACCCGGACAGCGCGGTGTACAACATGGCCGTCCGCGCCGAACTGCGCGGCGCGGTGGATCTCGACCGGCTCGCCGCGGCCGTGCGCACCGCGGTGACCGAGGCCGAAGCTCTGCATGTGCGGATCGAGGCCCAGGACGAGACTCCCCGGCAGGTACTCCTCGAGCCGCGGTGCGCCGTCCCGGTGCTGGACTTCCGGGACGAGCCGGATCCGGCCGCCGCGGCGGAGGACTGGATGCGGCGGGAACGGGCGGCGCCGGTCGATCTCGGCCGGCCGCCGCTGTTCGCGCAGGCGCTGCTGCGGATCGAGGACCGGCGGGTGTGGTGGTATCAGCGCTACCACCACATCCTCGTCGACGGCTACGGTGTGACCATGCTCGCCCGCCGGGTGGGCGAGCTGTACGGCGGGCGCGGCGGACCACCCGCGGACTGGACACTGCGCAGGCTGATCACGGCCGACGAGGAGTACCGGGCCTCGGCGCGGTGCGCCGCCGACCGCGAGTACTGGGTCGGCAGGCTCGCCGGCCGCGCGGAGCCCGCGCGGCTGGTGCCGCGGGCATCGGAGCCCGCCGCCGAGCTGCGGCGGGCGACGATCACCCTGTCCGGCGAACGCACCGCCGCGCTGCGCGCCGTCGCGGAAGGGGCCGGGCTGCGGATGTCCCGGGTGCTGGTCGCCGCCGTGGCCGGCTACCTGCACCGGTACACCGGGAGCCGGGACGTCCGGCTGGCGCTGCCGGTGACGGCGCGCACCGACGCCGCGCTGCGCGGTATGCCGGGCATGGTGTCCAATGTGCTGCCGCTGTGCCTGCCCGCGCGCCAGGAGAGCACCCTCGCCGAGCTGATGGCCGCCGCCGACGCGGAAATCCGGGCCACCCGGACGCACTCCCGCTACCGTGGCGACGACCTGGCCCGCGACCTCGGGCTGACCGAAGGGGTGCGGGACCTGGCCGGGCCCACGATCAACGTGCTGCCACCGCGCGGGGATGTCATCTTCGGCGGGCACGAGTTCCGGCTCGACTTCCGGTGGACCGGCCCGCTGCCCGACCTCGCGGTCACCGTGGACCAGGCCCAGGACGGCGACACCGTGACCATCCACCTGGACACGGACGCCGCCGTCTGCGGCAAGGCCGAGCTGACCGGGCACCGCGACCGGTTGCTGCGGGTGCTCGACACGCTGGCGCGGGACCCGGACCGGCCGCTGGCCGCGATCGAGCTGCTGCCCCAGGGGGAACGCGCCCGGCTGCTGACCGGGTTCGGCCGCGACCCGCGCGAGGTCCCCGAGCTGTCCTGGCCGGCCGCGTTCGAGCGGCAGGTCCGGCGGTCCCCGGACGCGGTGGCACTGGTCTGCGAGCAGCGCCGGATCGGCTACGCGGAACTGGACGCCGCGGCCAACCGGCTCGCCAGGCTGCTGATCGCCCGCGGCGTCGGTCCGGAGGACGTGGTGGCCGTGGCGCTGCCCCGCACACCGGAGCTGGTGGTGGCACTGCTGGCGGTGCTCAAGGCGGGCGCGGCCTACCTTCCGCTGGAGCAGGACCAGCCCACCGCGCGGATCCGGTACCTGCTCGTCGACGCGGGCGCGCGCGTCCTGGTCACCACTCAGGACCTCCCCGGCGACCACGGCCCGGACGTTCTCCGGATCGACGCTCCGGAGGTGGTGGCGGAACTGGCCGCCGCAGGGGACACCGCACCGGGGATACCGGTCGCACGGGAACAGGCCGCCTACGTCATCTACACCTCCGGCTCCACCGGCACTCCCAAGGGCGTGGTGGTCACCCACGACGGGATCGGCAGCCTGATCAGCACCGCCACCGACCGCCTCGGTGTGGACGCGGGCAGCCGGGTCGCCCAGTTCGCCTCGGTCGGTTTCGACGTGGCGGTGTGGGACCTGGTGATGTCGCTGTGCGTCGGCGGGACCCTCGTCCTGGTGCCCACCGAGCGCAGGGTGGCCGGCGAGGAACTGACCGGATATCTCACCGAGCACGGCGTCACGCACATGATCCTGCCGCCCTCGCTGGTGGCCGCGCTGCCCCCGGACTGCGCGCTGCCCGCGGGCGCGGTGCTGGTGGTGGGCACCGAGGCGGTGCCGGCCGAGCTGGTCGCCCGCTGGTCGCGCCGGCTGCGGGTGGTGGTCGCCTACGGGCTGACCGAGGCCACGGTGAACTCCACGCTGTGGCCCGCCGAGCCCGACCGGGACGGGCCGGTGCCGATCGGCCGGCCGGACCCGAACACCCGCTGCTACGTGCTGGACACCGCGCTGCGGCCGGTCCCGACCGGGGTGGAAGGCGAGCTGTACGTGGCGGGCCGGGGCCTGGCCCGCGGCTACCTCGGCCGGCCGGTGCTGACGGCGGGACGGTTCGTGGCCGACCCGTTCGGGGAACCCGGAGCCACGATGTACCGCACGGGGGACCGGGTGCGCTGGTGTGCCGACGGCAACCTGGAGTTCCTCGGTCGTGCCGACCACCAGGTCAAGATCCGCGGCCACCGGATCGAGCCGGGCGAGATCGAGAGCGCGCTGATGGCGCTGCCCGAGGTGGCGCAGGCCGCCGTACTCGCCCGCACCGACCAGGGCGGCCGTACCCGGCTGGTGGCCTACCTGGTCGGCTCGGCCGACCCGGAGCGGGCGCGGGCGGAGCTCGCGGCGAACCTGCCCGAGCACCTCGTCCCCGCCGTGATCCTGGCGCATCCGGGGCCGCTGCCGCGTACCCCGAGCGGCAAGCTGGACACCGCGGCACTGCCCGCCCCGGACTGGACGGCGCTGACCGGGGACACCCCGCCGACCACCCCGGCCGAACACGCGCTCGCCGCCGCCTTCGCCGAGGTCCTCGGGTTGCCCGCGGTCGGAGTCGGGGACGACTTCTTCGCCCTGGGCGGCGACAGCATCGTGGCCATCCGGCTGGTGGCCGCCGCCCGCGCCGCCGGGTTGGCGATCACCCCGCGGGAGGTCCTCCGGCACCGCACCCCGGCCGCGCTCGCGGCGCTGGCCACGCCGACCGAAGCCGCCGCCGACGGGGAGCCCGTACCGGCGCCCAGGGCCGAGGACGAACACGCGCGCGGGCACGAGGTGCTGCCGGTCACCCCGCTGCAGGCCGGGTTCTTTTTCCATGCGACGGCGGAAGGCACCGGGGACGTCGGGGGCGCCGGGGACGTCTACGCGGTACAGCAGGAGCTCGAGCTGGCCGGCACGGTCGAGGGGCAGGCCCTGCGCGCGCGGTTACGCGGGTTGCTGGAGCGGCATCCGTTGCTGCGTGCCGGTTTCCGCCAACGCGCCGACGGGACGGTCGGGCAACTGATCCCCGCCTCCGTGGAGTTGCCGTGGCGGGAGCTCGACCTGTCCGGCTCCGCGGAGGCCGAGCAGCGGGCACGCGCGGAGGAACTGGCGGCGGCCGAACGCGCTCGCGGGTTCGACCTCGGCGAGCCGCCCCTGCTGCGGGCCGTGCTGATCCGGTTCGACCGGCGGCGGGCCAGGCTGATCCTCACCCTGCACCACATCATCATCGACGGCTGGTCGATGTCGATCATCCTGCGGGAACTGCTGGACGGCCCGCGCGGTGCGGCCGTGCCCCCGCACCGCTACTTCTCCTGGCTGGCCGGCCGGGACCGGGACGCGGCGCGGCAGGGCTGGCGGTCGGCCCTTTCCGGGCTGGACGGCCCGAGCAGGCTTCCGGTGCCCGCACGGCGGGGGGAGGCGCAGCGGGTCGAGGTCGAGCTGCCCGCCGCGGACACCGCGCGGCTGACCGAGCGGTCCCGCGAGCACGGGCTCACCCTCGGCACCGTGGTGCAGGGCGCGTTCGGGCTGCTGCTCGGCGAGCTCACCGGCAGCACGGACGTGGTGTTCGGCAGCACCGTCTCCGGCAGGCAGGCCGAGGTCGCCGGGATCGAGTCCATGGTCGGCCTGTTCATCAACACCGTGCCCGCCCGGCTGCGCTGGCGGCCGGAGCGGCCGGTGGCCGAGGTACTCGCCGGGTTCCAGGACGAGCAGGCCCTGCTGCTGGCCCACCAGCACCTCGGGCTGGCCGAGATCCAGCGGATCGCCGGACTCGGCGAGCTGGTCGAGGCGCTGGTGGTGGTGGAGAACCAGCCGGAGCCGGGACCGCTGCGCAGCGCGGACGGCACGCTGGAGATCACCGGAGTGCACACAAGGGACGCCGTGCACTACCCGCTGGCATTGACCGTGTTTCCCGGGCCACGGCTGCGGTTGAGTCTGGAGCAGGACGGGACCCGGTTGCCGGGGCAGGCGCGGCGGCTGGCCGACCGGCTGCTGCGGCTGCTGGAGACGATCCTGGAGCGGCCCCGGCTGCCGGTGGCGCGGCTGGAACCGCTGCCGCCGGCCCGGCGACGGCAGGCGTTGGACCTGCTGGCCGGGGCGCGGCGGCCGGTACCGGCCACGACCCTGGCGGCCGCGTTCGCCGCGCAGGCCGCGCGGACCCCGGAGGCCACCGCCGTGGTGTTCGAGGGGCAGGAGCTGCGCTACGCCGAGCTGGACCTGCGGTCGGCGGCACTGGCGCGGCGGCTCCGGGAAGCCGGGGCCGGACCGGAACGGGTGGTGGCGGTCGCGGTGCCCCGTTCCCCCGAGCTCCTGGTCTGCCTGCTCGGGGTGCTGCGGGCGGGCGCCGCCTACCTGCCGGTCGATCTCGACCACCCGCCGGAGCGGGTGCGTTTCCTGCTCACCGACTCGGGTGCCCTGCTCACCGTCACCACCTCGGCCGATGCGCCGCGCCTCCCGGCGGGGGCCGGGCCCGAGCCGCTGGTGCTCGACGCGGAACCCGTCGAGTCCCGGCCCGCGTCGGGCCCCGCCGGTGGGGAGCCCCGCCCCGCGGGTCCGGACCACCCCGCCTACCTGCTGTACACCTCCGGCTCGACCGGAAGGCCCAAGGGCGTGCTGGTCACCCATCGCGCGGTGCTCGGGCAGCTCGCCTGGCTTCGGGACACCGTCGGCCTCGGGTCCGATGACCGGGTGCTGCACCAGTACTCCGCCGGCTTCGACCCCTCGGTGCAGGAGATTTTCGGGCCGCTCCTGGCCGGGGCGGCGGTGGTGGTGGCCCGGCCCGGAGGGCAACGCGATCCCGGTTACCTCGCCGAGCTGGTCCGCCGCGAGCGGGTCACCACCGTGGACCTGGTACCCGCGATGTACGCGGCACTGCTGCGCATGGAGAACATCGGCGACTGGTGGTCCGGGCTGCGCAGGGCGTTCAGCGGCGGCGAGGCCCTGCCCGCCGAACTCGCCCACCGCTGGCGTGAGCTGACCCGGGTGCCGCTGCACAACGTCTACGGTCCCACCGAGGCCGTCGTGCAGGTCAGCCACTGGCCGGTGCCCGAGGTCGCTCCGGAGGGCACCGTGCCGATCGGGCGGCCGGTGTGGAACACCCGGCTGTACGTGCTGGACCGGCAGTTGCACCCGGTCGGCCCCGGTACGCCAGGTGAGCTGTACATCGCGGGCGACCAGGTCGCCCGCGGCTACCACGGGCGGGTGGGGCTGACCGCGCGGCGGTTCGTGGCGGACCCCTTCGGCGAGCCAGGGGACCGGATGTACCGCAGCGGGGACATGGTCCGCTGGGACG
This sequence comes from Amycolatopsis cihanbeyliensis, assembly GCF_006715045.1. Classification (GTDB taxonomy): domain Bacteria; phylum Actinomycetota; class Actinomycetes; order Mycobacteriales; family Pseudonocardiaceae; genus Amycolatopsis; species Amycolatopsis cihanbeyliensis. Next base: position 637,225 of record NZ_VFML01000001.1, on the reverse strand, counting down.
CCGACGGGGTGCTCAGCTATCTCGGCCGCACCGACCAGCAGGTGAAGATCCGCGGCAACCGGGTGGAGCCAGGCGAGGTCGAGTCCCGGCTCGCCGGCCTTCCCGAGGTCGCCGAGGCCACGGTGCTCGCCCTCCCGGACGGGCGCGGGGCCCTTCGGCTGGTCGGTTACGCCGTGCCCGCCCCGGGACACGACCCTTCCGCGGCCGCGCTGCGCGCGGCGCTGGCGGCCGTGCTGCCCGAGGTCATGGTGCCCGGCGCGATCGTGCTGTTGGCGGAGTTGCCGCGTACCCCCGGCGGGAAGGTGGACCCGGGGGCGCTGCCGGAGCCGGCGCCCGCGCGGGCGAGTGAGCGTGCCCCGGCCGGGGACGCCGAGCGCCGGCTGTGCGCGATCTTCGCCACCGTGCTCGGCCTGGAACAGGTCGGCGCGGAGGAGGACTTCTTCGCGCTCGGTGGGGACAGCATCCTGTCCATCGCGGTCTCCGGCCAGGCCCGCGCGGCCGGGATGGAGCTGAGCCCGCGGGCGGTGTTCGAGCACCGCACCCCGGCCGCGCTCGCCGCACTGGCCGGCCCCCAGCGGGCCCGGACACCGGAGCGAACCCGGCAGGACGGCGGCGTCGGCGAGGTGCCGCCGCTGCCGATCGTGCACCAGCTACGTACCGACGGCGGGCCGATCGGCCGGTTCAACCTGTCCATGGTGCTGGGCGTGCCCGCGGTGGCCGACCTCGAGTCGCTCACCGCCGTGCTGCAGGCGGTGCTGGACCGGCACGACGCGCTGCGCGGCACGCTCACCCGCTTCGGCGCGGGTGTGTGGTCACTGGCCACCCGCCCGGCGGGCAGTGTGCCCGCCGCGGACCTGCTGCGCCGGGTGGACGCCGGTGACCTGGACGAGGCGGCGCTGCGCGAGCTGATCGTCACCGAGTCGGACGCGGCCGCGGGCCGGCTGGACCCCGATGCCGGGACCATGCTCCTGGCGGTGTGGTTCGACCGGGGGGAGCGGCAGGGCCGCCTGCTGCTGGCCGCGCACCACCTGGTGGTCGACGGGGTGTCCTGGCGGATCCTGCTGGCTGACCTGGCGGCGGCCTGGCGGTCGGTGCACGCCGGCGGCGCCCCTGACCTGGAGCCGGTGCCGGTGTCCCTGCGGCGGTTCGCCCGTGCCGTCTGCGAGCAGGCCACCTCGGCCGCCCGCCTCGCCGAGCTGCCTTACTGGACCCGGGTGCTCGCGCCGGGCGCCGAGTTGCTGCCCGGCGCGGACCGGAGCGGCACCGCGGGCACGGCTCGCGAGCACATCGTGACCCTGCCGGTGGCCGACACCGTCCCGCTGCTGACCACGGTGCCCGCGGCGGTGCGCGCGGACGTCACCGAGGTGCTGCTGGCCGCGCTGCGCCTGGCCGCGACCGGGCTGCGCGGCCCGGAGGCCGAGCTGCTGGTCGACCTGGAACGGCACGGCCGCGAGGAGCTGGAGCCCGGGCTGGACACCACCCGCACGGTGGGCTGGTTCACCAGCCTCCAGCCGGTGCGGTTGCCTGGCGGGGCGGACCCCGTCGAGGTGCTCAAGGCGGTGAAGGAGTCGGTGCGCTCGGCGCCCGAGGGCGGCATCGGCTACGGGATGCTGCGCTATCTCAACCCGCAGACCGCCCCACTGCTGGCCGAGGCCGCCACGGCGCAGGTGCTGTTCAACTACTTCGGCAGGCTGCCGGCGAGCTCCGCGGCCGACTGGAGCCCGGCCGTCGAGTCGGACGCGCTGGCCATGGCACCCGACCCGGACCTGGCCATGCCGTATCCGGTGCAGGTGAACGCCGCCTGCGCGGACACCGCGGAGGGTCCCGAGCTGACCGCGACCTGGACCTGGCCGGAAGGGACACTGGCCGAGGCCGAGGTTACCGAGCTGGCTGCGGCCTGGGTGCGGGCCCTGCGCGAGTTGGCGGCCACCTGCCCGGACCCGCCCGTGCTGACCCCCTCCGACCTCCCGCTGGTCCGGCTCGGCCAGCCGGAGATCGAGCGGGTGGAGCGGGTCGCGCCCGGCCCGCTGGCCGACATCTGGCCGCTGTCCCCGCTGCAGGAAGGCCTGTACTTCCACGCCAGCTACGACCGGGGCGCGCTGGACGTCTACACCGCGCAGGACACCTTCGACTTCGACCGGCGGCTGGACGCCGACCGGCTGCGCGCGGCCTGCGCCCGGCTGCTGGCACGGCACCCGAGCCTGCGTGCCGGGTTCACCAGCGAAGGCCTGCCCGGCCCGGTGCAGTTCATCGCGGCGGATCCGCCGGTCCCGCTGGCGGAGGTGGATCTCGCCGAGCTGCCCGAGGCCGAGCGGCGGGAACGGGTGGACGCCCTGCTTGCGGCCGACCGTGGCCGCCGGTTCGACCTCGCCGACCCGCCGCTGTTCCGGCTGCTGCTGGTGCGGATGGGGGACGAGGGGGACCGGCTGGTGCTCAGCCATCATCTCGTGCTCTGGGACGGCTGGTCGCAGGGCCTGCTGCTGGCGGAACTGCTCGCGTTGTACGACACCGCGGGCGAGGACGAGGGAATGGAGCGTCCCGGCACCTATCGCGACTACCTGGCCTGGCTGTCCCGGCAGGACACCGAGGCGGCGCGGGCCGCGTGGCGGCGCGCGCTGTCCGGGCTGGCCGAGCCGACCCTGGTCGCCGGGCAGGGCGCCGAGCCCGCGATCCCGCGGCGGCACCGGCACGACCTGCCCGGCCCGCTCGGGCGGCGGTTGCGGGAGACCGCGCGCGGCCACGGGCTGACCGTGAACACGGTGTTGACCGCGGCATGGGGCCTGGTGCTTTCGGCCACGGTCGGCCGCGCGGACGTGGTGTTCGGCGCCACCGTGGCCGGCAGGCCCGCCGAGGTGGACGGCGTATCCGGGGCGATCGGGATGTTCCTGAACACCGTGCCGGTCCGGGTCACCCTCGACCCCGCCGAGCCGGTCGCGGGGTTCCTGCGGCGGTTGCAGGCCGAGCGGGCCGAGTTGATGAACCACGAGTACCTCGGCCTCGGCGAGCTGCAGCGGGAGACACCCCATGCGCGGCTGTTCGACACCCTGTACGTGCTGCAGAACTTCGCCGATGAGGGCGCCTTCGCCGAGCTCACCCGGCGGCACGGGATCACCGGAGTCGGCAGCGTGGACGCCACGCACTACCCGCTGACCCTGGTGGTCACGCCCGGCGAGACGGTGCGGGTCGCGCTGGACTACCGACCCGACCTGGTCGAACCCGCGACGGCCGAACGCCTGCTGGATCGGTTCCACCTGCTGGTGGACCGCCTGACCGCCGACCAGGGCGCGCTCGTCGGCGCGCTGGACGTGTTGCTGCCCGGCGAGCACGCGACGCTGCGGCAGGGCTGGGAGGCCGGCGCGCGGCCGGTGCCGGACGAGACGGTGGCCGACCTGCTGGCCGCGCAGGTGACGCGCACCCCGGAGGAGACCGCGCTGGTCTGCGGCGAGGAGCGGCTCAGCTACGCGGAGCTGGACGCCAGGATCAACCGGATGGCGCGGCTGCTGCTGCGGCGGGGCGCCGCGCCCGAGCGGGTGGTGGCGCTGGCGTTACCGCGCTCGATCGACATGGTGGTGGCGCTGTTCGCGGTGCTGCGCACCGGCGCGGCGTACCTGCCGCTGGACCTGGACCACCCGGCCGAGCGGCTACGCCTGATGATGGCCGACACCGGGCCGCTGTGCCTGCTGTCCACCAGCACGGTGGGGTTGTCCCCGGACGCGGTGCACCTGGACGAGCCCGCGGTGCGGGCGGAGCTGGCCGCGCTGTCGCCGGAGCCGCTGGCCGAAGCCGAGCGGCCCGCGTTCACGCACGGGTCGCCGGGCCGGCTGGAGCATCCCGCCTACGTCATCTACACCTCGGGCTCCACCGGCCGGCCGAAGGGCGTGGTCACCCCCTACCGCGGGCTGACCAACATGCAGCTCAACCACCGGGAGGCGATCTTCGGGCCCGCGGTCGCCGCCGCCGGCGGTCGCAGGCTGCGGATCGCGCACACGGTGTCCTTCGCCTTCGACATGTCCTGGGAGGAACTGCTCTGGCTGGTCGAGGGCCACGAGGTGCACGTCTGCGACGAGCGGCTGCGCCGGGACGCAGAGGCGCTGGTGGCCTACTGCGCGCGGCACCGGGTGGACGTGGTCAACGTGACCCCCACCTACGCCCAGCTGCTGATCGAGCAGGGGCTGCTGGAGGGGCACGTGCCGCCGCTGGTGCTGCTCGGCGGCGAGGCCGTGCCGGAGGGGGTGTGGACCCGGCTGGCGGAGACCGGGGGCACCTACGGTTACAACCTGTACGGGCCGACCGAGTACACCATCAACGCCCTCGGTGCGTCCACAGCGGACAGCGAGACTCCCGCGGTGGGGCGCCCGATCTGGAACACCAGGGCGTACGTGCTGGACTCCCGGCTGCGGCCGGTCCCTCCCGGCTGCCCCGGGGAGCTGTACATCGCGGGGATCGGGCTTGCCCGCGGCTACCACGACCGGCCGGGCCTGACCGCGAGCCGGTTCGTCAGTGATCCGTTCGGTGCCACCGGTGACCGGATGTACCGGACCGGGGACCTGGTGCGGCAGCGGGCCGACGGGATCCTGGACTTCCTCGGGCGCACCGACGACCAGGTGAAGATCCGCGGCTACCGGGTCGAGCTGGGCGAGGTGTCCTCGGCGCTGTCCGGGCACCCCGGGGTGGCGCAGGCCGCCGTGGTCGCCGACGCCGGCGGGCCGGTGCGGCGGCTGGTCGGCTACGCCGTGTGCGCCGAGGACCTGCTGGCCGAACTGCGCGGGTACCTCAAGGGCCGGCTGCCGGACTACATGGTGCCGGCCGCGCTTGTGGCGGTGCCGGAACTGCCGCTGACGGTCAACGGCAAGCTGGACACCGCCGCGCTGCCCGCGCCCGTGCTCGATACGGCCACCGGTCGCGAGCCCCGTGACCGGACCGAACGCGTGCTGTGCGAGCTGTTCGCCGAGCTGCTGGGCGCGCGGCGGGTGAGCATCGACGACAACTTCTTCGACCTGGGCGGGCATTCCCTGCTGGCCACCCGCCTGGTCAGCAGGGCGCGCACCGCGTTGCCAGCCGAACTGTCCATTCGGGACCTGTTCGAGGCGCCCACCGTGGCCGAGCTGGCGCCACGGGCCGGAAAGGGCGAGCGGGCCAGGCCGCCGTTGGTGGCCGCGGACCGGCCCGCCGAGCTCCCGCTCTCCCATGCACAGCAACGGTTGTGGGTCCTCCAGGAGATGGAGGCGACCTCGGCGGCGTACAACTTCCCGCTGGTGTTCCGGCTGCGCGGCCCGTTGGACCTGGAGGCCCTGCGGGCGGCCCTGGGGGACGTGGTGACGCGGCACGAAGCCCTGCGTACGACCTTCGGCACCCGCGAGGGCGTGCCGTTCCAGCGGGTACTGCCGGCCGCGCGGGCCCGGGTCCCCTTCGAGGTGCGGGGCGCCACCGAGGAACAGGTCCCCGCACTGGTGCGCGAGGCCGTGGCCAGGCCGTTCGACCTGGCAGACGAACTGCCGCTGCGGGTGCGGGTGTTGGAACTCGCGCCGCAGGACCATGTCGTTCTGGTGCTGCTGCACCACATCACCACCGACGAGTGGTCCGACCGCCCGTTCCTGCGTGACCTGGCTACCGCGTACGCGGCGCGGCTGGCGGGGCGCGCGCCGGACCGGGATCCGCTGCCGGTGCAGTACGCCGACTACGCGCTCTGGCAGCGGCGGCTGCTCGGCGACCCCGCAGATCCGGACAGTACGGCCGCACGGCAGCTCGACTACTGGCGGCGGACGCTGGGGTCCGTACCGGAGGAGATCGAGCTGCCCACCGACCGGCCGCGGCCGACCCGGCCCGGCTTCACCGGGGCGGACCTCGAGTTCGAGCTCCCACCGCGGGTGTGTGCCGGGCTGCGGGAACTGGCAAGGGCCGGCGGCGCCAGCATGTTCATGCTGCTGCACGCCGCGGTGGCGGCACTGCTGCACCGGCTGGGCGCGGGCGAGGACATCCCGCTCGGCGCGCCGATCACCGGTCGCACCGACGAGGCGCTGGACGACCTGGTCGGCTTCTTCGTCAACACGCTGGTGCTGCGCACCGACCTGTCCGGGAACCCGAGCTTCGCCGAGTTGGTGGACCGGGTGAAGGACACCGACCTCACCGCGTTCGCGCACGCGGACGTGCCGTTCGAGGCCGTGGTGGAGACACTCAACCCGGCCCGATCCCTGGCGCGCAACCCGCTGTTCCAGGTGATGGTGGGGTACCACGCACGCACCGGTGAGGCGCTGGAGCTGCCGGGGCTGCGCGCCGAGGACATTCCGTTCGAGGCGCGGACGGCCAAGTTCGACCTGGTGTTCAGCTTCACCGAGCGGCTGGACAGCGGGACGATCACCGCGCGGCTGGAGTACGCGACCGAGCTGTTCGACGCCGAGACCGTCGCCCGGCTCGGCGCCCGGCTCGGCGTGCTGCTCACCGCGGTGACCGCCGACCCGGAGCGGCGGCTCGGCGAGGTCGAGGTGCTCACCGGGGACGAGCGGCGGCTGGTGCTCGAGGAGTTCAACGACACCGGCCAGCGGGTCGAGGAAGCCTCGCTGCCCGCGCTGTTCCGCGGGCAGGTCGCGCGGCTGCCGGACGCGGTGGCCATTGTGGATGGTGCGCGATCGGTGTCGTACCGGGAACTGAACGCGCGGGCCAACCGGATCGCGCGGCTGCTGCGGGCCCGCGGTGTCGGGCCGGGCGACGTGGTCGGGGTCGCGGTGGACCGCTGCGCGGACCTGGTCGCCACCGTGCTCGGCGTACTCGACCTCGGCGCCGCGTTCCTGCCGCTGGACCTCGCCCACCCCGCCGACCGGCTGCGCTACGTGCTCGCCGACTCCGGTACCCGGCTCGTGGTGGGCACGGAGCAGGTGGCGGGCAAGATCCCCGAGGTCCCCGGTGCCGACACGGTGCTGCTGGACTCCCCGCCGGTGGCCGAGGAGCTGGCCGCGACCGCGGAGTCCGATGTGGACATCGCGGTGTACTCGCTGGCGCAGCCGGCCTACGTCATCTACACCTCCGGCTCCACCGGGCGCCCCAAGGGTGTGCTGGTGCCGCACGAGGGGATCGGCAGCCTGGTCGCCACCGCCGTGCGGCGGATGGGGCTGCGCTCCGACTCCCGGGTGCTGCAGTTCGCCTCGATCGGGTTCGACGTGTTCGTGTTCGAGCTGGCGATGGCGCTGTGCCACGGTGGGCGGCTGGTGCTGATCCCGGAGCAGGCGCGGGTGGCGGGGCCCGCGCTCACCGAGTTCCTGTGGGAGCAACGGGTCACGCACCTGATCCTGCCGCCCTCGCTGGTGTCCGCGCTGCCGGCCGGCTGCGAGCTGCCCGCCGGATCGACCCTGCTGGTCGGCACCGAGACCGTGCCACCGGACCTGGTCGAGCGGTGGGCGGGCACGCTGAATCTGTTCGCCGCCTACGGGCTGACCGAGACCACGGTGAACTCCACCCTGTGGCCGGCGGAGCCGGGACGGAGCGGATCGGTGCCGATCGGGCGGCCGGACCCGAACACCCGCTGCTATGTGCTGGACGCCCGGCTGCGACCGGTACCGCCCGGGGTGACCGGTGAGCTGTACCTGGCCGGGCGTGGGCTGGCGCTGGGTTATCTCGGCAAGTCGGGCCTGACCGCGCGGCGGTTCCTCGCGGATCCCTTCGCCTCCGGTTCCCGGATGTACCGGACCGGGGACCGGGCCCGGTGGCGGCGGGACGGCACCCTGGATTTTCTCGGCAGGGTGGACGATCAGGTCAAGATCCGCGGTTTCCGGATCGAGCTCGGCGAGATCGAGGCGGCGCTGTCCGGGCATCCCGCGGTGGCGCAGGCCGCGGTGGTCGCCGACCGGAGCGGGGATGTGGTGCGGCTGGTCGGATACGCCGTTCCGGCGGAGGGGGAGCTCGACCCGGCCGGGCTGCGGGCAGCGCTGGCCGCGCTGCTGCCGGACCACATGGTGCCGGCGATGGTGATCCCGCTGGACGGGCCGCTGCCGCGCACCCCGAACGGGAAGCTGGACCGTGCGGCGCTGCCCGCGCCGGACTTCGCCGAGCTGACCGGCTCGGCGCGGCCGGTCACCCCGCGGGAGCGGGCGCTGGCCGAGTTGTTCGGCGAGATCCTCGAGCTGGCCGACGTGGGTGTGCACGACAACTTCTTCACCCTCGGCGGGCACTCGATGGCCTCGATGCGGCTGCTCGGCCGGATCCGCACGATGCTCGGCGAGGAGCTGACGGTGCGGGACATCTTCGACAACCCCACGGTGGCCGGGATCGCCGCGAAACTGGGCGACGCCGTGCCCGCCGCGCCGACCGTGCCGGCGCGCCCGGAGCTGTCGACGCGGGAGCGGCCCACCCCGCTGCCCGCCGCACCGGCGCAACGCTGGCAGTGGGCCCGTCGGCGGGTGCATGACCACGCGCTGGTGCTGTATGCGGAGGAGGGGTTCGATCCGGCGGCGCTGGCCGCGGCGGTGCGTGATGTGGCGGGCCGGCACGAGCCGTTGCGCACCCGGTTCGTGCGGCGGGGCGGGACGCTGTACCAGGAGTCGGCCGAGCCGCCTTCGCTGGAGCTGGAAACCTGCGTTGAGGTCGAGGCCCGGCTGGCCGAGTTGGCCCGGCGGCCGCTCGACCCCGGCGCCGGGCCACCCTGGCGGGCCCGGCTGGTGGTCGGGGAGCGGGGCGCCCACGCGCTGCTGCTGACCATGCACTACCTCGGCGTGGACGAGTGGTCGGTGGTGCCGCTGTTGCGCGACCTGAACACGGCGTACGCGGCCCGCCGGGGCGGGAATCCCCCGGACTGGCCCGCGTTGCCGGTGGGCTATCCGGACTACGCGCTGTGGGCCGGGGAGGCGCTCGGCGACCCCGGTGATCCGGGCAGCGTGGCCGGCGCGCAGCTGGGGTACTGGCGGCGGACACTGGACGGCCTGGCCGAACCCGCCCTGCCGCTGGACCGCCCCCGGCCTGCCCGGCCGACCGGGGCGGGCGCGTTCCACGGTTTCGTGCTGGACGCGGACCTGCACGCGCGGGTCGATGCGCTCGCGCGGCGGACCGGCACCAGCCTGTTCATGGTGCTACAGGCCGCGTGGGCCACGGTGCTGGCCACGCGCGGCGCCGGGTCCGAGCTGGCGATCGGCACCCTGGTGGCCGGCAGGCAGGACGACCGGCTGGCCGATCTGGTCGGCTGCTTCGTGAACGTGGTGGTGCTGCGCACCGACACCGGTGGGGACCCCGCCTTCGCGGACCTGCTCGCCCGGGTGCGCGAGGTGGACCTGGCCGCCCTCGACCGGCAGGACCTGCCGTTCGCGGAGCTGGGCCGCCCCGCCCCGCGGGTGATGATGGTGCATCACGAGCAGGCCGATACGGCGGAACTGGCCGGTGGCCACGGCTTCGGTGCCCTGCCCACCGGCGTGACCGACGCGGAGCTCACGCTGAGCAGCTACCAGCCCCGCGCCGCCGGCCCGGTGCACTGCGAGCTGACCTACGCCACCGAGCTGTTCGACCCCGCCACCGTCCGGGGCCTCGCCGAGCACCTGCTCGCCGTGCTGCACGCCGCTACCGCCGACCCCAGCCGCCCGCTGTCGACCCTCCCCACCTAACCGCAGGTCAGCCGGCGTGTTTGCCGCCCACGCGCGCGAGTTGGCTGTCCACGCGCGCGAGTTGGCTGTCCACGCGCGCGAGTTTGCCGTTCCCGTACCGGAGCCGGTCACCGGGTGAGCGCCGCCGCGTCCAGCGGGCGTGGGCACGCTACGAGCGGCGCGACCGCCTCGGCCATGGCGTGGTAGCCGGCGTCGCTGGGATGCAGGTGGTCACCGCTGTCGTAGGCGGGGTCGAGCCGGTCCTGGTCCGCCGGAGCGGCCAGGTGCCGGTCCAGGTCGACCACCGCGTCGTACTCACCCGAGGTGCGGATCCAGCGGTTCAGCTCGTCACGTACCCGCTCGCCGCGCTCGCTGTAGTAGAACGCGCCTTTGTACGGCAACAGAGTCGCGCCGATCACCTCGATGCCGCGGGCCCGCGCCCGGTGGATCAGCTCGCGGTGTCCCGCGATCAGTTCAGCCGAGGTCACCTCCGGGTTCGGCGAGCAGGGAAAGTCCTCGATCTCGCTGAACCCGATGTCGTTGATGCCCTGGAGCACGATCACGGTTCCCACTCGCGGCTGGTCCAGCGCGTCGCGCGCGAACCGGGTCAGCGCCTTCTCGCCGACGCAGTCCGTGATCACCCGGTTTCCGCTGATGCCCGCGTTGAGGACCGGACGTGGCCTTCCGCCAGCCGCGAGGCGCTCGGCCAGCTCGTCCGGATACCGGTTGTTCGCGTCCGGTGTGGACGCCGTGCCGCCGGTGATGGAGTTGCCGAAGGCCACCACCGCATCTCGCGGGGCAGGGACGCCGGCGACCTCCACGCCGGAAAGGTAGTACCAGGAACGGGTGGTGTCGCTGAACGCGTTCCCGTCGTGGTCGGCGCGATGGTCGCCGGCGGCACGATAACTGGTGGCGCGGGCATCCGCGTGGAAGGTCGCCGGTCCGGTCGGCTCGGCGAAGTACACGGTGACCGTCACCGACCCCAGTTGCTCGACGCGCAACGGTGCCAGGTCGCTGGCCACCTCGGCCCCGGCCGGGATGACGACCGAAGGCGATCGCCCGAAGGTCACGTGTCGCAAGGAGTCCGGCCGCACGGCCGCGCCACCCGCGGACCGTGCGATGGTTGCTCCGGTCACCGTCAGCGGCGCGTGTCCGTAGACGTTGCTCAACCGGATCCGGACCGCGGCTCCGCCGTGGGAAACCCGGACGACCTGGCGCACGGTCTGGTTTTCGAACCCCTCCAGCGACCAGTTCGGAACGAGGCCGCCACCGGCCCGCATCACCGAGGCCGACCAGGTGCCCGACCAGTCGGGTGCGCTCGTGGATTCCGGCCGAGCGCCCGCGGTACCGGGCCCGGCCAGCAGGCCGGCGGCCGTGAAAATGCCGAGCAGTAGAGCGAGAAAACGCTTCCCATGCCTCATCGGCCCTCATTACTCGTTGTTTGCTCGACGGGTCACGAAAGTCGCGATGGCGAATTCGTCAAGGTGGACGTCCCGGAATCGCCGATGATGCTCAACACGCTAGCACGCCGGTGATGTCGCGAGATACGTGCCGAACGGCGCAAACTTCCTACTCGTCTTGACCCAGTTATCCGGAGGATCCTGAAGCGGGATTTAATGTTTCGACCCTTGCGCTCTCTTTGCCGGGAACAGTCGTTGAATTTGTTGCTCTCGGTGAGGGTCATTCAGGCACGGGTGCATGCCGACGAGTCGGTCACGGGCTCCGGTGCTTCGGTCACCGTGCCACGGCGGCACGCGGGCCCGGACCGGGTTTGTCGGTGGTGGCCGGCAGTCTCCGACCATGAACGAGATCTCCCCGCAGCACTACTCGCGGCAGTGGTCCACCGGTGGTCGGGTCGGCGTACCGCGCACCGGGGACGAACGCGAGATCCTGGTCGGCTTCCTGGACTGGCACCGGGAGACCTTCGCCCTCAAGTGTGCGGACACCGCACCGGAACGCCTCGCGGAGAAAGGCATCCCGCCGTCCGGGCTGAGCCTGCACGGGCTGGTGCGGCACCTCGCGGGGGTGGAGCGATGGTGGTTCCGGATCCAGTTCGCCGGGGAGGACGTGCCGCTGCTGTACTACTCCGACGACGATCCCGATCACGAGTTCAACCTGCTCGACGGGGACGCCGACGCGGCCTTCGCGGTCTGGCGGGCGGAGTGCGCCCACGCCAGGGGGATCGTGGCCGGCGCCTCCCTGGATCAGACCGGCGTCGGCCGGCGGGCCGGGGAGCCGTTCTCCCTTCGCTGGCTGCTGGTGCACCTGACCACCGAGTACGCCCGGCACAACGGTCACGCCGACCTGCTGCGTGAGCGGATCGACGGCGCGACCGGCGCGTAGCGGGTCAGAACATCGTCGGGATCGGGTTGCTCAGGATGGGATCCCGACACCGCGGGCCGCTCTGGGCGGCCAACTCGCGTGCGTGGGCGGCCAACTCGCGTGCGTGGGCGGCCAACTCGCGTGCGTGGGCGGCCAACACGATGGGGCGGGTCAGGTGCGGGTGTCGGACCAGGCCCGCCAGAGGGTGGCGTAACGGCCACCCGCGGCCAGGAGTTGCTCGTGGGTGCCGGTTTCCACCACGCGGCCTGCGTCCAGCACCACGATCCGGTCCGCCGCGGCGGCCTGGGTGAGGCGGTGGGCGACCACCAGGCCCGTGCGACCGGCGAGGGCCTGGTCGGCGGCGCGTTCCAGCGCCCGCGCGCCCGCGCTGCCCGCCTCCGCGGTCGCCTCGTCCAGGATCGCGATCGGCGGGTCGGCCAGCACCAGCCTGGCCAGCGCGAGCTGCTGGGCCTGGGTGACGGTGAGCCGGTGCCCGCCGTCACCGACCACGGTGGCCAGCCCCTCCGGCAGGGAATCCACCCAGCCGAGCGCGCCGGTGCGCTCCAGCGCCGAGCGTAGCCGCCGCTCATCCGCCTCCGGCGCGGCGAGCCGCAGATCCTCGGCCAGCGGGCCGGCGAACACGTGCACCTCCTGGCTGATCAGCGCCACGGTCCGGCGCACGCCCGCGGGGCCCAGCTCGGCCAGCCCGACTCCACCGAGCCGGACCGAGCCACCAGTAGGGACGTGGATGCCGGCGATCAGCTTGGCCAGCGTGGTCTTGCCCGCACCGCTGGCGCCGACCAGCGCGACCCGTTCCGCCGTGCCCACGTCCAGGTCGACCTGCCGCAGCACCTCGTGCCCTGGCAGGTACTCGTGGCGCACCGCGGCCGCCTTCACCGAGGCGTCCACGGGGCTCGCCACCCGCGGTGGCTCCTGCTCGGCCGGCAGGTCGGACACCCCGACGAGCCGGGCCAGGCTGGCCCCGGCGGCCTGTGCGTCGTCCACCAGCGCGAGTGCCGCGTTGATCGGGTTGAACAGGCTGTGGAAGTACAGTGCGGCCGCGGTCGCGGTGCCGACGCTCACCGCGCCCGCGTCCACCAGCAGGAAACCGGCGGCCAGCACCGCGGCCAGCCCGACGAACTCGGCCAGGTTCAGCCGGGCGAAGAACCTGGTCACCAGGCGAATCCCGCGCAGGGCCAGGTCCACCGCACCCCACGAGCGCTCGGTCACCCGCGCCACCTGGGCATCGGCCAGCCGGAAGGCGCGCACCGTCCGAGCCCCGCCGACGGTGTCCAGCAGTTGCTGTTGCTGCGCGCCCACGGCCACCCGCTGGGCGGCGTACAACGGCACCGCCCTGCGCACGTACCAGCGCACCGTATGCCACTGGATCGGCGCGGCCAGCAACGCGGCGAGCAGGAAGCGCCAGTCCAGTACGGTCAGCCCGACCAGGGTCAGCCCGATGGTCAGCGCCGAGCGCCCCAGTTCCGGCAGCGCGTCCCGGACCGACTTGGCGATCACCGTGACGTCGTTGGTGACCCGGGCGGTGAGGTCGCCCGACCCGGCCCGCTCCACCTGTTCCAGCGGCAGGGACAGGGCCCGCTGCACGAAGCGTTCGCGCAACGTGGCCAGCATCCCCTCACCGAGCCGGGCCACCAGGCCCAGCCCGAGCGCCGTGGTCACCCCGCGGGTCAGGGCCACCAGCGCCAGCAGCACCACCGGCAAGGTGAGCGCGTCCGGCCCGCGCTGCCCGACCACCAGGTCCACGATGTGGCCCAGCAGGGGGGCGGTCAGCAGGCCGACCCCGGTAGCGACCAGCAGCACCAGGAAAGCCCCCGTGGCGAGGCCCCGCCGGGGGCGCAGCAGCTCGCCGAGCACGGCCCTGGTACGTGCCCAGCTCGCGGTGGGCAGTAGCTCCCGCTGCCCGGTCATGCCAGCACCGCCGCCCGGTAGTCGGCGAGCTCGCGCACCAGGTCGGCGTGCGTACCCTCGGCGGTCACCACACCCTCGGCCAGCAGCACCACCCGGTCCGCCGCGGCGAGCAAGGCCGGGCTGGTGGTGACCAGGAGCGTGGTGCGCCCCGCCCGCACCTCGGCGAGCGCGGCGGCGATCCTGGCCTCGGTCACCGCGTCCACCGCGGTGGTCGGCTCGTGCAGCGCCAGCACCGGTGCCTCGGCCGCCAGCGCGCGGGCCAGTGCCACCCGCTGCCGCTGGCCCCCGGACAGCGACTGGCCTCGCTCGGTCAGCCGGGTCGCCCTCCCGTCCGGAAGGCTCTGGGCCACCTCGTCCGCGGCCGCGGCGACCAGCGCGCGCTCCGCCCCGGCCGCACCCGCCCCGGCGAGGACGTTGTCCAGCAGGCTGCCCTCGAACAGGTCCGCGTCGTGCGCGGCGACCAACACCGCACCCCGCAGCTCCTCCGGGGACAGTTCGGCCAGCGGCACCCCGTCCAGCTCGACGGAGCCCCGCTCGGGGTCGACCTCCCGCCCGAGGCAGGCCAGCAGGTCGGTGGCACCGGCGGGATCGGTCGTGACCACCCCGGTCAGCTCGCCGGCCGCGAGTTCGAGGTCCAGGCCGCGCAACGCACCGTGCCGGACCCCGCGCAGCCGCACGGTGCCGGCGAGTGGGTCGGGCAGCCCGGCCCGGCCGGGGGAGACGGCGGGCGGTGCGGCCAGTACCGAGGCCACCCGTTCCGCGGAGGCCCGGCCCTGCGCCAGCTCGGCGTTGACGACGGAGAAGATCTGGAACGGGGTGAGCAGGAACTGCGCCAGCCCGACCGCGGCGACCAGTCCGCCGACGCTGATCGCGCCCTGCATCGCCAGCTGCCCGCCGACCAGCGCGACCAGCGCGATGAACACCCCGGTCAACGCCAGCAGCGCGCCATCGTGCCAGGCCTGGGCCCGAGCCGCGCGCAGGGTGGCCGCGAGCGAGGTGCGGCTGGTGCGCCGGTACCGGGCGACCGCGGCCGCTTCGGCGCCGATGCCCTTGAGCACCCGCAGCCCGCGCACCAGGTCGGCGGCCACCCCGGAGGCGTGCGCCGCGCGCTCCTGCTCCACCCCGCTGCGCCGCTCCAGCGGCCGACCGACCAGGTGTGCCAGCGCCAGCAGCGGGGGAGTGCCGAGCAGCACCAGCAACCCGAGCGGCACCGAGATTCGCAGCAACGCGATCGCGCTGACCAGCAACCCGGCCAGTCCCGCGATCCCGAACGGGAGCGCCCCGCACACCGCGCCCACCCGCTTGGCGTCCCCGGTGGCGATGTTCACCAGCGCGCCCGGCAGCCTGCCGGCCTCGACGCCGCCGTGCGGGTCGAGCACCCGCCTGCTCACCTGGATGCGCAACCCGTGTGCGGCCTGCTCGGCCGCTCGCTCCGCGGCCCGCGCGCCGAACCGGTAGCAGTAGGACAGCGCGGCGAACAGCGCGGCCAGTGCGGCCAGCCACCACAGCAACGCGCCGGTGGCCCCGGTGGCCACGGCCTGGTCGATCATCAGGCCGATCACCACCGGCACCAGCGCCTCGCCGCCCTGGTGCCCCGCGGCGAGCACGCTGGCAAGCGCGATCCGGCCGCGCTGACCCGCGACGGCGCCGCGGAGCACCCCGCGGCCGGTCGGTTCCGGGGGTTGCGAGCGCACCCTGCCTACCTCCACCCAGTTCTGCCGATTGGTAGGTAAGGCTACTCTAAGTCGGCGGCTCGGGAACCCGACCCACGGCGGGAGGACGCATGCTCGACGTACGGCTGGTGAACGCCACCGTGCACACCATGGACGACGACCTGAGGGTGGCCCACGAGATCGGCGTGTGGCGAGGCCGGATCGTCGGGCTGGACGGCGCGGTGTCCGGGTTGCCCGCCCGGCACGAGGTGGATCTGGGCGGGGCCACGGTGCTGCCCGGTTTCCTCGACGCGCATGTGCACCTGGCCTGGACCGGGCTCGCCGCGCGCCGCACCGTGGTGAACCCGCGGGAGGGGGTGCCGCGGATGCTCGAGGTGATCCGCGCGGCCGCCCTGCGTACGCAACCGGGGGAGTGGGTGGACATCGGCGGCTACGACCAGCGGCCGCTCGGCAGGCATGTCACCGCCGCGGAGCTGGACACGGTGGCCGCGGGCCGCAGGATCCTGATGGTGCACGACTCCGGCCACGCCTGCGTGGTGAACGGCGCGGTGCTCGACCTGCTGCCCGCGGACCTGCCGCACGAGGACGGGGTGTTCGCCGAGGCCGGGATGGCCGCCGTGCGCGCACTGCGGCAACCCTATTCGACCGCGGAGCTGGTGGACGCCATCGAGCACGCGGGACGAGCCTGTCGCGCCGAGGGCATCACGGCGGTGGCCGAGGCGGGCATCGGTGGTGGGCTGATCGGGCACAGCCCGGTCGAGCTGGCCGCTTACCAGGACGCACTGGACACGGGCAGGCTGCCGTTGCGGGTGCAGGCGATGATCGCCGCCGACGTGCTGGGACCCGCGGGCGCGCACCCGGAGGACGACATCGCCCGCGCCGTCGGGGTGGGGATGCGCACCGGCTTCGGCGGTGACCGGCTGTCCGTCGGCGCGCTCAAGGTGTTCACCGACGGCGGCATGATGCCGCGCACCGCCGCGCTCACCGAGCCGTACGTCGGGCTGGGGCACTCCGGCCAGCTGTTCGCCGACCCCGGGGATCTCACCGACACCATCGTGCGGGGACATCGGGCCGGCTGGCAGTTGGCCGTGCACGCCATCGGTGACCGGGCGGTCGACCTGGCGCTGGAGGCGCTGGAGCGCGCGCACCGGGAGCGCCCGCGGCCGCACGCCCGGCACCGCGTCGAGCACGCCGGGCTGGTACGTCCGGACCAGCTCCCGCGGTTCGCCCGGGTCGGGGCGAGCGCCGTGGTGCAGCCGAACTTCCTGACTTACCTCGGGGACGACTACGCGGCGATCATGGGGCCGGAGCGGGCGGACTGGCTGTACCGGGGCCGCGGCTTCCTCGAGCACGGCGTGCCCCTTGTCGGCAGCTCCGACCGGCCGGTGACCGGGGGAGCACCGCTGCGCGCGATCCAGTTCCTCGTGCAGCGCACCACCGGAGCCGGCCTGCCGGTCGGCGCCGGCGAGGCCGTCGGTGTGTCCGACGCCCTCCGTGCCTACACCGCGAGCGCGGCGCACGCCTGCCACTGGGAGCGCGAGCTCGGCACGATCGAGCCGGGCAAGCTGGCCGACCTGGTCGTGCTCGGGGACGACCCGCACCGGGTGCCACCGGAGGAGATCGGGGCGATCGAGGTGGTCGCCACCGTGAGCGCCGAGGACGGCGCGCTGGTCACCCACGGCACCGACCTCGGCCTCCAGCCGGAGTAGCCCGGCATTCCGCGCGATGCGGTGATTCAGTTAGCCTAACCTTAAGTGGCGGGCCGGGTGCGGCCAGGCGGGAGGTCTTCGTGTCGGTGGTGCAGCGCGCCGCCCCCGCGCCCGGGGCGGCCGGCGGCACACCGGACCCCGTCCCGGTCTCGCGGGGCGTGCGCGCCCTGCGAGGGATCGGCCTGCTGGTCGCCCTCGGGGCGCTGGCCGTGGTGATCCTGCTCAGCGTGTGGCTCGGCACAAGGGGCATCCCGTTCGGCGCCACCTGGGACCTGCTGTGGCAGCACGACGGCTCGGAGAACGCGGTCATCATCCACGCCTACCGCATCCCGCGCACCGTGGTCGGGGTGCTGGTGGGCGCCGCGCTCGGCCTCGCCGGCGCGCTGATGCAGGCGCTGACCCGCAACCCGCTCGCCGATCCCGGGCTGCTCGGTGTCAGCCTCGGCGCCGCCACCGGCGTGGTGATCGCGATCGCCTTCGCCGGGGTGTCCGCGGTCCTGGGGTACGTGTGGTTCGCCCTCACCGGCGCCGCGCTGGCCGCGGTGGTGGTCTACGCGATCGGCTCGGCGGGCAGGGCGATGGCCACCCCGGAGCGGCTGGTGCTGGCCGGCGCCGCGGTGACCGCCGTGCTGTACGCCTTCAACACCGCGGTGCTGCTGCTCAACCCGCGGGCGTTCAACGAGTTCCGGTTCTGGAACGTCGGTTCGCTCGCCGGGCGGGACCTGGACGTGGTGTGGCCGGTGTTGCCGTTCGTCGTGGCGGGAGTGCTACTGGCACTGCTGCTGGCCCGGCCGCTGAACGCGCTGGCCATGGGGGACCAGCTCGGTCGCGCGCTCGGCGCGCACATCGGCCGGACCAGGGTGCTCGGCGCGCTGGCCGCCACGCTGCTGTGCGGTGCCGCCACCGCCGCGGCCGGTCCGATCAGCTTCGTCGGGCTGGCCGTGCCGCACGTCGCCCGGATCATGGTCGGGCCGGACCAACGCTGGGTGCTGCCGTACTCGCTGGTGCTCGCGCCGATCCTGCTGGTCGGCGCGGACGTGCTGGGCAGGGTGGTCGCCGCTCCCGGCGAGGTGCAGGTGGGCATCGTGACCGCCCTTCTCGGCGCGCCGCTGTTCATCGCGCTGTGCCGCAAGCGGAAGTTGGCCTCGCTGTGAGCCGCCGGCCGTACCGGGTGCTGCGCAGCCGCGGCGGCGCGGTCTCGCTACGGTTCGACGGGCGCGCGACGGTGGTGTGTGCGGCGCTGGCCGCGGCACTCGCCGGGATCACCCTGCTCACCCTGGCCACCGGGGAGTACGAGCTCTCCGTGGGCGAGGTGCTGTCCGCGCTGGCCGGCCGGGGCACCTCCGGGGCCGACTTCATCGTCAACACGCTGCGGCTGCCCCGGTTGCTGACCGCGCTGCTCGTCGGCGCCGCGCTGGGCGCCAGCGGTGCCGTGCTGCAGCGGCTGTCCGGCAACCCGCTGGGCAGCCCGGACATCATCGGGTTCACCTACGGCTCGGCCACCGGCGCACTGGTGGTGATCGTGTTGCTGGACGGCAGCATGCTGCGGATCTCCGGCGGCGCGCTGGCCGGTGGCGCGGTCACCGCCGTGCTGATCTACCTGCTCGCCTACCGCCGCGGCCTGCAGGGCAACCGGTTCATCCTGGTCGGCATCGGGATCAGCGCGATGGCGCTGGCCGCCAACTCCTACCTGATCACTGAGGCCAGCCTGACCGACGCGCTGGAGGCGCAGGCCTGGCTCGTCGGCAGCCTGAACGGGCGAGGATGGGACCAGGCGCTGATGGTGGGCCTCGCGGTGGCGGTGCTGCTGCCGCTCGGCGGTTACTACGGCCGCAGGCTGAGCATGCTGGAGCTCGGAGACGACACCGCGACCGCTCTCGGGGTCGGGGTCGAGCGGGCCCGGCTGGTGCTGCTGCTGGTGAGTGTCGGGCTGGCGGCCATCGCGACCGCCGCCACCGGGCCGATCTGGTTTCTCGCGCTGGCGGCGCCGCAGCTGGCCCGCAGGCTCACCCGCACGGCAGGCGCGGGCCTGGTGCCCGCGGCCCTGCTCGGTGCGCTGCTGCTGGCCGGTGGGGACTTCGCCGTGCAGCGGGTGTTCGCGGACACCCAACTGCCGGTGGGCACCGCCACCGGCACCCTCGGCGGGCTCTACCTCGGCTGGCTGCTCACCTCGGAATGGCGCACGGGCAGGGGATGACCCGGCCCGGCAGGTTCGGCACGAAAGGACACCATCGATGACCCGGCTGTACGCGGACAACCTGACGTTGGCCTACGACCAGCGGACCGTGGCCACCGAGCTCGGGGTGGCGATCCCGGACGGTTCGTTCACCGTGATCGTCGGGCCGAACGCGTGCGGGAAGTCGACCCTGCTCAAGGCGCTGGCCCGGATGCTGAAGCCCCGCACCGGGGCGGTGTACCTGGACGGCTCGGTGATCTCCGGCTACCGCTCACGGGAGGTGGCCCGCAGGCTCGGCCTGCTCCCGCAGACCTCGATCGCGCCGAGCGGGATCACCGTCGGCGACCTGGTGGCCCGCGGTCGCTACCCGCACCAGCGGCTGCTGCGGCAGTGGTCGGAGGAGGACGAGGCGATGGTGACCGAGTCGATGCGGCTGACCGGCGTGCTGGAGCTGTCCGGCCGGCTGGTCGACGAGCTGTCCGGCGGGCAGCGGCAGCGGGTCTGGCTGGCCATGGTGCTGGCCCAGCAGACCGCCATCCTGCTGCTGGACGAGCCGACCACCTTCCTGGACATCGCGCATCAGGTCGAGGTGCTGGACCTGTGCGCGGACCTGCACGAGGAGAAGGGGCACACGCTCGTCGCGGTGCTGCACGACCTGAACCAGGCCTGCCGGTACGCCACCCACCTGATCGTGATGCGGCCGGGTGGCGAGATCGCCGCCGAGGGCGAGCCGACCGAGATCGTGACGGCGGAACTGGTGGACGAGGTGTTCGGCCTGCCCTGCCGGGTCATCGACGACCCGGAGACCGGCACGCCACTGGTGGTGCCGCTGCGTCGCAAGCCGGCCGCCGAGGCCGACGCCCCGGCGGCCGCCCGCGCCGCCTCGTGACGGGCGCGGGTCAGACGTTGGTGATCTCGTCGATCAGCGACTCGACGTCGAAGTGGTCCTCCTCGGCGCCGAGCGGGACCAGTGCGATGGTGGCGTCCAGGAACCGCTCCACGTCCTCGCGCAGCATCTCGACCACCGCGTAGCCGTCCGGGGACTCCAGCTCGAGGATGAGGTAGTCCTCGTCGACCGAGAGGTCCGGGCGCACCCGGACGTCGCCGATCCCGGCCGGCTCGGTGAGGCCGGCCACCAGGAGATCCCTTGCGAAGGACCACTCCACCCACTGACCGCGTTCGACCTGGAAGGCGATGCCGACCGCGAACGGCTCTCTCCTCAGGTACGAGCAACGCGAACGAACGGGCAGGGCGCAGCCGTTCAGCGACACGAACTGATGCTGGTGTACGGCGTCGGTGCTCACGTGTCACCCCTCCGGTCTGGTTCGCGCGAAGGCGAACGGGCTCGATGCTGGAGTGATGGCCCCCGGGACGTTTCGTGACGCGCCGGCTGCGATCTTTCACGTGATCGGGTGTACGGGCGGTGATCGACATGGTGTGGCTCACTCTCGGTCGCGAGTACCGGGATGCCCTGCGACCAGCATTCCTGCACGGACAGAGTCGGTTCGCTTACCGTGTGTCCCCAGGAGGTGGTGGGATGGTCGCGGGGCGTTACGGCCGCTACCTGCGGCTCGGCGAGTTACTCGGCTTGCAGCGCCCGCGGGCCGCCGAGGGACGAGCCGAACCCAGTGACGCGTACGCGAGTGAACACCTGTTCATCGTCGTGCAGCAGGCGTCCGAGCTGCTGCTGCGTCAGGTGCTGCTGGACCTCGGCTCGGCGGTGGAGCATCTCGAGTCGGCGCGGCCCGAGCTCGTCGCCGCCACCCGCAGGGTCGAGCGAGCGACCGCGGTGATCGCCCAGCTCACCGGCCAGCTGGCGCTGTTGTGGCAGGTGCCGCAGCGGCAGTTGGCCGGGCTGCGTTGCCGGGTCGGCGCCATCGGGGCCGGGCATTCCGAGCAGGTCACCCGGCTGCTGGAGGTGATGGGTCTGGCCGGAACGCCCAGCCCGCTGGAGGCTGCCCTGCTGCGGCTGCTGCGGCGGCGCCCCTGTGACGTGGACGGGGTGCCGGAGCTGGCCCGGTCGATGAAGCAGCTGGCCCTGGCGATGTGGTCCTGGCAGGCCCGGCATGCCGAGCTGGCCGGGCGTGGGCTGCACTCCGATGGCACCGGCGGCATCCCGCTGATGCGTTCCCGGCTGCGGATCGCCTTCCCCCGCCTTCCCGACCTCGAGCGGTGGCACTGAGCCCCGGCACGGACGGCGCGTCCGCTACACGCCCCAGTCCGGGCGCAACGGCATCCGGGCGTCGCCGTCCGCGGCCACCTTCACGCCGAGTGCCTGGTGCAGCTCGATCTGCCGGCGCTCGAAGGACAGGCGGGAGGCGGCCATATACAGCGCCCACACGCGAGCCCTGCCGAGCCCGGCCTCCTCCACAGCCTCCCCCCAGCCGGCGTCCAGGTTGGCGCACCACGCGGCGAGGGTCCGCGCGTAGTGCTCGCGGAGGTTCTCCTCGTGCCGCACCTCGAACCCGTTGTCCTGCATGGCGGCCAGGATCTCGCCGACGCCCTCCAGCTCCCCGTCCGGGAAGACGTAGCGGTCGATGAACGGTCCGGTCCGGTGCGGCTCGTGGGTGGTCGGCCGGGTGATGCAGTGGTTGAGCAGCCGCCCGCCCGGCCGCAGCTTCTCGGCGAGGAACCGGAAGTAGCCGGGCAGGTTGCGGGCGCCGATGTGCTCGGTGAGGCCGATCGAGGAGACCGCGTCGAACCCGGTCTCGGCCACGTCCCGGTAGTCGAGGTGGCGGACCTCCACCCGGTCCGCGAGCCCCTCGGCGACGACGTGCTTCTGTCCCCACTGCGCCTGCTGCCGGGAGAGGGTGACGCCGAGCGCGTGCACGCCGTAGTGCTTGGCCGCGTGCGCCACCATGCCGCCCCAGCCGCAGCCGACATCCAGCAGCCGCATGCCCGGCCGCAGCTCCAGCTTGCGGCACACCAGGTCGAACTTGTGCGCCTGTGCCTCCTCCAGTGAGGCGTCCTCGGCGGGGAAGCAGGCACAGGTGTAGGCCATCGAGGGGCCGAGTACGAGCTCGTAGAACCGGTTCGAGACGTCGTAGTGCCGGGAGATCGCCTGCGAGTCCCTGCCCCTGGAGTGCCGCAGGCCCTGTACCCCGCGGCGGAACCGGCCGGGCATCTCCTCCGCCGGCGGCGGCAGCCTGCGCAGGTGTCCGGGACCGAGATCGCGCAGGACCCGCAGGCCCGCCCGCCAGTCCAGGCCGTTCATCCACGGGGCCAGCGTGCGCAGCACGGTGTAGATGTCGCCGAACACCCGCAGGTGCCCGGTGACGTAGGCGCGGGCGAGGCCGAGCTGCCCCGGCGCGGACAGCAGATAGCTCAACGCGGTCGGCGAGGTCAACTCGATTCCGGCCACGGCGTCGGGCGGTCCGACGCTGCTGCCGTCGTAGGCGGTGATCCTCAGCGGTGCGTTCGGCCCGAGGACGTCTTCGAAGATCCGTGCGAGCTTCGGTCGAGACCGGCGCATATCGTTCACCCCTCGCGTCTTGTCAAGAGTGTTCTAGCGTGCTCGTACGCATTTCTCGTACAGGTCGAGCAGCCTGCCTCCCGGGTCGTACCGGTTCTTCAGCGTGCGGTAGGTCCCGCCGTTGTACAGGCGCCAGAAGGTGTCCTCGTCGTAGTAGCTGTCCGAGTACAGGGACTTGTGTCCTTCCAGCTCGGTGACCGTGCGCTCGATCAGCCGGTTGCGGCTGCCCTCGGGCTCGCCGGGAGCCAGCTCGACCGACGACCAGAAACCGAAGTTCACGTACAGGGTCGCCGGATCCAGCTCGTACAGCGGCCAGTGGGCCGTCCCGCGTTGCCGGATCGGGCATACCCACACCGGGCTGATCGGAATCTCGCGGTGGAAGAAGTCCAGGAACTCGGCCGCGCGCCGCACCGGCACCTCGATGTCCTGGATCACGGGTTCCCTGCGCGGCGTGCCGAGCAGCCCGCGCAGCGAGCGGGTGATGCCGTGCCGGCGTTCGAAGGCCGCGACCTTCCAGTAGATGTCCGAGCGCAGCAGCCGCCTGCCGAGCAGCCTGCGCACCGGGCGGTGCTGCACGCCGAGCGCGGCGGAGCACCAGAACCAGTCGGTGTCCCAGCGCCATAGGTAGTCCCGCACCGAGAGGTGGTCCACCGCACGGCGCGGGATCGACCGGTAGTAGATGTCCAGGTAGGTGTAGTCGCTGGTCCACGGCGCGTGCTCGGTGAAGGTGCCCAGGGTCAGGTACAGCTCGCCCGGGCCGAACACCGTGCCGTCCACGAAATCCACCGTCTTGCCCTCGTGCGAGCGGGTGTCGCAGGCGCCGGCGAGCGCATCGAAGTAGGCACCGGCCTCGGTGTAGCGCAGGTGCCGCAGTCGCACGTACGGCAGTACCGGCTCCAGCCGGATCCGCAGCCGCAGCACGTAGCCGAGGGTGCCGTAGGAGTTCGGGAAGCCGTGGAACAGCTCGCTGTGCTCGTTGTCCGGCCGGGCGAGCACGACCTCCCCTTCCCCGGTGAGGATCTCCATCTCCAGCACCGACTCGTGTGGCATGCCGTTGCGGAAGGAGGAGGACTCGATGCCGAGGCCGGTCACGGCGCCGCCGAGGGTGATGCTCTTGAGCTGGGGAACCACCAGCGGCATCAGCCCGTACGGCAGGGTGGCGTCCACCAGTTGCTCGTAGGTGACCATCCCCTCGACCTCGGCGGTCCTGCCGACCGGGTCGACCTCGAGCACGTGGGTGAAGCCGGAGACGTCCAGACCGCCGGCCCCGGGGCCGGAACGTCCGCGGAAGAGGTTGGAGGTGCTTTTGGCGAGCCGGACCGGCGTCCCGGCGGGCAACCCGGCCAGTTGCGCACGGAGCCCGGCCACCCGGGTCTCGTACGCCTCCGGTGCCCTCGGACCCGCCGCGTCCCTCGCTGTGCCGGACAACATACTTTCATCCTGACCTTGCCCGGCCCGGCGCGCCACTGGATTGCCCGGTCCCTGCCGGGGACGGCGTACCGCCCCCGGCAGGGACCGGGCGGGCTTTCAGGTTCTCACGCGCAGGCCGGAGCCACTGGATCGTTCGACCCGGTGTACAGGAACCCGTCGCTGATCCAGTTGCCGCTGTCCAGCCGGTTCCACAGGTCGGTGCGACCCCAGACGCCGTCCACCTCGCCACCACGGGCGGTGCAGTCGATCCCCACGACGGTGCCGTCGGTCACCGTGTCGACGATCGAGTAGTCGAGCCCGGGACCGGAACGCAGGTTCACCCGGTCGTACTGACCGCTGTCCACCGTTCCGGTGGGCCCCTCCGGTGCGTCCCCGCCGCCGTAGTTGGTCAGCCGGCCACCACGACCGACGGTGGCCCCGTTGCGTTCGGCGTAGCCGCCGTAGGCCCTGGACCCCACCTGGAAGGTCCACCCACCGATGGTCATGTTGTCCACGCTGATGTGCGAGTCGCCGCGCAGCAGGGACAGGTGGACGTGTGCGCCCGAGCTGGACCCGCCGCAGGGCAGCTCGTTGCCGATATGCCCGAGGTAGGTGCCGGTGCGCACCGAGCTGCCGTTGGAAAGGTTGGTCAGGTTGTACATGTGGTAGTAGGTCGTGCTGTAACCGTTGGGGTGCACCACCTTCACCAGCGCGCTGCGGCCGCGGACACAGCTCTTGTACACGCGGCCCGGGCCCGCGGAGAGTACCCGGCCGTCCCCGCCGTTGAAGTCGATCGAGCTGAACGGGCGGCTGTTGCCGCTGTTGCCGTGCGGGCCGCCGCCCATCCACCAGGCGACGCCCTCCGACCAGGGCAGCCCGAGGCCGGTGTCGGCCATCGGCGCGGCCTGGTTCGCCGCGGCGAAGTTGCTGGCGAACAGTTGCTTCTCACCGGTGCTGACCACCGACTCGGGTGCCTGCCCGGCGAGCTCGACGAACTCGGCCGTGCCGTCCAGTTCCACCCGCCAGCCCTGCGGTTCGTGCTGCGCGACGAACAGCGCGGTCTGCGGGGCGGTGTGCTCGGTGGCCGGTGCCGGGATGGTGGTGGTGCCGAAGGCCCACTCGGTTTCCGCGAACCGGGTGGGTTCGACCAGGGGCTCGGCCAGCGAGGCGGTGCCGAACAGGGCGCGGGTTTCCGGCCCGCGCTCGGTGAGCATGGCCGCGCGGACCGACTCGTCCAGGCTCCGCGCCGGGTCGGTGGCGGCGGTCGCGTGCGGGACGACGAGCAGCCCGACCGCGGTGGTCAGGCCGGCGGCGGCGGCGAAGGCGCGCCGCCGCATCGTGGATGGGGACATGTGTTTCTCCGGGGATCGAAACGTGCAGGGGTAGTAGGCAGAAAATCGGTTGGCTACCGGCGCGTCAAGCCGCCCGACGATCGTCGGTTGTGTCCGTTGAATGGGTGGCCGAATACTGTTGATAGGCGCGGACCGGAGGTGCTCATCTCACCTGCCCAGCAGCCGCGCGCCCGGTCTCGTCGACCGCGGTGCGGGCGTGAAAAACTGTTTTCTTTCACAGAATATTGGTGGAAACGGGAGGCATATCGTGTCCCGCATGACCATTCCGGCCGGCGAGTCGCCCGCAGGGGCCCGGAGTGACCGGCACCCGCCGGACGTCGAGATCCTGCTGCGGACCGGGCCGTTCCACCGGGCGTTGCGGGCGGCGATCGAGCGCAGCGGGCTCACCCTGGAGGGGCTGCGTCAGCGTCTTGCCCAACGCGGCATCCGGGTCAGCATGGCGAGCCTGAGCTACTGGCAGCAGGGCCGTAGCCGGCCGGAGCGGGCGGACTCGCTGCGTGCGGTGCGCGCCATCGAGAGCATCCTCGGATTGCATACCCACGCGCTCGCCGGGCTGCTCGGTCCGCCCCGGCCGCGGGGCCGGTGGACCAACCGGCAGTCCACGGAGCGTCGCTACGACGGCATCCTGGAGCCGGCCTGGGCCTTGGCGCAGGCGATCGACCCTGTGCTCGGTCCTTCCGACCACAAGCTGCGGGTGTTCTGCCAGGAGGACATCGTGTCGGTCGGCGCGGATCGTGCCATCCACTCGGTGCGTACCAGGGTGGTGCTGCGGGCGATGGAGGACGATCCGGATCGCCACCTTGCGGTGTACTGCGCCGAACCGGGCAGTGCGGCCGCCGACATCACGCCCTCGGCGCGGGACAACTGCCGGCTCGGCAAGGTGCGGCGGCACCACGAGGCCGCGGTGATCGCCGCGGAGCTGCTGTTCGACCGCAGGCTACGGGTGGGGGAGACGCACCTGCTGGAGTACGAGTTCACCGTCGACTCCCCGGCGACGAGCCTGGACTACCGCCGGGGCTTCCGATACCCGGCCGACACCTATGTCGTGAGCGTGCGCTTCGCCGCGGGCGCGGCCCCGGTGCGCTGCTTCGGGTTCAGCAGGCACGGCCCGCACGGCAGCTCGCATACCGATGAGGAGCTGACCGTGACCTCGGGCCGCTGGGTGCATCGGATCGCCCGCGAGGTGCCGCCCGGCGTGCTCGGCGTCGGCTGGGAGTGGGAGTAGGGGCTACCGGGGGACCGGTGCCTCGCCGACCCCCGGCGCGCCTTCCGAGCGCAGCAAGGTGCTCGCCCGCTCGGCGACCTCGGTATCCACCAGCAGGTCGTGCGAGCGGGCCCGGAAACCGGGCACCGAGCTGAAGTCACGGCGGCCGCCGGTCACCGCGTGCCCGACCAGGCCGATCAGGGCACCGATGATCGCGCCGAACACGGCGCCGTAGAGCGCCAGCAGCAGGCTGGCGATCAGCGGGTCCAACCAGCCGAACCAGCCGAACAGCCAGCCGATCAGCGCACCCACCACGGCGCCGGGTCCCGCCGAGAGGCCCGCGGCCCGTAACGAGGTGAGCCTGCCGGTGACCCGCTCCACCAGCTCCATGCCGCGCCCGACGATCATCGTGCGCTCCACCGGGAAGTGCTGGTCGGAGAGGTAGTCCACGGCCTGCTCGACCTGCCGGTAGCTCGGGTAGCTGGCCACCACCTGCTGCGGGGCGGTGGGGACGGTGGTCTCGTTCGTGGTTGCCATGACTGTCACCTCCGGATGTCTCCCTCCCGGGTACCCGGTGGCGGCTTGCTCATTCCCGGCTCAACCCGGTCGCACCTCGGCGACCCGTAGCGGGGTCCCCTGCTGGCAGGTGGTCATCAGGCCAGGCTCCGGCGTGCCCCGGACCTGGACCTCGGCGCCCGGCTCCAGCCGTGCCCGCTCGCCGACCAGCAGGTAGACCTGGTCGGAGCCGGTGAGCACCAGGCAGCCGGGCTCGACGCCCTGCTGGACCACGCCGCGCACGGTGATCTCTCCCGGGGGCGTGGTGGGCGCCGTCGGCGGCGGCCTCGACCCCGTCGGTGATCCCGTGGTCGGCGGCGCCGTCGGGCCCGGTGGGGTGGCGCCGGATTCCTCGGGCGGCGCCGTGTCCGCCGCCCCGCAGGCGGTGAGCAGGAGAGCCAGAACCGCGATGCCGATCCGCACGCCGATGAGGCTACTCGCGACCGCGGATGATCGTCGGCTCGAACTCCTCGTCCTCGACTCTGGGGGACGGGATGCCCCAGCGCCCGCCGTCGGCCGCGGCGGCGCCGTGCTCGCGGCCCGGCTCGGCTCTTGGCAGGGTGGTGGACTGGTCGCCGCTCCCCATTGCGTGGTCCTTCATCGGTCACTCCCTCACTACTCGGGTTCTCGCCATGCGATTACCCCCATGCCGCGACGGGGAACCATCGCCAGGCAAACGCCCTGAAGGCCACCATACGCCGGGAGACCGGATTCGCAGGTGGCCATTCAAAGCTTCTTTCAGGGGATTGACCGAGTCTTCAGCGCCGCTCTAGTGCTGTGTTGCTTTTTCGGCGTGGGCTCCGGTGAGGGAGCGGACTTCCATTTCGGCGTGTTTGGGGTGGTTGTGTTGTTCGTGGGAGAGGAGGGTGGCGGCCCAGCCGAGGAGGAAGGAGGTGGGGATGGAGATGAGGCCGGGGTTGGAGAGGGGGAACCAGGCGATGTCGATGGTGGTGATCATGGAGGTGGGGGTGCCGGTGACGGCGGGGGAGAAGAGGATGAGCAGGATGCTGGTGGTGAGGCCGCCGTAGATGCTGGCGAGGGCGCCGGTGGTGTTGAAGCGTTTCCAGAAGAGGCTGTAGAGGATGGTGGGGAGGTTGGCGGAGGCGGCGACGGCGAAGGCGAGGGCGACGAGGAAGGCGACGTTTTGGTTTTTGGCGCCGATGCCGCCGAGGATGGCGAGGGTGCCGATGACGAGGGCGGTGATGCGGGCGACGCGGACTTCGGTGTGTTTGGAGTCGACGTGGCCTTTTTTGATGACGTTTGCGTAGACGTCGTGGGCGAAGCTGGCGGAGGCGGTGATGGTGAGGCCGGCGACGACGGCGAGGATGGTGGCGAAGGCGACGGCGGCGATGAAGCCCAGGAGGAGGGGGCCGCCGAGTTCGAGGGCGAGGAGGGGGGCGGCGGCGTTGGCGCCGCCGGGGGCGGCGGCGATGGTGTCGGGGCCGACGAGGGCGGCGGCGCCGTAGCCGAGGATGAGGCTGAAGAGGTAGAACAGGCCGATCCAGGTGATGGCCCAGACTACGGAGCGGCGGGCGTCGCGGGCGGTGGGGACGGTGTAGAAGCGCATGAGGACGTGGGGGAGGCCGGCGGTGCCGAGGACGAGGGCGAGGGCGAGGGAGAGGAAGTCGATTTTGCTGGTGTCGGTGGCGCCGTATTTGGCGCCGGGGCCCAGGAGGCTGGCGCCGTCGGTGCCGGCGCGGTCGACGGCGGCGCCGAGCAGGGTGGAGAGGTTGAGGTCGTAGCGGCTCAGGACCCAGAAGGTCATGAGGGCGGCGCCGGTGATGAGGAGGGCGGCTTTGATGATCTGGACCCAGGTGGTGCCTTTCATGCCGCCGACCAGCACGTAGATGATCATGATGATGCCGACGACGGCGATCACGAGGGATTGGCCTGTTTCTCCGGAGATGCCCAGTAGGAGGGAGACCAGGATGCCGGCGCCGGCCATCTGGGCCAGCAGGTAGAAGAAGGACACGGCGAGGGTGGAGGTGGCCGCGGCGGCGCGGACGGGGCGTTGCCGCATGCGGAAGGCCAGCACGTCGCCCATGGTGAACTTGCCGGTGTTGCGCATGAGTTCGGCCACCAGCAGCAGCGCCACCAGCCAGGCCACCAGGAACCCGATGGAGTAGAGGAACCCGTCGTAGCCGGTCAGGGCGATGGCGCCGGTGATGCCGAGGAAGGAGGCTGCGGAGAGGTAGTCCCCGGCGATGGCGGTGCCGTTCTGCGGGCCGGTGAAGCTGCGGCCGGCGGCGTAGTAGTCCGAGGCGGTGCGGGTGTTGCGGGAGGCCCGGAACACCACCACCAGGGTCACCACCACGAACACCGCGAAAATGCTGATGTTCAGGGCCGGGTTACCGCCCTGCACACCCTGCGCCAGCACACTCATCGGGCATCCCCCTCGATCTCACCGCGGAGCCGGTCCGCGATCGGGTCCAGCCGGCGGTTGGCGTACCACACGTACAACCCCGTGATCACGAACGTGGACACGAACTGCAACAACCCGAAAATCAACCCGATATTGATATTCCCCCACACCGGCCTCGACATGAAACCCGGCGCGTAATCCGCAAGCAACACATACAACAAATACCACACCAAAAAGAAACCCGTCATCGGAAAAACAAAGCTTCGCAACCGTTTACGCAACCGCCTGAAATCAGCACTTTCCTGCACCTCTTGCCAGGGCGGTGGGGATGCGGAGTGGGTGACGGGCTCGTTCATGACCAGCCTCCTCGGCGCACGGCTTCGTGTCGTGCGTCACCCTAGGAAGCTCGGTGAAATGTCGGAATCATCAGCGGACCAACCGGCGTGTGATGCGACGAACGGCCGACGAGCGGCGGGCGGACCACGACGAGTGGCCGAGGTCCCTGGCGACCGCGTGCCGGTCGGCGATGAGCGAGTGCCGGTTCTCGTCCAGGTGCAACCGCAACATCGCGGCCGCGGCCCAGGGCGGCGGCCTGCCGAACAGGGAGACCACGATCATCACGGCGAAGGCCAGCGGCACCGCCCAGGGCGCGGGCTGGGCCAGCAGGATGGCGAGCCAGCCGCTGACCGGTGGTTCGAACAGGGTCAGCGTGAACGCCCCGGTGGAGGCCAGCAGCCCGACGGTGACGCCGCTGAGCGCGCCGGGCACGGTCAGCCCGCGCCACCAGATGCCCAGCACCAGCAGCGGGCAGAAGGTGGCCGCGGCCACGGTGAACCCCCAGGTCACCAGCGTGCCGGCGTCGAAGCTGAACGCGGGAAGGGCCAGCAGCACCACCACCGTGGCCGCGCCCACCACGGCCACCCGAAGCTGGCGCAGCCCGCCGGGAACCAGGTCGTGCGAGATCGCGCCGGAGGCGACCAGCACCAGCCCGAGCGAGGTGGCGAGGAACGCGGCGAAGGCCCCCGCGGTGAGCAGGCCGGTGAAGAACGTTCCCCAGGCCCCGGTATCCACCTGTGCCGGTAACGCCACCACCGCGGTATCGGTGGCCCCGGAGAGATACAGGTGCGGCACCAGCACCCTGCCGAGGACCCCGTAGATCCACGGGAAGAGGTAGAACACGCTGAGCAGCGCCACGGTCAGCACCGCCGTCCTGCGGGCCGCTCGCCCGTCCGGGCTGGTGTGGAAGCGCATCAGCACGTGCGGCAACCCCATCGTGCCGAGCATGGTGGCGGCCAGCACGGACAGCGTGCCCAGCAGCGGGTAACCGGTCTCCTCGAGGTCCAGCAGCGGGCGTTGCCAGCCGGGGCCGCCGGGCGCGGTCTCGCCCGCCAGGTCGGGGGCGGGGGCGCCCGCGGGGAACACCACGGCGCGGCCGCCGGGTACCTGCCATTCCCCTTCCGGCAGCGGTGTGACCGTGCCGTCCGGTTCCCGCAGCGCGGCGCCGGGCGGTACCTCGAGGGTGACCGGGACCCGGAAGGTGACCGCGGTGTCCTGGTGGAAGTGGGTGAACTCGACGGGGTGCAGGGCCTCCTCCCGCACCTGCGGCCCGACCTGGGTGAGCAGCCACACGGCCGGGACGATGAACAGCAACAGCTTGAAGAAGAACTGGAACGCCTGCACGTAGGTGGCCGCGCGCATCCCGCCGAGCACGAGGGTGATGCTGACCGCCGCGCCGGCGATCACCACGCCGACCCAGTACGGCTGCTCGCCGACCACGCTGAGCACCAACCCCGCCGTGCGGAATTGCGGCACCAGGTAGAGCCCGCTGATCACCAGCACCACCACGGCGGCCAGCTTGCGCAGCGCGGGGGAGGCCAGCCTCGCCTCGGCGAAGTCGGGCACGGTCAGCGCCCCCGAGCGCCGCATCGGCGCGGCGACCAGCGCGAGCATCGCGATGTACCCGGCGGTGAACCCGACCGGGTACCACAGCGCGCCGATGCCGTCCTTCACCACGAGTCCGGCCACCCCGAGGAAGGAGGCCGCCGACAGGTACTCCCCGGAGACCGCCGCCGAGTTCAGCAGCGGGGAGACCCGCCGGGAGGCGACAAGAAAGTCGGAGGTGGTGCGCATGGCCGCCACGCCGCGCAGCCCGATCAGCAGGGTGACCAGCACGACCGGGGCCACCGCGAAGGCCGTGATCACCCGTCGTCCTCGGCGCGTTCGGCCCGGCGCAGCTGCCACCAGGCCAGCGACACCATGGCGGGGAACGGAACGACGGCCACGGCGATCCAGGACGCGGGCACGCCGAGCAGCCGCAACCCATCCAGGGCGGGGAAGGCGGCCAGCAGCACGGGCAGGCCGAAGATGAGCGCGAACAGCAGGGCGACGGCGAGCGTCGAGCGTCGGCGTTGCGCCCGGTAGAGCCGGACGGCCCGCTGGGCCTCGGCGGGGTCCAGCGTCGCCGGCCGCCACCGCGCGCGGTGCCTGCGCCGGGCGTGCGCCAGGCGGGTCTGCGGGCTGGTGACCGCGACGCGGCGGTTGGTACTCATCTCGATGATCCCGGTGCCGGTCAGGTGCGTTGCTCGGGTCGGCTGAGCTCGCCGCGCTGGGCCGCGCGCAGCAGCCGCTCGCGCAGTTCCCTTGCGTGCCTGCGGCTGACCGGTACGTCCCCGAGGTCGGTGTGCGCGAGCAGGCCACCGACCGAGTCGCTGCGCAGCTCGCGCACCGCGTCCAGGGCCACGAGGTAGCCGCGGTGCGCGCGGGCGAAACCGGCGTCCGCCCAGTACTCCTCGAGGCGGGAGATCGGCATCCGTACCGGGTGCACGCCGGAGGGGGTGTGCAGCCGGACGTAGTCGCCGTGCGCCTCGACGAAGCGCACGTCGTCGCGCCGCACGTACCGGGTGCGGCCGCCGGACTCCACCGGCAGCGCCGCGAGTGCGTCCGGCCGGTCGCTGCCGGGTTCCGCGGCAGGCGTGATCCGGCCGACCCTGGCCAGCGCGTCGGCGAGGCGTTCCGCGCGCACCGGTTTGAGCAGGTAGTCCACCGCCCCGACACCGAAGGCCGCCACCGCGTGCTCGTCATAGGCGGTGACGAACACGATCACCGGTGGCTCGGCGAGCTTGCCCAGCAGCGCGGCCAGCTCCAGCCCGTCCAGGCCGGGCATGGCGATGTCCAGGAACACCGCGTCGAACCGCTCGCCGCGGATCATCCGCAGCGCGCTGAGCGGGTCGCCGGCCGCGGTGACCCGGGCGATCTCCGGGGCGTCCCGGAGCAGCTGGCACAGGTCCTCCAGCGCCGCGGGCACATCGTCCACGGCGAGTACGTGCAGGCCGCTGGCTTTCACGGCATCACTCCCGGCTGGAACATGGGGACCCGGACGAGCACCCTGGTGCCGTCGCCCTCGGCCGTCTCCACGACGAGCCCGAACCACGGCCCGTACACGTTACGCAACCTGCGGTCGACATTGGCCAGTCCCATGCTGCCGCCGCCGTGCCCGGCGAGGACGGCCTCGGCCGCAGCGGGGTGCATCCCGGTGCCGCTGTCCTCCACGCTGATCACGCAGTCCGCGCCCTCGGCCTCGCCGGTGACCTGCACGTGCCCGCCACCCGCGCAGGGCTCGATCCCGTGCCGCACCGCGTTCTCCACGATCGGCTGCAGGACCAGGTAGGGGATGGCCACGGCGAGCACCTCGGGCGCCACCCTGACCTGCACCCGCAGCCGGTCGCCGAGCACGGCGCGCTGCAGTGCGAGGTAGGTCTCGATCGCGTGGAACTCGTCGGCCACCGTGGTGTACTCGCCGTGCCTGGCCAGGCTGTACCGGATGTAGTCGGCGAAGTCGAGCATCAGCTCCCGTGACCGGGCGGGTTCGGAGCGGACAAGGCCGGCGATGACGGTGAGCGCGTTGTACACGAAGTGCGGGGAGATCTCCGCGCGCAGCGCCCGCAACTCGGCCTGCGCGGCGTGCTCGGCCGAGGCCTCGAGGTGGCCGCGTTCCAGCGCCGCCACGATCACGCCGGCGACCTCGCGCAGTGCCGCCCTGCCGGCCCGGCCGGAGACCAGCAGCGCGCCGGCCATCTCGTCGTGCACGATCAGCGGGAGCGCGATGACCTGGCCGCGGCCGCACCGGCTTTCGGTGTGCAGCACGTCCTCGACCATGGCCGCCGTGTCGACCTCCGCGGGCAGCCGCCCGGACAGCACCAGCCCGCCGGAGAGGTCCGCCAGCCCGACGCCCTCGACCTCGAGCAGCCGGCGGATTCCGCGTGCCGCCGCGCGGGCGCGCGGACCGGCGAGGCCGTCCGCGAGGTCCTCGGCGACGTGCCGGGCCGTCTCCAGCGTGCCCGCCGGTTCCGCGCGTGGCCGCGGCCGGCGCAGCCGGAGGGCGTCCCGGTCCAGCTCCCGGTCGGCAGGTACGGACATGCAGGCTCCATCCGCGTCGATGGCTCGCTAGATCCTAGGCCGTGTCCGCACCGAGCTGGGTGACGATGTGCAGCAGCCGGTGGCGGAAGTGCTCGTCCTCGCCGAGCACACCCTGGACGACCGGGTCGTGCCGCTCGGCCTCCGCGGCCCGGCGGTGCACCTCGCGCCCCGCCTCGGTCGCCCGGACGAGCGTGCGGCGCCCGTCCGCGGGGTCGGTGGTCCGCTCCACGAAGCCGGAGCGCTGCAGCCGCTCCAACGTACGGCTCATGGTCTGGTCGGTCACTCGACACCGGCGGGCCAGCGCACTCTGCGCCAGCCCCTCGGTGCCCAGCAGGTGCAGCGCGACCAGGCCGGCATGGCTGAGACCCAACTGGTCGAGCAGGGCGGCCCACCTGGCCTCCACCAGCCGCGCCGCCACCGAGAGCAGCCGGCCGGTCGGCCAGGACTCGATGCCGGAATCCGGGTCGGTGTCCATCCTCACAGCCCTTCGCGATGCGAATCGTCAGCCTGCTGAATAATCTGCCGGTGAGGGTTCCACCCGGCTCGTTCGTTCGACAGGCGAGGTACGCACCCATGATCTCCGATGAGCCGCCCGCCGAGGGCAGGCCGGCGCGCACCCGAAGGCGACGCTGGCTGATACCCGCGCTGCTGCTGATCGGGTGGCTCGCCGTGGGCGGGTTCGGCGGGCCGTTCGCCGGCAAGCTCAGCGAGGTCGCGGAGAACGACAACGCGGCCTTCCTGCCCGCCTCCGCCGAGGCGACCGCCGTCACCGAGTGGCAGAAACGGTTCGCCGACAGCCAGACCGTTCCGGCCATCGTGGTGCTGGAGCGCGCCGGCGGGATCACCGAGGCCGACCAGCGGTTCCTCGCCACCGCGACGCACCACATCGAAGGCGTGCCCGGGGTGCGGGGACCGCTGCCGTCGCCGATCCCCGCGCGGGACGGCCAGGCGACGCAGCTCGTCGTGCCGATCACCGCGGACGGCAACCCCGGCGATGTGGCCCAGGAGGTCCGGGACGCCGTCCCGCGACCGCCGAGCGGGTTGACCGTGCTGGTAACCGGCCCCGCCGGTCAGCTCGCCGACCTGGTGGAGGCGTTCAGCGGCATCGACGGCCTGTTGCTGCTGGTGGCGGGCGCGGTCGTGGCGCTGATCCTGGTCATGGTCTACCGCAGCCCGGTGCTGCCGCTGGTGGTGCTGCTGTCCGCGGTGTGCGCACTCGGCCTCGCCAGCCTCATCGTGTACCTGCTCGCCGACCAGGACGTGCTGGCGCTGAACGGGCAGAGCCAGGGCATCCTGTTCATCCTGGTCTTCGGAGCGGCCACGGACTACGCGCTGCTGCTGGTGTCCCGGTTCCGGGAGGACCTGCGCGACACCCCCGAGGCCCTCACCGCCATGCGCACCGCGCTGCGGGCCACCGTCGAGCCGATCACGGCTTCGGCCGGCACGGTGATCCTCGGGGTGCTGTGCCTGCTGTTCAGCGACCTCAACTCCAACCGCGGCCTGGGCCCGGTCGCCGCCATCGGCATCGCCGCGGCGCTGCTGGCCTCGATGACCTTCCTGCCCGCGGTTCTGGTGCTGCTGGGCAGGGCCGCGTTCTGGCCTCTCCTGCCGACGCTGGGCTCGGCACACAAGGAGGAAGGCGGGCTGTGGGCGCGGGTCGCGGGTCGGGTGAACGCCACCCCGCGGGTGGTCTGGATCGGCGCCACCGTGGTGCTGCTGGCCGGGGTCGCCTTCGTGCCCCAGCTACGGGCGAGCGGGACCGACCAGTCCGATGTGTTCCTCACCGAGGTGGACTCGGTGACCGGTGAGCAGGTGCTCGCCCGGCACTTCCCGGCAGGTGCCGGCTCGCCCGCAGTGATCATCGCGGACGCCGAAAGGACCGGCGAGGTGGCGGCCGCCGCCCAGGTCGAGGGGGTCTCCCAGGTCGCGCCGCTGACCGGACCGGAAGGCGCCCCCACGGTGGTGGACGGCATGGCGCAGCTCAACGCGATCCTGACGGCCCCGGCCGGCTCGGAGTCCGCCATCGCCACCGTGCAACGCATCCGGGACGCCGTGCACGCGGTCCCCGGCGGCGAGGCGAAGGTCGGTGGCCGCAGCGCGATCCAGTTGGACACCCAGGAGACCTCGAAGCGGGACCGCGCGGTGATCATGCCGATCGTGCTGGTGGTGATCTTCGCCGTGCTGGCCCTGCTGCTGCGCGCGTTGCTGGCACCGCTGCTGCTGATCGCCACCGTGGTGCTCTCCTTCGGCGCCACCATGGGCGTCTCGGCGCTGGTGTTCAACCACGTGCTGGACTTCCCCGGCGCCGACCCCGGGGTACCGCTGTTCGGTTTCGTGTTCCTGGTGGCGCTGGGGATCGACTACAACATCTTCCTGATGACCAGGGTCCGCGAGGAGACCATCGGCTCGGGAACCAGGGCCGGTACGCTGCGCGGCCTGACCGTGACGGGCGGGGTGATCACCTCGGCCGGGGTGGTGCTGGCCGCGACGTTCGCGGCGCTGGCCGTACTGCCGATCCTGTTCCTCGCCCAGATCGCGTTCATCGTGGCGTTCGGCGTGCTGCTGGACACCCTGCTGGTGCGTTCGCTGCTGGTGCCCGCGCTGACCATCGACATCGGCAAGCGGGTGTGGTGGCCGTCCCGGCTGGCCTCAGCGCCCGGCTCCTGACCGCGCGGTGCCGGGCCAGGTCAGCGTGACGATGCCGGATCCGGAGGCGCCCAGGTCCCTGGTCTCGCCGTCCAGGTGGCCGTGCTCGCGCAGGGCCTCGGCCACCTCGGCGGTGCGCGTCCGCGGCAGGCACAGCCTGCGCCTGGTCACCTCCACCAGCGCCTCCGGATCGGGATGCTCGGCGGCGGGGGTGCGCCGCCACCGCCGGACGGTGGGGTGGATGCCGAGCTCGGCCAGGGCCGCGACCGCGTCCTCGGCGGTCGGGCCCTCCGGCCGGTCGATGCCGTGGAAGTGCCGCCACAGCGGGTTCAGCGCGGTGAGCGGGTGCCGGTCGGCGAGCTCCGCCACGACCAGCCCGCGGGCATGCCCGGTCAGCGCGGTGACGAACGGCTCGAGGTCGGCGACGTTGTAGAGCACGTGGTGGCAGAGCACGACGTCGGCGGGGGCGACCTCGGCCGCCACCGCGGGCCAGGTGCCGTGCACCAGCCGGGCGGCCAGGCCGTGCGTGGCGGCCCGCCGGTCGAGCTCGGCGAGCAACTCGGCATCGGCGTCCACCGCGGTGAGCCCGGTGCACCGTGGCGCGAGCGGCAGGCAGGCCGACCCTGCCCCCGCCCCGACGTCGAGCACCGAACCGGGCGGGTCCAGCGCGTCCCACGCGGCCGGGAGGGACGCCCCTTCCGGGGTGGCCAGCTGCCGGTCCGCCCGCCGGGTGAACACCGGCCGGGGCAGCACCCATGGCGAGTCCTCGGCACCGGCGAGGATGTACCCGGGTATCCGCCAGGCCGCCAGCTCACCGCGCCATCGTTCGATCGCGTCCACGCCCCACATCCCTGTCCCGTTACGATCGGACCATGTCCGACCGGCTCTACTTCCGTCAACTGCTCGCGGGCCGCGACTTCGCCGTCGGCGACCAGGTCGCCACCCAGATGGCGAACTTCAGCTACCTGATCGGCGATCGGGAGACCGGCGAGGCGGTCATCGTCGATCCGGCATACGCGGTGCAGGACCTGCTGGACGCGCTCGCCGCGGACGGGATGCGGCTGACCGGGGTGCTGGCCACCCATCACCATCCCGACCATGTCGGCGGCGACATGATGGGCTTCGCGCTGCCCGGCCTGCCCGAGCTGATGGCCCTGCAGCCGGTGCCGGTGCACGTGAACCGGGCCGAGACGGAGTGGGTGCGGCGGGTCACCGGCCTGTCCGCGAGCGACCTGGTCGGCCACGACCACGACGAGGAGCTCGAGGTCGGGGCGATCCCGCTGCGGTTGCTGCACACCCCCGGGCACACGCCGGGCAGCCAGTGCTTCCTGCTGGACGGCAAGCTGGTCGCCGGGGACACATTGTTCCTGGAGGGCTGTGGCCGCACGGACTTCCCCGGCGGGGACGCGGACGCGATGTACCGCAGCCTGCAATGGCTGGCCGGGCTGGACGGCGACCCCGTGGTCTACCCGGGCCACCTGTACTCGGCGGATCCCTCCGCCGCGCTGTCCCGGGTGCGCGAGCGCAATATGGTGTTCCGGCCGCGGTCGCTGGAGGAGTGGCGGGCGATGTTCGGCTGACCGGGTTCGGCCGCCTGGTCAGTCCATCCCGAGCCGCCGGGTGATGGTGATCTCCAGTACCACCCGTTCCGGGTTGGGCCGGGGCTGCCGCCGGTAGCGCCGGGTGTAGCGGTCCTCGGCGTCGCGCACCGCCTCGGCGTCCGTACGCAGCACCGCCCGGCCCTCCAGGGTGGACCAGCGTCCGGTGCCGACCTGACTGACCGCCACCGGTGCGCCCCCGGGGCCCGCCGCGCGCACGTTGCGCGCCTTCACGCTGCCCCGGCCGCAGATGACCCTGGCGACGGCGAAGTCCTCGTCCACGGTCACGCCCACCGGGACCACGTGCGGCAACCCGTTCGGCCGCAGTGTGGTCAGCGTGGGGAACAGCCGCTCGGCCCAGAAGTCCCGCAACTCCGCACTGCCCGTGGTCATCCCCCCATCCTGTCAAAGCGCCAGGTCTTGCTGTCGGTGAGCAGGCAGAAGCCGGGGGAGAGGACGACGACGCGCAGGGTCGCTTCGCGCGGGTCGTAGTCGATGCCCTCGGTCTCGAACTCGCCGGAGCAGGCACTCTCCAGCGGGAGTTGGCCGAGGGCGCTGACCCGCGCGGTCACCTCGTCGCCGGTGAGTGGGCCCGGCAGGTCGAGCCGTAGCAGCGGCTTGGTGACGCCGAACAGCGCTCCCTCCGGGTCGTTCGAGGAGCACAGCAGGCGGGTGGCCGAGACGAAGGCGCAGCCCTGGACGTCCCGGACCGGCCGGTCCAGCCGGATCGTGGAGGCGAGCGGAAGGTCGGCGGCGGGGTCGGTGGCCACGATCCCCGGCATCGGGTGCACCAGCAGCCGGTCCCTGGTGCCCCACTCGCCGGTCACCAGCCACCGGCCGTCCGGGGCCACCGCGGCGAAGGAGTTGTTGCTCGCCTCCCAGGACTCCAGCTCGTGGGTGTACTCGGCCCAGGAGCCGTCCGGCGCCTGCACCCGGAACAACTTCGGCCCACGGTCGTCGCGCTGGTAGGGCTCCACGTAGTAGCCACGGCGCGCCCCGGGGTCGCCGACGTGGTTCCAGCCGCGCATGGCGAGCGAGGGCGGGATGGTGCCCACCCCGGTGTAGCGGATGAAGCTGCCGTCCGCTCGTACCACGGTGGCCAGGCCCTGGCTCTCGTCGAGCGGCCGGGCCCGGTCCGAGCCGATCGGGACCCAGGGGTCGGTGTTCGCGGCCGCGTGCCCTAGTCCGGGCGCGAGCAGCAGGAGGGCGGCGAGCAGGGCGGTCGGTATCCCGGTTCTGCGCATGGGGAACTCCGTCTCGATGCAGGGGTCGTCCCTGGATACCAGCGGCGCCCACGCTCCGGTACCCGCTATGTGAATGCTTCTCGTGTTTTCCTCGGAGGTTCGACTGTTGACGGATGTGGTGTAGACCACTACAGTGTCTCGAAACCGTCTGTAAAGTTTCCTATCTAATAACACCAGGACCCGGGGGTGACGAGTGCGCACGGGGAGCCCGCGGCTGTTGCGGGAGATCAACGATCGGGCGGCCATCGACACGCTGCTCAGGCAGGGGCCGCTGACCAGGTCCCACCTCGAGGACGTGATCGGCCTCTCGAAGCCGGCGACCGCGCAGCTACTCGCCCGTCTCGAGCAGGAAGGCGTCGTCGTCAAGGACGGCGTGCGGGACGGCGGGCGCGGCCCCCGTGCGCAACTCTGGGCGGTCAACGGTGCGGTCGCCAGGGTGGCCGCGGTGGACCTGACCCCGCACGGCGCGGACATGGTGATCGCCGATATCACCGGCAAGGTGCTGGCGCGGCGCGCGGCAGGGTCGTCGGAGGTGCCGGTGCTGGCCGGAACCGATGTCGTGGCGGCCTTCGCCGCGGCGCTGGCAGGCACCGCCGAGGCCGCCGGGGTCACCCTGGCCGAACTGCACCGGGTGGTGATCGGCGCGCCCGGGGCCGTGGACCCGAACACCGGGCGGCTGGGATCGGCGCCGCATCTGCCCGGCTGGTCCGGGTTCGACCTCCCGGCCGCCCTCGGTGCCGCGCTCGGCGTCGAGGTGACCGTGGAGAACGACGTGAACCTGGTGGCGCTGCACGAGATGGCCGAGGGCAGGGCCACCGAGCTGAGCGACTTCGTGCTGGTGTGGCTCAGCGAGGGTGCCGGCGGCGCGGTGGTGCTGGACCGCAGGCTGCGCCGCGGCGCGGCGGGCGGCAGCGGGGAGATCGACTGGCTGCAGGTGCCCGACCGGGCGCGCACCGACACCGGCTTCGACCGGTTCGGCGCCCGCTGGGGCGATCTGGTCGACTCACCCGCGATCCTCGCCCTCGCCGACGCGCACGAGATCTCCGCCGACACCGGTTGGGCGGCGGTCGGTGCGGCGGTCAAGGCGGGCGAGGCCGGCAGGGCTTTCCTTGCCGACCTCGCCCGCCGGGTCGCCGCCGGGATCGCCAACGTGGTCAGCGTGCTCGACCCGGAGGCCGTGCTGCTGTGCGGCGAGGTCAGCAGGGCGGGCGGTGACCTCTTCCTCGAGCTGGTTTCGCACGAGCTACACGAGCTCGTCGTGCCGAGAACCCCGGTCGAGCTGGCTGCCGCGCCCGGTGACGCGGTGCGGGCGGGCGCGTTGCAGTCGGCGCTGGCCACCGTGCGCGAGGAGGTGTTCGGACTTCCCGCCGGGGGCCAGTGATCTCCCGGAACCGCTCCACCGTCCCCATTCGATGATCGCAGGAGGGCACATGCGCTCCATCCGGACTCCGAAGAAGAAGGCCCGCGCACTGGCGGCACTGGCCGGCGCGGCGATGCTGCTGACGGCCTGCTCCGGCGCGGTCAGCGGGCCCGAGCAGGACGGCGAGGCCGCACCCGCGCCCGCCGCCGACGAGTCGCTCACGTTGACCGTGTACAGCAAGTTCTCCTCGCGCGAGTACGACGTGGTGACCAAAGGCCTGAACAACCTCAAGCAGAAGTTCCCGAACATCGAGATCAACCACGAGGGAAACCAGGACGACGACAAGCTGGCCGCCTCGATCCGCGCGGGTAACCCGCCGGACGTGGCGATCTCCTTCTACACCGACAATCTCGGCACCTGGTGCGACAACGGCAGCTTCACCGATCTCGCGCCGTACCTCGAGCGGGACGGGATCGATCTGAACATCATCCCGGAGGCTGTGCGCTCCTACACCGAGTACCAGGGCCAGCGGTGCGCCATGCCGATGCTCGCCGATGTCTACGGCTTCTACTACAACAAGGAGATGCTCGCCGAGGCCGGCATTTCCGAGCCACCGAAGAACACCTCGGAGCTGTTC
The DNA here is from genome assembly GCF_006715045.1 of Amycolatopsis cihanbeyliensis. Taxonomy (GTDB): domain Bacteria; phylum Actinomycetota; class Actinomycetes; order Mycobacteriales; family Pseudonocardiaceae; genus Amycolatopsis; species Amycolatopsis cihanbeyliensis. Next base: position 595,600 of record NZ_VFML01000001.1, on the reverse strand, counting down.
GAGTACACCAAGAAGCTCACCGAGTTCAACCCGGACGGCTCGATCAAGGTGGCCGGGTTCCTGCCTTCCATGCCGTTCTACGCCAACCAGGCGCAGATCTGGGCGCCGAACTTCGGCGCCACCTGGCTGGACGAGCAGGGTGGGTCCAACCTGGCCGGCAGTCCGGAGTGGAAGGAGATGTTCCGGTTTCAGCAGCGGTTGGTCGACTTCTACGGCTACGAGAACCTGGAACGCTTCACCGCGGGTCTCGGCGACGAGTTCTCCGCCGATCACGCCTTCCACCGCGGCGAGGTCGCGATGATGATCGACGGCGAGTACCGCACGGCGTTCCTGAAGGACCAGACGCCGGAGCTGGACTACGGCACCGCGCCGCCGCCGGTCGCCGACAGCAAGCCGGACCGTTACGGCGGGGCGTTCACCACCGGCACGATCATCGCCATCCCGCGCGGCGCGGAGAACCCCGGCGCGGCCTGGGAACTGATCAAGCAGATGTCTTTGGACACGGACACGTTGGTGCAGCTGGGCAACGGGCTGCGCAACGTGCCCAGTACCCTGCCCGCGCTGGAGGACCCCGGGTTGGAGGCGGACGAGCAGTTCCAGACCTTCCTCGACCTGTTCTCCGGCGGCAAGCTACTGCCGAATCCGACCACCGTGATCGGGGACGCGCACCTGAAGGCGGTCAACGACTTCGCCGCTCGCTGGCAGGCGGGGAAGGTGCCGGACCTGGACAAGGGCCTTGCCGAGGTGGACGCGCAGATCAACGACGCCCTGGCCCAGAAGAGCGGCGGGAACTGAGCGGGAACGGCCCATGACCGCCACCCTCGGCCGGGCGGCGGAGGGCGTCGTGCCCACCCCCGATGGGGAACGGGCGCGGCGCTCCCGCCGCCGGCGCGTCACCGTCCTCTCCTTCATGGCGCCCGCGCTGGTCGGGTTCCTGATCTTCTTCGGGTACCCGCTGATCGCGACGCTGTACTACTCCTTCACCGACTACGACCTGCTGAACCCACCGTCCTGGGTGGGGCTCGACAACTACATCCGGATGTTCACCAGCGAACCGCTGGTGGCCACGGCGGCGTGGAACACCACCTGGCTGGTGGTCGTGCTGACCGTGACCAGGGTGATCTTCGCGCTGGGTGTGGCCTCCGTGATCTCCCGGCTGAAGCGGGGCGTCGGCCTGGTGCGCACGCTGTGCTACCTGCCTGCGCTCGCCCCGCCCGCCGCGGCCACCCTGGCGTTCGTCTTCCTGTTCAACCCGGAGTTCGGGCCGGTGAACCGGTTTCTGCGGCTGCTCGGTATCGAGGGCGGGCTGTGGTTCAACGATCCGGCGATGGCCAAGCCCGCGCTGACCCTCCTGGTGATGTGGGGTTCCGGGGAGTTGATGATCATTATCCTGGCCGCGTTGCTGGACGTGCCGCAGGAGCACTACGAGGCCGCCTCGCTGGACGGCGCCGGGCCGCTGCGCCGGTTCTGGCACATCACCCTGCCCACCATCTCCCCGGTGCTGCTGTTCGGCGTGGTCAACTCGATGATCTTCGCGCTGCAGTTCTTCACCCAGGCGATCGTGGCCGGTTCGGTCGCGCAGGGCGCGGCGGATGTCGCGGGTAACACCAAGACCATCGGCGCGCCGCAGAACTCCACGCTGACCTACCCGATCTGGCTCTACGTGCAGGGATTCCGGTACTTCAACATGGGTTACGCCGCCGCGATGGCGGTGCTGCTGTTCCTGGTCTCCTTCGCTTTCACCGCCGTGCTGGTGCGCCAGCTACGCAAGGCCTCGGACGTGCAGGAGGCGGCCCGATGACCACGACCACCACGACGCGGCCCGACCCGGCCCGGTCGGCCGTGGCCAGGCGGGCGAGGTGGGATCGCAGGCTGTACTGGGTGGCGACGCACAGCCTCGGGCTCGGCCTCGGCATCCTGTTCATGCTGCCGATCGTCTTCGTCCTGCTGACCGCGGTGATGGAGAGCGACCAGGCGATGACCTCCAGCCTGTGGCCGGAGGAGTGGCATTTCGAGAACTTCGTGCGGGTGTTCGAGCAGGCACCGCTGCACCTGTACCTGATCAACAGTCTCACGTACTCGGGGCTGGCCACCCTCGGCATCATGCTGTCGGCGATCCCGGCGGCCTACGCGCTGGCGAAGCTGCGGTGGCGCGGGCAGACCCTGTTCTTCCTGCTGACCATCGCGGCCATGATGCTACCCCCGCAGGTGGTGGTCGTTCCGCTGTACGACCTGTGGGTGCGGCTCGGGTTCACCGGAACCCTGGCCCCGCTGATCGTGCCGTACTTCCTGTTCGACGCGTTCAGCATCTTCCTGCTGCGCCAGTTCTTCCTGACCATCCCGAAGGAGTACCTCGAGGCGGCGAGGATCGACGGCTGCAACCAGTTCCAGGTGGTGACCAGGGTCGTCCTGCCGATGGCCAAACCGGGGATCGTCGCCACCGGGATGTTCTGCTTCCTGTTCACCTGGAACGACTACTTCGGCCCGCTGCTGTTCACCGGGGAGAACCGGGAGAGCTGGACGCTGTCGCTGGCGCTGGCCTCGTTCCGCGGCATGCATCATGTGGAATGGAACCTGACCATGGCGGCCACCGCGCTGGTGATGGCGCCGGTCATCATCCTGTTCATCTTCGCGCAGAAGTCGTTCGTGCGCGGTATCACCTTCACGGGAGTCAAAGGTTGAGAAAGCTCACGGTGGTCGGCGGGGGATCCACGTACACCCCCGAACTGGTGGACGGCATCGCCGCCGGACGGTCCAGTGTGGATGTCGACGAGATCGTGCTGGTGGACCCGGACACCGATCGGCTGGCGACGGTCGGTTCGTTCTGCTCGCGGCTGCTCGAGCGGGCGGGTCACCCGGCGCGGATACGCACCACCACCAGCCTGGCCGACGGAGCCGAGGGGGCGTCGGCCGTGTTACTGCAACTGCGCGTCGGGGGCCAGGTGGCACGGCACTCCGACGAGACCTTCCCGCTGGACTGCGGCTGCGTCGGGCAGGAGACCACCGGCGCGGGCGGGCTGGCCAAGGCGTTGCGCACGGTGCCGGTGGTGCTGGACATCGCCCGCAGGGTTCGCGAGGTCGCGGGCGAGGACACCTGGCTGGTCAACTTCACCAACCCGGTCGGCATCGTCACCAGGGCGTTGCTGAACGAGGGGCACCGTGCCGTCGGGTTGTGCAACGTGGCGATCGGGTTGCAGCGCCTGTTCGCGGAACTGTTGCGGGTGGACACCGGGGCCGTGCGACTGGAGCACGTCGGCCTGAACCACCTCAGCTGGGAACGTCGCGTCCTGGTCGAGGGCGCGGAAGGCGCCACCGACCGGCTGCCCGAACTGCTCGCCGAGCACGGGCCGCGGCTGGCCGAACATGTCGGGACCCCGCTGGGATGGCTGCGCAGGCTGGGCATGGTGCCCTCGTACTACCTGAGGTACTTCTACGCCCACGACGAGGTGGTACGCACCCAGCGCACCGAGCGCCCGCGCGCCGAGGTGGTCAGCGAGGTGGAGGCGGAGCTGCTGAAGATCTACGCCGACCCCGCGGTGGTGACGAAACCGGCGCAGCTGGCACGGCGGGGCGGGGCGTACTACTCCGAGGCCGCGGTGCGGCTGGTGCACGCGCTCACCGGGGACGGTGCCGCCGAGGAGCATGTGGTGAACGTGCGCAACGAGCGGACCATGCCGTTCCTTCCCGAGGACGCGGTGATCGAGGTTCCGTCCGTTGTGGACGGAAAGGGCGCGCGGCCGCTGCCGGTGCGGCCGGTTCCGCCCCTGCTGTCCGGGTTGATCTCGCAGGTCACCTCGTACGAGCAGCTGGCGCTGGAGGCAGCCCTGCACGGCGGCCGGGACCGGGTGGCGGACGCGCTGCTGGCGCATCCGCTGATCGGGCAGTACGAGTACGCCGACGCGCTGGCCGGCACCCTGGTGCGGGTGAACGCGCCCTTCCTGCCCTGGGCCCGCCGGTGAACGGTACCGGCGGCGGGGTGGTCATCGCGATCGACGGGGGCAACAGCAAGACCGATGTGCTGCTGGTCAGCACGGCCGGGAAGGTACTGGGCCGTGCCCGCGGCCCTGGCGCGTCCCCGCAGGCGGTCGGGGTGCCGCGGGCGCTGGAGGTGTTCGAGGGGCTGGTGCTGGAGGCGTTCGCCGCGGCGGGCATGCCGGCGGGCCGCACCTTCGGTGCGCACACCTCGGCCTACCTTGCCGGGCTCGATCTCCCCCAGGAGGAGGAGACGCTGCGGGTGGCGCTGATCGAGCGCGGCTGGTCGCGCTCGGTGCGGGTCGGCAACGACACCTTCGCCCTGTTGCGGGCCGGCACACCGGACGGGATCGGGGTGGCAGTGGTGTGCGGCGCGGGGATCAACTGCGTCGGGGTCGGCGCGGACGGCCGGACCCACCGCTTTCCCGCGCTCGGCCGGATCTCCGGCGACTGGGGTGGCGGCATGCAGCTCGGCGAGGAGGCGCTGTGGTGGGCGGTGCGGTCCGAGGACGGCAGGGGCCCGAGAACCGCGCTGTTACCGGCGGTGCTGCGCCACTTCGGCGCGGAATCCGCCCGGGAGGTGGTGGAGCGCCTGCACTTCGGCCGGTTGCCGGCGAAGGCGGTGCACGAGCTGTGCCCGCTGTTGTTCCGTGTCGCCGCCGCGGGGGACGAGGCGGCGCAGGACGTGGTGGACCGGCTGATCGAGGAGGTCGCCCTGCTGGTCACGGTCAGCCTGCGCAGGCTGGACATGACCACCGGCGCCCCGGCCGTCGTGCTCGGTGGGGGCGTGCTGGCCGGGGTGAACGGCACGGTGATCGGCGAGATCGAACGGCGCTGCGTGAAGGTGGCGCCGCGTGCCTCTGTCGGCGTGACCGCGCTGCCACCGGTGTTCGGCGCGGCACTGTCCGGTCTGGACGCGATCGGTGCGGGCGCGCCGGCCTACGCGCGCCTGCGGTCCTCGGTCGGCGCCGGGGACTAGCGGGAGGCGACCGGTGCGGTCTCCGGCGCCTGCGCGGACTCGGCGGACTGCCGCGCCGACCGGGCGGTGCCGCCGCGCTGCATGGTGCGTAGGCCCAGCGCGATGACCACGAAAACGCCGATCAGCAGGATCGCCCATACCAAGGGACTCATCGACCCGTACTCACTTTCGATTGGAAGTCTGTGTCCTGTTCGGTGTGATCGGGACCGCCCTCGGCGGCCCCGTGGCACAGCATGCATCCGTCACGGCCGGCCGAGGCGCGGACTCACGCGGCGTTGACGCCCTGTCCGCGCGTCCTGAGACGACGTTGACGCGGCGGCGGTGAATCGCCGTGCACCGTCACCGACCGCGACCGGCAAAAGGTACCGGACGCCTTTTTCGCACGCACCGCGGGACCCGGTGACACTGACCGGGGACACCCGGTTGCCATAGCGTGTTTATGGGTAAGAATAGTGTTCATATATACGAACGAGGTGTCCGGGAATGCACTGTAGGGTCGGCCCGCGTACCGGCGAGGCCGTGGGTGAGCCGGTTACCGAGACGGCGACGGTGCAGGTCGATCGGTGGCGCCGCCTCGCCGCACGGGCCGCGGAGCAGCGCGCCGAGTCCACGCTCGCGTGGCGGGCCGCGACCGGGTAGGCCGGTTGATCTGCAACGGCTGGCCGACCGGGGTCGCGGCGTCCTGGGCGATGCAGCATGGGGTCCGTTCCCCGCCACCACGGCGCCGCTGCACACCTCGGTGGGCGCCACCGCGATCCGCCGCTGGTTGGCGCCGGTCAGCTACCAGGACTGGCCCGCGGACCTGCTGCCCGAGGCGCTGCGCGACGGCAACCCCCTCGGCATCCCGCGCAGGGAGAACGGAACCCCGGTCCCCGGTTACTCGTAGGCTCCGGTGGCGGCCAGGGTCTCGACGTGCCTGCGCAGCACCGCGAGGGTGGTCTCCCGGTCGGTCAGCTCCGGTTGCAGGGTCGCGGTGACCGTCAACCCGTCCAGCAGGGCGCAGAGCCGCTCGGTCTCCAGGCCGATGTCCAACCAGTCGGCGATCCGGTTCAGCCTGCGTGCCTCCAGCAGCACCCGCCGAACCAGGGCACGCTGGGTCTCGTGCAGTTCGTGGGTGTACCGCCGCAGTCGCGGTTCGGTCCGTGCCTCGGTGAGGAAGGCGAGCCAGACCACCGACTCCCGCCGCCGCCGCTCGTCCAGCGGGAGCAGCTCGGCCAGCAACTCCACGGTCAGTGCCCTGCGGTCCACCCCGGAGTCCACGGCGAGCAGGTCCTCCGCGTGCCGTAGCACCCTGGTCCGGACGTTCTCGCTGAGCGCGTGCAGGGCGAATCCCATCAGCTCGTCGTGGCTGCGGAAATAGTGCCGGATCGACCCGATGGCCAGCCCGGCCTCGGTGGCGACGTTGCGCAGGGAGGCGCGCGCGATGCCGTCGCGCTGGATCACCCGGAACACCGCCTCGGCCACCGCCTGCCTGCGGGCGGCGGGATCGACCACCTTGGGCATGCTGCTTTTATAGCATAGCCATGCTAGTTTATGTGGCACAGGCGTGCTATATAAGGAGGTGGACTGGTGAGTACCTGGCTGGTGATCGTGCTGGTCGGGGTGGTGGGTTTCGCGATCGTGCGGCGGTTCCTCGGTGAGCCGTTGACCGCGCGCGAGGTCTTCGTGCTGCCGCTGGTGCTGCTCGGGGTTGGCGGCTTCAGCCTGCGCGAGGTGCCGGTGACCGGAACCGACGTGCTGTGGCTCGGGATCGGCGGGTTCATCGGCTGCGGCCTGGGGTACCTGCGTGGCCGGACCGTGCGGCTGCTGCGCCGGGACGGGGTGTTGTGGCAGCGCTACACGGGCTGGACCGTGCTGGTGTGGGTGGCGTCCATCGTGGTCAACGGTGGGATCGGCCTGCTGGCCGAGCAGTGGGGGATGAATCCCGAGGCCCGCCCGATGCCGCTGCTGATCGGGATCAGCTTGCTCGGCGAGATGGCCTGCCTGGCGCTGCGCGCGCGGGCCCTGGGCGTGCCGTACGCACCCGAGCGACGTTGAAGCCGCTTCAAACTAGGGCGGCGCGGCGCGGTCAGTGAAGTAGCGCAGAACCATCTCGGCCAGTGCGGTGACGTCGGCGTCGGCCATCGGCTCGCCGGTCATGCCCATCCGGTGGAGCAAGGTCCCGACGACGACGTCGATGAGGAGCAGCACCCGGTTCTCCGGCTCGCCGAGCGCGTCCTGGAGCGCGCGCAGGTACGGGGCCTGAAACCGCGTGGACAGGACCTCGCGCAGGCCCGGATCGTTGACGGCGTCCACGAACACGCCCGCGAATGCCGCGCCGACTCCCGGCTCGCCGATCTTCGCCGCACCCCAGTGGATGGTCGAAGACAGGACCTCGACTCGGTCGGCGCCCTCCAGCGGCAGTGGGCCGAACGCGTCGAGGAGGCAGTCGGCGATCAGCGCACCCTTCGACTCCCATCGACGGTAGATCGTCGTCTTCGCGACCCCCGCAGCCGCCGCGATGCGATCCATCGTCGCGCCGGCATAGCCGAGCTCGTGGACCGTGTTCAGCGTCGCGGCGAAGACCACGGCGTCGATGCCGGCGCGTGGGCGACCGGGCGGCCTGGCGGATCTGGTCGCTCGGGTCATGGCTAGATGGTAGCCGATTGCGCTACGATCGGTATCGATACTATAAGTAGCGAAACTGCCGCGATCGAGGAGAAGACATGAACGACATCGCCGGGGTTGAACGGCCCCCGCTGGGCATCCGGCTACTGCATGCTCTGCAGAAGGAGCCGGACCTGTCGGCGATGACGGCCGAGGAGTTGGTCACCTTCCGCGAGGCGGTGAACCGCAAGCGAGCGTCCCGCCTTGCCCGGGTGATCACCGGTCTTCCGGACCGCGGTGCCGTGATCCGATGGCAGGAGGTGACACTGTCCGACCGTGGGCTCCGGGTCCGGGTGTACCGGCCGTCACCCGGGCGCGGTGGCGGGAACGTCGACCTGCCGCTCGTGCTTCACGTGCACGGCGGCGGGTTCGTCGGTACGGCGGCGCAGAGCGACTGGGTGAACAGCCACCTCGCCGCACGGCTGCCCGCGGTCGTCGTCTCGGTCGAGCACCGGCTCCTCGCTCCGGGGACTCCACTGCCCGCGGCCGTCGACGACGGCTGGGACGTGCTGCGGCACGTGCTGCGGCACGCCGTGGAATGGGGGGTGGACCCGGCACTGACCGCGGTCTTCGGGGAGAGCAACGGCGCGATGATTGCCGCACTGGCCGCGATCCGGGCCAGAGAATCCGGCCTGCTCCTGCGGGCACAGGTGCTGGTCAACCCCGCTCTCGATCTGACCGAGACGGCGTTCGACTACGCCTCGATGGCCCAGCACGCGAACAGCCCGACCCTCACCGTGGCGCAGATGCGGCTGTACCAGCGGTTGGCCGTTCCGCCGGGAATGGATGCTCGTGCGGTGTCGCCGCTGCATGCCGACGACCTGAACGGACTGGCCCCCGCGCTCGTGGTGGTGCCGACCCTTGACCCGCTGGCCGATCACGGCCGTCGGTACGCCGCGCGGCTGCGCGAGTCCGGCACTCCCGCGCGGCTGACCGAACATCCCCGAGCGACGCACGGGTTCGTCAGCATGCCGGGAGCGGTGCCGCGGGCCAAGGCCGCGCGGGCGGAGATCGCGGAGTTCCTCCGGGAACGCCTCGCCGGCCCGGTCGCGTCGAGATCGACGAAGGCGGGAGGGCGATGACCGCCACCGACCTTGCCCGGGAGAGCGAGCGGTCCGCACCACCCGGTGCGGACGTCGTGGCGGGCCGGCCCCTGGCAGGGCTGCTGCGCCCCTACCTCGGGAGTTTCGCGGCCGTCGCGATCCTGCAGGTCGTCGGCGCCATCGCGGGCCTGGCGCCGCTACTGGCGGTCGTCGAACTGGGTCGCACCCTGTTGTCGCCCGGCCCGATCGATCACGACCATGTCTGGTTCGTCGTGCTCGCGGGCGCGGTCGGCCTGGTCGTCCGGCTGCTGTTCACGGCCGCGTCGTCCGGGATCGGGCATCTTCTCGACGGCCAGGTACAACTGGCGTTCCGCAGGCAACTGGCCGCGCGACTGGGGCGCGTACCGATCGGCTGGCTCGCCCGACGCCGGACCGGCACGCTGGCAAAAGTGGTGGGCGAGGACGTGAGTGCCGTGCACCCGTTCATCGCCCACGCCCCTGGCGAGCTCGTCTCCGCATTCGTGGTGCCGCTGGTGTCGCTGATCTACTTGTTCACCATCGACTGGCGGCTCACGCTGATCACGCTGATACCCGTGGCACTGGCAGTGGCTCTGGTTCCCCTCATGCTGACCCCGAACCGGCTGCGCGAGCAGGAGGAGTTCGACGCGGCCATGGGGCGGATCTCGAGTTCCGTCGTCGAGTTCGTGCAGGGCATCTCCGTGGTCAAGGCGTTCGGCGGAGCCGGCCGCGCCCACCGTCGATTCCGCGCGGCCGCGGACGACTTCGTCGGTACCTTCAACCGCTGGGTGCGCGGCGTGTCCGGGATCGCCGCGGGCATGCAACTGGTGCTGTCGCCGCCGTTCGTGCTGCTGGTGGTGCTGACCGGCGGCGCGGTTCTGGTCACGACCGGAGGCATGGCCCCGGCCGACCTGCTGCCCTTCCTGCTGCTCGGGCTGGGCCTGACCGCTCCGGTGGCCGCCCTCGGCCACGGCTTCGACGACCTGCAGGCCGCCCGACGCGCGGTCGGCCGGATCCGGGACGTGCTCGCGGTACCGCCGCTACCGGAACCCGCCTACCCGGTCGCGCCGCAGGGTCACCGGGTGGAACTGCGGGACGTCCGATTCGGCTACGACGCCGATCACGAGGTGCTGCGCGGGATCGACCTGGTGCTCGAGCCGGGCACGGTCACCGCGATCGTCGGGCCGTCGGGAAGCGGAAAGTCAACGCTGGTGCGGCTCCTGCCGCGGTTCTTCGACCCGTCCCACGGTTCGGTCACCCTCGGTGGTGTCGACCTGCGCGAGCTCGGCAGCCGGCAGCTCTACCGGACGGTCTCCTTCGTCTTCCAGGACACCTCCCTGCTACGCGCGTCGATCGCGGACAACATCGCGCTGGCGGCACCGAACGCCGACCTCGACGACGTGGTTCGCGCCGCCCGGATGGCACATGTCCATGACCGAATTCTCGAGCTGCCGCGCGGATACGAAACGGTGATCGGTGTGGACGCCGGATTGTCGGGCGGCGAGGCACAGCGGATCTCGATCGCCCGCGCACTGCTCGCCGACGCGCCCGTTCTGGTGCTGGACGAGGCGACCGCCTTTGCCGACCCGCAGACGGAACAGGCGGTGCGCCGGGCCCTGGCGACGCTGGAGGGCCACCGGACGATTCTGGTCATCGCCCATCGCTTGGAGACGACCGCCGACGCCGACACCGTCGCGGTGCTGGACGACGGGATGATCGTCGAGCGCGGCAGGCCCGCCGACCTGCTGGCACAGCAAGGAAAGTTCGCCGCGTTCTGGACATCCTACCGAGCGGCGATGTCCGACGGGATCGAAACCCACGGTGCGGGCAACCCCGGCGGCGTACCGCGAGGAGGCGAGCCCCGATGATTCGAACGCTGCTGCGGGTGCTGGGACACGAGCACGCCCGGCCGGTGCGGCGCACCGTTGCCCTGATGACGACGACCGCGGTGGTCGAGGGTTTGTCCTACGCACTGCTGGTTCCGGTGCTGGGGGCACTGTTCGGGAGCACGCCAGGCGATGCCCGGCCCTGGCTGGTCGCGTTCGGTGCCGCGGTCGCGGTCTACGCGGTGCTGCGCTATCGGAGCGATCTGTCCGGTTTCCGCGTCGGAAGCACACTGCTGCGCGGGCTGTATCACCGGCTCGGCGATCAGCTGGCCCGGTTGCCCATCGGTTGGTACGCGGCCGGCGGCCGCGTCGGGGAGGTGTCCGTACTGGCCGGCCGCGGAGTCCTGGAGGCGATGGGCGTGATCGCGCACCTGCTGGCGCCGTTCATCTCCGCGTGCGTGACTCCCCTGACGATCGTTGCCGTGATACTCGCCTTCAACTGGCAACTGGGGTTGGCCGCGTTGGTTGCGGCACCGGTCGTGGCGGCGATCCAGAGCCGGACGGGGCGCTCGGCGGCGACCGCGGATACGGAGCGTGCCGAACGCGACCACGAGGCCACCGCCCGCGTCATCGAGTATCTCCAGGCCCAGCCGGTGCTGCGAGCAGGCGGCCGGGTGAGCGAGCGCTTCCGGCTGCTCGACGACTCGTTGCGGGACGTCCAGCGCGCGTCCCGCCGTACCCTGCTGTCGGCGCTGCCCGGCGCGTTGGGCCTGACGCTCGCGGTGCAGGCGGTGTTCACCGCCCTGCTGGTACTGGGTGCGTACCTCGCCCTCGCCGGGAGCATGGGCGTGGCAGAGGTTCTGACGATCCTGGTGCTCGCCGCCCGCAGCGCGGATCCGCTGCTGTCGCTGTCGGATGTCGGCGGCAGACTCCGCGGCGCGCGTTCCGAGCTGGCGAGGCTGGACGCGGTACTGCGCGCCGAGCCGCTGCCGGAACCCCGCGAACCGGTTCGGCCGGTACGTCACGACCTCGAGTTCGACTCGGCCACCTTCCGGCATGGCGACCGCACGGTGACCGACGACGTGTCGTTGTCCGTGGTGCAGGGACAGCGGCTTGCCGTTGTCGGGCCCTCGGGTGCGGGTAAGAGCACCTTGCTGCAGTTGCTGGCGCGGTTCCACGACGTGGACGCGGGCGCGGTGCGCGTGGGCGGTGTGGACGTGCGCGACATCGATACGGAGGTGCTGATGGCGCGGATCGCCATCGTCTTCCAGAATGTCTACCTCTTCGACGGCACGATCGAGGAGAACGTGCGTCTCGGCCGTCCCGACGCCGACGAAGCCGAGGTGCGGGCGGCGGCGACCGCGGCGCGGCTGGACGAGGTGATCGAGCGCCTGCCCGGCGGCTGGGCGACGAATGTCGGCGAGGGCGGCGCGATGCTGTCGGGCGGTGAGCGCCAGCGGGTCTCGATCGCCCGAGCACTGCTGAAGAACGCGCCCATCGTGTTGCTGGACGAGGTGACCTCCGCACTGGACCCGGTGAACGAGGCCGCCGTCCACGAGGGAATCGAGCGCCTGATGGCGGGCCGGACGGTGGTGCTGGTGGCGCACCGGATGCGGACCGTCCAGCGCGCCGATCGCGTCGCCTTTCTGGACGGCGGCCGGATCGTGGAGGAAGGCGGCCATGGCGAGCTGCTGCGCCGCGGTGGCCGCTATGCCGATTTCTGGAACCTGTCCATGACTCCGACAGCGAGTGAGTGAGCCGGTATGTTGTTCGATCCTTGCCGCGGGCAGCCGCGCCGGCTCGCCGGCGCCCTCGACCCCGAGGGTCCATCGTTGTGCCTGGCTAGCTCAGCGTGCGGGACAGGGCCAGCGCGGCGGTCCGGACGGCGGGCGCGATGCGCTCGGTGCGCATCCGGTTGGTCCAGCCGGAGATGGAGATCGCGGCCAGCGCCGCACCGGCCCCGTCCAGGATCGGGCTCGCCGCGCAGATCACCCCGGTGCCGGATTCCTCCCGCTCGTAGGCGATCCCCTCCGCACGTGCCTTGCCGAGCTGCCTGCGCAGCAGTCCCGGCGCGGTGATCGTGCGCACGCTCACCCTCGGCAGCCCGGCGCGCACGACGGTGTCCACAAGGGACTCCGGGGAGTGCGCGAGGATCGCCTTGCCCACCGCGGTGGCGTGCGCGGGAAACCGTCCGCCGATGCGCGAGGGCAGCCGCGGTGCGTCCGGGCCGCGCAGGATGTCCAGGTAGACCACCTCGGTGCCCTCCAGTACCGCGAGATGCACCGTGTTGCGGGTGGCCTCCCGCAGATCGGCGAGGTAGGGCCGGGCCGCGTCCACGATTCCCCGCTGCCGGGTGGCCAGCTGGCCGATCTCGAACAGCTTGAGCCCGAGCCGCAGCCCACCCCGCTCGGCCGGCTCCAGCAGCCCGTGGGCACGCAGGTGCCCGGTCAGCCGGTGCACGCTCGACTTCGGCAGCGCCGTGCGTCGCGCGAGCTCGGACACGCCGAGCGCCTCGTCGCCCGGCCGGAACGCGGTCAGCAGCCGGGCCAGCCGGTCGGCGGTCGCGCCGTCGCTTCCGTCCACCCGGTCACCGTCCCGCTCAGCGGCACACATGCGTTGAGTATGCCGCACCGCGGGGAGGACCGTGAGCCGTGGGAGGCGAAGGGAGCGCTGATGAGTGAGCGTGGGGTGGTCGCGGCGATCGTCGGGCCCGGCCACATCGGCACCGACCTGCTGGCCAAGCTGCGCCGCAGCGAGCGGATCGACCTGCGGTACATGGTGGGCGTGGAGCCGGAGTCCGCAGGGCTCGCCAGGGCGGCCGAGCTCGGCCTGCGGACCTCGGCCGAGGGTGTGGACTGGCTGCTGGCCCAGGACGAGCGCCCCGAGCTGGTCTTCGAGGCGACCTCGGCCGGCGCGCACCGGGTCAACGCGCCGCGCTACGCGGCCGCCGGGACGCAGGCGGTGGACCTCACCCCGGCCGCGGTCGGGCCGTTCACCTGTCCGGTGGTGAACCTGCCGGACCAGCTGGACGCCCCGAACCTCAACCTGATCACCTGCGGCGGGCAGGCCACCATCCCGATCGTGCGCGCGGTCAGCAGGGTGACCGAGGTGCCCTACGCGGAGATCGTGGCCTCGGTGGCCTCCCGCTCGGCCGGCCCCGGCACCAGGGCCAACATCGACGAGTTCACCGAGACCACGGCGCGCGGCATCGAGGAGGTCGGCGGTGCGGCCACCGGCAAGGCGATCATCATCATCAACCCGGTCGAACCGCCGATGATCATGCGGGACACGGTGTTCTGCGCGATCGACCCCGGCGCCGACCGGGAGGCGGTCCGCGAGTCGATCGAGCGGATGGTGCGGGAGGTGCAGGTCTACGTTCCCGGGTACGCGCTGCGGGCGCAGCCGCAGTTCGACGAGCCACGCCCGGACTGGGGCGGCCGCGCCAGGGTAGCGGTGTTCCTCGAGGTGGCGGGCAACGGCGACCACCTGCCCACGTACGCGGGCAACCTGGACATCATGACGGCGGCCGCGGCCAGGGTGGGCGAGCTGCTCGCCGAGCGGATCCTGGAACGGAGGGTGGTTCGAGCATGACACCACCGGGTCAAGCCGTGGCACCCGAGGCGATTACGGCGCGCGAAGCCGCGAAGGAGTGGGCATGAGTGAGCGGGACGTGCGACTGGTCGACACCACGCTGCGCGACGGCAGCCACGCCATGGCGCACCAGTTCACCGAGCAGCAGGTGCGGGACACCGTGCGCGCGCTGGACGACGCCGGCATCTCGCTGATCGAGGTGACCCACGGCGACGGGCTCGGCGGCTCGACGTTCAACTACGGGTTCTCGCTGGTCGACGAGCGGAAGCTGATCGCGGCCGCGGTGGCCGAGGCACGCCGGGCCGCCATCGCCGTACTCCTGCTGCCGGGCCTCGGCACGGTCACCGACCTCAAGGCCGCGGCCGAGCTCGGCGCCTCCGCCGTGCGGATCGCCACCCACTGCACCGAGGCGGACGTGTCCGTGCAGCACTTCACCGAGGCCCGCGCGCTCGGCTTGGAGACGGTCGGCTTCCTGATGCTGGCGCATCTTTCCGAGCCGGAGGCGCTGGCCAAGCAGGCTCGGATCATGGTGGACGCCGGGTGCCAGTGCGTGTATGTGGTCGACTCGGCGGGGGCGCTGATCCTGGAGGAAGCCGCCGACCGGGTGTCCGCGCTGGTCGCCGAGCTGGGCGAGCAGGCCCAGGTCGGCTACCACGGCCACCAGAACCTGAGCTTCGGCGTGGCCAATTCGGTACTGGCCTACCGGGCGGGCGCGCGGCAGGTCGACGGATCCCTGGCCGCCCTCGGCGCCGGCGCGGGCAACTCGCCGACCGAGGTGCTGGCCGCGACCTTCGAGCGGCTCGGCATCCGGACCGGGGTGGACAAGGACGTGCTGATGGAGGCCGCGGAGAATGTGGTGAAGCCGTTCATCACCCGGCTGCCGGTCATGGACCGCTCCTCGATCGTGCAGGGTTTCGCCGGGGTGTACTCCAGCTTCCTGCTGCACGCCGAGCGGGCCGCGCAGCGTTACGGCGTGCCTGCCCACGAGATCCTCTACCGGGTCGGCGAGCACAAGTACATCGGTGGCCAGGAGGACATGATTATCGACATCGCGGTGCGGATGGCCGCCGAGCGGGACCGGGTCTAGGTGTGCAGGGCGTCCGCGCGGCTGAGCAGGCGTACACAATGCGCCACCAGCCGCTCCCGGGAAGCATCCAGGCTGCCGTCCAGGTGCGCGATGAACAGGTTGGCCAGCGCGCCGACCAGGCCGATCGCGGTCATCTCCCGGTCGAGCTCGTCGGCCTTGCCCGGGAGTTGCTCGCGGATCAGCGCGGCGAAGGTGGGCAGCAGCTCGACCCCGCGCCTGCTGAGTGTGGGATCGGTGATCGGGGCCAGCAGCAGCACCCTGCCCTTGCGCGGGTCGTCCAGCATCAGCTCCACGAACGCGGTCACCGCGGCCTCGGCCCGCTCGGTCGCCGACCGCGGGGCGTCGCTGACCGAGCCGACCAGCACCTGGTGCGCCTCGGTGGCGACCCGCTCGTACACCCCGAGCACGAGCTCCTCGCGGTCGGCGAAGCTCTCGTAGAAGTACCGCTCGGTGAGCTTGGCCCTGCGGCACACGGCGCGGACACTCACCGCCGGGCTGCCGCCGGTGCCGAGCAGCTCCAGCCCGGCCTCCAGCAGTTGCTCCCGCCGCGCGGCCCTGCGGTCGCTCAGTGTCGTCCCACCCCAGGTGCGAGCCGCCGTCTCGGCCATCGCGTTGACTCTCCAATATTGACTACGCCTGTTGTCAATCCTAGCCTGACAACAGGCGTGGTCAGTCTGTTGTCGTGGCAAGGAGAGTCCAGCATGACAGAGCTGGAGGACCGGAAGGCGGAGTCGGCGCGCGGGGCGGCACCGCCGCGACCGCTCGGGCCGGACTCGCTGACCTGGAAGTATTTCGGCGACTGGCGCGGGCTGCTGATCGCGCTGTGGGCCGGGTCGATGCAGAACATGCATCCGGGGCTGGGTGCCGGGGTGGAGCAGCACTCGCGGTTCTTCGCCGAACGCTGGCAGCGGCTGTTCCGGTCGCTGTACCCGATCGGTGGGGTGGTGTACGACGGGCCCCGCGCGCACCGGACCGCGCTGGAGGTCCGCGGCTACCACGACACCATCAAGGGCGTGGACAAGTGGGGACGCCGCTATCACGCACTCGACCCGGACACCTACTACTGGGCGCACTCCACCTTCTTCATGGGAACCGTGCTGACCGCGGAGCGCTTCGCCGGCGGGCTGACCGAGGAGCAGAAGCGGCGACTGTTCGACGAGCACGTGCAGTGGTACCGGATGTACGGCATGAGCATGCGCCCGGTGCCCGAGTCCTGGGAGGCGTTCCGCGACTACTGGGAGCACATGTGCGCCGAGGTGCTCGAGGACAGCAAGGCGACAAGGGACGTGCTGGAGATCGAGCGGCTGCCCAAGCCGGGCGGGCTGCGATGGCTGCCCGAGTTCGCCTGGAGGCCGGTGCGGGTGCCGGTGGCCCGCGGGTTCGTCTGGCTCACCGTGGGCCTGTTCCCGCCCGCGGTACGCGCCCGGCTCGGCTACTCCTGGTCGCGGCGGGACGAGCGGCTGCACCGGCTGCTCGGCAGGGCGATCAACGCGGCGTTCACCCTGGTGCCGTTCGAGCGCCGGTACCACCCGCGGGCCCGTGCGGGCTGGCGCAGGGCGAGGGGCAAGGACCCGGTGGACGCGCCGCTGGTGCACACGCCCCGGCGGAACCTGCCGCCGCGGGCGGAACGGGATTCGCCCACGCACTACTCACCACAGGTCTAGGAGGCGCGCGTGAAACTCGGCTACCACCTCGGGTACTGGTCCTCGGGTCCACCGGCGGGCGCGCTGGACGCGATCGTGCAGGCGGAGCGGCTCGGGTTCGACTCGGTGTGGACGGCCGAGGGCTACGGCTCGGACGCCTTCACCCCGCTGGCCTGGTGGGGCGCGTCCACCTCGCGGATCAGGCTGGGCACGAACATCGTGCAGATGGCGGCGCGCACGCCGACGGCGACGGCGATGAGCGCGATGACCCTGGACCACCTCACCGGCGGACGGTTCGTGCTCGGCCTCGGCGCCTCCGGACCGCAGGTGGTGGAGGGCTGGTACGGCCAGCCGTATCCGCGGCCGCTGGCCCGCACCAGGGAGTACGTGGAGATCGTGCGGCGGGTGGTGGCCCGCGAGCGGCCGGTGAGCTACGACGGTCGGTTCTTCCAACTGCCGCTGGCGGGCGGCACCGGGCTCGGCAAGCCGCTGAAGTCGACGGTGCACCCGCTGCGTACCCGCGTCCCGATCCACCTCGCCGCCGAGGGCCCGAAGAACGTGGCGCTGGCGGCGGAGATCTGCGACGGCTGGCTGCCGCTGTTCTTCTCCCCGAAGACCGACGGTTTCTACCGCGCGGCCCTGGCGGAGGGATTCGCCCGCAGGCCGGACGGTGAGCCGGCCGACTTCGAGGTGGCGGCCTCGGTACCGGTGATCGTGCACGAGGACGTGGAGCGGGCCGCGGATCTGATCCGACCCTCGCTGGCGCTGTACATCGGCGGGATGGGCGCCAAGGACGTGAACTTCCACCACGACGTGTTCGCACGGATGGGCTACGCCGATGTCGCGGACAAGGTGCAGGAGCTCTACCTCGACGGGCGGAAGGCCCAGGCGGCGGCCGCCATCCCGACCCGCCTGGTGGAGGACATCGCGCTGATCGGCCCCGCCGGCAAGATCCGCGCGGAACTGGCGGTGTGGGAGGAGACCGTGGTGACCACGATGCTGCTGCGCGGCGACGCCGCGACGCTGCGGTCGGTCGCGGAGGTACTGTGCCGGTAGACACCGATCCGACCTCCAGTAGGCCAACCCTCTCGTCTCGCAAGCAAAGCCGCTCCCGCCGAGCCGGCCTACTTCCGGTCTCCTCGGTATTCGCGGGCCGGTGAGCGCGCCCGGCCTCGACGATGGAACGATGCCGGCCAGAGGGCAGCGGAGTCGAGGAGGAGTGGCCGTGCTCAGTACCCGTCACCGGCTCAGCTTCTCGTTCGGATCCTTCGTCACCGCGCCGTTCGCGACCGTGCCCGGCCTGCTGCTGTTGCCCTACCTCACCGACACCATGGCCGTGCCCGCCGCCGCGGCCGGGGCGATCGTCCTGGTGCCGAAGGCTTGGGACGTGCTGTTCAACCCGATCGCCGGGCGCATCTCCGACCGCGCGTTGCGCAGGCAGGGCAGTCGGAGGCCGGTGCTGTTGCTCGGCGGGTGCGGGGTAGCGCTGCTGTTCATGGGGTTGTTCGCGCATCCCGGGCTGGGCTCGGTGGCCGCGGACGCCGGCTACGTGGTGGTGGTGTTCTTCGTGGCCGCCACGGCGTACGCGTTCTTCCAGGTGCCGTACAACGCGCTTCCTGCCGAGATCACCGACGCCTACGACGAGCGGACCCGGATGAGCGCCTGGCGCATCGCCATGCTGGCGCTGGCCATCCTGGTTTCCGGCGCCGGGGCGCCGGCCATCGCGAACGGGATCGGCGGGGTGGCCGGGTACCGGCTGATGAGCGTGGCGGTGGCCGCGCTGATGCTCACCGGGGCCCTGGTCGTCTACTTCGGCCTGCGGGACGCCCCGGTGGGCACCCGGCGGGACCTCACCCCGCGGATCCGGGAGCTCGCCGCGACCATGCGCGGCTGGCGGCCGTTCCAGTGGCTGCTCGCGGTGTACGTGGTGCAGTCCGTCGGCGTGGGCACGCTGCTGGCCGGGGTGGTGTACGCCGCGCGGCACGTGCTGGGCGACCCCGGCCTGCAGACGTTCCTGTTCGCCGGCTTCGTCGGGCCGGCGATGCTGGTGATGCCGCTGTGGAGCAGGCTGGGCAGGAGGGGCGGCAAGCTGGTCGGTTTCCGCGTCGCCAGCGGCCTGTTCGGGGGCGCGCTGCTGGTGCTGAGCGCGTCCACGATCCTGCCGACTCCCGTGGTGTTCGGATTCGTGGCGCTGGCCGGGGTGGGCTACGCCGGGGTGCAGGTGTTCCCCCTTGCCATCCTCCCGGATCTGATCGCGGTGGAGGAGCGGCGCACCGGCGCCACCCGTGCCGGCGTCGCCGCCGGGCTGTGGACCGCCGCCGAAACCCTCGGCCTCGCGCTCGGCCCCGGCCTGTTCGGTCTCGTGCTGGCGGTCGGCGGGTACGTGTCCACAATGGAACAAGCGACCGTGGCGCAACCGGAAAGCGCCATCACCGCGATCGTCCTCGGTTTCTCCAGCATCCCCGGCGTGCTGATCCTGCTCGGCATCCCCCTGCTGCGCCGCTCCGTCCTCCCTGCCCCTGGCACGCTCGGGTGAACGGCACTGCCGGGGCCGGGCCGCGGTGTTAGTGTCGGTTATGGTTACGGCACACCGGGAACACACCGCACACGACCATCGGCATGGCGAGGGTTGCGGGCATGTCGCCGTGCCGCACGGCGACCATGTCGATTACGTCCACGACGGACACCTGCATCGCGTCCACAACGGTCACTACGACGAGTGCGAACCGGCCGAGCACGCGGTGCACGGCACCCACGAGCACACCCACGGCGAGGGCTGCGGCCACGTCGCGGTGCCGCACGGCGAGCATGTGGACTACATCCACGACGGGCATCGCCATGCGGCCCACGGCGACCACTACGACGAGCATTGACCCCCGGCCGGTGACGGTCGCGGGCGGGGTCAGCCGTCCCGTTCCAGGCGCTGGAAATGGCCGATCAGGGCGCGCGGCACCAGCTTCCGCTCACCCGCCACGGTGATCGGCACCAGGTCCGGTGCCGCGGCCTTCCACTGCGCGCGGCGCGACCGGGTGTTGCTGCGGGACTTCTTCCGCTTCGGCACCGCCATCAGCGAGCACCTCCCGCTTCCCGCCTGCCGTAGCGGCGGCGGAACTTCTCCACCTGCCCCGCGGTGTCCATGATCCGGCGCGTGCCGGTCCAGAACGGGTGTGACCAGGCACTGATATCGACGAGCACCAGCGGGTAGGTGTTGCCGTCGCTCCACTCGATCGTCCGGTCCGATGTGGTCGTCGACCGGGTGAGGAAGGCGTCCCCGGTCGCGGCGTCCTGGAACACCACGGGCCGGTACTCGGGATGGATTCCTGGTTTCACAGGGTGTCGTCCTTTCCGGTTTGTGCGCCCGCGTCGTGGCGTCCGGGCGCGAGTTCGTTGTCCGCGCAGGGCTCCTCGTGCCAGGAGCCGAACGGATCGGGGTAGCGCAGCCAGGCCTGCTCGCCCGCGGCCAGCTCCTCGTCGGTGAGCAAGGCGCCGTGCAGCGCGGCCTCGATCTCCTCCGGGATCGCCTGGTGCGCGACGATCACCAGTTCCTGCGCCCGGTCCCCGAAGGCCGGGTCCCAGCGCAGGGCCGCGAGCGTGCGGCGCTCAGGGGAGACCTCCAGCCACTCCGGACCCTCCGCCGCGGCGAGCCAGCCACCCGCGTGCCCGATGCCGAGGCCGCCGCCCGCGGACTCGATCCAGAACGCGACGTCCGGCTGGCTGGCGACCCAGGCACGCCCTCGGGTGCGCACCACGCCGTCCAGCAGCACGTCGATCGCCGCGTGCAGGCGTTGCGGGTGGAACGGCCGCCGGGCGGTGAAGGTGAAAAGACAGATCCCGCAGTCGGTGTGCAGGGGCGGCTGCCCGCGTAGCAGGGCGCCGTGCTGGTCGGTGAGCTCCCCGCGGCGCGCCTCGGCGGGGACGGCCGCGCGCAGCGTGCTCCCGTCCGCGCCGGCCAGTTCTACCCGGGGCGCGGTGGGCGCCACCCGGTCCAGGACCGCCGCGGTGCGGGCGGCGCTCCACCCGTCGGTGGCCACCCCGTCCAGTACCAGCACGTCGGCGAACTCGACCTGCGCCAGTGCGACCTGGGCGAGGGTCCGCTCGTCCTCCGCGCTGGCCTGCAGGCCGCACTCGGCCAGGGTGTCCTCCCCGGTGGCCGCCTCGAACCAGCTCGCGTGGTCGAGTGCCGAGTACACGGCCTCGATCCGCAGGTCCGCCAGCACCGGCCGGTCGCCGACCAGCACGTGATGCAGCGCCCAGCTCACCGGTTCCGGCTCCATCGCCGGGTCGAGCCGGACCAGGATGCGCCGAACCTCGGGCATCCGGCCCAGCCTGCGCAGCAACGGCAGCAGGTCCTCGCGCAGGGTGCAGGAAACGCACCCGTGCGCCAGCTCGAGCGCGGTGAGCTGGTCGCGGTGGCCGAGCTGCAGACGCCGGCGCACCACACCGGAGCCAATATGGCGCAGGTCGTGGTGCACCACGGCGGTGCCAGGATCCCCGGCCCGCAGGGTGTCGGTGAGCCGGGTGTTCGCGGTGGGGGACAGGCCGCCGATGAGGGTCAGCGGCACGCGGTCGTGCTGGGTCACTGCTGCTCCAGACCAACCCCGGGTGGGGCGTCGTTCAACGTCAGGTACGCGATGTAGACTAAATGAAAATGAGTATCAATACCAATTGAGGAGGGTGCATGTCAGCCGTGTGCCAGGTCACCGGTCGCGCGCCGGGATATGGCAAGCAGGTCTCGCACTCCCACCGGCGAAGCTCCCGCCGGTGGGAGCCCAATGTGCAGACCCGCCGGTACTGGGTGCCGAGCCTGCGGCGCCGGGTGCGGCTGCGGGTCTCGGTCAAGGGGATGAAGACGATCGACCGGCGGGGCATCGACGCGGTCGTGGCCGAACTGCTGGCGAAGGGGGTCCGGCTCTGATGGCCCGCGAGGACGTCCGTCCGGTGATCAAGCTGCGGTCCACCGCCGGCACCGGCTACACCTACGTGACCAGGAAGAACCGGCGTAACGACCCGGAGCGCATGGTGCTGCGCAAGTACGACCCGGTGGTCAGGGCCCACGTGGAGTTCAGGGAGGAGCGCTGATGGCGAAGAAGTCCAAGATCGCCAAGAACGAGCGGCGCCGGCAGGTCGTCGCCAGGTACGCTGCACGCAGGGCCGAGTTGAAGGCGACCATCCGCTCGCCGCGGTCCACCGCCGAGGAACGCGCGGCGGCGGCGTCGGCCCTGCAGGCCCTGCCGCGGGACGCCAGCCCCACCCGGATCCGGAACCGCGACGTCGCCGACGGCAGGCCGCGCGGCTACGTCCGGAAGTTCGGCCTGTCCAGGGTGCGGCTGCGGGAGATGGCGCACCGCGGGGAACTGCCCGGCGTCAGCAAGTCGAGTTGGTGAGGTGGCTCGGATGACGAACCCACGGCACGGTAAGCGCAGGCGGAACCCGCTGGCCGCCGAGCGGCTGAGCGGCGTGCACTGGACGGATGTGGACCTGCTGCGCAGGTTCATCTCCGACCGCGGCAAGATCCGCTCCCGCCGGGTGACCGGGTTGACCCCGCAGCAGCAGAAACAGGTGGCGGTGGCGATCAAGAACGCCAGGGAGATGGCCCTGCTGCCCTACCCTCACGGGCGGCGCGGCTGACACCGGGGTGTGCCAGGGTGGGGACATGACCGACGAGATGCCGGAACCCGAGCCCGACCCGGAGCTGCTCGCGCTCTGGGCGAAGGTGTTCGGCTTCGCTCGCCGGGGCGAGACCGACCGCCTCGTCGCCTACGTGGAGGCTGGCATCCCGGCGAACCTCACCAACGACAAGGGCGACACCTTGGTGATGCTCGCCGCATATTACGGGCACGCGGACGCGGTGACCGCCCTGCTCGAGCGGGGCGCCGACCCGAACCGGCTGAACGACCGGGGCCAGAGCCCGCTCGCCGGCGCGGTGTTCAAGGCCGAGCCCGAGGTGGTGAAAGCGCTGCTCGGCGGGGGAGCGGATCCCTCGGCCGGGCAGCCGTCGGCGATCGAGACCGCCCGGATGTTCGACAACAAGGAGATGCTCGAGCTGCTGGAGCCCTGACAGCGCCGCGCCGAGGCGCACGGGGCATGCTTGGCGGCATGGCGGAAGAGCACCATTACCTCGTTGGCCTGGACCTGACCGGCCGCAGGGTCGTCGTCATCGGTGGCGGCACCGTGGCCCAGCGACGCCTACCGCGCCTGGTGCGCGCGGGGGCGGCGGTCGAGTTGATCTCACCCAGCACCACCCCCGCGGTGGGCGCGATGGCCGACGCGGGCGAGTTCGTCTGGCACCGGAGGCGGTACGCCGAGGGCGATCTCGACGGCGCCTGGTACGCCCTGGCCTGCACCGATGATCCCGCGGTGAACGCGGCGGTGTGCGCCGAGGCCGAACGCGCCAGGGTGTTCTGCGTGCGTGCCGACGCCGGGATCGAGGGCAGCGCGGTGACCCCGGCGTCGGGGGAGCACGAGGGCCTGCTGGTCGGCGTGCTGTCCGGGGGAGCCTTCCGGCGGTCCGCGGCCGTCCGGGACGGTCTGCTGGACGCCCTGCGGTCTGGCGCCGTGCCGGACTCCGTACCGCAGGGTGCCGAGCAGGGCCATGCCCTCGGGCACCCGGCCGGGGTGGCGCTGGTCGGTGGCGGTCCCGG
The DNA here is from genome assembly GCF_006715045.1 of Amycolatopsis cihanbeyliensis. Taxonomy (GTDB): domain Bacteria; phylum Actinomycetota; class Actinomycetes; order Mycobacteriales; family Pseudonocardiaceae; genus Amycolatopsis; species Amycolatopsis cihanbeyliensis. The sequence continues at coordinate 572,154 of NZ_VFML01000001.1, read as the reverse complement.
GGACCCGGAGCTGATCACCGTGCGCGGCAGGCGGCTGCTTGCCAGGGCCGATGTGGTCGTGGCCGACCGGCTCGCACCCCGCGAGCTGCTGGACGAGCTGCCCCCGCAGGTGGAGGTGGTGGACGCGGCGAAGATCCCGTACGGCCGGGCGGCCAGCCAGGACGTGATCAACCACACCCTGATCGAGCACGCCAGGGCCGGCAGGTTCGTGGTGCGGCTCAAGGGCGGCGATCCCTACGTCTTCGGTCGCGGTTTCGAGGAGCTGCTCGCCTGCGTGCAGGCCGGGGTGCCGGTGACCGTGGTGCCGGGGATCACCAGCCCGTTCGCCGTGCCCGCGGTGGCCGGCGTCCCGGTGACCCACCGGGGTGTCGCCCACGAGGTGGTCGTGGTGTCGGGTCACCTTCCCCCGGGGCACGAGGACTCCCTCGTCGACTGGGAGGCGCTCGGACGGCTGCGTGGCACGCTGGTGCTGATGATGGGGGTACAGCGGCTCGCCGAGTTCGCCGATGCCCTGCTGGACGCGGGCAGGCCCGCGGACACCCCGGTCGCGGTGATCCAGGACGGCACGATGCGCAACCAGCGCGTGCTGCGCTCCACCCTGAAGGCGATCGCGGCCGACGCCGCCGATGCGGGCATCACACCGCCCGCCATCACCGTCATCGGACCCGTGGTGTCACTTACTCCCGACACTCCGTGACCGGGTAGCGGCGGTGCAGGAAGGCGGTGATGGCGGTGGTGAGGCGGGCCGGGTCGAAACGCAGCTCCACCGGGCTGCGGGCCCGCACGAACTCCGCGTTCGGCAGGTCGGCGGCGAGGGTGTCGGCGTCCCCGAAGGGATGGATCGGGTCGCCCTGGTGACCGAGCACGAGCGCGGGTGTCTCGATCCGGCGCCGCAGGGACTTCGGCGGAGCGATCCGGCTGAACAGCACACCGTGCAGCAACGCGGCGAGCGCGGCCGGTTGCTGGTCCAGGGTGTCGGTGAGCACATCGACCCACTGGTGGCCGTGCGGGATCCGGTGCGCCACCGCGGCCACCCCCCGCACGGTGACCGGCAGGAACCGGGCGGCGAACAGCAGCGGGGGGAAGGCCAGCAACCCGGCGAACACCGCGTTGTCCAGTACCGGCATCTCGACGATCATCCCGTGCAGCCGGTCCGGGTCGGCCACCGCGGCCTCCAGCGCGACGTTGGCACCCAGCGAGGTGCCGCCCACCACCGCGCGGTCCACGCCGAGATGGTCGAGCAGGGCCAGCGCCTGCTCGGCGAAGGCCGGGAGCGAGTATCGCCAGGACTCGGCGGGCCGGTCCGAGTCGCCGTGCCCGAGCAGGTCGAGCGTGAGCACGCGGTAGCCCGAACCGGCCAGCTTCCGCGCCAGCGGGGCGTGCATCCGTCGGGTGAACATGATGCCGTGCGTCAGCAGCACGACCCTGTCCCCCGAGCCGTACTCGGTGTAGGCCAGCCGATGCTCGCCCCAGTGGAACGCCCCGGCGAGCTCGAGCGGGCGGGCTGCGCGCGGGCTGGGCACCGGTGCCGCGGTGTCCCGCCCGCCCACGTCCTCCGGTGCGGTGGCGCTGTCCTGCATACCGGCCGTCCTTCCTGGTCGGATCCCCTGGCGTCGGCCGGAAAAATCATCTCCCACCCAGGGGTGGCACGCGATCATCCGGCGGCCAAGGACACATCGTGCCGGGTCGCTGGCAGTGTGCCAACGAGATGAGTCAGGATTGAGCCCATGACTGATACCGCCGACAGCCTCGACAGCCTCGACAACCTGGTCTCCCTGCGGGTCACCCGCAGCGGTCACGTCGCCGAGGTGACCTTGCTCGGCCCGGGCAAGGGCAACGCCATGGGTCCGGACTTCTGGCGCGAGCTGCCCGTGGTCTTCCGTACGCTGGACGCCGACCCGCAGGTCAGGGCGATCGTGCTGGCCGGAAGCGGGAAGCATTTCTCCTACGGGCTCGACCTGCCCGCGATGATGCCGGGCTGGGCCGAGTATCTGACCGGGGAGGCGCTGGCCGCCCCGCGGACCGCCTTCCTCGACGAGATCCGCACGTTGCAGGAGTCGGTGAGCTCGGTCGCCGCGGTGCGCAAGCCGGTGATCGCGGCGGTGTCCGGCTGGTGCATCGGCGGCGGGGTGGACGTCATCAGCGCCGCGGACATCCGGCTGGCCAGCGCGGACGCCGCGTTCAGCGTGCGCGAGGTCAAGGTGGCGATCGTCGCGGACCTCGGCAGCCTGCAGCGGCTCGGCGCGATCATCGGTGAAGGGCACCTGCGGGAGCTGGCCTTCACCGGAAAGGACATCGACGCGGCGCGCGCCGAGCGGATCGGCCTGGTGAACGAGGTCCACCCGGACCGGGAAGCGTTGCTCACGGCGGCACGCGAACTGGCCGAGGAGATCGCGGCCAACCCGCCACTGGTGGTGCGGGGGGTCAAGGACGTGCTCTCGGTCAATACCGAGCAGCAGGTCACGGCCGGGTTGCGTTACGTGTCCACCTGGAACGCGGCCTTCCTGCCGAGCAAGGACCTCGCCGAGGCGGTGCAGGCATTCATGGAGCGGCGGGAGCCGAACTACCAGGGCGAATAGCCCGACTCGTCGACCGGTTCCGGTCACTCTCGGTAGTAACAAGGTGACGTATGTCTGTCCATTGTAGACTTTTACTCTCGGTGTCGTCCCTTCGGGTCAGCGACCCTCCGGGTGAACGTTCGCCCTGGGGGTTAACGGAACGGGGCTGAATGCCGACAGTCACGGTGGATGCTCCCGACGACGCGCATTCGGCCGCCGGGGCGTCCAGCCAGCCCCGAGATCGAACACTGAGAGTGTTGGACATGTACGGCGACGCGGAAAGCGATACCGATACCCCGGCAGCATCGAGCCCGGCCGGGGCTCCCCCGAGCACCCCCTGCACGGTGGTGTGGAGCCAGGGTCGGGCTTACGTCCTGGAAGGCTCCTCCGGCAGACCGCGCTGGATGGGCACCGACTCGCACGGTCGCCCGCAGGCACTGACCGGTGAGGACCTGCGACGGCGCGGTTGGAGCTACCACCGAGCCAGCTGAGGGTGCGGGCTACGGTGAGCGGGTGAGTGACGCCCCCGAGCCCGCCGGTGCGCCCGAGTCGCCCTCGCTCGCCCGGCAGGCGCTGACCGTCCCGAACCTGCTCTCGATCCTGCGCCTGGCCCTCGTGCCGGTGTTCCTCTGGCTGCTGCTGGGTCCGGAGGAGGACGGCTGGGCGGTGGCGATCCTGGTGTTCGCGGGGGTCAGCGACTGGTTGGACGGCAAGCTCGCCCGCTGGTTGAACCAGATGAGCAGGCTCGGGCAGTTGCTCGACCCCGCGGCGGACCGGCTCTACATCGCCGCCACCTTGCTGGCCTTCCTGGTGCGCGAGATCGTTCCCTGGTGGGTGGTGGCCGCGCTGATCGGCCGCGAGCTGGTGGTCGGCGTCTGCTTGCTGGTGCTGCGGCGCAACGACTACGGCCCGCCCGAGGTCACGTACATCGGCAAGGCCGCGACCTTCAACCTGATGTACGCGTTCCCCCTGCTGCTGCTCACCCAGGGCGGGTCGGCGGTGGCCGAGCTGGCCCGCCCGGTCGCCTATGCCTTCACCATCTGGGGCGGCGCGCTGTACCTCTGGTCGGGTGCGCTCTACGTACTCCAAACGGTGCGGGCGATCGCGCTACGCAGGGGTGCCGAAATCGTCGGGTAAGTGCCAAACCGCGCGGAAAGCGGTGGCTGCGGGCCCGAGTGGCCCGGCATCTGTGAGCAGGGCACCGGGGTGGCCGCGGGGTGAGAGGGGCATGGTGTCCGCCAGCTTGTCCGGTCCGGAAGAACGTCGCTGTACCTACGGACATGAGTGGGTGGCCGCGCGGGAGGGTGTGGGCGAGCCTTTCGGTGAGGTGGAGTGGACCACGAGCATCCCGGAGTCGTGCGCGCCGGTCGGCGGCGATATTCTCGCGGTCGACGACGCGGTGGCCGAGTCGCCCGAGCTGATCAACAGCGACCCGTACGGCGAGGGCCGGCTGATCGACATCCGGATGGGCGATCCGGCAAGCCGGGACGAGTTGCTGGATGCCGAGGCCCACCAGCGGGTGATCGGCTGCCGAACCGGCGGCGGGCGCGCCGAACCACTCCGGCGGTGACCTTCCCGCACCGCGGGACCGGACCGCCTGTTCGGGGAACCCGGGCGTGGAGAACCGATCAGGCACGGTACGTTGGCAGCAACACGTTTCCCGAGTGACACGACGTTCATCGCGTAAGGAGAGCTCAGGTGAGCACGAACGACGGGCCCGGCGTTCCCCCGGAGCAGTCTCCGGAGAGGACCTCCGTCTTCCGGGCCGACTTCCTCGCGGAGGAGGGTCAGGAGGCGCAGGCGCCGGAGCCGCCGGTTGCCGGTGTCGACGCACTGCCGGCTGGTTCGGCGCTGCTGGTCGTCAAGCGGGGTCCGAACGCGGGTTCGCGGTTCCTGCTCGACCGGGACACCACGAGCGCGGGCAGGCACCCGGACAGCGACATCTTCCTCGACGACGTCACGGTGTCCCGTCGGCATGCCGAGTTCCGCAGGGAAGGCGGCGAGTTCGTGGTGATCGACGTGGGCAGCCTGAACGGCACCTACGTCAACCGTGAACCGGTCGACCAGGCGGTACTCGCCGGCGGGGACGAGGTGCAGATCGGCAAGTTCCGGCTCGTCTTCCTGACCGGTCCCGGACACGGGGGTCAGGCGGCCCGATGACGGCGGCCGGGCGGCCACAACGCGATGGGTTGAGCATCGGGGCCGTGCTGGAGCAACTGCGCGGCGACTTCCCCGATGTCACCATCTCCAAGATCCGGTTCCTCGAGTCGGAGGGGCTGGTACGGCCCGGCCGGACCCCGTCCGGTTACCGCCAGTTCGTCGACGCGGACGTCGAGCGGTTGCGGTTCGTTCTTTCCGCGCAGCGCGATCACTACCTGCCGTTGAAGGTCATCAAGGAACAGTTGGATGCCGCCGACCGGGGGGCGGAGCCGGTCGCTCCGGGAGGCACCCCGCTGCGGGCGCCGCGCAAGCTGGTGTCGCTCGGCGGGTCCGGGTCCACGGCGGCGGCAGCGCACGAGGGCCCGGACCGAGCGCGGAGCGGGATGCCCACCGCCGACGATTTCGCCGCCGGGCGCGACGTCCGGCTGACCCAGGAGGACCTGCTGGCCGAGGCCGGGGTGGACGCGGCCATGCTCACCGAGTTGGAGCAGTACGGGTTGGTCCGTCCGGGCGCCGCCGGGTTCTACGACCCGGACGCGGTGCTGGTCGCCAGGACCGTCAAGGCCATGACCGAGTTCGGCATCGAGCCGCGGCACCTGCGTGCCTTCCGTGCCTCCGCGGACCGGGAAGTCGGGCTGCTGGAACAAATCGTGGCCCCGGTGTATCGGCATCGTGATGCGGACGCTCGGGCAAGGGCCGACGAGCTCGTGCGCGAGCTGGCCGCGCTGTCGGTCACCCTGCACACCTTGCTGGTCAAAGCGGGTATCCGTGGCGTGACCGGTGGATGACGACCGGGCACCCGAGTGCTCCGACCCGCGGACTGTCCGTCGGTTACACCACATTTCCACGGCTCAACGTTCCGCCTGGAATGCCGTACGGTAAGCCTAGGGTTCGCCTACGGTGGATCACGGGTTGTCGACAGAGCACGTACAGATAGAGGATGAGCGAGCTAGAGCGAGCACAGCGCCCAGATGACGGGTAGCGTCGACATTGTCGATGCGGGATCCTCGTGACAGCGCTGCAGCCCGCGCGCAGGAGAGGGAGGCGAAGCCCGATGAGCGAGATGCGCGTCGTCGGCGTGCGGGTCGAGTTGCCCGCGAATCAGCCGATCTTGTTGCTGCGGGAGACTGAGGGCGAGCGATACCTGCCGATCTGGATCGGCTCGGTCGAAGCCACGGCCATCGCGTTGGAGCAGCAGGGTGTCCGTCCGGCCCGGCCGTTGACCCACGACCTGCTCAAGGAGGTCATCGGAGCGCTCGGCCGGGAGCTGGAACAGGTGGTCATCACCGACCTGCGGGAGGGCACCTTCTTCGCCGAGCTGGTGTTCGACGGTGACGTCCGGGTTTCGGCCCGCCCCAGTGACTCCATCGCGCTCGCGCTCCGGGTCGGCGTGCCGATCCACGCCGAGGACGGTGTGCTCGAGGAAGCCGGGCTGATCATTCCGGACGAGCAGGAGGACGAAGTCGAGAAGTTCCGGGAGTTTCTCGACTCCGTCTCACCCGAGGACTTCCGCGGCGCCGACACCTGACGTACCGCGTACCCGTCGGTCAGGCCCGGGTCGCCCGGTCGAAAAGGTCCGCAAGCTCCGCTCCGTAGGCCGCCAGGTCGAGATCGGGTTGCGCGGCGAGCTTGATCGCCGCTCCGTCGAGCGCCTGCCGGATCGTCATCGCCATCACACTCGCGTCGAACTCACCGAACGCACCTTCACGCTGACCCTGGGTCAGCTGCCGCTCGATCTGCCCGAGCTGGATGTCCCGCCACAGCATCCCGTTCAGCGCGGCCCGGTGCGGCTCCGTGCCGCCGTCGTTCGTGCCGCCCTCGTTCGTCCAGTTCCTGCCGATCTCCAGTAGCGCCCGCACCCGAAGCGGATGGGTGCGCAGGAAGTCGATCTCGGCCTCGATGTACGCCCGCAGCAGCCCGGCACGGTCGGTGTCCGGGGTATAGCGTTCGGTGAGGTCCTGGCTGTCCAGGATGTCGCCGACCACCGCGAACATCAGCTCGTTCTTGCTGGGGAAGTAGTAGGAGATCATCCGCGTGCTGCTCAGCCCGGCCCGCTCGACGATGCGGGCGAACGAGGTCCGGTGATAGCCGAGCTCGGCGAGTGTCTCGATGGTGGCCCCGATGATCTGGGTACGACGGGCCGCTTCGGTGACGCTGTACCCGGCACCGTCCCCGAACTCGGGCCCGCTGTGGTGCATTATCTGCATGAGTAAAAAATAACATGGGTGAGTAAGTGTGGCAAATGGTGGTATCTGCCGATACCTCGCGGAGGGGGTCCGCGCGTCGCGTTGACCGGTCCCGCGCCCCCGCTTACCGTCAATGGAGATGAATCGCGTCGGTGTGATTCGCCTGCCAGGAGCAAGCGGCCGCCGCGGTGTCGATCCGGAAGTCCCGTTCGCCGGGATCGACGGTGCGTTTCGCCGGCCGACAGGCCGGGCGAGGGGAGGCATGCGTGGTCGAGGAGAGGCCGGTCGAGATCGTCGCCGGCGAGCAGGGCGAACTCTTTCCTGATGCGTCGCTGCCCGACGAGCTGGTTGGCTACCGCGGACCGGCGGCCTGCCAGATCGCCGGTATCACCTACCGGCAGCTCGACTACTGGGCGCGGACCAAGCTGGTTGCCCCCAGCATACGCACCGCGCACGGGTCGGGCTCGCAGCGCCTCTACTCGTTCAAGGACCTGCTGGTCCTCAAGATCGTCAAGCGGCTGCTGGACACCGGGGTGTCCCTGCAGAACATCCGCTTCGCCGTGGAACACCTGCGCGACCGTGGGGTACGCGATCTGGCAAGGGTGACCCTGTTCTCCGACGGGACGACGGTGTACGAGTGCACCTCACCCGAGGAGATCGTGGACCTGCTGCAGGGTGGCCAGGGCGTGTTCGGGATCGCCGTCAGCGGTGCCATGCAGGAGATCAGCGGCAGTATCCACGAGTTCCCCGCCGAACGGGCCGACGGCGGCGAGATCGAGCACATGGTGCCGGACGAGCTCGCGCAACGCCGCGACTCCCGCCGCACCGGCTGAATCGCGCGCGGTAAGCTGAGCCGCGTAGTCGTAGAACCCGCGCGGGAGAGATCGGGTCGGCAACAGCCGGCTCGGCGCCGAAGGAGCAAATCCTCCCCGGAACCTCTCAGGCATCAAGGACCGTGCGGGTGAGACGCCTCTGGAAAGTGGTTCGCCGGGTCACCCTCCGGCGGCCCCGCCGAAGGTGCAAGCCCAGCACAAGCGGGTGAACCTCTCAGGCGCCCGCCAGCGGGCACGGACAGAGGGGGAGGGCCGGGACGATGTGTCCCGGCCCCGACCCGAGTTCCGGAGGCACGATCATGGCTCCAGACCGAGTTTCCCTCAGCGAGTTGGAGAACGGCACGCCCTTCGCCGACCGGCACATCGGCCCGCGGCCCGCGGAGCTGGCTCACATGCTCGAGGTCATCGGCGTCGACTCGCTCGACGCGCTTGCCGACCGGGCGATCCCGGACTCGATCCGCGCGGCTGAGGACCCCGCCGAACTGCCCCCGCCGGTCACCGAGGCGCAGGCGCTGGCCGAGCTGCGGGAGTTGGCCTCGCGCAACCGGCCGATGGTGTCGATGATCGGACTCGGCTATCACGCGACCGTGACCCCGCCGGTGATCCGGCGCAACGTGCTGGAGAACCCGGCCTGGTACACCGCCTACACCCCGTACCAGCCGGAGATCTCCCAGGGCAGGCTGGAAGCCCTGCTGAACTTCCAGACCATGATCGCCGACCTGACCGGCCTGCCGATCGCGAACGCCTCCATGCTGGACGAGCCGACCGCCGCCGCGGAGGCGATGACCCTGCTGCGGCGCGCGGGAAAGGCCAGGTCGAACCGATTCGTGGTGGACGCCGACACGCTGCCGCAGACCATCGAGGTGATCCGCACCCGAGCCGAACCACTGGGCATCGAGGTGGTCCTCGCGGACCTGTCGGCGGGAATCGAGGGCCTCGGCCTCGGCGGGGACTTCTTCGGCATCCTGCTGTCCTGTCCCGGCGCATCCGGAGCCGTGCGCGACCACCAACCGGTGATCAGCGAAGCCAGGGCGCGCGGTGCCGCGGTGGTGGTGGCGGCCGACCCGCTCGCACTGACCCTGCTGCGGCCACCCGGGGAGATCGGTGCGGACGCGGTGATCGGCTCGACCCAGCGGTTCGGCGTGCCGATGGGATTCGGTGGCCCGCACGCCGCCTACCTGGCCGTGCGCACCGGGCTCGAGCGTCAGTTGCCCGGCAGGCTGGTCGGGGTCTCGGTGGACGCCGAGGGGGTACCGGCCTATCGGCTGGCCCTGCAGACCAGGGAACAACACATCCGCAGGGAGAAGGCCACCAGCAACATCTGCACCGCACAGGTGCTGCTCGCGGTGCTGGCCTCGATGTACGCCGTGTACCACGGGCCGGACGGGTTACGCCGGATCGCCGTACGGGCCCACCGGATGGCCACGGTGCTGGCCGCAGGGCTCACCGAGTCGGGGGTGGAACTGTCGCACGGTGAGTTCTTCGACACCCTGACCGCCGTAGTGCCGGGGCGGGCGGACGCGGTCGTCGCCGCGGCCCGCGACCTCGGGGTGAACCTGCGCAGGGTGGACGAGGACCGGATCGGCATCAGCTGCGACGAGACCACCACGCGCGAGCACCTGGCGCTGGTGTGGAAGGCGTTCGGGGTAGGAGTGTCCGATGTGGACTCCTTGGACGCGGACACCGCGGACGGCGTCCCGCCGGAGCTGGCCCGTACCAGCGAGTTCCTCACCCATCCGGTGTTCAACTCGCACCACTCGGAGACTGCGCTGCTGCGGTACCTGCGCGCGCTGGCGGACAAGGACGTGGCGCTGGATCGCAGCATGATCCCGCTCGGCTCGTGCACGATGAAGCTGAACGCCGCCGCCGAGATGGAACCGATCACCTGGCCCGAGTTCGCGGAACTGCACCCGTTCCAGCCTGCCGAGGACGCGGCCGGGCTGTTGCGGGTGGTCGCCGACCTGGAACGGTGGCTGGCGGTGATGACCGGGTACGACGCGGTTTCGGTGCAGCCGAACGCGGGCAGTCAGGGTGAGTTCGCCGGGCTGCTGGCGATCCGTGCCTATCACCGCAGCCGGGGTGAGACGGCGCGGAACGTGTGCGTGATCCCGGCGAGCGCGCACGGGACCAACGCGGCCAGTGCCGTGATGGCCGGTATGCGAGTGGTCGTCGTCCGGTGTGACGAGCGTGGCGACATCGACCTGGAGCATCTCCGGTCCACTGTGCACGAACACCGCGACGACCTGGCCGCGACGATGATCACCTACCCGTCCACGCACGGCGTGTACGAGCACACCGTGCGCGAGGTCTGCGACCTGGTGCACGAAGCCGGCGGTCAAGTCTATGTGGACGGTGCGAACCTGAACGCGCTGATCGGCCTCGCCAAGTTCGGTCGGTTCGGCGCGGACGTGTCACACCTGAACCTGCACAAGACCTTCTGCATCCCGCACGGTGGTGGGGGGCCGGGGGTCGGGCCGATCGGGGTGCGGGCCCATCTCGCGCCCTTCCTGCCCAACCATCCGCTGCAGGCCGCCGCCGGGCCGGAAACCGGGGTCGGGCCGATCAGCGGTGCCCCCTGGGGCAGCGCCGCGATCCTGCCGATCTCCTGGGCGTACGTCCGCATGATGGGCGGTGCGGGCCTGCGCGAGGCGAGCCTGACCGCGGTCGCCGCCGCCAACTACGTGGCCCGGCGCCTGAACGAACACTTCCCCGTGCTCTACACCGGCGAGGACGGGCTGGTGGCGCACGAGTGCATCCTTGATCTCCGCGCGATCACCCGGCGAACCGGGGTGACCGTGGACGACGTGGCCAAGCGCCTTGCCGACTACGGGCTGCACGCCCCGACCATGTCCTTTCCCGTGGCGGGTACGCTCATGGTCGAGCCGACCGAGAGCGAGGACCTGGCTGAGCTGGACCGCTTCTGCGCGGCGATGATCGCCATTCGGGGCGAGATCGAGCGGGTCGCGACGGGGGAGTGGCCGGTGGAGGACAGCCCGCTGCGCGGGGCGCCGCACCCGGCCGCCTGCGTGGTGGGTGATTGGGACCGGCCGTACAGCCGCGAGGTCGCGGTGTTTCCCGCGGGCAGGTCCGCCGCCAAGGTCTGGCCGCCGGTGCGGCGGATCGAGGGCGCGACCGGTGACCGCAACCTGGTCTGCTCCTGCCCGCCACCCGAGGCCTTCGGCGAGAGCTGACCGGGCCGCGCTATTCCGTGCGCTCCCGGTAGCCGCGGATCACCATCCGGGCGGCCTCGGCGGACTTGTGCACCACGAGGTCCGCGGAGTAGCCGTGCCTGCGGAAGAAACCGTCCAGGTAGCACGTCCCGTAGCCGTGTGCCTGGGTGAGCAACTGCTCCAGCAGTTCGAGCGCGAGCTGCGGGCTCGCGGACACGCTCAGGCACAGCAGCAGGAACTGGTCGATCAGCTCCCGGGTCCGCTCGTGCAGTTCGGTGTGCCGTGGCCCCTGGAGACTGTCGGCGAACACGATGTGCAGGCCGGCCCTGCGCTCGATCAGGTACCCGGTGTACGCCCCGGCGGCCGCGGCGAGGGCGGCCTCCGGGTCGGCGTGCGACCGTGTGGCGGTCCGGACGCGGTCGGTGAGCTGGCCGGTGATGGTGTACGCCACCGCGGCCAGCAGGCTCTCCCGGTCGGCGAAGTGCCGGTACGGTGCGCCAGGACTGACCTTCGCGCGGCGGGCGACCTTCGCCACCGAGAAGCCCTCGAGGCCCTGCTCGGCGATCAGGCCGACTGACGTGCGCACCAGCTCCGCACGCAGATCGCCATGGTGGTACCTGGCCGGCATGTCGCAGCTCACATCCATCTCGTTCGCGCTCGAAGTAAGAGGGCTCTTACACTAGTCGATGTAAGAGGGCACTCACACGTGTCCGCTCGTCTTCCTGGAGGGTTTCATGAGCACGTCCACGCCTGCGATCGCCGCATCCGCTCCGGGTGTAGCGCTGGAGCCGACGACAATCGAGCGTCGCGACCTGCGGCCCGACGATGTGTTGATCGACATCGCCTACGCGGGCATCTGCCATAGCGATATCCACCAGGCGAAGGAGGACTGGGGCAGCGCGATCTTCCCGATGGTGCCCGGGCACGAGATCGCCGGCGTGGTCGCCGCCGTCGGCTCGGCGGTCGCGCGGTACGAGGTGGGGGACCGGGTCGGGGTCGGCTGCATGGTCGACTCCTGTGGCGAGTGCGAGCGGTGCCGGGCCGGTACCGAGCAGTTCTGCGCCAAGGGCGCCGTGATGACCTACAACGGCGTCGGCTACGACGGGGAGAACACCTACGGTGGCTACAGCCGCCGGGTCGTGGTGAAGGAGTCCTTCGTCTGCCGGATCCCCGATGGTATCGGGCTGGACGTCGCGGCACCGCTGCTCTGCGCGGGCATCACCACCTACTCGCCGCTGCGCCAGTGGGGCACGGGGCCGGGCAGGAAGGTCGCCGTGGTCGGGCTCGGTGGGCTTGGGCACATGGGAGTCCAGCTGGCCGCGGCGATGGGCGCGGAGGTCACGGTGCTGAGCCAGAGCTTGAAGAAGCAGGAGGACGGCCTGCGGCTCGGCGCGAAGGACTACTACGCCACCGGTGACCCCAGCACCTTCAAGCAGCTCAGGAACCGGTTCGACCTGATCCTGAACACCGTGTCGGCGGAGCTGCCGATCGACGCCTACCTCGGCATGCTGCGGGTCGGTGGGGCGATGGTGAACGTCGGCGCCCCGGCGAACGCCCTGTCCTACAACGCCTTCTCGCTACTCGGTGGGAACAAGGTGCTCGCCGGGTCGATGATCGGCGGTATCCCCGAGACGCAGGAGATGCTGGACTTCTGCGCCCAGCACGAGATCGGCGCTGAGATCGAGATCATCTCCGCGGACCAGGTGAACACGGCCTACGAACGGGTGGAGAACAGCGACGTCCGCTACCGGTTCGTGATCGACACCGCGACCATCGGGGCCTGACCGGCCCGCCTCGGCGTCCGGTTCGGCACGGGCCGTCACAGCAGGCCGAGCTGGCGCAGGTCGGTGAGGTACTTGCCGATGAGCTCCGCGGACAGGTGCGGGATGTCCTTGTCCGGACCGATCTTGGCGGCCCGCACGGCGGCGTGGAACTCCCCGGCCGGGATGGCGGACCCGCGCACCGGCTCCTCGGGCTCCCGGAAGGCGTGCAGCAGGGGAAGCACGGAGTGCTGCCGCTGCCGTTCCGGGAGCGCCCGGAGCGCGGTCTCGAAGCGGGCGAGCCAGTCCTGGTAGTCGACCCGCTGGAGCGGGCGGCCTGCCGCGCCCAGCCAGTCGACGACGACGTCGAGGGAGATCCCGTCGTCATGCGGGTTGACCGTGTTGAAGGTCTCGAACCCCTCGGTGAGCCGCCCACCGAGGGTGGCGATCGCCTCGGCGGTGAAGTCGGCGGGCAGCCCGTCGTAGTGCGCCCGTGGCGGATCGCCGCCGGCGCCGGTCCGGTAGAACGACCGCGGCGCGATGCCGGTGAGCACGAGACTGAGCAGCAGTCGGGTGAACATGTCGGGCACGTTCAGCTGCCCGGTGTACCGGCCGTGCGCCAGGATCATGTCGGAACGGAACACCGCGACCGGGAGCCCGAACCGCTCGTGCGCCTCCCGTAGCAGGACCTCACCGGCCCACTTGCTGGTCGCGTAGCCGCCCGCGTAGCTCTGGTCGATCTGGCGCACGGGGCTGGTGGTGCGGATGTCGGCGTCCTCGCGCAGCGCCGACGGACCGGCCTGCGCGGCCACACCCACCGTCGAGAGGTAGGTGACGGGCTTCATCCGGGTGGTGAGGGCCATCCGGATGAGCTCGGCCGTGCCGACGACGTTGGGGCCGAACAGCTGCTCGTAGGGCAGCACGTGATTGACCAGCGCGGCCGGGTGGACGATCAGGTCCACGCTGCCGGCCAGCCGCCGCCAGGTCTGGTCGTCCAGACCGAGATTCGGTTCGCCGATATCGCCGGCGAGAACCTCCAGACTCCCCGCGGCGAGTTCGCGGAAATCCCGAACCAGTTCGGCGTCCCCGCTGTCGAACGCGTCCGCGAGTCGCTGCTCCGCCGCGGCCGCGTCGCTTCCCCGCACGAGGCAGATCAGCCGCCCACCGGCCGGCGCCAGCCGCTCCAGCCATTCCAGGCACAGGAAGCGCCCGAGATAGCCGTTCGCCCCGGTCAGCAGGACGGTCCGCGGGGTGACGGCGGCACGCGGCAGGGTGCCGGCCTCGGCGAGCGTCTGGTCGTCGACGAACCTCTCCAGCGTCAGGTCGCGCGCCTGGACCTCCACGCTCTCCGCGCCGTGCACCGTCGCGAAGGTGGGCCGCCGTGACTCGGACCCACGGGCCGCCTCGATGTGACCGGCCAGCCGGCGCAGGTCGTTCGCCGGGCTGATCACGGTGCCCACCGGGATGTCGACCTCGAAGATCTCCCGGAGCAGGTTCGCGAAGGACAGTGCGGACAGGGAGTCGCCGCCCAGTTCGGTGAAGTGTGCCTCGGCGCTCAGCTCGGTGGTCGAGCAGCCCAGCACGGCCTGCGCCGCCCGGGTGACGGTCTCCAGCACCGGCCGGTGCCGACCGTGCCGCCGTAGCTCGCGCAGCTCGTCCGCCTGCCCTTCGGCCAGCTCGGCGTACAGCCGCTCGAGGCGTTCCCCGTACTTCTCCCTGAGCCTCGGGCGCAGCAGCTTGCGCGCGTCCGAGAGGAGCCCGTTCTCCTCGCTGAACGGTTCGGTTTCGATCAGGAAGTCGCGCGGGATCTCGTAGGAGTTCAGCTCGGCCTCCTTCGCGACCCGCTGCAGCGACTCGCTGAGCGACGACCTGAGGTCCGCCTCCTGCCGTGCCCTCGCGATCGCTTCCGGGGTGGGCACGAGCACCGCGAGCAGGTAGGCACGTTCGCTGTTGCCGTAGACGAAGATCTGCCGGATCAGCGGGCTGTTCACGAAGACGGCTTCCAGATGCGAGAGAGCCACGAACTCGCCCTGGGAGAGCTTCAACACGTTCTTGCGGCGGTCCACATAGACCAGCCGGTCCGGACCGAGTTCGGCCATGATGTCGCCGGTCCGGTAGTAGCCGTCCTCGTCGAACATCTCGGCGGTGACCTCGGGCCGCCGGAAGTATCCCGGCACGATGGTCTCGGTCCTGACCAGCAGCTCCCCCCGGGGATGCGGCGAGTCGGTCCGGAAGTAGCCGAGCTCGGGAACGTCGACGAGCTTGTAGTCGAGCACCGGTGGGCGCTGTACCCGCGTGTCCAGCAGCACCCCACCGGCCTCCGTGGACCCGTAGCCGTCGTGCAACCGCAGGCCGAGGCAGGACTCGACGAACGTGGTCATGCCCGCGGACAGGGGGGCGCTCCCGCAGGTGGCTCGCAGGACGCGTCCGCCCAGCAGGTTCTCCCGCAGGTCCGCCCGCACCTCGGCCTCGATCGCCTGCTGGTCGGCGGCCTCCGGCGCCCGCCGGTCGAGTTCACCGCGGTAGTGCTGGAACAGCATGTCGCACACCCGCGGGACCAGGGTCAACTCCGTGGGGCGGGCGAGCGCGATGTCCTCGAACAGGGTGGACAGGTCACTCCTGGCCGTGAAGTAGCCGGTTCCCCCTCGGGACAGGGTCCCCACCAGTGAGATGCGGCCGGCGAGGTGGCTCAACGGCAGGTAGTTGATGCCGATCGTGGGCAGGTTGCGCGTTCCGGGCCAGAAACCACGCCACAGGGTGCGGACCAGCCGCTGCGGGTACATGGCGCCCTTGGGGGTACCGGTGCTGCCGGAGGTGTAGATCAGCAGGGCGAGCGGGTCCGCATCGGCGGTGGGGGTGAACAGCGGCGCGGCCGGGGAGGCGTGGCCACGCTCGCGCACCGCGGCCAGCGAGTCGACCACCACCGCGCTGCCCGCCTCGGCGAGCCGCCTCCGGGCGGCGGCGAGCCGGTCGCGCTGCTCGTCGACCTCCGGGTGGTAGTCGAACACGATCAGGCGCCGCAGCGAGGTGCCGGCCACGGCGACCTCGACGGCGGTGTCCAGGTGTTCGACACTCGCGGCCAGAATACGTGGTTCGGTCTCGGCGATGATCGGCGTCAACTGGGAGACCGGCGCGCTGGACTGCAGTGGTACGGCGACCGCGCCGAGATGAATACAGGCCAGGTCGAGCATCGCGTAGTCGCTACTGGTGAATCCGAGGACGCAGACGACATCGCCCGCGCTCAACGAATGTCGCGGATCGTGTCGCCATTCCGCCGCGATCGCGCGGACCGCGGCCCACAGTTCCCGATAAGTGATCGTCTCGAACCTCGGCAGCAGCCGCAGTGAGGTGCGTCCCGTTTGCGGGTCGGTCACCGGTTCGGTCGCCCGTTCGCCGAGTGCCGGCCGATCCGCGTAGTGCTCCATGAGCGTCTGCACGATCCGCGCGAGCGGCAGGTCGGACTCCCGTACCACCGCGCTGACCGCCTCGAGCGGGGCGGCGTCCCGCACCTGCGGGTCGTTCGCGCACAACTCGGCGACGCGGCGTTCCTCTTCGGCGTCGGAGTCCCCGATACCGTCGGTTTCGGGCCACGAATGGGTCGCCATTGGTCAGCCTCTCAATCACGACAAATGCGTGCGCCAGGAGGCGAATCGAGGCGCATAGATGCTTGCACTAACTAAGTATATGCCCGGTGCTCCACTGTGCACAGGTGTGGCGATGTGATGTGTGCGGCAGGTTTCGCGAATTCCGGCACCACGAACCGTGCCCGCCGTCGCGCTATTCGGACGTGTGGGACGAAATGGTTCTCGGCAGTACGTGCTTTTCCGCGCGGCGCGTTGTCCGGCGCGCAGGCCGTTCGGTTACCTCGGAGGTAATGGCGGCGCGGACGGCCACCCCATAACGTGGCCGGGTGACGACTTCGACGACCATGCCCGCGGCAGGTGAAGCCCGGCGCTGGGTTGGCGAGATGGTGCGTGAATGGCGGGATCGTCGCCGGATCAGCCAGCTCGACCTCTCGATCGCCGCGGAGATCTCGACAAGGCATCTGAGCTTCGTCGAGACCGGGAGGGCGCGGCCGAGCCGGGAGATGGTGCTGCGGCTGGGGGAGTATCTCGAGATCCCGCTCCGGGAGCGCAACCAGCTCCTGCTGGCCGCGGGCTATGCGCCCGTCTACACCGAGAGCGACCTGGCCGCGCCCGAGCTGGCCGCGGTGCGGCGGGCCGTACGACAGCTGCTCGCCGGCCACGAGCCGTACCCGGCGGTGGTGCTCGACCGCAGGTGGAACCTGATGGACGGCAACGACAGCGTCGCGCTGTTCCTGGACGTGATCTCCCCGGAGCTGGCCGCGCCGCCGGTCAATGTGCTGCGCCTCACCCTGCACCCGGCGGGCATGGCGCCACACGTGGTCAACCTGGGGGAGTGGCGGGCACACCTGCTCGGCAGGCTGCGGCGGGAGGTGCGGGCCACCGGGGACCCGTACCTCGCCGACCTGCTCCAGGAGTTACGCGGCTATCCCTGCGCGCAGCCGGTGCCCGAGGTGGAGGTGCCCGGTCCCGGTGACATCCTGGTCCCGCTCCGGTTCCGGCACGGTACCGACGAACTGGCCTTCTTCAGCACCGTGGCCACGTTCGGCACCCCGCTGGACGTCACGCTGGCCGAGCTGTCGATCGAGTCCTTCTTCCCCGCCGACGCCGCGACCGCGGCCCTGCTGCGCGGTCAGGGTCGGTGACCGGGCACGTGCGGAGGGGTGCCGCGCCCGGGACGGTGGCCGAGGGTGCCGGCATCCGCCCCGGGTGGTGCGGGCTTACGGCCTGACGGTGTCGTGCGCGCGCAGTTGCGGATACAGCAGGGCCGGGTCGTCGCCGAGCCGGGACTTCCACTGGGCCGTCCGCCCGTCGGCCAGTACTTCGAGGGAACCGGCCTCGAGGCCGTCCAGCGCCGCCCGGGCGATCACACCCGGGTCGGACTTCTCGTCCTCGATGCCGGCCGTCATGTCGGTCTCGACGGTGGCCATGGCCAGCGCCGTGACCTGGGTGCCCTGCCCGGCGAGCTCGTACCGGATGCCGTTGGTCAGCGCCCAGGCCGCGGCTTTGGACGCCCCGTAGCTGTTGGAGTGCTCGTACGCCATCCACGCCATGACCGACAGCACGTTCAGCACGGCGCCGCCGCCATGGGCGCCCAGGACCGGCGCGAAGGCACGCACCATGCGCAGGGTGCCGAAGTAGTTGGTCTCCATTTCCAGCCGCATGTCCTCCTCCGCGCCGTCGGTGAGCCGGGCGAAGGTCGACACGCCGGCGTTGTTGATGAGCAGTGTCGTGTCGCCGGCCGTGGCCGCGGCCCGGCTGACGGACGCGTCATCGGTGACGTCCAGCATCAGCGGGACGACACCGGGAGCCTCGGGGACGGTCTCCGGTCGGCGAGCGGCCGCATAGACCTTGGTGACGCCCCTGCGCCGCAACTCGGTGACGACGCTGTGTCCTATACCCCGGTTCGCGCCTGTGACCAGCGCAATCTCGTTTCGAATGTCCACGCTCGCTACGCTAGAACCTCACGCCGACGTGAGAGTCAAGTGCGGGGAAGGGAGACATCCGGCGATGAAGATCGGCGAGCTCGCCCGGCGGGCCGGGGTGACCGTGCGCGCGTTGCGCTACTACGAGGAACAAGGCCTGCTCAGCCCGGAGCGCACGCCGTCGGGACAGCGCCGCTACACCGCGGACACCGTCGAGCTGGTACGCCTGTTCCAGCAGTTCTACGCGGCCGGCCTCGGCAGCCGTGCCATTGCGGCACTGCTGCCCTGCGTGAACAACGGCCGCACCTCCGCCGCACAGCGCCGTATGCTCAGCGCCGAACGTGACCGCCTCGCGACCAGGGTGGAGGAGATGACCCACACCCTCCGCCGACTCGACCAGCTCATCACCGCCGCCGACCACCGCAGCGAGGCGGATCACAGCCACTCGTCGGGGACCACGACCAGCACGGTCGCGCCGTAGCGGGCGGCGAGCTCGGGAGTCGCTGTCCCTGCTCGACGGCGCGAGGGAGCGCCGGTCCGGGGATCCACGGTCGCGACACGCCCCGGTCCGGCGCCCGTCGTGCCTGACCTTCAGGCTTCGGCGGACGGGACCCGGCGCGGCAGTATCGCCGCGACGACGACCGTCACCAGTGCGAGGGCGGCCACGGTGCCGAAAGCCAGCGTCATCCCGCTGAGCTGTGCGGGTTCGGCGGCGACGCCGTCGGCGGCCAGGTCGCCCGCGCGCGCGGACATCACGGTCACCACCAGTGCGGTCCCGAAGGCCGCGGAGACCTGCTGCAAGGTCCCGAGCATCGAGCTGCCGTGCGAGTACAGGTGCGGGGGAAGCGCGCCCATGCCGAGGGTGAAGACGGGGGTGAACGTCGCCGCCAGGCCCACCATCAGCAGCGCGTGCAGCCCCAGCACCTGCCAGTACGGCATCGTTGCCGAGACCTGGGTGAGCCCGCCGAGTGCGAGCACCATGCCGATCGAGCCGGGTAGTACCAGCGGCCGGCTGCCGAACCGGTCGAACACCTTTCCGACGGTCGGTCCCAGCAGGCCCATGGCCAGGCCGCCCGGCATGAGCAGCAGGCCGGTCCGCAGCGGGCTGAGCCCGCGCAGGTTCTGCAGGTACAGCGGCAGCAGGATCATCGACCCGAGCATCGCGAGGAACCCGATGGACATGAGGACCAGGGACAGCCCGTAGGTGCGGTGTGCGAGGGCTCGCAGGTCCAGCAGCGGCACACCGGTGCGTTGCAGCTTGAGCTGACGGAGCACGAAAGCCGTGATCGCCGCGATCCCGGCGGCGACGATGCCGAGGCCCGGTCCGATGGCCTCGCCTTCGCCGAAGAGGCTCAGGCCGTACACCAGGCCGCCGAAGCCGAGCGCCGCCAGGGCCACGCTGAGCCAGTCGATGGAGCTCACCTGCGGCTCGCTGATGTTGTGCAGCTTGCGCAGCCCGAAGAGGGTGACCAGGGCCGCGATCGGCAAGACGGCGACGAACAGCAGCCGCCAGGAGCCGACCTGCAGGATCAGCCCGGACACGGCCGGGCCGAGCGCGGGTGCCACCGAGATCGCCAGGGTGACGTTGCCCATCACCCGGCCCCGGTCCTGTTCGGGTACCACGGTCATCAACGTGGTCATCAGCAGGGGCATCATCACGGCCGTGCCCGAGGCCTGCACGATCCGGCCCAGCAGCAGCACGGCGAAGGAGGGCGCGACGGCGGACAGGGCGGTGCCCACGAGGAACACGCCCATCGCGATCGCGTAGGCCTGGCGGATGGTGACTCGCTGCAGGAACCAGCCGGTGACCGGGATCACGGCGGCCATGGTGAGCATGAACGCGGTGGACACCCACTGCGCGGCCTGCTCGGTGACGTGCAACGAGTCCATCAACCGCGGAATGGCGTTGAGCATGAGCGTCTCGTTGAGGATCACCACGAAGGTGGCCAGCACAAGCAGCCGCACCACGACCGGTGTGCGGCCCGCCTGCGCGGCGGGTCGTTCTTGGACAGCACTCGGCATGGCAGCACCTCGCTGGGTTTCCGGCACAGGCATCGCGCAGCCAGGGGCTGCCGGGACGAACCTGGGTGGGGACACCGGTACAGACCGGCACACCTGACAGAACTCATCGGTCGGGCCGAGTGTTCCGCATCGTCGCGTCGATCTCATGCGATTTTCCGGGGTGGAGCGTGACCCGGTCGGGCTCGGCGGTCGCGCCCGTCGCGGGCGTCGGTCAGGGACGGTGGACGAGCCCGCGGGCGTGTGCGGTGGCGATGGCCGCACCACCGTCACCGGAACCCACGAGCCCGCTGGACCACGGTATGGACCACGTCGCCGAAACCGTCGACGGGCAGCTGGCCGCCCCGGCGCCGAGCTGCTGACGGCTGGCCGCGCTGAAGGGCGTCTGAGTTGCGGCTTCGTCCCGGCTGCTCAGTTGGCGGTGAGCCCGACCTGCTCGAACGCGGCCTGCTGGGCGGGTTCGAGCAGGAAGGCCCGGAACGACTGGGCCGCGTGCTTCTGCACCGTGTCCACGTTCTCCCCGGACAGCCCGAGGAACGGGTAGTCGGCCGACCGCGCGTGCGCGATGGACTCCGGTGCGGCGGCGATCAGTTCCGGCTTGCTGGTGGTCAGCTCGGTCACCCACCAGGAGGACTCCGGGATCCAGGCCGCGGGCTGGCCCCCGATGGCGGCGAGGTCGGACCGCCCGGCCAGCGCGTCCAGCACCCGTTCCGAGGACTCGGCCCGGACGACGACGTGCACGCAGTGCGCCCGCACCACGGTGTCGGCCTCGTTCCAGCGCGCCGCCCCGGTCCGCACCGGCTGGTGCGCGGTCGGGGTCACCACCACGTTCACGGTGGCCTCGCCCTCCGCGCAGCCCGAGCCCTGCGCCTGTGCCCTGCTGTTGAGCAGGCCGTCGGCCCAGTTCCAGCCCATCCAGCCGAGCACGAGCAAGGCGACCAGTGCCACGCAGGCGATCGGCCAGGGGGCGACCCGCCGCCGAGCCTTCCTGCCGACCGCGCGGTGACTGCCCGTGGTCGTACGCTCGTCGAGACGCCGCGGGTGCTCCACCCTGCTGTGTCTCCCCATCGTTCCCTCTCGCGCCTGCTTCCCCGAGTTGGCCGCACTCCGTGTACAAAGCCAAAAACGTCGTCACTCTAACAGGTTAAGGTTGCGGAGAAAATCTAGCGATACCGCGTAGGCAATCGGCCGCGATCGGTAGGCAATCAGTCGCCATCACTTTTGTGATCGTGTTTATTCCCCACCAGCAATTCGTGGCAGTGTGCGATCAGCCGTTCGCGCAGGGGAGTGACTTGCCGGGCGAACTCGGCCTGTGCCCTGGCGTATTCGGCCCTGCCTTCCGCGGTCTCGATGCGCACCGCCTCATATCCGAGGTCGGAAAGGTCGTACGGGCTGGCCCGCATGTCCAGGATCCGGATCTCCGCCGCGAGTTCGAAACAGTCGCCGAGCAGTTCGGCCGGGACGAAAGGGCCCAGCTTGTATGCCCATTTGAAGAGGTCCATGTTGGCGTGCAGGCAACCGGGTTGTTCCAGGTCGATCTGAGTCGCCCTGGTCGGTTGCAGCGCGTTGCGCGGCCGTGCGGGCGTGCTGAAGAAGCGGAACGCGTCGTAGTGCCCGCAGCGGATGTCCAGTGACTCCACCACCTCGTCGGTACCAGCCGATCCGAGTCGAAGGGGTAACTGGGCGTGACGGACCTGATCGGCCGGCTGGCGGTACACCATCGCCCACTCGTGTAGCCCGAAGCAGCTGAGCCGCGGGGCGCGGGCGGCGGTGGCCTCCAGCAGGGAACAGACGAACCGGGCGGTGCTCGCCGTGCGCTCGGTGAGCGCCGAGCGGTCCAGCGCGACCCCGCCGGACACTTCCCGGTAACCGGGCCGGTCCAGGAACCGCCGGGCGTCCGGGCCGGTGAGCAGCACTCCCGGACCGGGCTGCCAGCGTTCCAGGTGGCTCGGCCGGTGCGAGTAGTAGGTGAACAGGAAGTCCAGCACCGGGTGCTTGATGCCACCGGCCCGGCGCCGCTGGTGCGGGACGGTCCAGCGGCGCATCCGGTCGCGATGTGCCCGCTCCCGCGCCTGCCACTCGGCTTGCTCGAGCACGGTGGCCGGCACGGTCGCCGAACTCATGGCGCCCCCGTGACGTGCGTGCCGTCCCGTACGGTGCCCACGTACTCCTCGACCAGGTCCTCCAGCGCGACGGCGCCGATCGCCCTGCCGTCGGTGTCCACCGCACGGGCGAGGTGGCTGCCGTCGGCACGCATCGCGGACAGTGCCTCGTCCAGCCGCAGGTGTGCGGGCAGCTCGGTGAGCCGCCGGGTCTTGGCCGCGGGCACGACGGTCCCCGGGTGGTCGCCTGCCTGGTCCAGCACGTCCTTCACGTGTACGTACCCGGTCAGCTCTCCCGCTTCGGTGCGCACCGGGAAGCGGGAGAAGCCGGTGGAGGACACCGCGCGCTCCACGTCACCCACCGTCGGCCTGCTCGGCAGGGTCTTGAGCTCGTCGACCGGGACCAGGATGTCGGCCACGGTCTTCTGCACCGAGGAAAGGGTCTGGCTCAACCTGCGGTGTTCGGACTGGTCCAGCAGCCCCTCCCGGCGCGACTCCCGGAGCAGGTCGGCCAGTTCGGCGGAGGTGTAGGCGGTCTCGAGTTCGTCCTTCGGTTGCACCTTGACCACCCGCAACAGCAGGTTGGCGACGAAGTTCAGCAGCCAGATGAACGGGTTGGCCAGCTTCACCCAGGCGACGTGCGCAGGCACCAGCCACAGCGCGAGCCGCTCCGGCTCGGCGATGGCGAGGTTCTTCGGCACCATCTCGCCGATCAGCACGTGCAGCAGGGTCATCACGGTCAGCGCGAAGGCGAAGGCGATCGGGTGCAGCACGTACCCCGGCAGCGGCAGTCCCACGGCGGTGAACGCCGCCTCCAGCTGGTGCGCCACCGCGGGCTCGCCGACCTGCAACAGCAGCAGGGAGCAGATCGTGATGCCCAGCTGGGCGCCGGCCAGCATCAGGGAGACGTTCCTGCTCGCGTTGATCACGATCCGGGCCCGCGTCTTGCCCTGCTCGAGCAGGGCTTCCAGCCGGTCCCGCCGGGAGGAGATGAGGGAGAACTCCGCGCCGACGAAGAAGGCGTTGGCGAGCAGTAGTACGGCGATCATCGCGATGGCGAGCCAGTCGTTCAACGGGCCACCTCGTCCAGCCGCAGCTCGGCGATGCGGTGCCGGTCCATCCGGGTGACGGTGAACCGCCAGCCGTCCACCTCCAGCTGGTCCCCGGCCTCGGGGATGCGGCCCAACCTCTCGAGCAGGAGCCCGGCCACCGTCTCGTAGTCCCCCTCGGGCATCCGGAAGCCGGAGATGTCGAACACCTCGTCCGCACGTAGTTGCCCGGAGACCATCCAGCTGTCCGTCCCGAGGCGCCGCGAGGTGGGGGCCTCCAGCGCGTCGTGCTCGTCGCGCACGTCGCCGATGATCTCCTCGACCACGTCCTCGAGGGTGACCATTCCCGCGGTGCCGCCGTACTCGTCGACCACCAGCGCCAGCTGGAACCGCGAGTCGCGCAGCCGGTCCAGCAGCGAGTCGCCGGGCAGTGACTCCGGGACGGTCGGCAGCGGCCGCATCACCGAACCGATCGGCACGGTGTCCCGTTCCGCGCGCGGCACGGTGAACGCCTGCTTGATGTGCACGGCGCCCTGCACGTCGTCCAGGTCCTCGGCGTAGACGGGGAACCGGGAGAATCCGGTGCGCCGGGACAGCTCCACCAGGTCGTTGATGGTGTCGTCCACGGTGAGCGACTCCACCTGGACCCGCGGCGTCATCAGCTCCTCGGCCGTGCGCTCACCGAAGCGCAGTGAGCGGCCGAGCAACTCCGCGGTGGAGGTGTCCAGCGTGCCGCTCTCCGCGCTGCTGCGCACGATCGAGCCGAGCTCCTGCGGGGAGCGGGCCGAACGCAGCTCCTCCTGCGGCTGGATGCCCAGCTTGCGCACCACCCAGTTCGCGCTGTTGTTCATCAGGTTGATCAACCAGCCGAACAGCGCGGAGAACCGGGAGTGGTAACCGGCCACGGCGCGGGCCGTCTGCAGCGGCCGGGCGATCGCCAGGTTCTTCGGCATCATCTCGCCGACCACCATGGACAGCGAGGTGGCCAGGAACAGGGCGAGCACAAGGGACACACCGCGGGTCATGCCCGCCGGAAGGCCGAGCCCGTCCAGCGCGGGCCGGATGAGCTCGCCGATCATCGGTTCGGCCACGTACCCGGTGACCAACGTGGTCAGGGTGATCGCGACCTGCGCACCGGAGAGCTGGAAGGACAGCGTGCGGTGCGCCTTGAGCACGGCCTTGGACCGGCGGTCACCGACCTGTCGGACGTCGGTCTCCACCGTGCTGCGCTCGAGCGCGGTGAGCGAGAACTCGGCCGCGACCGCGAGGCCGGTGCCGACGGTGAGCAGGAGGACGAACAGAACGCCGGCGACGGCGAGCACGATGTCCATCAGCGGACACCGCCGGCGTCGGCGGGGGCAACGGGAGAGCCGGGCAGGTCACCCGGCCAAGTACTGTCACCAGGTGACGGCGCGTCGCGCACGGAAGGTGCCACTCCTCGAGAAAGATCCGGCTATAGCGATTCCCCTAGTTTAGCGAATGCAACCGCCGACCGTGTGCGGTACGGGTCGGGTCGCCCCGTACACCCCTGAATCACCGCGGGTCGCGGCCGAGCAGCGCGACGAGTTCGGTCGCCGCGTCGGCGTCCGGGGACACCGGGACGGGCGGCGCGAAGATGCCGAGCCCCTGCCACTCGTCCACCCATGGCCGGAACCGTTCCAGGAGGGTGGTGGCCAGCGGCTCGCCGATCGGGTGCGGCACGCCGATCCCGGTGGCCAGGTCCCAGCCGTGTACCGCGAGGTCGACCGTCATCTCCCAGCCGTACCGGGTCGCCTCGGCCTCGCCGCCGGAGACATGCACCGTGCGGTCCAGCGCCCCGGGCGCGGTCCACGCCTCCCGTGCCGCGGCCGAGGCACGTTCCCACGCGTCGATCGGGGCGGCGCCGAGCACGTCGCCTTCGAACCGGTCACCGATCTCCGCCAGGGTCGCGCCGGCGAGCAGGTGTGGCGTCCACAGTTGCTCGCTCACCAGGTGGGTGAGCAGGTCCCGCACGTCCCACTCGGTGCAGGGCGTCGGCTCGTGCCACTGGCCGGGCCCGATCCGGTGCACCACCCGGTCGAACCCGCGCATCGCCTCGCCGTGTGCGTCGAGAAGCTCCATTCCTCCACTGCATCACGGTCCCGGCCCACCCGCACCTTCGTGCTCAAGGCTGTCGATCCGGCGGCCAACCACAGCACCTGTTACGTCTCCACGGACGAGGTGGACGCGCTCTACCAGGCGTTCACCGAGGGGCTCCGCGCCACGTCGGCAAGGTGCCCGCCCGCGGCATCCCGCGGATCAATCCGGTGAAGGACCTGCGCTCGGGCGTGCGCCAGTTCATCGTGATCGACCCCGGCGGCAACTACGTCCGGATCGGGCAGCGGATCGGCGAGCTGACCAACGGGCTCGCCACCGGTGGGCGGCGCGGCCTCGCGCACGTGCTGGAGACCGCCGTGATCCTCGCCGACTCGCACGACGATCCGCTCGCCGCGACGCGGGTGCTGACCCGAGTGCTGGACCGCGCGGCCACGGACGGCCCGGAACCGGCCGAGTTGCGTTTCCGTGGCCGGGTCATGCGTGCCGACCTCGCGGTCCGGCTCGGCGAGGACGAGCTGGCACGGCAGCTACTGGCCGGGCTCGCCGGGACCGAGCCGGATGGCGTCCCGGACGAGCTGCGCCGGACCGGCGAGCTGCGTGAGCAGCTCGGGATGAGCTAACGGGGCTCGTCCCTGGCGCGGTGCCTGCGCACGGTCTCCTCCACCAGATCGAGCACCGGCTCGAGGTCGTCCGCGGGCAGGCCCATCGCCACGTGCGAGACCAGGCCTTCCAGCGCCAGCTCGAGGAAGGCGGTGAGCACCTCGATATCGATGTCGTCGCGCAGGTTGCCGGCCTCCCGCTGGCGGGCGAGCCGGTTGCGGGTGGCCACCGTGAGCCGCTCGGAGCGCTCGGCCCACCGCGCCCGGAACTCCGGGTCGGTGCGCAGCCGCCGGGAGACCTCGAGCCGGGTGCCCAGCCAGTCGGCCGGATGCGCGCTGCCGTTGGCCAGCAGGTCCCGCATCACCTGCACCAGACCCTGGGCGGCCACCACATCGGCCATCCGCGCGGCGTCGTCCTCGGCGAGCGCGAGGAACAACGACTCCTTGTCCCGGAAGTGGTGGAAGATCGCGCCACGGGAGAGCCCGGTCGCCTCCTCCAGCCGCCGCACGGTCGCGCCCTCGTAGCCGTGCCGCGCGAAACAGGCCCGCGCCCCGTCGAGAATCTGGCGGCGGCGTGCGGCAAGATGGTCCTGGCTGACCCGTGGCATCCCCCGATCCTGTCATCTGGGACAGGATCAGTGCAATCCGTACGTACGTACTGTGATTCAGGGGATGGTGACGACCTGCTGGTCCACGGGCCGGTCCTGCAACAGGCCCCGGTTGGCCGCGGCCAGCTCCCACGCCGTCTGCCGCAGTGGCGTCGCCTCGGTGTTCCACTGGCCGAGCAGCAGGGCCACCTTCGCCTGCATCTCCGAGCGCAGCCGCTGGAAGGAGTCGGCAGGGTTCGCGCCGACCTCACCCAGCAGCAGCCACCACGCCCAGGCGGCCGCGCCGGCGTTGGCCACGAAGTCCGGGATCACCGGGATGCCGCGCGCGCCGAGCATGGCCTCGGCCTCCGGCGTCGTCGCGGAGTTGGCGGCCTCGACCACCACCCTCGCCGCGACGTCCACGGTGTTGTCCGGGGTGATCGCGTAGGACACCGCCGCCGGAACGAGGATGTCGGCCTCGATACCGAGCACGGCGTTGCGGGGCAGGCGCCGCACCTCGGCCGGCACGCGCTCCCGGTCGATCTCGCCGAAGGCGTCCCGCAGTTCCAGCAGTGCGGGGATGTCCAGCCCGTCCGGGTGGTACAGGGTGCCCGCCGCGTCCGCGACGGCGACCACCCGCATCCCGGCCTCGTGCAGGTACCAGGCCGCGCCGCCGCCCATCGTGCCGATGCCCTGCACGGCGACGGTGGTGGCCGCGGTCTCCCAGCCCCAGGTGCCCGCGGCGCCGAGGCAGGCCTGCGCCACGCCGTAGCCGCCGACCACGTCGCCCAGCAGCAGCCCACCGGGCACCGGGGCGTTGAGTCCGGCCTGCACCCGGCGCAGGGTCCGCTCCGGAGCGCTCGAACGGCTGATCGCCGCGTGGTAGGACTGCTGCAGCCCCAGCCTGGCGAACACCTCGTCGATCAGGTGCTGTGGCACGCCGAGGTCCTCGGCGGTCACCCAGTGGTCGTCCAGCCACGGGCGCATGGCCGCGCAGAAGCGTTCCAGCACGCCCACCGCGCGCGGGTCCTTGGGGTCGAAGTCGATGCCGCCCTTGGCGCCGCCGACCGGAAGGTTGAACGCGGCCGTTTTGGCCGCCATGCCGCGGGCGAGGTCCTCCACCTCGGACAGGGTGCAGCCCGGCCGCATCCGGGTGCCGCCGGTGGCCAGCCCGGAGACGAGTGTGTGCACGACGAGGTAACCACGGGTACCGGTCACCGGGTCGGTCCAGGTCAACCTGAGCAGGGGTTCGGTCTTCTCGGTGTTCACTCAACCCACCTCCAAGCCATTCGTGTCGATTGCGGGCGTTCAGCCTGCCGGCCTGGTCGGTTCGCGACCGCGGGCACACGACAACTCACCGAAAGCGGTTGCGTTCGGCGTTGTCGACGCTGGTGAGCTGCGGTGTCCGCTGGTGGCTGCCCGTGGCGGGCCGGTACCACCACAGTGCGGTAGCCACGGCCGCGCGTCCAGTTAAGGATCATGCACGTTTGCCTTTACGCTTCCTGCATGGAGCTTTCGTTGCACCGCTTGCGGATGCTCCGCGAGCTGCACCGGAGGGGCACCGTCACCGC
This sequence comes from Amycolatopsis cihanbeyliensis, assembly GCF_006715045.1. Taxonomy (GTDB): domain Bacteria; phylum Actinomycetota; class Actinomycetes; order Mycobacteriales; family Pseudonocardiaceae; genus Amycolatopsis; species Amycolatopsis cihanbeyliensis. The sequence goes on along the minus strand of NZ_VFML01000001.1, from coordinate 543,975 downwards.
GGCCGCGGCGGCGTTGCACTACACCGCATCGGCCGTGTCCCAACAACTCGCGCAGCTGGAGCGGGATGTCGGCGCCAAGCTCTTCGAGCGGCTCGGCCGCCGGGTGCAGCTGACCGAACTGGGGATGCTGCTGACCGAGCACGCCGAGGACATCCTCGGCTCGGTGGAGCGGGCCACGCTGGCACTGGAGGAGGCACAGGACACCGCCTCGGTGCGGCTCACCGCGGGCGTGTGGGCCTCGGTTGCCTCCGGCCTGCTGCCCACCGCGCTCACCACCCTGGCGGCCGACCATCCCGGGATCGAGGTGCGCACCAGGGAACTGGCCCCGGAGGACACCGCGGGTGCGGTCCGGGACGGCGCGCTGGACTTCTCCTTCGTGATCGACTACTCGGACATGCCGATGCCCTGGGAGCCGGGCCTGGAGCGGGCGGTGATCGCGGTGGAGCGGCTGCACGCCGCCGTGCCGACCGGTGCGATCCCGGCCGGCTCGGTCTCCCTGCTGGAGCTGGCCGAGCACCCGTGGATCCTCGCCGGGCCGAGGAGCCATTTCGGTCGGGCGGTGCTGATCGCCTGCCAGCGCAGCGGGTTCGAGCCGAAGATCAACCACGAGGTCGGTGAGCAGGCCACCGCGATGGCCATGGTCGGGGCAGGGCTTGGCATCACGCTGGTCTCCGACCTGGGCCTGACCCTGCGCCCTCCCGGGGTGGACGTGGTGGCGCTGACCAGCCCGGTGATGCGCACGGTGTCCATCGCCTACCGCACCACGGCCTCCCGCAGGCCCTCGCTGCAGTTCGTCATCGACGCGGTACGCACGGCCGCGGCCGAGCTCGGCCTCGGCGTGCGCTCACCACTGCCGTGACCCCGCACTGCTCCGACCCGTGCGGGCTCGCGAAACCTGCGTCCTGTCGTACCCCCCGTGTAACGTCGGCGAGCGAGTGTTCCGATGGACCGGACTGGACGGCAGGCGGATGTCATGACGGCTGTTCACGATCACTTCCCGCACATCAACCGAACATCCCAGCGCGACGCGGCGGCGGAGCAGACCTCCGCGCGGGTGGTCTCCGATCGCGCGGAAGGCGAGGCCTATGTCGCCTCGGTGTGTTTCAAACACGGGCCCCCGCGGCTGATCGGCGTCGAACTCGAGTACACCGTGCACCACATCGACGAGCCCAGCCGTCCGCTCGATCCCACTCATCTCGCCGAGGCACTCGGCCCGCACGCCCCCCGCACACTGAGCCCGGACAGTCCGGCGCAACCGTTGCCGGGCGGGTCACCCCTCACCCTCGAACCCGGCGCCCAGGTGGAGATCTCCGCGCCCCCGCGGCGATCGCTCACCGAGCTGTCCGCGGCGGTCTCCGCCGATCTGCGCCATCTCACCGATCTGCTCACCCGCGCCGGGCTACGCCTCGGCGAGCACGGGATCGATCCGCATCGTGGGCCGTCCAGGGTGCTCACCACCGAGCGGTACGCCGCGATGGAACGCCGGTTCGCGCCGATGGGGACCGGCGGTATCACCATGATGTGCAGCACGGCGGGCCTGCAGATCTGCCTGGACGCGGGGGAGCGGGAACACATCGCGCAACGCTGGGCCGCGGCGCACGCGCTGGGCCCCGTGCTGCTGGCGCTGTTCGCCAACTCCCGCAGGCACGCCGGGGCCGACACCGGGCACGCCTCGGCGCGCTGGCTGGCCGTGATGGGCACCGAGCGGGCTCGCACCCGGCCCGCCATCGCCTCACCCGATCCGGCGCGGGACTGGGCGCGCCGGATGATGGACACCCCGCTGATGGTGCTGCGCCGCCCGGAAGGGCCGTGGGACGCCCCGGCGGGCCTGACCTTCGCCGACTGGGTCGCCGGACGCGGCGCCGCGGGCGTGCTGGACCCACCGACCACGGCCGACCTGGACTACCACCTGACCACGATGTTCACCCCGGTCCGCCCGCGTGGCTACGTGGAGGCCCGCTATCTCGACGCGCAGCCACCGGACCGCTGGCTGGATCCGGTGGCGCTACTGGTCGCGCTGCTGGATCGACCCGCAACGGCGCATCGCGCGCTGACGGTGTGTGCGCCGGTGGCCGACCGGTGGGAGCAGGCGGCCAGGTACGGCCTCGCCGTGCCGGAGATCGCCGCGGCGGCCGGCCAGGTCGTGGAGCTCGGCTGCGCCGAACTCGCGCGCACCGGACTGCCCGAAGCCACCCTCGCCGAGATCACCGACAGCGTGCGGCTGCGTCTGCGGCACGCGGGGAAGGAGTGACCCGATGTCCGTCCGGCATACCGAATCGCCGAACCCCCTGCACCAACTCGGCGCCGAGCGGCTGCGTGAGCACACCGCGCGGGCACTGACCAGGGCGAGGGAGCGCAGCAGGACGCTCACCGACGCCGTGGACGACGAGGATCTGGTGCGCCAGCACTCGAGGCTGATGTCCCCGCTGGTGTGGGACCTCGCGCATATCGGCAGCCAGGAGGAGATCTGGCTGGTCCGGGACGTGGGTGGCAGGGAGCCGCTGCGCCCGGACATCGACGACCTCTACGACGCCTTCCAGCATCCCAGGGCCGACCGGCCCACGTTGCCGCTGCTGGGGCCGGCCGAGGCGCGTGCCTATGTCGGCGAGGTGCGGGACAAGGCCTTCGACGTGCTGGGCACCGCGCGGCTGACCGGGAGCAGGCTCACCGAGACCGCCTTCGCGTTCGGCATGATCACCCAGCACGAGCAGCAGCACGACGAGACCATGCTGGCCACGCACCAACTGCGCAGGGGTGAGCCGGTGCTGCGCGCGGGGCCGACCCCACCGCGGCGCGCGGGGCCACTGCCTGCGGAGGTGCGGGTTCCCGCGGGCACCTTCCTGATGGGTACCTCGGTCGAACCCTGGGCGCTGGACAACGAGCGCCCGGCGCACGAGGTGCACGTGGATGCCTTCGCCATCGACACCCTGCCGGTCACCTGCGGCGACTATCTCGAGTTCGTCGAGTCCGGTGGCTACGCCCAGAGCCGGTGGTGGAGCGCGGCGGGCTGGGAGTACGTGCGCGCGCACGAGATCGTGGCGCCACGGTTCTGGCGCCGCGAGGGGGAACGGTGGTGGCGCAGGCGGTTCGGCGTGGACGAACCGGTGCCACCGGAGGAACCGGTGGTGCACGTCTCCTTCCACGAGGCGCAGGCCTACGCGAGCTGGGCCGGCAAGCGGCTGCCGACCGAGCCGGAGTGGGAGAAGGCCGCGCGGTTCGACCCGGTGAGCGGGCGCTCGCGCCGTTTCCCGTGGGGTGACGAGGAACCGCGGGCCGACCAGGCGAATCTCGGGCAGCGGCACCTGCGGCCCGCGCCTGTGGGCGCCTATCCGGACGGCGCCTCGGCGCTCGGGGTACACCAGCTCATCGGCGACGTCTGGGAATGGACCGGATCGGACTTCCGCGGATACCCCGGCTTCACCGCGTTCCCGTACCGGGAGTACTCGGAGGTGTTCTTCGGGCCGGATCACAAGGTGCTGCGCGGCGGTTCGTTCGGTACCGACATCGCGGCCGTACGGGGCACCTTCCGGAACTGGGACTACCCGATCCGCAGGCAGATCTTCGCCGGTTTCCGGTGCGCGAGGAGCATCTAGTGTGCCGCCATCTCGCCTACCTCGGTCCGCCCTGCGCGCCCACGGAGCTGGTGTTCGACGCGCCGCACTCGCTGCTGCGGCAGTCCTACGCGCCGGCCGACATGCGGGCGGGCGGCACGGTGAACGCGGACGGTTTCGGCCTCGGCTGGTACCCGGGCTCCGGTGAGCCCGTGCGCTACCGTCGCCCCGGTCCACTGTGGACCGACGGGGGGCTGCGGCCGATCGCGGGCTCGGTGCGCACGACCGCCTTCCTCGCGGCGGTGCGGTCCGGAACGCCCGGGATGCCGGTGACCGAGGCCGCCTGCGCCCCGTTCGCGCGGGAGCGCTGGTTGTTCAGCCACAACGGCGTGGTGCGTGGCTGGCCCGACTCGGTCGCCGGGCTCGCCGAGAAGCTCCCGGTCACCGAGTTGTTGCGGTTGCCGGCACCCACCGACTCGGCGTCGCTGTGGGCGCTGGTGCGGCAGCGGCTGGCGGCCGGCGGCGACCCGCTGACCGCGGTCACCGACGTGGTGCGGGAGGTGGAGCGGGCGGCGCCGGGATCCCGGCTGAACCTGCTGCTCACCGACGGCCGGGTGGCGGTGGCGACGGCCTGGACACACGCGCTGTCGGTACGGAGCACGCCGGAGGCGACCGTGCTCGCCTCCGAACCCTGTGACCCCGAGCCGGGCTGGATCCCCGTTCCGGACGGCCACGCGGTGCTGGCCAGGGCCGGTTCCGTGGAGTTTCACCCCATCAGCACAGATCGGAGTGACCTGTCATGAAGGACGTGGATCTCGAGGTCCACCACCGGGTCGAGGACACCGGCGCGCTGCGCACCGATGTCCGGGAAGGGCTCACCGCACCGGCCAAGTGGCTGCCCTCGAAGTGGTTCTACGACGCGCGCGGCAGCGAGCTCTTCGACCGGATCACCGACCTGCCGGAGTACTACCCGACCAGGGCCGAACGGGAGATCCTCGGCCGGGCGGCCGGGTGGATCGCGAGCACCACCGGAGCCAGGGCGCTGGTGGAACTCGGGTCCGGGTCGAGTGAGAAGACCAGGCCGCTGCTGGACGCGCTGACGGGGCACGGCACGCTGGAGACCTTCGTCCCGATGGACGTGTCGGAGTCCGCGCTGGCCGAGGCCGCGGCCGCGATCACCGAGGACTACCCTGGCCTCGCCGTACGGGGCGTGGTCGGCGACTTCACCCAGCATCTGGGCCTGCTGCCGGGGCAGCCGCCCCGGCTGGTCGTCTTCCTCGGCGGCACCATCGGCAACTTCGTGCCCGCGGAGCGGGCGAAGTTCCTCCGATCGGTGCGGGACGTGCTCGCCGAGGGGGAGTGGCTGCTGCTCGGCACCGATCTGGTGAAGGATCCCGATACCCTGGTACGGGCCTACGACGACGCGGCAGGGGTCACCGCGGAGTTCAACCGGAACGTGTTGCGCGTGATCAACGAGCGGCTCGGCGCGGACTTCGACCCTGACCGGTTCCGGCATGTGGCCCGCTGGGACGGCGAGCGGGAATGGATCGAGATGCGGCTGCGCGCCACCACCGACATGCTGGTCCACATTCCCGGCGCCGACCTCGAGGTGCGGTTCGCCGAGGGGGAGGAAATGCGTACCGAGATCTCGGCGAAGTTCCGCCGGGAGGGGGTGGCGGGCGAGCTGGCCGAGGCGGGTTTCGCCGTCGAGCGGTGGTGGACCGACACCGGCGGCCGGTTCGGCGTCTCGCTCGCCCGCGCGACGTGAGGAACCCACTCACCACAGTGGCCAGAACGCTGGGCACCCGGCCGTGGCTGATGCGGCACGCGGACCTGATCGTCCGGCTGGACCACCGGCTGCACACCCTGTCCGGCGGCCGGTTCGGCCTGGTGGCGCTGGCCGGGCTGCCCTCGGTCCGGCTGACCACCACCGGCAGGCGGAGCGGGCTGGCGAGGACGGCGAACCTGCTCTGCCTGCCGCGCGGCGAGGAGCTGGTGCTGATCGGTTCCAACTGGGGACGCCGGCACGATCCCGCGTGGACACACAACCTGCGGGCGCGGCCGGCCGCGACGGTGCGGCGGGGACGGCGGGTGCTGCCCGCTCGTGCCCGGGAGGTGGACGGCGCCGAATACAATCGGCTGTGGGCGGAGTTGCAGGAATTCTGGCCCGGTTACGAGATGGAAAGGAAGGCGGCGGAACGGCGGCTGCCGATATTCGTACTGACCGTGCCAGGCGGCTGCCTTCCGCAATGAGGGTCGTGCACAGCCGGAGGTGCGGCTTCCGTCCGCTCCTCACCTCGTATCCAGGCCTCACGAGCCGCCCTCCGCAGGCTCCGGGCGGCCCCATCGCCTGGATTGTGCACAACCCTCGGGGTGTCAATAGGCCTGAACCATCCTTTCGGTTAATGTGTTCGATCTCCCTGTTGTGCGATTCTTACCCCTGAACGGATCGGTCGAAGAACGGTGTCGCACGATTGTGGGAGGGGAACGGGTGTTGACGACGAGGCGAGCTCGGGCGCGCGGGGGCCTGGTGGCCGGGACACTCGCGGTGGCGGTCGCGCTCACCGCGAGCCCGGCGGCCGCGACCGGGGAGGGCTCCGCACCCGGTGAACCGGCGGCCGGCGTGCCACAGGTCCAGTGGGGAGAGTGCGCCGAACCGGCGTTGGAGACGGTGCCGGAGGAGCAACGGGACCAGTTCAGTTGCGCGACCTACCGGGTACCGCTGGACCACGACAACGCCGCGGCCGGCACCGTGGACCTCGCGCTGATGCGGCGGGCGGCGGGAAATCCGGACGCCAGGATCGGTTCCCTGTTCCTCAACCCCGGCGGTCCCGGTGGCAGTGGCCGGACCCTGCCGGTGCTGGCGGACCAGCTGTTCGAACCGCCGGTGCTGGAGCGATTCGACCTCATCGGCTTCGACCCGCGTGGGGTGGGTAAGAGTTCCTCGGTGCGGTGCTTCACCACCGAGGAGGACGCCTACGAGGTTCTCGGCGAGCAGGTTCCGGTCCCGCTGGAACGGCAGCGGATATCCGACGTACTGCGGGCCTACCAGGAATACGGTGAGTTCTGCGCGGCGAACACCGGCGCGTTGCTGAACCATCTGTCTACAAAGGACGTAGCACGCGATCTGGATCTGCTGCGCGCCGCGGTGGGCGACGAGCGGCTCAACTACGTCGGTTTCTCCTACGGAACCCTGATCGGGGCCACCTACGCGAACATGTTCCCGGGCAAGGCGCGGGCGATGGTGCTGGACGGTAACGTCGACCCCGCGCTACGCACCGGCGACAGCGCCCGGTACGAGCGGGAACGGGCGAAGGGTTTCGAGGTCGCGCTGGATGCCTTCCTCACCGAGTGCGGGCAGGTGCGTGAGCGGTGCGCGTTCAGCGAGGGCAGGCCGAGGAAGAAGTTCGACGAGCTACGCGAGCGGCTGCGCCGGGAGCCGATCGAGTTGCCGGACGGGGACACGGTGGACATCAACGCGTTCACCGGTGGCGTGGCGGGGGCACTGTACGCGCCGCAGGCTTTCCCCGGCCTGGCACAGGATCTGCAGCAGCTGTACGAGGTGCTGCACCCGCCGCAGGCCACCGAGCCGGAGGAGCAGGCACCGGCACGGGACGACCTGTCCACCCTGCTCGACCCGGCCGAGGACAGCCGGTTCGACGTGCGCCCGGACAGCCCCTACACCTCACAGGACGCCTACCTCGGCGTGAACTGCTCGGACAAGCGATTCCAGCACGCCCAGCAGGAGGTTCCCGCGATGGCCGGTGAGTGGGAGCGTGAGATGCCGACCTTCGGCCGGATCCAGGCGTTCTCCGACGCGGCGGGCTGCGCGACGTGGCCGGTGCGGGAGCCGGACGCCTACCGCGGCCCGTGGAACCGCTCCACCGAGCATCCCGTGCTGGTGATCGGCAACTACTACGACCCGGCGACCCAGTACGCGTTCGCCGAGCGGATGGCCGACCAACTCGGGTTCGCCCGCCTGCTGTCGGTGGACGCTTTCGGGCACTGCATCCTCGGCAACTCGGCCAGGCTGGACACCGCCACCGCCGAGTACCTGATCGACCTGAAGGTGCCCGCACCCGGCCAGGTCTACGAGCCGGACACCCACCCCTTCGGCTAGGCGTGGTGCCCAGCGCACCGTCCGCTGGCAACGCCGGTAACGGCTCGGCCGGGCCCGCCGCCGGCATCATCCGGTCCGGTATGCCCGGAGAAACGCCCGCACTCCCTCGACGATGAGTGGCCGGACGCGGGTGTCCTCGGCGGCGTTCGCGGAACCGAGCCTGCTGATGGTGACCCCGAAGGTCAGTGCGATGAAGTGGTCGGCGGCGAGCCGCGCGTCGGGGACGTCGAGCAGCCCGGCACCGGCGAGGGCGACGAAGCGTTCACCGATGGCCTCCTCGGGTGCGTTGGTCAGTGCGTGCTCGTCCGGGTGCGGCAGGTGACCGGATCCGGTCCGGACCAGCCGTTGCAGCGTGGCGTACTCCGCCGAGTCGAGCATGTCGGTCGCGATCCGCATCGAGAACGTGACCAGCGCGGGCTCCAGTTCGGCCGCGTCGGTGACGCCGTTGAGCGTGTCGTCGAGGGTGCGCCGGATCGTGGTGAGCAAGGACTGGCCCACGGCGTCGAAGACTGCCTGCAACAGGGTCCGCTTGTCGCCGAAGTAGTCGTAGACCGTCCGCTTGGACACCCCGGCGCGGGCGGCGACCGCGTCGACGCTCGACCGGTCGAAACCGTCGGTCAGGAACAACTCCCGGGCCGCCGAGAGGATGGCGGCCCGCTTCTGTGCGGACCCTGCACGCAGCGTCTTTGCGGTCGGCATCGGCAGATCGTAGCAGCATCTACACTGCACCGTGTAGTGTAGGTCTGGTGCCGACGCGAGCGGTCAGATGATCACCCCTGGCGGCGCGCGGCCGGCGGCCGAACCCTGACGTCGCGCCACGAGCGCGCGGCGCACCCTCGGGCAAGGTCCACGCTCTGCTCGCGACCAACGATGAAAAGGACGTCTATGTCCGAAACTCTTGTTTCCCCGGTCCGCATCGGGAGGCAGGCGGTCGGTGCCCTTGGCTTCCTGGCACTCGCCCTCGGCACCCTGCAGTCAGTGGTGGAGCCTTCGCTCCCGCTGCTGCAACGGGAGCTGGGGATCGGTCCTGCCGAAGGCGCGTTGATCACCATCACCTTGCTCATCACCGGTGCGGTCGTCGCACCCATCGCGGGCAAACTCGGCGACCGCTACGGCGGAAGGCGAGTCCTGGTCGTGCTGATGACAGCGGTCTCGGCCGGTGGCCTGCTCTCCAGCCTGGCGCCGAACCTGCCGGTGCTGTTGCTCGGTCAGGTACTTCAGGGCGCGATGGTGGGTGCGCTGCCCCTGTCCTTCATCCTGGTGCGCAGACACCTCCCGCCAGGACAGACGCAGGTGGCCGTCGGGGTCGTCAGCGGATTGTTCACGGGCGGCGCCCTGGTCGGAACGCTGATCGCCGGGCCCGTGGCGGAAGGACTGTCCCGGCATTGGATGTTCGCGCTACCGACGATCGCGATCATCGCGACAACGGCGCTCGTGTCCCGGTTGATGCCGCATGACCCGCCGATCCAGTCGGACGCCAGGATCGACTGGGCTGGCGTGATTCTCCTGAGCTGCACGTTGCTCGCGCTCATGCTCGGGATCAGGACGGTGACCAGCGTCGACCTGCCGCCACTCGCGATCGGTGCCATCGCACTGGCCGTGGCCGCCCTCGCGACCGGATGGGTCGCCGTCGAGCGCAGGGCGGCTTCGCCCATGGTCGATCTGCGCATGCTGGCGGCACCGGCCATGTGGAGCTCGTGCGTGCTCACCGTTCTCCTGACGGCCAGCTCCGGGATGGTGCTCTTTCTCCTCCCACAGCTGCTCGCGGTGTCGGCCGAGGGGTACGGCTTCGGCGCCAGCACGACCGACATCGGGCTGTTCCTGCTGCCCGGGACCATCGCCGGGGTGGTGAGTGGAACCGTCGGCGGGATCGCGGCGCGGCGTTTCGGTCCGCGTGCCGTGGTCATCGTGGGTGCCGTCGTCGCGGCCGCCACCCTGATCGGCCTGGCGTCGCTGCACGACGCGGTCTGGCAGCTCGTCGTCGCGAAGGTGCTGACCGCGTTTGTCGCCGGCATCTGCACCACGGCGCTGCTTGCCAGCACCGCCACCGCCGTCGACTCCAAGGACACCGGCATCGCCACCAGCCTGCTCGTGGTGACTCGCGTGGTCGGCGTCGCCCTGGGCGCCCAGTGCGCCGGGGCGATCCTCGCCGCGGGGACGGACCCGGTGTCCGGCCGACCGACCGAATCGGTCTTCGTCACCGGTTTCGCCATCGCCGGTGTCGTCGCCGCACTGTCGCTGCTCGTTGTTCGCGTCATGAAGAAGGGAACCCAGGCATGACAACCACCGGTCCGTCGATGGACGTGAGTGCTGTGTCGAAACGCACGATCCTGATCTCCGGGGCCAGCATCGCCGGACCCGCGCTGGCGTACTGGCTGCACCGGTACGGATTCGCGGTCACGGTGGTGGAGAAAGCAGGTGCGCCGCGCGGCGGTGGTTACCCGATCGACGTGCGCGGGACCGCGATAGAAGTGGTCCGGCGGATGGGGATACTGCCCCGACTGCGGCATGCGCACATCGACTCACGGCGGTTCACCTTCCTCGACGCCGATGGCGGCGAGGTGGCCTCGATCCACCCCCGCGCCGTGGCCGGGAGCATCGAGGGACAGGATCTTGAAGTGGGTCGCGGGGATCTGACGGCGGCCCTCTACACGACGGTCCGCGACGACGTGGAGTTCCTGTTCGACGACTCCATCGACACCCTCGACCAGTCCGAGCGCGGGGTCGACGTCGCCTTCCGCAGCGGCAACCGGCGTACGTTCGACCTGGTGGTCGGCGCGGACGGTATGCACTCTCGCACCAGGGAGATCCTCTTCGGCCCCGAAGAGCAGTTCCACCGCTACCTCGGCTACCGCTTCGCCGTGTTCACCATGCCCAACACCTTCCGGCTCTCCCGCGAGCTCGTGATGTGGAACACCCCGGGCAAGGCCGCGGCCCTCTACGCCACCGGAGGGGAGGACGACGACCTGCACGCCTTTCTGAACTTTCACCAACCAGAACCGCCGTTCGACGCTCTCCGGAACCCTGACGCACAGCGAGATCTGGTCGCCACGATCTTCGCCGACGCCGGCTGGGAGGTCCCTGGCATCGTCAACGCCATGCGCGAGGCCGACGACCTGTTCTACGACACGGCCGGCCAGATCCGCATGCCCAGCTGGTCGAGCGGCCGGGTCGCGCTCGTCGGCGACGCCGCGTACGCACCCTCGTTCCTCACCGGGCAGGGCACCAGCCTCGCGCTCGTCGGCGCGTACATGCTCGCCGACGCCCTGGCCACGAACCGGGACCACACCGGGGCCTTCGCCGCCTACGAACGCAAGACCCGGGAGTTCGTGGCCATGAACCAGGCGCTGGTCGACAACGGCGAGGCCGCACTCTTCCCCACCACGGCGCGCGCCCTGGAGCAACGCAACACCAAGCTACGCGACCTCGTCGCCATGCCCCCCACGACGACACGATCGGCCCACTCGGCACTGACACTGCCGGAACTCGCCCCGATGTCACGACCGCAGCCGGACCATCGGCCGGGGCCGACCTGATCCGGTGGCGGCCGCACCGGCGGGAGTGCCCCGGTCCCCGAGAGCGGGATGGGGACCGGGGCACTCCCGCGGCGGTCAGGAGCTGGTCATCTTGCGCAGGACGTACTGCAGGATGCCGCCGTTGCGGTAGTAGTCGGCCTCGCCGGGGGTGTCGATGCGCACCACGGCGTCGAACTCGACGGCCGAGCCGTCCTCCCTGGTCGCGGTGACCTGGACCGTCCGCGGGGTCTCGCCGGAGTCGAGCGCGGTGAGCCCGGTGATGTCGAAGGTCTCGGTGCCGTCGAGGCGCAGCGACTTCGCCGACTCGCCGTCCGGGAATTGCAGCGGGACCACGCCCATGCCGATCAGGTTGGAGCGGTGGATGCGCTCGAAGGACTCGGCGATCACCGCGCGCACCCCGAGCAGCCGGGTGCCCTTGGCCGCCCAGTCCCGGGAGGAACCGGAGCCGTACTCCTTGCCGCCGAGCACCACCAGCGGGGTGCCCTGGGCGGCGTAGTTCTGCGCGGCGTCGTAGATGAACGACTGCGGGCCGCCCTCCCGGGTGAAGTCGCGGGTGTAACCGCCCTGCACCCCGCCCTCGACGATGGCGTCCAGTAGCTGGTTGCGCAGCCGGATGTTGGCGAAGGTGCCGCGGATCATCACCTCGTGGTTGCCGCGCCGGGAACCGTAGGAGTTGAAGTCCTTGCGCTCGATGCCGTGCTCGGTCAGGTACTGCCCTGCGGGGGAGTCCGCCTTGATCGCACCGGCGGGGGAGATGTGGTCGGTGGTGACCGAGTCACCCAGCTTGGCCAGCACCCTGGCACCCGCGACATCGGTCACCGGGTCCGGCTCGGCGCCCATGCCCTCGAAGTACGGGGGCTTGCGGACGTAGGTGGACCGCGGGTCCCACTCGAAGGTCTTGCCCTCCGGGGTGGGCAGCGACTTCCAGCGCTCGCCGCCGTCGAACACGTCCGCGTAGTCCTTGGTGAACATCTCCTGCGTGATCGCCGAGTCGATGGTCTCCTGGATCTCCTGCGGCGTCGGCCAGAGGTCGGCGAGGAACACCTCGTTGCCCTGCTCGTCCCGGCCGAGTGGCTGCTCGGCGAAGTCGAAGTCCATGGTGCCCGCCAGCGCGTAGGCGATCACCAGCGGCGGCGAGGCCAGGTAGTTCATCTTCACGTCCGGGTTGATCCGGCCCTCGAAGTTGCGGTTACCGGACAGCACGGACACCACGGTCAGGTCGTTCTCCTGCACCGCGGCCGAGACCTCCTCGGGCAGCGGGCCGGAGTTGCCGATGCAGGTGGTGCAGCCGTAGCCCACCAGGTGGTAGCCCAGCTTCTCCAGGTACGGCCACAGCCCGGCCTTCTCGTAGTAGTCGGTGACCACCTGCGAGCCCGGCGCCATCGAGGTCTTCACCCACGGCTTGACCGAGAGGCCCCTGTTCACCGCGTTGCGCGCCAGCAGCGCCGCGCCCAGCATCACCGACGGGTTGGAGGTGTTCGTGCAGGAGGTGATCGAGGCGATCACCACGGCCCCGTGGTCCAGCACGAACTCGCCGCGCTCGGTCGAGGTCACCGTGACCGGTTTGGACGGGCGCCCGGAGGCGCCGTTGGCGGCCGAGGCCACCGGTACCGCGTCCTCGTCGGCAAAGGAGAGCGTGGCCGGGTCGCTGGCGGGGAAGGACTCCTCGACGGCTTCGTCCACATTGGTGTGCGGCGTCGGGTACTGCTCCTCGACGTAGTCGTGCACCGACTTGCGGAAGGAGGACTTCGCGTCGGTCAGCTCGATCCGGTCCTGCGGCCGCTTCGGCCCGGCGATCGAGGGCACCACAGTGGACAGGTCGAGTTCGATGTACTCGGAGTACTCCGGCTCGTGCGCCGGGTCGTGCCACAGACCCTGCTCCCTGGCGTAGGTCTCCACCAGCGCCACCTGCTCGGCCGAGCGGCCGGTCAGCTTGAGGTAGCGGATGGTCTCCTCGTCGATCGGGAAGATCGCCGCGGTGGAGCCGAACTCCGGGCTCATGTTGCCGATGGTCGCGCGGTTGGCCAGTGGCACCGCACCGACACCGTCGCCGTAGAACTCGACGAACTTGCCGACCACGCCGTGCCGCCGCAGCATCTCGGTGATGGTGAGCACCACGTCGGTGGCGGTGGCTCCCGGCGGGATCTCCCCGGTCAGCTTGAAGCCGACCACCCGCGGGATGAGCATGGACACCGGCTGGCCGAGCATCGCGGCCTCCGCCTCGATGCCGCCGACGCCCCAGCCGAGCACGCCGAGGCCGTTGACCATGGTGGTGTGCGAGTCGGTGCCGACACAGGAGTCGGGGTAGGCCTGACCGCCGCGCGCCATCACGGTGCGCGCGAGGTGCTCGATGTTGACCTGGTGCACGATGCCGGTGCCGGGCGGGACGACCTTGAACTCGTCGAAGGCGCCCTGGCCCCAGCGCAGGAACTGGTAGCGCTCCCGGTTGCGCTCGTACTCGATCTCCACGTTGCGCTCGAAGGCGTCGGCGCGGCCGAAGATGTCGATGATCACCGAGTGGTCGATCACCAGCTCCGCAGGGGCGAGCGGGTTGACCTTGTCCGGGTCGCCGCCGAGGTCGGCCACCGCCTCGCGCATGGTGGCCAGGTCGACCACGCACGGCACGCCGGTGAAGTCCTGCATGATCACCCGAGCGGGGGTGAACTGGATCTCCGTCGCGGGGTCGGCGCCCGGATCCCAGCCGCCGAGGGCACGGATGTGGTCGGCGGTGATGTTGGCGCCGTCCTCGGTCCGCAACAGGTTCTCGAGCAGGACCTTCAGGCTGTAGGGAAGGCGCTGCGCGCCCTCGACCTTGTTCAGCCGGAAGATCTCGTAGGAGGCCTCGCCGACCTTCAGCGTGTCTCGTGCGCCGAAGCTGTCCTTGCTGGCAGGTGCAGTCACGTCTAACTCCACTCGGGTTGGACGGACCTCGCGGGGCAGTGGCCCCACCAGGCGTCCGACGTCAGTTCGGTTGTGTTGCGGCGGTTGTTCGGGCAACCGGAGCCGAGTCTGGCGTACACCTCCGGTACCGGCGACCGGGGGCTCGCGCCGTGCGACACCTCAAACAGTACGCGTGTCCTTTTTTTACTTCAAGGGGGCCCACGCGGACGGGCCCGGCACCACGATGTGGTACCGGGCCCGTCCGGTGTCGTCCGGCGCTCGGGGTCACTCGGCCAGGCGGAGCAGTCCCTGGACGTCCTCCGGCCGCAGGCTGCGCAGCACGGTCATCCCCAGCTCGTTGACCGTGCGCAGCGGGCTGACGTAGTGCTTGCCGTCCACCTCGGTGGTCACCACGCCGATGCCCTGCTCGAACACGCCCATGCCGATGTTGCGCACCGCCTGCTGTGCCGCCCGCGGCAGGCTGGCGTCCGAGCGGCGTTCCAGCATCGACGCGAGCTGGTCGGCGCAGAGCCGATCCGACTCACCGTCGATGCTCAGCCGGTAGCAGTTCCCGTCCTTGACCAGCGAGAACGTGCTGCGCTTTCGCTCATTGGTCAGTTCCAGCGCGGTCACCGTCGCCCTGGTTCCCCCGTTGAGCTCGCTGGTCTCGGTCTCCAGGCGGCTCACCGTGACCCCGGTGGGCCCGGCGTCCGCGCCGATCGCGTTCAACAGGACGGGACCGACGTCGTGCAGCACGGCCATCTCGTCCGGCGGAAGCAGCTCGATCACCCGGCGGACGTCCCCGTCCACCGCGGCCTGCACGAGCTGCCGGACGGCCTCGCCCGGCGAGCCGGCGCCGACCGCGGGGACGGGCTGTTGCGGCCAGGCCTGGCGCTCGGTGAGCAGCGCGTAG
This sequence comes from Amycolatopsis cihanbeyliensis, assembly GCF_006715045.1. Classification (GTDB taxonomy): domain Bacteria; phylum Actinomycetota; class Actinomycetes; order Mycobacteriales; family Pseudonocardiaceae; genus Amycolatopsis; species Amycolatopsis cihanbeyliensis. The sequence continues at coordinate 528,975 of NZ_VFML01000001.1, read as the reverse complement.
TCGGCGATGGTGTACAGCAGGCTGGGGTACCACTCGCCGTCCACGTGCACGGTGGCGATCCGCACCGGCTCACCCTGCTGCCGGACCACCTCCGCGATGTCGATGGTCCGCGTCTGCGGCCCCTGGTCCAGCTCCCCGCGCTCGGAGGCGCTGAGGACGGCATCCATGAAGTCCTCGGCCAGCGGGATGTCCCGCAGGTTCGCGGTGACGGTCAGCGTCCCGCCGGTGAGCTTGGTGATCGCGACGTGGTCGTTGACCCGTTCCTCCCCGGCCTCGTCGAAGGCCAGGTTCTCGGCCCGCAGCCGCATGCCGCTGAGCGCCTCCGGGTCGGCGTCGGGCTTGACCGCTCCCAACCGCTTGAGCTCGCCCGTGGCGTCCTTGACCGGGTCGGTGAACAGCGCGGCCTCGGCGGGCGCCAGGCTGCCGAGCAGGCCGACCAGGTCGCCGTTACCCAGCGATCCGGCCAGGTTCCGCGCCGCCTCGGTGGGGGTGGCCGCGCCGGAGGCCACGGACTCGCTCTGGGAGAGCGCGAACCAGGTGGCGCCGCCGCCCAGTGCGACCACCAGCGCGGCGACCAGGCCGATGACCAGGCCTCGCCGGTTCTTCCGCGGGGGCGGCTGCTGCTGGTACTGGAGCTGTTGCGGGTGGGTGTAGTGCCGCTGGTAGTACGGCTGCTGGTGGCCCTGCGGGTACCCCTGCGGCGGGTAACCCGGTTGACCACCCTGCTGCGGGTAGCCCTGCGGCGGCGTCCCGTACTGGGGCTGGCCCGGTGGCATCCCGGGCGCGCCGGGATGCCCCTGGTGCGGCCACTGGCCGCCCTGGCCTGGATTCGTCACGGTTGGACACCTGTTCTTCCGGTCGTACTGTGCTGTTTGCCCTGTTCACGCAGCTGGCGCCGGTGCACGTGCGTGGCGCGGCACAGCGTGCCGAGCACGCCGAGCGCACCGAGCACGGCGGCCGCGGCCCCGGCGGCGCTGGTGCCGGGGCCCGCGATGAGAATGGCGACGCCCCCGGCCGCCGAGCCCCCTTCGCCGCCTTGGACGGCGCAGACCATGCCGATGGTTCCCACGACCGTGCCCAGGACAACCGTGCAGCTCGCCGCCGTCCGGAACAGTCCGAGCGCGTACAGCGCGACGCACCCGGCGCACAGCACTGGTACCGCGACCCAGGAGCGTAGCGCGATCTCCACGAGCGCGTTGTCGACAAGGTCGAGCCCGGCGACCAGCGCGGCGGCCTGATAGCTGTTGCGGCTCACACTGCCCGAGCCGAACCAGGGCAGGAAGCTGCCCACCACGACGCACACCATGCCCGCCGCCGCGCAGGCGGCAGGCAGGTACGCACGGGTCGGGCGTGGTGGTGTGCGCATGGCTGATGCTCCTCGATCACTCGCGGCGTCCCCGGCGAGGCGCGGGCGGGCACCCGGTCCGACGCGGCTCACCATGCCAAGGGTCCCCCGGAACGGGGAAATGTGGTGGGTGGTGAGCAAGTGTCGAGTGTGACGACTGGTAAATAAGTGGTGTTAGTGAGACAGTCTGCCGAGGATCTTCTAAACCGCAGGTCAGGAAGGTTGTAGGAGGTGGAGGCCGTGCCGGACGGGCGTCGTGCGCCAAGCCGAGCCGCGGGGCGGCTGCGCGGGCCGGGCGTGACCATCGTGCTGGTGCTGGTCGCCCTGCTCGGTGGCGGCACCGCGGCGGCCGTGCCGCCACCACCCCCGAACCCGAGCGATTCCGAACTGAAGGCGGGCCGCCAGGCCGCCCGGTCCAAGGCCGCCAAGGTCGGCGAGCTGACCAACGACCTGGCCCAGGCCGAGAGCAGGCTGGACGAACTGCGGGCCGAGGTCGAGATCAAGATGGAGGAGGCCAACAAGGCGCTGGTCGACCTCCAGAACGCGGAGGACGCGGCCGACACCGCCGAGCGGAACGCCCGCGCCGCGCGCGCCGCCTCGGACTCCGCCGCGGCCACCGTGGAGAAGATCCGCACCCAGCTGGACCGCTTCGTGGCCGGCAGCTACCAGCAGGGCAGCGTGATCGGCTCGGTCTCGGCCTACCTCGGCTCGGAGAGCCCGCGGGACCTGCTGGCCAGGGCACAACTGCTGGACGCGGTGAGCGGCAGCAACCTGGACGCACTCGAACGCATGCGCCGGGCGCGCACCGAGCAGGCCAACAAGGACGCGGCCGCGCGCAAGGCGCTCGAGGTGGCCCGGCAGAAGGAGGCCGAAGCCGAGCGGGCGCGGGCCGCGGCGGAGGCGGCCCGGCAGGCCGCGGTCCAGGCGCGGCAGAGCCAGGCCGCGAAGGCCGGCAGGCTGGAGGCCGAGAAGAGCCAGGTCGAGCAGCGGTTGTACGCCGCGCAGGCCAACGTCGAGGGGTTGGAGGGCCAGCGGCAGCGCTACGACCAGTGGCTGCGGCAGAAGCGGGCCGAGGAGGCCGAGCGCGCCCGGCAGGCCGCGATGTCCTCCTCCTCGCCCTCCTCGGGGGGCAGCAGGGCTCCCGCGCAACGACCCTCGGCGCCGGCGGGCGCGAGCGTGGAATCCGTGGTCGCCCGCGCGATGTCCCAGCTCGGCGTGGTCTACGCCTGGGGCGGCGGCAACGCCAGCGGACCGACCAGGGGTATCCGGGACGGTGGCGTGGCCGACCGGCACGGTGACTACATGAAGATCGGCTTCGACTGTTCCGGCCTGATGATCTACGCCTTCGCCGGGGTGAAAGGGCTCCCGCACTACAGCGGTTACCAGTACCACTCGGGGCGCAAGGTGCCGCTGTCCCAGATGCGCAGGGGCGACATGCTGTTCTGGGGTCGCGGCCGGATCCACCACGTCGCGCTCTACCTCGGCAACGGGCAGATGATCGAAGCGCCGCACTCCGGGTCGCGGGTGAAGATCTCGCCGGTCCGCTACGGTGGGATCATGCCCTATGCCACCCGACTGATCGGTTAGCCGCCGTGGCCTTCGCCGGCATCGTGCTCGCCGGCGGCGACGCCCGCCGGCTGTCCGGCGTGGACAAACCCATGCTTCCGGTCGGCGGCACGACCCTGCTGGCCAAGGCGCTGGGTGCGCTGGCGGGGGCCCGTGCCGTCGTGGTGGTGGGACCGGAACGCACCGGCCTGCCCGAGCTTCCCGCGCTGACCCGGGTTCGCGAGCGGCCCGCCGGCTCCGGCCCGGTCGCCGCGCTCGCCGCGGGACTGGCGGCGCTGCCCGCGGTGGAAGTGGTCGTGGCACTGGCCGCCGACCTCACCGGGGTCTCGGTGTCCACTGTGGACAAGTTGCGTGGCGCGTTGGCGAGTGCCGGTGGTGCGGACGGGGCCGTGCTCCTCGACGGGGGCGGGCACCGGCAGTGGCTGATCGGCGCCTGGCGGACGGAGTCACTCCGCGCGGCGTTGCCTGCCGACCCGATCGGCGCCTCGCTCCGGCGCACCCTGGGCGGGCTGTCCCTCGTCGAGGTCGGGGCCGAGCCGGGGGAGAGTGGCGATGTGGACACCCCCGCCGATCTCGACCGCGCCCGCCGCGCGGCGCGGGGGCACTGAGCACCGGCACTTTCACAGCCGTCACACTGGGCATTCGATTGGCTGTACGCGGCGTGGGTTGTGCACGACCGTGCCCGGCTGACCGAGTACGGTCGCACGGCAGACGTGATCATCAAGTAGGAGGCACCGTGACCGAGCCCGGCCACTCCGACGGCGCGGGCCCCCGGCAGGGGGTCGGAAACGCTGACGCGGCCGAAGGACAACCCGGAACCCCGGCGCGCGACGCGCAGCTGCTCGAGCGCACCGTGTTCGAGGTGAAGCGGATCATCGTCGGGCAGGATCGGCTCGTGGAGCGGATGCTCGTCGGCCTACTGGCCAAGGGTCACCTGCTGCTGGAAGGCGTCCCCGGCGTCGCGAAGACCCTCGCGGTGGAAACCTTCGCGCGGGTGGTCGGCGGCACCTTCTCCCGGGTGCAGTTCACCCCGGACCTTGTGCCCGCGGACATCCTCGGTACCCGGCTGTACCGGCAAGCCAGCGAGAAGTTCGACGTGGAGCTGGGCCCGGTGGTGGCGAACTTCGTGCTCGCCGACGAGATCAACCGCGCGCCCGCCAAGGTGCAGTCGGCCATGCTCGAGGTGATGGCCGAGCGACACGTCTCCATCGGCGGCGAGACCTTCCCGATGCCCGACCCCTTCCTGGTGCTGGCCACGCAGAACCCGATCGAGAACGAGGGGGTCTACCCGCTGCCGGAGGCCCAGCGGGACCGCTTTCTCTTCAAGATCATCGTGGAGTACCCCTCGGCCGAGGAAGAGCGCGAGATCGTCTACCGGATGGGAGTCACCCCACCGGAGCCGCACGAGGTGCTCAGCCCTGCCGAGCTGACCCGGTTGCAGGATGTGGCCTCGCAGGTGTTCGTGCATCACGCGTTGGTCGACTACGTGGTGCGGCTGGTGCTGACCACGCGGACCCCGCAGGAACACGGGTTGACCGACGTGGCGAGCTGGGTGTCCTACGGCGCCTCGCCCCGGGCCAGTCTCGGCATCATCGCCGCCGCGCGCGCGCTCGCACTGATCCGCGGGCGGGACTACGTGCTGCCGCAGGACGTGGTGGACGTGGTGCCGGACGTGTTGCGGCACCGGCTGGTGCTGTCCTACGACGCGCTGGCCGACGGGGTCCCGCTGGACCACATCATCACCAGGGTGCTGCAGACCGTGCCGTTGCCGCAGGTGTCCGCCCGGCCGCAGGGCGGTCAGCCGGTCGCGGCGGGTGTGCCGGGCAGGTAACGGCCTTCGATGAGTGCCAGCAAGCGGACGACGGACAGCCGGCCGGACTGGGCGCCACCGGTGCTGCGCGGCGAGCGGCTCGAGGCGGGGCTGCGCACCCTGGAGCTGGAGGTGCGCCGCAGGCTGGACGGGCTGCTGCAGGGTAACCACCTCGGGCTGGTGCCGGGACCGGGCTCGGAGCCGGGGGAGGCACGGCCGTACCAGCCGGGGGACGACGTGCGCAGGATGGATTGGACGGTCACCGCGCGCACCACGGTCCCGCACATCAGGGAGACGGTGGCCGACCGGGAACTGGAGACCTGGGTGGTCGCCGACCTCTCCGCCAGCCTGGACTTCGGCACGGCCATGTGCGAGAAGCGTGACCTCGTGGTCTGCGCCATCGCGGCGATCGCCTACCTGACCGGGGGTGGCGGGAACCGGCTCGGCGCACTCGTCTCCACCGGCGGCGAGACCCGTCGGTTTCCCGCCCGCGGCGGCCTCGCGCATGCCAGAAGCCTGGTCCGCAGGGTGGCCGAGATGCCACGGGCCGGCGAGGGTGACCGCGGTGATCTCGCGGCCGCGATCGAGCAACTGCGGCGACCGCCGCGACGCCGGGGCCTGGCGGTGGTGATCTCCGACTTCCTCGGCGGCCTGGAGTGGCAGCGGCCGCTGCGCGCGTTGTCGGCGCGGCACGATCTGGTGTGCATCGAGGTGCTGGACCCGCGGGACATCGACCTCCCCGAGGTCGGCACCGTGGTGCTGGCCGACCCGGAGACCGGCCGGCAGCGCGAGGTCCATGCCTCGGCGTTGCTGCGCAAGGAGTTCGCGGCCGCCGCGCACGCCCACCGGCGGCAGGTCGCCGGCGCGCTGCGCCAGGCGGGTGCGGGGCATCTGGTGCTGCGCACCGACTCCGACTGGATCGCCGACACCGTCCGGTTCGTCGTGGCCCGCAAGCGTGGTTGGTCCGGGGGGACGTCGTGAGTTGCCCGGTGGCGAGCCGGGGTAGTCACGGTGACCACAGCGCGCGGGGCCGCGGAGGAGCAGTCGTGAGTCGCCCGGTGCCGGGTCGCGGCAGTCACGGTGACCACAGCGCGCACGTGGCCGTGAAGGAGCAGTCGTGAGCTTGACCGGTTTCAGTACCCCGTGGTGGTTCCTGCTCCTGCTGCTCGTGGCGGCCGTGGTGGTGGGCTACGTGCTCGCGCAGCGGGCCCGCCGCAAGCGCACGATGCGGTTCACCAATCTCGAGCTGTTGGAGCGGGTCGCGCCGCGCAGCCAGGGTTGGAGCAGGCATGTGCCCGCAGCCTTGCTGATCGTGTCGCTGATCCTGCTCACCTTCGCGCTCGCCGGCCCGACCGCGGAGCAGAAGGTGCCGCGCAACCGCGCCACGGTGATGCTGGTGATCGACGTTTCGCTGTCCATGGAGGCCACCGATGTCCAGCCGACCAGGCTGGACGCGGCGCAGGACGCGGCCAAGACCTTCGCCGAGGGGCTCACCCCGGGGGTCAACCTCGGCCTGATCTCCTTCGCCGGCACGGCCACCGTGCTGGTGGCACCCACGACCGAGCGGGCCGGCGTGCGCAAGTCCATCGACAATCTGAAGCTGGCGCAGTCCACCGCGACCGGTGAGGGAATCTTCGCGGCCCTGCAGTCCATCGAGGGGTTCTCCGCGGTGGTCGGTGGGGCACAGGGACCACCGCCGGCGCGGATCGTGCTGATGACCGACGGCAAGCAGACCGTGCCCACCGACGACCCGTACGACCCGCGCGGTGCGTACACCGCCGCGCAGCGGGCGAAACAGGCGGATGTGCCGGTCTCCACGATCTCGTTCGGTACCTCGCACGGCATGGTGACCATCGAGGGCGACCCGCAACCGGTCCCGGTCGACGACTCCTCCATGCGGGAGATCGCCCGGCTCTCCGGCGGGGACTTCTACAAGGCCGCCACGGCCGCCGAACTGAAACAGGTGTACGCCAGCCTCGGTGAGCAGATCGGCTACGAGATCAAGGAGGCCGACGCCAGCAGACCGTGGGTGGTGCTGGGCACGATCGTGCTGATCGGTGCGGCCGGCAGTTCCCTGTTCATCGGCCAGCGGCTGCCCTGATCAGGGGGAGCTTCGGACCTCACCGGGGAAGTCGTGCTGGCGCCAGGCCTCGTACACCGCGATGGCGGTGGAGTTCGCCAGGTTGAGCGAGCGGGAGGTGGGCAGCATCGGCAGGGAGAGCCGGTCGGTCACCTCGGCGGCGTACTGCACCTCCCTCGGCAGCCCCACCGATTCCGGACCGAACAGCAGCACGTCGCCCGGTGCGTAGGACACCTCGGTGTGGCGCAGGGTGGCCCCGGTGGTGAACGCGTACACGTTGGCGGGCAGCAGCGCCTCCCATGCCGCCGCCAGGTCCGCGTGCACCCGGACCTTCGCGAGGTCGTGGTAGTCCAGTCCGGCTCGGCGCAGGTGGCTGGTCGCGAGGGAGAACCCGAGCGGCCGGACGAGGTGCAACTCGCAGCCGGTGTTGGCGGCCAGCCGGATGGCGTTGCCGGTGTTCGGCGGGATCTCCGGCTGGAAGAAGACGATGCGGAACACCGGCCGTTCACCCCTGGCCGCTCATCTCGCTGGTCACTCGGCGACCGTAGATCACCCGCGTGGCCCGCGGCGAGTCGCCCCGAGCGGAGCAGATAACCTCAGCGCGTCCGCAGTGCTGAAGACGAGGGGAGCTCGACGTGGGACGGTCGGTACTGGTCACCGGCGGTAACCGGGGCATCGGTCTGGCGATCGCCCGTGACCTCGCCGAGCGGGGACACCGGGTGGCGGTGACCCATCGCGGTTCGGGCGCGCCGGAGGGGCTGCTCGGGGTACGGGCCGACGTCACCGACAGCGAGCAGATCGACGCGGCGTTCACGCAGGTCGAGGAGCAGCAGGGGCCGGTCGAGGTGCTGGTGTCCAACGCCGGTATCACCGACGACACGCTGCTGATGCGAATGAGCGAGGATCAGTTCACCACGGTGGTGGACGCCAACCTGGCCGGTGCGTACCGGGTGGCCAAGCGGGCCTCCCGTGGCATGCTGCGGGCCAGGTGGGGCCGGTTCGTGTTCCTCTCCTCGGTCGTGGCGATGACCGGCTCGTCCGGCCAGCTCAACTACGCGGCGAGCAAGGCCGGGCTGATCGGGCTGGCTCGCTCGCTGGCGCGGGAGCTGGGCTCGCGCAGCATCACCGCCAACGTGGTCGCGCCGGGGTTCGTGCGGACGGATATGACCGAGGTGCTGACCGAGGACCAGAAGCAGGACACGCTGGCCAGGATCCCGGCCGCCCGCTACGCGGAGCCGGAGGAGATCGCCGCGGCCGTGCGCTATCTGGCCTCGGACGAGGCGGGTTACGTCAATGGTGCCGTGCTGCCGGTCGACGGTGGCCTCGGTATGGGCCACTGAACGAGCCACTGAACGGGCCACTGAACAGGGCCCCGACCACATCACTTCGCGAACTTCTCGAACTGGAGGACAGGTGTCCGGTCTGCTCGAAGGTAAGAAGCTGCTGATCACGGGTGTGATCACGGAGACGTCGATGGCGTTCAACGCCGCCAAGGTCGCGCAGGAGCAGGGCGCGACGGTGGTGCTCACCGGCTTCGGCCGGATGTCGCTGGTGGAGCGCATCGCCAGGCGGTTGCCGCGACCCGCGCCGGTGGTGGAGCTGGACGTGCAGAACCAGGAGCACCTGGACACTCTCGCCGACCGGGTGCGCGAGCACGTGGACGGCCTGGACGGGGTGCTGCACGCGATCGCGTTCGCGCCGCAGTCCTGCCTCGGCGCGCCGTTCCTGGACGCGCCGTGGGAGGACGTGAGCGACGCGGTCCAGGTCTCGGCGTACTCCTTCAAGGCGCTGACCACGGCGGTGCTGCCGCTGCTGGGGCGCGGTGCCTCGATCGTCGGGCTGGACTTCGACGCCAGGGTCGCCTGGCCGGCCTACAACTGGATGGGCGTGTCCAAGGCCGCGCTGGAGTCGGTCAACCGGTACCTCGCGCGGGACCTGGGGGATCGGGGGATCCGGGTGAACCTGGTGTCCGCCGGACCGGTGAAGACCATGGCCGCCAAGTCCATCCCCGGGTTCGAGCAGCTGGAGGAGAGCTGGGGTGAGGTGGCGCCGCTGGGATGGGACACCTCGGACTCCACCCCGGTGGCCAAGTCGGTGTGTGCCCTGCTGTCCGACTGGCTGCCCGCCACCACCGGGTCGATGGTGTTCGTCGATGGTGGCGTGCACGCCGTCGGCATGTGACCGTTACGGGCGGGTGGCCTCGGCCACCCGCCAGCTGTCCTCGAACATCACGTACCGGGTGATCAGCCCGTCTTGCACGGTGATGTCGACGGCGAACGGGGACTCGATGATCCGCCCCGTCGCCCGTACCCGGCTGCGCAGCTCGCCGATGACCACGGCGTGCGGCCCGTCGGCGATGATCCGCCGTACCTCGAAGCGGTCGCGCTCGAGGTAGTCCCCGAACCGGGCGAAGAACTCGGCTACCTGTGCCTTGCCGGTACGCGGCCCGATCCACGGCACGATCCCGGTGGCGCCGGGGATGTCCCAGTGCACGGTGCCGGCGAAGTATGCCGCCGGATCACCGCCGGTGGTCGCCATCTCCCGGAAGAACTCGGCGACCAGCGCTCGGGTCCGCGCGGTGTGGGTGCTGTCGGACATGGTTCCCTTCCTGTTCGGTTTCAGCCGCTCGGAACCGGTTCGGTGACCGGCGCCGGCGGCAGGGGTGCGCCGCGGCGATGCCATGCGGTGGCCAGGCCGATGCCGGCCAGTGCGACCGCGCCGAGCGCGATGCTCACCCAGGTGACGCTGAGGTAGCCCAGGCCGGCGTCGACGGCGAGGCCGCCCAGCCAGGGGGCGGTGACGATGCCGAGGTTGAGGGCCGAGACGTTGGTGGCCCGGCCAGCGTGGGCGCGCCCTCGGCGAGGGAGAACCCTCGGGTGTTCAGCGCCGGGTTGGTGACGAACCCGGCGAAGCCGAGCAGGGTGCGCAGCGGGTGGTCGTCCGCGACCCGGCCGCCGAGGGTGATACCCAGCAGCGCGCCGAGCCCGAAGATGCCTAACCCCAGCACGTGGACGGCGAGTGGCACGAGTACTCCTCCGTTATGTAACGATCGGTGCAAAACCTGGGCAGGATGCGCCCGTAATGGACCGGCCTGGTGGCCGGGCGGGTCAGAGGGCGGTGAGGGCGACCTCCAGCACGTTCTCCAGCGCGGCCCGGTCGGCTCCGCTGCGGGCCATCAGCCGCAGCCCGCCGACCGTGGAGTGGACGAACTGGGCCAGTGCGAGTGGGTCGGCGTCCCGGCCGAGCTCACCCTCGCGCTGCGCCCGCTCGATCGCGGCCCGCCAGGCATCGATCAGCTGGTCGAAATCGCGACGCAGGTCGGTGCTGATCTCGGCGTCCCTGCCGCCGAGCTCGACCACCGTGTTCACCGCGAGGCAGCCCCGCCTGCCGTGCTCCAGCTCCTCCTCGATCAACCGGCTCAGCAGCGCCCGCACCTTGGACCGCAGCGGCCCCGCTCCCTCGATCAGCTCCAGCTGGCGCTGGTGCGCCGTCTGCGAGTAGTGCCGCAGCGAGCGGCGGAACAGGGCGTGCTTGCTGGTGAAGGTGTTGTAGATGCTGCTGCGGCCGAGCCCGGTGGCCGCGCACAGTTGCTCGGTCGAGGTGCCTTCGTATCCGGTTTCCCAGAACGCGTGCATGGCTCGCTCGACGGCGTGCTGCTCGTCGAACTCGCGTGGACGTGCCATACCGGCGACCGTAGCACGTATTGGATCGTCCGATACAAAAAGTGCCCCGGATCGGCGCGGGCCCGGTCATGGCGGAAGATGGTCGCCGTGGGTGACATGGGCTATCAGGCATTACTCTGGCTGTCCTTCGGTGGTCCGGAGGGCCCGGACGATGTGCTGCCCTTCCTGGAGAACGTGACCAGGGGCAGGGGAGTGCCGCCGGAGCGGCTCGCCGAGGTCGCCGAGCACTACCACCACTTCGGTGGTGTCTCGCCGATCAACCGGCTGAACCGGGACGCGATCGGTGCGGTGGAGAAGGAGCTCGCCGCGCAGGGGCTCGATCTGCCGGTGTACTTCGGCAACCGGAACTGGCATCCGATGGTGGAGGACACCCTGGCGCGGATGACCGCCGACGGGGTGCGCTCCGCGCTGGTCTTCCCGACCAGCGCCTACGGTGGGTACTCGGCGTGCCGGCAGTACGACGAGGACATCGCGCGGGCACGGGCCGCGGTGGGTGCGGACGCGCCGCGGCTGACCAAGCTGCGGCAGTTCTTCGACCATCCGCTGTTCCTCGGCTCCTTCGCCGACGCGGTGCGGGCGGCGCATACCGAGCTCGGCCGGCCCGGTGGGGCCCGCACGGTGTTCGTGGCGCATTCCGTGCCGGAGAGCGCGGACCGGGCGGCGGGGCCGCCCGAGGAGGGCGGGCGGCGTTACTCGCGGCAGGTCGCCGAGGCCGCGCGGCTGGTCGCCGCCGAGGTCGGGCTGGAGCGTCACGACGTCGTCTGGCAGTCCCGGTCCGGCCCGCCGCGGGTGCCGTGGCTGGAGCCGGACATCGTGGACCATATCGACGCGCTGCACGCCGAGGGCGTCGGTTCGGTGGTGGTGTGCCCGGTGGGTTTCGTGTCCGATCACCTCGAGGTGATCTGGGACCTGGACAACGAGGCCGCCGAGCGGGCGGCCGAGCTCGGCATGGGCTTCGCCCGCGCGGCCACACCGAACTCCGACCGGCGGTTCGCCGACCTGGTGGTCGAGCTGGTCCGGGAACACCTGACGGACGCGCCGGTGCGCAAGCTCTCCGGGTTCCCGGCCGCCGGCTGCACCACCAACGGCGCGCCCTGCGCGCCCCGTTGCTGCGAGCCCGCCCAGCGCCCCGGCTGACCGTATAACGACCTATACGTCGCCGCTTTCGGCGACGCCGGTGCTGCTACGGGTGGCGGTCCGCGTAGTCGGTCAGTACCCGAACGGCCTCGGAGACGGCGGCGACGCGGGCGGTGCGGACGGCGTCGGACAGTGGGCGCAGGGCCTCGGCGCGCCGGCCCGCCGCGGAGGCGGAGAAGGCGCCGCCGGGCTCGTCGGCCAGGGCCAGCGCGAGAATCGCGCCCACCTCGTCGGCGCGTTGCAGCACCCGTAGTGCCCGGCCCGGGGTCCCGCGCGGCCAGTCCGGTCGGGGCGCGGACCGCAGGCGCGCGGACAGCTCGTCCCGTACGCCCGGCCGTTCCCTGGCCACCTCCATCTCCTGCAGGGCTCCCGCGCTGGTCCGGACGGCGTCGGTGAGCGCGTTCTCGGCCTCGCCAAGGCTGACGGACTCGGCAGGCACCGGCGAGGCCAGCGGGTACACGATCCACCGCATCAGTCCCTCGGCGATCGGTTGGGGCACCACGCCATAGCCGATGCCGGGGAAGGTGGTGACCTCGCCGGCGCGCAGGGCGGCCTCGGCCAGCGGGCCGCCACCACCGAGGCCGCGCACGTCGCCGGGGACCGGGAGGACGAGTCGCGCGTCCTGAGCGTTCCGCTTGCGCAGCGCGGTGAGCAGCGCGGCGGGCGGCGCCGGTACGGAGCCGGTCAGCGGGATGCCGAACGCCTCGGCGGTGTCGGGATCGGCCGCGACGACCTCATGCGCCTCGCCCCACGCGTGGAGCGCGTCGAGAGCGTTGTCGGATGCCGCGGCGCCGTGCAGCCATGCCGCGCACCACACCGCGAGAGTCGCACTGGGACAGCACACAGCGACCCACACTACGGGTTCTCCCACCCGGGACGCACTCGCCTCTGGAGCAGCTCCACGTCGACGCGCGCGGCCGCGATGAGTAGCGTCGGCGGGGTGAACGTCCCCGCACCCGCACATCTGCCCCGCACGGCGGGACAACTGCGCGCCGAGGGCTACCTGCCGCGCGGTGTCAAGACCGAGATCCACGACAACCTGCTGAGCGCGCTGCGCGCCGGCCGCGATCCGTGGCCAGGCATCCTCGGGTTCTCCGGCACGGTGCTGCCGCAGTTCGAGCGGGCACTGCTCGCCGCGCACGACGTGGTACTGCTGGGCGAGCGTGGGCAGGGCAAGACCCGCCTGCTGCGTACCCTTGCCGGGCTGCTGGACGAGTGGACGCCGGTGATCGAGGGCTCCGAGCTCGCCGAGCACCCGCTGCGCCCGATCACGCCCGCTTCCCTGCGCAGGGTCGCCGAACTCGGGGATGAGCTGCCGGTGAGCTGGCTGCACCGGAGCGCGCGCTACACCGAGAAGCTGGCCACCCCGGACACCTCGGTCGGCGACCTGATCGGTGACGTCGACCCGGTGAAGGTGGCGGAGGGGCGCAGCCTGGGTGACCCCGAGACGATCCACTTCGGACTCGTGCCGAGGGCTCATCGGGGAGTCGTGGCGATCAACGAGCTGCCCGACCTCGCCGAGCGTATCCAGGTCGCGTTGCTGAACGTGATGGAGGAGCGCGACATCCAGGTCCGCGGCTACACCTTGCGGCTGCCACTGGACGTGGTGCTGGTCGCCACCGCCAACCCCGAGGACTACACCAACCGCGGGCGGATCATCACCCCGCTCAAGGACCGGTTCGGCGCGGAGATCCGCACGCACTACCCGCTGGACGTCGCCGCCGAGGTCGGTGTGGTCCGGCAGGAGGCCGAGCTGGTCGCCGAGGTCGGCGACCCGTTGCTGGAGGTGCTGGCCCGGTTCGTGCGCAACCTGCGCGGATCGAACGTGATCGACCAGCGCTCGGGCGTGTCGGCCCGGTTCGCGGTGGCCGCCGCCGAGACCGTCGCGGCCGCCGCCCTGCGTCGCTCCGCGCTGACCGGGGAGGAGCCTGCGGTGGCCCGGCCGGTCGACCTGGACGCCGTTCCGGTGGTGCTGCGCGGCAAGCTCGAGTTCGAGCCAGGGGAGGAGGGCCGGGAGACCGAGCACCTGGTGCACCTGCTGCGCAGGGCGGTGGCGGAGACCGCGCGGGAGCGCTTCGCCGGGTTGGACCTCGAGCCGCTCAGTCATGCCGTCGCCGATGGCCACCTGGTCGCCACCGGGGACCGGGTGCCCGGCAAGGAGGTGCTGGCGGCGTTGCCCGAACTGCCGGTGCTGCACGAGGTGGCCCAGCGGGCGGGCGTCGGCTCGGACGAGCCGGCCGGCCGGCTCGCCGCCGCCGTGGAGCTGGCGCTGGAGTCGCTCTACCTCGCCCGCAGGCTGGCCAAGGACGCCGACGACGACACCACGGTGTACGGACCATGAGCCGCGAAGACGACGACCCGCGAGCATCGCAGGTCCGGCCCGCGGGCCGAGGAGCGCAGCGGCGAGGAGTCGAGCCATGAGCGGCGAAGGCGACGACCCGCGAGCATCGCAGGTCCGGCCCGCGGGCCGAGGAGCGCAGCGGCGAGGAGTCGAGCCATGAGCGGCGAAGGCGACGACCCGCGAGCATCGCAGGTCCGGCCCGCGGGCCGAGGAGCGCAGCGGCGAGGAGTCGAGCCATGAGCGGCGAAGGCGACGACCCGCGAGCATCGCAGGTCCGGCCCGCGGGCCGAGGAGCGCGGCGGGGAGGAGTCGAGCCATGAGCTACTCCTACGGGCCGTGGCACGAGGGGCCGGACCCGCTGGCGCCGCCCGCCGACCTGCGGGACGCGCTGGATGAGGTAGGCCAGGAGGTGATGGCGGGAGCCTCGCCACGCTCCGCGCTGGAGGAACTGCTACGCAGGGGCACCGCGAACACCCCGGGCCTGGACGAGCTGACCCGGCGGCTGTGGCAGCGCCGGGCGGAGATCCAGCGCAGGCACCGGCTGGACGGCACCCTGCTGGAGGTGCGGCGCCTGCTGGACGAGGCGGTGCGGGACGAGCGCGCGGCGCTGGCAGGCGATCCCGGCGAGGACGCCCGGTTCCGCGAGGCGCGGCTGGACCTGCTGCCCACCGGAACCGCCGCGGCGGTGGCCGAGCTCGACGACTACGAGTGGACCTCGCCGGAGGCGGCGGAGGCCTACCGGCGTATCCGGCAGATGCTCGGCAGGGAACTGCTGGACTCCCGGTTCGAGGGCATGAAGAACGCGCTGGCCGAGACCACCGGGCAGGATGTCGAGCGGGTCGACCGGATGCTGGCCGACCTGAACGCCCTGCTCTCCGCGCACGCGCGGGGATTCGCCGATATCGAGGAACGCTTCGCCGAGTTCATGCGACGGCACGGCGATTTCTTCCCGGAGAACCCGCGGACTGTGGACGAGCTGATCGACGCGCTCGCGGCCCGCGCGGCCGCGGCGCAGCGGATGCTGAACTCGATGACTCCCGAGCAACGCGCGGAGCTGGCCGAGCTGTCCCAGCAGGCCTTCGGCGACCCCCGGTTGGCGGAGCAACTGTCCAGGTTGGACGAACAGTTGCGCGGGCTGCGCCCTGGCGAGGACTGGGCCTCGGCGGCCCGGTTCCGCGGGGACGACCCGCTCGGTCTCGGCGAGGGCGCGCGGGCCATGGTCGACCTCGCCGAACTGGACGCGCTCGCCGAGCAGCTTTCCCAGTCCTACCCGGGTGCCAGGCTGGAGGACATCGACACCGAGGCGTTGCGCAGGCAGCTCGGCGAGGAGTCCGGTGTGGACGCCGAACGGCTCGCCCAGCTGGAACGGGAGCTGCGCGCGCAGGGCATGTTCGAGCGGACACCGGACGGCTCGCTGCGGCTGTCCCCCAAGGCGCTGCGCCGGCTGGCGGAAACCGCGCTGAAGGACGTGATCCGGTCCCTGCGCGGGCGCACCGGGGATCGGGACACCGCCTCGGCGGGCGCGGCAGGCGAGCCCAGCGGGTCCAGCAGGCCCTGGCGGTTCGGAGACACCCAGCCCTGGGACGTTCCGCGCACCGTGCGCAACGCGGTGCTGCGCACGGCTTCCGGCGGTTCGGGCGCAGCGGTGCGGCTGGATGTCGCGGACGTGGAGGTGGCCGAGACCGAACATCGGGCCCGCGCCGCGGTCGCGCTGTGCGTGGACACCTCGTGGTCCATGGTGCAGGAGGGCAGGTGGCTGCCGATGAAGCGGACCGCGCTGGCCCTGCAACAGCTCATCGCCACCCGGTTCCGCGACGACGCGCTGCAGCTGATCACCTTCGGCAGGTACGCGGCGACGGTGGAGTTGGCCGAGCTGGTCGGCATGGAGGGCACGTGGGAGCAGGGCACGAACGCGCAGCACGCACTGTTGCTGGCGGGGCGGCACCTGCGCAGGCATCCGGACGCCCAGCCGGTCGTGCTGCTGGTCACCGACGGAGAGCCCACCGCGCATCTGGAACCCGACGGTACCGCGGTGTTCGACTACCCGCCGACGCCGCGCACCCTGTTCACGACTTTGTCCGAAGTGGACCGTTTGGGAAAGCTCGGCGCCGCGATGACCGTGTTCCGGCTCGGCGACGACCCGCGGCTGACCGAGTTCGTCGACCTGCTGGCCCGCCGCGCCGGCGGCAGGGTGGTGGCGCCGGACCTGGACGGCCTCGGAGCCGCGGTGGTCGGTGACTACCTGCGCTCGCGCGGCCCGTTCTCCGGCGGGAGCTGGTAGGACCGGGCGTACTCGACGTCCAGCACGCCGGGCACGTCCGGTAACGTCGCCGCGGTCCCGGCCCGGACCGAGCCGGTCACCATGCCGAGGGGCCCCAGCACCTCACGCACGACCAGCCCCGCCGCACGCAGGTCCGCCACCACCCGGTCGAGGCGGGCCATGCCCTCCTCGGTGACCGACACGATCACCTCGTGTTCCGGCTCCACCTTCGCCTCCCATGCGGTGCTACCCCTCTGCGCCGGGGGCACGCACGAGTCCAGCACCGACGTCGGTGGAAGGCAAGGCGGAACGGTGTGCGGTCTGGCTCAGCCGGGCCCACAGCTCCAGCCCGCCCCCGCCGTACCGCTGTGCGATCAGGGCGGCCACCCCGGAGACGTGTGGGGTCGCCATGCTGGTGCCACTGATCGTGTGCTGCCGGTCCGGCATGGGCCAACTCGAGTACACATCGACCCCGGGGCCGATCAGGTCGACCGCGCCCGCCAGATCGACCGTGCCGCAGGAGAAGTCCGCGATCCCGTCGCGTGCGTCCACCGCGCCGACCGCCAGGACGGACGGGCAGTTCGCCGGATGCCCGACCGGAGCGATGTGGTCCTGCGCTCGCCTGCTGTCGTTGCCCGCGGCGGCCACGATGAGCGTTCCGCGTTGCAGGGCGCGCCGCGCCGCGCGCTCGAAGATCGGGGAGTGCGGGTCGCCAGGACGGGTCGGCGCCCCGAGCGACATGGACACCACCGTGCAACCGTGGGCGATCGCCCAGGAGATCCCGGCCAGGATGCCGCCGTCGGTGCCGGAGCCGGCGTTGCTGAGTACCTTCCCCGCGTAGATCTCGGACTCGTGGGCGATGCCGTAGCCAGGGCCTTCCGCGGGTTCGCGCGGACCGCAGGCGGTGCCGATGCAGTGCGTGCCGTGCCCGTGCCCGTCCGCGATGTCCTCGCCCGGGATGAACGACCTGGTCACCACGGTACGTCTGGCGAAGTCGGGATGGTCGACATCGAAGCCGGTGTCCAGTACCGCGACCCGGATCCCGGCTCCGGTGGCGTCACTCTCCGTCACCCCGACCGCCTGGAGGCCCCAGGTCAGGGTGCTCTCGTCCATGCCTGCCTGCTCGGCGGCGGGCGCGGCAGGGGAGATCGCGTGCACCGTCCGCTCCGGCTCCACCCGTGCGATCGGCCCGCGTTCCCTTGTCGCCCGGTCCAGCGCCTCCACCTGGTCGGGCGCCGCGGTGATCAGGACGACGCCGAGGTCGTACAGCAGCACGCCGTCCACCTCGGCGGTCAGGTCGGACAGGGTGGTCCCCGCCAGGTCGGCCGTGTTGGCCGGCCGGAGCCCGGCCACATCGGCCATGGTGCGTATACCCGCGTCACCGGAGTGATCCTCCAGCAGAACCAGATACCGGCCGTTCGTCGTGCCGCCAGCCGCCTCGGTCATCGGGCCACCTACTTCGGTTCGGGGATCGGAGTACCACCTCCAGCATCGCCCCGAATCGCCGAGCTGTAACCTAGATCACATTACTATTACATTACGAATGGCTACTGACGGTCAACGTGAGGTGACGAGCACCCGCGCGCCGCGGTTCGGCACCAGGGTGATGTGCCGCGCCTTGGGGCGTTCCGGGCGCTCCCGGTCGGCCGCGAGCCGGTAGTGGCTGAGCACCGCGCGGAGCACGACCGTGGCTTCCATCAGCGCGAAGCCCGCGCCGAGGCAGCGCCGTACGCCACCGCCGAACGGTAGCCAGCCGCCCGGTGACGGACCGTCCTCGAGGAAGCGCTCCGGCCGGAACCGGTGAGGTTCCCGGTGCCGGTGCGGGTCGGCGTGCACGAGCGCGATCGACGGCAGCACGGTGTACCCGGCCGGGATCCGGTAGCCGCCGACGTGCACGTCCTCGGTGAGTTTGCGGGCGACCTCGGTGAGCACCGGGCGCAGGCGCATGGACTCCTTGGTCACCGCCTCGAGGTACCGGTCTCCTTCCGTGCCGGGGTCGGCGGCGGCCTCGGCGGCCTTCGCCTGCCGTGCGGGGTCGCGGGCCAGCTCGTGAAACGCCCAGGCCAAGGCGGTGGCGGTGGTCTCGTGCCCGGCGAGCAGCAAAGTGATCAACTGGTCGCGCAGCTCGGTGTCGGACAGCCGCTCGCCGCCCGCCTGCGCGGCGAGCAGCCGGGACAGCACGTCCGCGCGGGACTCCAGGTCGGCGGCCTGCCTGCGCTCGGTGATCTCGGTGTAGAGCAGCTCGTCGACCCGCCGCTGGTTCTGGGCGAACCGGCGCCACGGGCCGATCCGGCGCAAGCCAGGGTTGAACCAGCCGATCATGTCGAGTGGTCCGACCTCGACCAGCCTGCCCAACCGGGTGCGCAGCTCGTCGAGGCGGGGGCCGGTGCCCACGCCGAAGACCACCCGCAGGATCACCTCGAGGGTGAGCGCTCGCATCCTGTCGTGTGTCGGCAGTGGCCCGCCCGCGGGCCACTGCCGTACCTCCGCCTCGGCGAGCTCGCCGACCAGGTCGCGGTAGCCGCGCAGGGCGGCCCCGTGGAAGGCGGGCATCAGCAACTTGCGGGCGCGCAGGTGCGCGCCCTCGTCGGTGAGTAGTACGGAGTGCTCGCCCATCAGCGGGCCGAGCACCATATTGCCCTCGCCGGCGTGGAAGACGGTGTTCGACCCGGCGAACACCGTACGAATGTCTTCCACATTGGACAGTAGGGCCACGTGTCGTTCCGGGTAGACGTGCATCCGGAACACCTCGCCGTACCGGCGACGCAGCCTGGGCAGCCAGCGGTGCCGGAACATGCCGAACAGCGCGGTCTGGACGGTCATCGGGAGGCGCGGCCCCGGCGGGAGGCGCGGGGCGGTGGGCGTCGCGGTACCGGTGGTCATCTGGCTTGCTCCTCGAAGGGAAGCCGACTAATACGTCCGTATAAATTTCTACGGGCGTATACCTGTGGTGTCAAGCGTCACCGCGGCCGGAGGTCTATCCTGGCTCGGTGGGCCATCGGCAAGACCTGCTCGCGGCGGCACGCCGGCTACTGGAGGACAAGGGGTACGCGCATATCACGGCCCGCGATCTGGTGGCGGCCTCCGGGACCAACCTGCGTTCGATCGGGTACCACTTCGGGTCGAAGGCGGGCCTGCTGAACGAGGCGATCGGCGAGGTTCTCGAGGAGTGGACCGAGCAGTTGGCACGGGTGGCCATGGCCGACCCGCATGCCTCGCCTGCCGAGCGCGGACTGCTCACCTGGACGGTGATGCTGGAGAACCTGTCCAGCAGGCGGGCACTGCTGCTGTCCTATGTCGAAGCGCTGGCGCAGGCCGAGCGCACGCCGTCGTTGCGGGCGCAGTTCGCCGACCAGTACCGGCGGCTGCGGGCGCGGGTGGCCGAGCTGGTGGCCGAGTCGATCGGCGAGGGTGTCCGGCCCGCGGACAGCCGATGCGTGACGATCGCCAGCCTGGTGATCGCGGTCTGTGACGGTCTGTCGGTCCAGTGGTTGCTCGACCCGGCCGCCTCACCCAGCGGCTCCGACCTGGATGAGGGGTTGCGGTTCCTCTGGTCCACGTCGTTCACCGGGACGGAGCCGGCCGGGAGTTGACCCTCACGTAGCGGGAGGCCGCAGTCTGAACCGGCACGGGCGCCGCGGAGACGGCGGCGCCGAAGGAGGGGAGAACCGTGAGCTACCCGGTCGGCGCGGTCGCCGAGCTCGCCGGAGTCACCGTGCGCACGCTGCACCACTACGACGAGATCGGGCTGCTCTCGCCGAGCAGCCGCAGCAACGCGGGGTATCGGCGGTACGGCGACGGGGACCTGGACCGGCTGCAGCGCATCCTGCTGTACCGCGAGCTCGGGTTCTCCCTGGAGGCGATCGCCGCTGTGATCGACGACCCGGACCACGATGCGGTCGGGCACCTGCGCCGGCAGCGAGACCTGCTGCTGGAGCGAATCGAGCACCTGCGGCGCATGGTCGCCTCCGTCGAACAGGTACTGGAGGCCAAGGAAATGGGCAACGCGTTGACCCCGGAGGAGAAGTTCGAGATCTTCGGCCACGCCGAACCGCCCGGCTACGCCGAGGAGGCCGGGCGCCGGTGGGGGCACACCAAGGAGTGGCAGACCGCCCGCGAGCGGACCGCCGACTTCGGCGAGCGGGAGTGGCGGCAGGCTGAGGACACGCGGCGGGCGTGGGTGGCCACGCTGCTCGGCTTGCTCGACTCCGGCGCGGCCGCGGACGGCGTGGCCGCCATGGACCTCGCCGAGGAGCATCGCCGGATGCTGGGCGAGTTCATGGGAGAGTGTGGGTACGAGTTGCACCGGCACATCACCGAGTTGTATGTCACCGAGCCGGCGCAGCTCGGCTTCCTCGTACGCGAACCGGACCAGCGCCCCGGCGTGGGTGAGTTCATTCGCGACGCCGCCGAGGCCAACGCCGCCCGGCACACCTGATCCGCCACGAGTGACCTCGTTCCTCGCGTCCTTCGCGCGGAACGAGGTCACTCATCGGGGGGCGGTCCCACCGGGTGGGCGCCGGGGCGGGGAATGCACTTAGTGTGGGTGGTATGCAAACTTGGTCATCGGTTGCCCTGCCCCGCGTGCCGGGGACGCCTCGTCCACTGCGGCTGCACGACACCTCGAGTGGACAGCTGCGACCGACGGCCCCGGGCCGGGTGGCCAAAATGTACGTCTGCGGGATCACCCCCTACGACGCCACCCATCTCGGGCACGCCGCCACCTACCTCGCGTTCGACCTGGTGCATCGGCTGTGGTTGGACGCGGGGCACGAGGTGCACTACGTCCAGAACGTCACCGACATCGACGACCCGTTGCTCGAGCGCGCCGAGCGGGACCAGGACGACTGGGTGGTACTCGGCATGCGGGAGACCGCGCTGTTCCGGGAGGACATGGAGGCGCTGCGGGTGCTGCCGCCGCGGGAGTTCGTGGGCGCGGTGGAGTGCATGCCGGAGACCGTCGAGGTGATCGGGAAGTTGCTCGCCAACGGGGCCGCCTACCGCGCGGACGACCCGGAGTTCCCGGACATCTACTTCGACCGCACCGCCACCCCGAACTTCGGCTACGAGTCCAACTACGACGCCGCGACCATGGCGACCCTGTTCGCGGAACGCGGCGGTGACCCGGACCGGCCGGGCAAGCGGGACCCGATGGACGCGTTGCTGTGGCGTGCCGCGCGGCCGGGGGAGCCGCAGTGGGACTCCGAGCTCGGCCCGGGCAGGCCCGGCTGGCACATCGAGTGCAGCGCGATCGCGGTGAACCGCCTCGGCATGGGGTTCGACGTGCAGGGCGGCGGGTCGGACCTGGCTTTCCCGCACCACGAGTTCAGCGCGGCGCACGCCGAGGCGCTGTGTGAGCAGCACCCGTTCGCCCGGCACTACGTGCACGCCGGGATGATCGGCCTGGACGGTGCGAAGATGTCGAAGTCCAAGGGCAACCTGGTGTTCGTGTCCCGGCTGCGGGCCGACGGGGCGGAGTCCGCCGCGGTCCGGCTGGGGCTGCTGGCCGGGCACTACCGCGCCGACCGGTCCTGGACCGAGGACCTGCTGGGGCAGGCACAGGTGCGGCTCGCGCGCTGGCGCGAGGCGGTGGCGCTGCCCGCGGGGCCGGCCGCCGACGCCACGGTCGACAGGCTCCGCGACCATCTCGCCGACGACCTGGACACCCCGAAGGCGCTGGCCGCGGTCGATGCCTGGGTCGAGGACGCGGTGCGCCACGGCGGTACCGACGAGGGGGCGCCCACGCTGATGCGGGACGCGGTGGACGCGTTGCTCGGGATCCGGCTGTAGGGCCGATAATCGCGGGCTATCGGCCATCGTCATCGCACACCCTGCCTTCGGCGCTGGGCGTAATGGACTGGACCAGTCACGCTGGTGGGATCGCTTTCCCTGCCAAGCGGAGGTCTGTCCATGCGAAGGCGTAAGACTCGAAGCCTGACCCTGCTGACCGCGTTCACCGGCGCGCTCGTGCTGGGATCGTCCTTGCTCACCGCGGGCGTCGCGGGCGCGCACGGCTCGATGGGTGACCCGGTCAGCCGGGTCTACAACTGCTACCTGGAGGGCCCGGAGTCCCCGGACTCCGCGGCCTGCAAAGCGGCCGTGGCCGCGAGCGGGTCGTGGGTGTTCTACGACTGGAACGAGGTGAACCAGCCCAACGCCAACGGTCGGCACCGGGAGATCATCCCGGACGGCCAGTTGTGCAGCGCGGGGCGCTCGAAGTACCGCGGCCTCGACCTGCCGAGGGCCGACTGGGAGGCCACCCCGATGCCGACCGGCGGTGAGTACACCTTCCAGTACCTGGCCGCCGTGCCGCACCGCGGGTACTTCGAGCTCTACGTCACCCGCGACGGCTACGACCCGACCCGGCCGTTGCGGTGGTCCGACCTGGAGCTGTTCCACCGGGTGGACAACCCGCCGCTGGTGAACCGCTCGTACCAGATCCGGGCGACGCTGCCCGAGGGCAAGACCGGGCGGCATCTGATCTACTCCATCTGGCAGCGGGTGCTTCCGGACAGCGGCGAGGCCTTCTACACCTGCTCGGACGTGGTGTTCGGCGGCCGCTGACCGGCGACCTCGCCCTCCGCGAGGGCGAGGTGCGCACCGGACCAGCCGCGCCGCAGCCAGCGGTCGTGCGAGGCGATCACCACGGCGCCGGGGGCGGTGTCCAGTGCCGCGGTGAGCTCCTCGGCCAGACCGAGTGAGATGTGGTTGGTCGGCTCGTCCAGCAGCAGTACCTGGGGCGGGTCGGCGATCAGCAGCGCGAGGCCGAGCCTGCGGCGCTGCCCGGTGGACAGCACACCCACCGGCCGGTCGAGGTCCCGCGGCGCGAGCAGGCCGAGGTCGGCCAGGACGCCGGCCCCGGCCGCCGCGACGATCTGTCGCGGGGTGCGGGCGGGATCGGCGAACACTACGTCCTGCTCGAGCAGCCCGACCCGGGAGCCGGGGCGCCGGTGCACGGTCCCCGCGGCGGGTTCCAGCCTGCCGGCCAGCACGGCCAGCAGGCTGGACTTGCCCGCGCCGTTGCCTCCGGTCACCAGCAACCGGGTCGAGGAGCCGATGTCCAACCGTCCGATGTGGATTCGCCCGGGCACGTGCACCTCCCGCAGGGACAGCGCGGGACCTTCCGCCCGTGGCCGCGCGGTGAGCGTGCCCGCGAACCGCAACGGGGCGGGCGGCTTGCGGACCTGGTCGCGCTCCAGCTCGGCCAGCCGTTGCCGGGCGTTGCGCACCCGGCGGGAGATCTGCCGTTGCACCCGCCCGGTCTTGAAGTCGTAGGCCATCTTCGCGTTGTCCCGTGGCCCGCGGTTGTGGTTGATGTCCCGCGCGGTGACCGCGACCGCGTGCCGCAGCTCTCGCAGCTCCGCCTGCTCCTCGGTGAAGCGCTGCGCCCAGCGGGCCCGCTCGGCGCGCTTGTACGCCAGGTAGTCGGAGTAGCCGCCGCCGTACCGGGTCGGCCCGCCGAGCGCGGGGTCGAGGTCGAGGAGGTCGGTGCAGACGGCGTCCAGGAACACCCGGTCGTGCGAGGCGAGCACGACGGTGCCCGGTAACGCCGCGAGATGCCGCTCGAGGAACTCGGCCGCCTCGTCGTCCAGGTGGTTGGTCGGCTCGTCCAGCAGCAAGGTCTCCGGCTGCCGGATCAGCAGCGCGGCGAGGCCGAGCCGGGACCGCTGGCCACCGGAGAGCGTGTCCAGCGTGCGTCCGGTGTCGATGTCGCCGAGCCCGAGCCCGATGCGCACCAGCTTGGCCCGCCGGTCGGCGTCCCACAGGTCGTGTGCCTGTGCCCACTCCAGCGCCTGGCCGTACTCCTCGAGCGCGCGGGCGTCCTCCGGACGGTCGGCGAGCCGCTCGGTGAGCCGGTCGAGCCGTCGCGCCGCGCCCCTGATCTCGGCGAGCGCGTCTTCCAGCACGTCGGCGACCCTCGCCGTGAAAGGGAACGGCAGCTCCTGGTTCAGGAACCCGAGGTCGGTGCCGCGCCGTACCTGCCCGGCCTGCGGGCATTCCAGCCCGGCGAGCAACCGCAGCAGGGTGGACTTCCCCGTGCCGTTCTCGCCGACCAGGCCCAGCCGGGTGCCGGCGCCCGCGACGAGCGAAAGGCCGTCGAACACCACCCGGTCGCGATAGGCGAAGGCGAGATCGTCGGCGCGCAGAAAGGCGGAAGAAGACATGAGGCATCACCGGTCCCGGTGCCAGCACGGATCCCCGCCGGGCGATGGCCTCGGACACGGGGCGGACGCGGTGTCAGCTCTTCATGATGAAGCTGACATTAACGCGACAGCAGCCGGGTTGGTCAACCGGTTTTGCTCTTGACGTGAGCGGCCATACTCTGAAAGATATATTTCGAAATAACTCTTTCAGGTATGGGGGGCTGACATGACCAACCTGCCACCGCGCCGGCGAACCAGGGACGCGGAGCTGATGCGGGCGCTGGCGCATCCGCTGCGTGCCTCGCTGCTCAGCTACCTGAGCGCGGTGGGGCCGCGCACGGCGAGCGAGTGTGCCCGGGCCGTCGACTCGACCGCGTCCAACTGCAGCTGGCATCTGCGACAGCTGGCGCAGTACGGCCTGGTGGAGCCTTCCGAGGGGGCCGACGGCAGGCAGCGGCCGTGGCGGGTAGGCCAGGTCGGGCTGGACATCGGAGCCTTCGACGACGATCCGGCGGTGCGGGTCGCCCAGCTCGCCGTTGCGAGTACGGCGGCGAGGGAGGAACAGGAGCTGACCACGCGGTTCCTGGACACCGCGCGGGAACTCGACCCGGAGTGGCAGCGTGCCAGCGCGTTCAACACCTACACGCTGCGCGTCACCCCGGCCGAGCTCGACGCGCTGGTGGCGGCGGTGGACGCGCTGATCCGTCCCTATGTCAGCACCATCCGCACCGACGCCCCCGCCGACGCGCGGCCGGTGCACGCGGGTCTGCGCGCCTTTCCGCGGATCGAGGCGGACGGGAGACCGAGCTCGTGAGGGGCCCCGAGGTACTGCGCGAGCCCGGGTTCGCCCGGCTGTGGCTGGCGTCGTTGTGCTCGGAGCTGGCGGAGTGGATGCTGCAGGCCGCCTTGCCGGTTCTGGCGTACCAGCTGACCGGATCGGCGACCTCTACGGCTGCCATCATGGTGCTGGGACTGCTGCCCGCGGTCGTGCTGAGCCCACTGGCGGGAGTGCTGGCCGACCGCTGGGACCGGCAGGTGCTGCTCCGCGTGGTCTGCGCAGGCCAGGGGCTGGCCGCGGTCCCGCTTGCCGTCGGCGGTGCCGACCTCACGGTGGTGTACCTGGTCATGGCCGCGCAGGCCGGGTTGGCCGCCGCGTTCGAGCCGGTGCGCGGCGCGCTGATTCCGGAACTGGTGGATGCCCGGCTGGTCACCGCGGCCAACGGGCTGATGGGGTTCAACGGGAGTGTGGCCCGGTTGGCGGGCGCGTCCGGCGGCGGGCTGTTGCTCGGGTTCGGCGGCATGGGCTGGCTGGTTGGCGGCTACCTCGCCGCGTTGCTGGTCGCCGGGCTATTGCTCATTCCCCGGTTCACTGCCGGGACCGCCCGGCCCGAGCCGTCCGGACGCCGGTCGATGCTGCGGGATTGGCTGGCCGGGGTCGGCATGATCCGGCGTGCGCGAGTGCTGCGGCTTACCGGCGTGGCGCTGGCGCTGATGTCGCTGGCGCAGGGGATGTTCCTGGTGTTGTTCGTCCTGTTCGTGCTTCACTCGCTCAGTGGGGGACCGGCGGAGGTCGGTGTGCTGCGCGGTGTGCAGGCCGTGGGCGGCCTGGTCGCCGGCATCGCGGTCGCCACCCTGGTTCGCAGGGTGGCCCCTGCGGCCCTGCTCGGCTGGGCGACACTGGCACTGGGGCTGATGTCCCTGCTGATCTGGAACGGCCCGGCGCTCACCACGGCCTTCGGGCTGTACTTGGGGCTGTTCGCGGTCGCCGGTGCGCCCGCCGTGGCTGCCACTTCCGGGCTGCTGGCGGTGGTGCAGACCGCCGTGCCGTCCACGCTGACCGGCCGGGTACTGAGTGCGGCGTTCGCCGGGATGGCCGGGTGCACCGCGGTGGGCATGTGGGCGGCCGGTGCCCTCGCTGGTCGGTTGCCGCTCACCGGGTTGCTTGACGTGCAGGCTTGTCTGCAGATCGTGGCCGGCCTACTGGTGCTGTGGTTAGTGGTGTGGCGAAACGGGGGGCGAGATCGGCGGGACGGCAGCTACGGTGGTCGGCGTGCCACACCTGTTCGCCACCAGTGACCTGCACGTCACCCACGATGGGAACGCGCCCGTCGTCGACACGATCCGACCGGAGACACCCGAGGACTGGCTGATCGTCGCCGGTGACGTCGCGGAACGGGTGCCCGCGATCATCGACACGCTCGCGATGCTGCGCGAGCGGTTCGCGAAGGTCGTCTGGGTTCCCGGCAACCACGAGCTGTGGACGACGAAGGACGACCCGGTGCAGGCGCGGGGGCAGGCCAGGTACGAGGAGATCGTGCGCCGCTGCCGCACCGTTGACGTGCTCACCCCGGAGGACGAGTACGCGGTATGGGAGCACGCCGGGCACCCGCTGACCATCGCCCCGCTGTTCCTGCTCTACGACTACACCTGGCGCACGCCCCAGGCCGAGGGCCTGCCCGTGGCCGAGGCGCTGGAGCAGGCGAAGGACGCCGGTGTGGTCTGCACCGACGAGTTCTTCCTGCACCCCGATCCCTATCCCAGCCGGTCGGAATGGTGCGCGCGCAGGCTGAAGATCAGCGGCGAGCGCCTCTCCGCGGTCCCCGCCGATCACCGCACGATCCTGGTGTCGCACTGGCCGCTGCACCGGCACCCGACGGCGCCGCTGTACTGGCCCGAGTTCGCCATGTGGTGTGGCACCGAGGAGACCGCCGACTGGCACCTGCGTTACCGTGCCGAGATCGCCGTCTACGGCCACCTGCACATTCCGCGCACCACCCATCAGGACGGGGTGCGGTTCGAGGAGGTCTCCCTCGGTTACCCCCGGGAGTGGCGTCGACGCACCCGCGGCGCGGTCCCGTTACGCCGGCTCCTGTAGCCCCGGGCGCACCGCAACGGGTGGGCGTCCGCGACGCGGCGCGCGCGTCTCGCCCGAGCCGCCGCCGGCGTTCAGCGGCCGGTCGGTCCCGGCCCGTCCGGCCTACGTCGCCGCAGGTAGCGCTCGAACTCGGCGGCGATCTTGTCGCCGCTGGTCTCGTCGAGGGTGATCGCCGCGTCCCCGCGTTCCTCGAGGGTACGCACGTACTCGCTGATCTCCTCGTCCTCCTCGGCCATCTCGCTGACCGTCCGCTGCCACTCCTCGGCCTGTTCGGGCAGCGCGCCGAGCGGGATCTCCACGTCGAGCACGTCCTCCAGCTTGTGCAGCAGGGCGAGGGTGGCCTTCGGGGAGGGCGGGTGCGAGACGTAGTGCGGGACGGCCGCCCACACCGAGACGGCCGGGATCCCGGCGTTCACGCAGATGTCCTGCAGCACACCGACGATCCCGGTGGGTCCCTGGTAGCGGTTACGTTCCAGGCCGAAGCGGTTCGCCGCTTCGGCGTCGTAGGCCGTCCCGGTCACCGGCACCGGACGGGTGTGCGCCGTGTCGGCCAGCAAGGCGCCGAGGGTGACGACGGTGGACACCTGGAGCCGCTCGATGTGCTCGACCAGCTCGGCGCAGAAGGCGCGCCAGCGCATGTTCGGCTCGGGGCCCTGCACGAGCACGATGTCCCGGTCGACGCCCTCCGGCCGGCATACGGCGAGCCGGGTGGTCGGCCACTCCACCCGGCGGGTGACCCCGTCCACCATGCGGACGGTGGGCCTGCTCACCTGGAAGTCGTAGTACTCGTCGGGATCGAGCTCGGCCAGCGGATCGGCGTCCCAGTTGAGCTGGAGATGCTCGAGAGCCGTGCTGGCGGCGTCGCCCGCGTCGTTCCACCCCTCGAAGGCCACCACCATGACGGGTTGGGACCCGGCGGGGCCTGCTGCTCGCGCCGGCCGCCCGGCGGTGTCCTGGGCTTGGTCGTCTGCTGATTCGTCGGGGGACTTGCTCACAACGTCAGCCTACGACCCCGGCGAACCCGCCGGAGACCCGTAGGCTGGTAGGCGTGCCGGACTGCCCCCTACCCGCTGCTCGCGGCCCTGCTCACCCGGGGCGTGTCCGGGCCGGCGGGGGCCGGACACGCTCAGTATGCGGCCATGCGCGGCCTGAACCGACGACCTTGGGAGAGCAATCGTGACCGAACCGTCCGCTGTGGACGGCGAAGCCACCGTGCCGGCCGCCGTGCTGTGGGACATGGACGGCACGCTGGTGGATTCGGAGAAGCTGTGGGACGTGGCGCTGTACGAGACCGTCGAGCGGCTCGGCGGCACCCTCACCGACGAGCAGCGAGCGAGCCTCGTCGGGTCCAACATGGACAGTACCGCGCGGTATCTCCTCGAGCTGGCGGGGCGGGAGCGCACCCCGAGCGCGATCGCCGAGCTGGGGGAGGGGATCCGGCGACGCACGGCCACCCTGTTCGCCGACGAGCTGCCGTGGCGTCCCGGTGCCCGGGACGCGCTGGTCGCCATGCGCGCGGCGGGGATCCCGGCCGCGCTGGTCACCTCCACCGAGCGGGCACTGACCGAGCTCGCGTTGAACACGATCGGGCGAGAGTTCTTCGACACCACCGTCTGCGGTGACGAGGTGGGCGGGCAGAACAAGCCGCACCCGGCGCCCTACCTGCTCGCCGCGCGGCGGCTCGGCGTGGACCCGACCCGCTGCGTCGCCGTCGAGGACTCGCCACCCGGCGCGGAGTCGGCGGTGGCCGCGGGGTGCGCCGTGCTGGTGGTGCCGAACGACGTGGCGGTGGAGCCCGGTGAGCGGCGGGTCTTTCGCGGCTCGCTGGTGGGTGTGGACGTCGGCACGTTGGCCGCTTGCCTGCCCGAGGCGGGCTGAGCCGGCCGTCAGGGCAGGAGATCGACCGGGATGTCGGCGTGCTTGGTGCCCACGATCGCCACGTAGTGCAGCGGCTCGCCGCGCACGTCGACCCGGTGCCGGTAGCGTTCGGTGGACCTCGGCTGCAGCAGGCCGTGCTCCTCGCAGGCCCGGACCAGGCGGGCGAACCCCGAGGTGTCCTCCGCCGAGAGGAACCGGTCCTTGATGGTGAACGCGATCCAGCCGCCCTCGCTGATCCGGTTGAAGGCGGCGCGGAAAGCGGCGGGAGGGATGTCGGCGTAACCGAGCGCGGCGACGCAGCACAGGGTGTTGAGCTCGGCCGAGCGCAGCGCGCCGTCCACCTCCGCAGGCGGGGTCACCACATCGGCGATGTGGTAGGCGTCATACACCCGCGGACGGTCGCGCCGCGCGGCCTCGGCCGCCTCGGGAATGATGTCCACGCCGACCAGGTGACCGGCGCCGATGTTGCGTAGCTGTTCCCCGACCAGGCCGTTGCCCGCACCGAGGTCGAGCACGCGCAACGAGGCCGCGTCCACGTTCTGCCGTTGCAGTTCCTCCTTCAACAGCTTGCCGACGACATCGGGGGATCGGCAGTCCAGAATATCGTGGAACAACTGCTCGTAGAGTCCCGGAATGCGGTAGATCTCCGCGTAGTCGTGAAAGCGGATCTTGCGCCAGTTCCCGTCCAGGAAAACCGAGCAGTACTCGGCGTCCTGGTCGATGTGCTCGGACCGCCGGGGTAGCTCGATCTCCAGTTCGCGTCGGCGGGACGAGGCCACGCCGTCGTTTCCGGTTGGCAACTGGTCGCTGTGCATACCACTTCTTTCCGTTCCGGTGTGCGGTTCGGAAAAGAAGTCAAGTGCACCGGGAACGGTAGGTCAACTGCTCGGGCCGGAAGTGGTCCAGTTCACCTGGCGCGGGTGAACTGGCCGTGGAAGCCGAACGGAATCGGGTGCGGAACCTCGGCCCTGGCCAGTTCGCCGAACGAGCGAGCGTCCAGTACCACCAACAACGACCGGTCCGCGGCCGGGTCGAGTACCACCGACAGCGCCACGCCCTCGTCCTCCTCGGTCGCGTTCGGCGCCGGCACGAACACCGGCTCCCCGGGGTAGGTGCCCGGCTCGCGCCACACGATCGTGCGACCGGTGCGCGTGTCGAGCTTGACCAGCTGGTTGAAGAAGTCGGCGAGCTCGGCCGCACCACGGTCGGCACCGACGCCGTAGGTGTAGCGGTAGGGGCGGCCGTTGCGCCGCCGGTAGTCGATGGTGGGCAGCTCGAGCGGTTCCTCGGACAGCCTGGTGGACCGCACCCGACCCGAGTCGAGTTCGACCCGGTGCCGCACGGGCCGGGCCGGCGGGATGCCCTCGCCCGCGCGCAGGCGGTCCAGGTACAGCGCGTCCACGATCGTGGCGTCGTGGTACTGGCTGAGGTCGAGGACGACCGTGTCACCTTCCTCGAAGGCGTTGATGTGGTGGAACGAGAACAGCGGCTCGGTGCTGGTGTCGGTGCGGATCGCGCCGGTGCGCGAGTCGAGCACGACGATCCGGGTGCCCAGCTCCGGACGCCACCGGTAGTTGGCGATGAACGGCTGGTTGCGCAGCAGGAAGGACAGCGGGTTGACCACCAGCGGGAAGATCATCAGCACCACGTGGTGCTCGGTGACGGCGAAACTGTGCAGGTAGCCCGGCCTGTCCGTGGGTACCGTGCCGATCAGCTCGCGGCGGTTGCCGCCCGCCTGCCGGTACACCTGGTACGCGCTGGTCCGGCCGAACCGCAGCAGGTAGTTGACCAGGTCCCCGGTGGTGGGGTCGGCATGCGGGTGTGCCGTGGTCACGTTGCCGCGCAGCGAGTCCTGGTAGCCGGATACGCGCAGGGTTTCCAGGGTCTCCGGGTCGAACTCGACGGGAAGCGGCAGCTCGGTGAGGGCCACGGCGTGCTCGCCGCCGAGCTGCACGTTGACGTTCGGGTTCGGCACGGCGACCCGGCGGAACTGCGTGAAGAAGCGGCTGAACAACGACTGGCACGGGTCGGTGGCGAACTCGCTGTAGGCGATCCGACCGTCCGACCGGACCGACCTGCTGCTCGGGGTGTCCACGTACCGGTTGCGGTAGCCGACCCGGCCGTTGTCGAGTTCGAACCGGTGCAGCATGGCCTGACCGTCGAACCAGTGCCGGAACGAGCCGTCGCGCCAGTCGAAGGCGGCGGGGCCGTTGCGGATGAGGGAGCCGTTCAGCCAGTGCGGCAGCTCTCCGGACACGGGCAGCGCGTCCACCACCCGTTCCCGGTCGAGGGTGCGCAGGCCGGTGGTGAACGTGGACTGCGTGCTGGTGGTCATCGGCGGCCTCCGGGGCGAGAAGAGCAATAATAACACCGTTACGTCATTAGTAACAGTGTTATGGATGGCTGTCAAGGGTGTACCGGACGTGACCGGCGGCTTAGCGTCCTGGGCCAGTCGGCGGGCTGACCGGGACAGATGAAAGGATCAGCGCTCGTGAAAACCTTCGACGAGCTGTACGCGGAGCTTGCCGAGCGCGCCAGGAGCCGCCCGGAGGGCTCGGGCACGGTCGCGGCGCTGGACGCGGGCGTGCATGCCCAGGGCAAGAAGGTGCTCGAGGAGGCGGGTGAGGTGTGGATCGCCGCCGAGTACGAGTCCGACGAACGGCTGGCGGAGGAGATGTCCCAGCTGCTGTATCGAGTGCAGGTGCTCATGCTCGGCCGCGGCATCTCGGCCGAGGACGTCTACCGTTACCTGTGAGGTAGGAAATGCTGCGTGTCGCGGTACCGAACAAGGGGGCGCTCGCCGGGGCCGCCTCGGCGATGCTGGCCGAGGCCGGTTACCGGCAGCGGCATGAGCAGCGCGACCTCACGGTGCTCGACACCGTGCACGAGGTCGAGTTCTTCTTCCTGCGCCCCAAGGACATCCCGCTGTATGTGGGTTCCGGTGAGCTCGATCTCGGCATCACCGGCCGGGATCTCGCGCTGGACTCCGGTGCGCCGGTGACCGAGTTGCTGGAACTCGGGTTCGGCGGCTCCACGTTCCGCTACGCGGCACCCGTCGGCCGGGACTGGACGATTTCCGCTCTGGCAGGCAAGCGGCTGGCCACCTCCTACCCTCGGCTGGTGCGTGACGACCTGGCCCGGCGCGGGGTGGAGGCCGAGGTGATCCGCCTGGACGGGGCCGTGGAGATCTCCGTGCAGCTCGGCGTGGCGGACGCGATCGCGGATGTCGTCGGCTCGGGCCGCACGTTGCGCCAGCATGATCTGGTGGCCTTCGGGGACCCGATCTGCGTGTCCGAGGCGGTGTTGATCCGGCAGACCGACGGCGAGCAGACCAAACCGAAGGCCCAGCTGACCGCGCGGCTGCAGGGTGTGGTGTTCGCGCAGCAGTACCTGATGCTGGATTACGACTGCCCCCGCGAACTGCTGGACAAGGCCATCGCGGTCACCCCGGGCCTGGAGTCGCCCACGGTCGCCCCGCTGGCCGATGCGGACTGGGTGGCCGTCCGTGCCATGGTCTCGAGGAAGAAGGCCAACCAGATCATGGACGAGCTGGCCGAACTCGGCGCGAAGGCGGTGCTGGCCTCCGATATCCGGTCCTGCAGGCTGTGACCGCGGCGCGGCAGGGGCAGCCGGTCAGCGCGGTGGGCGGGGTCGTTTCGGCATCAGGTCGTAGAGCTTGCGGCGGGAGCCGTTGTCGTTGACGTCCCGAGCGTGCGAGACCGAGGCGATGAAGTCCTCGAACACGAAGTCGTCCTCGTGCTCGGCGGGGATCGGCGGCGGTGCGGACTGCTGTGCCCCGGCCAGTTCGACGGCGTGGGCGATCTGCCGGAAGGCCACCGCCTGGACCGTCTCCGGGGCGAAGGTGGTGACCGGCATGCCCCGTGCGGCCGCCTCGTTCATCACCACCCCGAGGGGCACGTGTGCAAGCATCGGGAGGCCGAACCCCTGCAGGTCGTTCAGCGCGGCCAGCGCGTAGGAGGAGATCGGCCTGCGGTACAGGCCGGGAACCAGCCCGTAGTAGGCGACCGGTGGCCGGTTCACCATCGTCTCCACGTAGCTGATCTGTTCGCGCATCAGCCGCAGCGCCCTGATGCTGGTCCGGTCCGGCTGCACCGGAACCAGGATCCCGTGGGTGGCCACGATCGCATTGTTCGTGAGCACATCCAGCGCGGGTGGGCAGTCGATGATCACGTGGTCGTAGTTGGCGAACTGGATGACCCTGGCAAGCTGCCAGCCGGGCACCCGGAACTGGTCGAGCCGCCGGATCAGGTCGAACATGCCCGGCGAGGTCGGGATCACGTCGAGCGCCCCACCTCGCGCGATGTTGGACCGCTGATGGGGTACCACCAGCTCCTCGACCGGGCCCTTCCACATTTTGGTGAGGGCCTTGGCGAGGGTCGGCGCCTGCGGGGGTGGTTCGGGCAGCCCGAGCAACTCCGTGGTGGCGTGGCCCTGCGGGTCGAGATCGACGAGCAGGGCCCGCCGACCGCGTTCCGCCAGTGCGGCCGCTAGCCCGACGCTGAGCGAGGTCTTGCCGACCCCGCCCTTCTGGTTGACCACCGAGGTGATCTGCATGCCACGGAACTCCACGCTGTTGGTTGTGCAGGCAGGTTAGTAGATCGTGCCGCACTCCGCCGGGAGGCGCTCAGCGTGTCCGGACGAGCAACGCCTGCGCACCGGTCCCGATCTGCCCGGAAGCGTCATACAGTCGGGTGCTCGCGGTCCCCAGGCCGGAAGGGCCGATGATCGTGTCGGCTTCCATCCCGGTCCAGGACCCGGACGGCAGGCGGTGCAGGTGCACGGTCAGCTCGGAGTTGATGAACAACCACTGCCTCGGGTCCAGCCGGTTGGACACCCCGCTGCCGGAGTCGGCCATCGCGAACAGCCGTTGCAGTGAGGTAGGTCGCTCGCCCTCGACAAGGGCCACTCGTTGCCGCACCCACACCGTCGCGGGCCCCGGCCGGTCCAGCCCGCCCGCCACGACACGCCACTCCATGGCGTCGATGTAGCCACCGTGGAAACCCGGTGGCCAGGCCGCCGTGGAATCGGCGGGCAGTGGGATCGGTTCGGCGGCACCCGCGGCCACGGCCGCGGTGTCCGAGGCGGTGATCCGCCATGCGGTCGCGCGGGCCACCGTGCGGCCGTCCGCGGCCAGTTCGGCGGCGAGCAGCTCGACCGAGCGGCCAGGACGTTCCACCCGGGCTCGCACGGTGAGCTCGGCCAGCGGCGCCGGTCCGAGGATCTCCACGGTCACCCTGGCGAGTTGCCGCTCCCGGTCGGTCGGGAGGTCCTCCAGCGCGCGCACCAGCAGGGCGGAGGGTGGCCCGAAATGCTGCGCGTTCGGGTCCCACGGCCCGGCCGTGTGCTTGGTGGGCCGGTACCGGTCCTGTCCGCGCGCGAGGTAGAACGCGCCGGGCTCGCGGTCAGTCGGCACGATCGAGCGGGCTCTCGTCGCCTGCGTCCGGTTCCGGCCATCCCGGGTACTCCGGTGGGGTCCCGCCGAACGAGGGACACCGGGACTGGTGGTCGCACCAGCCGCACAGCTTGCTCGGGCTCGGCCGGAAGTCCCCGGTCCGGCCGGCGCGGAGGATGGCCTGCCAGATCGCCTCGAGGGTGCGTTCGAACCGGCGCAGCTCGGGCTCGTCCGGGGTGTAGGCCAGCGCCTGCCCATCGGTGAGGTACATCAGCTTGAGCTGGCGGGGCACGACGCCACGCAGCCGCCACAGCACCACGGCGTAGAACTTCATCTGGAACATCGCCTTGGCCTCGCCGATCTCCCTCGGCGCCGCGCCGGTCTTGTAGTCCACCACCCGGATCTCACCCGTCGGCGCGACATCCAACCGGTCGATGTAGCCGCGCAGCAGCACCCCGGAGCCCAACTCGGTCTCCACATGCACCTCGCAGGCCTCCGGGTCGAGCCGCCGCGGGTCCTCGAGGCCGAAATAGGAGTCCACCAGCTTCGCCGCGGAGTCCAGCCAGCTCGAGATTTCCTCCTGGTCCTCGTCCGGGAACAGCTCGGTCCATTCCGGACGTTCCTCGGACAGCTCGGCCCACGCGGGCTCGAGCAGTTCCTTCGCCTTCTCCGGCACCCGCTCGGCCTGTGGCAGGGCGAACAGCTTCTCCAGCACGGAGTGCACCAGCGTGCCCCGGAGCTGCGCCCTGCTCGGTGCCTCGGGGATCCGGTCGACCGCGCGGAACCGGTAGAGCAGCGGGCACTGCTTGAAGTCGGCCGCGCGAGACGGGGAAAGCGCGGGGCGGCGGCCTCGTGGCGGTTCGTCCGTCGGCGATGGCTCGATCGCTGTCTGTGTGCCTGCCATGCCGTGCACCCTAGGCCAGAGCACCGACACCACACGCGTCCGGCGCGCATCACCCCGTTCGCACACCAGACCTCTTACCCTGGACGAATGGCCGCGAGCAGCGAACACAGGCCGGGGGGCTCCGGGAGGCGGGCCGCCGTGGACGGCGGGTTACTGCTGTTCCGGGTCGACGGCGTCCCGGTGCTGCTCGCCCCGTCCTGGTGGATCGGCTCGCTGCTGATCGTGGTGCTCTACGCCCCGCTGGTGGACGAGTTGCTGCCGGGTGCGAGCGCGGGGGCGTCCTGGACGCTGGCGGCCGCGTTCGCGGTACTGCTCGGGCTGTCGGTGCTGGCGCACGAGCTCGGCCACTGTGTGGTGGCCCTGCGCCTCGGGATCCCGGTGCGCAGGCTGCGGTTGTTCCTGCTCGGCGGGTTGTCCGAGGTCTCCCGCACCCCGCGGCAGCCCCGCCATGAGGGGCTGGTCGCCGGGGCGGGGCCGGTGGTGTCCCTGTTGCTGGCCGCGCTGTGTGCCCTGCTGCTGCTCGCGGTGCCCTCCGGCGGGCCGGTGTGGTTGCTGGTCGCGCAGTGTGCGGTGGCGAACCTGGCCGTCGGGGTGTTCAACCTGTTGCCGGGCCTGCCGCTGGACGGCGGCAGGCTGTTGCGGGCCGGGGTGTGGTCACTCACCGGCACCCGGGAGCGCGGCACCAGGGCCGCGGTGGTCGGCGGCGGGGTGGTGGCCGCGGGGCTGCTGGTGTGGGCGCTGTGGGGGCTGGCGACCGGTAGCCCGGACCGCTGGCTGAGGCTGGGGGTCTGCGTGGTGACCGCCTGGTTCGTGGCGATCGGGGCGAGTAGGGAACTGGCCCAGGAGGGCCGCCGGAGCTGGCCGGACGGCCTGGAACTGACCGACCTGGTCCGCCCGGTGCTCCAGCTGCCCGCGGAGAGCCCGGTGGCCGACGCGCTGGCCGCGGCCGCGGGCCGGGGCGTGGTGCTGGTGCGTGCCGACGGCGTGGCCGCCGGGCTGCTGGACGAGCGGGCCGCGGAGCAACTGGCCGAGGGCACCCCGCAGGCTCCCGCCGAACTGGCCGCCGAGCCGATCAGCGCGGAGACCGTGTTGCTGTCCTCGGAGCCGGGGGAGGAGGTGGCCGAACGGGTCCGGGACACCCCGGCGTGGCAGTTCCTGGTGGTGGACGAGGAGGGGCGGCCGTCCGGCGTGCTGCACCGGGACGACCTGCGCGCCGCGCTGGCGTCCGGCCGCCGTCCCGGCTGAGGACACGGCGGCGCGATCTGCGACGATCAAGCGCTGGTTTGTTCGCGTGATCGTGGAGGTGTCGTGTCCGCAGGGGGACCGTTTCGTGCCGGTGACCGGGTGCAGTTGACCGACCCCAAGGGACGGCACCACACACTGGTACTCGCTGACGGCGGCCAGTACCACACGCACCGCGGTGCCCTTGCACACGACGACCTGATCGGCAAGCCGGAGGGCTCGGTGGTCACCTCGGTCGGTGGTACCAGCTACCTGGCGTTTCGCCCGCTGCTGGCGGACTACGTGCTGTCCATGCCGCGGGGCGCGCAGGTGATCTACCCGAAGGACGCCGCCCAGATCGTGATGTGGGGCGACATCCGCCCCGGCGCCAGGGTGCTCGAGGCCGGGGCCGGTTCCGGCGCGTTGACCTGCTCGTTGTTGCGGGCCGTCGGCCCGGAGGGCGGCGTGACCTCCTACGAGGTGCGCGAGGACCATGCCGAGTACGCCACCCGCAACGTGCGGACGTTCTTCGGCGAGCTCCCGCCGAACTGGACGTTCCGGGTCGGCGACCTTTCCGCGCACACCGGCGAGGTGGACCGTGTGGTGCTGGACATGCTCACGCCGTGGGACATGCTCCCCACGGTGGCGGAGAACCTGGTGCCCGGCGGCGTGCTGGTGGTCTACGTCGCCACCGTGACCCAGCTTTCCTCGGTCACCGAGGCGTTGCGGGAGCAGCAATGCTGGACCGAGCCGCAGTCCTGGGAGACGCTGATGCGCCCGTGGCACGCGGTGGGGCTGGCGGTGCGTCCCGAACACCGGATGGTGGCGCACACCGCGTTCCTGCTGATCACCCGCAGGCTCGCGGACGGGGTGACCCCACCGCGGCCACGCCGCCGCCCGAGTTCACGTGGATGACGTCCTGGTCGTCCTGGTCGTCGTACCAGGCCCCTCGCACCAGGCCGTCAGGCTGCGGCCGTCCGCTGTCGAAGCCGCTCATCCGGGAGTACTGGTTTGCGGACTGTTCGGCGACTGCTCGGGAACCGCCTCCCAGTTGTAGTCCGCACACCATTGGTCGCCCTGCTTCTTCAGCTTGAACGGAAAATCCTTCTGTTCCCTGGGGCTCTTGCCGGTCATGATCCCCGTGGCGCTGCTTCCCTGAACTGTCGGCGGCTGCTTTACCGTGAACACCGCCTTCTCGATGCGGGCGGCCGCGTCGAATCGTGCCGCCTGCTCCTCGGTCGGTTTCTTGCACGCCATGGGGGCGAGGTTGCCGCTCTGCCCGCTGGTCAGCGCGCTGGCGTAGTTCTCGGCAAGCTGAGCGGTGACCTGGGCGTCGCCGCCGGCCTCAGGGGTGGCGGTGTCCTGGCTCGGCCCCGGCTGGTTCGTGGGCGGGGCGGCCGTGCTCGTCCCGGGTGGGGCCGCCGCCGGGTCATCGGCGTCCGATGTTCCGTCGTCCTTGCCGGTGAGCCAGATGATGAGGGCGGCGGCGCCGCCGATGACGAGGACGCCCGCGATGGCGAGTCCGGCGATGAGTCCGGTCTTTTTCTTGGGTGGTGGTCCGCCGGGGCCGCCGGGGTAGCCGCCTGGTTGTTGTCCGTACGGGTCGTAGCCGGGTTGTTGCTGGCCGTAGGGGTCGGGCTGGCCGAACTGCTGCGTCGGGTACGGCTGCCCGTACGGGGGCTGGCCCTGCGGCGGGTACGGGTGACCGCCACCGGGTTGCGGCCGCGGGGCCGGCTGCGGTGGCTGCCCATAAGGACCCTGCTGACCGTAGGGATCCGGCCGGCCGTACGGACCCGGCTGCTGCGGCGGGTAGGTCATCGCTGGTCAGCTCCTTGCGAGAGGGCGCGGACGGGTAGGCTCAGCCGGAGATGCACCACCGGCCGGAGGTCTTCGCGGCCTTCAAGGTGTTTCGTTCGGTCTGGTCCTGGATGGTGATCTCGAACGGAATCTCCGCGCTGTCGCCGTCGATCGTCGGATCCCCGACCACCCGCGCCGTCAGGTTCGCGTTGAAGGCGTCGTCGTTGACGTTCTCGGGCTTGCAGGTGATCTGCCTGGCCAGGTTGCCGTCCTTGTTGTTGATCGCCTCGGCCGCCTGCTCGCCGAGGGTGCGCACCTGCGCGACGTCCTCGGCGGAGCCACCGGATCCGCTGTCGGAGTCCCCGCCGGGCGAACCGGTACCGGATGGAGCCGTACTGGCGTCGCCGTCGCCGTCGTCCGGGTTCGGCGCCGGGATCTGCTGGGAGCCGGTGCCGTCCGTGGTGGGTGCCTGCTCGGTGGTCTGGTTCGGCTGCGCCTGGTTCTGGTTGTCGGCGCCTTCGTCGTCCTTGCCGGTGAGCCAGATGATGAGGGCGGCGGCGCCGCCGATGACGAGGACGCCCGCGATGGCGAGTCCGGCGATGAGTCCGGTCTTTTTCTTGGGTGGTGGTCCGCCGGGGCCGCCGGGGTAGCCGCCTGGTTGTTGTCCGTACGGGTCGTAGCCGGGTTGTTGCTGGCCGTAGGGGTCGGGCTGGCCGAACTGCTGCGTCGGGTACGGCTGCCCGTACTGCTGGGTGGGATCCGCGGGGTAGCCGCCGGGTTGTGGCTGCTGCGGCTGAGGCCCGCTGGGCGGGAATCCGCCTGGTTGCTGCCCCGGCTGGCCGGGCTGCCCGTACGGGCCCTGCGGGCCGGGTGGTTGCGGCGGATAGGTCATGTCTGCCCCTTACTACCCTTACTCGCTCGTGCGACATCTGCGGGATCCCGCTTCCGCTGGGCGGATGAGGGCCCGATGCTAGCGTGCCCACGGGCGGGCACGTGCCGGTTCGGGTCACCTCACCGGCCCGCTCGAGTTCCCCCAGTGGGCGTTTTGTCCGGTCCGACTCCTCGGTTGGTCCCTGGCCTTGGTCCCTGGTCACTGCCTGGCTGCCCCGTGGCTGCCTGCCGTCGTGCCAACGCACCGTAGCGGGCGCGCCCGGGCGGGTCGTACCGGGATGGCCTCTTGCGTGGCCGGATGGACCTGCTCGCGACCGCGACGCGCCGATCCTGTGATGCGGATAGGGCTTTCCTTGTCGGTGATCGCCGGTACCGTGGGAAGAAATGCATTCCGAGGAGGTGCCGAGATGCAACAAGACCTTCCCGGAGGTCGGCACGAGGAGGCTGACCCTTCAGATCCGAACGGTACCGGAGCGTCGGGAGCCGCGGATGCGTCTCCCGACGAGCAGGCGAGGCAAATCCGGTTCCTGCAGGAAGAGGTCGCGCTGCTGCGGCGCAAGCTGACCGACTCGCCACGGCAGAACCGCGTGCTGGAGCAGCGGCTCGCCGAGGCTTCGGAACGCGTGAGCCAGCTCACCGAACGGAACAACAAGCTGGTCGAGACCCTGCGTGAGGCGCGAGGCCAGCTGCTGGCGCTGCGGGAGGAAGTCGATCGGCTCGCGCAACCGCCGAGCGGTTACGGCGTGTTCATCGCGGCATACGAGGACAAGACTGTCGACGTGTTCACCGCGGGCAGGAAGATGCGGGTGGCCGTATCACCCGCGGTGGAGGTCGAGTCGCTACGACGAGGGCAGGTCCTCCGGCTGAACGAGGCGCTGACCGTGGTCGAGGGCGGCGAGTTCGAGCGCACGGGTGAGGTCTGCGGCCTGCGTGAGGTGTTGCTCCCGGAGGTCGAAGGCGGCCCGTCCCGTGCGCTGGTGGTCGGCCACGCGGACGAGGAACGGGTGGTCTGGCTCGCCGACCCGCTGGTGGACGAGACGCTCAAGCCGGGTGACTCCCTGCTGGTGGACTCGAAGGCGGGCTACGCATACGAGCGGGTGCCGAAGGCCGAGGTGGAGGACCTCGTGCTGGAGGAGGTGCCGGACGTCCGCTACGAGGACATCGGTGGCCTCTCCCGGCAGATCGAGCAGATCCGGGACGCCGTGGAGCTGCCGTTCCTGCACGCCGACCTGTACTACCAGTATCAGCTGCGGCCGCCCAAGGGTGTGTTGCTGTACGGCCCTCCCGGGTGCGGGAAGACGCTCATCGCCAAGGCCGTCGCCAACTCGCTGGCGAAGAAGGTCGCCGATACGCGCGGGGAAGGCGGCGGAAAGGGTGCCGACGCCAAGTCGTACTTCCTGAACATCAAGGGCCCCGAGCTGCTCAACAAGTTCGTCGGCGAGACCGAGCGGCATATTCGGATGATTTTCCAGCGGGCACGGGAGAAGGCTTCCGAAGGTACCCCGGTGATCGTGTTCTTCGACGAGATGGACTCGATTTTCCGGACCCGCGGCAGCGGGGTCTCCTCCGACGTGGAAACGACCATCGTTCCCCAGTTGCTCTCCGAGATCGACGGTGTCGAGGGGCTGGAGAACGTGATCGTGATCGGCGCATCCAACCGGGAGGACATGATCGACCCCGCGATCCTGCGTCCCGGCCGGTTGGATGTGAAGATCAAGATCGAGCGTCCGGACGCCGAAGGCGCCAAGGACATCTTCTCCAAGTACCTGCAGGACGGCCTGCCCGTGCACGCCGACGACCTCGCTGAGTTCGGCGGCGACACCAAGGCCACGTTCGACGCGATGATCCAGCACACGGTCGAGCGGATGTACGAGGAGAGCGACGACAACAGGTTCCTCGAGGTGACCTACGCCAACGGGGACAAGGAGGTGCTCTACTTCCGCGACTTCAACTCCGGCGCGATGATCGAGAACATCGTGGACAGGGCGAAGAAGTCGGCGATCAAGTCGGTGCTGGAGACGAAGCAGCCCGGGCTGCGGGTTCAGCACCTCCTGGACGCGATCGTGGACGAGTTCGCGGAGAACGAGGACCTGCCGAACACCACCAACCCCGATGACTGGGCCCGGATCTCCGGTAAGAAGGGCGAGCGGATCGTGTACATCCGCACCCTGGTCACCGGCAAGAACCAGGACTCCGGTCGGGCGATCGACACCGCGAGCAACACCGGCCAGTACCTCTGAGCTGCCGTCTCGGGCCCGGTTCCCCACGCGGGAGCCGGGCCCGTTCGCGTATCCGGACATCTTGACGGTCATCCACGGGGTGGTTAACCTCTGCTTATTGGGTAGGAACCTTTACAAATGAGGATCCTGCGCGATTCCGCCGCCAGTGCACTCCAGCCACGCCCCCCCGGGTGTGGTCCCTGCGTGAGGAGGAACTGATGAGGTGGCAGACGCGCATGCGCACACTCGCCGCGCTGGCCGCGGTGGTCATCCTGCCCGGCACGATCGCCCAAGCCGCACCGGACGACACCGCTGCGGTCGCGGGGGAGAGTGCCGTCGCGGCCAACGGGAAGCTGTCGGTGTGCGGCGTTCGGCTGTGCGACAGCGGTGGCGAACCGGTGCAGCTGCGGGGGATGAGCACGCACGGGTTGCAGTGGTACGCCCACTGCGTGACCGACGGCTCGCTGGACGCCCTTGCCGGGGACTGGCGGGCGGACGTCCTTCGGCTGTCGATGTACATCCAGGAAGGCGGCTACGAGACGGATCCACGCGGGTTCACCGACCTGGTCGACCGGTTCGTCGAGGAGGCGACCGAGCGCGGCATGTACGCGATCGTCGACTGGCACATGCTCAGTCCCGGCGACCCGTACCACAACCTTTCCCGGGCTCGCACCTTCTTCACCGAGATCGTCGGCAGGCATCGGGACAAGGACAACGTGCTCTACGAGATCGCGAATGAGCCGAGTGGGGTGAGCTGGTCGCGTATCCGCGGCTACGCCGAGGAGGTCATCCCGGTGATCAGGGCGCAGGACCGGGACGCCGTGGTGCTGGTCGGCACCCGTGGCTGGTCCTCCCTTGGCGTGTCCGAGGGAGGCGACGAGAGCGAGATCATCGCCGACCCGGTGCGGGCGGAGAACATCATGTACACCTTCCACTTCTATGCGGCCTCACACGGCGACCACTACCTGGACACGCTCGCCAGGGCGGCCAGGGAGCTGCCGGTGTTCGTCACGGAGTTCGGTACCCAGACCTACTCCGGGGACGGCGGCAACGACTTTGGGATGGCGCAGCGATACCTCGACCTGATGGCGCAGCGGAAGATCAGCTGGGTGAACTGGAACTTCTCCGATGACCACCGTTCCGGCGCGGTCTTCGAGAAGGGCACCTGCTCGGCGGGGGGACCGTGGACCGGCACCGGCCCGTTGAAGCCGGCCGGGGTCTGGGTACGCGACCACATCCGAGCGGGGTAGTACCGCGGCGTGTCGCCCCATCCCATCGTATAACGTCCTATACGCTCCGGCTATGGACGATGTGCAGCACACCTCCCCGCGCGCGCCGATCACCGCCGCCGAGGTACTGACCTGGCTGGAGGACACGGCCGAGGCGGCGCGCGCGGGGGAGGTGTCACCGGAAGACCTGATCGCCCTGCTCGGCGAGTTGCGACAGGCCTC
The DNA here is from genome assembly GCF_006715045.1 of Amycolatopsis cihanbeyliensis. Taxonomy (GTDB): domain Bacteria; phylum Actinomycetota; class Actinomycetes; order Mycobacteriales; family Pseudonocardiaceae; genus Amycolatopsis; species Amycolatopsis cihanbeyliensis. The sequence goes on along the minus strand of NZ_VFML01000001.1, from coordinate 485,960 downwards.
GACGGCCTGCGCGAACGCCTCGGACTGGACCCTGCTCGCCGCCCGCGAGGCCGGGGCCAGCCTGCGGCAGATCGCTCCCGTCTTCGGTAAGGGGTACGTGCGGGCACCGGCCGCGAGGCTGGAAAAGTTGCACCGGCAGGTGCTGAACTCCGAGCAGTTCCTCGAGTTGATGGGGCGGCATCGGAATGCGGGAGATCTATCGACCGGACTACGGGGCGACACGCCGGGGTAGCCGACGCACACGGCTGATGTTGATCGGTAGACCTCACACACCTTGATCGAGAAGGTGGTGTGAAGGTGTTCGATGACGTGGTGATGCTCGCCGAGGCCCGCGCGGCCATCGACCCCGACGGCTTCCGGAGCCTTGAATCCCATGCCGACGATGCGGCGGGCTGGGCCAGGTCAGACGCGCTGAACAAGGTCACCTGGATCGTGATCCGCAAGGGCGGCCTCGTCCGCGACATCACCGTCGGCGACTGCGTCGAGCTGACGAAAGCGTTGCAGGAGCACCATTTCCGGGCAGCGCAGGCAGGCCGCTGTTCTACGCGCTGCTGAAAAAGACTGGCGTGCTCCCGGCGGCGGCGCCCGAGCGGTTGCGGGTGCTGCGGCTGGACGGACGCCGCAGCGTCGAGCAGATCGTCGACGGCTACGGCATCGAGTGCCAGCCCGTCCGCGATCTGCTGGTCGAGTACCTCACCGAGCGATCCCCCGAACTCGATCACACCTCGCTGAGTTCCATCGCCCGATGGGCCGCCGACGATCCAGCACGATGGGCGCGCTGGGTGGTGCCATGCCCCATCAAGGCCGCCGAGGTGACCCTGAAGAAGGCCAACTCGCGGGTCAAAGCGCGGATGGACCAGCGGACCAGGACCCGGCTGCCGCTGCTGCCCGCGTTGCTGCGCGCCGCCGAGCGGCAACGCAAGGACGCCGAAGCACACATCAACACCGCCGGGACCATCGCCGCCGGAGGCCGGTTCACCGCCGGCGGCCAGGAGTTTCAGCGGTGCCGCCAAGGTGGGTCCGGCCGGGTCTACGCTGTCGACCTGGCCACCGACCGGCGGCGGGACCTCACCCACGAGGAATCGGCCGCGTTCTGGTCATGGGTAACCGTGGAAGTGTTGCGGCACAACGGAATCCGCATCGAGGAGATGCTGGAACATCCAAGACCGACGCGGAGCGGCTACTTCTGGTCTCGCCCGGGCTCGGGGAGGTCTTGACCGCGATCATCTTCCGGGGCCGGGCGGGCAAGGCCGCGCTGCCACTCGTGTCCGCCTGCGACGTGTTCGAGCAGACCTGGAGCCCGCCGATGCCGTTCCTGTTCCAATGGCGCTTCGGCACCGAGGACCGGCCACTCACCCGCAGCTACCTCCGAGAGTGCCTCGTCGCCACGTCGCAGGCCGCCCAGATCACCGGCGCCGACCGGCCGCTGGAGTGGCGCCCCCACGATTTCAGAAGGATCTTCGTCACCGACGCTATCCGCTCCGGATTGCCGCCGCACATTGCGGCCAAGGTCTGCGGTCATTCTACTGTGGACACAACGATGGGATACGCGGCGATCTACCCGAGGACGTGATCGCGCACCATCGAGCGTTCGTCGCCCGACGCCGAGCCGAGCGGCCCAGCGAGGAATACCGCGACCTCACCGCCGGAGAATGGGACGACTTTCTCGCCCACTTCGCGCTGCGAAAAGTGGCTCTCGGAACATGCGGCCGCGACCACGGAACCCCTTGTGCGCACGAAAACGCCTGCGTCAGATGCCCACTACTCCGGGTCGACCCGGCTCAAATGCCACGGCTGGTCGAAATCCACGCCACTCTCGTGGACCGGCTTCAGGAGGCCAAGGACCAAGGCTGGCTCGGCGAGGTCGCCGCGATCGAAACCACCATGGCCGCTGCGGCGCAAAAACTGGAAACGATGCGCGACCTCGCCGCCCCCAGCAACGCTGCCCTCCTCGGCATGCCCGACATCCGCACCTCAACCGGCCGGTCCAGCCCAGACTGAACAGCCCTGGCCATCGTCCTCGGGCGACACGCCCGAGGACACATCAACACAAGATTCTTTCTGGTCACCCTCCGTGAGTCAGACTCCGCATTGCGGCGAACCCCACCGTTCAAGATCATTTCGGTTAAGATCTGTCACCAGGTCTCGGTGGGCGGCGACACGCACACGCTCGTGCTCAGGACCGTCCTCTGCCTTAATTGCGTTGCGTGGCAGTCCCCGAGCGCTTAGCGTTGCCTTCCTCATGGGCAGGGGTGCGTGCCCTGTCTGCGGCCGTGAGTCAGCAAATCGGAGATGGGGAACGGGATGACTTCTAACCTCCTCGCGGTCTGCTTTGATGCGAACGCCCCGCTTCGTCTCGCGCGCTTCTGGGCCGGCGTCCTGGGCTGGGAGATGGCCGGCGCCCACGACGGCATCGCGCTCCTGCCGAGCGATGACACCGGGTTCCGGATCCGATTTGTTTCGACCCAGGAGCAGAAGGCCGGCCAGAACCAGATGCACTTCGATCTGACGAGCACATCCCTCGAGGACCAGCAGCAGACGGTGGCGAGGTCGCTCGGACTTGGTGCCCGGCATATCGACATCGGTCAACGCCCGGAGGAGGGTCATGTGGTGCTCGCCGACCCCGAAGGCAATGAGTTCTGCGTCATCGAGCCGGGCAACAACTTCCTTGCCGACTGCGGATTCATCGGAGCGCTTGCGTGCGACGGTTCGCAGGACGTCGGATACTTCTGGAGCAAAGCGCTGGGCTGGCCGATGGTCTGGGACCAGGACCAAGAGACCGCGATCCGCTCGCCGCGCGGTGGTCCGAAGATCACCTGGGGCGGTCCGCCACTGAAGCCGAAGACCGGGAGGAACCGGCTGCATTTCGACCTCGCTCCACCTGTTGACGGTGATCAGCAAGCGGAGGTCGACCGTCTCGTCTCGCTCGGGGCGACTCGGACCGACATCGGCCAGGGCGAGGTCAGCTGGGTGGTGATGGCCGATCCCGATGGCAACGAGTTCTGTGTGTTGACCCCCCGATAGCGCGACCAGATCCGAGAGGCGGCGACACCGATCCACCGCGGGGCGACGCCAGGTCGTTCGAATCACCCGCGTCGCTGAAATCGTCAGACCGCCCGGATCTGCCGCGAAGCGGTACAGCCAGGCTGCCACCTTGCGCTGCATTGCAGCAGCCGCGACACGCCCGAGTGTCATGCTCCGTGAAGATTCCAATGATCACCCTGCGCTACCACACGCTTCCGACCTGGACGCGAACCTACTCCAAGATCATCTCGGTTAAGCCCGCATCCGCTGCCCCAGCCTTTGCCTGGACCCAACCGCCCGCCCACGACTGGTCGAGATCATCGCCAACCTCAACGACCGCATCGACGAGGCCAAACTCAACCGAACGGCTCGCGAGGCAGGTCCCGCCACGGGATCCCGGTCCGGTTACCGGTAGACGATCCCCTCGACGGCCCTCCGGTCATGATGAAACGGGCGACCACGACGCCCCTCGTTCGAGGGCAGCGACGGCTCGATCCGCTCCCACCGCTCATCGGACGATGACTGAAACCGCGACGACCTCACCCGCGCACATCATGCCGTGATCTCGCGGGCGAGTTCTGACCCGCGCAGCGGAATCGCGCTCAATGCCTCTCGTACCTGGTCAGGACCATCCCACCGGGAAACGCCCGCGTCTCCACCAGGTTCAGGTTCACCCAGCTGTCCAGCGTGGTGAAAAACGGCGTGCCGCCGCCCAGCAGGACCGGATGGGTGACGATCTCGTACTCGTCGACCAGGCCAGCCCGCATGGCTGCCCCGGCCAGCGTTGCACCACCGACCCTCATCGGCCCGCCGTCCTCGGCCTTGAGCCGGGTGATCTCGGCGATCGCGTCGCCAGTCACTATGCGGGTGTTCCAGTCGACCTTGTCGATCGTCGTGGAGGAGAACAGCACCTTCGGCGTGTCCCGCCAGTTCCGCGCGAACTCGATCTCCGCCGGAGTGGCGCCCGGCTGCTGGTCACCGGTCGACCAGTAGGAACTCATCGTCTCCCACAGCCTGCGCCCGTACAGGAACAGGTCGATCGCCTGCTCCCGCTCGAGCCACCACTGGAACAGCTCGTCACTCGGCCCGCTCCAGCCAAGGTCGCCGCCGGCCGTGGCGATGTAGCCGTCCAGGCTCAGGTTCATACCGTAGATCAGTTTCCGCATGGCGCCATCCTTCCGTCAGTCGGTCCGAGACGTATAGACAGGCGCGACGCAGGGAACTCATCGGTGCGAGCTCTCGGCTCGCACAGGTAGTCCTCATGTTCCGGACGCGGCGTGGCGTACGCACTCGCACCCCAGCAACTATTGAGGAGACACGCCTTGGATGCCGAACGGTGCGGCGTAGCGGACGGTGCCGCTGGGCAGCGGGTGGTCGGCGTCGAGGGTGAGGGCCGTCATGGCCTCGTCCGAGACGTCGATGCTGAGCCCGATGCCGTACCGGGAAGCGCGAGTGAAGCCGAACCGCGGGTAGCACGTCGGGTGTCCGAGGACGGTGACGAAGTACTCGCCCAGCTCCCTGGCGGCCTGCAACGAGGCGCGGATTGCCGCGGAGCCGGCGCCGGCCTTCTGGTACTCGGGCCAGACGGCGACGGGACCCAGGCACAGGGCCGGGTGTCGTCGATGTGGCAGCGGGTCAGCAGCGCGTGGCCGATATCGCGAGTGGTGGGGATGTCGGCGCTGGTCTCAGCACGTGTGATCCAGTTGATGCTCACGATGGATGGAGATCCGTTTCATCGTTGGTTCGTCTGTGTGTTGCCCCGCGAGCTCACGCTCCCAGCGCGGGCCCGGTGTTGTGTGCGCTGTTCGGCACTCTCCACAACGTCACACCCCACCTGGGGGTCCACATACCGTCACCAGCGTTCAAGGCGGACGAACGAACACGCGACAGTGGTTACGCGAGGATGCCAGCGTGCCGCCCCTTGCTGCGTCGCCGAATCCCCTATACGTCGCCGCTTCGGGTTCGTCCCAGCAACAACCGCACTTCCACCTGCTCGACGAACGGCGCGTACGGACGTAACGCACGCTCGATCCGCCTGGTGAACTCCGGTCGGCGGGCGGGGGAGGGGAGCTGGTCGGCCGCCATCGCCGAGTACACGCCGCCGACGATCTGCTCCGGATCCAGCTCGGCGTGATAGTCGACCCGGGCATCGCGGACGGTCAGGCCGGCGGCGACCATCGCGTCCCGGTACCCGCGCTGACTGGGCTCGTCGGTGCCGCAGGTGCGGGTGAGCTCGGTGTCGAGCAGCCGTTCCAGGCAGTCCCGCAGGGCGCGGGACCAGGAGCTGGACTGCAGCCACAGCGGGGTGCCGTTGGTGAGTACGGCGACGCCGCCGCCCGGCCGCACCATGCCCGCCAGTTCCGGGAACAACCGCTCGTGGTCCATCCAATGCAGCGCCTGGCCGATCGTGACGCAGCCGAGCCGGCGCGAACCGAGCAACGCCCGCAGCGCGGGAAGGTCGGTGTCGGCGCCGAGTAACCAGCCGATGTTGCCGATCCCACGCTCGGTCGCGGCCCGGCGTGCTCGTGCCAGCATGTCCGGTTCCGGGTCGACGCCGATCACGCCGGCCACCCGCGTGGCCAGCGAGCACGTCAGCTGGCCGGTCCCGCAGCCCAGATCTGCGGCGAGATCGGCGGTGGACAGACGGAACTCGTCGGCCAGGGTGTCGAAGACGGCGGCGGGGTAGCCGCGCCGGTACCGGTGATAGAAGTCGACCACGTCGCCGCTGAATCCAAGGCCCACAGCCTGCCCGGCGCACCGGGGAGGCGGAGCCGGTTCAGCCGTGGGCGAGCACGGATGGTTCTGCGCCCACCCACGACTGGTTATCGTATAACGACTTATACAGTCCCTCTTTTGGCAGGACATCCTCACCCCCACAGCAAACCGCGACTCACCTCCAACACCGCACAGAAGAGGAAGGATCGCTGCGATAACGTGCTGCCCATGGTGACCGCCATCGGGCTGGGGCTCGCCGCCGTAGGCAGGCCCGCGTACATCAACCTCGGCCGGGTGGCCGAACTGCCGGCGTCGCGTTCCGTGACCGCGCTGCGGGCGGTCACCCATGCGCTGCTCGACCAGGCCTACGCCGCCGGCATCCGGCATATCGATGTGGCCCGCTCGTACGGACGTGCCGAGGAGTTCCTCGGTGCGTGGTTGGCCGAGCGTGGCCACCAGGACCTGGTGATCTCCAGCAAGTGGGGCTATGCCTACGTGGGGGACTGGCGGCTGGACGCCCCGGTGCACGAGGCCAAGGAACATTCGGCCGACCGGTTTCTGGCGCAGTGGCGGGAAAGCCGGTCGTTGCTCGGCGACGCGATCTCCCTCTACCAGGTCCATTCGCTGACCTCGGACAGCCCGCTGTTCACCGATCGGAGGCTGCTGGAGGAACTGGCGGCCCTCGCCGGATCCGGCGTCCGGCTCGGCTTCTCCACCTCCGGCCCACGGCAGCCCGAGACGATCCGGCGGGCGTTCGAGTTGGAGGTGTCCGGCGTTCGGCTGTTCACCGCCGTGCAGTCCACCTGGAACCTGCTCGAACCCTCGGCGGGGGCCGCGCTCGCGGAGGCTCGTGCGGCGGGAGCATGGGTGCTGGTGAAGGAGACCCTGGCCAACGGCAGGCTCGCGGTGGACCCGCCGGGGCCGGTGGCCGAGCTCGCCACCGCGCGGGGCGACACCCCGGACGCGGTCGCGCTGGCCGCGGCACTTTCCCAGCCATGGGCGGATGTGGTGCTGACCGGGCCGGCCAGCGGGGCCCAGCTCGCCGGCAACCTGGCAGCCGAGGCGATCACGCTGGCGGACGCCGAGCGCGACCGGCTTGCCGCACTGGCCGAGGTGCCCGAGGAGTACTGGGCGCGCAGGGCGGCCCTTGCGTGGCAGTGATCGCGGTGTGCATTAGTGTCAGGCCCCAGCTCACTGGGGTAGTGCGCGGGCCACAACACCGAAAGGGATGAGTCGGTGCGTCCTGGGCGGTTGATCGTCGTCACGGCGGTCGCGCTTGCCGGGCTCGGTGGATGTGCCGACCGGCCGAACGATCTCGACACCTACTACGACGACCCGCGGGAGACCACCGAGGCAGGCGGCGCGCCGTCCAGTGTGCGGCCGTCCACCTCGGCCCCCGCGGTGCCTGCCCCGCCGCCCACGGTCCTGCGCGACGCGGTGGGCTCGGCCGTGCTCACCGATGCCGATGTGGCCGCCGAAGGGGTACAGCCGGTCGACGGCGTCGGACCGATGAGTTGCCTCGCGGAGCTGCCGCGGGCCGCGGAACCTGAGCTGCGGCGCTCAGCCCACTGGGAGTACCCCACCGGATCCGTGCTGCGGCAGCAGGTGATCGGCTACCCGGACCGCCCGGCGGCCGAGGTGCTCGGGGCGTTCGCCTGCGCGGCGGGGCAGCCGTTCCCGGTCACCTCGCCGGCGGGTGCGGAGGCCGAGCGGGCATGGTGCGTCGGGACACGCTGCACCGTGTTGCTGGCTCGTGGGCGGATCGTGTCGGGGGTCCAGGTGGACGCCGGGTCCGCGGAACGTGCGCGGGAGGCCACGGTGCGGCTCACACCGGTCGCCGCGGTGGCGTTGCGACGCTAGGAGCCGGTGGTCAACCGAACCGGCGGAACCATTCCTGGAGGCCGAGGCGGCCGTCCGGAACCAGCGGGCCCTCCGGATCCTCGGCGAGGGAGCGCAACTCGGCCAGCGGCATCCACCGGCCGTCCACGATCTCCTCCGGCTGGTGCCGGATCGGCCCGTCCCAGCGCACCTCGAACGCGAAGTTGTGGCAGCGCACGGGTGGTTCGTGGAACACGTGGACGAACAGCGGGGCCGGGGTCACCCCGTGGATACCGAGCTCCTCGGCCAGCTCCCGGCGCGCGCATTCGGCGGGGGTCTCGCCCGCGGCGACCACGCCCCCCGCCCAGCAGTCCTCGGCGCCGGGGAACACGTCCTTGTCCGGTGCCCGCAGATGCACGTACACCCGTTGCCCGTCACCGGAACGGACCAGCACCACGCCCGCGGCGTGCCAGTAGCCGTGCACCCGTACCTCGCCGCGGGGTGCCGAGCCGACGACCGTTCCGGCCGAGTCGTAGACGGCGACCAGCTCCTCGGCCGGCGCGACTGGCATGAGCGGCTCCTCGTCGACTACTCACCCGAGCGTACGCCCTCGGCCCGTCCGACACGGGGCGCGTCCGCCCCGTAGGGTGGTGACATGCGGCGGATCATGGGAACCGAGGTCGAGTACGGCATCGCGGTGCCGGGCGACGCGACCGCGAACCCGGTGTTGACATCCACCCAGGTGGTGCTGGCCTACGCGGCGGCGGCCGATATCCCGCGGGCGCGCAGGGCCCGCTGGGACTACGAGGTCGAATCGCCGCTGCGGGACGCGCGGGGGTTCGACCTCGCCGGTCCCGGCGGTGGTGGCCAGGACCCGGATGTCGAGGACCTCGGTGCGGCCAATGTCATCCTGACCAATGGGGCGCGGCTGTACGTGGACCACGCGCATCCGGAGTATTCCGCGCCCGAGGTGACCAATCCCCGTGACGCTGTCGTCTGGGACAAGGCGGGCGAGCGGGTGATGGAGGAGGCCGCGCTGAAGGCGGCCACCGTGCCCGGCCAGCCCCGGCTGCAGCTGTACAAGAACAACGTGGACGGCAAGGGCGCCAGCTACGGCACGCACGAGAACTACCTGATGGCGCGTTCGACCCCGTTCACCGCGGTGATCGCCGGGCTGACCCCGTTCTTCGTGTCCCGTCAGGTGGTGACCGGTTCGGGTCGGGTCGGGATGGGTGCGCAGGGCGAGGAACCGGGTTTCCAGCTCTCCCAGCGGTCCGACTACATCGAGGTCGAGGTCGGCCTGGAGACCACGCTCAAGCGGGGCATCATCAACACCAGGGACGAACCGCACGCGGACGCGGACAAGTACCGCAGGCTGCACGTGATCATCGGGGATGCCAACCTCGCCGAGTACTCGACGTATCTCAAGCTCGGGACCACCGCGTTGGTGCTGGACATGGTCGAGGCGGGCACCCGGTTCGACGACCTGAAGCTGGACGAGCCGGTGCGCGCGGTGCACCAGATCAGCCACGACCCGACGTTGAAGACCAAGGTGGCGTTGGCCGACGGCCGCAAGTTCACCGGCCTGGACCTACAGTTCGCTTATCACGAAATGGCGGCCGCGCACCTCGAGCGGTACGGCGGCGACAGCATGGCGCGGGATGTGCTGCGGCTGTGGGGTGAGGTGCTGGACGCGCTGTCCCGCGACCCCGCGGAATGTGCCGATCGGCTGGACTGGCCTGCGAAGCTGCGGCTGCTGGAGGGCTACCGGGCCCGCGACCAGCTCGGCTGGGCGGCGCCCCGGCTGCACCTGGTCGACCTGCAGTACTCGGATGTGCGGCTGGGCAAGGGGCTGTACAACCGGCTGGTGACCCGCGGTTCGATGAAACGCCTGGTCAGCGAGGACGAGGTGCGGGCGGCCATCACCACGCCGCCCTCGGACACCCGGGCGTACTTCCGGGGTCGGACCCTGGAGAAGTACGCCGCGTCGATCGCGGCCGCTTCCTGGGACTCGGTGATCTTCGATGTGGGCCGCGAGTCGCTGGTCCGGATCCCGACCCTGGAGCCGTTGCGTGGTACGAAGGCGCATGTCGGGGAGTTGCTTGACCGGTCGGAGACGGCCGAGGAACTGGTGGAGGCGCTGACCGCGGCCGAGTAGCCACGTGCGCGCGGGTTACCGGCTGGTCGCCGGTGCCGGTCGCGCTAGGTAAGCTGAAGGCAACGGCCACACGCTGGGAGGCGAGTATGGCGCAGGAAAAGATCGAGAAGCACGGCGGCGGCGACTCCGACGAGGAGGTCGAGGGCGGCGGCGCCGCGGGGCAGGAGCGCAGGGAGAAGCTCGGTGAGGACGTCGATACGATCCTCGACGAGATCGACGACGTGCTCGAGGAGAACGCCGAAGACTTTGTCCGCGCCTACGTGCAGAAGGGCGGCCAGTAGGCCGCCGGCACGGTACGCCCCGCACCTGTCCGATGACCTTCGTTGATGGGAACCACGAGCACGTATGAACAACATCCCGGGTACGTCGGGCTCCGCCCTGTCGCCGGCCTACCTGTCGTCGACGAACTCCTCGTTCACCGATTTCCTCCGGACGCAGGCCCCTGAGCTGCTGCCCGCGAACCGGTCGGACATCTCGGCCGGTCGGGGCGAGGTGGAGGTGCCACACGGCACCACGATCGTCGCCACCACGTTCAGTGGTGGCGTGCTGATGGCCGGTGATCGCAGGGGCACCATGGGTAACCTGATCTCGAACCGGGACATGGAGAAGGTGTACGTCACCGATCGGTACTCGGCGGTGGGCATCGCGGGTACGGCGGGTATCGCGCTCGAGATGGTGCGGCTGTACGCGGTCGAGCTGGAGCACTACGAGAAGATCGAGGGCGTCTCGCTGTCCCTGGACGGCAAGACCAGCAAGCTGGCCACCATGGTCCGGGCGAATCTGGAGATCGCGCTGGCCGGCCTGGCCGTGGTGCCGCTGTTCGTCGGCTACGACCCCGAGGCCGCCGATCCGCGACGGGCCGGGCGGATCGTGTCCTTCGACGTCGCCGGCGGCCGGTACGAGGAGAACTTCGGTTACCACGCGATCGGATCCGGCTCGACCTTCGCGAAGTCGGCGCTGAAGAAGCTGTACGACCCGGAAGCGGACGCCGAAGCCGCGATCCGGACCGCGGTCGAGGCGCTGTACGACGCAGCGGATGACGACACCGCGACCGGCGGGCCGGATATGGTGCGCAAGATCTACCCGAACGTCGTTACCATCACGGCCGAGCAGGGGGCGGTTCCGGTTCCCGAGGAGCAGACGGCGGCAGCGGCCACGGCGATAGTGGCCGACCGCACCGAACGGGCCGGCAGGGTGGGTTGAGCCCGCCCACCTGCCCGTTCCCCTCGTTCGTGAGATCCCGATTTAGCCCAGTTCCAACCAGCAGAGCGGAGCCAACGCTGTGACGATGCCGCTGTACGCCTCACCTGAGCAGTTGATGCGCGAGCGTTCCGAGCTCGCCCGCAAGGGGATCGCCAGGGGACGTAGCGTCGTCGTGCTGAAGTACGTCGGCGGTGTGCTGTTCGTCGCCGAGAACCCGTCCACGACCCTGCACAAGGTCTCCGAGATCTACGACCGGATCGGATTCGCCGCGGTGGGGCGGTACAGCGAGTTCGAGAGCCTGCGCAAGGGTGGCATCCGGCATGTGGACCTGCAGGGGTACTCCTACGACCGGCGGGACGTCTCCGCGAGGCAGCTGGCCAATGTCTACGCACAGACGCTCGGCACGATCTTCACCGAGCAGCTCAAGCCGTTCGAGGTGGAGATCTGCGTCGCCGAGGTGGGCAGCAGCACCGAGGAGGACCAGCTCTACCGGTTGACCTACGACGGCTCGATCGGCGACGAGCCGCGGCACGTGGTGATGGGTGGGCAGGCCGACACCATCAGCACGAAGCTCAAGGAGACCTACGAGGAGGGCATGGATCTCGCCGCCGCGCTGGCCGTGGCCGTCGGTGGGTTGCGGGCCACCTCCTCCGGTGGCAACGGCGACGTGGAGCCCAGCAAGCTCGAGGTGGCGGTGCTGGACCGGGAGCGACCCGGGCGTACGTTCCGCCGGATCAACGGTTCCGCCCTCGCCGAGCTGCTGCCTGCCGGCCCGGCCAAGGACGACGACGCGGGCGACGAGCAGAACGGTGCGAAGAACGGCGAGGAAGCCGAGGAGGCGAAGGAGAAGCCGGAGAACGGCGCCGACAGCTAGTGGCGAAGGGTGGCTCGGGGGTTACAGGCGGTAGATGGTGAGAGCGCTGGGCCGGGATCGGAAGCGGAACTCGTTGCCGAGCGGGCCGACCTCGCCGTCGGTGGCCACCCTGCGGTTGCCGTCGAGTAGCCGCACGGTCAGTTCCGGCAGGTCGACCTGCCGGTAGACGTGACTGGCGTGCAGGGTGTTGGTGAGTACGGCGAGGATGAATCGGGCGCGGGAGTACGGCACGTCGGCGCGCAGGTAGCGCACGTCCAGTAGGCCGGTGTCCAGCGCGGGCCTACTGGTGGCCACGAAGCCTTTCGGCGAGTAGGTGCCGTTGCCGACGAACACCAGCCACACCCTGGTGGGTTTGCCGCCGAGTACCACGTGCAGTGGGCGGGCGCGGCGTAGCGCCCTGGTCATGGCGATCAGCGCCGCGGGCCACTTCGGGTGGTGCTGCTGGATCGTCTCCCGTAGCCGCACCATTTCCGGGTAACCGCCGAGGCTGGCGGTGTTGACGAACCAGCGGCGCTCGGTGCCGTCAACCCCGACGATCTCCACCTCACCGAGGTCGATCCCGCGCGCCGAACCTGCCTCGGTGGCCGCGTCCGCCTCCGCCATGGAACCGACGCCGACGTCGCGGGCGAAGTGGTTCAGGGTGCCGGCCGGGATCAGCGCGAGCGGCAGGCCGTGCTCCGCGGCGACCGAGGCCACCGCGGCCACGGTGCCGTCGCCTCCGGCCACGCCGAGGGCGCGGATGGCGCCCCCGCGGGAGCGGATCTCCTCGGCGAGCTGCCCGCGTATGTCCCTGGAGGTCTCCGGGTACACCAGTATGGCCTTCGGCCAGGCGAACCGCGCCTCGTCGCTGGGGTCCTCGTCGGCGGATCCGGAGCCGGGGTTGACCAGGACGAGCATGTCCTCGCCGTCGCGCATGACCGGCGCCTCGGCTTGGTGCGCGGTGCGGGCGGGGCTGTCCGGGTGCAGCGGCCACCAGTGCCGGGTGCCGAGGCCGACCGCGATGCCGAGCAGTGCGCCCGCGCCGACATCACTCGGCCAGTGCACCCCGGTGTGCACGCGGGAGTAGGCGACGGCGGCCGCCAGCGGCGCGATGGCCAGGCCGGTGACCGGGCTCTCCATGGCCACCGCGGTGCAGAAGGCCGCGGCGGAGGCGGCGTGCCCGGAGGGGAAGGACGAGGAGGTGGGTTGCCGGATCAGCCTGCGGTGCTCGGGCACCAGCTCGGCGGCCGGGCGGCGGCGCGGGAAAAGGGGTTTGCCGAGCAGGTTCGCGGTGACGCTCCCCCCGGTGATGGCCGCCACACCACGCAGGGCGGCGCGGCGGGCGGACCCGCGACGGAGGGCGAGCGCGCCGCCGATGAACCACCACAGCTGCGACTTGTTGGCGGCCCGGCTGAGCGTCCAGAGCAGCGAGTCCGCCCTGGTCCTCGGCAGTGCGGCGCTGCGCATCATCAGTCTGTGGTCGACCTTGCCGACCTTCCTGAGTGGCTTCGTGACACGCCTGAACACGAAAAGCAACGTAGCTGACGGCGTGTCCCGCCCGAACGGCCGTCCGCCGGTTGGGGTCGAGCGCCTACCCTGGTGGGATGCAGCGGCGGATCTTTGGGATCGAAACCGAGTTCGGGGTCACCTGCACCTTTCACGGGCAGCGCAGGCTGTCGCCCGACGAGGTGGCCAGGTATCTGTTCCGGCGGGTGGTGTCCTGGGGGCGCTCGTCGAACGTGTTCCTCTCCAACGGCTCCCGGCTCTACCTGGACGTGGGCTCGCACCCGGAGTACGCGACGGCCGAATGCGACAACCTGACCCAGCTGGTCACGCACGACAAGGCGGGGGAGCGCATCCTCGAGGACCTGCTGGTGGACGCCGAGCGCCGGCTGGCGGACGAGGGCATCGGCGGCGACATCTTCCTGTTCAAGAACAACACCGACTCCGCGGGCAACTCCTACGGCTGTCACGAGAACTACCTGGTCACCAGGGCGGGGGAGTTCTCGCGGATCGCGGATGTGCTGCTGCCCTTCCTGGTGACCAGGCAGCTGATGTGCGGGGCAGGCAAGGTGCTGCAGACCCCGCGCGGCGCGGTGTACTGCCTTTCCCAGCGGGCGGAACACATCTGGGAGGGTGTGTCGAGCGCCACAACCCGGTCGCGGCCGATCATCAACACCCGGGATGAGCCGCATGCCGACGCGGAGCGTTACCGGCGGCTGCACGTGATCGTGGGTGACTCGAACATGGCCGAGCCGACGACCCTGCTGAAGGTCGGTGCGGCGAACCTCGTGCTGGAGATGATCGAGCAGGGCGTGCAGTTCCGGGACTTCACCTTGGACAACCCGATCCGGGCGATCAGGGAGATCAGCCACGACATGACCGGGCGCCGCCAGATCCGGCTCGCGGGTGGCCGGGAGGCCTCCGCGTTGGAGATCCAGCGTGAGTACCACGCTCGGGCGGTGCAGCATGTGCAGACCAACGACTCCGGCCCGACCGCCGAGCGGGTGGTCGAGCTGTGGGGTAGGGCGCTGGACGCCGTGGAGCAGCAGGACTTCAGCAAGATCGACACGGAGATCGACTGGGCGATCAAGTACCGGTTGGTCGAGCGGTACCGCAGCAGGAACAACCTGGATCTGTCCAACCCGCGGGTGGCGCAGCTCGACCTCGCCTACCACGATATCCGGCGTGGTCGCGGGATTTTCGACCTGCTGCAGCGTAAGGGCCTGGTGAAGCGGGTGACCGACGACGGGGAGATCGAGCTGGCCAAGGACACTCCGCCGCAGACGACGAGGGCGAAGCTGCGGGGTGACTTCATCGCGGCGGCGCAGCAGGCGGGTCGCGACTTCACGGTGGACTGGGTGCATCTGAAGCTGAACGACCAGGCGCAGCGCACCGTGCTGTGCAAGGACCCGTTCCGTGCGGTCGATGAGCGGGTGGAACGCCTGATCAGCAGCCTGTGAACGGCCGTGCGTCGCTCGTGAGTTCGACGCGCGGGGTGGGGACCTCCGCAGCGGCGGAGTCGGAGCGAGCTAGGGTTGTCGGGTGTCCACCGCGCGCGCCGAGCGCCTGGTCAACCTGGTGCTCGCCTTGTTGTCCACTCGGCAGTACCTCACTGCCGAGCGGATTCGCGGCATCGTGCCCGGATACGCCGGCGCGGCCACGGACGAGGCGTTCTCCCGGATGTTCGAGCGGGACAAGACCGAGCTGCGTGAGCTCGGGATCCCGCTGGAGACCGGTCGTAACTCGGGTTTCGACACGGTCGAGGGGTACCGGATTGCTCGCAGGGACTACGAGCTCGGCGATATCGACCTGGCCCCGGACGAGGCGGCCGCGGTCGGGTTGGCGGTACGGCTGTGGGATTCGCCCGAGCTCACCGGTGAGGCCAACGGCGCGCTGGTGAAGCTCAGGGCTGCCGGGGTGGAGGTGGATGCCTGCGCGCAGACCGTGGTGGAGCCGAGGGTCCGTACCGAGCCGGCCTTCGCGCCGCTGGTGGCCGCCGTGCAGGAGGGCAGGGCGGTGCGATTCGAGTATCGGCGCGCCGGTTCCGCCGAGCGCAGGACCCGCACGATGGAGCCGTGGGGCGTGGTGTCCTGGAAGGCCCGCTGGTACGTGGTCGGGCACGATCGGGAGCGAGATGCGCCCCGCTGCTTCCGGCTGTCCAGGATCAGCGGGGAGGTGCGCACGGTCGGCAAGCCGGGAATGGTGCGCAAGCCGGCCGAGGTGAACTTGCTGGAGTTCGTGGCGGGTACCGGGGGACAGCAGGACCAGTCGCCGGTGGCGACCGCTCGGCTGTGGATCGCGGATGAGCGTGCGGCGGGGATACGGCGCCGGGTCACGCTGGTCGACCGGCTCACCGTGGCCGGTGTGCCGGGGGATGTGGGCGAGGTCGAGTTGTACTCCCCGGAAGGCGCGGCGGACTGGATCGCCGGGCACGGTCCGGATGTGCTCGTTCTGGAGCCGGATGTGCTGGCCAAGGCCGTGCAGGATCGGCTGGAACAGGTCGAGAAATCGTGAGTAGCACGGTGTCGAGCCGCGGCGCTCAGGGTGACCACGGAGCGTGCTTCCGGCCGAAGGCCTCGCGCAGGGTCGCGGAGAAGAAGGCATGAGCACGGGTTCGACGGGGCGGATGCCGCGGCTGCTGGCTCTGGTTCCCTACCTGCTGGCCCGGCCGGGGATCGAGATCGAGGAGGCCGCCAGGGACTTCGGCGTCACCCCGCAACAGCTGCGCAAGGACCTGGAGCTGCTGTGGATGTGCGGGCTGCCCGGCTACGGGCCCGGTGACCTGATCGACCTCTCCTTCGAGGGCGACACGGTGTCGGTCACCTACGACGCGGGGATGCGCAGGCCGTTGCGGCTGACCGGGGCGGAGGCCACGGCGCTGCTGGTCGCGCTGCGGGCGCTGGCCGAGACTCCCGGGGTGGTGGACACCGAGGCCGTGCAGCGGACCATCGCCAAGATCGAGGCGGCCGCCGGCGCCGGCCAGCCGTCCGGGGTGGTGGTGGGCCTCGGCGTGCGGGAGGCCGCGGGGACCGCGCGGACCAGGGAGATGGTGCAGCGGGCACTGCGCTCCGGCCGGGCGCTGCGGATGCGTTACTACACCGCGTCCAAGGACGAGATCAACGATCGGACCGTGGACCCGATGCGGCTGCTCATCGTGCAGGCGATCAGCTACCTGGAGGCGTGGTGCCGCCGGGCGGAAGGGGTACGGCTGTTCCGGCTGGACCGGATCGATCGGTTGGAGGTGTTGGACGAGGCGGCGTCGCCGCCCGCGCACGCCGAGCCGACGGACCTTTCGGAGGGGGTGTACGCGCCGCGTCCCGGTCAGCCGGAGGCCGAGCTGGTGCTGGAACCGGACGCCCGCTGGGTGGCCGAGTACTACCCGTGTGAGGAGCTCGCCGAGCTGGATGGCGGCAGGCTGCGGATCCGGATGGGCTACGGGGACGAGTCTTGGATGGTGCGGTTGGTGCTGAGCCTGGGTGGGAACGCTCGGGTCGAGCGGCCTCGGGAGTTGGCCGAGACGATCCGTCACCGGGCCGCCGGCGCGCTGGCCAGGGCTCGTCATCTCACGTCAACCTAGGACCAGTACGGTGGGTTGGTGCTGTACGTGCTGAGTCTGGTGCTGGTCGCGTTCGGGGTGTGCGTCCTCGCCGTGGTGACCTTTCGGGTGGCCAAGGTCTTGCGCCGGTTCGACCGCGCCGCGAGCATGGTGGTGGCGGATACCACGGATCGAACCGGGTTGCTGCGCGCCAGGACCGCGGCGTTGCGGGTAGCGATGACCCAGCGTCGCGGGGACCTCGACGAGGTTCTGGTCTCGGAGCAGGGCTGAACCTTCGAAGGTGTGTCCAACTGGGGTGGAAACCAACGTAGAATCCGTGGGTGAGAGAGAGGAGGCCAGGATGTTCGCGAACCTGACGCCGTGGCATCTGGCTATCGTGGCGCTTGTGGTCATCCTGCTGTTCGGTGCGAAGAAGCTGCCGGACGCGGCCAGGTCCATCGGCAAGTCCATGAAGATCTTCAAGGCCGAGACCAAGGACATGCGCGGGGGCGGCGGCTCGGACGACAAGGGCAGCAAGGCCACCTCGGAAGAGCCCACGGACGCCGAGGTCGTGGAGCCGGAGAGCAAGCAGTTGCCACAGTCCGGGGCGAAGGATGGCACCGACCAGCAAGTGGCCGACCTGCAGCGCCAGCTCGACGAGCTGAAGAAGCAGCAGGCGCCCGCGTCCGCGGACTCGGCTTCGAAGAACGCGCACTGAGGCCGTCCCGGCGGCGGCGCCTGGTCGCCGGGACGGTTCTTCCCATCCTTTACTGACCAAGAACGGGACTCGGCGTGGCAGACCCTGCCTCCGACAAGCGTGAGCGGCGTGGAAGCACGCGCCGCAGGCGCAGCCGACGGTACAATCCCGACGGCACGATGACGTTGATCGAGCACGTCTACGAGTTCCGTAGGCGGCTCGCGTACGCGATGCTCGCCGTGCTGGGCGGCGGCATCCTGGGGTTCATCTGGTTCGGTGTCAGCGTAGGCCCCATCCCGTCCTTGGGCGATCTGCTGACTGCGCCCTACTGCGCCCTGCCCAAGGACGTACGGATCGAGTTCGAGGGGCGTGGCTGCACCCTGTTGCAGACCCAGCCGTTCGAGGCGTTCCTGATCCAGCTCAAGGTGGGTATCGCCGGCGGCATGGTGTTGGTGGCGCCGCTGTGGTTGTACCAGCTTTGGGCTTTCATCGCTCCCGGCCTGTACTCGAAGGAACGCAAGTACGCGACGACCTTCGTCGCGTTCGCCAGCGTGCTGTTCGCGGGGGGCGCGGTACTGGCGTACCTGGTCGTGCCGACCGCGTTGCGTTTCCTGGTCGGAAATTTCGGTGGCGACCAGTTCGCCACCGCGTTGGCCGGTGACAAGTACATCTCGTTCATGCTCTCGGTGCTGGTGATCTTCGGCGTCAGTTTCGAGTTCCCACTACTGGTGGTGATGCTCAACCGCGTCGGTGTGCTCAAGTACGAGCAGCTGAAGCGTTGGCGGCGCGGCATCATCTTCGGGATCTTCGTGTTCGCGGCCTTCGCGACACCGGGTAACGACCCGTTCTCCATGTTGGCGCTCGCGGTGGCGCTGGTCCTGCTCTGCGAGCTGGCTATCCAGATTGCCCGCCTGCACGACCGGAAGTTGGAGCGCAAGCGCAGGGAAGAGGGCTGGGACGGTCTCGCCGATGACGAGGCGGCCCCGTTCGAGTACACGCCGAGCGGCATCGACGAGCCGGACGAGCCCGAGGCCTCGGCGTCCCGCCGCGGGAAGGGTGGCTCCGCCGGCGGCAAGGGCAGTGACGCCTCGGCGAATACCGACGACATCACCTGAGCCGGGTTATGGGTGTACATGCGGCGCTGGCCGTCCATCCGGACTCCGGGCGTGGCGCTGCGGCGCGGATCGCCGGAACCGTCGCCGACCGGCTCCGCGCCGGTGTGGACCGGCTTGACCTGCTGGTGGCACGCGACATCGAGGAGTCCCGCGCGCTGATGCGGGAGTCGCACGCCGAGGGGTTGGACGTGCTGGTGGTGCTCGGCGGGGACGGGGCGGCGCACCAGGCGGTCCAGTTCTGCGCCGGTACCGGGGTGGCGCTCGGGCTGGTGCCGTCCGGAACCGGGAACGACCTGGCCAGGGCGCTCGGTGTGGCGCAGGAGCCGCTGGCCGCCGTGGACGCGGTGGTGGCGGCCATCCGGGAGGGTCGCCGACGTCGGATCGACCTCGGCCGGGTGGCGGACACCTGGTTCGGCACGGTGTTGTGCTCGGGTTTCGACGCGGGCGTCACCGAGCGGGCGAACAGGCTGCGTTGGCCGAGCGGGCCGCGCCGCTATGACCTTGCCGTGCTTGCCGAGCTCGCGGCGTTTCGCACGGCGGAGATCGTCGTGCATACCGAGCACGAGCGGCTGGAGCTGGCGGCGGTGCTGGTGGCCGTCGGCAACACGCCCTGGTACGGGGGAGGGATTCCGATCTGCCCCGCGGCGAACCCACGGGACGGGCTGTTCGACCTGACGGTGGTCGGCGGGGTGCGCAAGCGGGACCTGGCGCGGGTGTTGCCAAGGCTGCGCTCCGGTCGTCACGCCGAGCATCCGGCGGTACACACGTTGCGGGCGCGGGAGGTGACACTGTCCGGGGCGGATTGGCCGGGCTACGCCGACGGTGAGCCGTTCGGTGGGCTGCCGCTGACGGCGCGGTGCGTACCGGACGCACTCACCGTCCTGAGCTGAAGGGTGGTCGGCATGTCTGCTCCCCCGGTCGCCTCGGGTAGGCTCCCAGCGCTCGGCCACCTGCCGCACATGCGTCGTGATCGCCGGCTGGCGTTTCTCGACTCGCTGCGCCGGCAGGGCAGCGTGGTGCGGCTCAAGTTCGGCCCCCGGACGGCCTACGTCGTCACCGAGGCCGAGATGGCCCGCGAGGTGCTGGTCGTGCAGGCCCGCCATTTCGACAAGGGCGAGGCCGGTGCCCAACTTGGCGTGTTGCTCGGCAATGGCCTCCTCACCTCGGAGCGGGAGACCCACCGCAGACAAAGGTTACTTCTCCAGCCTTTCTTTCACCGGAGCCGGATGGCGGGCTATGCCGAGGCCATGCGGCAGGAGGTCGAGGAGCTGTCGAACACCTGGCGCGAAGGCCAGCATCTCGATGTCCGCACCGAGATGTACGGGCTGCTCCTCGGCATCACCGCACGGGCGCTCCTGCCCTCCTCGCTCGGCACGCTGCACGCCGAGTTCCGCCGCGACTTCCCGCTCGGGCTGCGCGAGGTGCAGCGCCGGATGTTCAACCCGGTGAGGGCACTGACCGGCCGGGTGCCGACACCGCGCAACCGGCGTCACGCCCGGCTGCTGGCCAGGCTGCACGGCGCTGTCGCGCACGCCATCGCGACCTACCGCGGGTCGGGCGTCGACGACGCCGACATGCTCGCCACCCTCCTCGCGGCCAGGGATCCGGACACCGGAGACACCCTTTCCGAGACGGAGATCCGGGACCAGGTGATGACCATGCTCGCCACCGGAGGCGAGACCTCGGCCAATACGCTGGCCTGGGCGTTCCACGAGCTCGGCCGCGATCCGGATCTCGGGGCGCGGCTGCACTCCGAGGTCGACGAGGCGCTCGGTGGCAGGTCGGCTTCCTACGACGACCTGCCACGTCTCGGGCTGACCGCGAGGGTGATCTCCGAGGTGCTCCGGCGGTACCCGCCTGCCTGGATGATCAGCCGCCGCGCGGTCGCCGACGTCGAGCTGGGCGGCTACCGGGTACCCGCGGGAAGCCCGGTACTCGTCATCCCGTACATCGTGCAGCACGACCCGGCCGTGTTCGATGACCCGCACCGGTTCGATCCCGACCGCTGGTTGCCGGAGCGCGCGGCGGGGCCATCGCGGGAGGCGTTCCTCGCGTTCGGTGGGGGTGTGCGCAAGTGCATCGCCGACCAGTTCGCGCTCATCGAGACCACGCTGGCACTGGCCACGCTGGCCGGAAGCTGGCGGCTACGCCCGCTGCCAGGTCACCCGGTGCGTCCGCTGGCCGCGACGACCCTGCTGCCCGATGGCCTTGTCATGCGGGCCGAACGGAGATGAACCGGAGGAACCCGATCCGCTACGCCCGCGCACACGGCCCTCGTCAGTACCCCTTGTCCGTGCGGAAGGTCCTGCGGTAGGCCGAGGGGGAGGTGCGCATGGCGCGGGTGAAGTGGTGCCGGAAGGTGATCGCGTTGTCGAATCCGACCGCCCTGGCGACCTCCTCGACGGGGGCGTCGGTGGTTTCCAGCAGGGCGAGGCCGGCCTGCACTCGTTGCTGGATCAGCCAGCGAATCGGGCTGGTCGCGGTGCACCTGGCGAAATGGCGCAGGTAGGTGCGGGTGGACATGGACGCCCGGCGGGCCAGTGTCCGCACGGTGATCGGTTCGGTGAGGTGCTCCAGCGCCCAGGTCATGCTCCTGGCGACGCGGTCGTCCTCGGCCTGGGCGGGTACCGGGCTCTCGATGTACTGTGCCTGCCCGCCGTCCCGGTGCGGCGGGACCACCAGCCGCCTGGCGACGGCGTTGGCGACGGAGGCGCCGTGGTCCTGCCGGACGATGTGCAGGCACAGATCCAGGCCGGCCGCGCAACCGGCGCTGGTCAGCACGTCCCGGTCATCGAGATAGAGCGGCCCGGGGTCCACCTGGACCCGCGGGTACCGGCGGCGTAGGAGGTCGGCGTAGCGCCAGTGTGTGGTGGCCCTGCGGCCGTCCAGCAGGCCGGCCCCGGCCAGTGCGAAGGCACCGGAGCAGATCGAGACGATCCGGGCGCCCCGCTGGTGGGCCAGGCGCAGGCCGGCGACGAGTTCCGGGCTGGGCTCGGCGGTCACGTCGGACACGCTCGGAATGATCACGGTCTGCGCGGCGGCAAGGGTATCCAGGCCGTGCGGGGTGGACAGGGTGGCGCCGCCGAGCACGCTGACCGAGCCCGGTCGTTCCGCGCAGACGCTGAGCCGGTACCAGTCCAGCTCGAGCTCGGGCCACACGAGGCCGAAGATCTCGATGACGATGCCGGTCTCGAACGAGGACATGCCCTCGTAGGCGAGCACGGACACGGTGGGAGCGGTCATGGCGAGATCTTAATGAAGATGGGCGGCAACGACACTCGTGCAGGTCAGCGCGGCCGGACATGATCGTGGTGTTCGATGCGCCGAATACGAGGATCACGAGGAGGCCGCCATGACCGACTGGCAGCTGGGCCGAACGTTCACTTCCCCGCAGGGCGAGATCCGCTGGGACGCCTTCGGCGCGGGTCCGCCGATCGTGCTGCTGCACGGCACGCCGAACTGGTCCTACATCTGGCGTAACGTGGTCGAGCACCTCGCGCCGCGGCACCGGGTGTACGTGTTCGACTGGCCCGGCTTCGGCAGCTCGGCGCGGTTCGCGGGGCAGAACATCTCCTGGGACGAGCAGGCTCGCAGGCTGCCCGAGCTGTTCGAGCACTGGGGGCTGGCCGCGCCGACCGTGGTGGCCTTCGACTTCGCGCCGATCTTCGCGCTGCGCGCGCACGTCTTCCACGGCCTGGAGGTGGGCGCGTTCGTGTTCGCCGACGCGGCGGTGATCCCGCCTTTCGTCACCGACTTCTCCCGCCTCGCGCGGGAGAACCAGGGCACGATGCGGCAGCTTCCGGTACACATCGCCGAGGGCATGATCGCGGCGCACCTCGCGCAGACGACCTACCGGCCGCTGGACCCGGAGATCTTCGAGGGGTACCTCGCGCCCTGGCGCGGCGCCGAGGGTGTCGCCGCGTACTGGCGGGCGGTCGCCCGCTACGACGAGGACCTCGCGGCGCCGCTGGTGCCGCGGTTGGCGGAGCTGTCGGTGCCGGTGCGCCTGCTGTGGGGTGACCACGACGCCTGGTTCCCGCGGGAGAAGGCCCGGGAGCTGGCCGCGGCCCTGCCCGGCGCGGAACTGCGGTTCCTCCCGCAGGCGGGGCATTTCTCGCCCGAGGACAACCCCCGCGCCTTCGCCGAGGAGTTGTTGGCCTTCGAGCGGGAGCGCCCCCGGTAGGATACGTACGACATGTACCCCGTTGGTTGTAGCGTAGTGTCGATTCGTATACTAACGCAGGTCAGGGCGGAATGAGGACGGGCACACATGCGCGACAGCGTGCGGAACACGGCGGAGCACTGCCCGGTCGAGGTGGCACTGGAGGTACTCGGCGGCAAGTGGAAACTGGTGATCGTCGAGCACCTGCGCGGCGGCACCCACCGGTTCGGCGAGCTGCGGCGGAGCATGCCGCGGATCACCCAGCGGATGCTGACCCGCCAGCTGCGCGAGTTGGAGACCGACGGCCTGGTGCGCAGGACGGTGTACCCGGAGGTGCCCCCGAAGGTGGAGTATGCGCTGACCGACCTCGGGCACAGCCTGGAACCGATCGTGGCGCGACTGCGCCGGTGGGGTGAGCGGTACGCCGTGGAACCGCTCGGCTCGCTTCCCGGCCCGGGAAAATGACCACCGCATGCGGAGCACGCCGCGGATATGGAACCCTGACGTCGTGGCCTCATCCACTTCACCCTCCCCTGCCGAGGCCTACGCGGGCTTCCGGCGCCGCGCCGCGTACCCGCAGCTGACCCGGTTCGCGGCCGAGGCGTCCTTCGAGTTCGACGAGTTCCAGCGGCAGGGCTGCGAGTCCCTCGAGGGCGGGCACGGCGTGCTGGTCTGCGCGCCGACCGGTGCCGGCAAGACGGTGGTCGGCGAGTTCGCCGTGCACCTCGCCCTCGCCGAGGGCCGCAAGTGCTTCTACACCACGCCGATCAAGGCGCTGTCCAACCAGAAGTACGGTGACCTCACCGAGCGTTACGGTTCGGACACGGTAGGGCTGCTCACCGGGGACACCTCGATCAACGGCAACGCGCAGATCGTCGTGATGACCACCGAGGTACTGCGCAACATGCTCTACGCGGGGTCGTCCACCCTGACCGACCTCGGGTACGTGGTCATGGACGAGGTGCACTACCTCGCCGACCGGTTCCGTGGCGCGGTCTGGGAGGAGGTCATCCTGCACCTGCCGGAGTACGTGCGGGTGGTCGGCCTTTCCGCGACCGTCAGCAACGCCGAGGAGTTCGGCGAGTGGCTGATCACCGTCCGGGGGGACACCACCGTGGTGGTGGACGAGCACCGGCCGGTGCCGCTCTGGCAGCACATGCTCGTCGGGAACCGGCTGTTCGACCTGTTCGCGACCAAGCAGGGCGAGCACGGGGACCAGGAGAGCCGGATCAACCCGGCCCTGCTGCGGCGCACCGAGGAGGTCGGCAGGCTGCACGCACCCGCGGGGATCCGTGGCCCACGCGGGCGCAAGGGCCAGTCGCGTGGCCCCCGGTTCCGCCCGCCGTCCCGGGTCGAGGTGGTGGATCGGCTCGATCGCGCGGGTCTGCTGCCGGCGATCGTGTTCATCTTCTCCCGGGCGGGCTGTGACGCCGCTGTCGGGCAGTGCGTGCGTTCCGGCCTGCGGCTGAACAGCCCGGAGGAGGTCGAGGAGGTCCGCCGCATCGTGCGCGAGCGCACCGCGGACCTGCCCGAGGGCGATCTTGGGGTGCTCGGCTACTGGGAGTGGCGGGAGGCACTGGAGCGCGGGGTCGCCGGGCACCACGCCGGCCTGCTGCCCGCGTTCAAGGAGACCGTCGAGGAGCTGTTCGTCCGGGGCCTGGTGAAGGCGGTGTTCGCCACCGAGACGCTCGCGCTCGGGATCAACATGCCTGCCCGCACCGTCGTGCTGGAGCGGCTGGTCAAGTACAACGGGGAAGCCCATGTGGACCTCACCCCCGGTGAGTACACCCAGCTCACCGGGCGGGCCGGCCGGCGCGGTATCGATATCGAGGGGCACGCGGTGGTGCTCTGGCAGCCGGGTGTGGACCCCAAACAGGTGGCCGGGCTCGCCTCGACCAGGACCTACCCGCTGCGCTCCTCGTTCCGGCCCGGCTACAACATGGCCATCAACCTGGTCGCGCAGCTCGGCGCGGCGCAGGCACGGGAGCTGCTGGAGCAGTCCTTCGCGCAGTTCCAGGCCGACCGGTCGGTGGTCGGCACGGCACGCCGGATCGAGCGGAACAGGGAAGCGCTCGACGGCTACGCCGAGGCCGTTACCGGCGACTTCCGGCAGATGCTCGAGTACGCCGAGCTGAGGAAGCGGATCTCGGATCGGGAGAAGGCGCTGGCCAAGCAGAACAGCGCCGCCCGCAGGGCGCAGACCAGCCGTTCTCTCGAGCAGCTGCGCAGGGGTGATGTGATCGCGGTGCCCGCGGGCCGCAGGGCGGGGCTCGCGGTGGTGATCGACCCCGGTCTCGATCCGCTGCACGAGCCGCGTCCCGTGGTGGTGACCGAGGATCGTTGGTCCGGCCCGCTGTCGGTATCGGACTTCCCGGCGCCGGTGGAGGCACTCGGCAGGGTCCGGCTGCCCAAACATGTCGAGCTGCGCTCGCCGAAGACGCGCAGGGATATCGCCTCGACCCTGCGCAACACCGGGATCAGCAAGCCGGGCCGGCAGCGGCGGCGCTCCGGTGCGAACGAGGACGAGGAGCTGGCCGACCTGCGGCGGGCCATGCGGGCGCATCCCTGCCATGGCCTCGCCGAGCGGGAGGCGAACCTGCGCTGGGTGGAGCGGTACCAGCGGCTCACCGCGGAGACCGAGCAACTCGAGCGCAAGGTCGCCGCCACGACCCACTCGCTGGCCAGGGCGTTCGACCGGATCCGGGCGTTGCTCACCGAGCGCGGGTACCTGGTCGAGGAGGAACAGGACGGGGAGACGAAAGCCAGCGTGACCGAGCACGGTCAGCGGCTCGCCCGGCTGTACAGCGAGTCCGACCTGCTGGCGGCCGAGTGCATCCGGCACGGGGTCTGGGACGGGCTCAAGCCACCCGAGCTCGCCGCCGTCGTGTCCGCGCTGGTCTTCGAGGCGCGCAGGGACGCGGCGGGGGAGCCCCGCGTGCCTTCCGGATCGGTTCCCCAGGCGTGGCAGGAGACCGTGCGGTTGTGGTCGGAGCTGGCCGAGGACGAGCGCAGGCACCGGCTCGACCGGACCAGGGAGCCGGACGCCGGGTTCGCCTGGCCGGTGTACCGCTGGGCCCGCGGCGAGTCGCTGGAGAAGGTGCTCACCTCGGCCGAGGCCAACGGGCAGGAGCTGTCCGCGGGGGACTTCGTGCGCTGGTCTCGGCAGGTGATCGATCTGCTCGACCAGATCCGGGACGTGCTGGGCAAGAAGAGCCCGGTCGGCGCCGCCGCGGCGGATGCGGTGCGTTCGCTGCGGCGCGGTGTTGTCGCGGCGGGTGAAACGTGATGGCCTTTACGTGTGCGGAACCACCCTCTGTGGTTGGATTTCGCACGACCTGACATCTACTGGCGGAGGCGACGAACGATGAGCACGCCGTACGGAGGAAACGACCCGCAGCAGTGGGGGCAACAACCCTACGGCTCGGGAGATCCTTCGGGGCCACCCTCCGGTGGCTTCCCCGGCCAGCCCGCCCAACCTGGTCAACCGGGTCAACCACAGCCGGGCTACGGCCAACCGGGCTATGGCCAGCAGCCGGGCCAGCCGCCTCCCGGTTACGGGCCGCCCCCTGGCTACGGGCAGCAGCCCCCACCGGGGTACCCGCAGCAGCAGCCACCGCCCGGGTACGGTCAGCCTCCCTACGGCCAGCAGCAACCTCCTCCCGGCTACGGCCAGCCGGGCCAGCCAGGCCAGTTCGACTACGGTCCGCCCGGGTACGGCCCACCGCCCGGTGGCCAGCCCGGCAAGTCGAACAAGGGACTGTGGTTCACCATCGGCGGAGTGGTCGTCGTGGTCGCGCTGGCCGCGGTGGCCCTGTTCGTCTGGCCGGGGTGGGCCATGCCGGGCAAGACCTTCGACAACGCCGCGATGGAACGCGACATCCCGGGCGTGATCAGCGACAACTATCCCGTCCAGGGCACGGTGGAGAGCGTGTCGTGCCCGGCCGACCAGCCGGTCAAGGAGGGGCACACCTTCGAATGCGACATCACGATCGGTGGTCAGCAGCAGAAGGTCTCGATCACGGTGGTCGACGAGGCGGAAGGCAAGTACGAGGTCGCGATGCCGCAGTAAACCGGTGGCCGCCATCGCCCGGTGGCGACCACTATGGCCACCATGAGTGATCACACCGTCCAGGTGCTGCGGGGCGAGGACGACCTGCGCGCCGCGTACGACCTGCTCCGGCACGGCCTGCATGCCCCGCCCGCCTCCGCGGAGGACTGGCAACGCGTCCGGGGCGCCTACCAGGAAGGCAACACGCTCGGCGTCTTCGACGACACGCTCATCGGCACCGCCCGGTTCTTCGATTCCGAGCTCGTCCTGCCCGGCGGCGACCGGGTACCGATGGCGGCGGTGACCGGCGTCGCGGTACGGCCCAACCGCACGCGGCGGGGTGTGCTGACCGAACTCATGCACACCCAGCTCACCGACCTGGCCGAACGCGGGGTGCCGGTCGCCGGGTTGGTCGCCTCGGAAGGCCTGATCTACGGCCGGTTCGGCTACGGGATCGCCACCACGAGCCGCTCCTACACGGTGGATCGGCGTCGGGCGGTGCCCCGGCCGGACCTCCCCCTCGGCGGCGAGGTCGAGCTGTTCGACCTGGACACCGCGCTGGAGTGGTTGCCGGCCGTGTACCGGGACCTGGCGCCGCGCTGGCCGGGAATGATGACCCGCGGCCGGTACTGGTGGCCCGCGGGCGGCGTGTTCATGGGGCGTACGGAGAATCCGGTCACCGTGGCTGTCCACCATGGCCCCGGTGGTGCCGACGGGTACGCCGTCTACCAGGTGGATCGGTCCGACCCGCGGCACGGGGCCGTGCTCAAGCTGATCGACTTCCACTACGGCTCGTTCTCCGCCTTCGCCGGTATCTGGCGGTACCTGCTCGGGGTGGACCTGGTGGCCGAGATCGAGGCCTCGGCGCGCCCCCGGGACGAGTACGCCGAACTGCTGTTCACCGACCCCCGCGCGGTGCGGGCCACCGGTGCCGGGGACGACATCTGGCTGCGGCTGGTGGACGTGCCCGGGGCGTTGCGCGCGCGGGAACGCGGGCAGGGAACCGTGGTGCTGGAGGTGGTGGACCCGTTGCTGGAAAGCAACTCGGGGCGTTACCTCGTGTCGGCAGGGGAGGTGTCGAAGGTGACGACGCCCGCCGGACTCCGGCTGAACGTGGACACCCTCGCGATGATCTACCTCGGTGGCTGGCGCCCCTCGGCGCTGGCCGAGGCCGGGCGGATCGAGGTCGCCGACCCGGCGGCCGTGGTGGCCGCGGACAGCCTGTTCGCGACGCGCCGGGCGGCCTGGTGCGGTACCTTCTTCTGACCTGTTGACGATCAAACTGTCGGGGTGCGGGCGTGCGGTTGCGTGTAGTGCTGCTGCTGGCGGTCGCCGGCGTGCTGCTGGGCGCGGGCTGTGACCAGGGAAGCGGCGAGGACGGTGGGCAGGAGACGCCGGCCGCCAGTTCCACCACCAGCGCGAACTCGGCCAGCAGCGGCCGCGACAGCACGCCGGCCACGACCACCACGCACTCGCCGTTGCCGACGGTGTTCGACCGGCAGGCCATGCAGGAGTCGGTGCGGAAGGTGCTCACCGAGAGCTACGGGCTGGCGGACGTGACGAACGTGAGCTGTCCCTCCGGCCGGCCGGTCGAGGTCGGCAGCACTTTCGAATGCGCGGTGCGGGTGGCGGGCGAGCCCAAGACGGTCACCATCACGGTCACCAGCGAGGACGCCGAGTACGAGGTCAGCGCACCCCACTAGCCACCCGCCGGGGTGTGCCCTGAACGTGGCTTTCCGGACGCTCAGAGTTGCGAACGGCACATCTGGGACATCTGACGTCGCTAACGCCACGTTCAGGGCTTTCTGGGGTCCGGCGTGCTCAGCCGGGGAAGGCGTCCAGCAACCGTTGCACCGAACCGCCGAGGTTCCACCGCTCGCCGAGTTCCAGCGCGCGCTCCGGGTCGGTGGGCGCGGCCGGCACCCGATCCGGGCGGGAGAACTCCACCGGGGCGTCCGGCGCCACCTGGACCACGGTGGGCGCCACGGCGAGATACTCCGCCGCCTCGGCGAGCCGCAGTCGGGTCTTGGGGGGCACCCGCGGATCACCTTCGGCCGCGGCGCCGATCAGCGCCTCCAGCGAGCCGAACTGGCTGATCAGCTTCGCCGCGGTCTTCTCGCCGATCCCGGCGACCCCGGGTAGCCCGTCCGAGGGGTCGCCGCGCAGGGCGGCCATGTCGGCGTACGCCGGGCCGGCGTTGGCTTCCGGCACCGCGTACTTGGCGGCGATCTCCGCGGGGCCGAGCGGTTCCGCCTTGTTCCAGCCCTTGCCGAGGTAGTACACGGTGACCGGGCTCGGCTCGGTGCGTACCAGCTGGAACAGGTCGCGGTCGCCGCTGATCACCTCGACCGGGTCGGTCGACTCCCGCGCCACCAGGGTGCCGATCACGTCGTCGGCCTCGTACCCGGCCGCCTCGGCGGTGGCCAGCCCGACCGCCTCCAGCACCTCGAGGATGATCGGCACCTGCGGGCTCAGCGCGTCCGGGACGACCTCCACATCACCGGTCTCGGCTACCCGGTGCGCCTTGTAGCTGGGTAACAGGTCCACTCGGAACTGTGGCCGCCAGTCCGCGTCCAGGCAGGCGACCAGCCGTCCTGGTCGACGGTCGGCGAGGATCCTGGCCACCGTGTCGGTGAACCCGCGCACGGCGTTCACCGGGGTGCCGTCCGGAGCGGTCAGCGAGTCCGGAAGGGCGTAGAACGAACGGAAGTACATGCTCGCGGCGTCGAGCAGGGCCAGCGGTGCGGTCACCGGCACAGCCTGCCACACCCGGCCGCGAGTCCTCAGCGGAAGTCGTCGGCGTGGTCGGCGACCCATTCCCGGAAGGTGCGCGCAGGCACCCCGGTGACCCGCTCGACCGTGTCGGTGACCGGGAGGAGTTCGGTCCGCGTGCGGGCGAGCCCTTCCAGGTACACCTCGGCGAAGGAATCCGGGAGCCAGCGCAGCAACCCCTTGCGTGCGGTGTCGGGGGAGACCTCCTCCCAGCGCACCGGCCTGCCGATCACCTCACCGATGATCCGGGCCTGCTCGACCTGGGTCAGCTGTTCCGGCCCGGTCAGCTCGTAGGCCGCTCCCGCGTGCCCGCTCCTGGTCAGCGCGGCCACCGCCACCGCCGCGATGTCCCGCTCGTGGATCAGCGTCATCGTGGCCGCGCCGTGGACGCCGGGTACCGCGCCCTCGCGGACGTACGGCGCCCAGTTCAGCAGGTTGGTCGCGAAACCGTACGGGCGCAGGAAGGTCCATTCCAGGCCGGATCGGCGGATCGCCTGCTCGACCCCGGCATGCAACTCGCCGATCCGGCCGAGCCCTTCGGCGTTCTCGGGCTGCACCGCGGCGGAGGAGAGGAACACCAGCCTGCGCACATGCCGGGCCAGGGCCGCCAGCACGCCGGTCGCGGGTCCGGCGTCGGGCAGCGGCCACATCAGGAACGCCGCCTCGACACCGGTCGCGGCGGCATCCAGGCTCTCCGGCGTGGAGAGGTCGCCCCGCACCGGAGTCACCCCCGGCGGCAACGTGGCGCTCGCCGGATCGCGAACCAGGGCGCGCACTGGCCTACCGCCCGCCCGCAGTTGCGTGGCCACCTGCCCGCCTACGTGGCCGGTGGCGCCGATGACCAGGACCGGAGTGTGCTCGGACATCGAGTTTCCTCTCGTCATGCTGTGCACAAGGCGACGCTTACCCTAGGTTCGCCACTGAGTATTGGTAAGTACATACTTTTGGGTAAGCTTCAACCGTGGACGTAGGTGCGCAGGTGAGCCAGGCGGAGCCGGGGATCGAGGGTGACGCGTTCAACGCCGACTGCCCGGGTCGGACCGTGCTGAACCACGTGACCAGCCGGTGGGGAACGCTGATCCTGGTGTCGCTCAGCGAGGGCCCGATGCGCTTCTCCACGCTGCGCGACCGCATCGGGGGCATCAGCGAGAAGATGCTGGCGCAGAATCTGCGGGTCCTGGCCAGGGACGGATTCGTCGAACGCACGGTGGAGCCGAGCACCCCACCGAAGGTCAGCTACGCGCTTACCGAACTCGGTACGGAAGTGACGTTCTACTTACACGGGTTGATGGGTTGGATCCGTTCCCGCGTAGGGGATATCGTTTTCGCCCAACGGCACCATGACGCACACACATAGTGCCCGATGATTCGTTGCAAAGTGCACTTTGCAAACGTTCCTGGCTGTTCTAGCGTGTTTTAGGTGGCTGGGCAGAAACGACTCCGTGCGTGCCGCATCCGGTTGTGGCGAGGCCACGAGCGTGAGTCGTGAGGGCGGCTGCCGAACCGCACGGCTGTTGCCGAAGACTCCGGCCGTCCCGGCGCATCCCGCAGGTGGTCCCGTTACTGGCGGTGCTCGCGGCGGCCGGGATCTCCGCGGTCGGGTCCGCCATGACGATGGTCGCCATCCCCTGGTTCGTGCTGGACGCCACCGGCAGCGGGTCGATGACCGGTGCCGTGGCGGCCGCCGAGACGGTGGGGCTGCTGCTGTCCTTCTCGGTCGCCGGCACCCTGGTCGACCGGCACGGGCCGCGGCGGATCAGCGTGCTCGCCGACCTGCTGACCGTGCCCGTGGTACTGGCCGTGCCGCTGTTCGACGCCACCGTGGACCTGCCCCTTCCGGCACTGGCGGCGATGGCGTTCGGGATCGGGCTCGGCAGGGCGCCCTCGCGCACCGCGAAACAGGTGCTGCTGCCGGATGCCATCGCGCGCGCGGGAACCAGTGTGGAACGGGCGACCGCCGCGCTGGAAAGCGCGCACCGGGTCGGCGACCTGTTCGGCGCGCTCGCCGCCGGGGCGCTGATCACCGTGCTGGGAGCCGCACGGGTGCTGTTGCTGGACGCCGCGACGCTGTTCCTCGCGGCGAGCCTGATCGCCCTGCTGGTGCCGGCGAGACTCGCCGAGCGGCAGGACCGCCGGGAGCGTCAGGGTTACCTCGCCGACCTGCGCGAGGGCGCCCGCCAGCTGCGAGGAGACCACCTGCTGCTGTGGGTCGCCGGGCTGTGCGCCGGGATCAACGCGCTGTTCGTCGGCCTCTACTCGGTGCTGGTGCCCGCCTACGGCGCCAGGGTGTGGCAGAACAGCGCGCTGGTCGGCGTGGTGATCGCCGCCGTGGGCGCGGGTGGCCTGCTCGGCGCCTTGCTCTACGGCTGGCTCGGCGGGCGCTTCGGCCGCCGAGCCATCTTCAGCGGGTGCTTCCTGCTCTGCGGGGCGCCGACCTACGGGGTGCTCGCCGCCAACCCGCCCGCGGTCGTGATGGTCG
The DNA here is from genome assembly GCF_006715045.1 of Amycolatopsis cihanbeyliensis. GTDB lineage: Bacteria > Actinomycetota > Actinomycetes > Mycobacteriales > Pseudonocardiaceae > Amycolatopsis > Amycolatopsis cihanbeyliensis. Next base: position 453,878 of record NZ_VFML01000001.1, on the reverse strand, counting down.
TGCTGCTGACCCTGTGCAGCTTCGGTGTCGGGCCGCTGAACCCGGTACTGGCCGGGTTGATGTACGAGCGAGTTCCGGTGGCGCTGCGCGGCAGGGTGTTCGGTGCCCTCTACACCGGGGCGATCGCCGCCATGCCGCTGGGCGCCTTGCTGGCCGGTGCGCTGCTGGACTGGATCGGGCTCCGACCCGCCGTGCTGGTCCTCGGCGGGATCTGCCTCGCGGTTGCCTGTTGCCCCCTGATGTTCCGCACCTGGCGGGAGATGGACGCGCCACCGAACCCGGCCGCGCTCGCCGCGCCCGGCTGACCCCGTTCAGTGCTTGTCCCTCAACGCGCGACGTGGGCTCCGCCACGCGCGTTCTTCCACTCGCCTCAAGCGACGAACTCCAGTTCAGGAGCAGGCTCTCACTCAGCGGAACTCGGCGACGGTCGGTTCCGGTGGCAGCCGATCGGGCCGGACCACCGGCGGCTGCCCCGAACCTGCCCGCGGGGTGGTCGTGGCCGGGATTCGTACGCTGGTGCGGCTCAGGTCGATACGCACGGCGGAGGGGTCGGCCGGTGCGATGCTGAACCCGCGGTCGGTACCCGCGATGATCAACCCGAGGTGGTGACCTCGCGGTATCACGTGGTCGGTCGCGGAGAGCCGGAAGGTCATCCGGTAGTTCCTACCCGGTTCGAGCGGGCGCGACTCGCGCAGCGAGGCGTGGTTGGCCAGGTCCGCCCAGCCCCGGGCGATCACCTCCAGATCCACCCCGGTCGTCGTGGTCTCGGTGTCCCGGTAGCACGGGTCGTCGCCCGGTCGGGTCGCGCCCCAGCAGGACTCGGTGCCCAGGGTGCGGATGCCCTCACCGGGCCCGAGGTAGTCCCGGACGGTCGCCGGGCCGTAGTCGACGAGGGCGGCGCTGAGGTGCGCGGTCGGGGTGGACGGGCTGGCGGTCACCGTGATCGAGGAGCTCCCCGCGATGTGCAGGTCCGCGCGCAGCGGCCCGGACTCGTACAGCACCCGCTCCGCCGAGGGCTCGCCTGGCCGCGCGGCCCAGTCCCGCACGCCCTTGCTGGGGTCGTCGGTGAACGCGGCGGCCGAACCCGGCTCCGGCCGCTCGGTGCCCAACGTGCCCAACCCCGGTTGGGCCCCTGGGTTCGGCCACAGCGTGGCCGTCTCCCGCACCGGCCAACTGCGCTGCTGGACCCACGTGTCCGGTTCCCGCTCGATGCTGGCCATCGGTTCCCGCTCGATGCCATTGTTGATGTCGAGCAGCCACCGATCGAACCAGCGGTGCAGGGTGTGCACCCACTCGGCGCGGCGGAAGTCGAACGGGTCCACGTGCCCGGTCTGCGACAGCCATAGCTTGCGCGGCACCCGCAGGGACTCCCACCACTGCCCGAGGTGCCGCATCTTGACGTTCAGGTCACCGAGGCCGTGCACGGCGAATACGCTCGCCCTGACCTTGCCCGCGTCCCGGACGTAGTCCCGTTCGGTCCACAGTGGAGTCACATCACCGTTTGCCGGTGCCCCTTCGACCAGTTCCCGGTGCACCGCCGAGCAGCGTTTCGACGCCTCCGGCGACTCGATGCGGCGGCCGAGGCTCACCGGCTGCCGCGGGTACGAGCCGTAGCCGAACGCGACCCCGTCCGAGCGGAAGTAGTCGTACCAGGAGCTGATCGCGGCGATCGGCACGATCGTGCGCAGGCCGCGGACCCCGGTGGCGGCCACCCCGTTGGCCACGGTGCCGTCCCAGGACTTGCCGATCATCCCGACCGCGCCGCTGGACCAGTCGGCCCGCACCGGCTCGCCGCCGTCACCGTAGCCTGCCGCGCGCCCGTTCAACCAGTCGACCACGGCCTTGCCGGTGGCGACCTCCGCGCGGCCGCCGACATCGAGGCAACCCTGCGAACGGTTGGTGCCCGCCAGGTCCACCAGCACCACCGCATACCCCCGCGGCACGAAGTAGTTGTCGTAGAACAGCGGGAAACCCAGCGGGCGGTCCTGCGCGTCGTAGGTCTTGCGCTCGCTCTCGTTGCCCCGCCCGAGGTTGCCGTAGTACGGGCTGGCATCCATGATCACCGGTACCTCGATCCCGGCGCGGGCGGCCTCGGCGGGCCGGATCACGTCCGCCGCCACCCGGTCGGTACGGCCGTCGCCGTCGGCGTCCAGCCCGGTGTCCACCCACACCCGCTCGCGGATCGCGTCCGCGTAGGAGTAGACCGGCTGGCTCACGCCGTCCCGGGTGACGAACGACGGCGGGGCGGCGCCTGCGGGCACCGGGACCGTCAGCACACCGAGGACCAGCACCAGCAACGCGGCGAGCACGCGCGACGCGGACCAGTTCACCACTGCCTCCCAGAGTCTCGTTCCGACCGTAGGGAGTGCGACACCGCATGCGGCAGGGCCAATCGTCGGGACTCAGCTTCCGGCGGGGGTGATGGTCGGCTCGTGCCGCACCGGGAAGTTCACCGAGTTGGCGATGAAGCAGGCGCGGTGTGCGTCCTCGTGCAGCCCGATCGCGGTCCGGACCATGTCCGGGGACTCGACCGTGATCTCGGGCCGGAGCACGACCTCGGTGAACTGGCCACCGGTGCCGGCTTCGGTCATCGAACCGGACGCCCGGTCGAGGTACTCGGTGACCACGACCCCCGCGGTGGCGCACAGATGCAAGTACCAGAGCATGTGGCACTGGGACAGCGAGGCGACCAGTAGCTGCTCGGGGTTCCAGCGGGAGGCGTCACCGCGGAACGCGGGGTCGGCACTGCCCGTGATCGGGTCGACCCCGTCCGCGGTGACCTCGTGCTCGCGCCCGAAGTCGCGGTACCCGCTGGTGCCGCTGCCCCGGTCGCCGGTCCAGGTGACCACGACTCGGTAGTGGTGCGACCGCTCCATACCCGCTTGTCCTTTCCGTCCGGAGGCGCTGACGCGCCACTGTTGCCCACGAAGTTCCCCCAGATCCTGCGGGAACGAGCCACTCTTGGCACGCGGGTTCTCGTGCCGGGCAGCGGCACGGGCGGTTTCGGTTCCGGCTACGCTCGGGCCATGTCGCGTCGTTCTTTGCACACCCCAGCCCCTGATGTTGCCAGCCTGCGCGCGCGGATCAACCGCGCGAAGGCGGCCGCGGCGAAGGCGGACACCGACGCCCTGCTGATCGCGCCGGGCTCGGACCTGCGGTACCTGATCGGTCAGGCAGGTGGTTCCTTCGAGCGGCTGACCACCCTCGTGGTGCCGGCCGGTGACGCCGCCCCCGCGCTGGTGCTGCCCCGGCTCGAGGCGCCGGGGTATGCCGACGTGCCCACCGACGAACTCGGCGTGGAGATGCTGACCTGGGTGGACGGCGAGGACCCCTACCGGCTGGTCGGTGAACGCCTCGGCGGGGCGGGCCGGATCGCGGTGAGCGACACCATGGTGGCCCTGCACGTGCTCGCGCTGCGGGACACGCTCGGTGACACCGAGCAGGCGCTCGCCGGGCCGATCCTGCGTGAGCTGCGGATGCGCAAGGACGCGGCCGAGATCGCCGCGCTGCGTACCGCGGGCTCCGCTATCGACCGGGTGCACGCCAGGATGGGGGAGTGGCTGCGGCCGGGCCGTACCGAGGCCGATGTCGGGGCCGACATCACCGCGGCGATCGTGGAGGAGGGGCACGTGCATGCCGATTTCGTCATCGTCGGCTCCGGGCCGAACGGGGCGAGCCCGCACCACGACGTCTCGGACCGGGTGATCGAGCGCGGTGACGTGGTCGTGGTGGACATCGGTGGGCCGATCCCGGAGGGCTACAACTCCGACTCCACTCGCACCTATGCCGTCGGCCAGCCGCGGGACGCCGACGTCGCGGACACCTACGCGGTCCTGCAGGAGGCGCAGCGGGCGGCGGTGACCGCGGTCCGACCCGGCGCGAGCGCGCAGGACATCGACGCCGCGGCCCGCGTCCCCATCACCGAGGCCGGGTTCGGCGAGTACTTCATCCACCGCACCGGCCACGGCATCGGCCTCGACGTGCACGAGGAGCCCTACATCATGGGCGGCAACGACCTCGCGCTCGAGGAGGGCATGGCCTTCAGCGTCGAGCCGGGTATCTACCAGGACGGCCGGTGGGGCGCTCGGATCGAGGACATCGTGGTGGTCACCGCGGACGGCGTCGAGGCGCTGAACAACCGCCCGCACGAACTCGTCGTGCTCGACCAATGAGCACTGGTTCGCTCGAGCCGCTCGACCAGGCCATCGCGCGGGAGCTTGCGGCGGACGGCAGGCGTAGCTTCACCGATCTCGCCGAGCGCGTGGGACTCTCGGTCTCGGCCGTGCACCAGCGGGTACGCAGGCTGGAGCAACGCGGTGTGATCAAGGGATACACCGCGCGGTTGGATGGGGAGCAGATCGGCCTGCCGCTCACCGCGCTGATCTCGCTCACCCCGAACGATCCCGGCGCCCCGGACGACTACCCGCAACGGCTGGAGCACATCAGCGAGATCGAGTCCTGCTATTCGGTGGCCGGCGACGAGTCCTACATCCTGCTGGTGCGGGTGGCCTCACCGCTGGCCCTGGAGGACCTGCTGCGCAGGATCCGCGAGTCGGCCAAGGTGTCCACCCGCACCACCGTGGTGCTGTCCACGCCGTTCGAGGGACGTTCACCGACCCTGTGATGTCGCGGTACGATCATTGGTATGGCAACACGTAAGGTGACCCTGTCGCTCGACACCAGCGCGCTGGAGTTCGCGGAGCGGGCCGCGAAGGCGGACGGGATCTCGGTGTCCTCCTGGTTGTCGAAAGCCGCCCGCAGGGAAGCCGTACGCACCGGGTACACCCAGCGCTGCACGCGGCCCGGTGCGCCGGACGGCACCGACCTCGCCGCGTCGGACGAGGCCGAACTCGCGGCGGCGGAAGCGGAGTTGCGTGCGCAGGGGTGAGATCTGGACCTACCATCCACCCACGGAGCAAGCCCGGTCGCGCACGGTGCTGGTGCTGTCCTCGGACGGCGTGAACGACTCCGAGCGGCCATGGCTGCTGGGTACCGAGTTGCTCGAACAAGACCCGCAGGACATCCTCGGTGTACCGCTGGACGGGCGATACTGGATTTCTACGCTGGGTATCACTCGCCTGTACCGTCCGTGGCTGAACGAGCAGGTCGCGGAGATCGACCAGGACACGCAGGAACGGGTGGACGTCGCCCTGCGGGCCGCGCTCGACCTCTGAGCTGTCCCGGGGCCACCTCCCCGGTGCCGCCCGGCACTGAGCCGATTTCGGGTGAGATTTTCGCGACACGTGTTTGTTACCCTTTTTCCGGGACTTCCGGCCCTATTTCTCCCCGGTCGTGTCAGGTTCGCTGGTACGACCCCACGAGTAGGGGGTGCCGATGCACGGAAAAGCCGGAAACCCGGCGACCTTCCGGTCGGCGGAACGGGCGAGTGAAATGCTGGCCCCGGACACTTCCCTCGCCATTCCCGCGCAGGTTCGGATGCACGGGAATCGAGATGCGGAAACAGCACGTGCAGACAGTTCCGGGGCACGGTTGGACGCGGTGCGAGCCGTGCTCGCCGACGCCTGTGCCGAGGCCGGGCTGACCACCAGGGACGCCACGCTCGTCCGGCTGGTCGGCAACGCGGTCTTCCGCCTCCCGCACGACCGGGTGTACGTCAAGATCACTCTCACCCCGCGACTGGCGCACCGGGCCGGCAACGCCGTCGTCGCCGCCCGGCTGCTGGCCGAGCACGGTATACCCGCGGTCCGCCCGGTTGGCGAGCTGCGCCAACCGGTCCTCGTGGGCGGGTACGCGGTGACCTTCTGGCACGAGGTGGCCGGCGGCACCGAGCCGACGACCGCCGAGCTCGGCCGGCTGCTGCTCGGCATGCATCGGCTACCGGTCGGCACCTCCGGGCTTTCCCGCTGGGATCCGTTGCCGGACCTGCGGCACCGGCTGCGGGACGCGGGCGGATGGCCCGCCTCCGACCTGGCGTTCCTCGCCGCCCGATGCGATGCGGTGGCGGCGGCCCTTCCGAAGTTGCGCTACGTACTGCCGGCCGGGGTGGTGCACGGCGACGCGCGGCTGGGGAACCTGCTTGCCGGCCCGGATGGCCCGGTGCTGTGCGACTTCGACACCACCGGCATCGGCCCGGTCGAATGGGACCTGGTGCCCGCGGCCGTCGCGCAGCTCCGCTTCCACGACGCGCGGCGCCTGCACGACGACCTCGCCGCCGCCTACGGTTTCGACGTCACCCGCTGGGAGGGTTTTCCGGTGCTGCGTGAGTTGCGCGAGCTGAAGCTGGTCGCGTCCGCACTGCCGATCGCGCACGGCGACCCCGAGCTGCTGGCGCAACTGCGCCACCGGCTGCGTACCTTCCGGAACGGGGACACCACCGCCCGGTGGACGCGGTACCGGTGACGCCGGCCCCGGCCGGGAGCCGTGGAAGAAAGCACCGCACTTCCGCCTACCGAGACTGCCGCGCGGTGGAGAACTCGTCGGCCTCCGCGCGGGCGGCGAGGATACGCCCGACATTGCGTTCCGACCAGTCCGCGATCGCCGTGATCGGCGTGCGCAGGGAGCGCCCCAGTTCGGTGAGTTCGTAGGTCACTTTCGGGGGGATCTCCGGGTGCACGGTTCTGGTCAGCAGGCCGTCTCGTTCCAGGGCACGCAAGGTCTGGGTGAGCACCTTCGGCGCGACCCCGCCGATCCCGGTGCGCAGCCGGGTGAACCGCAGCGGGCCGTCGGCGAGCAGGGTCACCACGAGCACGGTCCACTTGTCCCCGATGCGGTCCAACACCACGCGGGTGGGGCAGTTCGGATCGGTCAGATCACCTCTGGACTCGGTAACCATGAGGTACCTATAGCACGTTGAAGTACTCGATAACCAGTGGTTACCGTCCAGGTACGTAGCCTGAAGGAAGGAAGCCGATGTCCGCTGTGCCCGCCGTGCCCCCATCCCCAGTCGTCGCCGTCACCGGTACCAGTGGAGGGGTCGGCGGCCGGGTCGCCGGTCGCCTCGCCGAGGCGGGGATGCGGCTCCGGTTGCTCGGCCGTGACCCCGACCGGCTACCCCGGTTGCCCGGCGCGACCGTGGCGCCACCGGCGGCCTACGGCGACGGCGCCGCCATGCGCCGCGCGCTCGAGGGGGCCGGCACGCTGTTCCTGGTGTCCGCGCACGAGAGCGCGGACCGGGTCGGTGAGCACCGCACGGCCGTGGACGCGGCCGTCGCGGCCGGGGTCGAACGGATCGTGTACGTGTCCTTCCTCGGTGCGGCCCCGGACGCGACCTTCACCTTCGCCAGGGATCACTGGCATACCGAGCAGCACATCCGCGGCACCGGCCTGCCGTACACGTTCCTGCGGGACAGCTTCTACCTCGCCTCGCTGGCGGGCATGGCGGGCGAGGACGGGCTGATTCGCGGGCCCGCGGGCCAGGGGCGGGTCTCGGCGGTGGCGCACGACGACATCGCCGACGTGGCCGTGGCGGTGCTGCGGGGCGGCGAGGAGCACGCCGGCAGGACCTACGATGTCACCGGCCCGGAGGCCCTGACCATGGCCGAGGCGGCGGCCGAGCTGAGCCGGGTGACCGGCCGCACCGTCCGCTACCTGCCGGAGACCAGGGAAGAGGCCTACGCCTCGCGGGCGGGCTACGGCGTGGCCGACTGGGAGATGGCCGGCTGGGTCAGCTCCTACGAGGCGGTCGCGACGGGGGAGCTGAGTACCGTCAGTACGACGGTGCCGGACCTCACCGGCCATCCCGCCCAGTCGTTCGCCGAGTACCTGCGGCGCAACCCGGACAGCTACCGTCACCTGGTTCCGGCCGGCTGACCATCAGGGCCTGTTGCTACAGGCGCGCCGCGTACGCGGCCTCGAGCTCGCGGGTGCGCTCGGCGGGCCAGGGGCACCGGACCTCCCCGAACAGCGCGGCGAAGAACAGTTCGAGATGGGTCTGCCAGGCGGCCAGTGTGGTGGCCCGCAACCCGGCGAGACGCGCGGGCACGGTCTGGGTCAGGACCAGCCGGGTGCCCAGCTTCGGGTCGGTGTCGATCTCGAACCGGACCCGCCCGGCCGCGGCGCCCTCGTGCCGCCACTCGTACTCCAGCAGGTGTGGCGCGGCGACCTCGGTGACCGGGCCCTCCTGCAGGTAACCGTGGGTCGCCGGTAGCGGCGGATCGGTGCCCGGTGCGGGCTCCGCGGCACCGTCCCCGGCCGGTGCCGCCAGCACGGACCAGACCTGCTCGGGGGGTCGCCACACCAGGTCTCGCTCGAACCGCACCAGGTAGCCATCGGTGGTCTCGCGCACCTCGCCCCCGGCCAGCCCGAAACGCTCCACATAGGACTCGATGCGGGTCAGCATGCCGGCGGCGGGTGGTGGTTGCTCCCCGTCCAGCGCGGCGGCCAGTGCGGCCAGGCAGGTGTCCCAGCCCGCGGCGTTGCGGCCCGCGGCCAGCCAGCCGCCGTTGTCCGGGCTGAGCACGTGGGTGAAGACCAGCAGGCAGCCCTCACCCTCCGAGGCCAGCTCGAACCGCAGCACGTCATCGTTCCACTCGAACGCGAACAGCCTCGGCGGGTCGAACTCGAGGACCCGCCCGGTGAGGACCTCACCGTCCGCCGCGCCCTCGCCGGGGAAGACGAACCGCATCCGCGCACCGGCCCGCGGTTCGGTCTCCACGCGGGCGGGGAACCAGTGCACCAGCTCGGTCGGGTCGGAGACGGCGGCGAACACCTTCTCCGGCGGATGCCCGAATCGCCGTTCGAAACGCAGTACGGACCTACCGTCCACGGTATCCAGGGTCGCCCAGCTCGGTGCCACGACACTCTCCCATCCGCCGATGCCTGGCCAGCAATATAACCAATGGAGCATACACTTCGTCAACCCGCGTGCCCGGGTGTGGCCAGGGGCACGGCTCAACGGTCGGCGGCCGGGACGGTGGCGGCATGCAGGTTGCCGTCCTCGCCGACCCGGCAGGCAGCGGCCTCCGCCTCGGTTGCCAGGAACTCGGTCAGGCAACGTGCGACCTGCGCGTGCCCGGTCGCGTTGGGGTGGAAGGACTCCTGGATCGCGTGGGTGACGCGGTCGAGCTTGGTGAGGTCCTCCCACTGCACGGTCAGCCTGCTGAACCACTCGGTGCTCGGGTCGGCGCCACCGCTGCAGGCCTCATGCCCGGTGCCGGCCTGGGAGAGGTCCAGGAACCGCGTGCCTGCCCGCCGCGCGGCCTCGCGCAACCCGTCGTTCAACGCACCGACCCCCGGGCCGTTGATCCACTCCAGGTCCGCCTTCTTGAACGGGCAGCCGTTGAGCGAGCGCAGGTCCTCCGGAATGTTCGGACTGACCGGAGCCGCGTAGGACTGCAGCACCAGGTCGTAGTCCGTACTCCGGTAGCCCGCGGTCCGCAACACCTTCCTGACGTCCCGGACGGCACCGACGACCTTCGGCACCATCGCGTCGATCCGTTGCTGCCAGTCGCCTTTGATCTGCTCGCTGCACGGAGCCGCGTTGTCGCTGAACCACGCGTGGAAACATTCGGACACCAGGCGGGAGAAGTGCGGATCGTCGTTGGCGCCCAGCGCGACCGCCACGGCCACCACTCGGTGGTCCTTGATCAGGCTGGCGAGTTGCCGGGCCTGCGACGGCTCGGTCCATTGGGTCACGTCCCCCAGCGCGACCTGCGCCGAGGGGGCACCAGAACAGGCCAGGTTGACGGTCGCGGTGACCCCGGGCAGATCGGTCTGGTGCACCATGGCGTTGGACGAGCGGTGGCACCAGTTGCCGTCCTGACCGTTGGTGGCGGGCAGGTAGTCACCCGCACCCTCCCCGGAGAGCGTGCTGTCGCCCATGCTGACGATGGTCAGCGGCCCCGATCCGGGCGGTCCGGGACGGTCCACCGGGCCCGGCTCCTTGCCCACGAACACGAACACCGCCACCAGGGTCACGACCGCGAGCAACGCGAGACCGCTGAACCACCACCGATACCGTCGCATCATCGTGGCCGAGTCTACGAAACTCGCGGCGGCTGTCCGCTCACAGCTCGGCGAGCAACCCGTCCAGCAGGCGCACCCTGCGGTCGGCGATGCCGTGCACCTGCTCGTCGTGCGTGGCCACGATCACCGCGCCGCCCTCGTCCGCGCAGCGTCGCAGCGCGCGCAGTACCGCGGGCACGCTGCCGACGTCCAGATGCGCGGTCGGCTCGTCGATGAGCAGCACCCGCGGCCTGCCACTGATCGCCCGCGCCAGCGCGACCCGTTGCTGCTGCCCGAAGGAGACCTCTGCCGGGTGCCGGCCGGCGAGGGCGCCCACCCCGAGCTCGTCCAGCAGCTCGGACACCCTGGCGGCGATCGCGACCGGGTCCGGCTCGCCGTCCGGGTGCAGCCGCAGCGGCAGCGCGACGTTCTCGGCGACGGTCAACTCGCCTGCCAGACCGAGCGCCTGGGGGAGCACCGCGCAGGCGTGCCAGGACGGCGCGCCTGCGATCGGCACGCCGTTCAGCGAGACCGTGCCGGCGTCCGGCGCGTCGAAACCGCCGAGCAGGGCCAGCAGGGCGCTCTTGCCGGAACCCGAGCGACCCGTCACGGTCACCAGCTCGCCGCTGGACACCCGCAGCTCCAGGCCGCGCAGCACCTCCACCTCGCCACCGGGCTGGGCGAACCGCCTGCGTAACCCCATGACGTGCAGCGCCGGATGCCGCTCGGCCTGCTCGGCGGCCGCTCTTCTACGCACGGTCCTCCACCTCCTGCAGCGTCCCGCCCCGCAGCCGGGCGATCCGGTCGCCGAGCCGGATCAACCGGTCGTCGTGCGCGGCCACCACCACCGCGTGATCGCGCTCGGCCAGCACCCGCAAGGTCTCCAGCACCAGCTCGGCCGAGCCGTCGTCGAGCTGCGAGGTCGGCTCGTCGGCCAGGATCACCGAGGAGCCCCTGGCCAGGGCGCAGCCGAAGGCGAGCCGCTGTTGCTGCCCGCCGGAGAGTGCGGAGATCCGCCAGCCGCCGGTGCCGTCCAGCCCCAGTTGCTCGAGGAGCTCCGCCGGCTCGCACCGGGTGCGCACCGAGTCGGCTGCCGCCCGCAGGTTCTCCGCCACCGTGAGGTAGTCCACCAGGTTGTCGAGCGGGTTCTGGAAGACCTGGCTGAGCCGGTCCCTGCGCAGGGCGCGGCGAGCCGCGTGCCCGAGCCGGCCGGTGTCGGTGCCGCCGAAGGTCACCGTGCCGCGCGCCGGACGTTCGAACAGGCCCAGCACCCGCAGCAGGGTGGACTTGCCGGAGCCGGAGGGGCCGGCGAGCACAGTGATCCCGCGGTCCGGCACGTCCAGGGTGATCGCGTCCAGCGCGGTCACGGTCCCGGTCGGTGGGTGGTAGTCGACGCCGAGGTCCCGCAGCCGGAACACCGTGCCGGCCGGTGCCGAAACCCGTTCTCCGTCATGCACGTAGCAGCTCCGCGGTCCTGGCGGTGCGCACCGAGCGCACCGCGATCCATCCGGCCAGCGCCACCACCAGCGCGCCGGTAGCCAGGACGGTCACCACGAACAGGGAGAGATCCGGCAGTTCGGAGCGGGGAGCCAGCCAGCGCGCCGGGTCGAAACGGGGCACGGAGAACCCGGCCACGACGATCCCGCAGGTGACGCCGGTCGTGATCGCCAGCCCGGCCAGTGCGCCGTGTTCCAGCAGGTGACTGCCGAGCAGGGCGCGGGGGCGCAGTCCCATCCGCAGCAGCAGCGCACCGGCCAGCGCGTTCTGCCGCCGGCGTACCTCCACCGCGACCAGCAACCCGAGCGCGGCGACGACGCCGAGCACCACCCCGAGCACGCTGACATAGGCGAACGCCCACTCCACCACGTAGAACGGCAGCGCGTCGAGTGCGGTGGCCCTGTCCACCGGGTTGTGCAGGGTGAGGCCCGCCGCACCGAGGGCGGCCGACACCTCGCGCAGCGGGGCCGCCGACACCACCCGCCAGTCCGGTACCAGCTCCAGCTGGTCCGGGGACAGGCCGGCCCGCGAGATGACGTAGCCGTGTTCCCCGCCGATGAGCGGGAACGCCGGGAGATCGGCGACCGGGTGCGCGTCCGGCAGGCCGGGCAGTTCCGCCGACTGGGCGGCGGTGTGCCCGACCCGGATCGCGGGGATGCCGTCCGGTCCCGCCGCGCCGAGGCGACCGAGCAGGTCCTGCACCTCCCCGCCGGGCACCACCTCGGTGGCGGCGCCGCGGGAGAAGGTTTCGGGGTCGACCACGAGCACGATGTTGCCGGTGCCGGTGAGCCTGCCCGTCACGGTGCTCTCGTCCCGGATCCCGCCCGGCAGCGGCACCTCGCCGAGGCCGACCGAACTGCCGACACCCATCTGCGCGGCGCCACCGACCAGCATGGCGGTCTTGGTGTCCAGCGCCTGCCGCTGGCCGCCCGCGATGCCGGTCCCCGCCGTGAGGGTGCCGACGGCGAGGACGCCGATCACCAGCACACCGGTGACCGGTGCCCTGGCGCCGGCGAGCCTGCGGATGGCCAGTTGCAGCGCGGGGCGCGACCAGAGTCGGGTACGGCGGGAAGCGTGCAGCAGTAGCCAGACCAGCCGGGCGGCGAGCAGTCCCACGGTGAGCACCACGAACACCGGGTAGGTCAGGGCGAGCGGGTCGACCTGGGGCAGGGGATCGGAGTCGGTGCCGAACCCGCCGTGGTCACGCAGCCGCAGCCAGCCGAGCAACGCCAGCGCGGCGGTCACCAGTTCCCACGGCAGCAGCACGGCGAGCCTGGCGAACCGGCGCCTCGAGCCCAGCCTGCTGAGCTGGAACTCGCGGTGTGCGCGCAGGGCCACCACCACGGCCAGCAACGCCAGCGCGAGCACCAGGACGCCCGCGGCGGCCGACGCGCCCAGCCACAGATCGCCGGCGAGGACCTCGCCCGGTGGTCCGTAGGCGGGCAACAGCAACCGGGCCAGCACCATGCCCGCGATACCGCCCGCGACCAGTGGGGGGCCGAGCTCGGCGATGGCCAGGCCACCGAGCGCCGGCGGGCTGGAGCCCCGGGAGGCGAGCAGGCGCAACTGGCCGTGCCGCCGCTGGTACCACTGCACCCCGGCGGTGCCGATGCCGCCGCAGCCGACCAGGACGCTCAGCCCGGCCAGCGGCAGGATCGAGAAGGCCACACTGCCCTGCGCCTCCTCGGCGATCTCCACGGACCGGTCGAAGGGCAGCTCACCGGTCAGCTCGGGCAGTCCCCGTGCCCGCACCTGCGCGTCGACGGCCGCGATCAGCTCCCGGGACCGGTCCAGGCGCGCCGTGGCCTCGGCGGGGGTGGTCGGAGGCGGATCGTCGAAGGTGACCGACAGCCGCTCGATCCGCGGCGGGGCCAGGTCGGGGTGGGAACGCAGAGCCCGGCCGAAGGTCTCCCGGTCGGTCGCGAAGAAGACGAACCCGCTGGGGATGTGGTCCGCGATCCGGTTGTGCACCGCGAGGTGCTGCTGCGAGCACCACCAGCGCGGCGCGGGCCGCTCGAGGTCGGTGTAGATTCCGGTGATCGCGGGCAGGGTTCCTCCGTTGCCGCGAACTCCGAGGCCGAAGTCGCGGACCGAGGCCAGCCTGGCGCCCATCCACAGTCCCGACGAGCGATCGCCTTCGAGCAACTCGAGGTGATCGAGTCCCTGCTCGGCATAGCCGATCCGGGTGCGGAAGGCCTCGCCGCGGAAGGAGGTGTCGGCGAGCCTGCTGTGCATGGCCACGCGCGGCGTGCTGAAGCCGCGCTCCGCGGCCTGGTGCCGCACGATCTCGACCATCGCGTCGGCGGTGTCGAGCGAGACCGGCAGGGTGGTGAACATCGGGCCGTACAGGTCAGGGCAGACCGTGTCGGACTGGTGTTTGATCGCCGCCCCGCCGGAGGCCACGGTGTGCAGCACGGCGGCCATGGCGAGGAAACACGACAGCAGCGCGGTGACCGCGATCGTGATCATGGTGAGTGGGCTGGAGATCGCGGCCCGGGGAGCCTTCCGCCACGGCAACCCCGGACCGGCCTTCCCGGTCCGTCCGTGGCCGGACCCCCGCCGAGAACGCATGAGCGGACGCTACCAATTTTCACCCGATATGGTGAGCGAACCATCAGTTTGCTGTCGTGTCAGCATCAGCTGTACTGTCAGAGTCATGCTGACGTGTGAGGCTCGGGAATCGGCACTGGCCCGGCTGGGGCGAGCGCTGGCGGACCCGACGCGGTGCCGGATCCTGGTGGCGTTGCTCGACGGCGTGGCCTACCCGGGCCGCCTCGCCGACCACCTCGGGCTCACCCGCTCGAACGTCTCGAATCACCTGTCCTGCCTGCGCGGGTGCGGGCTGGTCGTGGCGACCTACGAGGGGCGGCAGGTGCGCTACGAGCTGGCGGATCCGCACCTTGCCCAGGCGCTGGGGGAGTTGGTGCAGGTGGTGCTCGCGGTTGAGCCGACCGTGGAGTGTGTCGAGGAGCAGCCGGCCGGGGTCGCGGTCGCCGCGGTCGCGACCACCGACCGGGGGTGAGTACCGCGGAGCATGCGACGCGCTTGACCTCGACACCTGCGCGGCGATCCTGCCGCGTGGACCGAGCACCTACGTGCCCGGATCCCACGGCGGGAAGGGTACGGCGGTCCGGCTGACCGGTGCCGGCCACCTGGACATCGACGGTCAGTCGGCGGCAGGCAGTGTGCGGATCGCCTGGTCGACGCAGGAGGCCCAGGGGGTCGCGCCCAGCAGGTGTGTGCCGCTGTCGCCGACGCAGGCGCTGGAGACGACCAGGTCGGGTTGGAGCGCCGCGAGAGTCTCGAGGCTCGCTGCCAGCGCATCACGGTCGCTGATATCGGGGATGAATCCCGCGGCCCAGGCCCCCTTCGCATCGCGGAAGACCGTGTCGCCGGTGAACAGGTAGGTCAGGCCGCCGGCGCCGGTCACCAGGAAGCAGGTACTACCTGGCGAGTGGCCGGGAGTCGGGATCACCTCGATCCCGTTACCGTCGATATGACGGTCCGTGAACAGCACCCCGGGCTCGGCGAACTCCCGAACCTCCTCCTCTTCCGCCGCGGAGGCGTGCAGCCGGGCGTCGAACCGGTCGCGGATCTGCGCCAGGGCGGGTCCCGCCTCGTCCCGGTGGCTGAGGTACTGGTGGGCCGCGCCTCCCAGTTGTTCGATCGCGTCGAAGTCGTCGCTTCCGCCGGTGGAGTAGAAGAGGACGTTGTCCCCGGACGGCGGGGTCCACAGATAGGCGTGTGTCCTCAGTCCGGGAAACGGCGAATAGGTCGACGTCTCCCACAGGTCGTTTCGGATCTGCGTCAGCATCGGTGCCTCGTGTCGGGCCGTGGAACCAGTCATACCCCGACGCTAGAACCTCAACTTTAGTAGAGGTCAACCCCGGGCGTATCGCAGGACCGGCAGCATGTCGTTGCCCGCCAGCGCTTCCGGATCCGTTTCCACGCATGCCCGCAACCCGCTCCGCAGCGCATCGGCATCGATACCGGCGCCGATGAGCACCAGCTGGGTGGTGCGTGGTTCCCCCGGCGACCAGCCCGACTGGTGGAATCGCAGGAAGTTGCCCACCGTGTGTAACTCGAACCTTTGCTTGTGGTCGGGAATGCCGAAGTACACGACCCCTTTCATGCGGTAGAGGCCGCCGGGCCGGTCGTCGAGGAAACGCATCAGCCTGCGCGGGTTGAGCGGCTCCGCCGAGATGAACTCGATGCTCTCGTACCCTGCGTGCAGGTGGTGCTCGTGACCGCACTCCTCGTGGTCCTCCCGGAGGAGGTCGGTCAGGGAGAGCTGGCGCGGAACCTCGGGACGGTCCGGCCGTCGCGGGCGGTCGAACAGCAGTTCCGGGTCGATCCGGCCCATCGCGGTCGGCAGCAGCGGGGTGCCGACCGCGATGGGCTCCAGTACCGCCAGCAGGGCGGCTCGCTCGCCCGCGTCCAGGCGGTCGGTCTTGTTCAGCACCACCAGGTCGGCAAGGGCGAGGTGTTGATCCAGCTCGGGGTGCCGGGCGCGGGTGCGGGTGAACTCGGCGGCGTCGACCACCTCGAGCAGGCCGCCGTACTCGATCCGGTCGCACTCGCTGGCCAGCACCAGCCGGATGAGGTCACGGGGCTCGGCCAGCCCGCTCGCCTCGATCACGATGACGTCGATCTCCGAGCCGGGACCGGCCAGCTTGGCCAGCATCGCGTCGAGACCGCTGGCGTCGACCGCGCAGCACAGGCACCCGTTGCCGAGCGAGACCGTCGAGTCCACCTGCCCGGCGACCGTCATGGCGTCGATGTTGATGCTGCCGAAGTCGTTGACGACCACCCCGATGCGGGCGCCGGCGCTGTTGCGCAGCAGGTGATTGAGCATCGTGGTCTTGCCGGACCCGAGAAAGCCCGCGACGATGACGACCGGGATCCGCCGCTGTGCCACGCGGCGAGGTTACCGGTGTCCCTCCTGCGCCGGCACCGGGGTGTCGTGGCGAACCCGGATCAGCAGCGGTCCAGCATCTGGGTGAGGGCCTCGCGCTCCGCCGTGGTGATGGTGAGCTGGTAGTGGTGTTTCACCACGATCCAGTCGCTCGAGTAGGCGCACCACTGGGCCTCCAGCGGCGGCTTCCACTCGTCCGGCGCCTGGTCGGACTTCGACTGGTTGACGTTGTCGGTGACCGCCTTCAGCTGCGGGCGGTCCAGGTCGTTGGCGAACCGCTCCCTGCGCTCATCCGTCCACGACCGCGCCCCGCTGACCCAGCCCTGCGCCAGCGGCACCAGATGGTCGATATCCACATCGGACGGATCGGTCCAGGTGGCGCCGTCGTAGGGGCTGGTCCACTCGCCCGAGGTAGGGGAGCAGTCCGCGCCGGCCCTGACATCCTCGCCGTCGCGCCGCAGCACGGTCTCCCGGGTGTTGCAGTTGCCGGAAACCGCGCTCCAGTGGGGGAAGCGGTCCCGGTCGTAGCCGCTGATGGAGCCGCGGGGCGCGACGACCAGTTCCGCGAGCCGCTCCCGCGCCTGTCCCGGTTCCACACCCGGTGCCGGCCCGGTCGGCCGCGGATCATCGGTGGCGGTGACCGCGCAGGAACTCAGCAGGCAGGCGAGGCATCCGGCCACGGCCGTCCAGAGCAGGGTTCGCACCGGTACACCCCCACGTCCACGGGCGGTCGGCACACCGCTCCGGGTGCTCCCATGGTAACGCCCCGAGCGGGACTCAGAGCGCGAAATCGCCCAGCAGCCCGGCAATCATCAGATTGGCGTAGTGGTGGCCCACCTGCTCGCCGGTGAGCGGGCCGTCCTTGCGATACCAGAGACCGAGCCGATGCACGGCGCCGAAGGTGTGGCTCACCGCGAGGTCCGCCGGTACGTCGGTGCGGAAGGTCCCGGCCCGCTGACCCTGCTCGACGAGTCCGCGGACCTGCTCGTGATACCGCCTGCGCTCCGCGCGGACCCGGGCGAGCTTCGCCGGTTCCAGCAGGTGCATCGACTGGAAGAAGACGACCGCCTGGTCGAGATGGCTGACGCTGGTGGCCACGACGTCCACCACGATCGCGTGCAACCGGTGCTCCAGCGGCAGCTCCGAGGCGGCGATGGTCTCCATTCGCTGGGTCTGCATGCGCAGCATCGTCGTGTAGATCTCGTAGAGCAGGTCGTCCTTGGAGTCGAAGTAGTGGTACAGCCCGCCCTTGGTGACGCCCGCGGTGTCGACGATCTCGCGGACGCTGGTGTTCTCGAAACCCTTCCTCGCGAAGAGCGTGGTCGCCGCCCGCAGCACGCGGTCACGCACCGAACCGCCAGTGCGATCCAATGCGGCATACGTGCCGGTCATGGCCGCGTTCCTTTCCCTCACCGGAATCCGGCCCACTCTAGCCCGCGGCCGGCCGAGCCGGGCGGTCCGGGGACGGGCGGGAGGGCGGTATCGCCCGTCCCCGGGGCCTCACTTCTCGAGCAGGCCGATCTGCTCGGGGGTCTTGCGCTCGGCCTGGACCGGGGTGACCGGGCCATCGCCCCGGTCGGTCACCACCGGCTGCTGCACGATGGTGGTCGAGGTGTCCGGGTTGACCTCGAACACGTAGGCCCCGGTGTACCCGGAGTGCGACTCCGCGGAGAAGGCGAACGGGGTGAGCCCAGGGCCTTCCAACGCGCCGGACTCCATCGCGTCGACCAGCTTCTCGCGGGTGAGGTTCCGGCCCGCGGCCTCGAGCGCCTGGGCGAAGGTGTAGGCCTGCACCATGCCGTACACCACAGAGCGCGCCCCACATGCTGCCGATGCCACCCAGCACCACCGCGGCCAGCAGGCTGAGGGAAAGTACCAGGGTGAACGAGCCGGGTGCGGCGGTGCCGAGCAGGAACGCCTGCAGGCCGCCGGCGAGCCCGCCGCATACCGCGCTGATCAGGAAGGCGAGCACCTTCGTCCGGCCGATGTGGATCCCGGCCAGCTCGGCCGAGACCTCGCTGTCCCGTACGGCCCGCAGAGTCCGGCCGAACCGCCCGCGGGTCAGGTTGGCCAGCAACACCAGTGCCAGCAGCACGCTCGCCCACACCACCCAGGCCTGCCACCGGGTGGTGGGCACCGCACCGGCCAGGCCCGCGGGCATGCTGTTCACCCGGAAGGCGAGGCCGTTGCTGCCGCCGAGCAGTTCCGGGAATCGCTGGGTGAGCGCGGGTAGCCCGACGGCCAGCGCGAGTGTGGCCCCGGCGAGGTACGGGCCGTGCAGCCGGGCGGCCGTGGCTCCGGCCAGCGCGCCGGCCACCCCGCTGGCCGCCGCGGCGAGCAGCAGGTCCAGCCAGAACGGCCACCCCGGAGCGTGGATCACCAGCAGCGCCATGGTGTAGGCGCCGATGAACATGAAGGCGCCGTGGCCGAGGGAGACCTGGCCGTTGAGCCCGGTCAGCAGGGTCAGCCCGGCCACCGCGACGAGGTAGTAGCCCACGCTCGCGATGCGCAGGTTGGTGAAGGGGTCCACCACGCTCGTGAGCGCGACGATCGCGAGCAGGGCCGCCAGCGCAGGCAGGCCGTGCCGCAGTAGCGGCGGTAGTGGGCGCATGGTCAGACCCTCCTCGCCACGGCGTGGCCGAACAGGCCGTTCGGGCGGAACGCGAGCACCAGCACGAGAATGACCAGCGCCGCCATGGTGACCAGTTCCGGACCGAGGTATCCGGACACATAGGACAGTCCGATGCCGACGGCGAACCCGCCGGTCACGGTGCCGAGTGGGTTGTCCAGGCCGCCGATTACGGCCGCGGTGAGCGCGTAGACGAACACGCCGTCCAGCACGGTCGGGAACAGGAAGGGCGGTGTGGCCAGGACTCCGGCCAGCGCGCCCACGGCGGCCGCGAGCGCCCAGCCCAGGGTGAGCATCAGGCCGACCCGCACCCCGAGCATGCTCGCCACCTCCGGCCGGAACGCGGCCGCGCGCAGCCGCAAGCCGAGCGAGGTGTACCGGAACAGCGCCCCGATCCCGGCCGCGGTGCCCAGCACGACCAGCACGGTGAAGAGGCTGAACGCGGAGAACTGGCCACGGAAGTCGAAGGCGTAGGGGAAGGACCGCGGTTCGTTGGTCCAGAACATGCCGGCCACGGCCTGCAACACCATCAGCAGCCCCAGGGTGACGATCACCGCGCTGAGTGGGGTGCGGTCGCGCACCGGCCGGATCAGCGCCCGTTCGGTGAGCGCGCCGAGTACGGCGCCGGCGAGCAGGGCCACCGCGAAGCCCAGCCAGTAGCTTCCGGTGGCCTTGTTCACCGAGTACGCGAGGTAGGCGGAGATCAGGGCCAGCGCGGGCTGCGCGAAGTTGATCACCCGGGTGGCCCGGTAGATGATCACGATGGACAGGCCCAGCGCGGCGTACACGGCGCCGGTGGAGAGGCCGTTGACGGTGAGGGTGAGAAAGCCGTTCATACTGCGCTCCCGTCGCGGTCAGAACCCGAGGTAGGCGTGCCGGAGCTGGTCGTCGGCGAGCAGCGCGTCGGCGGCGCCGGCGGCCACGACGCGGCCGAGGGACAGCACATGCCCGTGATCGGCAACGGACAGCGCGCTGCGGGCGTTCTGCTCCACGAGCAGCACGGTGAGGCCCGCGCGTGCCCGCAGTTCCTCGATCACTCGCAGGATCCGCAGGGTCACCAGCGGCGCGAGGCCCAGCGAGGGCTCGTCCAGCAGCAGCATCTTGGGGCGGCTCATCAGCCCGCGCCCGATGGCGAGCATCTGGCGTTCCCCGCCGGAGAGCGTGGCCGCGGGTTTGTCCCGGCGCTCGGCAAGTCGTGGGAACAGCTCGAACGCCTCGGCGAGCGCCGCCGCCCGGTCTGCCCGGTCGCGGCGCCACAGCGCGCCGAGGCGGAGGTTCTCCTCGACGGTGAGTTCGGTGATCACGCCGCCGTTCTCCGGCACGTGCACCAGCCCGCGGCGGGTGATCCGGTCGGCCGGCCAGCCGGTGATGTCGGTGCCGTCGAACCGGACCCGGCCCGCGGTGGGGCCGAGCAGGCCGCCGACGGTGCGCAGCAGGGTGGTCTTTCCTGCCCCGTTCGCGCCGAGCACGGCGGTGATGCTGCCCTCGGCCACGGACATGCCGACCCCGTCGAGGGCGCGTACCGCGCCGTAGGTGGCGGTCAGTCCCTCGAGCTCAAGCATGGCTGGCCTCCCCGGCCGTGCCCAGGTAGGCCTCGGCGACCACCGGGTCGGCCCGGATCCGGTCGGGGCTGCCCTGCGCGATCACCTCACCGAAGTTCAGCACCACGATCCGGTCGCAGGCGCGCATCACCAGGTCCATGTGGTGTTCCACGACGAGCACCGAGGTCCGCGTGGTGAACCCGCGGATGCGGTCGGCGAGTTCGTCGATCTCGTCCGCGGACAGCCCGCTGGCCGGTTCGTCGAGCAGCAGTAGCTCCGGTTCGGCCACCAGCGCGCGGGCCAGCGCGACCCGCTTCTGCACGCCGTAGGGCAGCGCGCCGGGTAAGGACGCGTGCGTGGAGGCGATGCCGAGGTCGTCGAGTACCGCGTGGGCCCGTTGGCGCAGCGCCGCCTCGTCGCGGGCGGCCGCACGCAGGCCGAGTAGCGTGCTCAGCGCTCCGGCCCTTGCGTGCCGGTGCCCGCCGGTGAGCACGTTCTCCAGCACGGTCAGGCCGGGGAAGAGGCCGAGGCCCTGCAGGGTGCGCGCGATGCCGAGCCCCGCGAGCTTGCGTGGGGAATGCGCGGTGAGCTCCGTGCCGCGCCAGCGAAGCCCGCCCTGCTGGGGTCGGACGAAGCCGCAGATCACGTTGAACAAGGTGGTCTTGCCCGCCCCGTTCGGGCCGATCACCCCGAGCACCGTGCCCGGTTCGACCGCCAGGGCGACCTCGCGCAGCGCCACCAGGCCGCCGAAGCGCACGGTGACCTGGTCGACCTCCAGCAGGGGACTACGGGAAGCGTGGCAGGCGATCGTCATGGGTCCCTCTTCGCTGGCTGAAATGTCCCAGAATATGAGAACGGCGATACCGTCCGGTCGGTACGAGCGGGAATCATCCGGAACCGGTGCCGGGATGTCAAGCCGCCGGGGGTGGCCGCACAAGCGCGACCACCCCCGGAACTCGTTGGTGTGCAGGGGTTTACGAGTGCGGACAGGTGTCGCGATACTCCGAGATCTGCCGGTCGTCCGGTGCGGGGCAGAGGAACCGCTCGTACCGGGTGTCGTTGTCGATGAACCGTTTGAGCCAGGAGATGGTGTACTTCGCCATCGTGGTGTTCGGCGTGTTCGGGAAGAAGTGGCCGGCGTTGTCCAACTCCATGTAGGCCTTGTCCAAGCTGCCGGGCAGCGAACGGTAGAACGGCTCGGAATGTGCGGAGACCGAGGCCACCGAGTCGTTCTCACCGCCGATGATGAAGGTCGGCACGCGTACCTCGGACCAGGTCTTGTCCAGGTTCCATGCCGCCAGCGGCACGGCTGCCTGCAACTCGGACCGGTCACTCGCGGCCTCCAACGTGCCGCCGCCACCCATGGAGTGGCCGGCCACGCCCAGCCGGGAGGAGTCCACCCGGTCGCGGACCGTGCTGTCCTCGGTCAGGTAGTCCAGTGCGGCGAGCAACTGCTCCCCACGGCTGGCCGGCTGGTCGAACCGGGAGTTCGTGTCGATGGTGAACACCACGAACCCCTGGGAGGCCAGCCGTGGACCGAGCCAGGCGATGCTGGACTGGTCGGCGGTGAAGCCGGGGGAGATGGCGATGCCGCCGAAGGTGCCTTCGCTGGTGGTCGTCGGGTAGTAGATCGTGCCGCCGCCGAAGCCGCTCACCCGCAAGGAGGACACGCTCCGCTCGGCGAAGGAGAACGGCCCGCGCGGGGCTTCGATGCTGGATTCGGTGGGGTCGGGACCGCGTTCATGCGGATTCTCGGCGGCCGGTGCGGCGGGCGCCGCGGCCAGGGTGCCCGCGGTGAGGGCCGCGGCCAACGCCGCCGTGGTCAGGGATCTGCGTAGCGTTCGCACCTCGTCGTGCTCCTTTCGGCAGGGGCAGCCGGTGTCGCGTTCCGGCTTCGACCGGTCACGGTCGGTCGCACTCTGGCAGCGGGCGTGCCCACTCGGCATCGGCGAAATCGCCGGTGCTGGGTTCGCCGTGGCCTCCCGGCGGTGGCCGCGAGCTACCCTCGGCGACCGTGAACGCTCGCGCAGACGACCTCGTCCGGATGGCGGCCCGCCACGTGCACCGGGGTGAACGGCTGGATCTCGGCACCCTCGCCGCCGAGGCGGGAATCTCCCGGGCCACGTTGTTTCGCCGGGTCGGCAATCGGGAGGAGTTGCTCGGCGAGGCGTTGTGGTTGCTGTCCGACCGGACGATGCGGGACGCGGTGCGCCGGTGGGAGAAGACCGAGGGGCCGGTGGTCCGCGGCACGACGGGTGAGCTGCGCTGCCTCGCGGTGATGGGCTGGTATCGCGCGAGCGTGGCCGAGGACGCCGGGCTGCGGACGTTGCTCGACACCGAGCCGGGGGTGGCGATCCGGGTGTTGACCGACCCGCACGGCCGGGTGCAGCCGCGGGTGATCGCCGCGCACGCCGAGCTGCTCGCAAGGGATGTGGCCGATGGCGGGTTCACCCCGGTGGTCGACGTGGACTCCCTGGCGTTCGCGCTGGTCCGCCTCGGTGAGTCGTTCCTGTACTCCGACGTGGTCGCGGCGCGCGCGCCGAATCTCGACGCGGCCGCCAAGCTGCTGCGGGTCCTGGTCGAGGGGACCGCGGGGCAGCGGGTTCCCGCGTTGGTGCCCGACCAGGGGTTGTGAAACAGATCGCCGTAGTGTTTCATCCCCGGGGCGTGCGTGTTTCCTGCGGACCCACCGTCCGTCCACAAAGGAGTTCCCATGCCTGCGGTCGACGACACCGGTGACACCTGGTTGCCCGGTTTGCCACGTTCCCTCAGCTATCCCGAGGTGCCGGTCGGGAGCATCCTCACCGGTTCCGCCCGGCGCTTCGGCGACCGACCCGCCTTCGTCCACGACGAGCAACGGCTCAGCTACGCCGACCTCGGCCGCGCGGCGGCCCGCTTCGCGCACGGCCTGCACGCCGACGGCGTGCGACCCGGCGACCGGGTGGCCCTGTGCATGCCGAACTGCCTGGAGTACCCGGTCGCCTACTACGGAACCCTGCTGGCCGGGGCCACCTTCGTACCGGTCAGCCCGCTGCTGCCGCGGGACGCGATGCGCGCGCAGATCGCCGACGCCGGTGCGGTGCGCACGTTCACCGCCGCCGAGGTACCCGCCGTCGGCGAGGGCCGGCCGGACCGGCCGCCGGAGGTGGAGATCGATGTACGCACCCACCTCGCACACCTGGCCTACACCGGCGGGACGACCGGGGTGTCCAAGGGGGTGCGGCTCCCGCACCGCAATGTTGTGATCAACACCCTGCAATACGCCTGCTGGTCCACCGGGTCCCTGCCCGCGCTGGACGAGCGCGGTGGTCTGGTCCTCGACCAGGTGGGCAGCGCGTGGGAGTGGCCGACCCGGCTGGGCACCGGGCTCGGGATCAACCTGACCCCCTGGTTCCACGCGATGGGCACGATCGCGGGCCTGAGCGTGCTGCTGCTGTCCGGCACCACCGTCGTGCTGCACGACCGGCTCGACCCGGCCGCGTACCTTGCCGATGTGGAACGCCTCGGCGCGACCTCGATGGGCGGGGCGCCTGCCCTGTTCGCCGCCCTGCTGGCCTGCCCGGACATCGAGCGTCGCGACCTCAGTTCGGTGCGGACGATCACCTCGGGTGCCGCACCGATGCCGGTGGAGATGATCGAGCGGCTGGGCCGGCTCTTGCCCCAGGCCGTGGTGGCGGAGGGATACGGGCTCACCGAGGTGACCATGGGGGCGGTGAGCGCGCCGATGTACCGCTCCGGGACACGCAAGGCCGGATCGGTGGGACTGCCCGTGTTCGACACCGAGGTCCGGATCGTCTCGCTTGAAGGCGACGGCCGAGAGCCGGCGACCGGCGAGCGCGGCGAGGTGTGCATCCGCGGTCCACAGGTGATGACCGGGTACCACGGCCACCCGCAGGCCACCGCCGAGGTGCTGGTGGACGGCTGGCTGCACACCGGCGACATCGGCCTGCTCGACGCGGACAGTTATCTGTCCGTTGTGGACCGCAAGAAGGACATGCTGCTCTACAAGGGATACAACGTGTACCCGCGGGAGCTGGAGGAACTGCTGGTCGCCCGCCCCGAGG
This sequence comes from Amycolatopsis cihanbeyliensis, assembly GCF_006715045.1. Classification (GTDB taxonomy): domain Bacteria; phylum Actinomycetota; class Actinomycetes; order Mycobacteriales; family Pseudonocardiaceae; genus Amycolatopsis; species Amycolatopsis cihanbeyliensis. Next base: position 429,329 of record NZ_VFML01000001.1, on the reverse strand, counting down.
TCGCGGCCGCGGCGGTGGTCGGGAGACCGGACCCCGCGCGTGGCGAGCTGCCGGTCGCCTTCGTCGTCCCGGCGGCCGCCAACCGGCCATCCGGCGAGGATCTGCTGGACGCGATCAACGAGCAGGTGCCCGCGTACAAGCGGCTGCGCGAGATGCGTTTCGTGGACCAGCTTCCGGTCTCCGCGGCGGGCAAGATCCTCAAACGCGAACTGCGCGACCAGCTCGGGGAATGACCGCCATGGCGGCGGCGCGCCCGTTACGGGGGCGGGAACCGCAACTGTCCCGGCTGACCGAGCTCCTGCGCTCGGCGGCGACCGGTCGTGGCGGTGCGCTACGCCTGCTCGGCGGCATGGGCACGGGAAAGACCGCGCTGCTGGCGGCGGCCCGCGAGGCGGCCACCGGGTTCCGGGTGTTGAGTGCACCCGGAGTACGGGCCGAGCACCGGCTGTCGCTGGGCGCGCTGCACCGGCTGCTGCAGCCGGTCGGCGGCCTGCCGCAGGGGGCGCCGACCACGGACTTCGCGCTGTGCCGTGACGTGCACGACCTCGTGGTCCGGCTGGCACACCCGCGCCCCGTGCTCTGCCTCGCCGACGACGCCCAATGGTGGGACGAGACCTCACTGGCCGCGCTGGCCTTCGCCGCGCGCCGCCTCGCGGAGGTGCCGGTTGCCGTGGTGCTCGCCGCACGACCCGAGGTCGGCACCACGGGTGGCGCCGACCCGACCGGTGGGATCCCGGCCTACCGGCTGGCCCCGCTCGGCCCGGAGGCAGGGGAGCGGATGCTACGCGACGCGCTCGGTGCCGGGCTGCCGCCCGCGGTGCGCACCAGCCTGGTCGAGCTGGCCGCGGGCATCCCCGGTGACCTGGTGGAGCTTGCCGGTGCGCTCACCGCAGAGCAGGCGGCCGGCCGCGCACCGCTGCCGGCGACCCTGCCGCTGGCTGGTCCACAACGGACCGCCTACCGGCGCTGCCTCGCCTGCCTGTCCCCGCGGGCGCGGCACCTGGTGCTGCTGGCGGCGTGCGAACCACGCCTGCGCGAGACGGTGCTGGCCGGCTGCCCCGGGATCGACCCCGCGGCCCGCGACGAGGCACTGGCCTCCGGGCTCGTCCAGGCCGAGGGCGATGCGGTGCGGGCGGTCAGTCCCGTGCTGCGGGCGACCCTGCGGGCCGAGGCCGAGGCCGCGGAGCTGCGCCACGCGCACGCCACCCTGGCCGGGGCGCTCGGTGAGCGCGGTGGGGTCCGGGCCGCATGGCATCGCGCGGCGGCCACCGCGGAACGCGACGCCGGCCTCGGTGACGCACTGCGGGCGGCGGAGATCGCCGTACCCGGACTCACCCCGCAGCAGAACCGGATCGCGCTGCTGGTCGCGGGCGGGGAGACCAACCGGGAGATCGCCCGCAGGCTGGTGATCAGCCACCGCACGGTGGATCATCACCTGCGCAACATCTTCGCCAAACTCGGCGTGCGCTCCCGGGTGCGGCTCGCGGCACTGCTGGCCCGCCAGGACTGCTGACCCGCTGGCGTGCCGATTCGGCAGCCTGCTGTCAGTCGCCCTGTTCCGCCCAGCGGAGCCTGCCGGCCTCCGGCAGCGTGTAGATCGGGTCGTAGTACGGGTAGCGGCGCCGCAGGGCCTCGGGGTCCTCCAGCTCGATGCCGGTGCGGTAGTTCTTCGTCCAGTAGGAGATGCCGAGTTCGCGGTCGTACTCGGCGAGTTGGTGCACCCAGCGCTTGCCGACGTAGGGGACGTCGCAGACGATCCGCGGGGTGGCGTAACCGGGCAGGTACCCCATGATCGAGTGCTGCAGTTCCTGCGCCTCCCATACCGCCAGCCGCCAGTGCTCGGCGTTGGGGATCATGTCGCACATGTAGAAGTAGTACGGCAGGATGCCCGCCTCACCCTGCAACGCGAAGCACAGGTCGAGCAGCTCGTTCGGGGTGGCGTTCACCCCGCGCATCAGCACACCCTGGTTGCGCACGTCCCGCACGCCGACGTCCAGCGCGGTCCGGGTGGCCTCGGCGACCAGTGGGGTCACCGACTGGACATGGTTGACGTGCGTGTGGATCGCCAGGTTCACCCCACGCCTGCCCGCGGTGCCCGCGACCCTGGCCAGCCCCTCGACCACCTTCGGCTGCAGCCAGTGCTGCGGCAGCCCGGCCAGCGCCTTGGTGGCCAGCCGGATGTCCCGCACGGTCTCGATGTCCAGCAGGCGCATCAGGAAGGACTCGAGCTGGTGCCAGGGCACGTTGGCGACATCGCCGCCGGAGACCACGACGTCGCGCACCCCGGGGCTGCGCTTGAGGTAGTCGATGATCGCGTCCTGCCGGTCCACCGGCTTCAGCTCGAGCTTGTGCTTGTCGATCTGCTCGGTGGAGTTGCCGACCAGGTCCATCCGGGTGCAGTGCCCGCAGTACTGCGGGCAGGTGGACAGCAGCTCGGCGAGGACCTTGGTGGGGTAGCGGTGGGTCAACCCTTCCGTCACCCACATCTCGGCCTCGTGCAGCGAGTCGCGCTCCGAGTGCGGGTGCGAGGGCCATTCCCGCTCGCGGTCGCTGCGCACCGGGAGCATGTACCGGCGGATCGGGTCGGCGTAGAAAGCCTCGGTCACCTTCTGCGGGTCGGTGCCCGCGTGCGGCGCCATGGTGTTGAGCATCTGCGGCGGGAGCAGCATCGACATCGTGGCCATGTCCCGCTGGTCGGCGAGCAGGTCCTCGTAGAAGCGCTCCTCGAGCAGATCACCCATCAGCGTGCGGAGCTGCTTGAGGTTGCGGACGCAGTGCACCCGCTGCCACTGGGCGTCCCGCCACTCGGCCTCGGTGACGTTCCGCCAGCCGGGGAACCGGCGCCAGTCGGGTTCGACCAGCTCGGTGCGGGCGTACTGGTACGGCTGCTCGATGATCGGGGTGGGATCGGTGGCAGGCGAGGCAGGTTCCTGGGTTGCAGTCACTTCTGCTCCTAGTCATCGGGAATGCTCAAAAATATCCTGTCACATCGACCCACCAGAGCAAATATTCTTGTTACTCGCGTGTTATCTCCGGTGGTCGACGTCGCGCCGTGCCGACCAGGTGCGCGCGCACGACAACCCACCAGGCAGACTCGTGCCCGTGCCGGACACACGAACCACGCTCCTGCTCGGTGGCCGCGTCCACACCCCGAGCTCGCCGGACGCCACCGCCATGGCGGTGACCGGCGACACGGTGGTCTGGGTCGGCCAGGACGGCCCCGGCCGGGCACTGCACCCGGACGCCGAGGTGATCGACCTCGACGGCGCCTTCGTCGCACCGGGCTTCGTCGACGCGCATGTGCACGCCACCGCATCCGGCCTGCACCTGGCCGGGCTCGACCTCACCGGCGTGCGCGGACCGCGCGAGCTGCTGTCCGCCGTGCACGCCGCGGCCAGGCCCGATGAGGTGCTGATCGCACACGGCTGGGACGAGTCCGGCTGGCAGGACACCCGGATGCCCAGCCGTGCCGACCTCGACGAGGCCGCGGGTCCGGTGCCGGTGTACCTGAGCCGGGTCGACGTGCACTCGGCGCTGGTGTCCACCGCACTGGTCGAGCTGGCGCCTGCGGCCCGCACCGCGGACGGCTGGTCGGACCAGGGCCCGCTGACCCGCACGGCGCATCACCTCGCCCGTGGGGCCGCCAGGGCGGCGGTCTCGACGTCCCAGCGGCGGCAGGCGCAGCGTGCCTTCCTGCGCACCGCCGCCCGCAACGGCGTGGTCAGCCTGCACGAATGCGCCGGCCCGGACATCTCCGGCGAGGAAGACCTCGCCGACCTGCTCACCCTCGCCGCCGAGGACGGCATGCCCGGGGTCGTCGGCTACTGGGGCGAGCTGGACGCCGTCGCCACCGCCCGCAGGCTGGGCGCCCGCGGACTCGCCGGTGACCTGTTCGTGGACGGCGCGCTCGGCTCGCACACCGCGGCACTGTGCTCGCCCTACACCGACCGGCCGGACACCAGCGGCGCCCGCTACCTCGACGCGGACGCCATCGCCGGGCACCTGATCGAATGCACCGAGGCCCGGCTGCAGGCGGGCTTCCACGTGATCGGCGACGCGGCCGTCACCGAGGTGGTGCGCGGCTTCGAGCTCGCCGAGCAGGCCGTGGGGCAGCGCGCGCTCGCCGCCCGCGGGCACCGGCTGGAACACGTCGAGATGATCACCGCCGAGCAGGCCCGCGCGCTGGCGGGCTGGGGTGTCGCCGCCTCGGTCCAGCCCCTTTTCGACGCGGCCTGGGGCGGCCCGGACGGGATGTACGCGGCCCGGCTCGGACCCGAGCGTGCCGCCGGGCTCAACCCCTTCGCCACCCTCGCCGCCGAGGGGGTGCTGCTGGCCTTCGGTTCGGACACGCCGGTCACCCCGCTGGACCCGTGGGCCGCGGTCCGCGCCGCCGTGCGGCACCGTACGGCGGGCGCGGGGCTGTCCGCCAGGGCCGCGTTCAACGCGCATACCAGGGGGGCGCACCGCGCCGCCGGCATCGCCGACGGGATGACCGGCAGCCTGGTACCCGGAGCACCCGCGCACTACGCGATCTGGGAGGCCGAGGAACTCGTGGTCGTCGCGGGGGATGCCAGGGTGCAGCGGTGGTCCACCGACCCGCGGTCCCGGGTACCCGGCCTGCCCCCGCTCGAGCCGGGCACCCCGCTGCCGCGTTGCCTGCGCACGGTCCGCGGCGGCCAGGTGATCCACGACGATCTCCCTTCTAAGCTGAAAGGATGATCGACACCGTGACCGACGTCGAGCCGCGACGCTCGCCTCGGCGCGGCGCCACCTGGCGGCCGTGGCTGGGCAGGCTGCTGCTCGCCACCGGCTCCGGCGTGCTGTTCTACCTCAGCTTCGCCCCGCGGTCGCTGTGGTGGCTGGCCCCGCTGGCTTTCACCGGTCTGGGGCTCGCCCTGCACGGCCGGCGGTTCCGTGCCGGTTTCGGCTACGGCTTCGTGTTCGGCTGCACCTTCTTCCTGCTCCACCTGACCTGGCTGCAACACTTCCTCGGCCAAGGCTTCGGGCCATGGCCGTGGCTGGGTCTTTCCGCCACGCTCGCCCTCTATCTCGGCCTCGCCGGCGGGCTGGGCACCGTGGTGGCCCGGCTGCCGGGCGCCCCGGTCTGGATGGCGCTGGTGGTGATCGCCCTGGAGACGCCCCGGGCCTGGTTCCCGCTCGGCGGCTTCCCCTGGGGCAGGGTGGGCTTCAGCCAGCCAGAGGGCGCCTACCTCGCGCTCGCCTCGATCGGCGGAGCACCGCTGGTCGGGTTCGCGGTGGCGCTGACCGGGTTCGGCCTGGCCTGGCTGCTGTTGCGGCTGTGGTCCGCCAGTTCCGCCGCCCAGCGCACGCCGCGTGGCCTGGCCGTCCCGGTGGCCGCCACCCTGCTGCCGGTGCTGGCCGGGCTGGCGGTGTGGCCCACCGTCGGCACAGCTCCGCAGCGTGGCTCACTCACGGTGGCCGCCGTGCAGGGCAACGCCCCGGACGCCGGGCTGGACATGTTCACCGACGGTGCCGGTCTCGGCGCCAACCACCTCGCCGAGACCGAACGACTCCGGCGCGACATCGAGGCGGGCCGAGCGCCGCGACCCGACCTGGTGGTCTGGCCGGAGACCGCGATCGGTGCCCGGCCCGGCGCCAACCCGCGGCTGGACCGGATGGTCGGCGAGCTCGGCGTGCCCACCGTCGTCGGCGCCGTGTACCAGCAGCCCGACGGCGAGCTGGAGAACGCGGCGGTGGCCTGGGACCCGGATACCGGGCAGGGGGAGCGCTACATCAAGCAGCAACTCGTGCCATTCGGCGAGACGGTGCCCTGGCGCGGGTTGGCGACCATGGTCACGCCCTTCGTCAACGCCGTGGACGAGCGGGTGCAGGGCACCGGCGACCCGGCGGCACTGAGCATCGCCGGAACCAGGGTGGGCCTCATGATCTGCTACGAGGCAGCCTACGACTACCCGGCACGGGACGGCATCCGGGAAGGCGCCGAGCTGCTGCTCGCGCCGACCAACAACGCCTGGTACGGGCGCAGCGAGATGAGCTACCAGCAGCTCGCGATGTCCCGGCTGCGGGCCGTGGAGCACGGCCGTGCGGTGATCGTCAGCGCGACCAGCGGCGTCAGTGCCATCGTCCAGCCGGACGGCAGCGTGTCCTCCTCCACCGAGCTGTTCACCGCCGACTCGCTGGTGGACGAGGTGCCACTGAGGCAACAAGCTACGCTGTCGGATCAACTCGGCGCGTGGACGGAGTACGCGTTGGTCGCGGCCGCCGTGGCCGCGGTCGGAACCGGATTCGCACTGCGGTGGCGCGCCCGGCGAGGCACCGCAGGGACCAAGGAGAACGCGGCGGGCGACGCCGTCGCATAGGGGAGAGGGAAAGGCATGCCGCAGGGGACGCAGCGCAGGGACCAGGTCAACCCGGTGCTGGTGATCATCCCGACGTACAACGAGCGGGAGAACCTCGCGCCGATCCTGCGCAGGCTGCACGCGGCACTGCCCGAGGCGCACGCGCTGGTGGTCGACGACGGCAGCCCGGACGGCACCGGCGACCTGGCCGACGAGCTCGCGGCCGACGACGAACGGCTGCACGTGCTGCACCGCGCCGAGAAGGCCGGCCTCGGCGCGGCCTACGTCGCCGGGTTCCGCTGGGGGCTGGCCAGGGACTACGGGGTGCTGGTGGAGATGGACGCCGACGGTTCGCACCCGCCCGAGGACCTGCCCCGCATGCTGGAGGCGCTGACCGACTCCGACCTGGTGATCGGCTCCCGGTACGTACCGGGCGGCAGCATCGTCAACTGGCCGCTGCGGCGACACGTGCTGTCCCGGGGCGCGAACATCTACTCGATGCTCACGCTCGGCGTATGGGTCAGGGACATCACCGCCGGCTACCGTGCGTACCGCCGCGAGGTGCTGCAGAAACTGCCGCTGGACGAGATCGCCTCACACGGCTACTGCTTCCAGATCGACCTCACCCTGCGCACCGTGGACTGCGGGTTCACGGTGGCCGAGGTGCCGATCACCTTCACCGAACGTGAGATCGGCGAGTCGAAGATGAGCGGCTCGATCATCCGGGAAGCCTTCTTCCGGGTCGCCCGGTGGGGTCTGCACCGCCGGGCCCGGCAACTTCGTGCGCTCCGTCGCCGCTAGCTGCTATGAGTGAGCCGTTCCTTGCGACGTCGCAAGGAACGGCTCACTCATAGCAGAGGGGCCCAGCACCGTGCTGGGAGTGTGTGGCGCCGTGTGTTGCCGTCAGGCGGAACGGGTGCGCCTGCCCTTCAGCTCGGCGAGCCGTTCGTTGAGCAGATCTTCGAGTTCCGGGATGGACCGCCGCTCCAGCAGCATGTCCCAGTGCGTCCGCGGGGGCTTGACCTCCCTCTGCTCGGTTTGCCCGCCGTCGATGATGTCGGACTCACTTCCGTGCAACCTGCACTCCCACACCGGGGGCACCTCGGCGTCATCGGAGAACGGCACCTCGAACTCGTGGTTCTTGGGGCACGCGTAACGCACGGTGCGGCGTGGGGCGAGGTCGTGATTGCGATCGGTCTCGTAGCTGACCGCTCCCAACCGGCTTCCACGGAGAACACGGTCGGCCATGGTGGGTCCTTTCAGTCGGCTCCAGTGGTCAGAGCCAGGGCGATGCTCACCGTGTGCAACGGCCAGCGCGGCTCGAAGATTCCCGAACCACCATGCCATCGCTCACGATGAGCTGCGTCACCCGTCGGCAACAGCTTCCTTTATGAGGACTCGTTTTCAGCCTCGACGTGACGCTTTATCCCTCTCTTCTTGGGGATATCCCCCAGTTGGGCTACCGGACTCTACTCAGACCAGCAGTTACTGGCTGTGGTGAACCGACGGTGGTCCATGATCGCGGAGTCCGGCTCGGCGCCGACACTATACCCATTAACGCAGAGTAGTTATTTTAGCGCACGAGGGTGGTGAGGCTGAATTTTCAACTGTGAGCACCCGGTTAAGGGTCGGCACCCCGCCGGGACACGCGAGCCCCGGAGGATGCCCTTACCCCACCATCGGCAGGTGTGTGGGGTTACTAAACCGGTACGGAGAAATAACACCCGAACGGCGGTTGTATCTACAGTATGGATGGCTGCTGATTACCCGCGGCGGCAATGGCCCTGCGGATCGGCACCAGCGACACCAGGATGAAACCGAGCACGAAGAAGACGGTCAGCGCGATGATCGCGTACCGGAACGACCCGGTGGCGTGACCGACCGCGCCGAACAGCAACGGGCCCAGCCAGGACGTCCCACGTTCGCCGATCTCGTACAGCGAGTAGTACTGCGCTTCCTTGCCGGCCGGGATCATCTGGCTGTACAGCGAGCGGGACAGCGCGTTGGTGCCGCCGAGGACCAGGCCGATGCCCACGGCGAGACCGTAGAACTGGAACTGCTGCCCGGCCTGGACGAAGTACGCGGCGCCGAGCACCAGGATCCACACCGTGAGGCTGCCGAGGATGGTCCTGCGTGCCCCGAACCGGCGCGCGAGGTGGCCGTGCGCCACGCCGCCGAAGTACGCCACGAACTGGATCACCAGGATCGTCGCGATCAGCACCTCGTCGGCGAACTTCAGCTCGTCCTTGCCGTACTGGGCGGAGACGGTCACCACGGTGGAGATACCGTCGGTGTAGATCAGGTAGGCGCCGAGGAAGGCGAGGGTCAGCGGGAACGCCTTCGCCGCCCGGACGGTCCTGGCCAGCTCCCTGAAGCCGGCGGTGAGCGGGAAGCCGTCCCGCGGGCCGGCCACCGGCTCGCGACGTTCCCGCAGCCTGCGCAGTGGCAACAGCGTGAAGGCCGCCCACCAGATACCGGAGCTGATGAAACACAGCCGTACCGCCATCGACTGGCTGACTCCGAGCGCGTCATGGCTGAGGTAGAAGGCCAACTGCGCGGCGAGGATCACACCACCGCCGAGATAGCCGAACGCCCACCCGCGCGCGGACACCATGTCCCGTTCGTCCGGTGTGGCGATATCCGGCAGGAAGGAGTAGTAGACGACGATCGAGCCGCCGTAGCCGATGTTGGCGATCACGTAGAAGAGGACACCGATCTCCCAGTTGCCGTCCGCCATGAAGAACAGCAGGGCGGAGGCCGCCGAACCGAGGAAGGCGAACCCGCCGAGGATCGCCTTGCGATGCTGGCTGCGGTCGGCGACCGCGCCGGTGATCGGCAGCACGATCACCTGGACCACGGTGGCCAGGGACAGCAGGTACCCCCACAGCGAGCCCGCGGGGAACTCCAGTCCGATGATGCTGATATCGCAGTTGTGCAGGGTGCTCTCGGTACCGTCCCCGGCGACACAGGGGTTCGGGCCGTTGCGGGCCACGTCCGCCCTGGCGGCGTCGGCACCGACCGAACTCACGTACAGCCCGCCGAAGACCGTGATCACCGACGTGAAGAAGGTGGAGTTCGCCCAGTCGTAGAAGTACCAGCCGCGTTGCTCCCGCTTGCGCTCCCGGGCATCGGCGGGCGGCACCGGTCCCGGTGTGAGCGTGCTCATCCAAGCTCCTGTACGTCGATCCTTCGATTGAGCGGGAACACTACTGGGACGGCCACCGCCCGTCCGGTACGCGGGTACCGGCTCAGCCGCCGTGCCAGGTCCCGCGCTCGATCAGCACGTCGCGTAGCAGGTCTGGGCGGTCGGTGACGATGCCGTGCACCCCGAGGTCGAGCAGCTTGCGCATCTGCTCCACCGCGTTGATGGTCCAGGTGTGTACCTCGACGCCTGCGCGGCCCGCGGCCCGCAGGAACGCCTGGTCCACGATGGTCAGCAGGCCCTGCCGCACCGGCACCTGTGCCATCGCGCCCTGGCTGAGGAAGCCCAGCTTGAGGAACGGCAACCACCCGTTCGCCCACAGCACGGCTGCCGACCGTGGGCCCATCGAGGTCAGCAGCCGGGGGCCGGCCGACCTCCGGATCCGGGCGAGCCGGGCCTCGGAGAACGACGCGGCGGCGATCCGCTGGTAGGCGCCGGTACGTTCGATCGTGCGCAGGAACGGCTCCACGGCGGCGTCGGACTTCACGTCGATGTTGAACGCGGCGTCCGGCAGCTCCTCGAGCAGGTCCTCCAGCCGGGAGATCGGAGCCGTGCCGCCGATCTTGGCGCCGCGCACCTGCGCCCAGGTCTGCTTGCCGATCGGTCCCGTCCCATCGGTGGTGCGGTCCAGCAGCTCGTCGTGGTGCACCACGACCACGCCGTCCGAGGTGGCGTGCACATCCGTCTCGAGATAGCGATACCCCTCGGCATGTGCCCGCTGGAACGCGGGCAGCGAGTTCTCCAGGCCAGCCAGTTCCCCGAGGTGCCAGCCACGATGGGCGAAGGCGCGGGGGAACGGCGCCGCGAGGTACGGATGCTTCTTGGTCAACACCTCTCCAGTTTGCACGTTCGGCGTGGCCTCGGCGTGGCCGTCGGGTTGCGGGTTAGGCTCATTACCCGTGAGAGAAGTCGCAGCACAGGCTGATGCGTCACGTGACGAAACGCGGGACGGTCGCCGGTCCGCGCGACCGCAGCACTGCGGGTGGTGCGGTCGCCGGCTGGAGGGGGAGTCGAGCGTCGGACGGCGCCGCCGTTACTGCGGCCAATCCTGCCGACAGCGTGCCTACGAGCGCCGGAGCGCCGTCCAGCGGACCGGCCTGCCAGAGGACGCCGTGGTGCTGTCCGATGCCGAGATCGCCACCTTGCAGGATCGGCTGTTCCAGGTGCGCTGCGCGGCGGAGGATGTGGCCACCGCCGCGGACGAGGGAGCCGAGCCGGAGCAGTTGCGCAGGCTGGCCAAGGAACTCGCCTACGCCGCAGGCGAGCTGGAGCGGCTACGCTGAGCCCGCTCCGAATACATGATCGCCTTTCGGTCGAACGTGAACCGGCCGGAATTCGTTGCTTACTCAATGCATTCTTGACCGACAGACCTGAGACCCAGGTGGTCGACCTCACCGTTCCCGGCGTTGAACTCGTAGAAGGCATTCGGATTCTCCGGAACCGGGACGAACTGCCCGCCTGGTTCCGCCGGATTCCAGTCGGGGTAGGCGGTGCGGAGCGCCTCCTCGGTGGACCCGATCCCGATACCCTGTGGAGTCCGTACCCCCGGGTACCCTTCGATATAGGAAACTCCCAGCTTCGGTGAGACCAGCACGGTCAGCCCGCCCGGCCGGCCGGGGCGATCGGTGAGGTCGTAGAAGCCGCACTCGGGGTTGATGCCGGCACCTGGATCCGGGCCACGGTACGGCACGATTTCCCCGGTCGCCTTCGCTTGTTGTGTGGTCATTCCGAGTTTCAGCGTTTGATAACCATCCGGCCCGAGTTCCGCGCAGGCCGCCGCTTGCGCGGTACCACCGATCCACAGAAACGATATCGCCGCCGTCGCCACCACGGTATGTGACCATCGCAGTTTTCGCACGATTCCCTCCCTCGGTTGATTCGCCGATAATGGAGGGACGCTCGAGCCCCGTGACTGGTTGCCGCGGGGGAGCGGTCAGGCGGTAGCGGCCGGCGCGTCCCGCCCGACGATGCCGTCGACGAAACCGTAGGCCAGCGCCTCCTCGGCGTCGAACCAGCGGTCCCGGTCGGCGTCGGCGACGATCCGCTCCACCGGCTGGCCGGTCTGCCGCGCGGTGAGCTCCGCGATCCGGCGCTTCATCTTGCCGAACACCTCGGCCTGAATGGCGATATCGCTCGCCGGACCCCGGATGCCGGCCGAGGGCTGGTGCATGACGACCCGGGTGTTGGGCAGCAGGTAGCGCTTTCCCGGAGTGCCGGAAGTCAGCAGGAACTGGCCCATCGAAGCCACGAAACCGAGGCCCCAGGTGGACACCTCCGGCTGGATCAGCCGCATGGTGTCGTAGATGGCCATGCCCGCGGTGACCGAGCCGCCCGGAGAGTTGATGTAGAACGTGATGTCCTCGTCCGGGTCGTCGGCGGCCAGCAGCAGGAGCTGCGCGGTGATCCGGTTGGCCACCTCGTCGTCGACCTCCGAACCAAGGAAGACGATGCGGTCGCGCAGCAGTTGTTCGTAGACCGAGTCGTTCAGCGAGAGTCCGGCGGTCGAGGTCCGCATCTCGGGTGCCAGGTGAAGCGTCATGGTGGCCTGCCTTCGGTCGATGTCCGTCGTGGAACCGACCCTATGCGGCCATGATCGCCGGTACGGGTGCGTTTCGCTGTGGGCGTGCGAGGGTTCGCTTCCGATGAACACCGGCGGGACGGATGGGGCCAGCCAGAAACGTCACGGTGACGAAACGAGTGCCGGCTGGTCCACGGACCATGTGCTGGTACGGGTGAACCTGGCGCGGCGCGAGGACCTGGCGGGCACCTCGCTGGTCGTCCGCGCCGACGAAGCCGACGCCGAGCGCTGGCTGCGACTCGAGACACGCCGAACGGCCGTTGCGGCGGCTCGCCACGAACGCGGAAGCCGTGCGATTGCCCACGCGCCGCGAGTCGTCACACCGCTGTTCGTCCTGAGACCCTGAACGCCGATAATCTACATTATGTTAAGTAGGTACTCCCCGGTGCCGGTGGACTTCGTCGCGTACCCGCTCAGATCGGTCAACGGCGCACCCGGTTGCCCTGGATCACCACGTCAGGATCCTCCAGCAGGTGCTGCGCGTCGACCGACCCGAAGTAGCGCTTGCCGGACCCGAACACGACGGGTACGACGTCCATACGCACCTCGTCCGCGCGGAGCGCCCGGCGCTGGGGACGGTTCGCTTCCTGTCTTGCCCACCCCTCCTGGATCGACTGGCGCGCGTAACGGAGCTTGCAGCGGTCATTAATGTGTCGGTGACCGTTCTCCGGACCATTTTTGCTCAATCTTCCCGAATCGCCAGATAAGCAGGGCTACTGCCCAGACGACGGCGAAAAGACCGACGACGGTGAACCCGACATCACCGATGTCGAGTCTCCCGATCCAGCCGATCACACCGGTGGTCCAGTGCAGTTTCTCGGCAAGCGGCGAGATCAGTTCGATACCCCCGATGAGCACGGCTACCGCGATGGAGAGACCGGTGATGGTGATATTGTAGTAGACCTTCCGGACCGGTTTGGAAAATGCCCAGGTGTAGGCAAAGTTCATGAAGACGCCGTCGATGGCGTCGAGCAGGCACATACCGGCCGCGAACAGCACCGGCAGGGTGAGAACGGCGAACCACGGCAGGTCGACCGCCGCGGCGCCACCGGCCAGTACCAGCAGGGAGACCTCGGTGGCGGTATCGAAGCCGAGCCCGAACAGAAAGCCGACCGGGTACATGTGCACGGGCTTGCGGACGGTCCTGGTGACCCGGCCGAGGAAGCGGTTGACCAGGCCGCGCTTGGTCAGTTGGCGTTCCAATTCCGTCTCGTCGTAGCCGCCACGACGCATCCGCCGGAACACCTTCAGCACCCCGGCCAGCACAACGATGTTGAGCGCGGCGATGAGGAGAAGGAAACAGCCGGAGACCAGGGTGCCGATGAGTCCCGCGGAGGACTGCAGCACGGAGGTCTCGTCCTGTACCTGGCCGGTCAGCGCCTTGACCCCCAGAGAGATCAGCAGGCACAGGCCGAACACCACCGTGGAGTGTCCGAGCGAGAACCAGAATCCCACCGAGAGCGGTCGACGTCCGCCTTCGGCAAGGAGTTTGCGGGTGGTGTTGTCGATGGCGGCGATGTGGTCGGCGTCGAATGCGTGCCGCATGCCGAGGGTGTACGCGGTCACGCCGATGCCGATACCGAAAACGGCACTACCCGCGGAATAGTGCTGCGGCGCGACGAGCACGACGAGGGTGAACCACCCCACGGCGTGCAACAGCACGATGAAACCGGCCATGCCGAGCAGCCGGCGCCATTCCCCTGGCGTCAAACCGCGCCGGATTCGTGCCAGCTTTCCCGTTGTGGCGGAGGTTTCCTCGACCACGGTTATTCCTTTCGAGACGCCTGTCACGACTTTCGCAGCGCTGGGGCCGGCACGCCGATGAGCAGCCGCCGGACCGCGTCCCATGCGACGCGTACCGCCCTGCTCATCGAAGGCGGATCGCTGCCGAGCGCCCGCAGCCAGGCACCGCACTCACCGGGCAGCACGCTCGCGCCGTAACGCAGGCCGCTGGCAGCCAGCGCGTGGTGCAAGGAGTCCGCGACGGCGTGCGCCGGCGCCAGCGGGGTGGCCACGAACAGAGTGGACACGATGTCGTACCCGGCCAGTACCCCGGGCCCGGTCACACCCGGACCGGCCGGCTCCAGGCGCACCGTGTCCAGTATCACCGGCTCCCCGCCGGGGCGCTGTACCTCGAGGTCGCCTGCGAACACCTGGTAGGCGTGCCGCTCGCCGCGGGCGAGCCTGCCTGCCAGCACGGTTTCGCCCGTGAGCACCGTGGCCGACGGGTCGGCGGTGATCACCGTGCGCTGGTAGAGGCGCGCTCCGGCGTGCGGGATTGCCGGATCGGGGAGGTACTCGAGGTAGGCACCGGGCCCGGCGTGCAGGTTCACCAGCTGGGTGGCGTAGTCGTACTCCATCCGGTAGATCTTGGTGGCGGCTTGCGTGGTGAGGTGCACGGCGGTGTCCTCCCCGCAGGTGACGTCGAGGCGTAGCCGGTCGGCCTGGACGATGCCGCCGCCGGTGGACATCAGGTACGTGATCGGCAGGTCCGGCCGCGCGGGGTCGATGTACAGCGGCCGCATGATCTGCAGCGGTGACTTCTGGTATCGGGTCACCAGTTCGGTCCGCTCCCCTGCCTTCTCGAACCCGAGCTCCAGCAGCCCGACCTTGCCGGGCCTGCCGACACCGAGTGTGTCCGGCCCTGCGGCGTGCCGAGCCACCTCGGGTGGCACCCTGGACGGCTGGTAGTGCCGGGGAGACAACCGTGCGGACACCGCCGTTCACTCCCCTGCGTCGCGGTAGGTTTCCAGGAAGTCCGCGATCTCGTCGAGACCATTGCCGGTCAGGCAGTTGGTGAGCACCACAGGCCGCCCGTCCCGGACCCGCTTGGCGTCGGACTCCATGACGGCGAGGTCGGCGCGGACATACCGGGCGATATCGATCTTGTTGATCACCAGTAGCTCCGCTTCGGTGATGCCGGGGCCGCGTTTGCGCGGCATCTTCTCGCCCTCGGCGGTGTCCAGCACGAACAGGAACAGGTCGACCAGCACCGGACTGAAGGTCAACGTCAGGTTGTCACCGCCGGACTCGAACAGCAGGGTGTCGACATCGGGAAAGGTCTCGAGCATTTCCGCGCCCGCGGCGAGATTCATCGTGGGGTCGTCCCGGACCGCGGTATGCGGGCACGCCCCGGTTTCCACGCCGACCACGCGTTCCGGCGCCAGAATCCCGTCCAGGGTCCGGCGGACGTGGTGCGCGTCCTCCTGGGTGTAGATGTCGTTGGTGATCACCGCGGGCCGGTGCCCGCGGTCCACCAGTACCGGCACCAGTGCTTCGATGAGGGCCGTCTTACCCGACCCCACCGGGCCGCCGATGCCGACCTGTAGCACGTTGTCCTTCATCGTGTGTTCCTCCTCGGTGGGTCAGCTCGTGAACAGCCGTGCCTCGGCCCGCTCGTGCAGGCCGGACATGGCGTCGGCCATCGGGGTGCAGCCGCCGAGATCGGCGAGCCCGCGGGTGAGCGCGGCGGTGGTCACCTCCTCGATGACCGGGGCGGCGGCGCGGAGCACGACCTGGGCGTGGCGATGATCGGTCAGGCGCAGCCGCAGGGCGGCTCCGGTGAAGCTCGCCGCGAAGGCGAACAGGTCACTGGCTACCGCCTGGTCGGCCGGTATCCCCGCCCCGGCATAGGTGACCGCGGCGGCGACCGCCTGCAGCCCCGGAGCTCGTTTGGCCGCGACGAGCTCCGCGTACTTCTCCAGCACGACGCTCCCGAGCGCCGCGCCCGCGGTCTCCAGGAGTTGATGCCCCGTGCGGAGCGCGGCCACCCTGATCTCCCGGTTGAGCTTGGTGGCCAGCAGCCTGCGATCGACACCGATCACCCGCTCCCAGTCCCCGGCCAGTGCCGCCCGGTGGGCCAGCGCGAGCGCGGTGGCGTCCGATGGGCCGATCGAATGCCGCAGCAGATCGTGCAACAGCACCGGCATGGTGTGCGGCTCGATCGCCCTGTCCTGGACATAGCCTTCCAGCCCGTGCGAGAGCGTGTAGAAGCCGCTCGGGAACGCCGAGTCGGTGAGCTGGAGGCTGACCAGCAGCGCGCCGACGGGGCTGGTGCTCATGTCAGGAAGAACAGGTGGTTGAGCGGAAGCTGCGTGGCGGGTTCGATCGTGGCCGGGCGACCGTCGATGCTCACCTTGTAGCTTTCCGGGTCCACCGTGATCTGTGGCGTCGCGTCGTTGCGCACCATGTGCTGCTTGCCGACCGACCGGCAGTGCCGGACCGGGAGGACGATACTGCTCAGGCCGAGTTCGGCCGGTACGCCCCGGTCTACCGCGGCCTGCGACATGAAGGACACCCGGGTCGCGTGCCGTGCCTTGCCGTAGGAGCCGAACATCGGACGGTAGTAGACCGGTTGCGGGGTGGGCAGGGACCCGTTCGGATCGCCCATCCTGGACCAGTTGATCATTCCGCCCTTGATCACCATCTTCGGCTTCGCGGCGAAGGAGTTGATCGGCCAGAGCACGACGTCCGCCAGCTTTCCCGGCTCCAGCGAACCGATGTGGTCGGCGGTGCCGCTGGCGACGGCCGGGTTGATGGTCATCTTGGCCAGGTAGCGCAGCACCCGGTGGTTGTCGTTGCGCGCCGAGTCCCCGGGCAGCTTGCCCCGCTGGTCCTTGCAATGATGCGCGGTCTGGAACGCCCGGATCCATGACTCGCCGACCCTGCCCATGGCCTGCGAGTCGGAGGAGAAGATGGAGATGACGCCCTCGTCGTGCAGCACAGTCTCCGCGGCGACGGTCTCCGCGCGCACCCGGGAGTCGGCGAAGGAGACGTCCTCGGGGATGTCATGGCGGAGGTGATGGCAGACCATCACCATGTCGAGCAGCTCATCCACGGAGTTGACGGTGTAGGGCAACGTCGGATTGGTCGAGGAGGGCAGCACGTTCGGCTCACCGGCGACCCGCATGATGTCGGGGGCGTGCCCGCCACCTGCGCCCTCGGTGTGGAAGGTATGGATGGTGCGGCCGTCGACCGCGGACAGGGTGTCCTCGAAGAAGCCGGACTCGTTGAGCGTGTCGGTGTGCACCGCGACCTGGACGTCGTAGCGGTCGGCCACCTCCAGTGCGGTGCGCAGGGCTGCCGGTGTGGCACCCCAGTCCTCGTGCACCTTCAGCCCGCACACCCCGGCCTCGACCTGCTCGACCAGCGCCTCGGGCAGGGAGCCGTTGCCCTTGCCGAGCATGCCCACGTTCACCGGCAGGTCTTC
Source organism: Amycolatopsis cihanbeyliensis (assembly GCF_006715045.1). GTDB lineage: Bacteria > Actinomycetota > Actinomycetes > Mycobacteriales > Pseudonocardiaceae > Amycolatopsis > Amycolatopsis cihanbeyliensis. The sequence goes on along the minus strand of NZ_VFML01000001.1, from coordinate 412,020 downwards.
CGCGGCCTGGTACATCCGGGCGATGTTCCACGGCCCGGGGGTGCAGGTGGTGCCGTTCGTGCCGTCGGAAGGACCGTCACCGCCGCCGATCAACGTGGTGATCCCGCTGGACAGCGCGTGCTCCACCTGCTGCGGTGAGACGAAATGGATATGCGTGTCGATGCCGCCCGCGGTGGCGATCAGGTGCTCGCCGGAGACCACCTCGGTGCCGGGTCCGAGCACCAGCCTCCGATCCACCCCGCTCTGGGTGTGCGGGTTGCCCGCCTTGCCGAGCCCGGCGATGAGGCCGTCCTTGATGCCGAGATCGCCTTTCAGCACGCCGAGGACCGGATCGAGCACCACGACGTTGGTGATCACCATGTCCAGCGCGCCATGGGCCGAGGTCGCGGCCGGATCCTGTGCCATACCGTCGCGGATGCCCTTGCCGCCGCCGTAGACGGCCTCGTCGCCGTAATGACCCTCGTTGAAATCCCGCTCGACTTCCACCACGAGATTGGTGTCGGCAAGGTGGAACCGGTCGCCGACCGTGGCGCCGAACAGGTCGGTGTACTGTTTACGGTCCAGGAATGCCATCAGCGCTCATCTCCCGCTTCGCGGTGAGCGCCCTTGAATCCTCGCGCCACGGCTCGGTCCAGCGCCGCGGCCCTGGTGTCGGCGGACCCGATCCCACCATCCACCAGATTGCTGAAACCGACCAGGCGCTGATGACCGGCGAAGGCGGTCAATTCCACCTCGCGCGTGTCGCCCGGCTCGATACGAACGGCCGTGCCCGCCGGAATGTCCAGGTGCATCCCGTAGGCCTGGTTACGATCGAAATCCAGTGCGCGATTCGCCTCGAAGAAATGGTAGTGCGAACCGATCTGGATCGCGCGGTCGCCGGTGTTGCGCACGGTGAGGCGCGTCTTCCGGCGGCCGGAGTTGATTTCTATCGGTTCCTCGCCGTAGAGGTAGCTGGCTCCGCCCGACATGGATTGTCCTTTCTCAACGGTGACTGTGCACATGGCCGTGCACATGCCTTTCGTCGCCGGGCCCGTGCGAGTGCGCGTACCCGTGCCCGTGCTCGGCATCGAGACCGGCCAGGATGCCGTCGTCGCCGCACGCCAGCGCCCGCGTCGCCGCGGTGGTGCGAGCGGTCAGCACCCCCGCGATCGCCGCCTCGGTGAGCAGTGGCCCGCCACCTTCACTCCCCCGCACGGTGGCACGGCAGAAGGAGGCCGGGACCAGTGCCACCCGGGTCGCACCGAGCCGGTGGCAACGGTCCACCCCCTCGGCAAGGTCGGGATCACCGCCCGCGAAGGCCACCTCCACCCAGCGATGCCCACTGTACTGCCGCACGAGCCGGGCGACCCGGAACAGCTCGGCGTCTTCGAACGGCCCGGCGACCGGAGCCGTGATCAGGACCGCGACGTCGGGGGCCGGTCCGGCCGCGTGCCTTGCCGCCGCGCGTAGCCACCCGATGAGGTGATCCGTGGTGCCGAAGGGGGCGGTCAGGCAGATCCGGCCCCGACCGGCGCCTCGGGTCAGCCAGTTCAGCGCCCGTGCGGTGTCCGCGACCAGTTTCGGGTCCCGTCCCAATGTCATCGGGACCACGCACACCGTGTGCGGAGCGTCCTCCAGTGCCTCGGAAGCCGCGCGCTGGAGGGGACGACCGGGAGGTATCACTCGATGCGCCGTACCGCCGGGGAGCGCCAGCGGTGCCAGCGCGCGACCGCTGTCGCTTTCGTGCCCGCCGGTCAGCAGCAGGGTGGCGGGCATTCAGGCGCCTACCGGGTCGTGGCAGGACACCAGCTTGGTCCCGTCCACAAAGGCGGCTTCCACCTGGATGAGCGGAAGCATGTCACGCACGCCCGGCAGCACATCCTCGCCGTTCAGGACCTGACCGCCGAGCTCCATACACTCGGCGACGGTCTTGCCGTCCCTGGCACCCTCGAGGATGGCCTCACTGATCAGGGCAACGGCTTCACTGTAGTTCAGTTTCACCCCACGGCCGCGCCGTTTCCTTGCCAGCTCCGCCACCATGTAAAGGTGGAGCTTGTCGAGCTCACGAGGGGTGAGATCCATGGGTCGACTCCTTTCTGGTGCGCTTTCCAGCGAGGCGTGGTCAGGTCCGGCGCAGGCCAGGGAACGACGGGATGGCGGCGACGAACACGAGCGTGGTGAGGACGAATGGCCACGTCAAGGTGTGACCACCAAAGGGGGAGAAGAACGCGGTCATGGTGGCGGTCAGGCAGGTCGATACGACCGCGCCGGCGACAGCGTAGCCGAAGCTCCATCGGGTGAGCACGACGAACACCCCACCGAGAGCCATGGCGACCAACACCGCGTTGTATCCCAGCAGGCCATTGTGGATGTCCGCTGCCGGAGCACCGAGCGTCCACGCGGCGGCGATCGCGACCACACTCCCCACACAGGCCATCGCGCCCGCGACACGGCTGGCGCGTGCCAGATGTCGCTCCAGTACAGACCGGTGCCGGAACCGGCCGGTTCGGACAGTGCTGCGAGTCTCCTGTCCTGGTGCCACACGTGCTCGAATCCCGGTGCTGCGATGACCATCGCGCTGGTGGTGAGGCAGAAGGGAAGGGTGAAGGTCGGGATGTTCCAGCCGCGCAGCAGGTTCGCCACCGCGGCGGTGACCACCACGACCGCGGCCGAGCCACCGATCGCGAGCAGCCAGGTGGACAGGTACTCCGGGCCGAGGAACACGGCGAGGCCGATGGCGACCAGGCAGCCGTTGAACCCGTCCAGGCCGGCCGCTATCCGCGCCCTGTCCACCCGTAACAAGTACGCGGTGCCGGTAGCGACCGCGGCGCCGAGCAGCCCGAACGCCCCGTATCGCCAGCCCGCCGAAAAAATCGCCGCGACGAAGAATGCAGAACACAGCAACGTCGACATGAAGTCGACCTGGGCAATACCGCGGAGAACGTCGGCGGCGAACTTGATAGGTGGAGATGCGATTATTGTCCGCGCGGTCGGCCCGCTCGCGAATATTCTCGGATCGCAGTTTCTGGCTACCTTGCGCAATGCCGCGGAACTCAACACGTTGCCACCTGACCCGGTAATCCTACTGGCAGGTCGAGCCATCGGTACGACTTGGATCGGTAGTCGATGATTCCGTGGCATCGAGCTCGACTGTACTCCCATGATCATGATTCCGGATCGGCGATGTCCCGCGAGTACCCCGGGTGTCGTTTAACAAACTTTTGCCCTTTCCTGTCATCGAGATTGCTCCCAGTGGCACGAACGGACTCCGTCTGACATTTTACTGAGAGGTTGTCCGTGCTTTGTTGCCCAAGGTAAACAAAATGTAAAACTGACTGTATTACTGTGATGAAACTTACTGTGATAAGCCGTTGCGGGCCGGCTACGGCGTCGACGAGGGCATCGTCGCACGTTGCGAGGGCCTGTCGCCCCGCTGTCTCGATCATGTGGACCCGCGGCACCGGGTGGAGCGGCAGCCGCCGGTCTTTGTATTGATAGTATCAACAGAGTTGACCCGATCTAGGTTCGACTCTTCCTGGTGCCGAGGGAAAGTTTCGAGCTGCGACCCGTGCTCGATGTCCGGTTTGTCGACTCCCTTCGATCTGCTTGGTGTCCACACGGTTCGGACCGGGGCCTTCCCTGCCAGGTGAAAGGCCTGGAACCCACTCCTTATCGAGCCGCGGACATACAGCGGTGGCGAACTCAGCTATTGAGACAATCAACAGGTGATGTCGACACTCGGCTGGCCACCGCCCCGGAGGGCGGGTCCGGAGACACAGGAGTCGCACCTGTGATCGAACCCGGATCCCCGGCCGGACAACCGGAGCTCCCCGCCGCGGACGTGGCCGCGGTCGACCGCACCGCCACGTACCGCCGGATCGCGCTGCGGGTTATGCCGCTACTGGTGACCTGCTACATCGTCAGCTTCATCGACCGGACCAACATCGGGATCGCGCAGCAGGGCCTGCGACGTGACCTCGGCCTCGGGCCCGCGGTGTACGGCCTCGGCGTGACGCTGTTCTTCGTGGGCTTCATCCTTCTCGAGGTGCCCAGCAACGCCCTGCTGAGAGGTAGTCGACATGCAGCGTAGGCGAGGCAGGGACCTGGAAGAGGCCCTACTCGGGGCCGCGTGGGCCGAGTTGACCGAGCGCGGCTACGCGGGGTTCACCCTGGAAGCGGTGGCCAAGCGAGCCGGTACGAGCACACCGGTGATCTACCGCCGCTGGGCCAACAAAGCACTGATGGTCGAGGCGGCCCTGCTGCACCAAAGCTCCACACGGGTGGTCGATGTCCCGGACACCGGAACCTTGCGCGGTGACCTGATCAAGATGATGCAGGCGGCCAACAGCTGCGCGCGCGGGTCCTGGCCGGCCAGAGCTCGGCGGCCGAGGCCATCATCGCGCGAGCGGTCGATCGAGGAGAAATCGAGGCCTCCATCCTGAAGCCGCACCTGACCTCGCTGCCCTTCGACCTGTTCCGGCACGAGGTGCTGATGACGCTGAAACCCGTGCCCGACACGGCCATCGAACGAATCATCGACGACATCACCATACCCCTGCTGACACAGCGGGCACGGTGAGTCGTTTGGGGGCGTAATTTGGGTGTCGCTCGGCGGATTTGGGTGGATTCTGGTCGTGAAAATGAGGACCGCCCGGCCCGTGTGTCGGCCGAGCGGTGTAGTGGCGAGTTCCGGAAGTCAACGCCGAGGTGATCAGGTCAGTGCGACGGCCCAGCCGGTGAGAACCTTGGCATATCGGCCATCGCGCCCATGAGCTGGCCCGTGCCGGGGTCGACGGGATGGCGAATCCCTTCGGGGTCGTCATGATCGTTGAGAACGGACAGCCTCCAGGACGAAGAACAGAAAGCACAGAAAGGCTGACTTGCCCGCGAGCTCGTCGGGGAACCGCTCGCGGGCGCCCGGTGCTGGATGCGGTTCGCTGATGACGGCCGTTCGGAACCCGGCCGCGGTGAAGGCGTCGGTCATCGCGTGCAGTGGCCGGTGCCAGAAGGTGAGCACGGCGTTCTGGCCGTTGAAGGTGTGTTCCGCGGACCACTTGCTGGTCGCGAAGTAGTCGCCTTCGGGATGGATCAGCTTGAAGACGATGGGGTGGTTGACGGACATGATCACCCGCCCGCCGGGCCTCAGCACGCGCCGCAACTCGGCCAGCGGTGCGGTCCAGTCCTCCAGGTAGTGGAGTACCAGGGCCGCGATGACATCGTCGAAGGCGCCGTCGGGAAACGGCAACGGCCTGCTCACGTCGGCGACGTGCAGGTCCGCGTCGGCGCCGAGCCGGTTCCGGGCCAGTTCCACCATCTTGGCGCTGGAGTCGAAGCCGGTCACGATGGCGCCCCGGTCGCGCAGCGCCGCGGACAGGGGGCCGGAGCCGCAGCCTGCGTCGAGAATCTGCCGACCGGCCACCTCCCCTGCCAGGTCCAGGATCGCGGGCCGCGCGTAGTAGGCGTTGATGAGGCCGGCCTCGTTCTCGGCCGTGTACGCCTCGGCGAAGGTGTCGTAGTCGTTGGCAACGGCCCCGGCGGAACTCTCGGAGGTGGAAGGCATGCTGCCCATCCTGGCACTGCCCGGCTCCGGTGGGGGTGAGACCAGCCGGACGCGGCCGCGCAAGTCGTCCTCGCCCACCAGTCAGGATCGCAACGTGCGCGGGTCGTCACCATCATTGCCGGCCCCAGCAGGGAAACGGTCACGCCCACCTGACACCGTCCGGGGAGAGCGGACACCAACGCCCGGTGTTTACGTACGCTTTCGCACGGCGGTCGTGTCACCGGTCAGTGGCCATCCGTCCGCGGTAGCGGGGACGACCCGCGGAACGACCGTGCCATGCTCATCGACCAGGATCGAGTGCGTCTCACCCGCCTCGAAGGCGTGCCGCTCGCCCCATTGGCGCAGCGTGACGATCACGGGGAACAGGTCCTTGCCCGCCGCGGTGAGCGCGTACACCCTGCGTTTGCCCGATGGGGCCTCGACCCGGGTGATCAGGCCGTGCGCGGTGAGCTTGCGGAGCCGGTCAGTGAGGATGTTGCGGGCGATGCCCGTGCGCTGCTGGAAGTCGGTGAACGAGCGGGCACCGTCCATCGCGTCCCGGATGATCAGCAGGCTCCACCGGTCCCCGACCACGTCCACCGCCCGCGCAACCGGGCAGGTCGGATCCGTCCACGCGGGGCCCTGCCCCGCCACGTCGTCCCGTGCCATCTACCCCTCCACGAGTTGCGGAATGAAACCATTCTGACCTATCCTCCGAAGAGTTGCAAAGTGAAACCAAATGGGGAGGTAGCGGTGAGTCGAGGGGCGAGGCTGCTGCTGGCGGTGGTGTGCGGGGTGGCGGTCGCCAGCGTCTATGCCGGGCAGCCGGTGCTGGGGCCGATGGGACACGACCTCGGCGTCGCGCGCGATGCGGTCGGCTGGTTCGTGGCCGTCGGGCAGCTGGGCTACCTCGCCGGGCTGGTGCTGCTGGTGCCGCTCGGTGACATGTTCGACCGCGGACGCTTGATCGCCGCGCACCTGGGGCTGGTGGCGGCCGGGCTGGCGGTCACCGCGGCCGCACCGGCCGCCTGGGTGGCGTTCAGCGGCCTCGCCGTCGCGGGTGTGTTCGCGGTGGTGGTACAGACCGCGGTCGCCTACGCGGCCTCGATCTCCCCGCCCGGCCAGCGTGGACGCAACCTCGGCGTCGTCACCTCCGGCGTGGTGGTCGGCATCCTCGGCGCCCGGATCGTCACCGGAAGCCTGGCCGACCTGTGGGGCTGGCGCAGCAGCTACCTCGTACTGGCGGCGCTCGCCGCAGCCCTCTGCGCCCTCAGCCTCATCGCGCTACCCGCGGATGCCCGTGCCGGCACCGAACGGTACCGACAGGTCATCCGATCCCTTGCCGGGCTGTTCGCCCAGCCGGTCTTCCTCAGCCGTGGGCTGATCGCCTTCTTCCTCTTCGCCTCCTTCGGCACCCTCTGGAGCGGTATGGCGCTGCCCCTGTCCGGTGAGCCGTGGCACCTGAGCGAAGGGCAGATCGGGCTGTTCGGCATCGCCGGGCTCGCCGGCGCTCTGGGCGCCGCCCGATCCGGCCGCTGGGGCGACGCCGGGCACGCCAGCCGGGTCAGCGGCATCGCGCTCGCCCTCCTGCTCGGCTCCTGGATCGCGATCGGACAGCTCGGCTGGTCCCTGCTCGTACTGGTCCTCGGCGTGCTCGTGCTCGACTTCGCCGTCCAGGCCGTGCACGTCAGCAACCAGCACATCCTCACCACCGCATACCCCGACCGCACCAGCAGCACCATCGGCGGATACATGGTCTTCTACTCCCTCGGCTCCGCACTCGGAGCCACCGCGACCACCGGACTGTTCGACGCCGCGGGCTGGACGGGCCCCACCATGCTCGGTGCGGCACTCGCGCTCTGCGCACTCGCCACCTGGGCACTCACCGGCCACACGACCCGGCCGCGGAGACCACGCGCGTGCGTCGTCAGTGGAGCACCGCGCCGGGTCAGCAGCGTGCCCGAGCCTGAACCGGCGGGTCGAGTGGGGGCTCGGCGAAGGTGCAGCCGGTGAAGTCGGTCTCGCCGGAGAACTCGGACCCGCTGAACTTGGCCGGACCGTGGAAACTGGTGCCGGTGAACAGCACCCTGCCCTTGGCCGTGAAACCGCTGAACCAGGCGCGTTTGCCGAAGGTGACGTCGCGACACAGCAGTTGCCCGTCCAGCCGGCCTCCGCGAACTGTCGCGGCGGTCAGCCAGACGTTACGCCGGAACACCGAGCCACTGAAGTCGTTGCTGCTGAACAAGGTGGCATACCGCAGCACGAGCGTGCCCACCATCCGGTCCCGCAGCCGGAAGTACTCCAGCGCGGCGCCGGTCAGGTCAAGGCTGTACTCGATGCCATCCGGGTCACCCACGTCCGGGAGGAGGTCCGCGATCACCCGTTGCGCGGACAGCCGCACCTGCAACTCTCGCTCCGCCTCCTCGGTGCGGGCGCGGTCCCACTCCCCCTGATGCAGCTGATAACGCGGATGGTCGAACGGCCTGCGCAGGTACGCACACAGCACGTCGAGCACGACCTGGGTGTACTCCGGCCGGGCACGGGCGACCCCGGCGAGTGCCGCCACCGCACCGACCCTGGCCTGGTCGGCCTCCTGCCCCAGTAGCTCCACCGCCCTGGCGAAGCGCTCATCGGCCGACTTTTCCCTGTCGTGCTCGGCCCGCTCGTTCTCCAGCTGCTGACGGCTTTCCTCCACCCTGCGACGGCGGTCATTGAGCCACAGCGCGTACAGGGCTACCACTGCCCCACCGGCAAGGCCACCTGTCTTCAGTGCGTCCACGGCGGTGGTGTCCGGTTCGAACAGCAGCAGGCCCGCCACCGCGCCCAGCAGCCCCAGTGACACCAGGAACGTGCCGGCGAGCGCGAGCGGCGCCCCGTCGGTTCGCGGTCGCCACCAGTGGAGCAGCAGGATTGCCCCACCTGCCAGCAGCAGGACCCCGCCGGCCGCCAACCACACCGTTCCGTTCATCGGGGCTTACTATATTGGGTGAAATCGGTGCGGTAGGGGGTGTCCGGTCCCGGTGATTGGCTCCGACGTCTCGGGTGAAGGCAGGCACGCGGTGCCGACACGACACAACGGAGGAGCCGACATGAAGTACATCCTGATGATCCCCGGCACGCAGCAGGACTACAACGCCATGGCGGGCAACGAGGGCGAGCAGCCGAGCCTGTCCGCGCAGGACATGGCGGAGATTGACGAGTTCCTGCTGGCGTTCAACCAGGAGCTGGAGGAGTCCGGGGAGTTCGTGGACGCGCAGGGCCTCGCCGCGCCGGTGCACACCAGGCGGGTGGAGTTGAGGGAGGGCGCGCCGGTCGTGACCGACGGGCCGTACGCCGAGACCCAGGAAATCCTTGCCGGCTACTGGATCGTGGACTGCGCCAGCTTCGACCGGGCGACCGAGATCGCCGCCAAGCTGGGCTCGGGGCCGGGACCGCAGCGTCCGATCGACGTGCGGCCGGTGGCGGGCTCCGAGCCGGAACTCTGAGAGTGCCCGATACCGAACTGGAGGGCCTGCTGCGCGCCCTGGCGCCGCAGGCCCTCGGCGCGGTCGTCCGGCGGTACGGCCACTTCGACCTTGCCGAGGACGCCGTGCAGGAAGCACTGCTGGCGGCGGCGACCCAGTGGCCTGCCGAGGGCACCCCGGCCAACCCGCGTGGCTGGCTGATCCGGGTGGCCGCGCGCAAGCTGACCGACCTGCTGCGCAGCGAGCAGGCCCGCAGGCAGCGGGAGGACACACTGGTCCAGTGGACGCTCCCCGGCCACTGGCTCGCGCCCGCGGCCGACCGGGCCGCTCAGGACGCCGACGACACCCTGATCCTGCTGTTCCTGTGCTGCCATCCCTCGCTGTCGGCTGCCTCGCAGATCGCGCTCACCCTGCGCGCGGTGGGCGGGCTGACCACCGCGGAGATCGCCCGCGCGTTCCTCGTGCCGGAGGCGACGATGACCCGGCGGATCACCAGGGCCAAGCGGACCATCACCAGCAGTGGCCTGCCGTTCGGCATGCCGGCGGACGCGGAGCGGGACGGACGGCTCGGCGCCGTGCTGCACGTGCTGTATCTGATCTTCAATGAAGGGTACGCCACGACCTCGGGGCCCAGCCTGCGCCGCGACGATCTCACCGCCGAGGCGATCCGGCTCACCAGGGTCCTGCACCACTCGCTGCCCGAGGATGGTGAGATCGCCGGGCTGCTGGCGCTGATGTTGCTCACCGACGCGCGCAAGCCGGCGCGGACCGGGCCGGACGGGTCGCTGATCCTCATGGCCGAGCAGGACCGCACCCGGTGGGATACCGAGCTGATCGCCGAGGGTACGGCCCTGCTCACCGGCGTGCTCCCCCATGGCCCCGCCGGGCCGTACCAGTTGCAGGCCGCCATCGCGGCAGTGCACGACGAGGCACCCAGCAGCGAGCGGACCGATTGGCCGCAGATCGTGGCGCTGTACGAGCTGTTGCTGCGCATCTCGGACAACCCGGTGATCGCGTTGAACCACGCGGTCGCGGTAGCCATGGTCCGGGGTGCGCCCGCCGGCCTGGACCTGCTGGCGAAGCTCGAGGCCGACGAGCGTCTCACCGGCGATCACCGGCTGCCCGCGGCCAGGGCGCACCTGCTGGAGACGGCGGGCGAACCGGAACGGGCTCACGCGGCCTACCTGGAGGCGGCCGAACGCACCACGAACATCCCGCAGCAGCGCTACCTCTACGCTCAAGCCTCACGACTGGGCGACGCCGGGGCATCGCCGTAGGCATCCAGTTCGGCCCGTGGATATGACCAACCGCCATGTTTGACATGGGGTGTCCGACCGGGTGCCCTGAGTGTTCTCGGTGGTGTCAGCGTCACCCTCGGCTCCTGGGCATCCACCGCGTTCCTTATCGGCGCGGTCGTTGTGCTGGGTTCGACCCTCTGGGCTGCCCTGCCGGAATGGGCTCGCTTCTATACCAACTTCCTCAGCTCCGCGGGGTTTCTCGACTGGCAGGAACGTCGCGGCACGCAAGCGATGGATCCGGATATTCACCGTGGCCCTGCCCATCGTCTGGGGCATCGTCTACCTCTTCGTCCAGTCTCCGGTGTTCATGATCCAACTGGGCGGGATCGCCAGCGCCGTCGTGCTGCCCGCGGTGGTGGTAGCCGTCTGGTACCTGCGTCAGACCGAAACGGACCCACGGCTGCTCAGCGACAAACTCTTCAACGGCATACTGGTCGTCAGCACCGTGGCGCTGACGACCACCGGTGGCTATTCGGTCGTCGAGGTGTTCTGATCTCGCCGATCAGATCCGGTGGTGCTCGACCACGCCCTGGGACTGGGTGCCTCCGGCCTCGCCGTAGGCACCCAGCTCGGCGAGGTAGTGATCCCGCACTCCTGCCGGCAGCCAGGCGATCTCGAACGCGTTGCGCTCGAGTTGGAGCACCTCCCACTCCCCCAGGCCGGCGGCCTCGCTCACGGCCAGCAGGTTCTCGGTGACGTAGCCACCGAAGTACGCCGGGTCGTCGGAGTTGACCGTGGCCCGCATGCCCAGTTCCAGCATCCGCCGCAGCGCGTCATGGCCGAGGTCGCCCCGGACATGGCGGTTGGAGATCGGGCACACGGTCAGGCCGAGCCCGCGGCGGGCGATCTCGGTGTGCAGGGCCGGATCGTCCAGCGCGTTCACGCCGTGGTCGATCCGGTCCACCCCGATCACGGCCAGGCACTGCCGGATGTGCTCGGTGGTGTTCACCTGGTCGACATCGCAGTGCATGGTCAGGAAGTAACCCTCGGCACGGGCCCGTTCGAACACGGCGGCGAAGGCAGAAGGCGGGTTCCCGTGCTCGTCGGAGTCGAGCCCGACGCCGACGATCCATTCCTTGTAGGGCAGGGATTCCAGCAGAGTAGCCATGGCGTATCCCGCCGGGAGGTCCCGCAGGAAGCACATGATGAGCTGGGCGCGCAGGTCGAGCAGCCGGTAGGCGTCCATCAGCGCCCTGCGCAGCCCGCGGATGACGGTGTCGAAGGAGACACCCCGCGAAGTGTGGGCCTGCGGGTCGAAGAAGATCTCCGCGTAGCGCACGTTCTGGGCGTGCGCCCTGGCCAGGTAGGCCCAGGCGAGGTCGTAGAAGTCCTGCTCGGTCAGCAGCACCTCCATCCCCTCGTAGTACGCCTTCAGGAAGGAGGGCAGGTCGTGGAAGGCGTACGCGGCGCGTAGCTGCGCGACGTCGGCATACGGCAGCACGAGATCGTTACGCTCGGCGAAGTCGAACTTCATCTCGGGTTCGAGCGTGCCCTCGATGTGTACGTGCAGCTCGCATTTCGGAATACCGGCGATGAATTCGGCGAGCCCCGTCATGCCGTCATGGTAATGGCAGGGTCCGGCACCAGCCCGGCCGAGCCGAGGACGACGGTGGCGTCCAGCTCGGCGGAGCCGACGATCCGCGTCACCAGCCCTGCGTCGGCGCAGGCGCCGGCCAGCCGCGGCGCCTGCGGCTCGCTCGTCTCGATCAGCAGGTGGCCGCGGGGCGCCAGCCAGTTCCGTGCCTCGGCCACCACCCTGCGCTGCACGCTGAGCCCGTCCGCCCCGCCGTCGAGCGCGGCACGGGGCTCGTGCAGGCGGGCCTCCGGCGGCATCAGGTCGACCGCGTCGGTGGGTACATAGGGCGCGTTCACCACCAGCAGGTCCACGTTTCCGCGCAGCCGGGCCGGTACCGGTTCGTACAGGTCACCCTCGTACACCCTGCCGCCCGCGGCAGCCAGGTTGCGGCGCGCGCAGCGCACCGCGGCGGGATCCAGGTCGGCCGCGTGTACCTCGGCCCGGTCCACGATGGTAGCCAGCGCGGCACCGACCGCGCCCGTGCCGCAGCACAGGTCCAGTACGACCGCGCCGGGCCGGGCGAGTTCGGTCGCCTGCCGCACCAGCAGCTCGGTGCGCCTGCGCGGGACGAACACGTCCGGCTCCACCGCGATCCGCAGGTCGTGGAACTGTGCCCAGCCGAGGATCTGTTCCAGGGGCAAGCCGGTGACCCGGCGGTCCACCAGTGCGCTGAGGTGCTCCGGCGAGTGCGCGGCCTCGGCGAGCAGCCGCGCCTCGTCCTCGGCGAACACGCAGCCCACGGCGCGGAGCCTGCTGGTGATCGCCGGGATCGAGTGCGGGGAAGCCGCCATCTACGCCCCTTTCCGGAGCACGTCCAGGTAGTGCTGGTTGTACATGATGCCGAGGATGTTCCCGAACGGATCCAGCACGGCGGCGGTGACGAACCCGGTGCCCCGTTCGGTGATGGCCTGGTGCTCCCGCGCGCCAAGGGACAGGAGCCGTTCCATGGCCGCGGCCACATCGTCGACGTGCCAGTACATGATGGCACCGCCGTGGCCGGGGCTCGCGCCGCCGGGGTGTAGCGGCTGTCGACGATGCCCAGCTCGTGCCGTAGTCGCCGATGCGGTACTCGATGTAGGCCAGCCGGCCGTCCGGACCGGAACGGGAGAAGTAGGGCTCGAGCCCCCGCAGCCCGGTGTACCACCGCTGGGCGACGTCCAGGTCGTCGGCGAAATAGGAGATGGTGGTGAATCCGCGCAACATGAGGTTCCTTTTCTGGTTGGTCCTGGTTGGAGCTGACCTCATCCTGCGGCGGAAAGTGCTCATCTACCGAGCACTTTTCTGGCAGACTGAAGCCGCATGCGTGCGGACCGGCTGGTGGCGGTGCTGTTGCTGATGCAGGCCAGGGGCCGGGTGACCGCGGCGGAGCTGGCGGGTGAGCTCGAGGTGTCCGTCGCGACCGCACGTCGGGACCTGGAGGCGCTGTCCACCGCTGGTGTGCCGGTGTACCCGCAGCCCGGACGGGGCGGTGGGTGGTCCCTCGTCGGTGGTGCGCGGACCGACCTGAGCGGGCTCACCGAGGCCGAGGCGCAGGCGTTGTTCCTGCTCGCAGGGACCGCGACCGCGCCGCAGCTGCGGTCGGCGCTGCGCAAGCTGGTGCGGGCCCTGCCCGGCCCGTTTTGCGGCGGGGCGCGGGCCGCCGCGGAGGCGGCCGTGGTGGATCCGGTGTGGTGGGGTGAGCGCGGGCACGAGCGGCCGGAGCTGGTGGAGGCGTTGCAGGAGGCCGTGGTCGGTCACCGCAAGGTCTGGCTGAGCTACGCCAACCGGTCGGGGGAACGCACCCGGCGACTGGTCGATCCGTGGGGCCTGGTGGACAAGGACGCCGTCTGGTATCTGGTCGCCGGCACCGGGGACGGGCAGCGGACGTTCCGGGTGGACCGGATTCTGGAGGCGGTGCCGACCGAGCAGACGGCCGAGCGGCCTGCCGACTTCGACCTCGCGGCGGCCTGGGAGCGGGTCGTGGCCGAGGTCGAGCAACGCCGCTCGCCGGTCGCGGCGACCGTGCTGACCGAGGACCGGTACCTGCCCGTGCTGCGGGACCAGTTCGGCCGCCATTGCCGTGCCGAGCGGGGCGGTTCCGGGCAGGGGTGCGCGGACGGCAGGCTGCGCGTCCGGGTGGCCGCGCCGACCGCACTGGACATCGCGCGGCAGCTGGCGGGCTGGGGTGCGCTGGTGGATGTCGTGGAACCGGACGAGGTCCGGGCCGAGCTCGCGCGGCTGGGTACGGAGCTGACCGCGCGCTACGCGGGGTGAGCCGGACCGGCGTAGTCGGGGTATGTGCCGGTCCACCGAAACCAGGTTGCGGACGGATGGCGCGGCTCGGAAGTATAACCGCGTGGAGTTGCTGAGCCAGCTGCCCGCTTTCCTGGCAGCGGTGGTGTTGATCTCGGCACCTCCGGGGCCTGCGATGGCGCTCGTCTTGCGGCGGGCCGCGCTGCATGGCACGCGTGGTGCGGTGCCGACGGTGCTCGGCCTCGAGGCCGGGCTCTACCTGGCGCTGGCGTCCGGGGTCAGCCGCGCCGGGCAGTGGTTCCGGCGACCGGCGATAGTGGTTCCGGCGACCGGCGATCCGGCGACGGCTCGACGCGATCGCCGGCACCGTACTGATCGGCCTCGGCGTGCGAGTGGCGACTACGAGTCGCTGAGCGAGCCGGCGGCCGGGTGCGGTAGCCGTCGCCGGGTCTGGTCGACCCGCCCGTGCGGATCAAGCAAAGCCTGTTCTCCACAACTGTTGCGCCTGCACACGCGGCGGTATCTGCTCGGCCTGCCTCAGCCGGATGAATCGTCCAACGCGATCGGTAAACGTTTGTGGGCACGTTCCTTGGCCTCGTCTGGAAGTGCGTGAGCGGCGAGCAAGCGCGGTAGCAACGCACTTTCATTTGTCAACGCACGGAAGACAAGGCTGATCGTGACGTCGTGGCCGGGACGGTGCACCACCGTAATCGGATCCCCGTTCTGGATGATGCCCGGTTCAATCACCCGCAGATAGGCCCCCGGGACTGCCCTGGCGGTGAAGGTCTTGACCCAGCCATGTTCACCAAGCCATCCAGCGAAGACGCGGCACGGAACCCGAGGAACCGCGACCTCAAGAACAACCTTGGCGCCGACCTGCCAACGCTCGCCAATCAAGGCACCAGTGACATCGATCCCGCTGGTAGTCAGGTTCTCGCCGAAAGTCCCGCACGGCAAGGGCCGAGCCAACTCCACAGCCCACGCATCCAAGTCTTCGCGCGCGTAGGCATAGACGGCCTGGTCGTTCCCACCGTGATGCCGCAGGTCGCGGACTCGATCACCGACCAGCCCGCTACCACCAACGCCCTTGACACCGGGCGCACGCACCTCGACAGGGCCTGCTACAGGCTTCTTATCGATACCCGTCGCTCCAAGGTCCGAGTACCCTGTCGCAGTCACCGCACCGAGGTTCACCGAGAGCAAGAACGGCACGGCCGGACACTAGCCTCTCGTCGCCCGACCGGGAACTGCTTTACAAGCTCAAGATAATGCAGCAGCAGGCCGGCCACGAGCACGCGAGCACAACATCCTGGTCAGGCGTCGAGTTCGGTCGCGGCGACGGCGTGTACGGGCGGCGCCTGGATCCCGAGCTCTCGTGCGATGGCCGGGATCTCAGGGTCGGCGAGGAACTTGTCGTAGTCCTTCGCGTCCCAGTCGAAGACGGACCACACCCGGTGCGTGTCGTCGGGATCGAAATAGACCCAGGCGCCTCGGCAGCCGTGCTCCCGCCGCTTCTCCGCGCCGACGGTCTTGAATACGTCCAGGAACCGATCGGGGTCGGTAACCCTGGCGATGGTGACGATCACTACCTGCTCCTCAAACACCGTGGACGACTTTCCGCCAGTCGATCAGAACCGTAGAACCTCGATTCGGGTTGAGGTCAAGTGCTGGCGGCGGCGCCCCGACTTCGTCACCTGCGCACCCGGCGCAGCAGGCAGCACCCTTCGAGGGGCACGCACGGCTACCAGATCGGAGAACTCGCGACAGTTGAATCCGCGAGGTCACTACGGCTACCCCCACCTCCGACGCTGACGCTGGCTCCATTCCTACGTGCCCAAGGTCGGCAACAGGATTTGTCCATGAGATACACGGCATCGGAGACTTGCCGCGCGGTGGGCATCGCCTTTGGCGTCGCGGCCATCACGGCTGTCCTCGTCACCCCACCGCTCCCCGCCGCGGAGCACCGCTCGAGCGCCGACACCGACCCCGTCCAGGCCCAGCTCGACCTGCTGACCAGCGTCGACCGAGTGCCAGGTGCGCTGGCGCAGGTGCGTGGCCGGCACGGCCGCCCCGTCACGATGACCGCCGGCACCGCGGAGCTGGGCACGGACCGACCGATGGTCGGAAGCGATGGCCGCTTCCGGGTCGCCAGCGTCACCAAGACCTTCGTCGCAACGGCCGTCCTGCGGCTGGTGGCCTGGCACTGGGTGCGGCTCGACGAGCCGATCGAGACCTACCTGCCCGGCGTCGTGCGCGGCACCGGCGACGGCGCGGAGATCCACGGCCGGAACATCACCGTGCGCCAGCTCCTGCAGCACACCAGCGGCGTGCCGGACTACGTCGAGTACCTGGACCTCGCCCAGTTGGAGGGCCCGGTCGAGGCGAGTGAGTTGGTCCGGCTCGCCCTGTCACACGAACCGGACTTCACCCCCGGCCAGGGTTGGCACTACTCGAACACCGGCTTCGTCATCGCCGGGATGCTGGTGGAACGGTTGACCGGAAGGGACGTCGGCACCGCGGTGACCGACCTGGTGGTGCGCCCCGCCGGTCTGCGCGACACCTACTGGCCGCCCGCGGGAGAGCGCCGGATCCGTGGACCGCACGCGCACAACTACACGCTGGACGAGGACGACCCCGAGGGACCGCTGGTCGACGTCACCGAGTACGAGCCGTCGTGGGCCGGCGCGTCCGGCGCACTGGTGTCCACACCGTCCGACCTCAACCGGTTCTGGCGGAAGCTGCTCGGCGGCCACCTGCTGCCGAGCAGGCAGCTGGCCCAGATGCGGGCTGTTGTGCCCGCTCCGGACCTCGGCAACGGCGCCGGCTACGGTATCGGCCTTGCCCGGTTGCCGCTGTCGTGCGGCGGCTACGCGTGGGGCCACGGCGGCGGCCTGGTCGGCGCGGGAGTCTCGAACGCGTCCCTCCGCGCCGAGACGGGCCGGGAGGCGACGGTGTACATCACCGCGCGAACCGGTGAGCAGGCCGCCAACCGTCTGCTGCGTACCATCGACGTCGCCCTCTGCCGTTGATCAGCACCAGGCTACGTGCCAGCGGTCCCGCCGGCTGGCAGCCAGCCGCGGTGCAGCGCCGGGGCCAGCTCGTGCGCGCCGGAGTTGCGGATGTTGTCCTCGTCGTGCAGGTACCCCTCGGTGGTGGACAGCGCCGCGTGGCCGAGGTCCTGCTGCACCTGGCGGGCGGGCACGCCGCGCTCGATGGCGTGCGTGGCGTAGGAGTGGCGGGCGGAGTGCGGATGAATGGTGTCCCGCAGCGGACCGAGATGGCCGGCGATCACAGCGGCCTGCTCGGTGCCGAGCAGTTCCCGCAGCCAGCGCGCTCGCGGGGGTGGCGCGTCCGGGGCGGGCGCGAAGGTGGCACACAACCTGCGCAGCAACGCCTGGACGTGCGAGACGTGTACTCGCCTGCCCGTGCTGGTGACGAACAGTGGTTCCGCGGGCGCGAGCCCGACCTGGCCGCGGACCGCGGGGACGGCTGGGGCACGACGTTCGGCGACGTAGGCCTCCACCGCGTCGGCCACCGGTGGGGCAAGGGCGACCTCGCGGTCCTTGGCTCCCTTGCCGTGGACACGCAGGATTCCGATATCCCCCTGGGTCGGCCGCCGGTAGTCGGTGAGGTTGGTGCCGACGAGTTCCTCGGCGCGTACGCCGGTGCCGATCAGTACCTCGACCATCGCGCGGTCCCTGCGGCCGTCCCGGCGTCGTTCGGCGAGGAGGTACGCGGCCAGCAGCAGCGCCCGGCACGCCTCGAAGGACCAGCGCGCGGTGGCCGAGGGGGTGCCGTCGGCCCGGTTGAGGTGCTGGGTCTTCCGGTCGACCAGCGCAGCCGGGTTGTGCTCGGCCAGTCCCTCCCGGAGCAGGTACTTGCGGTAGAAGGCGGACACCGCGGACAGCATCCTGCCCCGGGTGGCGTCGCTGTACCCCGCTCGGGCCAGCTCGTCCAGCCATCGCTCCACGTGCTCCACCCTGACCTCGGCGAAGGAGGTGAACCCGTTGCGCAGGCACCAGGGCAGCCACTCCAGCCCGGTCGGCGCCGCCCGGCGGCTCCTCCCCCGCCGGCGTTCCGGGTCCGGCGGTGTGTAGCCCGGCACCCAGTCCAGCGGGATGCCGAGGTCGGTCGCGTAGGCGAGCCGGGTGTTGAGCGAGGTGTAGATCCGCAGGAACTCCGCGAAACGCTCCTGCCCCGTCTTGTCCGCCCCATCGCCCTGCGGCGCGACGGCCAGTGTCACGAAAGCCCCTTCCTCAGCTCGGGTGCTGGCTCACGCATCGCCAGCCAGTGCTGGAGCACGCGGCGAAACAGTTCGGGGTCCTCCGCGCTCCACGCGTGACGCATCCTGGGCACCGTCCGCGCGACCGCCTTCGGCGCCCGGGAGGTCACCTCGGGCAGCGCTCGGTGCACCGCCTTCGGTTCCCGCTCGCCGGCCAGCATCAGGATCGGTGTCCGGGTACGCCGCAGGCCTTCGAGGTCCGCGGCCGGCACGCCGTCGTACACCTGGGTCAGCATCCGTCGCGCCGACGCGCGGTCGAGCCCCAGGCCGGTCTCGACCAACGTATCGACCGAGTCATCGGGCAACCGAAACGCGTGCGCCATGACCCGCCAGTACGCCCGCGAACCCCACAGCCGGGTCTGCGCGTGCCCGAGCACTCTCGTCATCGTGCCCACGCCGCGCAGCGGCGCACCGGTGAGCATCGCGCTGCTGACGAGATCGGGATGGCGTGCCACGAGCACGGTGCCGACCACGGCGCCGAGGGAGAGGCCGACGAGGTGTGCGCGTCCGTCATGGGCGCGTGCACGGATGACGGCCGCCGCCGAGTCCGCCACCTCGGCCACGGTCGTCCAGGCCTCAGCGTTCGACGCGCCGAAACCGGGAAGGTCGGGAATCAGGCTGTGCCGGTCGGGCAGCGACGCGGCCAGGTCGTGCCACATCCACCCCGCGACATTGCCGCCGTGCAGGAACAGGAGGCTTTCGTCGGCGTCCGGATGTTGCTCGTGCACGAACATCACAGCGTCTCCTCGAGCTCGTCGAGCCAGCCGAGCTCGGTCTCGAGGTGCAGGATGCCGTTGCGTAACGTCATCGCCCGTAGTCGCTCGGGCTGCGTGGCCGCGGGCGCCTCCAGCGCGCGGAGTTCGTCGAGTCGGGTCCTCACCAGCGCCCGGCGCTCGTCGACGAGTGTGCGTACGAGCCGGGGATCCTCGGCCCGGCCGGCGAAGTAGATCCGTGCCAGGAACGCCTCGCGCGGCAACTCGGTGGGCGCCGGGGAGCGCAGCCAGGTGTCCAGCTCGGCGGAGCCCGCCGCGGTCAGCCGGTACTCGTGCCGGTCAGGGCGGGACCGCTGGGGGATGACGTGCTCGTCCAGCAGGCCGTCGGCATGCAGGTTGCCGAGGGTGCGGTAGATCTGCGACCGGTCAGCCGCCCAGAAGTGCCGGGCCGTGTTGTCGAAGGTCTTCTTGAGGTCATACCCGGTCATCGGCTTCAGGTCGAGAAGGCCGAGGATGGCATGCTTGAGGGACATGACACATAGTCTACTTCACACCTATATAGCTATCGACGCCTGACCCGTTCAACTCCGGCCGAGGGTCATCGTGTCACCGGTGTAGGCCCCGTTCTCCGGTTGCTACGGCCGGCCGCACAGTAGCGAAGCCGTCACCTGGACCCGTCTGAGACCGGAGCCGCGCTGGCGTGTGCGGTATCCGTTCCGGGGCGACTCAGGCCGTTGGCCGCGATCACGTCGTGGTACCAGTGTCCGGAGGACTTGATCGTCCTCTCGTGGCTCTCGTGGTCGACGTGGATCAGCCCGAAGCGCGTATCGGCGTCGTCCAGCAGGGACCACACGTTCCAGCCACGAAGGTCGACGCCGGCGCGGATCGCCTCATGGGCCGCCTGTAGGTGGTCGTTGAGATAGGAGCGGCGGCGGTCGTCGGTGACCGTGCCGTCGGCGGCGACGATGTCGGTGAATGCGGCGCCGTTTTCGGCAACGTAGACCGGTGGGTTGCCGTAGCGGTCGTGGATCGCGCGGAGCACCTTGGTCAAGCCATCCGGGGCGATCTCCCAGCCCAGGTCGGTCACCGGCCCGGTCGGGTTGATCACACGCGCGCCGAGGAGTTGGGCGAACACGGTTTCCTGGCGGTCGATCGCGGCCAGGTCGGCAAGCGAGATGTGTTCGGCGAAGGTGTCGTCGTTGCGCTCGGGTATGGAGGCTTGGCGATCGGCGACGGTCATCCGGAGGTAGTACACGACGCCGAGGAAGTCGATCGGCGTGGAGATCGTGGCGAGGTCGTCGTCGGTCACGCGTGGCCAGTGTTCCTGGAGTGGCCCGGGGATCGCGGCCGGGTAGGCGCCGTGCATGATCGGGTCGAGGTAGAGCCGGTTGAAGTACGCGTCGGCCCTTTCGGCTGCGAGGCGGTCCGGCTCGCAGCTGGATGCCGGCTGGATGTCGGTCATCGTCGTGCTGATGCCGATGTCGCCACGGGCGTCGCTTGCCCGGAACGCCTCCACGGCCCGACCGTGCCCGAGGAGCAGGTGGTGACCGGCTCGCAGTGCGGTTCGGAGGTCGCGGATGCCCGGTGCGTCCTCACCGGCGAGGTAACCGAAGTGGACGATCGACCACGGTTCGCAGATGGTGAGCCACCGGGAGATCCGGTCGCCCAGTCGCTGGTATACCAACGCGGCGTAGTCGGCGAACCAGTCGGCGCAGTCGCGGTTTCCCCAGCCGCCGCGGTCCTGGAGCGCTGCCGGCAGATCCCAGTAGTACAGGTAGGGAAACGGCTCGATGCCCGCTTCCAGCAGTGTGTCGACGACCGCGTCGTAATGATCGAGCCCCCGGTTGTTCACCTCGCCGGTGCCCTCGGGTAGCACCCGGGGCCAGGCGATCGAGAACCGGAACGCCTGCAATCCGAGATCGCGCGCGAGCGACACGTCCTCGCGGAAGCGTCGGTAGTGGCCGACGCTTCCGCCCGCGTCGGCGGGCATGTTGCCCGGTGTCCGGCGGAAGGTGTGCTGGATGGACGGTCCCGCCCCGTCCGCCAACGGGTCCCCTTCCATGAGGAAGGCAGCGGTGGAGGCGCCCCACAGGAATCCGGCGGGGAATCGAAGGTCGGTCATCGACACGCTCCTCTCGGCAAGCTTGTTACAGATACATGTACACTAGCCGTGTATACGCATCTGTAACAAGTGGGAGCGGTAGTCGATGGGCGAGACCAAACCGAAGTTGCCGCGCGCGGAACGCCGCGCACAGATCCTCGACGCCGCGACGCCGATCTTCGCCAACTCCGGTTATGCCGCCACGAGCCTGGAGGGCATCGCCGAGGCGGCGGGGATCAGCCGGGTCATCCTCTACCGGCATTTCGCCGCGAAACCCGAGCTGTTCCGCGCGGTCCTCGAGCATGCGGGGGAAGGACTGGCCGCGGCCGCCGGCGAGGAGCTCACCGAGTCCAGCATCCACTCGTTGGTGACCTGGGCGTACCGGAACCCCGCGGCGTTCCGGCTGCTCTTCGAGCAAGCCAGCAGGGAACCGGAGTTCCGACACGAGATCAACGAGCTGCGCGACGAGATGACCCGCCACGTGCATGACCATCTCGCCGAAGTGATCACCGACGAGCGGTGGGCGCGATGGGCAGCTCGGCTCTCGCTCACAGTCGCCATCGACGCCACCATGACCTGGCTCGATGTCGGCAGCCCCGAGCCGGACCTGGCCGCGCGCCGAATCGACCAGGTCGTCCAGGCCGTCCTCACCGTGGTCACGGGCCCCGAGTCCCGACCGGCAGAATCGTGATCTCGGGACCGGCGACGAGCACCGAAGCGTTTCGGGGTGTGCCGCGTAAGGTCCACCTCGTTTGGTTGTTCCGCTGGTTGCGGGTGTGCTTGCTGCGCAGCCGGTCGTACAGGAACGCGGTCAGGCGGTCGTATCCAGGGTGGCGAAGTCGGTGGGGCCTGCTCGATCGCCTCTGGGTAGGCCTCTCGCTTCGCGTGCTCGGCCAGTGCCCGGTCTGGCGTGCGGTCAGGACTGGTCCAAGGCCCGTTCGATCGCGCGGCGGGCCCGGCCCGCGGCCGCCCGGTCGTGCTGGAGCTGCATGGCCGCGTTCAGTGCCAGCCCGGTGGCGACGATCTCGAACAGCGCCTGGTCGATGTCGAACCCGGCGGGTAGCTCGCCGTTGTCCACCGCCGCGGTCAGGTCCGCCCGTAGCTGTCCCCGCCAGCGCGACCACACCTCGGCCACCGCGTCGCGGACCCGGCCGGGGCGGCCGTCGTACTCGGTGAGCGCCGCGGTCATCAGGCAGCCGCCGGGCAGCAGTGGCGCTTCCAGGTAGCCCACGGACCTGTCGCACACCGCGCGCAGCCGCCGCAGACCCGGCGGCTCGGCCAGTGCGGGCTCGACCACCCGGTGCCAGAAGTCCACGAACGCCTTGTCCAGCGTGGAGATCTGCAGCGTCTCCTTGGTGCCGAAGTGCTTGTGCACCCCGGACTTGCTCATCTCCAGCTCCTCGGCGAGCCGACCGATGGTGATGCCGTCCAGCCCTTCCTCGGAGGCGATCTCGGCGGCACGGCCGAGGATCCGGCCCCTGGTGGCCCGCGCTTCGGCCACTGAGCGTCGCGGTGACATGTGACGAGAATAGCATACGCACGTTCGCTATTGAGTTAGCGAACGCGCGTACGCTACGTTCGCGGCAACCACCGGGACGTAAGGAGTGCGAGATGCGGGTGCGACGACTGGGCTGGGCCGGTCTGGAGATCGAGGCAGGCGGCGAGCGACTGGTGATCGACTACGTGCGGGACCTCTCACCGCTGTTCACGGGGTGGAAGCACGGCGAGGGGCTGGAGGTGCCGAGCGGGAAGGCCACCGCCGCACTGCTCACCCACCTGCACCGGGACCACACCGACGCGTCCGCGCTCGCGGACGCGCTGACGCCAGGGGCGCCGGTGCTGCGGCCGGCGCCCGGTCACGGCGACGACGTGGACAACGTGACGACGCTGCCGGCCGAGCGCGAGCTGGTCCTGCACCGGCTGGCTGCCGAGGTCGTGGATGCCTGGTCCACCCGCGAAGTCGGGCCGTTCCGCGTCACCGCGGTCCCCTCCGTCGACGGGCTGGGCGACCCGCAACTGAACTGGGTGGTGCGGGCCGACGGGCAGCGAGTCTTCCACGGCGGCGACACGATGTTCCACGGCTACTGGTGGCTCATCGCGCGCCGGTTCAGCCCGTTCGACGCGGTGTTCCTGCCCGCCAACGGCGCGGTGGTCGACGCGCCGCACCTGCAGCCGCCGAGCCCGCTGCCCGCCGCGATGGACCCGAGGCAGGCCGCCGCGGCCGCGGAGATCCTCGACGCCCGGTACGCGGTGCCGATGCACTACGAGGCGGAGCAGCCGGACAAGATCGCGGGCTACGTCGAGGTCTCCGACCCGGAGAACGAGTTCCGCACGCACGCCGGACGGCGCGCATACGTGCTGGCCGTCGGGGAATGGCTGGACCTGGCCACATGACCGGAAAACTCCGCCGTGCCAACGAGCTCAGGTAGCGGCAGGATAGCTAGAGGCCCGATGGACGGTATCGGGATCGCGTGGTAGCCGGTTGCTCCAAAGCGCACTCCGGTCGTAGCGGAGTCAATCGGCGACCGTCGGAACACCGCCAGGCCGCCGCTGACGAGCCCTCCGCATCCCCATCCCCGTCCCGCGCGCGATACCCACCAACACGCCTGGCTATTTTGCGGCCGGCCATAGAGCAACCGGAGAGCTGGGCCGTGTAGCGGGGCCTGCGGGCCCCACTCCCCCAAGGCGCCCGCCGTGTGGCATCCGGCTGCCGAGTCGCCCCCGGGTACCCCACGCCGCGCGCGGCACTCAGCGCTCCCCCGATACCTCCTCTGATCATATAGATAATCCTCCTTATCCATAGGATAGACATGTATCCACCTGGATTTCGAGTTTGGATTTTGAAAACAGAACACCCAGTTTAAGATATAAAACTCGAACCTGTACGGTGTGCATGTGACTGATGAGACGGTCGAGTACGGCGAGGACGAAGGCCACGCGGACCTCGCGTCGCCTCCGGAGACTCCCCCGGTCCGCCAGGGCAACAGGGAGGAGCGCCGGGAGGCCACGCTGCGGGCGCTGGCGGCGGGACAGGACGCCTGGTGCGCCTACTGCGGCCGGTCGCTGCCCCCACTGCCGTCCCGTGGCGGCCGACCGACCCCGTACTGCGCCGCCGATCCGGATCGCTACGGCAGGTGGGGTGCCAAGGTCATCAGCTGCGCGATGCTGGACGAGCAGCGCGAGATCTGGCTGACCGTGTACGGCCCGGACCAGCCGATGACCCGGATCGACACCCAGGTGCTGGACGAGCGGCTCGGTGCCCTGCTCGGCACGCTCGACCCGGTGCGCGCCGAGATCGCGGCGCTCCAGCAACAGGCCTCGACCGAGACCGCCGCCGCGCTCACCGCGAAGGCCGAGGCCGAGCAGGCCCGGCAGCAGGCACAGGAGGGGGCCGCGGCCGCGGCCGCGGAGCGCGATCGGGCGCTGGCCGAGGCGGAAGGCGCACGGGAGCAGGCCGAGGCCGACCGGGCCGCACGCGACGGTGCCCGGCAGGCGGCCGAGCAGGCCGAGCGGGAACGGGAGCAGGCGCTGCACGATCGCCGTGCGGCGCGGGAGGAAAGGGACCGGGCCGAGGCGGACCGCCAGCGCGCCCTCGACCAGGCGGCCACCGCGCAGGATCGGATCGCCGAACTGCAGACGACCCTGGCCGGTGAGCGCGCCACCACGCTCGAGCGGATCGATCAGCTACGCCGCGAGGAGGAGCAGGAACGCGGGCGGCTCCGGGTGAGCCTGGACGAGGAGTACCAGCAGCGGCTCCGTACCCGCACCGCCGAACTCGACGAGCAGCTCCGCACCGCGCAGGTCGCCGCCGACCAGCGGATCAACGAGCTGACAAGCCGGCTCACCGAGGCGACCCAGAACTACGCCAACGCCCTGAGCCCACTGCACGAACGCATCGCGGCGCTGGACCGCGAGTTGGCTGAACGGTCCACCGCCGAGGCCGCGCTGACCGGGCGGCTCGAGGAGTTGCACGCCGCGGTGACCGAGGCACTGGCGGAGCCGGACGAGGACGACGATGAGACGCTGCGCCGACGAGTCGCGGCCGCGCTCGAGACCCCGCGGCAGCAGCCGAGTGGTTAGCCGCTGCCGGCCAGGGCGGCACCGGGGACGGCCGAGCGGACCGTCCCCGTCGGGTCGGTGAATGCCCGCCGCTCAACCGCGCAGCCGCGCGTTGAGCCGGGCGGCCTGTCGCGTGAGGTGGTCGCGTTCGGGGAGGTTGGGCGCTGATCGGGCGGCTTCGGTGTAGAGGCGTGCTGCGGTGACCAGGTCACCGTCACGCTCGTGTAGGTACGCCGTGGCGGCGGCGTGGCGGGGCAGGGCCGGGTCGAGCCCCGCCAGCGCGGCCAGACCGGCCCGTGGGCCGTCGGCCTCGCCGACCGCGACGGCCCGGTTGAGGCGGGCGACCGGGCTGCCGGTGAGGCGCACCAGCTCGTCGTACCACTCGACGATCTGCACCCAGTCGGTTTCCTCGACGGTCCGGGCGTCGGCGTGCAGCGCGGCGATGGCGGCCTGGGCCTGGAACTCGCCCAGGCGGTCGCGGCCGAGGGCCGCCTGGAGCACATCGACGCCCTCGGCGATCAGGCGGGTGTTCCACAGGCCGCGATCCTGCTCGGCGAGAGGCACGAGCCTGCCGTCGGGGCCGGTCCGTGCCGGGCGCCGTGCGTGGTGGAGCAGCATGAGCGCGAGCAGCCCCGCGACCTCCTCGTGGTTGGTCCTGGCCGCGAGCTGGCGAGTGAGCCGGATCGCCTCGCCGGCCAGGTCGACGTCGCCGGAGTAGCCCTCGTTGAAGATCAGGTAGAGCACGCGCAGCACGGTGGCGACGCCCCCGGGCTGGTTGAACCGGACGGATGAGACGGTCCGCTTGGCCCTGCTGATGCGCTGGGCCATGGTCGCCTCCGGCACCAGGTAGGCCCGCGCGATCTGCCGCGTGGTCAGGCCGCCGACCGCGCGCAGCGTGAGCGCGACGGCCGAGGCCGATGTCAGGGACGGGTGCGCGCACAGGAAGTACAGCCGGAGCGTGTCGTCCACCACCTCGCCCTGGCCGGGCGCGGGCTCGGCCTCGACGCGTACCTCACGGTGCCGCCGGGAGGTATCGGCGCGGGTGGCGTCGAGGAACTTGCGCCAGGCCACGGTGACCAGCCAGCCCTTGGGGTTGTCGGGGACACCGTCGGCCGGCCACACGTGCATGGCCTCGACCAGTGCGTCCTGCACGGCATCCTCGGCCGCCGCGAAGTCGGCTCCGCGACGGACGAGGATCCCGATCACGGTGGGCGTGAGGGTCCGCAGCAGGGCCTCGTCCACCGTGCGTCACTCCGTGATGGTCGGGGGCTCGCCCAGGAACGGGCGCACCTCGAGCCACTCGTGGATCGGCTTCCCACCCGCACCCGGAGCCGCGGACAGCTCGCCGGCCAACTCGAGCGCCCGCTCGTAGGTCTCGACATCGATCACCATCCAGCCGGCGATCAGGTCCTTGGTCTCCGCGAACGGGCCGTCGGTGACGACGGGTGGGTTGCCCTCGCCGTCGTAGCGGACGAACGTGCCCTCCGGGGAGAGCGCCTGACCGTCGACGAACTCGCCGGTGCCCTCGAGCCGAGCGGCGAAATCCTGCATGTACCGCATGTGGGCCGAGACCTCCTCCGGCGTCCACTGGTCCATCGGCACGTCGTTGACCGGTGCCGGCGCGCCCCGGTAGTGCTTGAGCAGCAGGTACTTGGCCATCGTGTTCTCCTTAGTGCGGTACGGCCCATTGTGGCCGTGTTCTACTCCGGGGACGGAGCGGCGCTCGGGTTCTCGACATCCCGCCGCGACATTTTCTCGCGGACTTGAAAGACGG
Source organism: Amycolatopsis cihanbeyliensis (assembly GCF_006715045.1). Classification (GTDB taxonomy): domain Bacteria; phylum Actinomycetota; class Actinomycetes; order Mycobacteriales; family Pseudonocardiaceae; genus Amycolatopsis; species Amycolatopsis cihanbeyliensis. Next base: position 385,003 of record NZ_VFML01000001.1, on the reverse strand, counting down.
CTTCACGGCCCCAGTTCTCCCGAAGCTCCCCGCGAGCCGCAAAGTAGCGGATCATCGCTGATGGGCTGGCAGCCAGCGCTGAGGTGGCGGTAGATGGTGGGGCGGGTATTACAGAAGTGACCTGCGGAACCTTACGCAAGCGAGCGTGTCTCGTGAACGTTCGTTTCCGTACGTGCTGCCCGTTTCCATCAGGTACGAGACGGACGATCGACGGTCGGTTCATCTTCTGTCGTCGGTCGGGAGCAGTTCGGTGGTCAGGCGGCGTGCTCGCTGCAGGGGCTCGGGCACGAGTTGGAGCAGCAATGCTGTGATCGTGCCCTCGTAGATCACCACGATGTCCGCTGCGGTCTGTTCGGGCTCGGCTGCGCCGGCCTCGCGCGTGAGCTCGGTCAGGCGTTGGCGAAGGTGTGCCTTGTGTCGGGTGATCGCAGCAATCGCGGGGTGGTCGGCGTCGGTGATCTCGACAGCAGCGTCGACCTGCGCACAGCCGCGGTAACAGCCCTCAGTGCCCCACCATTGCTCCAGGGCATCACAGATCGCCACAACCCCCTGCCGCGGGTCGGTGGTGGTGGCGATGGCGGCCTCCCAGTCCGCCCGCCAGCGATGGTCCCGCTCTTTGAGGTAGGCGGCACGAGCCGGTCTTTGCCCCCGAACTGCTTATAGAGCGTGGCTAGGGCTACACCGGCTCGCTCCACGACCGCGTCGATGCCGGTGGCATTCGGGTCGGTCGACGCGCAGCATCTGCTGGAGGATCCTGACGTGGTGATCCAGGGCAACCGGGTGCTTCACCTGCGCTATCGGGTGCGCCGTTGACCGATCTGAGCGGGTACGCGACGAAGTCCACTGCGAACGGTGACACAAGATCGGGCCTCCGGCCGCGTTTGCGCATCGCTGTCCCTGGTCGGGCAGCCGACGCCGATCCGCCCCAGCACCGCACCTGCGGCAGGTTCAACTCAAGATCACTGGTTGCCGGTTTCCGTCGTAATCCGCTCCCACCCCCGGAACAACGACACCTGACCTGCCGGTAAGTGCGGTCGGCTCACACCGTCACAACCCATTCGGGGCCTTCGAAGGGCGACCATGACCGCGAACAGAACGAGCGGTGATGGTCGTGGTGGTGGTCTGGCTATGGGGAACGCCGGGGCTGCTGCGCACCACCGCGTTGGACGGTCCCTGGGTGCAGGTGAATCTATTGTTGATCTAGCCGCGGAGGGCTGGTCCGACCCAGCGGCGGACGAGAGTCCGCAGTCCGTCGTCGGTGAGCGCTGGCGTCGAGGGGTACTGCAGAAAGGACATGAAGAGTCGCATTAGGATCTCGGCGAGTCCCTGGAGGTCCTCGTCGGTGGTGACGCCGACGGCGGGCCAGTCGACCGGCACGTTGCGGAGGATCCGCGCGCCATAGGAGAAGGACAAGGAAGAGATGACTCCGTCGGTGAAGAAGTCGGCTTCGCCCGCCTGCAAGAGCAGGCCCAGGTAGGGCTCGTCGGGGATCGTCCGGACGGCGAACACCACCGATTCCGCGGCAGCTTCCGCGGCGCTGCCGAACGAAGCCAGGTGGCGTTCCATCCGCCCGGCGAACTCCTCGACACCGGCCAGGGCAACGGCACGGAGAATGTCTTTCAGGCCCGGGAAGTAACGGTAGACGGTCTGCCGGGTCACGCCGGCCTCGGCGGCGACGTCGGAGAGGTTGGTTTTGGCGAGCCCCACACGGTCGAGGCACGCCGTCGCCGCCACGACGATCCGACGGCGTGCCTCGACCTCGGTGCCGGGCGGGTTGCCCTGCCATCCGTGATGCCCCATGCGCTCCATCTTCCCCGAGCGGGAAAACTCAGACGGAGGCAGGTGCCCTGCGGCGCGCGAGGCCCTTCCGATACAGCGCGGTCAGCAACAGACCAGCCCCGAGGAAGCAGGCGAACGCGTAAGGCCAGCTTCCGACCGGGGTGCCGTCACCGGTGATGCCATCGTCCGCTGCGAAGTATGCTGGCAGGGCACTGATCCAGAACACAGCCATTCCACCCAGGTAGACGGCGGGGTAGAACCGGGCGAAGGTGGACAGGGGCTCGTCCGTCCCAGGGTCCGGAGACCTCAAGTGCGAGACGACGATCCAGGCGCCGGCCAGCCAGATCAGGGCCAGCTCGATGCCGAGAACCCAGGCCTGCGCGGTGGTGTTGGGATTGTTCCCGCCGAAGAAGCCCGACGGGATGCCGGCGACCGCCATGGTCGGCGGTGTGAGGACACCGGCCACCACGGTGCGCAGCACCAGCGACCACCCGCGTCGCGGTCCACCGTCCGCCGCTGGGCCACCGACCAGACGCACGACCAGATAGGTCATGGCCGCCATCGAGACGGAGGCGAACAGCAGCATGCTGTTCAGCGGCACTGCCGCCATGGCGGGGTGGTTGACGATGTGGTTGTCCATGTTCCAGGACCACCACTTCAGCTGCGGGCCAAGGTGATCGAAAACCTCGTAGAACACCTGGCAGACCAACGCGACGGCCACCGACCCAGCCAGCGCGCCACGGCGCCGGAAGATTTCGAGCGACCGCACGAGTTCGTAGGCGACCTGACTGATCACCGGGTAGAACGCGACGATGTAGAGCGGCAACCGGTCCCCCATGAACTGCACGGTGAACTGGTTGTGGGCGAAGATGAAACCGTACAGCTCGTCGAGACCGAACCACTCCGGGAAGTACAGCGGCGGTTCGGTCACGAAGAGGTAGACAAGCGAGGCGCACCACAGTGCCAGGTTGACCGGATCGCCCGCGCGGTGGCGGCGGACGGCGTGCACCAGGGCGAAAACGGCGCCGCCGATGACAAGCAGCTCGAGCAACGGCATCGTCCAGTGTGCGAGTTCCCAGGGGAAGCGGATCGAGACCACCGGGGAGACGTCGTGGCAGTCGAAACCGAGGTCGCGGGTGAGTACCTCCGCGTCCGGGCCGCACACGGCACTCATCGTGCAACGGCCGATGTTATGGCACTGTCGGTGCCCTCCGGTGAGTAGTCGGTGGCAGGTGGTTCGGCGTGAGGATCGAACCCGAAGGGGACCCGGTGCCGACCCAACGCAGTACGGATGCGGTAGCGCACGAGTCCCGCGATCACCCGCGGGTTCCGCAGCATGTCCCCCAGCGACTCGTCGAGATTGAACACCTTGGCGAAGTGCTCATCGACAACGTCGTCCTCACGGGCGGCACCGACGATGAGACTGAACGCCGGGCCAGACACGGCCGCGACGATGCGACGTCTCCACTCGGGCACCTTCTCGGTACCCACCGCACATTCGTAGCTCTGGTCCCTGGCCATCGCCAGGCGCCACGGCACGCTGAGCAGTTTGCGCTGCGCTATGAGGAATCGCGAGAAGAACCCCGCGTCGAGCCGCTCGGCGCGGGAGAGGTGCTCGCGCAGCAACAGTGCCGAACCCGACGCGGAACTGATGCCTTGTGCGTAGAACGGGTTGAACGCGCAGATCGAGTCGCCGATGAACACCAGACCCTGCGGAGGCGTGCGCAGGTGGTCGTAGCGTCGCCACTTGTTGCCGGTCGACCGGGTCAGGTGCACCTCCGAGGTGGGAGCGCACTGGTCCATCGCGGCCGCGAACAACGGCGTCCGCACCCGGCGGGCCGATTCGACGAACGCGTCGGTGGCGCGCGGCATCTCGAGTCCCCATGAGCCCATACAGGCGATGACACGGTTCCCCTCGATCGGGAAAAAGTTCACCAGGAACTCGTGCTCGGCGGGGTGCTCACCCTTGTCTGGGGTCGGCATGATCACCAGGTGCTGCCACCACCAGGACCCGGGCCGCTCCGCGGGTGAGGGCAGGTCATACCAGCGCGAGGTGTAGGTGACCTTGGCGTCGAGGGTCCGCACCTCGGGCTCGGGCCAGCCCGCCGCCACCAGCCAGTTGCCGACCGAGGAGCCGCGGCCCATCGCGTCCACCACGAAGTCGGCGTCGACGTGCTCGTCGCCGGTGGACGTGGCGAAATCGACCCCGGTGACCGCCCCGTCGCGGGTGCCGCCACCCCGCACGGTCAGGCCGCTCACCGCGGCACCTTCGCGGATGACCACGTTGGCCAGACCTCGCACCTGATCGCGTAACACCCGCTCGATGAGGATCCGCGAACTGTAGATCATCGTCATCGAGCTGCGCTTGCGTGCCGACCAGCCCTCCCCGTCGAGATATGCGGCATCCATGGACGGCATCAGATGCAACCCGCCCGCGGCGATGAGGTCGTCCTCGAAACCTGGGAACAGCGCCCCGATCGCGCGACGCCCCGAGTTCAGCAGGAAGTGCGGGTGTTTGCTCTGCGGCACGCCACGTCGGTGCTCGGCCTCCGCCGGAAGCTCATCGCGTTCCAGCACCACTACCTGGTCGAAGTGCGGGGCGAGCGCCCCCGCGGTGCACAGGCCGGCGGCACTGCCACCAAGGACGACGGCGGTCTTGCCGAGCCGCATGCGGATCAACTCCCACGTCATTCATACAAAGTGACAACAAATGTATGAATGACGTGGGAGTGTGTCAAGAAACCGAGTGCGCGGGACGGCCCCCGGCGCCCGGCACAACACTTCGGCCAGCTACGGCGTGTTCCTCGGCTTGGACGTGGGCAAAGGTGAACACCACGCCCTTGGTCTCGACCCCACAGGCAACCGGCTACACGACGCGCCGCTGCCCAACAGCGAGCCCAAACTGCGGGAGATGTTCGAGTGGCTGGCCCAGCACGGCCCGATCCTGGTCGGGCCGGTCAGCCGAGATCGGTGAGTTTGCGTTCCAGCACCGCCCGCTCCCGTTCGTTGTCGCACAGCCGCACGGCGAGCTCCAGTTCGGTACGCGCCTCGTCGGCGCGCTTCAGGCGGACGAGCAGTTCCCCGCGAACGCTCGGCAGCAGGTGCGAGTTCGACAGCGCCTCGGCGGCCGCCAGCTCGTCCACGATCGACAGCGCCGCGGCCGGTCCCTGGGCCATGGAAACCGCCACCGCCCGGTTGAGGTCGACCACCGGCGACGGCGCGAGCCGGCCGAGCGCTTCGTAGATGAGCACGACGCGCTCCCAGTTCGTGGCGTCGACCGACTCGGCGACGGCGTGGCATTCGGCGATCGCCGCCTGCAAACCGTAGGCGCCAAGACCTCGGCCGACCCGCTCCGCACGGGCCAGCGCGGCTTGACCCCGGCGGATCGCCGAGCGGTCCCAGCGGCGGCGGTCCTGGTGCTCCAGCAACACCGGCTCGCCGTCCGACCCGGTGCGGGCGGGGAAGCGCGCCGCCGTCAGCTCGAGCAGCGCCAGCAGGCCATGGACCTCGGGCTCGTTGGGCATCAGTCGGGTCAGCACCCGAGCCAGCCGCTGAGCCTCACTTGCGAGGTCGAGTCGGATCAGCTGGTTACCGGAGCTGGCCGAGGACCCTTCGGTGAAGATCAGGTAGACCACGTTGAGCACCGACCCGAGCCGGGTGCTCCGCTCCTCGGCCGGCGGCACCTCGAAGGGCACCCGCGCCGCCCCGAGGGTCTTCTTCGCCCGAGTGATCCGGGCCTGCACGGTGGCGGTCGGGACGAGGAACGCCTTGGCGATCTCGTCGCTCGTCAGCCCGCCGACCACCCGCAGGGTGAGCGCCACCCGCGCCTCCCTGGACAGCACGGGGTGGCAGGCGATGAACATCAGCGCGAGCACGTCATCGTCGATCTGGTCCGGATCCCACAGTACGTCCTCGGCCGCTCGAGCCGGATCGGCGGGCGCGCTCCCACCGCCGCCCTCGCCCAGGTCGCGGGCGAGGGCGGCGTACTTGTCGTCCAGGGCGGAGCGCCGGCGGAACGTGTCGACCGCGCGGCGCCGGCCGACGGTGAGCAACCACCCCGCCGGGTTGCGGGGCACACCGTCGCGTGGCCAGCTCACCAGCGCCTCGGCCAGCGCCTCCTGGGCGAGGTCCTCGGCCAGCGCGAAGTCGCCGGTGTACCGTGCGAGCGCACCGACGATCCGCGCGGACTCGATCCGCCATACGGCGGCGATGGCCTCACGACCACCTGCGTCGGCCATGACCCTCTCGTTCCGTCAGCGCTTGTCCGGAAAGCGGGTCCCGGCGGTTCCCGGACGCCCCGTCAGAGCTGCCCGCTGGCCTCGCGCCACGCCCTCTCCTTCTGGATCCACTCGTTGTCCTGCGGAAACTCGTCGATCGAGGGGACCCGGCGGATCTCGCACTTGCTGCCCGGCCCGGCCAACGGCGCCCGCTTGGCCCACTCCACGGCCTCCTCCTTGGAGGAGACGTTGAGGAGCCAGAAGCCGTTGAACAGCTCCTTGGTCTCGCCGTACGGGCCGTCGGTGGTCACGGGCGGCTCGGAGGAGTAGTCGACGACCACGCCCTCGGCGGCGTCGTCGAGTCCCTCCGCCGCGACCAGCACGCCTGCCCTGATCAGCTCGTCGTTGAAGCGGCCCATCGACTCCAGGATCTTGTCGAAGTCGGCATCCTGGTACGCCTTGAACGTCTCGTCGGTCGCACGCATGATCAGTATGTACTTCATGGTTCATTCTCCCTGGCTGTCCGGGTCCCACTCGGACCCTCTCACCCTGAAGTCGAACGGGGAATGTCGCGGATCGACACACCCGCCGATCTTTTATCACCGACCCGTCGGGTCACAACCACGCGCTCAGCCGGCGGCGGCGCCGAACCACGTGGGCAGCCGGTCGAGCAGATCCTGTTGGTCCTCACCGACCCACGCCACGTGGCCGTCCGGCCGCAGCAGCGCCGCGGGCACGTCCAGTTCCTCGCTGACGTCGACGACGTGGTCGACCCGGTCCGCCCAGCCCGCCACCGAGAGCAGGCCGGTCTGGTCGAGCAGCAGCCCGCGGCCGTCGTGCATCAGCTCGTAGAGGCGACCTCGCTTCAGCCCCACGTCCCGCATCCGCCGGCCGAGCAGGTCATGCCCCTCGCCGACGTCGTAGCGGATCCCGATCGCCATGACTTTCTCGACCAGGTACCGGTTCACCTCATCGAAGTCCATCAGTTCCGCCAGCAGCCGGCGCGCGGCCCGGGCGCCCGGCTCGGTGGACATCAGCTCGGTCTGCGCGCGGGTGTTGGCCAGCACGTCGGCGGCCACCGGGTGCCGCTCGGTGTGGTAGCTGTCCAGCAGCCCCTCCGGCGCCCAGCCGCCGACCTCGGCGGCCAGTTTCCAGCCGAGGTTGAACGCGTCCTGGACGCCGAGGTTGAGGCCCTGCCCGCCCAGTGGCGGGTGGACGTGCGCCGCGTCGCCGGCCAGCAGCACCCTCCCGGTCCGGTAGCGCTCGGCCTGCCGGGTAGCGTCGCCGAAGCGGGACAGCCAGCGCGGTGAGTGCACGCCGAAGTCGGTGCCCGCGAACGCCCGAAGCTGTTGCTTGAACTCCTCGAGAGTCGGCGGGACCGAGCGGTCCTCGGCCACCCCCTCGGCGGGCACGACGACGCGGTGCACCCCATCCCCGATGGGCCCGACACCGAACCGTTTCTGGGTCTTGCGGACGTCGGTCACCACGGTGGCCACCGTCTCCGCCGGTGCGGCCACCTCCATCTCGCCCAGCAGCGTCTCCGCACTGGTCGGCTCCCCGGGGAAACCGATCCCGAGCAGCTTGCGCACCGTGCTGCGACCGCCGTCGCAGCCGACGAGGTAGCGCGCGCGCAGCCGCGCGCCTCCCCCGCCGGCTACACCGGCCAGCTCGGCGGTGACGCCGTGGTCGTCCTGGCTCAGGCCGACCAGTTCGCGTCCGCGCCGGATCTCGGCACCGAGTTCGGTGGCGCGCTCGGCCAGCAGGCGGTCGGTGGTGGGCTGCGGGATGCCGAGGGTGTAGGGGTGCGTGGTGTCCAGCCGGTCGGGCGAGGGCTTGTCGATGGCGGCGAAGCCGCCGATCGGGTGCTTCCGGCCGTGCGCGAGGAACCGCTCCAGCAGGCCGCGCTGGTCCATCACCTCGATGCTGCGCGCGTGCAGGCCGAGCGCGCGGACAACCCTGGTCGGCTCCGCCTCCCTCTCCAGCACGAGCACGCGCACGCCGTGCAGCCGCAACTCGCCTGCCAGCATCAGGCCGGTCGGTCCGCCGCCGGCAATGATCACGTCAAACATGAAGCCCCCCTCATTCGACAAGGTTGTACTCGGCCAGCCGCTCCGCGCGCCCCGATGGCGCACACCCGCGGGCACGCGTACCTCGCGAATCCCTGATCTCCGCAGGTGCTGGCTTCGGTCGGAGATTCTGCGCCACGACACGGGTCTTGCCGCAAGGCCCCCGGTGCGCTATACATTGAAAGTGGCAAGGAGTGGGTTACCTCCTTGCCTTCGCTTTTTGCGGTGCCGCTTTTGTGGTGCCTGTGTGGTCCGGCGTGGACGGACAAGCTCCTCCCGAAGCAGTGACGGCGGCGTCTGCTGCGCGGAACTCGAGGGAGCGGGCATGCGCGTCGGACACCTGGAGCCACGCACCGAGGGACCGCCGGCGGCCTCCTGCTCCTCGCCGCGGTGAAGGGTCTCGCCCTCAGCAGAGTCCCCGCGTTGCGTTCCCCGACCCGACTTCCCTTGATGAGCGTGGCAGGGTCTCGACGCGGTTTGACATGCAGCCGTCTGGCTGCCTACCTTTACCTGCAGCCAGACGGCTGCATAAACGAGGTGACCAGGTATGGACGAGGTGTTCAAGGCGCTGGCCGACGCCGGGCGGCGCCGGTTGCTGGACAGCTTGAACGGCCGCAACGGCCAGAGTCTGCGCGAGCTGTGCGCCGAACTGGACATGGCGCGACAGTCGGTCAGCAAACATCTCGCCGTGCTGGAGGCTGCCAACCTGGTCACCACGGTCCGCCGTGGCCGGGAGAAGTTGCACTACCTCAACGCGGAGCCGATCAACGCCATCGCCGAGCGCTGGATCAACCGGTACGACCGGGGCCGTGTGCACGCGCTCACCGACCTGAAGAACGCATTGGAGCAGGGACCCATGGACACCACGGAGAAGCCCGAGTTCGTCTACACCACCTACATCAACACCACCCCGGAACGCCTCTGGCGGGCGCTGACCGAGCCCGCGTTCACCCGCCGCTACTGGGGAGTCACCTTCGACTCGGAGTGGACCGAGGGATCGACCATGACCTGGCACGAGAACGGCCTGACGACGTCCGATCCCGAGCAGGTCGTGCTGGAGTCCGAGCCCTACCGGCGGCTGTCCTACACCTGGCACACCTTCACCCGTGAGCACGCCGACACCCACGGGCTGGACGACGAGTTCCTGGACGCGGCCACGAAGGAGCGCCGGTCCAAGGTGACCTTCCAGATCGAACCGCTCGGGCCGGTGGTCAAGCTGACCGTGGTGCACGACGACTTCGACCAGGGCAGCGTGGTGCTCGACGCCCTCCGCGAGGGCTGGCCCGCGCTGCTGGCCGGCCTCAAGACACTGCTGGAGACCGGCGAGCCGCTCCCCGAACCGGAGCCCGAGCCGGCGCCATGACCATCGGCCTCATAGCCGGAACTCGTCGGCGTGCTCGGCCGCCCACCCGGCGAAGCTGCGTGCCGGGCGCCCGGTGACCCGCCGCACGGCGTCGGTCACGGTGTAGCCGACCTCGGGCGTGCTGCCGTACAGCCGCAACAGCAGCTCCACCATCTCGGCGGGCCGCGCGCCCTCGCCGAACACCGTGAAGAACTGCAGTCGCGGCAGGTGGCCCCGCTCGACCCACTCCCTACGCACCTGGTCCGGCGTCAGTTCCTCGAATCGCAGCTCGCGACCGGTGGCCTCGCCGAGGATGCGGATCTTGTCCCGCGGGGTGAGCACCTCCGGCCCGGTGAGGGTGTAGGACTGACCCGCGTGGCCTTCCGTGGTCAGCGCCGTCGCCGCGACCGCCCCGATGTCCGCGGCGTGCACGGGCGCGCTCCTGCGGTCGCCGTAGGGCTCACGCACCACGCCATCCGCCCGTAGCGGGGCTCGCCAGTCGGTGCGGGCGTTGTCCATGAACTCCACCGGCTGGAGGTGGGTCCACTCCAGGGTGCTGTCCCGCACGGCTGGTTCCAGGGTGCCTTCCTGCCAGCCGCCCAGGATGGTGACCCGGCGGACCCCGGACCGTACCGCCAGGTCAACGATCTGCCGCCCGTTGCTCAGCGGCTGGTAACCCCGGCCGAAATTGATCAGGTGCGCGGCGGTGACCCCGTCGAACGCGGGCCCGAGCGTGGCCGTGTCGGCCAGATCGCCGCGCACCGCATCGACCCCGTCCGGGAGTTCGGCCCTGCCCGGGTCCCTGGTGAGCGCCCGGACGGGCTGGCCGGCCCGACGCAGGTGCTGGATCAGGTGCCGGCCGACCGTTCCGGTGGCCCCGGTAACCAGAAGCATGTGCGATCCCTTCGCCCGCGCGGGGACACCTGTCCCCCGGTACTCTTCTATCCGCGAGTCGTACGATACGGAGAACATATCATATGAATTCCATATTTGATGGTGACCGGGAAACCGCGAGGCGGCACCGGCGACTGGCCACGACGGTCAAGCAGTCCCTGCGCGAGCTGCGCAACCAGCTGTCCCTGCTGAACCACCAGGTCGGTGCGCGGCTGCGGCTGAAGGATGTCGACCTGGATTGCCTGGACCTCGTCACCCGGTACGGCCCGCTCAGCCCGAGCGCACTGGCCCGCCGCGCCGGCCTGCATCCCGCCACGCTCACCGGCATCCTCGACCGGCTCGAGCGTGGCGGCTGGGTCACGCGCGAGCGCGACCCAGCGGCTGCCGACCGCCGGGCGGTGGCCGTGCGGGCGCTGCACGACCGCAACGTGGAGCTGTTCCGCCTCTACGCGGGGATGAACAGGTCGATGGACCAGATCTGCGCGCGCTACACCGAGGCCGAACTCGAACTCATCGCCGACTTCCTCGGCCGTACCACCGCCGCGGGGGGCGCGGCCACCGACGATCTCGCCGGTGCCTGAACCGGCGTCCCTCAGCTGGCGCCGAACAGCGCGTCCAGGTGGTAGCGCAGCACCCGCGTCGCGTCCTCGGCCGTACGCTGGCCGACCATCACACTGGTGCCGAGGCCGTGGTTGAGCGTGAGTAGCCGGGCCGCCTCCACATCCGGCTCGGCGTTCGCGGCCAGCTCTCCCCCGGCCCGCGCTCGCCGCAGCACCTCCGCGAGTTGCCGCTCCAGCCGATTCGGTCCGGCGACGAAGGGTTGCTCGGCGAGTTCCGGATCGGTCATCGCCAGCACCGCGTAGGACGTCCACAGCAGGTGGAAGGTCCGGCTCTGCTCATCGGTGGGCAATCCCTCGACCAGGAAAGCCTCGAGTACCGCGCGGGGATCCGCCCGCCCGGCGAGCCGGTCGGTCCACCGCCGGTGGCTCTCCCGCTCCAGATGCTCCAGTGCCGCCTGCATCAGCTGAGCCTTGCTCCGGAAGTAGTACTGCACCAGCCGCAGCGACACCCCCGACTCGGCAGCCACCGAGCGCATCGTCACAGCGTGTAGCCCCGCGCGCCCGGCGAGCCGGAGCAGTCCCGCGACGATCTGCGCCCGGCGTTCGGCGTGATCCACCGTCTTCGGCACGAGGCATCCTTTCGCGTTGTCCGACGATTCCATGATACACACGTATCATGGTGTTTTCGCGGACCTCCGGGCGAACGGCCGAGCCATGCGCGGGATCGTCCCGGACGGTGCTGGCACTGGCCTGCGGGGCGCAGTTCATGGTGGTACTGGATGTCTCGGTCGTGAACGTCGCGCTGCCGTCCATCCGAGACGCGCTCGGCTTCCAGCCGGCACAGCTGCAGTGGGTGGTCAACGCCTACGCGCTCGTGTTCGCCGGCTTCCTGCTGCTCGGCGGCAGGCTGGCCGACCTGTACGGGCGTCGACGAATCTTCCTCACCGGGCTGTCCCTGTTCACGCTGGCCAGCCTGGTGGGCGGGCTGGCCAGCGGTCCTGGCACGCTGATCGCCGCACGTGCCGTGCAGGGCCTTGGCGCCGCCGTGCTGGCGCCGGCCACCTTGACCATCCTCACCACCACCTTCGCCGAGGGGCCGCCACGCACGAGGGCCCTGGCGATCTGGACCGCCGTCGGCGTCGGGGGCGGAGCCGCGGGCAGCCTGGTCGGCGGCCTGCTCACCCAGTACCTTTCTTGGCGGTCGATCCTGCTGGTCAACGTGCCGATCGGGGCGGTGGCCCTGTTCCTGGCGGTACGGCACCTTGCCGGTGACCATGGCGCACCGGCCACCCGGCGGCTGGACCTGCCCGGCGCGGTGCTGGCCACGATGGGCCTCGGTTCGCTGACCTACGGCATCACCCGGATCGAGTCCACCGGCTGGCGCGACCCGGGCACACTCTGGCCGCTGGTGCTCGGGGGCGGCGCACTCGCCGCGTTCGTGCTGGTCGAGGCCCGCTTCGCGGCCGCGCCGCTGATACCACCCCGCCTGCTGCGGCTACGCGCGGTATCCGCGGGCAACCTGGTGATGCTGCTGGCCGGCGCCTGCTTCGGTCCGATGTGGTACTTCCTTTCCCTTTCCATGCAGAACGTCCTGCACTACGGCGCGCTGCGGACCGGTCTCGGCTTCCTGCCGCACACGCTGGTCACCATGGTGGTCGGCTGGCGGGTCACCCCCTGGCTGCTGCGGCACCTCCCCGGACGCACGTTGATCGTCGCGGGTGCCGTCCTCGCCGCGTCCGGTTTCGTCTGGCAGAGCGGGATCGGCGCGGATAGCGACTACATCTCCGGGATCCTCGGACCCGCGATCGTGCTGTCCACCGGCAGCGGGCTGCTGCTCACCCCGATCACCGCCGCGGTCACCTCCGGCGTCGGCGAGCAGGACGCGGGCGCCGCCTCCGGCCTGATGAACACCACCAAGCAGGTCGGTGGCGCGCTCGGCCTGGCCGTACTGGTGGCGGTCGCCGCGGGCCCCGGGACCACGCCGGACGACCTGGCCGCGGACTACGGCCGCGCCTTCCTGACCATCGCGGGCATCCTGCTGGTGGTCGCCGCCATGGCGATCGCGCTGCCGTCCCGGCGCCCCGAAGGGCGAGTCCGGTGACTCGCGTTCAGGAGGAAACCGGCTCGGGAGCGCTCGCGGCGGCCCGCTCCAGCAGCAGTGCGCGCTCGCGCTCGTTGCGGGTGAGCGTGGCCGCGCGTTCGAACTCCGCCTTCGCCTCGGCGTGCCGGTCGAGCTTGCTCAGCAGGTCGGCGCGCACGCTCGGCAGCAGGTGGTAGCGCTCGAGCGCGGGTTCCGCGGTCAGCGCATCGACCAGTTCCAGCGCCGCCGCGGGGCCGAACGCCATGGACACCGCCACCGCCCGGTTCAGCTCCACCACCGGGGACGGGGCGAGCCGGCCCAGCAGGTCGTACAGCCCCGCGATCCGCTGCCAGTCCGTCTCCTCCGGGGTACGTGCCCTGGCATGGCAGGCGGCGATCGCGGCCTGCACGGTGTACGAGCCGGGCGCACCGAGTCGCTCCGCGCGGTCCAGCGCGGCCAGCCCGCGGCGGATCAGCAACTGGTCCCAGCGGGCCCGATCCTGGTCGAGCAGCAACACGGGCGCACCGGAGGCGTCCATCCTGGCGCGCGAGCGGGATGCCTGGATCTCCATCAGGGCGACGAGGCCGTGCACCTCCGGCTCCCACGGTGCGAGTTCGGCGAGGATCCGCCCGAGCCGCAGCGCGTCCTCGCACAGGGCGGGTCGCATCCAGTCGTCGCCGGTAGTCGCCGAGTAGCCCTCGTTGAAGATCAGGTAAATGACCTCGAGCACCGAGGACAGGCGCCGGGCCAGTTCGGCACCGCGGGGCACCTCGAACGGGACCTTCTTCTTGGCGAGGGTTCGCTTGGCCCGCACGATGCGTTGCGCCACCGTCGACTCGGGGACCAGGAAGGCCCGTGCCACCTCGTCGGTGCTCAACCCACCGAGCAGCCGCAGGGTGAGGGCGACCCGCGCCTCGGTGGACAGCACCGGGTGGCAGGCGGTGAACACCAGCCGCAGCAGGTCGTCGCCGATGTCGTCCTCGATCGCGTCCAGGTCCGGTTCGGCCTGCTCCTGCCGGGCCTCGGCATCCCGGCCGAGTTCCGCCAGCTTCCGGTCGAACCGATCCCTGCGGCGGAACTGGTCGATGGCGCGACGTTTGGCGATGGACATCAACCAGGCACCCGGGTTGTCCGGGATACCGGACTCCGGCCACTGCTCGAGGGCGGCCACCAGCGCGTCCTGCGCCAGTTCCTCGGCCAGACCGATGTCGTGCACCATGCGAGCCAGGCCGGCGATCAGCCGGGCCGACTCGATCCGCCATACCGCCTCGACCGCGCGATGGGTGTCGGAAACTGCCACGGCGGAATAACAGCAGTTCCCGACACCGGGCCGCAAGGCGATCGCACAGTGACCGCGCGGTCACTCCTTCCGCTGGGCTGCCGTCTGCTCGCGGAGGCGCTCCTCCCTCTCCCGCATCTCGGGGGTGAACTCCTCGCCGAAGTCGTCGGCTTCGAACACCTGCCGGATCTCGATCTCGGACTCGCCCTCGTGCGGACTGGGGCAGCGTCGGACCCATTCGATCGCCTCCTCGAGGGACTTGACCTCGATCAGCCAGAAGCCCGCGACCAGCTCTTTGGTCTCGGCGAACGGTCCGTCCAGGACGGTTCGGTCCGAGCCGGAGAACCTGACCCGCGCCCCCTTCGAACTCGGGTGCAGCCCCTCACCCGCGAGCAGCACGCCCGCCTGCACCAGCTCCTCGTTGTACTTGCCCATCGCGGCGAGCATCTCCGCGCTGGGCAGCACGCCCGCTTCGGACTGCTCGGTGGCCTTGACCAGCACCATGAATCGCATTGTCGGTCCCTTCGGTATCGGCTTTCGGCATCACTCGGCCGGCTACCCCGCGTTCGTAGCGGGCTCAACCTAGCCGCTGCCCACGCGTCGGACGAACGACAGGCGGATCGACACCTCCCGGCATCTTTTTTCGAGGTTTTTCGGCGGCTACCCCCGGCACCCGCTTGCACCGATCACGGTGCCGTCGCACTCCGACAGCCGGCTTCCGCGCAGGCACCCTCGGTAGTCGACGCTGCCGTCGGCGCGCCAGGCCCGGTTGCCCGACCGTGTACGTGGCGGCGGCGTGTGCCGTCCCACAGCGGGTAGCCGAATAGGCTGAGCGGCCATGACGATCCGTTTCGTTGCCCTCGGTGACTCCTTCACCGAAGGGGTCGGCGACGACGACCCCGCCTGTCCCAACGGCGTCCGCGGCTGGGCCGACCGGACCGCCGAGGTGCTCGCCGGGCAACAGCCCGAGCTGGGGTACGCGAACCTCGCCATCCGGGGTCGCCTGCTGCGGGACGTGCTGGCCGAGCAACTCGAACCGGCCCTGGCCATGCGACCGGACCTGGTGACCCTGTACGCGGGCGGCAACGACCTGATGCGCCCCAGGGTGGACCTGGATGCGCTGGCCGAGGCATACGACCTCGCCGTGTCCCGGCTGGCCGCCACCGGTGCCACGGTCGTGCTGTTCACCGGGGTCGACGGGGTGGAGGACCCGCTGTTCCGCCGGATCCGTGGGCGGGCGGCGATCCACAACGAGCACACCAGGGTGATCGCCGCCCGGTACGGTGCACTGGTGGTGGACATGTGGGCCATGCGGCAGTTGCGGGATCGCCGGATGTGGGCGGCCGACCGGATCCATCTCAACGCCAACGGGCACACCGAGGTGGCGATCGCGGTGCTCGACACGCTCGGCGTCCGGCACGCGTTGGTGCGGCCCGTGCTGGGACCGCGGGCCGGTCTCGCCGCCCGGCACCGGCGCGCGGCGAACCTGCGCTGGGCGCGGGAACACGCGGTGCCGTGGGTCGGGCGACGGCTGCGCGGCGAGTCCTCCGGCGACCTGCTCCGCCCGAAGCGGCCCACGCTCGCCCCGGTGGAGACCGGCTGATGAGCCGCGCGGTGCTGTCCATCGGGTCCAACCTCGGCGACCGGCTGCACCACCTGCGCTTGGCGACCACAGCCTTCCGGGAGGAACTGCGTGCCGTCTCACCGGTGTATGAGACCGCACCCTGGGGTGGCGTCGAGCAGGACGAGTTCCTGAACGCCGTGCTGGTGGTGGAGTCCGCCGAATCCACTGACCGGACCGCGCGCGACTGGCTGGCGGCGGGTCAGGAGCTGGAGCGGCGGGCGGCACGCGAACGGACCCGGCGTTGGGGGCCGCGCACGCTGGACGTGGACATCGTGCACGTTCCCGGGGTGCGCAGCGCGGACCCCGGGTTGATCCTGCCGCATCCGCGTGCGCACCAGCGTGCCTTCGTCCTGCTGCCCTGGCTCGATGTCGAGCCGGACGCCGTACTGCCCGGCCACGGCAGGGTGGCCGATCTCGTGGCCGCGCTGCCGGCCACCGAGACCGAGGGCGTGCGCAGGCGGGGCGACCTGCGCCTCTGACCACCACCGGCCCGCCCGACGGCGGGCGTGGAGGCCGGGCAGGTACGGGTGCGGTCGGCTACTGCTGTCGCGGCGGGCCGCCATGGGGAGGCTGCTGGTACGGACCACCCTGGGGCGGGTAGGGCCCGCCCTGCGGCCCGGCCGGCGACGCCGGGGGCGCGGGTGGCTGGCCTCCCTCCGGCAGGCCCTCCTGGGTACGGCGCTGGAACTCCGGCGCCGGGGCTTCCGGTGACCGCTTCGGCAGCGGCGGCGGGCCGGTTTCGCCCCCGCCCTCGTCGTCGGCCCCGCCACGCAGGCTGGACAGCGCCGAGGGGACCGGGCGCGCGGTCCCGGGCCCGGTGTTGAGCGGGCCGGGAACCTCCTGCCGGGCGACGGCCTCCGCCTCGCGCACCGCCTCGGCGACCTTCGGATCGGTTGTGGTGTCGAACCAGCTCGCGACCTCGTCGTCGTCCAGTTGCGGGCGCTCCGCCTGGTCGTCCTTGGGCGGCTCGTAGCGGAAGACGCCGTCCTCGCCGGGGGCACCGAGGGCGCGGGCGAACCCTTCCAGCGACTTGCCGTAGTCGCTGGGCACCAGCCAGACCTTGTTCGCGTCGCCCTGCGCCATCTGCGGCAGGGTCTGCAGGTACTGGTAGGCCAACACCTCCGGGGTCGGCTTGCCCGCCTTGATCGCGGCGAACACCTTCTCGATCGCCTTCGCCTGCCCCTGCGCCTGCAGGTAGCGGGCGGCCCGTTCACCCTGGGCCCGCAGGATGCGGGACTGCCGCTCGGCCTCGGCGGCCAGGATCGCCGCCTGCTTGGAACCCTCGGCCGCCAGGATCTGGCTCTGCTTCTGCCCCTCGGCCGTCTTGATCGCCGACTCCCGCTGGCCTTCCGCGGTGAGGATCATCGCGCGCTTCTCCCGGTCGGCGCGCATCTGCTTCTCCATGGAGTCCTGAATGGACGGCGGAGGGTCGATCGCCTTCAGCTCGACCCTGGCCACCCGGATACCCCAGCGACCGGTCGCCTCGTCCAGCACGCCGCGCAGCTGGCCGTTGATCTGGTCACGGGAGGTGAGAGTGTCCTCCAGGCTCATCCCACCGACCAGGTTACGTAGCGTGGTGGTGGTCAGCTGTTCGACGCCCACGATGTAGTTGGAGATCTCGTACACCGCGGCCCGCGAATCGGTCACCTGGAAGTACACGACCGTATCGATCGACACCGTCAGGTTGTCCTGGGTGATCACCGGCTGCGGGGGGAAGGAGACCACCTGCTCCCGCAGGTCGATCCGGGCTCGGACCTTGTCCAGGAACGGCACCAGGAAGTTCAGGCCCGGCGACGCCACGCTGCGGAACCGCCCGAGCCGCTCGATCACGGCCGATTGCGCCTGCGGCACGACCATGATCGCCTTCGCGACCGTCACGATCACGAACAGCGCCAGTATCGCGACGACTATTATCGCTGCGGTCGACAAGGCCTCATCCCCTTCGGATACCGGTATTCACCCGGAGTAGTACTGATCTTGCTGTAGCTGACTATCACGGTTCGGCCGAGACGACAGCGGTGGCACCCGCGATCTCCACGACGGTGACGCTGGCGCCGGGCTGAATCACCTGCCCCTCCAGGAAACTGCGCGCCGACCAGACGTCCCCGGCGAGCTTGACCTGCCCGCCGTGGGTATCCACTGTAGACAGCACGATCGCGTTCGCTCCGACCAGCGCGTCGGCGTTGGTCTTCACTCCCGGCCCGGAAAGGAACCGGCGCTTGAGCGCGGGCCTGGCGAGCACCAGCAGGCCGATGGAAGCCACCGCGAACACGGCCACGTCGACGAAGGCGTTGCCGGTCAGCGCCGCCGATCCGGCGCCCGCCAGTGCACCGAGGCCGAGCATCAGCAGCACGAAGTCCCCGGAGAGAACTTCGGCGACGATCAGCGCGACCCCGATGATGAGCCAGATGAGTGCCGCAGTCATGCGCACATGCTCTCAGAAAGTGACCTCTTGTACCGAGGGGGCGACCGGACGTAATCCACGCGTGACCTAGGGTGGATCATAGCTCGGCCGGGTCCGGCGCGGTGACGAAGTCGATCAGCCGTTCAACCGCGCCGATCAACGGGGTCTCCAGATCCCGGAAACTGCGCACCCCGGCCAGCACCCGCTGCCAGCCCTCGTACGGCTCGCCCCATCCGAGCGCCGCGCAGATGCCACGTTTCCACTCCACGTCCCTCGGCACCGAGGGCCAGGCCCGGATGCCGACCGAAGCCGGTTTCACCGCCTGCCAGATGTCCACGTACGGATGCCCGGTGACCAGTACGTTCTCGTCCCGGATGGCGTTCACCAAGCGGGACTCCTTGCTGCCTTCGACGAGATGGTCGACCAGGACGCCGAGTCGCCTGCCATGGCCGGTACCGAACTCCTCGATCCGCTCCGCCAGCACGTCCACGCCGTCCAGCGGTTCCACCACGACCCCCTCGACCCGCAGGTCGTGCCCCCAGACCCGCTCCACCAGCTCGGCGTCGTGCTTGCCCTCGACCCAGATCCGGGAGTCCCGCGCGACCCTCGCGCGCAGCCCGCCGACCCGGACCGATCCGGAGGCCGAGGTGGTCGCGGCGGGCGCGGGGGTGGCCGGTACCGGCACCAGCGTCACCGGCTTTCCCTCGAGCAGGAAGCCGGCCGGGGACAGCGGGAACACCCGGTGCCTGCCGTGCCGGTCCTCGAGCACGGCGTTCCCGTGCTCGATCCGGACCACGGCGCCGCAGAATCCGCTCGCCTGGTCCTCGACCACCAGGCCTCGTTCGGCCGGCACCTCGGGGATCTTGCGCTTGCGGGGACCGGAGAGCACGTCACGGTAGGAGCGGGATCGCACGGCCAGACGGTAGCGCCCGGTCGGCGCCCGGTGCGCCCGCCACGCCGGTCAGTGGCCGGCCCGCGCCGCGATCCGGGCGGCGATGCCGTCGAGCAGGCAGTGCAGGCCGGTCTCGAAGGTGTCCGGTGGCTCGCCACCGGCGTGCACCCTGCCCACGGCCGGGTAGTCGGCCATGCCGGCGTGCCGTGCCAGCACCGGGTAGTGCTCCTCGGTCCACCGTCGCCGCTCGCCGATCCCGGTTCCGCGCTCGCGCTGGATCGTCTCCACCGAGGTACGCGCCACCCCGCGGACGTAGCCGTCCACGGCGGAGGTCAGGGCGACCACCTCGCCGTCGGTCAGACCGGTGTCCAGCAGTGCGTGCAGCGCCGCGTCGTAGGCGGCCAGCGTGTTCGGGCCGAGCACGTGCCGGGCGGGCAGCCGCAGCACCCATTCGTGCCGGTGGTACAGCGCCCAGTCGACGCGGGCCCAGGCCAGCACCCGGTCCCGCCAGCCGGTGGGCGGGACGGCCGGGGTGTCGCGCTCGCCGGTTACCGCGTCCAGCATCAGGTCGAGCAGTTCCGCCTTGCCCGGCACGTAGGTGTAGAGCGACATCGTGCCGATGCCCAGCCGTTCGGCGACCCGGCGCATGGACAGCGCGTCGAGGCCCTCGGCGTCGGCGAGGTCGATCGCGGCACGCACGACCTCGGGCACGGTGAGCCCGGGTTTGGGGCCGCGCTTGGGGCCATCCTCGGTGCTCCAGAGCAGCCGCAGGGTGCGCTCGATGTGGTCGGCCATGGTACCGAGGATAGAACCCCGTGCGTTGTACGGTGTACTCTGGTCACTGACTTCGTACGCCGTACAGAATTTAGGGGTGGGTAGGCATGACGATCCTGGTGACCGGGGCGACCGGGAACATCGGCCGGATGGTGGTCGACCGGCTGGCCGGGTCCGCGGAGCCGGTACGCGCGCTGACCAAGAACCCGGCGAAGGCCGCGCTGCCGGAGTGGGCCGAGGTGCACACCGGCTTCCTCGGCCAGCCGGAGACCCTGCCCGCCGCGCTGGACGGGGTGCACACCGTGTACCTCGCCCCGCACTTCCCCACCGTCGAGCGGTTCGCCGAACTGGCACGGGAGGCGGGGGTCCGCCGGGTGGTCACGCTGTCCTCGATCCTGGCCGACGTGCCGGGCGCCGCCGAGATCGACCCGGCGGGGCGGGACTTCGCCCACCTGGAGCGGACGATCGAGCGGGCCGGGTTCGCCTGGACCCACCTGCGACCCGGCGCGTTCATGGAGAACACGCTGTTCTGGGTGTACTCGATCCGCGCCGAGGGCGTGGTGCGGGAGCCGCACGCGCGGGCGGCGCAGACCCCGATCGCCATGGCCGACATCGCGGAGGTCGCCGCCGTCGTGTTGCGCGAGGACGGGCACGCCGGGCACGCCTACCCGTTGAGCGGGCCCGAGGCCATCACCTCCCCGGAACAGGTGCGGGCGATTTCCGCCGCGCTCGGGCGGGAGGTCCGGTTCGAGGAACTGACCCCCCGGCAGGCCCGCGAACTGTGGATCGGCCAGGGCATGGCCCCTGAGGACGCGGACTGGCTGCTGTCCGACGGCGGCGACTACGCGGAGGTCCCGGTGTCCACTGTCGCCGACCTCACCGGCACACCCGCGCGCACCTTCGCCGAGTGGGTACGGGAGCACGCCGACCGGTTCCGCTGACCCGGTCCTATGCCGGTCAGTCACCGGTCGGGGCGAGATCGAGCAGCGCCCGCACGTAGGGGGTGCGTCCCGCCGCGCGCAGTTCCGGCCTCACCCACCCACCCGCAGCGTGCGGGTCTCCCCCACGGCCAGTGCCCACAGGTCCGCTTCCGGGCGGCCGGCCACCGCCCATGCGGTACGCAGCCGCTCCAGTGGTGCGTCCACCGGTTCCCTGGTGAGTACGAACGTGCCCCAGTGCATCGAGGCGAGCCGCCGCGCGCCGAGGTCGTCCAGCGCGCGTACCGATTCGGCGGGGTCCATGTGCACCGGGCGCATGAACCAGCGCGGGTCATAGGCCCCGATCGGCATCATCGCGACCTCGATGCTCGGGTAGCGCTCGCCGATCTCGGCGAACCAGTGCCCGTAGCCCGAGTCGCCGCAGTGGTAGGTGCGGGTGCCGTCCGGCGCGGTGAGCACCCAGCTTCCCCAGAGCGAGGCACAAGTGTCCAGCAGACCCCGCCTGCTCCAGTGATGCGCCGGGGCGAAGTCGAACCGCAGCCCGGCCACCTCCGCCGACTCCCACCAGTCCAGTTCGCTGACCTCGGTGAACCCGCGCCGCCGGAACCAGCGGCCCAGGCCCATGCCCACCAGCACCGGAGTGTGCCGGGGCAGCCGCCGGATCGTGGGCGCGTCCAGATGGTCGTAGTGATCGTGGCTGATCACCACCGCGTCCACCGGCGGCAGGTCTGCCCAGGCGAGGCCGGGGGGCGTGAGCCGAGGGGGCACTCCCGGGATCTTCCTCGACCACACCGGGTCGGCCAGCACGGTCGCACCACCCAGCCGGATCAGGTAGCTGGAATGCCCGATCCAGGTCCAGCTCGCCTGCCCGGGTTCGAGTGCGGGCAGCCCGGTGCGCAGCACCGGTATCCGGTCGGCGTGCGCGGTCGAGCCGCGAAAACCGCCCTCCCGCATGATCCGGGCCAACTCGCGCGGCCCGGGAAGCGGGGAGGTCAGCCGGTCGCGATAGGACGTTCTCGTCATGGAACTCAGCCTGCCAGCCGGCGGAGCGGGTGACCGGCAAGCCGCCACCGGCCGTGCGTCTGTTCTGGTGGCCGTCGTAGGAGGTCATACGATGCTGCCCGGCACGAGACACCACGGAGGACACCATGACGACCACACCGGACGACCCCACCACCGCGCCGCCGGGCCGCCCGCCCGTGGTCGACCTGGCCACCTGGCAGGCCGCCCGGGACGAGCTTCTGGTCCGCGAGAAGGCCCACACCCGCGAGGGCGACGCCCTCGCCGCGGCCCGCCGCCGGCTGCCGATGGTGGAGCTCGACGGGACGGTCGAGGTCGTCGGACCTGAAGGCCCGGTCCCGTTCCTGGACCTGTTCCAGGGCCGCGACGAGCTCGTGGTCTACAAGCACATGTGGTACGACGGCGCGCCGCACCAGGGGCAGTGCGAGGGCTGCACCACCACGGCCTGGCACCTGAAGGACGCCGTCTACCTCAACGCCCGCGGCGTCTCGTTCGCCATTCTGACCACGGGCCGGTGGGACGAGGTGTCCTCCTACGTCGAGTTCATGGGCTTCACCCAGCCCTGGTACTCGGTGCGCGACGTGGACGCGCCGGTCGGCGGCAGCATGGGTTACCTCACTTGCTTCCTGCGCGACGGCGACCGCGTGTTCCTCACCTACTCCACGACGGGCCGTGGGAACGAGCGGGTCAACGGGTCCTTGGGCCTGCTCGACATGACACCCTACGGCCGCGGCGAATCGTGGGAGGACAATCCCGAGGGCCGGCCCGAGGGGCGCGGCCCGTGCTGGTCCTGGCGCTCGGACGCCGACGGGAACGCCACCTGGGGCCCGACCAGCCGCCCCGTGCCGCAGTGGACCCGCCCCGGCGTGACCCCCGTGGAGACCCTCGGCCGGCACGACCAGCACCACTGACGCGCCTTCGTCGACGGCGTCGGCAAAGGTGTGACGTTCTCTCCGCGGCGAGGAGAAAATGTCCGGAGGGTTGTCCATCGGGGCAGTCCCTGTTCGTAGTCATGCTGTACGGCACGCGGCCGTACGGGACGACGAACACATCGAGGAGCCGAACATGAAGTACATGTTGCTGATCAACGCCGGTGCGGTCGACGAGAACGGTGGGGCCGCCGACTGCGACGTCCAGGACTGGCTGGCCTACGACAAGGAGGTGCGGGACGCGGGCATCATGGTCTCCGGAGAACAGTTGGCGGACCTGGTCACCGCGACCGCGGTGCGGGTGGGCGAGGACGGGAAGCGGACCGTGACCGACGGCCCGTTCGCGGAAACCCGCGAGGTGCTCGGTGGCTTCTACGTCATCGACGTGCCGGATCTGGACGCCGCCCTGGACTGGGCCGCCCGCTGCCCCGGCGCGCGCGGTACCGGTTCGATCGTGGTGCGGCCGGTCGCCGAGTTCGAGGGCTGAGCGCGATGGGCGAGCGAGCGGCCGGCAGCCCGATACCGGAGAAACTGCCGGTGGCCTCGGTGGAGGCGGTGTTCCGCGAGGAGCACGGCCGGCTGCTGGCCGCGCTCGTCCGTCGCTTCGGGGACCTCGACCTTGCCGAGGAGGTGACCTCCGAGGCGATCGAGGCGGCGCTGGAGCATTGGCCGGTGGACGGCGTGCCACCCCGGCCAGGGGCGTGGCTGATGACCACGGCACGGCGCAAGGCGGTGGACCGGCTGCGCCGCGACCGGACCTTCGCCGCGCGGCTGGCCGTACTGCGGGTGGAGGCGGAGCGGTCCGAGCCGGTCCCCGCCGCGGAGGTGGAGGGCGGGCTGCCGGACGAGCGGTTGCAGTTGTTCTTCACCTGCGCCCATCCGGCGTTGCCTGCCGAGGACCGCGGGGCGCTGATGCTGCGCTGCCTGGCCGGGCTGGGCACGCCCGAGGTGGCACGGGCCTTCCTGGTTCCGGCCGCGACCATGGCCAAACGGATCGTGCGGGCGAAGAAGAAGATCCAGCAGGCTCGGATCCCGTTCCGGGTGCCGGACGCGGGGGAGCTGCCGGACCGGTTGCCGGGGGTGCTGCAGGCGGTGTACTCGATTTTCACCGAGGGCTACGCGGCCAGCTCGGGCCCGGACCTGCAGCGGCTCGACCTTGCGGAGGAGGCCATCCGGCTGGCCCGGATCCTGCGGCGGCTGCTTCCGGAGGAACGGGAGGTCGCCGGGTTGCTCGGGCTGATGCTGCTGATCCACGCCCGGCGCGAGGCCCGCACGGGCCCGGACGGTGAGTTGGTGCTGCTGGACGAGCAGGACCGTGGCCGGTGGGACCGCACCATGATCGAGGAAGGGCTGCGCCTGGTGCCGGTCGCGCTGACCGGCGGGCAGCCGGGTCCGTACGGGGTGCAGGCCGCGATCGCCGCCCTGCACGACGAGGCCGCGGACCTGGCCACCACGGACTGGCCGCAGGTCGTGGCGCTCTACGACGTGCTGCTCGCGCTGGAACCGTCCCCGGTCGTCGCGCTGAACCGGGCCGCGGCCGTGGCGATGCGCGACGGCCCGGAAGCCGGGCTGGCGTTGCTCGACGAGTTGGCCGAGGAACCGCGGCTGCGCGGCTATTCCCCTTACTCGACCGCGCGGGCGGACCTGCTGAGCCGGCTCGACCGGCACGCCGAAGCCGCCGCGGCGTACCGCGAAGCCCTGGAGCTGGCCGGAACCGAGCCCGAGCGCGCCCACCTCCGCCGCCGCCTCGCCGCGCTCGACCAGCCCGGCTCATGACCCGGCGTCACTGTTGCCGTTCGCTCGGAAGCCCTCGGCAAGGCGCCGAAGAAAGCCCCTCGCCTCCGCACCCCACAGCGCGTGCGCGGCCAGGAAGTCGAAAAGTTCGCGATAACTCTCGACATCCTTCGGATCACGCAACACCAGCTGACCGCTGAACAGTTCGACGGTCACCAACCTGGCGTCATAGGCCACGAAGGTATGCATCGGCCCCTCCGGGATCTGCGTGGTCAGCGGCAGGATACCGAGGGCGACAGCAGGCAGCCGGGACAGCGACACCAGCCGGTCCATCTGGAGCGCCATAATGGACGGCTCACAGAACTGCCATCGTGCGGCCTGTTCGGTGAGCAGGAACTCGAATCGCTTCGACTCGTCATGCAGGATGGCCTGCCGCTCCAGCTTGAGCGTGACGGCCCGACTGGTATCCACAGGTGCCCGGTCCCCCGCCCTGCTCAACCCCGCACGAACATACTCGGGCACCTGGAGCAGTCCGGTGATCAGCGCCGGCAGAAAGTGCCGCATATGGGTCGACTCGGCCTCCAGGGCCGCCAGGTCCCACTGGCGGTAGTGCAGGCCGCGCCGCACCGACGCCCGGATGTCCTGGTACTCGGCATTCGCTGTCCGCGCCAGCGTCAGCAGCTCCGCCTTCAGCGCCTCATCGACCTCGATCGCGGTGAGTATCCGCTCCACGTCGAGGATGCTGGGTAGCAGTCGGCCGGTCTCGATACGGCTGATCTTGGACTGGGACATCTGGCAGCGACCGGCCAGCCGTTCGCCGGAAAGGCCCGAGGCCCTGCGCAGGTCACGCAGGGCCTCGGCGAGGTTGACCCGGTCCTCTCCGGCGCGGGCGGGATCGAGGCTCATGCCTCCGGTCTGGCGGAGTAGTCCAGGAACGGTTCGGCATGCTCCAGCGCGATGCGTTTCCACTCCACGTACGGAGCGGGATCCACGTCTTCCAGCAGTTCGCGACCGAGCTGGGTACCGTCCTCGGCGTAGTCCATCCGCACGATCTTCGAATCGTCGAACATCCAGAAGTCCTGATCCGGCAACCCGGGATTCGACTGATCGGCGAGATCGAGAACATGCACCTCCTCACCGGACCGCACGTTGTGCGGATAGGCCGCGAACTCGAAACGTAGGTAGTCGGTCAACGGACTGGTGATGACATGAACCCTGCCGATCCACCGGCCGGTGGCCCGGAAATGGCGAACCCGCTTGAGCCAGGGCTCATGATCGGAAACATCGAACTCCCCGGTAGCGAGAAAACGCTGAAACTCGTCCCATTCTTTCGCCACGTTGTACACAGGGCGCGTTTCCAGTCGGAACGCCTCCCGTTCGAACGAATCGAAGAACTTCTTCCAGTCGTCACCGGCCAAGCGCACGTGCGGCCTCCTTGAGCAGGTCCGCCGGGATCTCCACGATTGCCTCGTGTTCCGGGGTTGGCTGGTGGACGAGATAGCCCTGGACAGCCAGGGTGCCGCGCTCCGTGCTGAACACGGCTGGGCAGTCGTCCCCCTTGCAGTCCCGGCGATCCGGGTAAGTTTCATGATCATTTCCCCTGTCGTGAAGTGGACACGTCAGGTGACGATACGTGCGCCCTCGGTAGCAGGTCAATCGCCATGCACGTTCCCGAATAAACCCGCCACCACCGGGTAATGCCCACTTTTCGCGGCTCGTGTCGAGCCATTGATGCGGGTTCGAGAGTAACGCTCGTGCGGCCGCCGCGGCGCGCCGATTCTCATCGTGGAATCGGAAAGATTGGGAGAAGGAACCGTGTTCTCGTTGGGCCTTGACGACCTGCTGACCGAACTGCGCAGGCGGCAGTGGACACTGTTGCGCTGGGGGCCACCGGACGCGCCCCGGCTCCTCGCGGCGATGCTCCATCGGGAAACCTGTGCCGACGTGCTGATCCTGCGGTCCGAGCAGGACGCGAGCGCGTTCCGCGCGCCGGTGTGGCGGGGCTCCGACCCGCTCGCGCCGGAGAAGGTGTCCTACCAGTACCACGCGAACGCGCTCTGGACGTTGCGGGCGATCCTCACGTTGCCCGCCCCCGGCTCTCCAGGGGCGCCGGTGACGATCGAGACCCCGCATCCCCGCTGCCGGATCGGTGACCACCTGCCACGTCCGGTGCTGATCCGGCCGCTCTCGCCCCACCCGCGTGCCCGTCCGTACCAGGCCACAGTGTCGTAGGTGGACCGGGCCACGCTGTGAAGTCCGGCCGAGTGCTAGTTAGTCCAGTGCCTCCCGCAGCGTGCGCAGGAACGCGTCGCGCGGTTCGGACGTGGAGTGTTCGGGCCACAACGCGATCAAAGGCACGTAAAGGGGCGGGGTCAGGTCGATCACCCGTACCGTACCGCCCGCCGTGGCACCCGGCGGCGCCGTCACGAACGCGACGTGATCGGTGCCGACGACGGCGCTGCTCGGCGGCACGCCCTGGAGTTCGCTGCGCACGGTCTTCGGCTCGAACCCGGCCTGCCGGCACAGCGTGAGCAGCAGATCGGTGTACCCGGATCTGCCGGGGTGGCCCCACACGACGATGGTCTCCTCGGCCAGCTCCGCCAGCGTGACGTCCTCCCGGCGCGCCAGCCGGTGGTGCTCGCCGACCGCGATGGACAGCCGGTGCCGGGTAAGCGTGGTCCTGGTCAGGCCGTGTACCGGCAGCATCGCCCTGCAGAGGCCGATATCGAGCTCGCCGTCCAGGAGCCGGTCGGTCAGCGCCGAGGGGTAGTGCTGATGCGGTTCGATCCGTAGCCCGGGGACGAACCGGTGCACGGTCCGGATGAGCGTGCCGAGCTCCTCACCCGGCACCGCGGGGGTGTGCCCGACCCGGAGCACGTCCGGCTCGCCACGGCCGATCCGGCGGGCACGGCGCAGCGCCGAGCGGGCGAGGCCCCGCAGCACCCGCGCGTCGGCGATGAGCGCTTCGCCCGCGGGCAGGACCCGGATCCGCGTACCGCCACGGTCCAGCAGGTCGACGCCCACCTCGCGTTCGAGGTTGCGTAGTGACGTGCTCAGCGCCTGCTGGGACAGGTGCAGCCGCGCGGCCGCCTTGGTGACGCTGCCTTCCTCGGCCACCGCGATGAGCTGCTCCAGGCGGTGCAGGTCGATCACGCTCATCCAGCCATCACCGTGCGTCCGTCCTGGAGGGCTCCTTCGGGAATGGTAGGGCGTACGCACCGAAATGCGGCAGCGACACGGCCGCGCGGCCGACCTCCGCGCGGTTCACCGCGTGGTGTAGCCGCCGTTGGCGAAGATGGTCTGGCCCGTGATCCACCAGCCGTCGGTGGCGAGGAACTTGATCAGCGGGGCGATGTCCTCGATCTGGGTGAGCTGGTTACCGAGCGCTTGCGACTTGTGGAACTCGACCCGCTCCGGGGTCTCCTGCCCGTAGAAGAACGGGGTGTCCATCGGCCCCGGCGCCACCGTGGTGACCGAGATGCCGCGTTCCGCGAACTCCTTGGCCGCGGCGCGGGTGAAATGCTCCAGAGGTGCCTTGCCGCCGGCGTAGGTCGAGTAGCCGTCGGTGAACGCGGCCTGCAGCGACGTACCGAGGTTGACGATCTTGCCGTGATCGTTGAGCCTGCGTCCTGCCTCCTGGATGAAGAAGTACGCCGCCTTCGAGTTGATGGCGAACATGCCGTCGTACTCCTCCTCGCTGGTGTCCACCATCGGCTTGCGGAGCACCCGGCCCACGGTGTTCACCGCGACGTCCACGCCACCGAAGGAGTCGACCGCGGCGTCGAACAGCCTGCGCACCTCGGCCACCTGTGTGAGGTCGCCCTGCACGGTGAGCGCCCGCCTGCCGGCTTCCCGCACCGCCTTGGCGGTGTCCTCGGCATCACCGGCCGCGGCATCGCCGTGGTAGTGCACGACCACGTCCGCGCCGGCCTCGGCGAACTGCCTGCTGAGCAGGCCACCCAGGTTCTTCGCGCCGCCGGCGATCACGGCGACCTTGCCCTGCAACGTGTGTGCGGTCATCGTCCGCGTCTCCCTTCGTATGTTTCGTTGACGCGTCCGACGCTAGAAGCGGGGCTGTGTGCAGGGGAAACACAAAGAATGGGTGGACCCACAACCGGCATGGATAACCGGAGGTCAGGCCGGATGCCGGGGGACGGTACGGTCACCCGGACGGGCCAACCGGCGGCCGCGGACCTGCGCAAGGTCATCAGGCGGCGTGGTTGTCCTGCTGGCGGGCGGAGTGCTCGCGGCGTTCAACCGTCGCGGCCGGGGGTGTGGCTCGCGCGCGGCATGACGGCCAGCATCCGCGGTGGCCTCGCGGCTAGCCTGCGGTCATGGATCTCACGCTCGCCGCCGACGCCGACCGCATACCCGCCCTCCTCGACACCGTGCGCGACCACGCCGGTCGCGTGCTGGCCGGGCTGGCCGACCGACCGGCCGCCGGTTCCCCGCGGCAGGGTCCGGCGCGGCCGCTGCCCGAACACGGGATCGGAACCGAGCGGGCACTCGCCGAGTTCGCGGCACGCTGGGAACCGGGGTTCTCCGCCAGCGCCGGGCCACGGTATCTGGGCTTCGTCACCGGCGGCGCCACCCCGGCAGCGGTGGCCGGGGACTGGCTGGCCACCGCCCACGACCAGAACGTGGCGGCCACACACGATTCCTCGGCCACGGACCTGGAACGGGAGACCCTGCGCTGGCTCGGCGAGTTGCTCGACCTCGGCACGGCACACAGCGGCGCGTTCGTCACCGGCGCGACCATGTCCAACCTGGTCGGCCTGGCGATCGGCAGGGAGTGGCTGGGCGAACGCGCCGGGATCTCGGTCGCCGAGGACGGGGCGGCGGCCCTCGGGCCGGTACCGATCCTGTCCGGCGCCGCGCATTCCAGCGTGTTCAAGGCGCTGGCGATGCTCGGCCTCGGCCGCAAGAACCTGCGCACGATACCGACGCTGGACGGCCGCGAGGCCGTGGACCCGGACCGCCTCGCCGAGGCACTGGACGCGCTCGACGGGCGACCCGCGATCGTGGTCGCCAACGCCGGCACCGTGAACACGGTCGACTTCGACGACCTGCGGGCTGTCGCCGCGCTGCGTGAACGCTACCCGTTCTGGCTGCACGTGGACGGGGCCTTCGGTGCGTTCGCCGCGCTCTCCCCCGCACACGAACACCTGGTGGCCGGGCTCGCCGAGGCCGACTCGGTGTGCGTGGACCTGCACAAGTGGCTCAACGTGCCGTACGACTCGGCGGCGCAGTTCACCCGCAGGAAAGACCTCCAGCTACGGGTCTTCCAGAACGCCGCCGCCTACCTCGGGGTGCCCGCCGACGACCCCGCGTTCGTGCACCTGACCCCGGAGAACTCCCGGCGGCTGCGCGCCCTGCCGGCCTGGTTCGCGCTGGCCGCCTACGGCAGGCAGGGGCACCGGGAGATCGTCGAGCGGGACATCGCACTGGCGAGGCGACTCGGGCAACGCATCGAGGAGCTGCCCGGCCTGCGCCTGCTCGCCCCGGTTCGGTTGAACGTGGTGTGCTTCACCCTGGCGGAGAACCCCACCCCGGAGCGGGTGAACGCGCTAGCCGAGGTGATCGCCGCGGACGGTCGGGCGTTCCTGACTCCCACCGAGTACGACGGCACACGCGCGCTTCGCGCCGCGTTCAGCAACTGGCGTACCACCGAGGCCGACGTCGAACGGATCGCCGAGGCTATCGCGGATGCCGCCCGAGCCGTTCCACCGTCTCGGTGAAGCCTTGCCAGGCACGCTCTGTGTCCGCGGTGCGGGAATGCGGGCCGCGGAACCAACCGGCGAACTCCGCCACATCGGTCAGCAGCCAGCGCATCGGGTAGAGCGCGAGCGCATCCGGGTCCGGCGTGCTGCCCGTGGCCCGGGCGTAGCGGTCGAGCAGCGTGGGGTCCGTGCTGACGACGGACAGGTCCCGTTCGGGTACGGCGAGGCCGACGGTGTCCCAGTCGACCAGCCGGTACGCCGCGGCGAACGGTCCGCCCTTCCACTCCCCCACCCGGCCGTCCACGATGTCCTCGAGCATCGCGCGGCCGGGTGGGTCCAGCGCCGCGAACGGCGTACTCGGCGGGGCCGGGTGGCCGTGCAACTCGGCGAGCAGGTCGAGCACACGCTCCCGCTCCTCGCGGGACTGCTCCTGGCCGAACGACCCGGGTTCGCCATGGGCGAACGGGAAGACGCTCATCACATACCGGTCGTCAAGGGCGACGACCGGGCCACCGTCCACGGTCGGTACCGGAGCCACCACGAACTCCAGCCGCTCGCGCAACCGCACCGCGGTCGCCATCGCCCGGCGCAACTCGTCCAGGACCGCCGCGCTCCCGTGCCCGCCGTGGTCCTTGTGCTCCAGGTCGGCCACGGTGGCGAACCAGCGGGTCCCGCCGGTGTCGGTGACGGTCCAGTGGTGGTCACCGAAGCCGACCGCGACATACCGCAGCGCGCGGGCTTCGATACCGAACCGGCGCAGGGCCTCCGGTCCCGCTAGAAGAGCGGCCAGGGGATGGCTCGCCAGTCGTCAGTCGGTTCCGGGAACACCCGCTCGTCAAGCAGGCGGTCGGCCCGTTCGGCCACGGCACGCATCTCGCCGCCGGTGAGATGGGGCTCCAGCAGCTTGCCCAGCTCACCGTCCAGCGCGGGCCGCAGGCCCCGCAGCTTCTCCACGACCTCCTCGGGCAGCGGATCGCCGACCCAGCCCCACAACACGGTGCGCAGCTTCGGCTCGGTGTGCAGGCAGATGCCGTGATCGACCCCGTAGATCCGACCATTGTTCCCGGCGAGCACGTGGCCGCCCTTGCGGTCGGTGTTGTTCACCACGATGTCCAGCACGGCCAGGTCGCGCACCCCCTCGCGGTCGGCATGTGCCAGTACCGCCGGCTCCCCCGTCCGGTCATGGGCGTGCAGCACCACTCGCCAGTCGTCCGGCACATCGTCCGGCGACCGCACGTCCACAAGCTCCTCGTCGGTCGTGTTCACCCAGAGCTGAACCATGCCTTCGCCGAAGGGGCCGTCGCGCAGCACCGTCGGCGGCACCGCGCCGAGTCCGGTGGCTTCGGAAATCTCGTAGGTGGCCACCTCCCGGCCGGCCAGGGTGCCGTCCGGGAAGTCCCACAGCGGCCGCTCTCCCGCCACCGGTTTGTACACCGCGTTGGCGCTGATCCCGCCGAGCTCGATCGTGCAGAACAAGGTGACGTTCGAGGCGTCCACCAGCCGCCCCTCCACCTCGATACGGCCACGGGCGACGAGCTCCCTGGCTTCCGGCGTGGCCGGATCCACTGCTGACTCAGCCACCGGTGGGATCAGCTCTCGAAGACGTCCTGGTCACGCCGATACCCGTTCTGCCGTGGGCAGACGTGACCGACGGGATCCAGCGGTTCACCACACAGCGGGCAGGGCTTGCGCCCCGCGTTGACGACCCGGTCCGCCCGCGCGGCGAAGGCCCGCGCCGCGGGCGGGCTGAGAAACACCCGGACCGCATCCGGACCCTCCTCGGTGTCGTCGAGGACGACCGTCTCGTCCACCTCGCCTTCGGTGATGGCGAGCAGCTCGATCACCACCGCGCTGCTCTCGGCGTCCCAGCCCAGCCCCATCGTGCCCACGCGGAACTCCTCCTCGACGGGCACGTCGAGCGGGTCCACGTCGAGCATGTCGTCCGGGACCTCCTCGGGTACCTCGGCACCAAACCGGTTCGCCACCTCCTCCAGCAGTGAGCTGAGACGTTCGGCGAGCACCGCGACCTGCTGTTTCTCGATGGTTACGCTGATCGTGCGAACATCCTCGGATGCCTGCAGATAGAACGTGCGGTCGCCGGGTTCCCCGACCGTGCCTGCGACGAAGCGGTCGGGTTGGCGGAAGACATGTATGACGCGAGCCATGGCACTTACGACCCTAAGCCACAGCCACCTGATCGGCACCCACCGCCCCACGATCCGTGACTAGAGTGGCCGGATGCCGATGATCTCTCCGCACGGGACCTGGAGTTCGCCGATCAGCGCGTCCGCCGTAGCCGAAGCCGGCGGGTCACAGCAGTGGCTCGGCATCGTCGGCGGCGAGCTGTGGTGGGCCGAGTCACGCCCGACCGAAGGCGGCAGGGTGACCCTGGTCCGCTCGGACGGCGAGAAGGTCGAGCAACTCCTGCCCGCACCGTGGAACGTGCGCAACAGGGTGCACGAGTACGGCGGGCGACCGTGGGCGGCCACCGGGAACATCGTGGCCTTCACACACTGGGACGACCAGCGGGTGTACGCGCTCGACCTCACCGACCGCGCGGTACGGCCCATCACGCCGGAGCCCCCGGCACCGCACGCCATCCGCTACGGTGACCTGCGCCGTGGCCACGAGGGGGAGATCTGGGCCGTGCGCGAAACCAGTACCGGGCCCCGCCGCACCGACATCACCCGCGACCTGGTCGCGCTCACCTCCGACGGGCGGGAACCGCGGGCACTGGGCGCCACCCACCATTTCCTCACCGCACCGCAGTTGTCCCCGGACGGGCGGCACGCGGCCTGGCTCGGCTGGGACCACCCGGCCATGCCGTGGGACGGGACCGAGCTGTGCGTTGCCGAGGTCGGCACGGACGGCGGGTTCGGCCCGCACCGGGTGCTCGCCGGTGGCCCCGAGGTCGCGGTCTGCCAGCTCGAGTGGGAGAACGCGGACACCCTGCTGGCGGTGCTGGACCCGGACGGCTGGTGGAACCTGCACCGCATCGGCCTCGACGGCACCCGCACCAACCTCGCCCCGGCAGCCGAGGAGCTCGGCGGGCCGCTGTGGAAGCTCGGCCTGCAGTGGTTCGCCCCGCTGGGCGGGGGGCGGCACGCCGTGCTGCGCTCGGGCCGGCTCGCCGTCCTCGACGAGCACCGCGGCACGATCACCGACGCGGGCGGGACCCAGCGGCGGCCGGTGTGGGCGAGCACCCTGGTCCCGTTCGCCGGTGGCGTCGCCGGCGTCGCCACCGGGCCCCAGCAGGAAGGTGCGGTGGTCGTTGCCGACCTCGACGCCGGGACCCTGACCGAGCTCGGCGACCCGTCGGGCCGGGAGCTCACCGGCAGGCTCGCCGAGCGGGGCTACCTTCCGGTCCCGTGGGAACGGGAGTTCACCACCCCCGACGGCGAGCGGGTGCCCGCCTACGTCTATCCCCCGACCAGCCCGGATCACGCCGCACCCGAGGGCGAACTGCCGCCCTACCTCGTGCACGTACACGGCGGGCCGACCGGCCGCAACTTCCCGGTGGCCGATCTTGACTTCGCGTACTTCACCAGCCGCGGCATCGGCGTGGTCGCGGTGAACTACGGCGGATCGACCGGGTACGGACGGCGCTACCGGGAACGGCTACGCGAGCAGTGGGGCGTGGTCGATGTCACCGACTGTGCCGCCGTCGCCGAGGCGCTGGTGGCCGAGGGGGTGGCCGATCCGAACCGGCTGGCCGTGCGCGGTGGCAGCGCGGGCGGGTTCACCTCGGCCGCCTCGATGACCCCCTCTCCGCCAGCGGCCGGAACCTACCGCGCGGGCACCATCAAGTTCCCCATCCTCGACCTGACCGGCTGGACCGGCGAGGGCGGCGAGACCCACGACTTCGAGTCCCGTTACCTGGACGGCCTGATCGGCCCGCTCCCGGAGACCGCGGCCCGGTACCGCGACCGATCCCCGCTGTACCGGACGGGATCGCTGGCCGGGCCGGTGCTGTTCCTCCAGGGCCTCGACGACGAGATCTGCCCACCGGAACAGGCCGATCGATTCGTCGCCGCCCTGCACGGCAGCGGCATCCCGCACGGATACCTGACCTTCGCCGGTGAGCAGCACGGTTTCCGCAAGGCGGAGACGATCGTCGCGGCGTTGGAGGCCGAGCTGTCCTTCTACGGTCAGGTGTTCGGTTTCGCGCCGCCCGGCATCCCGGTCGTGGACCTGCGCACGTGACTGGCGCCACCCCGCCGCGTCGACCCGGCAG
Organism: Amycolatopsis cihanbeyliensis; assembly: GCF_006715045.1. Lineage (GTDB taxonomy): Bacteria > Actinomycetota > Actinomycetes > Mycobacteriales > Pseudonocardiaceae > Amycolatopsis > Amycolatopsis cihanbeyliensis. The sequence goes on along the minus strand of NZ_VFML01000001.1, from coordinate 350,517 downwards.
GCTCAGCGCGGGAGACACCGTCGCGCTGGTGGCGCCGGCGGGCCCGGTGCCGAGGCAGCGGCTGGACGCCGCGGTAGCGGTGCTGGAGTCGTGGCGGCTGTCGGTGCGGCTGTACGACTCGGTACGCGCGAGCGACGCCACCTTCGGCTACCTGGCGGGTACCGACGCCGCGCGTGCGGCGGACTTCCAGCGGGCCTGGCTTGATCCCGAGGTGACCGCCGTGTTGGCCGCGCGGGGTGGCTACGGCTGTAGCCGCATCCTGGACCTGATCGACTGGTCCGCGCTGCGCGCCGCGGGTCCGAAGCTGCTGGCCGGGTCCAGCGACGTCACGGCGCTGCACGAGGCTGTCCGTACCCATCTGGACCTGGTGACGCTGTTCTCCCCGATGCCCGCCACCACACATTTCGACGAGGCCGCCACCGAGCACCTGTGGCGCACCCTTTTCCACCCGGACAGCACGCTGATGCTGCGCGGGCCGCACGCGGAAGCGCTCGTGCCGGGGACCGCCTGCGGTGTGACCGTCGGTGGCAACCTGAGCCTGCTCGCCGCCAGCGTCGGTGCCCCGGAGCACCGGAGGGCCCGCGGCGGGATCGCGATCATCGAGGACGTCACCGAGGAGGTCTACCGGCTGGACCGGATGCTCACCCAGCTCCTGCGCACCGGCTGGTTCGACGGGGTCGCCGGTGTCGCGCTGGGCTCATGGACCGACTGCGGTCCGCCGGAGGAGGTCCGGAGCTTGATGCTGGACCGGCTCGCGCCGCTGGGTGTGCCGATCCTGTGGGAGCTCGGTTTCGGCCACCACACCGGCGCGCTCACCGTGCCGCTGGGGCTGCCCGCCCGGTTGGACGCCTGCGCGGGCACGCTCACCCTCGGTGAGTCGGCGTTGCGCTAGCTGCCGGGCACGTGGGGGCGCCCGGCTGCCAGCACCAGCACCGGCTCGCGCAGCGCGTCCAGCTCGGTCAGTGGATCCCCTTCCACCACGAGCAGATCGGCGCGATAGCCCTCGGCGAGCCGTCCGGTGCTGTCCCCGAGCCCGATACCGGTGGCGGCGTCCACCGTGGCCAGTTCGAGGATGCGGTCCAGCTCGAAGCCGAGGAAGTCGAAGAACTCCAGGCTGCCGGTGAGGTTGTCGAACACCGCCCGCGGCACGCCCGCGTCCGTTCCGGCAATCAGCCGCACCCCCTGCTCGGCCATCCAGCGCACCCGCCCGAAGATCTCCATGGCGCGTTCCTGCCCGAACCTCTCGGCGAAACCGCGCCAGTTGGGGCTGGCTCCCGGGCAGACGTGGATCCCCCTGGCCGCGATCTCGGCGACCACGTCCTCCCGCACGTCGAACCCGCCTTCGGCCATCCACGTGCAGTGCTCGATGGTGTCCACGCCCGCCGCGACCGAGGCCGCGATGCCCTCGCTGCCGTGGGCGTGCGAGGCGACCGGCAGGCCGACGTCGTGGGCCTCCGCCACCACGCAGCGCAGCTCCTCGGCGCTGAACTGGGACTCCCAGATGGCGGCACCGCCCTTGGTGAGACCTCCGCCGGTGGCCATCACCTTGATCACGTCGGCGCCGGCCGCCGCGTTGCGCCGCACCATCGTGCGGATCGCGTCCTTGCCGTCGACCACCCCACCGAAGAACCAGCAGTGCCCGTCCGGCACGGTCAGCGGGGCGGTCGCGGCCAGCACCCGCGGGCCAGGCAACCGGCCTTCGGCGATCGACTCGCGCAGCCGTACCGCGAGCCCGTCCCGGTCGCCGAGATCACGCACCGTGGTGACCCCGGTGTCCAGCAACCGTCGGGCCCTGGCCGCCATCTCCTCGAACAGGGTGGCCTCGTCGTGGCCCTGCACCGCGGCCACCGGGTCGGGGCTCGCGTCGAAGGCGAGGTGGACGTGGCAGTCGATCAGCCCGGGCAGCAGCGTGGCGTCCGGGAAGTCGCGGCGCTCGGCGTCCGCACCGGCGAGGCGTCCGACCTCCGCGCGGTCCCCGACGGCCACGATCGCCGAGTCCCGCACCAGCACCGCACCGTCGAGCACGCGCCTGCCCGCGGGGCCGGGCAGCACCTGCCCTGCCGAGATCAGCAGCTCCACTGGGTAGCCCCCTTGCTTCCGTGCCGGCGCGGTTCAGCCCGCTCGCGCCCGCAGCGCGTTCGACAGTTCGACCAGTTCGTACACGTCGGCGTCCAGGTCGTCGGCGAGCGGGACGGCGACCGCACTCGCCTTGGTGCTCACCGGCTCACCCTCGGCGTGTGCCCGCAGCGCCGCGCGCAGGAGCTCGGCCAGCGACGTACCGTTGTTCGCCGTCTCCCTGGCGTGGGCCAGGTACGGGCTGATCCGCACCAGGCCGTCCCGGCATTCGATGACCCTCCGGTAGTAGCGGCGGTGCACCCCCCGCAGCCGCAGCGCGTCCCGCCACGCGCTGCCCGGCACCCTGCCGAGCAGGTGCTCCGGGTACACCTGGTGCAGCTCCATCCACAGTGGATGGAGCTGCCGGTACCGCGTGCGATGTTGCCGCCAGACCCGCAGCGCGGCGATCCGGGTCGCGACGCTCGGGTAGCTGATCCCGATGACGAACAGCGGGATGGCGAGCGACAGCAGCAGGGACGCGGTGGCGTTCAACCAGGACGGGATGCTGCCGCCGCTCCACCTGATCACCACGAAACCGGCGCGTACCGAGCCGGCCAGCACCATGCCGGCCATCCCGGCGCCCGCGAGCCGCAGCCCGACCGACAGCGGTGGTCGGGTGGCCCTGGCATGGCGCCAGGTCCAGTGCAGGGCGGTGGCGATGGCGTACACCAGGTACAGCCCGGCCAGCAGGTAGAACGTCGCCGCCCCGGTGACCTGCATATCGGCCTCACCGAAGCTGCTCCAGCGTAGTTCGACCGGGGTGGCGAAGGTGGCGACCGTGATCGCGACGACGACCGCGGCCAGGGGCACCGCCTCCCACTTCGCCCGGCGGCGCCCCTGCTCGAGGTCGGTCGCGGAGAACAGGTAGAAGCACATCAGCCAGTACACGGTGGCCAGCAGCAGGACGTTCTGCCCCAGCTCGCTGACGCCGAACTCGAAGATCGAGTCCACCAGCCGCGCACCGGCGGGCAGGCCGAGCGGGAACGCCGCGGCCGCGCAGGCGAGGCAGAGGGTGACCGCCAGCAACGGCCGGTCTTGTGGCGCCCTGTACAGCTGGTAGGCCTTCCAGCCGAGCGCCGTGCCGAGCACGACCACGAACAGGACGCTGAAGGGACTCAAGACACCCCCGACGGACGCTGGGCGGACCCGCACCATGATGTTGCCGACGGCACGCAAGGGTATCCTGCCAGTACGCGACTCGCCCCTGTGACCCCGAGACACCAGGCCGACCCATGCGCCTCAGCCCGGATGAGACCCGCCACCGTTTCGCCTCGGCGCCGGTGGCCAGGCTCGCCACCGCGGACGCGAGCGGGCGACCGCACCTGGTGCCGGTGACCTTCGCGCTGCTCGACTCGCCCGACGCGGTCGTGTTCGCGGTGGATCACAAGCCCAAACGCCGTACGGACCTGCGGCGGCTGCGCAATATCGGCGTGAACCCGGAGGTGTCCTTCCTTGTCGACCACTACCAGGACGACTGGTCCGGGCTGTGGTGGGCGCGGGCGGACGGTCGCGCCACGGTCCACGCCGATCCGGAGCCGGGGTCCGCTCCGCTGGCGGCGCTGCGGGCGAAGTACCCGCAGTACGCCGAGCGACCGCCAGAGGGCCCGGTGGTGCTGACCGAGGTGGCCCGCTGGGCGGGCTGGTCGTTCAGCTGACCGGCACGAGCTCGGCGAGCAGCGCCCGCACCCGGCGGTCGATCTCCTCGCGGATGGGGCGGACCGCGGCCAGGTCCCTGCCCGCGGGGTCCTCGAGGGTCCAGTCCAGGTACCGCTTTCCGGGGAACACGGGGCAGGCGTCCCCGCAACCCATGGTGATCACGACATCGCTGGCCTCGACGGCGCCCGCGGTGAGCTTCGTGGGCACCTCGCCGGAGATGTCCAGGCCGATCTCCCGCATGGCTTCGGCGACCGCCGGGTTCACCTCCTCGGCTGGCGCCGAGCCGGCGGAACGCACCAGCACGCTGCCCCGGGCATGGTGCTGCAGCAGCGCGGCGGCCATCTGCGACCGCCCCGCGTTGTGCACGCACACGAACAGGACCTCAGGTATCTCGACCACGAACCCTCCTCCGGGTGGGCGTCTTCATCGGCGCGTTGGGGGCACTTCGGTGGATGAGCGGCGGCGCAGGGCGAGGGACACGTACACCAGGGCCACCAGTACGGGGACCTCGATCAGCGGGCCGACCACACCGGCGAGCGCCTGGCCGCTGGTGACGCCGAAGGTCGCGATCGCGACGGCGATGGCGAGCTCGAAGTTGTTGCCCGCGGCGGTGAAAGCCAAGGTGGTGGTCCGCTCGTACGACAGGCCGATGGCCCGGCCGAGGGCGTACGACCCGGCCCACATCACTGCGAAGTAGATCAGCAGGGGCAGCGCGATCCGTACGACGTCCCACGGCCGGCCGGTGATCGCGTTCCCCTGCAGGGCGAACAGGATCACGATGGTGAACAGCAGGCCGTAGAGGGCGAACGGGCCGATCCGCGGCAGGAACCGGTTCTCGTACCAGGCACGCCCCTTGCGGCGCTCGCCGACCCGGCGGGTGAGGTAACCGGCGGCCAGCGGGATACCGAGGAAGATCAGCACATTCCGGGCGATCTCCCACATCGAGACCTCCAGCCCGGTCGTCGGCAGGCCGAGCCAGCCGGGCAGCACGGTGAGGTAGAACCAGCCCAGCACGGCGAACGCGAGGACCTGGAACACCGAGTTCACCGCGACCAGCACGGCCGCGGCCTCGCGGTCGCCATGGGCGAGGTCGTTCCAGATGATGACCATGGCGATGCATCGGGCCAGCCCCACGATGATCAGACCGGTGCGGTACTCCGGCAGGTCCGGTAGCAGCAACCAGGCCAGCGCGAACATCAACGCCGGACCCAGCACCCAGTTCAGCACCAAGGACGGGACCAGCAGGCGGCGGTCGCGGGTGACGGTACCCAACCGGTCGTAACGAACCTTGGCCAGCACCGGGTACATCATCACCAGCAGACCCAGCGCGATCGGTAGCGAGACTCCGGTGACGGTGACCTTCGACAGTGCGTCCCCGAGGCCCGGCAGCAAGCGGCCGAGCCCGAGACCCGCGGCCATCGCGGCGAGGATCCACAGCGGCAGGAAGCGGTCCAACGTGGACAATCGGCCCGCCACGGGCCGCGGGGACGGGGCCGGCGCGGTGGCGGTCACGAACCACCCCCGGCGACGACGGGCGCACCGGCCAACTCGCCGGCCGGTCGGGTCAGCAGGGCGGCGAGCCTGTCCGTGGCCTCCGGCAGCAACCAGTAGTACACCCAGGTCCCGCGCCGCTCACAGTCGATCAACCCGGCCTGGCGCAGCAGCTTCAGATGGTGCGAGATCGTGGGCTGCGACAGGTCGAAGGCCGGGGTGAGTTCGCAGACACACACCTCTCCCCCGGCGCGCGTGGCGATCATCGACAACAGCCGTAGCCGGATCGGATCCCCCAACGCCTTGAACACCGGCGCCAACTCGGCGGCCTGCTCCTCGCCCAGCGGCCCGGACAGCAGCCCGGCGCAGCAGGCGTCGGCCCGCCGCGCCGGACTCGGAATCTCCTGGATCGACATTCTTCTATGTTGACAGACTTCGATACAAGGCGCAACGTTGCATCGACACATATCGATAGAAGGGAAGTTCCGATGAGCGAGCACCCCGCGGACCTGCGCGAGACCGTCCGGGAGCGGTACGCGGCCGCCGCCACCGGTGTGGTGACGGCCGGCTGCTGCGGTCCCGCGCCGGTCGAGGTCGGCGACAACTTCGGCGACAACTTCGGCGCCGCCCGGTACGCCGCCACCGAACGAGACGAGCTGCCCGCCGAGGCGGTTGCCGCGTCGCTGGGCTGCGGCAACCCGACCGCGGTCGCCGAGTTGCGCGAGGGCGAGCGAGTCCTCGACCTCGGGTCAGGAGGCGGGATCGACGTCCTGCTCTCCGCCCGGCGGGTCGGACCGACCGGCAAGGCCTACGGCCTGGACATGACCGAGGAAATGCTCGCACTCGGCCACGTCAACGCGGAGCGGGCGGGCGCCACCAACGTGGAGTTCCTCAAGGGCACCATCGAGGCCATCCCCCTGCCCGCGAACACCATGGACGTCGTGATCTCCAACTGTGTGATCAATCTGTCGGTGGACAAGCCCAGCGTGTTCGCCGAGATGTTCCGGGTGCTCGCCCCCGGCGGTCGGATCGGTGTCTCCGACGTGGTCGCGGAGGATCGTCTCGCCCCCGAACAGCGGGCCGAGCGCGGCTCCTACGTGGGCTGCATCGCCGGCGCGCTCAGCTTCAGCGAGTACCGCGGCCAGTTGGCGGCCGCCGGGTTCACCGATATCGAGCTCACCCCGACCCACCAGGTCGCCGACGGCATGCACTCGGCGATCGTGCGGGCCATCAAGCGGGCCGACTCGCGGCAGGACTCCTCCTGCTGCGGCCTCCCGGCCTGATCCCGTCCCGCCCGGGGAAGGTTCCCGCCGGGAGGAGGGTCGTTCGCCGCATCTTTGCAGTGTTCAGAAATATCTGAACTTCTGGTATGTACAAAACTACATGCACCTCGTGGTGCCGGTGGTCGCACCGGCACCACGAGCGGCGAACGAGACGGGGAGTCACTATGAGATTGCTGGGCACTTCACGCCCACCAGCGCCCGGACCAGCCCACGATGCCACTTCGCGGTCCGGCCCGCGTCGTGCTCGGCCGCCACCTCGCCGGACAGCCCCAGCAAGCCGCGTACATGCTCGACCACCACCGCGGGAACCTCGTCCAGCTTCGGAAAATACCCCAGCCGCTGATACGACTTCAGCCACACCACCAAGGCCAGCAGATGCTGATTGTTCTGCGTCTTCTCCCGAGCCCACGCAACCTCGGCGACCGTCGGCGTGAACGCCTCAGCCAACTCCCGAGCGGGAACCACTCTCTTGAACCGCGGATACGCGGTGCGATCAATCGCCGTCACAACCCAGACCCCGAGCAAGAAACCGACGCAACGCAGCGGAGCCTATCCAGCACTCGCGGTCCGACAGAGCGCGGGTTTTGCTACACCGACCCCATCACCCTGCTGCCCGAGAACCTCGGAGTACATCTACCCCGACCAGCAGCTTTGCAGGCTCGTTGCCCGTTTCGCTCATATCCCGGCAGGCCCCTACCTACAACCTGACCGAGCGGGCGATCCAGCTGGTGCCGATCTTCGTCCAGCTCGGCGTCTGGGGAACCGAACACCTCCCGGTGACCGAGGAGTACGCCGCCCGCGGAGAGGTGCTTCCCACACCGGCGGCCCGCCGGTGTGGGAAGCCTTCATGAATGAACTCCGCGAAACCCACCTCGGACCACAAGCACGCCGACAACCAGCGCCGAACGGGCCCACTGTCACAGCACAGATGCAGGCCGCCTACGCAGCCGCACTCGACCGCGCAGCCAGCACCTCACCGAGCCACCAGGACCACGGGACCACGGGACCAGGGCGGCCTCGGTCTGAGATCGACGCTGGCGAGCCGATCAGGCCCTCGTCCAGGCCGAGCGCCGATGCAGCCGGAATCCCGCCCTGCGGAGGTTGGCCGCGCTGACCGACTCGGGCCCGGCTGTCGCGACGGCGAGGCCGCAGCCCGCTTCGGCGGCCACCCGGAGGCGGTGCCGTAGCAACCGCGACTGTGCGCCACGGCCCCGGTACTCCCGCAGGGTCGAGGCGCCACCGAGCACGGCGACCTCGCCGTGGATCGTCATGGCGGCAGCGGCGATCGGGACCGTTCGCTCCAGCACGAGGAAGCGACGCATGATCGGCAGCCGGTGCTCCGCTTCGATGAACGCGGCGACCACCCCGTCCACCCCGTACCCGGCCAGCAGGATCGCCAGGAAGGCATCCAGGGCCGCGCCGTTCCCGGCGACGGGAACCACGCCCTGGTCCGCCCCCGAGGTGGATCCGGGCGTGGTATCCAGCCGGCGGAGCGCAAGGAGGCGATCTCCGGCCCGGACCAGCCCGCCCGCGCGCAACGCGGTTTCCATCTCCTCGCCGAGTTCGGTCGAGACCACCACCGTCGGCCGCACGCCGTTGCGGACGGACCGGCGTACCAGGTCGATCGCCACCGGGACCGTCTCCCTGCCGATCCCGGATAGGGTCGAAAGGAAGTCCAACGAGGAGTCCGTGACCGACACGGCCAGCACCCCTTCCTGTTCCCAGGCGTGGAAATCGCCCGCCACCGCCGCCTCCCGGGCCGCCACGCAGGCCGAGGCGGCCCGGCGATGCAGGGCCCATTCCGCGCTGCGCACCTCCGACGACATGGTTCCCGCCTCCCGCCGGATCGTGTTCGCGTGCGTGTGGGTGGGCGATCGGAAGTGGGTCTGGCGCGGTGTGCGGCCTCCGATCAGGGGCGGCGGTCGGCGAGGACGCAGAACTCCTTCCCCTCCGCTCTGGGCATCGCCGCCAATGGTATCGCCGTCTCATTCATTTGCGAGCAGATGCGGCCCATCGCCGACGTGTCACGTGCGGCTTGTGGACGCATTGTTGTCGGTACCTCGTGGTTGGGTACGCCGATGAACGTCCGCCCAGCGCGAGGAGGTACCTGCCTGATGACCGCAGTCGATGCGACGCCGGATCCGCGGCCGCACCTGAGTGCCGCGCTCGACCAGACCGAACACCAGATCAACGCGATGGGGAACGCCGACCTGGGCCTGCCCACGCCGTGTGCCGAGTACGACCTGCGGACACTGCTGGATCACCTCGTCGCTGTCCTGCGCAAGCTCACGTCCCTCGGCAATGGGGAAGGCATGGCCCATGTGACAGATCCGGCCGACGACCACGCCGATCACTGGGGTGACACGTTTCGCAGCGCTCGTGCCGAGCTCGAGCAGGTCTGGAAGCCCGACTCGGCACTCGGCAAGAATTACACCCTGCCCTGGGCAATGCTGACCGGGCATGAGCTGCTTGAGGCGTACACGCACGAATTCACCGTCCATGCCTGGGATCTTTCCCGAGTTACCGGCCGGGGCAACGACCTTGACCCGGTCCTGGCTGAGGCTGCCCTCGACTGGTTCACCCGCAATCTCACGGCGGAGGACCGCAGCGAGGGGGGACCGTTCGCACCGGCCGTGGCGGTCGCCGACGACGCCGACGTGTACCTCCGGCTCGCCGCTTATGTCGGCCGACCGGTGTAGATGTTGACGGGCGGACCCAGGGTTGAAGCTGGCCCTGGAAAAGTGTCACAACTGGAGTATTGCCTCCGGATCGGCAAGGACGACCCGGCTCTCGTCGCCCTGGCCGACGTCGGTGTGCCGAGCACCCAGGCCGAGCAGGCGACGGATCTCGTCGTCCCGCTCCCTGTCGGTGGGGTTGACGTCGAGGTGGAGCCTGTTCTTGATGGTCTTGCCCTCGGGCACGTGCGCGAAGGTCAACACCGGCGGCACCGGACCGGGCGGTTCTTGCCTTCCGGCACCGTAGGGGAGCCGATGGCGACGATTCCGTCGTCTTCGTCCTGCACCTCGTAGTCAAGGACCGGGCACCAGAACCGGGCGAGACCGTGGGGATCGGCACAGTCGATCGCAAGCTCGGTGAACTTGCTGGTCGGTCATGTCAGGACCTCCCGACTCCTCACGCACGTGGCTTGCGCCAGGCGGCAACCAGGCCGAGCGGATCCGGGCGCAGCAACGACGCCGCGGCGTACAGGCTCGCGACGAACACACCGGCCATGAACCACCAGTCGTACAGGGCCTGCTCCCCCGTCGGGTAGTAGACCAGCACCAGGAAGACCGAGACACCGACGGCGGCGGCGAGGTGCCTGCGTTGCCACGCGAACGCGGCGACCAACACGAACCCCCAGGTGAAGTACCAGGGCAGGGTCGGCGGAGCCAGCAGGGGAACGGCAAGCAGCGCCAACGCCATCCAGTACACCGTCTTGGTGCCGCCGTGCCGCGCCAGCCACCACAAGCGCACCAGCACGGCGAGCAGCGCCAGCCAGGCGACCACCCGCATCACCGTCACGAACGGCGAGGACGGTACCCCGACGACCAGGTTGGTGAGGGTGTAGAAGATCTCGCCGATCCCGGTCGGAAAGTTCAGCCAGTTGGTGATCAGCGAGGGTGCTTGCATGCCCTCGATCCACCCCAGGTTGAACGAACCCATCGACAGCCAGGTGCCGGCCGCGAACAGGCTCCCGAAGATCCCGAGTGAGGGCAGCACCGCCTTGACGAACCTGCGCCACAGCGAGGGGCCCGGCAGGTGCCTCGCCCACATCCACACCAGGAACGGGAGCGCGACGGCGGCCGTCGGCTTGATCAGCATGCCCACCGTCACCAGCGCGACCGCCAGGGCATGCCGGCGTTCCAGCGCGGCCAGCACGCCGACCGAGAGGAAGCCGAGCATCAACAGGTCGTTGTGCGGGCCGCCGACCAGGTGGATCACCATCATCGGGCTGGCGATGGCGAGCCACAGAGCGATCGGGAGCTTGCCGCCGAGGTGCCGGACCAGCCGCGGCAGGGCCCACATCGTCATACCGAGACCGATCAGCAGCACCAGCCGGGTCACGATCACGCCGGCGATCATGTTGTTCCCGGTCACCGCCACGATGCTCTTGGCCACCAGCAAGAACAGCGGGCCGTACGGGGCCGGGGTGGTCTGCCAGAGGGAGTGCACGTTCTGCACCACGTCGGGCAGCACTTCCAGCTCGGCGGGACCGTGTGCGTACGGGTCCAGCCCGTGCAGCAGCTGGGCACCCTGCCCGAGATAGGAGAACACGTCCCTGGTGAACAGCGGCGGCGAGATCAACAGCGGCGCCATCCAACACGCGGCGGCGACCATGACCGGCCTGCTGCCGACCCGCTCCGCCAGCACGTAGCGCCCCAGCCGTACCCAGGCCCACACCACCAGGCCGAACCCGAGGTACAGCAGCGCGGTAGCCAGAATCTGGCCGTGGCCGTACCGGATCCAGGACAGCGGGCCGTGCCCGAGCACCGGGTCCCTGATCAGGATCCCGCCCGCGCCGAGGGCGGCGAGCATGAGCAGCGTGCTGCCCACCGTCCCCATCGCGATGGTCCGGTACGGGAACCGCGACGGCTCCCGTACGTCGGATACGTCCGTTCTGTCCGTAGACGCGTCCAGGGCCTCAGCCCCCCGCGCCGGGTCTGTCGTGGTGGCCATGTCGGGGACTGAGATTACACATCGCGTTGGTGCGAACTCACGGCAGCGGCTCGTTTGCCGGGCAGCGCTGCGAGGAGTGACTTCGTGTAGTCGTGGCTCGGCTCCAGCAGCACCTCCTCCACCGGCCCGACCTCCACCAGCTCCCCGCGGTACATCACGGCCACCCGGTCGGCGATGTTCCAGGCCAGGCCGAGGTCGTGGGTGATCACCAGTGCGGAGAGGCCGAGCTGGCGGCGCAACCGCAACAGCAGGGCAAGGATCTCACCCCGCACCGAGGCGTCCAGCGACGCGACCGGCTCGTCGGCCAGCAGCACGCTGGGCCGCAACGCGAGCGCGCCCGCGATCACCACGCGCTGCTTCTGCCCGCCGGACAGCTCGTGCGGCAGCCGCGACAGGTAGGTCTCGGCCGGACGTAGCTCGGCCGCCTCCAGCGCCTCCACCACGACCTGCCGCTCGTCTCGGCCCAGACCGTGGATGCGCGGCCCCTCGGCCACCGCCTCGTACACGGTGTGCCGCGGGTTCAGCGCACTCGCCGGATCCTGCAACACCAGCTGCACCTGCCGGCGGTACTCCCGCAGCCCCGCGCTGGACGTCGGCAGCGGGGTGCCGGCGAACCGCACCGACCCCGAGGTCGGCCGCTGCAGGCCCAGCAGGGTCCTGGCCAAGGTGGTCTTACCGGAACCCGACTGGCCGACCAGGGCCACGATCTCGTCCCGCCGTACCTCGAGATCAACACCCGCGACCGCGGCGATCCGGCCACCGGACCGCGCCCGGAAGTCCACCCGCAGGTCCTCCACGGTCAGCAAGGGCTCCGCGGGGGAGGTCGAGCGCACCCGCGCCGGCTCGGCTGGCAACGGGTTACTACTGGCCGGGGCGAACCGGGACACCGGGTCCCCCACGGTCGGGAACGCCGCGGCCAGCGCCTTGGTGTGCGCGTGCCCGGGACTGTTCATCAACTGGCCACTCGGTCCCAGCTCCACCAGCTCCCCGCGGTACATCACCGCGGTCCGAGCACAGGTCGCGGCAAGGACCGAGAGGTCGTGGCTGATCATCAGCAGCCCGATCCCGTGCTCGGTAACCAGGCCACCCAGCAACCGCAGCACCTGCGCCTGCACGATCACGTCCAGAGCCGTGGTCGGCTCGTCGGCGAGGATCAGCCGAGGCCGGCAGGCCAACGCCATCGCGATCATCACCCGCTGCTTCTGCCCGCCGGACAGCTCGTGCGGGTAGGCATTGGCTCGCGAGGTCGGCAGGTCCACCTGTTCCAGCAGTTCCGCCACCCTGGCTCGCAGGGTCTCCTCCGGAGGGACCTTCCCATCCGGGGCGTGCAACCGGAGGGGCTCCGCGATCTGCACCCCGACCTTGCGCACCGGGTTCAGCGCGTGCATCGCGCCCTGGAACACCACCGCCGCCGAGGACCAGCGCACCGCACGCAGCCTGCCCCAGCGCATGGTTCGGACATCCTCGCCCTCGAGCAGGATCTCCCCGGTGACCCTCGCCGACTTCGGCAACAACCGCAGCACGCTCATCGCCACGGTGGACTTACCGGAGCCGGACTCCCCCGCCAGACCCAGCGTGTCGCCGGCCTCCAGGGTGAGATCCACGCCCCGGACGGCGGGCACCTCATCACCACCCGCGCGGTAGGTGACGCCGAGCTCCTTCAACTGGAGCAACGTCGCGCTCGGCGCTTCGTCACCGCAGGTCCCAGCGGTTCCCGGACGCTCTGTCACGCTATCTCAGCCTCCCTTGAGCCGCGGGTTCAGCACCGTCTCCAGCGCCCTGCCGACCAGGGTGAAGCACAACACGACGACCACGATCGCGATGCCCGGCGGCACCAGGTACCACCAGGCGCCCGCCGCGATCGCACCGGTGTTGAACGCGCGCTCGAGGATCTTGCCCCAGGACGTCACGTCGGGACCGAGCCCCAGGAACGACAGCGTGGACTCGGCGATGATCGAGTTACCCACGACCAGCGTGGTGTTCGCCAGCACCAGCGGCATCACCGCGGGCAGCACATGCTTGCCGACGATATGCAGATGCCCACCACCCAGTGCCCGTGCCCGCTCGATGTAGGGCCTGCTCTCGATCGTCAGCGTCTGCGCCCGCACCAGCCGCGCCGTGGTCGGCCAGGAGGTCACCCCGATGGCGAAAACGATGGTCCAGATACCGCCCTCCAGCACCGTGGACAGGGCGATCGCCAGGATGAGCGAGGGCAGCACCAGGAAGAAGTCGGTGAACCGCAGCAACACCCCCGCGACCCAGCCACCGAAATGCGCCGCCGCGATACCCACGACCGTGCCGATGAGTACCGACAGCACGGTGGCGGCGAACCCGACCAGCAGCGAGACCCGCGCTCCCCACCAGGTCAGCAACAGCACCGACCTGCCGTCCACGTCCGTGCCCAGCAGGTAGTCCGCGCTCGGCGGTTGCAGCGGCGCCCCGGACACCTCGGTCACGTCGAGCCCCGCTTGGTTGGTGAGCAGCGGGGCGAACACCGCGAGCGCCACGCTCACCAGGAGTACCCCGATACCGATCAACCCGCCCTTGCTGCGGGCGAACTCGCGGCACAGTCCGGTCAGCGCGGACCAGCGGCGTTGCCGGGTGACCGCACGCGTGTTCTTCGTCGTACTCACGATGCACGCACCCGGGGATCGAGGACTCGGTACAGCAGCTCCGCCAGCAGGTTCATCAGCACGACCGAGCCGGCGAGGATCACGAACACACCCTGCAGCAACGGCAAATCGGGCCCCCACAACGCGTCGTAGGTGAGCAGGCCGAGACCTGGCCAGGAGAACACCTTCTCCACCGTCACCGTGCCGGACACCACCATGCCGAACTGCAGGAAGATCAGCGTTATCGTCGGCAACAACGCGTTCGGCACCGCGTGCCGCCGCCGCACCAGGTCGTCCCGCAAGCCCTTGGCCCGCGCGGTGGTCAGGTACTCCGAATGCATCTCCTCCAGCAACGAGGACCGCATCACCAGCATGTACTGCGCGTACACCACCACGAGCAGGGTCACGCAGGGCAGCACCAGATGGTGTGCCACGTCCAGCGAGGCCATGAAGAACCCGGACGGCGCGTCCGGCGAGCGCATCCCGCGACTGGGGAACGCGCCCTGGGTGGCGATCAGCAGCATCATGCCGAGCCAGAACTGCGGGGTCGACCAGAAGGTGAGCGCCAGACCGGTGTTCACCCGGTCGAACATGCTGTTGCGCCGCCACGCCGCCCGCACCCCGAGCCACAGTCCGAGCAGCACCGCGAGCACCGTCGCCGTGCCAACCAGCAGGATCGTCGGCCAGACCCGCTCGCCGATCATCGCGGCGACCGGCCGGTTGAACACGTAGGAGGTGCCGAGGTCGCCACGCAGCAGCCCGGCCAGGTAGTCCAGCAACTGCTGGAACATCGGCTTGTCCAGGCCCATCCGCTCGCGCAACTGGGCGAGCTGTTCCGGGCTGGTCGGGCGTTCCCTGGTCATCGTGGCGACCGGATCCCCGGGAATCATCCGGAACAGCAGGAACCCGAGCAGCACCACCAGCACCAGGCTGGTCAGCGCGCCACCCAGCTTACGGGCGACGAACCGGGCGGTACCGGTACCGCCGCGTGGTTCGTCCGGATCCCGCTGCTCCGGTTCGTTCGACTCCAGGTCGGAGGAGAAGACCGTGCCGGTCAACCGCTGGCTCCCCTACTCCCGGTCCTCGACGGACTTGCCCCGCCGGGACAGCGCGACCCCGCCCACGACGAGCACGACCAGGACGCCGCCGCCGATGGCGATCCAACCGCCGGTGCCGATCCCGCCACCGTCGTCGCCGCCACCGTCGCCGGTGGCGGGTTCGGCGGGCGTGGCCCCGTAGAAGCCCCAGTAACCACTCTGCTCCATGATCTGCCCGGTCCCCGCGGGCTGCTTGGGGAACTCGGCGAACTTGTCCGAGCGGTAGGCCTCCAGCGCGTTGTCGTACTGCAGCACCACGCTCGGGATCTGCTCGTAATAACGCTGCTGCGCCCTGTGTACGATCCCGGCCCGCTTGTCCGGGTCCAGCTCGGCCCGCTGCTGCTGGTAGAGCCGGTCGTACTCGTCGTCGCAGAAGAGCGCCGGGCTACTGCTGCTGCCCGAGGCGACCGGCAGGTTGGCGCAGGTGTGCAGCGACAGCACGTAGTCCGGGTCCGGACTGGTGCCCCAGCCGGAGAACGCCAGGTCGTACTCGCCGCCCGAGCTCAGCTCGTTGACCTCGTTGTCCGAGACCAGGTTCGGGTTGACCCTGATGCCGACGTCGCCCAGCCAGCTCGAGACGTACTCGGCGGCCCGCTGGGCGTAGTCCTCGCTGGACCGGCCGAGTAGCCGCAGCTCGAGCGGCTTGCCGCCGGGGCCGACCCGCACGCCGTCCGGGCCCATCCGGTATCCGGCCTCGTCCAGCAGCGCTTCCGCCGCGGCCGGGTCGAACCCGTACCGCCCCTGCTCGCCGGGCTCCCAGTGGTACTTCTCGAAGATCGCGGGCACCACCCCACCGCCGACCTGCGCGTAGCCGCCGCTCACCTTGTCCACCAGCTCCCGCGGCTGAATCGCCATCGCGATCGCCCTGCGCACCCGGATGTCCTCCAGCGCCGGGTGACCATCGCCGATCGGCTGCCGGTCGAGGTTCCGCGCGCCGTGGTTGATCAGCAGGTCCCGGTACCGCCTGCCCACCGCCTGGTTCGTCTGGATGTTCGGATCACCCTTCAGCGCGTCGAACTGGACCGGGGTGAGCCGGTTGACGAAGTCCACCTCACCGTTGCGCAGCGCGTTGACCGCGGCCGCGGGATTCTTGAAGCTGACGAACTGCAGCTCGTCGATCTGGGCCCGACCCCGCCAGTAGTCCGGATTGGCCTTCAGCCGGACCAGCTCGTTGCGCCGGAACTCGGTGATCAGGAACGGGCCGTCGCCGACACCGACGATGTCCACCTCGTCGGTCCTCGACGCGGACATGTCCTCGACACCGGACCAGACGTGTTCCGGCACGATCGGCACGTCCAGCGCCGTCATACTGGACTGCGGTTCCTTGGTCTCGATCACCAGGGTTCGCTCGTCCGGCGCGGTGACGCTCGCGAAGTTGGTCACGTAGCTGCCGTTGGCCTCGGCCGCCTTCGGGTCATCCATGATCCGGTTGAAGGTGAACGCGGCGTCCTCGGCGGTCACCGGCTCGCCGTCGGACCAGGTCATCCCCTCACGAATGGCGAAGGTCCAGGTGAGGCCATCCTCGGAGGCCTGCCAGGACTCCGCGACGCCACCGGTCGGCGAGGTGTCCTCCGCCGAAGGGAGGGTGAGGAACTCCCAGGTCATCCGGCCGATCATCGTGCTGGACGCGAAGCTCGCGGTGAACGGGTTGAGGTGGTCGATCTCCTGGACCAGCGCTACTCGCAACACCGTTTCGTCCTGCGCCTGCGCCGGCAGGACCAAGGGACCGGCGACCATGAGCGATGTTGCCGCCGCCGCGACCGCCGCTCTGCCTCGCCGTCGACCGGTGACCCGCATGTTGACCACCACATTCCTCCCAGTGTCTTCCTCAACGCTCGCGGCGCTGCCTCGAAGCCGAAAAGTAACCACTTGTCCAAGTCGAAAGTCAACAATTCCCACCGGTCAATGCCAAGCCGTAACGTAGTCGACCCGGCCGGGCGAGCCGGTGTCAGGCTGAACAGCCCTCCGGGCACTTGCGCGGCCCGCTAGGTTGGCGCCCATGCGGATCTTGATCTCGGCCGATATGGAGGGCGCCACCGGCGTCACCTGGACCGACGACGTGGTGCCCGGCACCGAGCCGTGGAGTCGGTTTCGTGCGCTGTTCACCGGCGACGTCAATGCCACTGTCACCGGGCTCTTCGAGGGCGGCGCGCAGGACGTGCTCGTCAACGAGGCGCACTCCTCGCAGCGCAACCTGTTGTTGGAGGACCTCGACCCGAGGGCGCGCATGCTCACCGGCAGGCACAAGCCGCTGTCGATGATGCAGGGTGTCGACTCCGGCGTCGACGGTGTGGTGTTCCTCGGCTACCACGCGGGGGCCGGGTTCGACGGCGTCCTCTCGCACACCTACCTGGAGAACCAGATCACCGGGGTCTGGCTGGACGGTGTTCCGGCCAGCGAGGGCAGGCTGAACGCGGCGTTGGCAGCCGAACACGGCGTCCCCGTGCTGGTGGTCACCGGCGACGACCGGGCCTGCGCGGACGCACGCGACTACGCGCCGGAGGCGGCGATGGTGGCCGTCAAGGACTGCGTCAGCCGGTACGCGGCGATCTGCCTGCCCCCGGCACGCACCGCGGAACTGCTGACCACGGCCGCCCGCGGCGCGATGACCATGGCGGGCGCGGGCGCGGGTGACCGGACGGCGCACCGGATCGAGGTGGAGTTCGACGCGAGCCACCTGGCGCAGGCCACGTCGGTGGTGCCCACGGTGGAGCAGGTGGACGTACGCAGGGTCGGTTTCGACGCCCCGGACATGACCGAGGCGATGAAGGCATTCAAGGTCGTCACCGCGATCGCGGCAGGAGCAGTGCAGGGCAAGTATGGGTAACAGACGAGACGTGGTCGAGCTGTGCGCGGCGCTGCTGCGGTTCGACACCACCAACCGCGGCAACGGGGACGCCGCTGGCGAGCGGGACGCCGCCGAGTTCGTCGCCGGGGCGCTGGCCGGCGCCGGAATCGAGAGCAGGATCTACGAGGCCGCGCCCGGCAGGGCCAGCGTCATCGCCCGCGTGCCGGGCACCGACCCGAGCCTGCCCGCGCTGCTGGTGCAGGGACACCTGGACGTGGTGCCGGCCGACCCGGCGGATTGGTCCGTACACCCGTTCTCCGGCGAGGTTCGTGACGGCTTCCTGTGGGGCCGTGGCGCGGTGGACATGAAGGACTTCTGCGCGATGGTCCTCGCCGTGCTCGGTTCGCTGGCCGACACCGGGCGGCGGCCGCGCCGGGACCTGGTGCTGGCCTTCGTCGCCGACGAGGAGGACCGGGGCGAGTTCGGGGCACATTGGCTCGCCGCGCGGCACCGCGACCTGTTCGACGGCTGCGCCGCCGCGATCAGCGAGTCCGGGGGCTACACCTATCACGTGCCCCCGGCCGGCGGGGTCGGTGCGGACGTGCGGCTGTACCCGATCGCCACCGCCGAGCGTGGTACGGCGCACCTGCGGCTCACCGCACGCGGCCGGGCGGGCCACGGCTCCCGGCGCAACGACGAGAACGCGGTGGTCCGGCTGGTCGCGGCGCTGGAACGGCTCGCCGGACACGAGTGGCCGGTGCACCTCACCCCGACCGTGCGGGCCTTCCTCGAGCGCACCGGGGCGGCACTCGGCACCGAGGTCGATCTGTCCGATCTGGACGGAACCCTTTCCCGGCTGGGTCCGGCCGCCGCGCTGGTCGAGTCCACGGTGCGCAACAGCACGACGCCCACCATGCTGGACGCCGGCTACAAGGTGAACGTCATCCCCAGCGTCGCAACGGCCCAGGTGGACACGCGGGTACTGCCCGGAACCGAGGCGGCCCTGCTGTCCGAGGTGGACACCTTGCTCGGCCCGCATGTCGAACGCGAGTTCGTGACCAACCAGCCACCCGTGCAGGCCTCAGTGGACTCGCACTGGTTCACCGCCATGGCGCAGGCCCTGCGCGCGGAGGACCCCGAGGCGGTGGTCGTGCCGTACTGCATGGGTGGCGGCACCGATGCCAAGGCGTTCACCCCGCTGGGTATCGAGTGCTACGGCTTCGCCCCGCTGTGGCTGCCCAAGGGCTTCCCGTACCGCGCCATGGCACACGGGGTGGACGAACGGGTTCCGACCGAGGGCCTTCGCTTCGGAGCGAGGGTACTGGAACGCTTCCTGCTCGAGTGTTGAGCGAGGCGGCGAAGCCGCCACAGCGGTGCTGTATAGGCTGTTATACATTACTCGCGTTGCGAGTGGTCGCGATCACTCTTAGTGTCGGTTCAGCGGGGCCGCACGAGAGGAGCAGTCGTGACCGAATCCTCCTACTACTACGGCGGGGAGTACGACGACGCCGACAAGCCCGGCGTCAACGCACGCACGCTCTGGTTCGGCGGGCTGGCCACCGCACTGGTGGCGGCACTGACCGCGGTGCTGGCCGTACTCGTGGTCGAGGGCGTGTTCGACCTCCCGGTGCTCGCGCCGAGCAACGCCGAGGGCGCGATCGACCACGTCGGCGCGCTCTGGCTGGCGATGTTCGCGGCGATCGGGGCGCTGGTCGCCACCGCGCTGGCCCACGTGCTGCTGATGTTCGCGCCCCGGCCGATGGCCTTCTGCGGCTGGATCATCGCCCTCATCACGGCGTTCCTCGTGGTCTGGCCGTTCACCATCGCCCTGCGGCTGGAGACACAGATCGCGAACGCCGCGATCTACCTGGTGATCGGCATCGCGATCGGTTCGCTGATCACCAGCATGGCCAACCGGGCGGTACGCAGGCACCCGCAGTACCCGCACCAGTACCCGCATCAGTAGGCCGCGTCAGTAGGCACCGCCGTACGCCGGCTTGTCCGTTTTCAGCCAGGATCACACAGACTTCTTGACATCGATGTCACACGACGGCTTGTCTGCGAGGGAACAACCGGTCCCCGAGCAGAAGGCTTGGTGCGATGATGCCTCAAGAGGGTTCTGCACGATCCAGACGACGGGGGCCATCCGGAGCTTGCGGAGGATGGCTCGTGGCGCCTGGATACGACGCGAGTGACGAGCGGCGGTCGCGCCTGCGGCTGGGCAGAACCGCCTTTAGTACCAAACGCCGAGATCGGCCCCTGCTGGGCACCTTGCTGTCCGCCGCCGTCGTCTCCGGCCTGCTGGCCGCACCACCGGCCGCCGCGGCGGCCCCGGCGGCCGAGTTCTACTCTTCCTTCGAACCGGGCGAGCCCGGGCTCACCTGGGTGGACACCGTGGAGACGCTGCCCTCGGGTGGGCAGCGGGCCGAGGGGGTGAACGGCGCCGACGCCACCGACGTACCCGGCGACATCCGCGGCGAGATCACCGAGATCGAGGCCAGCGACGAGAACACCGGGGCAGGCGAGGTGGCCGAGAACCTGGTGGACGGCAGTGCCGACTCGAAGTGGCTGGCCTGGGAGCCCACCGGCTGGGTCGAGTTCACCCTCGGCGAGCCGGCCCACATCACCCACTACGCGCTCACCTCGGCCAATGACGCCGCCGACCGCGACCCCCGGGACTGGACCCTCAGCGGCTCGACCGACGGCGAGGACTGGACCGAACTGGACAGCCGGACCGACCAGTCCTTCGGCGCCCGGTTCGAGACCAAGGAGTTCCGGATCGGGCGGACCGAGGCGTACCGGCACTACCGGCTGGAGATCGACCGCAACCACGGAGCCCCGCTGCTGCAGCTTGCCGAGCTCGTACTGGCCAACGACGACCCGCCACCACCGCCGCTGCCCAACATGCGCTCCTATCCCGGCGGCGGCCCTCGGGCCGGCTACACCAGCAAGGACAAGGCGGGCTACACCGGGCAGCACGCCCTGCGCTATTCCGGCACGCACACCAAGGAAGGCCGGGGCTACTCCTACAACAAGCTGTTCGATGTGGACATCCCGGTCGCGGCGGGCACCGAGCTGTCCTACAAGGTCTTCCCGGAGTTCATCACCGGCGACCTGAGCTACCCCAGTACCCACGTCGCCGTGGATCTCGCCTTCACCGACGGCAGCTACCTCAGCGAGCTCGGCGCCACCGACCAGTACGGCTTCGCCCTCTCCCCCACCGGCCAGGGCGACGCCGACTCCCTCGGGGTGAACCAGTGGAACCTGATCCGCTCGGGCATCGGAACCGTGGCCGCGGGCAAGACCGTGGACCGCATCCTGGTCGGCTACGACAACCCGGACGGCCCGGCCTCGCTGAAGGGCTGGGTCGACGACATCCGGCTGGCGCCCGCCGAACCGGCCGACCCGGACGCGCGCCCCTCCGAGCACGTGCTGACCACCAGGGGGACGCAGTCCAACGGCACCTTCTCCCGTGGCAACAACTTCCCCGCCACCGCGGTCCCGCACGGTTTCAACTTCTGGACCCCGGTCACCGACGCCGGCTCCACCAGCTGGCTCTACCGGTTCCACGAGGCGAACAACATGGAGAACCGGCCCACCCTGCAGGCCTTCTCGGTCAGCCACGAGCCGAGCCCGTGGATGGGCGACCGGCAGACCTTCCAGGTCATGCCCTCGAGCGCGGCTGGCACCCCGGACGCGAGCCGCACCGCTCGCGCGCTGTCCTTCGACCACGCGCACGAGACCGCGAAACCGCACTACTACGGCGTCGAGTTCGACAACGGCATCCGCACCGAACTCGCCCCCACCGACCACGCCGCCCTGTTCCGGTTCACCTTCCCCGGCCGCAACGCCGGCCTGATCTTCGACAACGTGAACAACGCGGGAGGCCTCACCCTCGATCCGGCAACCGGGACCGTCACCGGGTACTCCGACGTGAAGAGCGGACTGTCCGCCGGTGCCACCCGGCTGTTCGTCTACGCCACCTTCGACCGGCCGGTGACCGCGGGCTCGAAGCTGCCCGGCGACGGCCGCGACAACGTACGCGGCTACCTGCGGTTCGACGCGGGCGAGTCACAGACGGTGACCATGCGCGTCGCCACCTCCCTGCTCAGCGTCGAGCAGGCCAGGAAGAACCTGGAACTGGAGATCGCGCCGGAGGACACGCTGGAGTCGGTGCGCGCGGACGCGCAGCGGGCCTGGGACGACAAGCTCGGCGTGATCGAGGTCGAGGGCGCGAGCGCAGACCAGCTCACCACCCTCTACTCCAACCTCTACCGGCTGTTCCTGTACCCGAACTCCGGCTTCGAGAACGTCGGTACCGCGCGGCGACCCCGGCACCGCTACGCCAGCCCGGTGTCCCCGCCCGCAGGGGAGAACACGCCGGTGGAGACCGGTGCGAAGGTCGTGGACGGCGAGCTGTACGTGAACAACGGGTTCTGGGACACCTACCGCACCACCTGGCCCGCCTACGCCCTGCTCTCCCCCGGGATGGCCGGCACGATGATCGACGGTTTCGTCCAGCAGTACCGGGACGGCGGCTGGATCTCCCGCTGGTCCTCCCCCGGCTACGCGAACCTGATGGTGGGTACCAGCTCCGATGTCGCCTTCGCGGACGCCTACCTCAAGGGCGTGCGCGACTTCGACGTCGAGGCGGCCTACGACGCGGCGTTGAAGAACGCCTCGGTCACCCCGCCGAACGACAGTGTCGGCCGCAAGGGGATGGACCGGTCGATCTTCCTCGGCTACACCCCGACCTCCACGCACGAGGGCATGTCCTGGGCACTGGAGGGCTACGTCAACGACTTCGGCATCGCGAACATGTCCAAGCGGCTGCACGAGGAGGCCCCGCCGGACCACCCGCGCAAGCGAGAGTACCTGGAGAACTACGAGTACTTCACCGAACGCGCGAAGAACTACGTGCGCACCTTCGACCCGAGCATCGGGTTCTTCCAGGGCAAGGACGCCGACGGCGGCTGGCGGGTACCCACCGGGGAGTACGACCCACGAGTGTGGGGCTACGACTACACCGAGACCAACGGCTGGAACATGGCCTTCACCGTGCCGCAGGACGGCAACGGCCTGGCCAACCTCCACGGCGGCGAGCAAGGGCTCGCCGAGAAGCTCGACGCGTTCTTCGCCACTCCGGAAACCGCCACCTTCCCCGGCTCCTACGGCGGGGTGATCCACGAGATGCGCGAGGCAAGGGACGTCCGGATGGGCCAGTACGGGCACTCCAACCAGCCCTCGCACCACATTCCCTACCTGTACAACTACGCGGACCAGCCGTGGAAGACCCAGGAACTGGTGCGCGAGGCCCTCTCCCGGCTCTACCTCGGCAGCGAGCTCGGCCAGGGCTACCCCGGCGACGAGGACAACGGCGAGATGTCCGCCTGGTACATCTTCAGTGCGCTCGGCTTCTACCCGTTGCGGATGGGCAGCCCGGACTACGCGATCGGCTCCCCCCTGTTCACCAAGGCCACCGTGCACCTTCCGGGTGGCAAGGATCTGGTGATCAACGCGCCGGACAACAGCACGGAGAACGTCTACGTGCAGGGCCTCGAGGTCAACGGCGAGCCCCACCACTCCACCTCGCTGCCGCACGAGCTGATCGCCGAGGGTGGGGTGCTCGACTTCGACCTGGGTCCGGAACCGTCCGGTTGGGGCACCGGCGAGCGGGCCGCCCCGCCCTCGCTCACCACCGGCGACGCTCCCCCGAACCCGCTGGCCGACCTGACCGGACCCGGAAAGGGCACCGCCACCGGCAGCGCGGGCTCCGACGTCGCGGCCCTCTTCGACAACCGGTCCACCACCGAGGCCGGGATCGCGGGCGACGATCCCTGGGTCCAGTACCGGCTGGACAGCGCCGAACAGCGGGCCACGTTCTACACCCTCACCTCTCCCGGCCACTCCGGTGAACCGGCGAACTGGGTGCTGAAGGGCTCCTACGACGGCGAGCACTGGGCCACCGTGGACGAACGCACCGGCGAACGATTCACCTGGCGCAGGCATACCAGGGCGTTCAAGATCAGCGATCCGGCGCACTACCCGTACTACCGGCTGGAGATCCTGGAGGACACGGCCACCGCTGGCAAACCGGCCACCCTCGCCGAGTTCGAGCTGCTCGGCAAGCCGGGGCCGGCCTGCACCAGCACCATCGACGGGCAACACAACGGCCCGGTCACGGTACGCGAGGGAGTGCTCTGCCTGACCGACGCCACCGTCCGCGGCCCGGTGACCGTCGGCACCGGAGCCGGCCTGGTCGCTCGGGGCGGCTCGATCACCGGGCCGGTGACCGCCACCGGGGCCGCCTCGGTGCTGCTGCACGGCACCGAGGTCGGCGGGCCGGTGGCGCTGACCAGGGCGTCCGGCCCGGTAGCGCTGGAGTCCGTGGACATCGGCGGCCCCGTGACGCTGACCGGGAACCCCGGACCGCTGGTCGCGGCAAGCGGTATCCGCGGCCCGCTGGCCTGCACCGCCAACGACCCGCCGCCGACCGACCACGGGCTCGCCAACACCGTCCGCGGCCCGGCCACCGGACAGTGCCGGGACCTCGCCGGATAACCGGGCGCCTGCGAGGATCCGCCCAGGCGACTACCGTGGGTGCGTGACCCGGACCGAGTTCTTCCATTCCTTCGAGGACGGCGAGCCGGCACCGGGCACCACCGGCGGCGTGGCGGTGCGGGTCGGCGCCGGGCCCGAGCGCTCGCCCACGGCCAAGCCCGGGGTCGGCTACGCCGGCCTGCGGGCACTGCACTACCGGGCGCCACCGGGCCGGGCGGGCACGACGCTGTTCGATGTGGACATTCCGGTCACCCCGGACACCGAGCTGTCCTATGTGGTGTTCCCGGAGTCGGTGCCGGAGGCGGCAGGGCCGGACTACCGTGCCACCTTCGTCGCCCTCGACCTCGAGTTCGCCGACGGCGGCAGGCTATCCGAACTGGCCGTGCGCGACCACCACGGTTTCGGCATCTCCGCGGCGGAGCAGGGCCGCGCCAAGACGCTCTACCTCGACCAGTGGAACCGGGTGGCCTGCGACCTCGGGCCGGTCGCCGCCGGGCGCACCGTGCGGGCGATCGTGCTCACCGCCTCGGCACCCGCCCCGGCCACCGGCTGGGTCGACGACATCCGTCTCACGGTCCGGCCACGCGCGGCCGAGCGGGAAGCCGTGGACCACGTCCGTACCACCCGCGGAACGCATTCCAGCGGCGAGTTCTCCCGGGGCAACACCGTCCCGGCGACCGCGGTCCCGCACGGTTTCAACTTCTGGACCCCGGTCACCGACGCGGGCGCCCTGAACTGGCTGTACGAGTACCACCGGCGCAACAATGCCGACAACCTGCCCGCCTTGCAGGCGCTCGCGGTCAGTCACCAGCCGAGCCCGTGGATGGGCGACCGGCACACCTTCCAGCTCATGCCCGGCACCGGCGAGGTCACGCTCGACCGCGCCGCGCGGGCGCTGGCCTTCGCGCACGAGGACGAGACCGACCGGCCGCACCACTACGGCGTGCGCTTCGCCTGCGGGATCACCGCCGACCTCGCCCCCACCGACCACGCGGCCCTGCTGCGCTTCCGCTTCCCCGAGCGGTCCGGCTGGCTGGTGTTCGACAACGCGCGCAACCGTGGCGGGCTGCGGGTGGACCCGGCACGGGGCACGGTGACCGGGCACACCTGGGTACGCAGCAGGCTGTCCGCGGGGGCACGGCGGATGTTCGTCCACGCCACCCTCGACCGGCCGGCCACCGGCGGCGGCACGCTGCGCAGGCCGTGCTGGCGCACGGTGAGCGGGTACCTCGCCTTCGACAGTGAGGTGGTGACCCTGCGGATCGCCACGTCACTGATCAGTCTCCGGCAGGCCCGGCGCAACCTCGAGCTCGAGATCCCGGAAGGGACGACCTTCGAGCAGGTGCGCGCGCGGGCCCGGCGGGCATGGCAGGAGCTGCTCGGCAGGGTCGAGATCGAGGGCGCGAGCCCCGACCAGCTCACCACCTTCTACTCCGGACTGTACCGGCTTTTCCTCTACCCGAACTCCGGGCACGAGAACACCGGCACGCGCGACCGGCCGCGGATCCGGCACGCCAGCCCGGTGATCCGGCGATGCCGGCCGAGCACCCGCCTGCGCACCGGCGCGAAGGTGCTGGACGGTCCGATGTATGTGAACAACGGCTTCTGGGACACCTACCGCACGGCATGGCCCGCCTACGCCCTGCTCGCGCCCGCGCGGTGTGCCGAGCTGATCGACGGGTTCGTGCGGCAGTACCGGGAGGGCGGCTGGGTGTCCCGGTGGTCCTCCCCCGGCTACGCCGACCTGATGACCGGAACCAGCTCGGATGTCGCCTTCGCGGACGCCTACCTGAAGGGCGTGCGGGGCTTCGACGTCGAGGCGGCCTACGACGCGGCACTGCGTAACGCCACGGTCACCCCACCCGACCGGCGGGTCGGGCGCAAGGGGCTCGCCGAGTCGATCTTCCTCGGGTACACCCCGGACAGCACTCCCGAAGGCGTGTCCTGGGCGCTGGAAGGCTGCGTCAACGACTTCGGCCTGGCGAACTGGTCGCGGGCCCTGTACGAGTCCTGCGGCCGGGACCACCCGCGACGGGCGGAGTACCTGGCCAACGCCGAGTACTTCGGCAACCGCGCGCTGCACTACGCGCACCACTTCGACGCCCGTGTCGGCTTCTTCGCCGGTCGCGCCGCCGACGGGTCGTGGCGGCGCTCGCCCCAGGCCCACGATCCGCTGCCCTGGGGCTTCGGGCACACCGAGACCAACGGGTGGAACGCGGCGTTCAGCGCACCGCACGACGGGAAAGGGCTGGCGAACCTGTACGGCGGCCGCGCCGGGTTGGCCGCCAAGCTGGACGAGTTCTTCACCACCACCGAGACCGGGCTGCGGCCGGGCACCTACGGCGGCGTGATCCACGAGATGACCGAGGCCAGGGACGTCCGGCTCGGCCAGTACGGGCACTCCAACCAACCCTCGCACCACATCCCCTACGTGTACTACCACGCCGGCGCCCCGGCGAAGGCGCAGCGGATCGTGCGCGAGGTGCTGGCCCGCTGCTACCTCGGCAGCGAGCTCGGCCAGGGCTACCCCGGCGACGAGGACAACGGCGAGATGTCCGCCTGGTACGTCCTCAGCGCGCTCGGGCTCTATCCGTTGCAGGTTGGCAGCCCGCGCTATGTGCTCGGTTCCCCGCTGTTCGCCAAGGCCACCCTGCACCTGCCCGGCGGGGCCGATCTGGTGATCAACGCACCGCGCGGCGGAAAGGAGGACGGCTACGTGCAGTCCGTACGGTTCGACGGCGAACCGGTGCGGGAGAGCTGGCTGCCGCACGCGCGGATCGCGGGTGGCGGCACCCTCGACATCGACCTGGGACCGGAGCCGGGCGAGTGGGGCACCGGGGAACACGCGGCCCCGCCCTCGCTCACCAGCGGTACCGCTCCCCCGGCGCCGCTGGCCGATCTGCACGGGCTCGCCCGCTGCGCGGACGGCACCGACGCGGCCGCCCTGCGCGACGACACCACCGCCACCGAGGTCCGGTTCCGCACGACCACGCCCGTGCTCGAGTTCACGGTGGAGGGCCCGCCGAGGACGGTGCGGCTGTACACGCTCACCTCCGGTGCTCGCCGTGGCGACCCGCGTTCCTGGGTGTTGGAGGGCTCGGCGGACGGTCGCGCGTGGACGGTGCTGGACGAGCGCACGGACCGGGTGTTCCGCTGGCGCAAGCAGACCAGAGCGTTCACCGTGGTCACGCCCGCGGAGTACCGGCACTACCGGCTGCGGATCACCCGGGGCAGCCGCAGGCGGATCGGGCTGGCCCAGTGGGAACTGCTGGCCGAACCGGGCGAGGGCGGGTCGTGATCCGGCGGGTGTTCGAGCGCGGCATCGACCGGCTGCTGGCCTCCGATCCCGGGCTGATCCGCCTGCGGGTGGCGGCCTCCGCGGTGCTCGGCATCGTCCTCGCGGTGGGCGCGCTGGCCCCGTTCGGGTTGCCGCTGCCGATCATGTTGATCGCGGCGATCGGCGCGATGACCGCGGCCTTCACCGTGAGTGACCCGACACCGGGCGGGCAGGCGGTCACCCTGCTACTGGGTCTGGTCGCCGGTTCGACCGCGCTCACCGCGGCGAGTCTCGGCGCCGAGACTCCCCCGCTGGACGGGATCGTGTTCGTACTGCTGATCTTCGTGGCGGTGTACGCGCAGCGGTTCGGACCACGGGGCGTCGCGCTCGGGTCGATGACCTTCTTCCTGTTCTTCTTCGCCATGTTCCTTGGCACCCACCTCGGGCAGGTGCCGGTGCTGGTGGTGGCGCTGGCCACCGGCCTCGCCGCCAACGCCCTCGTGCGGTTCGTGCTGCTGCGCAGGCGTGCGGAGCGGGAGTTGCTGGACGTTCGCCGGGCTTTCCGTGCCAGGTTGGGCGCGGTGGTGCGGGCCGCTGCGGCGCATCTTGCCGGTAGCGGCCGCGGCCCGGCCCAGCTGCGGCGGGCCGACTCCCGCCTGCACGAGTGCGTCCTGATGATCGAGGACACCGCCGAGGACGTGATCGACGCCGCGGCGGCGGGTCTGCTGCGCAGGCGCGCGATCGAGGTGGAGCTGGCCGCGCAGTGGCTGTCCGTCACCGCCCGGCGCACCACCTCCGAACGGCTCACCGCCGAACGCAGGGCCGAGCTCGTCGCGGCGTTGCGGCGGCTGCGCTCGCTGATCGAGCGGGACCCCCGCGAGCTGCCGCTGATCAGCGAGACCGCGGAGTTCAGCGAGATGCTGGTCGAGGGCAGCAGACTCGGCCGGCATGCCGAACCGGGGGACGAACTGCGCCGGGCCATCGCCGAGCTCGCGCTGGCCGATGTGAACGCGCAGCGGATCGCCGAGCGGGACTACTCCGCCGAGGAGGACCAGCAGCAGGCTGAGCCGGAACCCGAACGGACCGCGGTGTTCGCCTACGACAATCAGACCCGCTCCGCCATCCAGGCCGTCGCGGGCGGCGGGCTCGCGGTGCTGGGCGGCGAGCTCGTCTCCCCGCAACGCTGGTACTGGGCCGTGCTGACGGTGTTCGTGGTGTTCATCGGCTCCGCCACGGCCGGGGCCACCTTCGTGAAGGGCGCGCGCCGGCTGGCCGGCACCGTGGTCGGGATCTTCGGCGGGGTGCTGGCGGCGTTGCTGGCCGGTGGGGACACCCCGGCCACGGTCGCGCTGATCCTGCTGTGCGTGTTCGCGATGGTGTACACCTCGCGGGTCTCCCAGGCGTTGATGGCCTTCTTCATCACCAGCATGCTCGGCCTGCTGTACAGCCTGCTGGGCACGTTCAGCTTCGGGGTGTTGTGGCTGCGGCTGGCCGAGACCGCCGTGGGCGCGGTCGCCGGGGTGCTCGCCGCGATGGTGATCGTGCCGGTGCGCACCAGGGCGGTGATGCTGGACGACATCGCCGAGGTGTTGACGGATCTGGACGACTTCCTGCGCTCGGCGACCGCACTACTGGCAGGCACCGAGAACGTGAGCGTGATCGAGCGGTCCCGTTCCCTCGACCGCGCGGTGGCCCGGGTTCGGGCCACGATGGAACCGCTGACCCACCCGGTGAACATCAGCAGCCGCCGGGACTACGGCTGGTATGTGCTGACCACCCTGGAGACGATCGCCTTCCGGGCCCGGCACGTGGCCGCCCGCGCCCAGCCGGGCCTGCTGGCCGGCGACGAGAACCTGTCCACGCTCACCGGGCGGATCGGCCGCAACGTGGAGGCGCTGCTGGCGACGGTCCGAAACGGCGGCGGGCGGGCGCTGTCGCCTGCCGGGCGGGAGCCGCCCTGTGACGAGATCGACGACGCGGGCGGGCGCTCGGTGCTGTCCAGCCTTTCCCAGCTGGATGCCGCCGTACTCGGGCTGGGCAAGGCGTTCGACCTCGAGGTCGGCGAGGCTCAATCGGTTCAGCACGGAGTGCGCCGACACACACGATCGGCCCAGGTCAGGACCGATAGCATCCAGGGCACACATGACCCCGTCAGCAGGAGAACGCAATGACCCAAGCCCCTGTCAACGTCACCGTCACCGGCGCCGCCGGCCAGATCGGGTACGCGCTGCTGTTCCGCGTCGCCTCCGGTCAGCTGCTCGGTCCCGACACGCCGGTGAAGCTGCGGCTGCTGGAGATCCCGCAGGCCGTGAAGGCGGCCGAGGGCACCGCGCTGGAGCTGGAGGACGGCGCGTTCGGGCTGCTGGCGGGCATCGACATCTTCGACGACGCGAAGCAGGCGTTCTCCGGTGCGAACGTGGCGCTGCTGGTCGGCGCGCGCCCGCGAACCAAGGGCATGGAGCGCGGTGACCTGCTCGAGGCCAACGGCGGCATCTTCAAGCCGCAGGGCGAGGCGATCAACGCGGGCGCGGCGGAGGACGTGAAGGTGCTGGTGGTGGGCAACCCGGCCAACACCAACGCGCTGATCGCCCAGTCGCACGCCCCGGACGTCCCCGCGGAGCGGTTCACCGCGATGACCCGGCTGGACCACAACCGCGCGCTGGCTCAGCTGGCGAAGAAGACCGGCACGCCGGTCGGCGAGATCCGCAAGCTGACGATCTGGGGCAACCACTCGGCCACCCAGTACCCGGACGTCTTCCACGCCGAGGTGGCCGGCCGGAACGCGGCCGAGGTCGTGAACGACCGCACCTGGCTGGCCGAGGAGTTCATCCCGACCGTGGCCAAGCGAGGCGCGGCGATCATCGAGGCGCGCGGCGCCTCCTCGGCGGCCAGCGCCGCCAGCGCCGCCATCGACCACGTGTACACCTGGGTGAACGGCACGCCGGAGGGCGACTGGACCTCGATGGCGGTGCCCTCGGACGGCTCCTACGGCGTGCCGGAGGGCCTGATCTCCTCCTTCCCGGTGACCACCCGGGACGGCCGCTACGAGATCGTGCAGGGCCTGGACCTCAACGAGTTCTCCCGCGAGCGCGTCGACGCCTCGGTCGGCGAGCTGACCGAGGAACGCGAAGCCGTCCGCTCCCTCGGCCTCGTCTGAGACCTGGTGTGTGTGTTCCGTTCCGTGCCAAAGATGCACGGAACGGAACACACACACCAGCGGGCTAACCGGTGAGGTTGCGGCGGCGCAGCAGCGGGGCGATGTCCGGATCGCGGCCGAGGAAGGCGCGGAACGCCGCCATCGGGTCGACGCTGCCGCCCCTGCCCAGCAGCTCCCGTCGGAAGTGGTCGCCGTTCTCCCTGGTCGGGCCGCCACGCGCGCGGAACCACTCCACGGACTCGGCGTCCAGCACCTCGCTCCAGATGTAGGAGTAGTAGCCCGCCGAGTACCCACCGCTGAAGATGTGCGCGAAGTAGGTGCTGCGATATCTCGGCGGCACCGCCGGTAGCGCGACCCCGGCCTTCGCCAACGACTCCGCCTCGAACCGCTCGACCTCGCCCGGCTCGATCCGCTCCCCCGGCTCGAGCGCGTGCCAGGCCTGGTCCAGCAGGGCGGCGGCGAGGTACTCCGTGGTGTGGAAGCCCTGCCCGAAGGACTGCGCCGCGCGCAGCCGTTCGGCAACCTCGCCCGGCAGCGCCTCCCCGGTGCGATGGTGCCGCGCGTAGTTGGCAAGGACCTCGGGCCACAGCGCCCACATCTCGTTGACCTGGGACGGGAACTCCACGAAGTCCCGCGGCACGTTGGCGCCGG
This sequence comes from Amycolatopsis cihanbeyliensis, assembly GCF_006715045.1. Taxonomy (GTDB): domain Bacteria; phylum Actinomycetota; class Actinomycetes; order Mycobacteriales; family Pseudonocardiaceae; genus Amycolatopsis; species Amycolatopsis cihanbeyliensis. The sequence continues at coordinate 319,152 of NZ_VFML01000001.1, read as the reverse complement.
AGAACGTCGGGTACCGCACCGCGGACAGCAACCCGTGCAGGGCGTGCCCGAACTCGTGGAACGCCGTGGTCACCTCGTCGAAGGTGAGCAGGGTCGGCTCCCCCTCGGGCGGCCGGGCGAGGTTGAGGTTGTTCGTCACCACGGGCCGCTCGCCCAGCAACCCGGACTGCTCGACGAAGTTGTTCATCCACGCGCCACCGCGTTTGGTGTCCCGGGCGTAGTAGTCGCCGAGGAACAGGCCGAGCCCGCTGCCGTCGGCCTCGAACACCTCGAACACCCGCACCTCGGGGTGGTAGACCGGCAGGTCGTGCCGCTCCACGAAGGTGAGCCCGTACAGCAGCGTCGCCGCGTGGAACACGCCGTCGACGAGCACCCGCTCCAGTTCGAAGTACGGCCGCAGCTCGGCTTCGTCGATGTCGAAGCGCGCCTTGCGGACCCGCTCGGCGTAGTACGCCCAGTCCCACGGCCGCACCTCGAACCCGGCGCCCTCCGCGTCGACCCGCCGCTGCAACTCGGCCTGCTCGGCCGCGGCGTTGGCGGCCGCGACCGGGGCCAAGCGGTGCAGCATGTCCCGCGCCGCCTCGGCGGTGCCCGCGGTCTCGTCGGCGATCACATAGGAAGCGTGGTCCGGGTATCCCAGCAGGGCCGCCCGCTCCGCCCGCAGGGCCACGATGCGCGCCAGCACCCCGGTGTTGTCGTACTCGTTGCCCCGGTTGGCTCTGGAGGTCGAGGCGGTGAACACCCGCTCCCGCAGGCCCCGGTCGGCCAACGAGGCCAGCAGCGGCTGGGCGGTCGGCAGCGCCAGGTTCAGCACGTACCCGCCGTGCTCGCCCCGGGTCTCGGCCGCCCGCGCCGCCGCGGCGACCGCGTCCGCGGACAACCCCGCCAGCTCATCCTCGCCGGTGACCAGGACGGCCAGCTCATTGGTGTCGGCGAGCAGGTTGTCCTGGAACCGCGTGCTCAGCTCGGACAGCTCGGTGTTGAGCTCGCGCAGCCGCTCCTGCTCGGCCGCGTCCAGGCCGGCGCCCGCTCGCCGGAACTCCAGGTGGCACCGGTGCAGCAGCCAGTCCGACTCGGCGTCCAGGCCCAGTTCAGCCCTTCGGCCTGCCAGGTCCTCGATCCGCTCGAACAACCGCCGGTCGAGATGGATCGTGTCCTGGTGCGCGGCCAGCAGCGGCGCCACGGTCGCCCTGATCTCCCGGATGCCCTCGGTGGCGTGCGCGGAGGTCAGGTTCGCCAGCACCAGCGAGGCCCGCCGCAGCAGCCGGCCGGAGCGCTCCAGCGCGAGCACGGTGTTCGCGAAGCTCGGCGGCCGCGGGTTGGCGGTGATCTCGGCCACCTCGGCGAGCTGCTCGGCCATCCCGGCCTCGATGGCGGGCAGGAAATGTTCCTCGGCGATCCGGTCGAAAGGCGGCAGGCCGTAGGGCAGCTCGCTCGGTGACAGCAACGGGTTCGCCGCGTTCGTCATGTTCCGCCTTCCCGTCCGGTGGAACCTCCGATCGCCGCGTCGGAGGAGCCCTGCTGTTCGTCCGCACGTGGCTTCTCCGGCACGATGCCGGTCAGATCGGCGCTGTGGTCGTTCGTCCGCAACACGAACGGCCTGGTCTCGGTGTAGCGGACCACCGAGACCGAGGCCGGGTCGACCACGATCCGCTGGAAGGAGTCCAGGTGCTGCCCGAGCGCGTCGGCGAGCACCGCCTTGATCACGTCCCCGTGGCTGCACAGCAGCCAGACCACGTGCTCACCCTCCTGCTCGGTGAACCGGGCGTCGTGCTCGCGTACCGCGGCGACCGCGCGCGCCTGGACCGCGGCGAGCCCTTCCCCTCCGGGGAACACCGCGGCCGAGGGGTGCGCCTGCACCACGCGCCACATCGGTTCCTTGACCAGGTCCTTGAGTTCCCTCCCGGTCCACTCGCCGTAGTCGACCTCGGCCAGCCTCGGCTCCGGCACGGGCGTCAGGGCGCGCGCCGCCGCGAGCGGGGCCACCGTCTGCTCGCAGCGCAGCAACGGCGAACTCACCAGCCCGGCGAGCGGAACCCCTTCCAGCCGCCCGACCAGCGCTTCGACCTGCGACCGGCCGGTGTCGTCCAGCTCGATCCCCGGCGTGTGCCCGGCCAGCACTCCCGAACCGTTCGCGCTCGAACGGCCGTGCCGCAGCAAGATGACGGTGCCCACGACCGCCACCCTACGGTGTCCCCCGGGCGGTGGTCAGTCGCCGACCGGCCCGGCCTCCGGATCCAGCACCCCGGTGAACACCAGAACCAGCAGCAACGCGCCCAGCCCGAGCCGGTAGAGCACGAACGGCACGAAGGTACGCCGCTTGATGAACGCCATCAGCCAGGCGATCACCATGTACCCCACGCCGAAGGCCACCACCGTCGCCAGGATGGTCGGGCCCCAGGACGGGCTGTCCGCACCACCGATGTCGGTGAGCTTGTAGAAGCCCGAACCGAGGACCGCGGGCACGGCGAGCAGGAAGGAGTACTCGGCGGCGTCCGCCCGCTTGTAGCCGAGCAGCAGGCCGCCGGTGATCGTCCCACCGGAACGCGACACGCCGGGGACCAGGGCGAGGGCCTGCGCGAACCCGTACCCGAGGCCGTGCGGCACGGTGAGCCGGTCCAGGTCGCGCTCCTTGCGACCGACGTGGTCGGCGATCCACAGCAGGATGCCGAACACGATCAGGGTGGTCGCGATCAGCCGCAGGTCCCGGAAGGCATGCTCGATGTCCTCCTGGAACAGCAGGCCGAGCACCACGATGGGCAGCGAGCCGACGATGATCAACCAGCCCACCCGCGCGTCGGGGTCGCTGCGGTACTCCGGCTTGTACAGGGAGAAGAACCAGGACGCGAGGATCCGGCCGATCTTCTTGCCGAAGTACAGGATGACCGCGAGTTCGGTACCGATCTGGGTGACCGCGGTGAACGCCGCACCCGGGTCGCCCCAACCCGCGAAAGCCGCGGTGATCCGTAGGTGGGCGCTGGAGGAGATCGGCAGGAACTCGGTGAGGCCCTGGACGAGACCGAGGACCAGCGCTTCGAACCAGCCCATGTCAGGCCATCACCGCCGAGCGGCCGCGGTGTTCGATATTCAATCCCAATCGCACGGGCGCTGACCCTATCGGGTGCACGATCTTGCCCTCACGCGCCTCACCACCGGGGCATGAGCGCCGGTCGCGGTGGCTGTCACGGAGCGTCCGGCTAGGCTCGGGCGCATGCAGAAGCGGCAGCTCGGAGCGTCCGGCCTGCGAGTGTCCAGGATGGCACTCGGCACGATGTCCTGGGGCAGCGACACCGACGCGGAGGAAGCGGCCAACCAGCTGGTGACCTTTGTGGACGCCGGTGGCACGCTGGTGGACACGGCGGACATCTACGCCGAAGGTGAGAGCGAGCGGCTACTGGGCTCGCTGCTGGGCGATCTGGTGCCGAGGGACGACGTGGTGCTCGCGACCAAGGCGGTGGCCCGGCGCACCGAAGGCCCGTTCGGGGGTGGCGCATCCCGCGGGGCCCTGCTGTCCGCGTTGGACGGTTCGCTGCGCAGGCTCGGGGTGGAGCACATCGACCTGTGGCAGCTGCACGCGTGGGACGACAGCGTGCCGCTCGAGGAGACGCTGTCGGCGCTGGAGTTCGCCGTGCGCAGCGGCAAGGTGCGCTACACCGGGGTGTCGAACTACGCGGGCTGGCAGTTGGCCACGGCGGCCGGCCGGTCGAACGGGCCGCCACTGGTGTCCACCCAGGTGGAGTACTCACTCCTCGAACGGGGGATCGAACGCGAGGTGTTGCCTGCCGCCCGGCATCACGGGATCGGGCTGCTGCCCTGGGCGCCGCTCGGGCGGGGTGTGTTGACCGGGAAGTACCGGTCCGGCACGCCGGCCGACTCGCGGGGCGCCTCACCGGCCTACGCCGGGTACGTCGAGCAGCATCGCACCGAGCGCGCGGCGCGGATCGTGGAGGCGGTCAGCACCGCAGCCGACGGTCTCGGCACCTCGCCGCTGGTCGTGGCGCTGGCCTGGGTACGGGACCGGCAGGGTGTGGTGGCTCCGGTCGTGGGCGCCAGGGACACCGGGCAACTGACCGGGTCGCTGGCCGCCGAGGAGCTCACCCTGCCGCCCGCGATCAAGGCCGCGCTGGACGATGTCAGCGCGATCGAGCTGGGCTACCCGGAGCGGTGGCCGCGCTGAGGGGCGAGCGGGTATCTCGTGACGAGCAGGTGACAGGGACGTGACGGAGTGGGGTTTGTAGGGGATGCTGGGAGGAACGGTTCGTGAACGGCCTTCGGGAGGTTCTGCGCTGTCGGCACCGACACCCGCTGGGCGCCGGTTCACCGGTTCGCCGGTAGCGGCGCCGCTGGTCGGCGCGCTGGTGGCGGCGTTGCTCGCCGGATGCTCCTCCGGCAGCGGCGGGGTCGAGGACGATCTGCAGGTGGTGGACAACCCGGTCGCGGCGACCCCGGTGCCCTCGCCCGCCGTCTCGGTCCCGCCGGCGGGCACGGTGCTGAAGCCCGCGGGCGACGTGGTCGCGCTGGCCACGGATCCGGCCACCGCGACGCTGGCCGTCGCGGTACGGGAACCGAGCTCGGTGCTGCTGTACGACCTCGGTGACCTGGACGCGGAGCCGCGGTCGGTGCCGCTACCCGGGGGCGCCGAGCAGGTGGCCGGGGTCGAAGGCGGGCTGCTGGCCAGCATGCCCGGTGCGGGCGCCGTGGCCAGGATCGCGTTACCCGAGGCGACCGTGGAGACGGTGCCCCTGGACGGTGCGCCGGTGTCCGCCGTGCGGCGGGGCCAGGACACCCTGGTGGCGCTGCCGGACCGCAAGGCGATCGAGGTGCTCGTCGGCGACGAGGTGCGCGGCACGGTGACCGGGCAGCTCTACAGTGCCGACGAGGTACTGCTCGCCGGGGACGAGGTGCTGGTGCTGGACCGGCTCCGGACGGCGCTGTTCGACGTGGACCTCGGGGCGCGGAAGGTCGGTGAGGGCCTCCGGGCGGGTGACGGGGTCGCGGGCGCCGCGGTCGATTCTTTCCAGCGGGTGCTGACCACCGACGCGCGCGGTGGGGCGTTGCTGGCGTTCTCCACCGACCCGCTGCTGTTGCGCCAGCGCTACCCGGTACCGGGCGGTGTGTTCGGCATCGCCGTCGATCGGGAGCGGGACCTGGCGTGGGTCACCCTGACCGAACGTAATGAAGTGGTTGGCTTCGACCTTCGCGGCGGGGAGCCGACCGAGGAGTACCGCTTCCCCACCGTGCGCCAGCCGAACTCGGTTGCCGTCGACGACCGGACCGGCCGGGTGGTCGTCGGCTCGGCGGCCGGAGAAGGGACACAGGTGATCCAGGTGACCGAGCCATGACGTCGAACGAGGTGGTGGTCGACGAAGACTGGGAGTACCGCCGGCTGCAACTGCCACCCGGCGTGTCCCGTCTCTCCGCCGCGCTGCAGCTGTCCATCCAGGCGGAGTTCGCCGGATGGGAGCTGTCGAACGTGCGGCTGTACTCCGACGGCACACGCCGGGTGTGGCTGCGCCGCAAGCGCACCCTGGCGGCGGCCGGCCTGCCCGGCGTGATCGTGTAGGCGTTACTCGGAAGGCGTCCACCCGAGGTGGTACGTGGCGCGCGCTGCTGAACGCTGACTAACTGGAGCGCAGGAAGCGGTCGAGCACGCGGGTGCCGAAGCGCAGGGCGTCCACCGGCACCCGCTCGTCCACCCCGTGGAAGAGGGCGGAGAAGTCGAGCTCGGCCGGCAGTTTCAGCGGGGCGAACCCGAAGTTGCGGATGCCGAGCCGCTGGAAGGACTTGGCATCGGTGCCGCCGGACAGCATATAGGGCAGGGTGTTCGCACCGGGGTCCTCGGCGACGACCGCGCTGGTCATGGCGTCCACCAGCGCACCGTCGAAGGTGGTCTCGACCGGCGGCAGCTCCATCCACTCACGCTCGATGTCCGGGCCGAGGATCTCGTCGAGTTCCTCGTTGAAGGCGTCCAGCCTGCCGGGCAGGATGCGGCAGTCCACGGCGGCCTCCGCCGTGGACGGGATCACGTTCGACTTGTAGCCGGCCGTGAGCATCGTCGGGTTGGCCGTGTCCCGCAGGGTGGCGCCGATCATGCGGGAGATGTTGCCGAGCTTCGCGACCGCCCCGTCCAGGTCATCCTCGGGGAAGTCCCAGCCGGTGATCTCGGTGACCCCGGCGAGGAACTCCCGTACCGAGTCGGTGAGCACCAGCGGGAACTGATGGTTGCCGAGCCGGGCCACCGCCTCGGACAGTTTGGTGACAGCGTTGTCACGATGAATCATCGAGCCGTGCCCCGCGGTCCCCCGCACTCGCAGCTTCATCCAGCGGATACCCTTCTCCGCCGTCTCGATGAGATAGGTCCGGACATCGTCCTTCAAGGTGATCGAGAAGCCACCGACCTCGCTCACCGCCTCGGTCGCCCCCTCGAACAGCTCCGGCCGGTTGTCCACCAGCCATTGCGCGCCGTAGGAACCGCCTGCCTCCTCGTCGGCGAGGAAGGCGAAGATGAGGTCCCGCGGCGGCACGATGCCGTGTCGCTTGTAGTGCCGGGCCAGCGCCAGCGTCATGCCGACCATGTCCTTCATGTCGACCGCGCCCCGCCCCCACACGTACCCGTCCTGCACCGCGCCGGAGAAAGGGTGCACGGACCACTCGGAAGGGTCAGCCGGCACGACATCCAGGTGACCGTGGATCAGCAGCGCCCCCCGGCTCGGGTCCGCCCCCGCCAACCTGGCGATCACGTTGTGCCGGTCCTTGCCCCCCGACTCCACATAGGTGATCTCGTAGCCGACATCGGTAAGCTTCTCCGCCACGTACTCGGCCGCCGCCCGCTCCCCCACCAGAGTCTGCGGGTCTCCGGTGTTCGTGGTGTCGATGCGGATGAGCTCGCTGGTCAGCGCCACTGCCTCATCGGCTGCTGTATCGATCAGGTTCGGTTCGGTCACCCCGCCTTCCTACCATCCCCATAACGCACACCCACGGCGCTGGTACCAGCAGGCCCCCGTTCAGCCCCGGTCGACGATCAGTTACTCTGTTTCCCAGCAAGTCCGAGTGGCGGAATGGCAGACGCGCTAGCTTGAGGTGCTAGTGCCCGTAAAGGGCGTGGGGGTTCAAGTCCCCCCTCGGACACAAAAACCGGTGAGATTTCCCCAACGAGTTCCGTACCGTTGGTCGTCGCGTTGTCACACTGCGCGACGAGTCTCCCTCCGTCTGGCCCGTGACGCGGCGGCCATCCGCCCACTGCCGAGGAGGCGGGGTGGTCGCCATGACTGACCGCCTGGTGACCGCGCTCGTACCGCCGGTTCAGGCCCGGGCCACCACGTCGGCCCCACCACCCACGCCGACGAACCCGCCCCCGCTGGCGACGCTGGTCCGGCGGGACACCCTGCAGTACGGCATGGGCCGCATCGACGCCTCCGGCCGGGTCTCCGACAAATCCCTCCTGCGCGCACTGGGCTGGCGTCCGGGACAGCGCCTGGGCGTCACCGCAGTCGAGCAGGCGGTCGTGGTATTCCCCGACCCGGCGGGCGTGTTCGCCGTCTCCCACACCCACTACGTGGTGCTACCCGCCCCGGTCCGCCGCCGGTGCGGCTTCCGCCCCGGCGACCGCGTCCTGCTCGCCGCCGACCCCGACCACCGCGTCCTAGTGGTACACCCGACAGTCGCGCTGGACCGCATGCTGATCGCCTACCATACCTCCCTGGCGGGAGGTAAAGAGCGATGACCACCCAGTTCGCTGACGAGCCCGCCGGACCCAACGAGATCGAAGCCGCCCGGCTCTTGCTGTCCCGCATGGGTGTGGATCCGGCTGATCTGCTGACCGCCCCGGAGGCCCGGCCCGAGCCGCCTGACCATGCGATCGGTCGTTCCCGCGGCGGCTGGAGCACGAAGGTGCACCACCTCGTCGATGGCAACGGCCGACCGCTGGCGGCGTTGGTCGGTCCTGGCCAGGCCGGGGACGCACCGATGTTCCCGCACCTGATGCGGCATCTGCATGTCGCGCGCCTCGGACGCGGTCGAGCTCGCACCCGGCCCGAGCGTGTCCGCGGCGACAAGGCCTACTCCTCAAAAGCGATCCGCGGACACTTGCGCGACCGCCGCATCACCGCCGTGATCCCCGAGCCGACCGATCAGGCTGGGCACCGCAAACGCCGCGGTTCCCGCGGCGGACGCCCACCCGCCTTCGACTCGGTCGATTACCACCGCCGCAACGTCGTCGAACGCCACTTCAACCTGCTCAAGCAATGGCGGGGCCTGGCTACTCGCTACGACAAACTCGCCATCGTCTACCGCTCCGCGGTCGTCCTCCACGCCATGATCACCTGGACAAAGGCATTGTCAGACACGCCTTAGGCCTCGGCCTCCGCCGGCCCAGCGTCGCGCGCGTCTACGACTACTACCTCGGCGGCGACGCCGCCTACAGCATCGACCGCGACTTCGCCGACAACGTCTTCGTCGGATTCCCCATGCTCCGGGACATCGCCAAAGCCAACCGCGTCTTCCTGCACCGCGTCGTGCGCCACCTCGTCCGCCGCGGCATCACCCAGTTCATCGACATCGGCTCCGGCCTGCCCACCATGCAACCCGCCCACCAAGTCGCCGACCACCTCGCCTCGCCCCCTGACGAACAGACCAACAGGCCGCCAGGTCGCTGGGGCTCCTCCTGCCAGACAGAGTCGCACGGTAGGGCAGAATTCGCCACCACGCCGAGGCCGAACACGGCCTGCTCCGCTACATCGACGGTTGGTACAACCCCGCGCCGGATCCAAGCCAGCCTCCACGAACTGTCCCCCGACGAGCACGAAGACGCCTACCTTCGCGCCCAAGGCGACACCCACAGATAACCCGAACTCCGGACAACCGGGCGAAGCTCAGTGCCCAACACAGCGAGGCCTTGCGTCACCGACGAACCAGCATCTGATCAATGAATGACGTCTTGGCGGCCATGCGGCGCTCCTCCGCCGGATGGACCAGTGTCAGCCGCTGCCGTTCAGCTGTCTTCTTCCAAGATGACCAGCGCATCCTTTGCCGCAGCGACCACAGGCTTCCAGAGCGGCGACGCCAGATACTCTTCATCTGTCCGCTCGACGCCCAGTTCGTGGAACAGGCTCTCTAAAGAGGAAGCCAATTCCTTCATCACGTCTACTTCTTTCTGATTTCGGAGAATTTCTCCTATCGTCGCCGCCGGATCTTCCCGCATACGCACGTCATCTAAAACGTTGACATAGAATGTGAAGTCAAAGGCAAATCCGGGTTGAGGTGGACCCTTTCGAATCCACGCTCTCCGCTGAAACTCTGGGTCAGCCAGAGCTCGTACGGCACCTACAACGTTGGCCCTCATATCCGGGTACCGGACTACCGATGTCATGGAGTGTTCCATTTCGACCACTTGAGCCACTCAGACAACGGGATGTGCGCGTTCACTGGATCGTCCTCAATTCTTCCCCTGATCGGCTTTCCATCTCTCCCGATCACCTTACCACCATCCCGTACAATCACGTGGTTCACTTGCTGACTCGGGTTCGATGAGCCAGGAACGGCTTTATCGATACGAACACCCTGACTACTCGAATTTGGTCCGAACCACCTAAAGCCGACCCCCTTCTTGTTCGGAATCCCGGGCCCCCAATGCTCGGGAAGTTTACCGATAGCTTTCTGTGGAAGCCAACCTCCGGTCTTCGGGGCCAAGCTTCTCAAGCCGGGGATCTTGGAGATGAAACCTAGGGCTCTACCGAACGACCGAAAGATCGACCCTAGTCCCCCCTCGTAGTATCGGAATGGCACTATGGCAAGGTTTGCGTTAGCCAGCTGCTTCCGAAGCTCAGGACCACAGGCCTCCGGCCGGTCTCTACAATACTCTTTGAGGAGCTGTTCTGCGGCATCCTCACGACCCCGGAGCATATCCCAGTTTATGTTTCCGGCGTCCCAGCCCAGCCAAATATCAAAGTCATGGGCCAGGCCAACGCAGGAACCTGTGCCCAGCTTCGCCGGCAGCAGGATTCCATTCAGGTAGCAATTTCCGTCAGAATAGGTCAAGAATGTCGAGTTGTCGAACTGGGTTAGCCTGTCTTGGGGTCCCGCCCCGTTTGCTGCGTCTCGTCGCCGTTGGGCTTCTTCCTCGCGGTGTAGCCGCAGGTAGTGTGCGACCGCTTCGCTGGCGGCCTGAGCAGCGGCAGCGGCATCCCTGCCTGCGGCTTCCGCCGAAGCGCGTGCTTGTGCGGCGTAACCGGCCGCTTGGGCAGCGAAGACACGTGCACTCGCAGCGGAGCTTTCCGCCTGCGCTGCAGAGTTGGCAGCTCTGCGCGCGTCTTGGCGAGCGGCAGCTGCGGCGGAGCGAGCTCGGCGGGCGGATTCGGCGGCTTCGTTGGCGTACTCCTGCGCCTGTCGGGCTGAGGTGCGAGCCTGGTCAGCGTAGCCTTGAGCTTCGTTTGCTGATTGGCGGGCTCGTGCGGCGTGTGCGGCGGCTTCGTCGGCGGCTCGGCGGGCGATGGCTGCCTGTTCGGCGGCGATGGCGGCGTTCTTGTTCGCTTCGGCTGCCGATTGGGCGGCTTGCGCTACGTAACGTTGCACGGTGGCGACGTGGGAGGCGGTCGCCTGGTCGCGTTGCTCGGCCCGGGCTTTACCGACGGTGAGGAACTCACGCATCAGTTCCGGTGGTCCTTCGAGGGCGATCTCCGCGGCCGCTTTGACCTCGGGGCCTCCGGAGGACAGTGCCTGTGCGACGGCGATGCGTTCGTCGTGTTCGCGAGCAGCGTACTGGCCGGTTCGCAGAAACTCGCGCTGGTCGGCGGGTGTGCCGTCAAGTGCGGCGTTGGCGGCGTCTCGCACGGCCGGTCCGGCGCCTTCGAGAATTCGGGCGATCGCGATGCGGTCGTCGTGTTTCCTGCCCTCGTAGTTCTGGTTCCGGAGGAACTCCAGCACTTGTTCGTAACTGCCGCTGAGTGCCGCCTCCGCCGCCTGGCGCAGCGCCTCGGGCGTACCCGTGGCGGCGACGTGGGCGACGCGGGATCGATCGTCTTGCTCGGTGGCCAGGGCGAGGTCAACCTTGACGAACTCGACGACTTGAGCTTCGGTGCCGGCGAGCGCCGTCTCTGCTGCGGCTTGGCTCCAGGGGCCGCCCGTGGTCAGGACATGCATGGCAACCCGTCGACCATTGCTGACGACCGTTTCGGTCGGGGTATCAGGCTGGCGGGCTTCGGCGAGGAGCCGCTTGGCTTCTTCGTCGCGGCGAACCGCTTCTTCGGTGTCCCACGCGATGTCGGACTTGTGCTTGTCGTACTCCGCGCGCAGGTCACGCGCCGCCTGTACTGCTTGTTCAGTTTGGGTCGCCAGTCGCTCGGCTTCGGCTTGGCGGGCGGCTTGTTCAACCTCGCGTGCCTGGTTCGCGGCCGCCGTGGCTTCCTGAGCAGCGGTTTTGGCGGCGGCGGCGTGTGCTGCTGCGGCTTCGGCGGCGCGTTCGGCGTCCCCTGCGTGTTTGGCTGCTTCGTCGGCGGCGCGTGCCGCAGCCTCGGCGTGGTCGGCTGCTCGGTTGGCGGCGGCATGGGCCTCGTTGGCTGCCCTGCCCGCAGCACGGGCGAGGGCGTCGGCGGCGTTGGCCGCTCGTGTGGCGCGAGCTGCGGCGCTCTTGGCTCGTGCGGCAGCTGCGCGAGCTCGGTCTGCCTGTGCACCGGCGGCTGCGGAGTGGCCGCTGGCTTCGTGTGCCGCTTGTCCCGCTGCTGCGGCGTTGCTGCCTGCATTGATGGCAGCTCGCGCGGCGTCACCAGCGGCGCGGGCAGCCTCGCCGACTGCTTTGGCGGCTTGGGCGGCTTGTCGGGCGCTGGCGGCGACGTTTCCGGCGTCGACGGCGGCCTGACGTGCTGCGGCCGCCTGACTGGCGTCGTTGGCGGCTGCGGAGGCGGCTCCGTAAGCGCGGGCCGCGGCCTGGCTCGCCAGCGATGCCGCCGTTGACGCCCGAGCGGCCGCATTGGCAGCTACCCGGGCCGCAGCGTTGGCGGCGTTGGCAGCACCGATCGCCTCCTGCGCCGCCTGAGCCGCTCGTTCCGCAGCGTTGGCAGCCCGCCCAGCGGCTGCGGCAGCCTGGGTGGCGTTGTCCTTGGCGGCGGCGGTTTCGGCGGCGGCGCGTTGGGCGGCTTCCTTGGCGAGTCGGGCCGCGTGCAGTGCCTTCTCGGTGGCTTGCTTGGCGGCTTCGGTCTCAGCGGCGGCGCGTTTGCCAGCCTCTCGCGCTACGGCTGCCAGGCCAGCGACGGTGGTGGTTTCGGCGTCGCGTTCCCGTGCCACGTGTTGGCCGGTTTCCAGGAAGTACCGCAGGTCCTCGACCGTGCCGTCCAGTGCGACCTGCGCGGCCTTTTGAACTTCGGGTCCGCCGCTGGCGAGTAGCTGAGCCACGCGGACCCGGTCATCGTGTTCCCTGGCCTGATGCTGGCCCGAGCGGACGAACTCCCAAAGGTCCTCGACTGTGCCGTCGAGCGCCTGCTGCGCAGCTTCGCGCACTCCACGGCCGCCGGCGGCCATGATCTGCGCGACGTGGACCCGCAGGTCGTGCTCCCACGGGCCTTGCCACCCGGACTCGAGGAACGCCGGTAGTTCCTCGACCGGCCCGTTCAAGGCTTGCTGGGCGGCGTCCTTGACCCCTCGGCCACCGGTCGCGAGCAGGCGGGCGACCTTGATGCGGTAGTCATGCTCGGCAGCGACCTGTCGCCCCGTGGCCAGGAATTCCCGCACCGCCTCGTCCGAGCCGACCAGGGCGTCCTCGGCGGCTGCTCGCATAGCGGGTCCGCCGGACCGCCACAGCTCCAGCACCCGACCACGGTCACTGGTCGGCGGGTCGTCAGCCATGCTCGGCTCGGCGCCTGGGTCAGGCTCTGCCCGCGCTGTGGGCGGCGTACCGAGCAGCCCCGCGATGAGCACTACCACAAGGCCGAGGACCAAGACAATGCGATATCTGGCCGCACTTTCCACCATTTGTTCCCCCTGAATCCAGGCAGTTAACACAGCAGGGCGGTCACGATGATCGCGCCCGTTCTTCCATCTCCACTGACCCGTTTTCTGTTACACGACCCGGCGACTTGAGAAGTGCGGCACAGTGTCTGGTTGCTGGTTGTGGCTGAGCGTCGATATGTCTAAGGTCAGCATGCTCTTCGGGAAGGCATCGAGTATTAGCCCTGATCTTTCGCGTGGCTGACGTGCTGGCCTGATCGGGTTCGGATTGGGTTTTTGATGGTGTTTCTGGTCGTGGGGCGTGGTTGGCGGCCCGTTCAGCGGGTTGGCTGCCGGGTTCCACGGGCCCGGATGGATGTCCCTTCGTTGGTTGTTGGGGCGGGTTTGGGCTGGTCAGCCGGGGTGTAGGCGGGCGAGTGCGGTGGTGATCAGTCTGGTCCAGGGCCAGTGTTTGGCGAACCGGAGCTGGGTTTGCCGTGCGTGGCGGGCCAGCCGCGCGGTGGGGGAAAACAGCCGCAGGCGTTTGGGTTCCCAGCGGCGCGCGTCGTGGCCGTGGAGGGCGAGCGTCTGTATCCAGGCGGTGAGCTCAGCCGCGAGGCAGATGATCTCGATCCAGATCCGGTTGGCGTCGAAACCGTGCAGAGGTAGGTTGGCAAGCCCGGTGTCTTTCGCGGTGCGGATGCGGTCTTCGCAGCGGGCGCGGCGGCGGTGCCGCAGCTCAAGATCCGGCAGTTGGCCGCGGGTGGTGTTGGTGGCGAACGCGGTCAGCCGCAGCCCGTTACGGTCGGTGAACCGCAGTTGCGCGCCGGGGTGCGGGTGTTCGGCGCGGACGATGACGCGCATGCCGGGGGGCCAGCCGGGCAGGTCGATCAACCCGGTCAGCTCCGCCACCCACGCCCCGTCCCGGACCTGGCCGTGGCGTCGTAGGCGGGCGTCCACACATGCTCAGGGATCTTCTCGACCGCGGCAGCGGTGGTCTCGGTGAGGGTGAACCCGACCGAGTACTGCAACCGCCGCTGGTGGCAGTAGCGCACGAAGTCATGTGTTCCGCCGCCGGAATCGGTGCGCACCAACACTTTTCTGCCGACCCGATAGCCCGGTTGGAACGGCAGCTGCGTCAACGCGTCCGCCAGCACCTGCTGGTGATCGGCCGCGGTGTTGGAACCGGCGTTGCCCGGCCGCAACATCACCACCAGCGGCTCACCGGTCCCGTCGACACCGTGGTCGGCCCACGCACCCAACGGATGAAACCCGTACCCCTGCTTGAAGTTCGGTGCGGCGCGTTCCTTGTCCGAGTGCGCGGTCACCAGCGTGGCATCCAGGTCAATGATGAGCGGATCGTCGGCGTCGATCCCGTGATCGGGTGCGTGGTCACTGGCGCGTTCCCACGCCACATTACGTGCCGCGGCGCGCGCGGACCGGATGGCCGTCACCGCCGTGCCCGCGTCGTCGGCCAGTGTGGTGATCAACCGGGAGACGGTCGGATCCGACGCCACCCGCCCGAATACGCCCGGTTCGGCCCGCAGCAGGCCGACATCGGCCAGGCAGTCGCCGCCCAGCGCGACCGCGATCGCCACATCCAGCACGATCTTGCCCGGATCGTGCACGGCCAGGGGTTCTCGCCACGGTGACAACGCCCTCGACAACGCGCCCGTCAGCCCGACCGCGTCGGCCGTGCGCAGCAGCAACACCGCCCCGGCCTGCGACACGACACCCGAACCCGACCCGCCTACCACCAGCCGCGGATACGGCGACCTACACTTACTCACCTGAATGGTGCTCCTGAACCTGCGACCAATACGACCTTCGACAAGCCGTATCATCGCAGCTCAGAGCACCATTCTCCTTTCACGGCACGCCGCCAAACCCTCACTCCCGCGAAAGCCCGGGGTTAGTCGACTACCCCGAACGGCTCAATACCAAAGTAATGGAGGGGAAGTGGGGAACGTGACGATAGGCTCGTGGCTTCGTCCTGCCCTGGTTGCTGGCGCGTGCGCGCTGCTGATAGGCAGTTCGGCGTCCATGGCCGGCGCAGTTGCCGATCACACGGTGCAGGCCAACACCTCATCGGCGCCTGCCGAAGTACAGCCGGGCATCGTGGAGGACTACCAGTGAGGTGATCTCAGCAAGATCAGGATCGTTGGTGCGTGAGTAGCGCCTGACCTGCTGGAGGCCGTGCGGGTGGGGTGAAGATGGGCGTGGAGTCCCTGGTAGAAGGTCTCTCGCCAAAGATGATCTTCACCAGAAGGACTCCACGTGATTGCCTATCGTGCCATCCTCGACGTGCCGCGTGAACTGGCCTGGTTCCTCAGCCGGCTCCTGCACGCCGAGCGTCGCGAGCGCGGCACCCGCCGCGGTAGCCGGGCGCTGACGTGTTTTCGACAGGCCGTGTTCGGGCTGCGCTGGTTCCGGGACAACCGCGACGTGGCCGCGCTCGCGCGTGATCACCGCATCTCGCGGGCGACCGGCTACCGCTATCTCACCGAGGTGATTGAGGTGCTCGCCGCCCAGGCGCCGGACCTGCACGATGCGCTTTGTCAGGCCAAAGCCTACGGCGCGCCGCATCTGGTCTTGGACGGGACGGTGTTCTCCACCGATCGGCTCGGCGAGAAGACCACCAGCGTCAAGGGTGAACAGATCGACGCCTGGTACTCCGGCAAGGCCCGCAAGTCGGGCGGCAACGTGCAGGCGCTGATGGACCCAGATGGCTTCCCGCTGTGGGTCTCCGAGGTCGAGCCCGGCTCGGTGCACGACCTGACCGCGGCCCGCGACCAGGTCCTCGGCGCGCTGTACTGGGCCGCCTCCCGGCTGGACCTGTCCACGCTGGCCGATCCCGGCTACGAAGGGGCGGGAATCGGTGTGCACACGCCCATCAAGCAGCCAGCCAACGGGCGAGCACTCGATGCGGACGCCCGGACCTACAACGCGCTGCTGCGCAGTCTGCGCTGCCTCGGCGAACGTGGCTTCGCGCTACTGACCGGGCGCTGGCGATCGCTGCGCCATCTCACGACCAGCCCTCGCAGGATCGGCGACATCGTCCAAGCCGCCCTCGTGCTCACCCATTTCGAACACGGCCGACTCACGTAAAAGTCGCTGAGATCACCTCACTGCTGATCGCTTGCCGAAGGAGGCATCTGACTTTGTTCCCGCGATATCGCCGCGGCTACGCCGCAGACTTTCACCACGGCCTCCCTGCGAAGGTGAAAATCCCCGCCCAGGAGTTCCCCGCCTCATCAAGAAAGAAACGGGTGCGCATCGCAACCGGCCATCCACCAGATTTCGGCCGGTGACCACTTAAGGAAACGTAACACGCCAGTTCCTCGCGTATACCTCTTCGACTCGTTTGCCGGACCCGCACCATCTGGCAGTCCTGGCACGTCCCGGTTTTGTCAGGGCCGCTTGCCGCCCTTACCGGCACCTCCCGGTTCAGGCTGCCCTCAACTTCAACGGACCGCTGCGACGACCCGCAGGAGAAGGTTTCTCACCTCCTCGCGATACAACAGCGCTTTCACGGCGCACTCTCACCCGTGGTCAACCCCTTCGCATACAACGACAGCACCACCTCATCCACACTCCCCAGACGATGCTGCCGCTTCTTCACGATCACCGGGTCGAAACTCGAGTCCCGATCCCGCGGCACCGCAACCTCGACCTCGCCCACCGCATCCGAGACGACCGTTTTCGACCGGGCACCGTTGCGCACGTTACGGCCCTCGCGGCCGACCTCGGCCTGGTGCCTCTCGTGCCCGAGATGCTCGGTCATCTCCGCGTTCAGCGCGGCCTCCAGCACCGTCTTGGTCAGCTGCTTGAGCAACCCCTCCGGCCCGGTCAAGGCCAGACCCTGCTCCTGAGCCTGCGCGACCATCGAGGCCGCCAACTCCTCCTGCGCCGACCGCACCTTCGGCACCCGCTTCTTCTCACCCTCACCTGGACTCACAACGTCTAATGCCATCACTATCCGTACCCATCCCACCGAACCTCAGCCCGGTGTGTCGGGCCGGAAGCACCGTTCGATGCACAGTCCCACATCGGACTGCTCACCTGGTAATCACGCCGGCGAGACGGATGGCGACGACGGAGCGGGTGAGGCCGTCGAAGGTGTGGACCGACCATCCGGTGAGGTCCTGCCACCGCTGGAGGCGGTAGGCGACGCTGTTGGCGTGTAGGTGCTGGGCGCGGGCGGCCGCCGCGGCGGACAGGCCCGTGTCGGCGAAGGCGCGCACGGTGTCGGCGAGGTGGGGATGGTCGGTGGCCGCCCGGACACCGGTGTCGAGCTCGTCGAGGTGCTCGAGCTGGGTGTACAGGATGGCCAACAGCCAATGCTCGCCGAAGTCGATGTCGTGGCCCAGCCGTCCGGCCAGCGGCAATGCCAGCTCGGCGTCGCCGATGGAGATCCGGGCACCGGCAAGTCCGCTGCGGCGCCTGCCGAGCCCGAGGACCTGGCCGTCGGCCATCGGTCGCACCAGCGTGGCGATCTCGTCCGGCTCGGCCCGCTGGCTCAGGACGACGATGTGGGTCTCGTGCGGGGCGGCGATACACGGTCCGGCCAGGTGCTGCAGGCGCAGGTGCAGGCGGTTGAGCTCACGCCCGCTGTCCGCGGCGGTGAACGCCAGTGCACGGAACGGGCCGTCGGTGCCGAATCCCAGCTCGCCGCCGAGTTTCGCGCAGTCCGCGCTGCCGGGTGCCGAGGTGACCAGCTGGATGAATTGCTGGCGGGCGCGCGCGTCGTCGATCAGCCTGCTGGTCACGGCGACCTGGTGCCCTTCGGCCGCGGCCCGGCCGAACTGGTGGACCCAGCTCCAGATGACCGGGGCGAGCTCGACCAGCGCCCGGGCGGCTTCGGGCCTGGTTCCCGCCTGCTCGGCAAAGGCCTGCCAGACCTCGGCGAAGGACTTCTCGTAGGCCTGCATGAGCGCTGAGACAGCGACTCCCTGCTCGCCGGCGCGGCGGCCCCATTCCTCGGCCGCGGCGAGTTGGGCCGGACCGGGTGTCTCACCGTCTCGCACACCGGCGAGCGCCAGCGCGACCTGCCCTGTCACGGACCTCTGCAGCTCGTCGGCTGGCACCGTCTGGTACACGGGCAGCTCGGTACGAATGGACTCGGTGAGTCGCGCGCCGAGCTCGTCGACGCGGTCCAGGATGAGGTCGGTGGTCGCGCGGACCCAGGCATCGACGGTTTGGCTCATCCACCAAGTATCTGTTCCGGATGGCCGAATCAGCGACACGAGTTGGGGGTTTCCCCGAGAACCTCGGCGCCAGGTTCGGGGAATCACCGTGGCCATGATCGCGAGTCAAAGGTGAGAATCATTCAACCCCACGAGCCGTGTCTGGAGTCACCGTGGCCCGTTCCATCCTCACCGGCATCAGGCCGAAGCCCGCCCACCTCGCCGCCGGGGCCCTGCTCGCTTCGGTCCTGGCCGGGCTGATCACACCTGCCGCGGGTTGGAGCACTCCCGCGGCCGACGCGAGCGAAACGGTGGCGCCGGTCATGCCGACGACGTCGATGTCGTCGGCGAAGAGTTGTTCCGCGCCGGCAGCGAACTGGCAGCGCGCCACACCCACGCAGGCGGGCATGAATCCCGCCAAGGTGGCCGCGGCGATCGAGTTCGCGGAGGACAATCACTCCGACACGGTGCGGATCTATCGAAACGGCTGCCTCGTCGGTGAGAACTCGGACACCCCGGAGGGAACGCCGCACCGAGCGCAGAGCTGGTCGGTCGCCAAGTCGGTCACCTCGCTGGCCTTCGGAAGGGCCTGGTCGTCCGGGCTGATCAGCCCGGACGACCCGGTCGGCGCCATGTTCCCGGAGGCGGACATCCCGCACGGAACGCTCACGATGCGTCACCTTCTCACAATGACCTCGGGCAACAGCCAACGGAAGGCGCGTGACTTCAACCCGTTCATGCCCGACCGGGTCCGCGACGCTCTGACCGTCACGATGATTCACCAGCCCGGTAGGTGGTGGAACTACTGGCAGAGCGGTCCCGCGCTGGTCGCCGAGGCGGTCAGGCGTGCGGCCGGCGAGGACTTCCAGTCATTCGTGCAGCGAGAACTGTTCACGCCGATCGGCATTGAGCCCGGGCGATGGTCGTGGGGCCGGGACTGGAAAGGCCACACCCAGGGATTCTTCGACCTGAAGATGACAGCCGACGACTACGCCCGGCTCGGCGAGCTCATGCGCCGGGGCGGCGTGTGGAACGGTACGCGGCTGCTTTCTCGCGAGTACGTCGAGAACGCCTTGCGACCGGTCCGGCCCTACCCGTGCTACGGCTATCTCATCTGGCGGTCGGCGACGAAGTCCTGCAACCACGAGCACATGCTCGGCCTGCCGGAAGACATGTTCCAGTACAACGGCCGGGAAGGTCAGCTCGTCACCGTCTTCCCGTCCCAGGGCCTGGTCACGGTGCGCACCGGCCACGACGGCGGCGAAGGCTGGAATCTCGGGGCGGCCGAGCGGACGTTCCACGACCTTGTACTCGGAGCGATCGAGGACAATCCGGTCGCCACACCACATCGTCCGGCCGATCCGACAATCACCCACCAGGTGTACAAGCCTGAGTCGATCTGGCACGCGCCCCTTCAGGAGCTCCGCGGAGCCTGGCGCGGCATGGTCCAACCCAAGCTTGCGCCCGCGGGACCGTGGCGCTCGCGCGCAACACTGATCAACTCCCGCGAGGTCAAGGCACACGGCACAGCGATCATGCAGCTGGGTGTCCGCGTCAGCTGTCCTCCCGTCATCACCGGGCACTCACCGTCATGCCGTGGCTTCGCCCGCCTCGACCGCACGACCACGCCGAAGACCTACGACCTCACCGCCGGTGAGAGCAAGGTGATCTGGTTCCAGCTCGATTCCCGCGCGGCGAGCGACCTGCGCCGCGAGGGCGTCCTGCACCTCACGGCGCACACACGCAACCCCGACGGAACCCGCGCGGGGACGACCTCCACCCGCGTGATCACCGTGCGTCCGGCATGATCCGCAACCGCCCACGCCGGCGCACGGCCCTGATCGCGGTAGTGGTGACCGTCCTCCTTCTCGGCGGGGCGACCTTCGGGATCGGCTGGTACTACAGCGGCGAGATCCTGAGCGCTTCCGCCGGCGGCACGGTGTCGTACGACGACAAGGTGCTTGAGTCCACGGCGAAGACCGTCACCTTGGCGGCCTCCGACGCCGCCACCCGTCCTGGCGAGTTCACGCTGCTGTGGGAGGGCGGTCGCCACGCCGAGATCGGCGCGGTCGTCAAGAACGCCGGCGGCCGGGCGGAGCGGACCCTCCTGTCCGGCACCCCGCCACCGGACGGGACCGACGTGGCCGTGGCCAACTGGGCACCGGCGAACGATCCGACCACGGTCGGCCTAGACTTCGAGGACGTGCAGGTGCCGACCGAGCTCGGCGCCGCACCGGCCTGGTACGTCCCGGGCCGGCGCGACACCTGGGTCATCGAGGTACACGGCCGCAACCACACTCCGGGCGCCCGAGCCGAGGGGCTCCGGGTGATGCCGGTCCTGCACCGCCTCGGCCTGCCCATCCTGGACATCACCTACCGTAACGACCACAACGCGCCGGCATCGCCTGACGGGTACAGCCACCTCGGCGAATCCGAGTGGCGCGACCTCGAGGCGGCCATGAAGTTTGCCACGACCAAGGGAGCGCGGCGGTTCGTCCTGATCGGCTGGTCCATGGGAGGGATGGTGGTCACACAGCTGCTCACAAACTCAAGGTTCGCCGACGACGTGGTTGCCGTGGTGCTGGACGCGCCCGCCATCGACATGCACGCCGCGGTGAACCTGCAGGCCACGAAGCGTGACATCCCGACATTTCTCACCCCACTCGCGGATCTCTTCACCGACTGGCGCGCGGGGGTCGACCTCGGGCAGATGAAAGCGCTCGACCACCCACCACGGGTCAAACCACCGACCCTGCTCCTCCACGGTGACGAAGACACCACGGTGCCTGTCCAAAGCTCCCGCGCTCTCGCGGCCGCGGCGGACCGTCTCGGATGGCCCATCCAATACGAGGAGTTCCCGGGCACCGAACACACCGGCGAGTGGAATGCCGACCAGGATCGTTACGAACGCCTGCTCACGACCTTCTTGACCGAGTCTCTGCGGGAGTAAAGGAGGCCCACGAACATCCGGCGAGCCCGCCGAGGCGGAACCACCAGGCATAGTTGTCGTCGAGGGTGGCCGCCCAGGCGAACGACGCCGGTGTCGAGCTCGCCGACGCGGTCCAGGATGAGGCCGGTGGTCGCGCGGACCCAGGCATCGACGGGGCCGCAGTCAAAGGTGAGAATCATTCAACCCCACGAGCCGTGCCTGGAGTCACCGTGGCCCGTTCCATCATCACCGGCATCAGGCCGAAGCCCGCCCACCTCGCCGCCGGGGCCCTGCTCGCTTCGGTCCTGGCCGTAGCCGGGCTGATCACACCTGCCGCAGCAGCGACCGCGGCGGCCCCGTCCGGGCAGCTGAGCAGCAAGGAGCGGCCACCGGAGTTCACGATGCCGAAGCCCTCGATGGAGGGCGTCAACGACTGGGATTGCTGGCCCTCGCGCCGGCATCCTCGTCCGGTGGTCCTGCTGCACGGCTTCAACGGCGATCCCGGAAACTGGAGCGGCCCGGCAACCGCGCTGGTCCGGGACGGTTACTGCGTTTTCGCGCCGGAGTATGGGAAGTGGTTCACCACCCTGCGGAAAGTCAACGGGATCGCGCCGATCCCGCACTCCGCCGCGGAGATCGATCAGTTCGTCGGCAAAGTCCTCACGGCCACCGGCGCTCGTCAGGTCGACATGGCCGGACACTCCGAAGGGGCCACCTTGGCGGAGTATTACGTCAAGAACCTCGCGCGCCGGGGGCAGGTCGCGTCCGCGACACTGTTCTCCCCCAGCACGCAAGGGACGACCGTCTCCGGCCTCACGAACCTTCTGGATGCCACGGTCGTCGGGCGGGGCGTCGTCAACCTGGCACTCCTGGCGCTCTGCCCGGCATGCGGCGACGCCTTGGTCGGCTCCCGTTTCATCAGCGACCTCAATGAGGGCGGCGTGACCCGTCCCGGCGTCCGGTACGCCGTCTTGTCGGTCAAGGGCGACTGGGTGGTCACCCCACCCGAACGAGCCTTCATCAACGAACCTGGGGTCAACAACGTCTGGCTGACCGACCTCTGTCCCGACGCCGAAGCCGGCCACTTCGACTCACATTCCAACCCGGTGTCAGTCCAGGTCCTGCTCAACCAGTTGGATCCCGCGCACGCCAAGCCAATCGACTGCACGCCCCAGCTAACTGCCCACGCCGACGCGCAGCAGCAGACTCGATGATGCCCAGACCGGGGAGGAAACGTGCGACTACCCGTGTCCTGTCAGGCTGGAGCGTCATCGACGTGTTGATGGTGATGCCGTAGCCAGCGAGACCGAATCGACGGGGTCCGGGCCTTGAAGTGCCGATCTGTTGCGGTTGGATCAGATACCAGGACTGTTGCTTGGGCAGCAAGTCCCCAGCGCCACGAGCGCAGCCCCTCAGAGTGAAGTCGGCCGTCACACCGGGCAAGCGAGATTTCCCCACACCTCGGCTCAAGCAGGCCGCTGGGGCGTGCTGGTGTCGCACTTGCTGGCTGTGCCTGTGCTTATGCCAGTTGGGTACCGGCGTTGGCAGTGGGCGTGCACGAGGCGGTCGTACTCGTCCGGCCGACCTTGCCTCCGTGCGGCGATGAGTTGTCGCTTCAGCACCGCGTGGAATCGTGGTGTATCACTGCTCCCATTGGCCGGGGATTGTGGTCCATGGTCAGCAAACAGCAGCTACTCCCCGCAGAGTAGGCAGTGCCCGCCGGGTTCAGAGCCAGCCGAGCTGGTCGGCGATGCGCACCGCGTCCGTGGCATTGCGCGCGGAGAGTTTGCCGATCACCCGAGTGATGTGATTGCGCACGGTGCCCTCGGCGAGGAACAGTTGGTTTGCGATTTCCGGCGGTGGCGTGCCCGCCGCGGCGAGTTGGAGAATGCTGCGTTCGCGGGGAGTCAGTGGATTCTCGCCGATAGCGAGTGCGGCGGAGACCAGGTCCGGGGACACCACACGTTTCCCGGCGTGCACCTGCCGGATCCCGGTGACCAGTTCGCCACTGGTGACTCCCTTGGGGAGGAAACCGTCCACCCCCGCGGACAGGGCTTCGCGCACGGTACCGGGTTTGTCCAGCGAGGTGAGCAGCAGGATCCGGATATCGGGACACTGGCGTCGTAGCTCGCTGGCCACGGCGAGCCCGCTGATGTCCGGCAGGCCGATGTCGAGGATCACCACGTCCGGTCGCCTGGTGGTAGTCAGTGGGACGACGTTCCCGCCGCAGTCGGTCGCACCGATCACCTCGATATCCTGTTCCAGTTCGAGTAGCGACACCAGCGCGTCACGGAGGACCCGCTGGTCCTCGGCCAGCAGTACCTGGATCATCACGCGTTCTCCTCATGTCGGGCTGCCCGGAGGTCGTTGGCGATACCGCTCGGCCGCACCGGCCGGGCTGGCATCTCGACCCGTAGCGTGAACTTTCCCCGTGACCGGCCGACCGTCACCGAGCCACCGGCTTCCTCGACTCGACCGGTGATGCAGCGTGGCACGGAGCCGATCCGCTCCTGGCCGTGCTGTGCCACGCCGTCGTTCGCCATGGTGAGGGCGTACGCCTTGTCGGCTTCGCTCAGCGTGATGACGCATTCGGTGGCCGTGCTGTGTTTCAGCACGTTGGTGGTGGCCTCCCGGAGCACCCAGCCCAGTACCTCCGCGGTGCGGCCATCGGGCTCACCCGCGATGTGCAGCAGGCAATGGATCCCGGACGCTTCGAGGAGTTCGGTGGCGCCGTAGAGTTCGCGGTCGAAGCTGGTGTTCAGCCCGCCGTGCGCGATCCGCCGGACGTCGTCGAGGGTTTCCCTGGCGGTGTCGTTGACCGCCCGCATCTCGGTCCGGGCCTTGGCGTCGTCCACTCCGGACAACCGTTCGGCCAGCTCGCTGCGCAACATGATGGCGACCATGCTATGACCGAGCCGGTCATGGAGCTGTTGGGACATCCTGGAACGCTCTCGAGCTACACCCAATCGGGTGATCTCTGCGCGTGCACGCAGCAGCGCCAAGGAGAGCATCGCCATGTTGACCATAGATCGAATCGCCAAGCCAACGGCAAAGTACTGTGCGATGAAGGGCAAGCTTTCCACTAGCTTTTGCAGGATATCCGGAGGGGGTTCCATTCCATGTAGTGCCCTCTGAACATAGTAAACGTAAGCAAAATATGCCAGGCAAAGGCCACCGTAGACCCACCATGCCAGCACTCCTGGGATAATGATGAGCATCAGCCAACAGAACGTTAACTCGATGGGCGTGCCTTCCAGTCGCAGTGCCAGACGGGTAGCAACCAGCAGTGCTAGCTGCGCAACTACGAGCGCGATCATCGAACTGGGGGTTGCTGCCCGGATCCGGTAAGCCAGCCCTAGTAATAGGACAAAGGTCAGAGGCACCAGGCAGAGTTCTGAAAGTAATGCTTCTCCTGTGCCGTGATAATTTTGTACCGTCGAGAAAAGGGTCACGCCCGATATCATGCATGCGACCGACACAAGGCCAAGCGCGGCGAGTTTTGCTGTTCTGCCAGCAGACCAGATTACCTTTATCTGGCCCACCGTCGCCTCCCGGAACTTCTGGTGCCATTTCATCTGTTCCCCGATCGGCTTATCCGCCGCCCGAGCACAGTGGACGGATGCCCGGATGGTAAGCACACCTCCGCCGGTACGCGATGGCGTCTTCAGTGGTGGCCACCCGTTTGTGGGACGCTGTCAGGGTTGGACGATGGCCGCGTCGGTCGGGAACAGCCAGTCGTCGATGACGGGGAAGACCAGATACCACAGCACCAGGCCGAGCCCGGCCAGTATCGCCAGGCAAAGAGTTGTTTTCACGGCGACCGGACCGGGAAGCAGCCGCCACAGGAACGAGTACAGTGTCATGGTCGGTTCCTCCTCCCGCTGGATGGTGCGGCCTCGGTGCGGCTCCCCCCGAATCGAGTCGCACCGAGGCGCTCGTTCCGGGTACCGGCAGCCCGGGAATCTGGGGGCACCGGGCTGCCGGTCCGCGCAACCGAAGGAAGCCGACCCCGTCGCCGCTTCACGGTGCGCCGTGGTGATGATGCCCGGTAGCCGGCACCGGGGAAACTACAGAGTTCAATCGTTTCTCCGGGAACTGTCACACTGGTGACCCGTGAATATTTACACGGGTGCCACCTCTCCGGTGGTGGTCGTGAAGGGTGCCATCGGCGCGTTGTGTAATGTTTCATCAGATGCCAGCAGGTCGTGGATAGAACATCTTATCGTCGTTTTCGTCGTGTTAGCCTCTTGATAGTCGTCCGCGTCGAGGTGGCGCCGGAATTCCTCTCACGGGTATTGGTGATCGCACTCATGAAGAAAAACATCCTGATGGTCGCCGGGACCAGGCCGGAGGCGGTCAAACTGGCGCCGGTCACGCTGGCCATGGCCGGGCACGCGTCGATGACCCCGCGGATCGTCGCCAGCGGGCAGCATCCGACCATGGTCGGGCAGGCACTGGAACCGTTCGACCTGCACGTCGACCGGCAACTGTGCTTCGCGCGTGGTGCGGGCGGGCTGGCTTCGGTCACCGGTGGCATGCTCGGCGCGCTCGATGCCGCGATCAGCGATTTCGCGCCGTCCGCGGTAGTCGTGCAGGGCGATACGGCGACCACCCTCGCCGGTGCCCTTGCGGCTTTCTGGCGGGGAATACCGGTCGTGCACGTCGAGGCCGGGCTCAGGACGGGAAATCTGCGGGCGCCTTTCCCGGAAGAGGCGAATCGGGTACTGGTTTCCAGGATCGCGTCGCTGCATCTGGCGCCGACCGAATCGGCCGCGCGTGCCCTGCTGGACGAGGCCATTCCCGCGGAACGGGTGGTACTGACCGGGAATACGGTCGTCGATGCCCTGCATCACATTGCCGCGAAGGAGCTACCGATAGCCGACCCGGATTTGCGCGAGGGCGTCCGGGATGCCAGGCGGTTGATGTTGGTAACCTTGCACCGGCGCGAATCGTGGGGCGATGGTATCGATCGGGTGCTCGTCGCCGTGCGGAAGATCGTCACCGCTCATCCCGAGCTACGGGTGGTGTTGCCCGCGCATCCCAATCCGGCGGTCCGAGCCCAGGTCCGATCCGCCCTGCGCACTACGCCCCGGGTCACGATCACCGATCCGCTGGCCTATTCCGACCTTGTCTGGGTGATGCGGCGCTGCACGCTCATCGTCACCGACTCGGGCGGTATCCAGGAGGAGGCACCGAGTTTCGCCGTTCCGGTGCTGGTGACCAGGGAAGCCACCGAACGCCGGGAAGCCATCGAGTCCGGCAGCGCGTGGCTGGTCGGGACCGATGACGTCCGGATCGTCGAGACGGCCGAACAGCTGCTGGCGAACAAGGTAGAGCTTGCCGCCCGGAATCCTTATGGCGCCGGTGATGCCGGGCATCGTGCCGTCCGCGCGATCGAAAGGTTCCTCGACCTGCCCGCGGCGGGAATGGCCGCGTAGCGATGGCGCGAAACACGGCCGCTCTCAGCCGCCGGCGGGAGTGGACGCTTCGGGTGGTCTGCAGCGTGGGCGAGATCTGTGTGACGCTCGGCATCGTCGCGTTGCTCTTCGTCGCCTACAAGACCTGGGGCCAGCTAGGCGAGCTACAGGACGCCCAGGCCGAACTGGACCACGCACTGGAGCAGCAGTGGACTGGCCTGGTGGCACCCGACCCGACGGTGGACCAGCCTGCCGCTGCCCCGGGGACAACGGCGCCCCGAGATCGGGTGGCGACGGAGGGGCAACCGCTGGTCCGGCTTTCGATTCCCCGGCTCGGCCTGCGCTGGGTGGTGACCGAGGGCACGACCCAGCAGGCGCTACGATCCGGCCCCGGTCACTATCGGGGCACCCAAATGCCCGGCGAAATCGGGAACTTCGCGGTTGCCGGACATCGTATTCCCGGCGTGTTCTGGGACCTTGACGAACTCGCCGCGGGTGACGTGATCGAGGTGGAAGGTCCGCGGGCGCGTTACACCTATCAGGTCACGGGCACACGTATCGTCGGCCCGAACGCGTCGGCGGAACTCGCGCCGCTACCGGGGCAGACCGGTGCCCAGCCGACCGAGTCCCGCCTGGTCCTGACCACCTGTAACCCGAAGTGGGACAACTACCAGCGCCTGATCGTGGAGGCCCAGCTTCAGTCGGAAACCCCGAGGGGCTGAGCGGCGTCCGTGTGCCCGTTCCGCCGGACCGCCGCCGGCCAGGGCATGTGAAGAATTAAACCAACGGGACCGTGTAATTATCGCACGACGCCTCGACAGATTCCTCACCCGCTCTTCGGAACCACTTGCGCGACCGGTTGAGGATTCATAGCCTGAAATCACGAGGAACTCGCTCGAGTTCTGCTCCGAATGAAAAGAGTGGAGATTGAATCCATGCCGGTAAAAGAGCAGAAACGCAGGGGGCTGAAGCCTTTTGCGCGCGCGGCGGTGTTAACCGCCATGGGTGCCGCGCTCGTAGGTGGAGTAGCCAGCCAAGGGGTGGCGGCCGCGGAAGGGCGTCCGGACAACAACAGTTGGACCGAACTGGACAAGCGGCCGGGCACGCCGGATCGGATGCATTTCAAGGTGAACAAGAAGGAGGGCAAGGTTCTACCCGGCGAGCGCGCTACGGTGTCGGTCGAGTGGGATCTGTGGAACATCTGGACCACGTTCCAGGCCGACAAGGCCGGCAAAGGGCAGCTCAATGCCGCGCAGGATCTGGTCAAGTTGTTCGCCTGGCAGACGGCGAACATCACCTTGAATGGTGAGACGTGTGCGGACTTCGGGCGCGGGCAGCAACCGGCGACGCAGAAGTTCGAGCGCGGTAAGAAGGAGGGCGGTTTCAACTTCGAGCCCGTCGACGTGGGTGGTCTGGTCGCTCAGGTGCGGAACCTGTTCGCCGATCTGGCTTCGGGGGTTATCGGTGAGAATGTCGTCTCGGACTTCTTCAATTCCAACGTCCGGGCGACGTGTGAGTTCACCGTTCCGGAGAATCCCGGTCGGATGATCAATGTGGGTGGCGACGTTGCCTTGAACAACCTCTTCGGTCTGCTGCGCTCCAACCAAAAGGGGTTGGCTTACCTTCCGGTCCAGTTGCCGAAGGCACCGGGTAAGCCGACCATCGCGCCTGCCGGGAACACCGTGGATCTCCCGGAGGGTGGTGAGCTGACCGGTAAGGCTGATCCTGGCACTACGGTGCGGTTCAAGGTGGACGGAACCGCGTATCCGGAACCCTCGGTCGTGGCCGATGCCCAGGGCACGTGGAAGCTGAGGCTGCCGTCCGATCTGAAGGCGGGCCAGACGCATCTAATCCAGGCGACGTCGCAGAAGCTCGAAGGGGGCCCGGCCGCGGCATCGGATCCAAAGATCGTCAACGTCAAGTCGGGTGACGATCCTGCCCCTCACGTGAAGCAGCCGGTGATCACCTCGCCGGAGGGCGACACGGTGAAACCGGGCCAGGAGCTGACGGTGACCGGTAGCGACGGTAGCGTGGTGACCCCGGTCGACAAGGACGGCAAGCCGGTTGGGCCGTCGGTGGAGGTCAAGGACGGCCAGGCCAAGGTCACGCTGAACGACGACCTGCCGAACGGTGCCAAGGTCAGGGTCGAGGCGAAGGCCAAGGACGGCTCTGGTCAGCCGAAATTCTCCGACGAGAAGACCGTACAGGCCGGTGTGGACAAGCCGGTGATCACCTCACCCGCTGGTGACGTGCGGCCGGGTGACGAACTGACGGTGACCGGTAGCGACGGCAGTGTGGTGACCGCGGTCGACCAGGACGGCAAGCAGATCGGTGGTCCGGTCGAGATCAAGGACGGCAAGGCGAAGATCACGCTGCCGAACAACCTGAAGGACGGTAGCCAGGTCAAGGTGGTCGCCAAGCCCAAGGAAGGCAGCGGTGACCCGGTGTCCTCCGATCCGAAGACGGTCCGCGCCGAGAAGCCGGAGTTCTACCAGAACGTCGTGCCCACCGCGAAGCCGGGCGAGAACAGCTACCTTGACGTCAACTTCGAGCCGAAGAACGGCGATGTCACCAGCATCGCGGGTAAGACGGTGACGCTGAGGGCACCGGAAGGGTTCACCTTCGGTAACGTGTCCTATGTGGTTGTCGGACACAACGGCATCGGGAAAGGTATCGGGATCAACAACCTGGTGCAGCGCAACGATGACGGCACGCTCGCGGTGACCCTGCCGCCTGCCGAGGAGATGAAGGCGACCTTCGGTGACGACATCAAGGCGTTCAAGCTCTCCATCACGGCTATCGCCAAGGTGGACGCCAGTGCGACACCGGGAGAGAAGGCTGTCGGAGAAGCCAAGCTCGATGGGTTCACTCCGGTGCCATTGAAGGGCACCGTGGTCGAGAAGTAGCAGATCCGATTTCGCTGAAACTCCATCGACGTGGCCGGGGCCGCAGGCCTGCTATGGCCCCGGCCACGTCGGTGACATCGGGGCCGGGCCAAGCCCTCGGCGCCATTCATTCGACAATCGTCCCTTTTCCTGGCTGGACACACCGGCCATTTCCCATTCAGAAAGTCATCTGGAGAAAGAATGTCAGCACTGGGCAACCCGGTGGCCAGCCAGACCGGCGACCTGGAGCAACCGCAGCCATCCGGCCGTGCGCTGTCCCCGGCGGCCGCCACCGTCACAACCAGCGGTGCCGCACCAGCCGACGTCGTCGACGACTGGGCAAAGACCGGTGATTCCGCCCGGCTGACCGAGCTTTTCGCGCTGACACCTGGCAATCCGGCAACCGCGTACGTCGTGGACGACGGCGGCGCCGACGCCCCGAGCGTGTTCGGCCAGCCAATTCCGGCCTGGAACGCGTTCCGTGGCGGCGCACCGGGCACCAGATTGCTCGCGGTCGGCGACAGACTGAACCGGGAGATCGCCGTCGCGCGACCGGGTGGTGGCGTTGAATTCGTTCCGGTCGACCAGGAATCGGTGACCGGGACCGCCACCCCAGATGCGTTACGCACGTGGCGGAAGCACCTGGTGTCGCTGCCGGCGAGTGACGCGGCCGAGCACGATCCCGCGACCGCCGACGACCTGGAGCGCATGCCGGAATGCTCGGTGGACACCCCCGGTGGAGCCCAGGGACGGGGCCTGTGGGGCCTGGGCTATGTGGTGCTCGGCCTGGTGGCGCTGGCCCTGGGGTTCTTGTTCTTCCGGGTGACGATGGACGATTCGTTCATCACCTGGCGATACGGTAAGAACCTAGTCGAGCACGGCGTCTGGAACTGGAACAGCGACGGCCCGCCCGTCGAGGGGTACACCAACCCGCTGTACGCGGTGCTGTCGATCATCCCGGCGGCGCTGGGAATATCCGCCGAGTTGTTCTTCAAGATCCTGGCGGTCGGCATCGCGGTTGGCTATGTCGTCGTCGTGCGCCGAGCCCGGTTACCGAGGGGACAGGAGTTCGTCCTGTTCGCGGTGACGCTGGCCAGCCCGATCTTCCACCTCCAGCTGTTCATGGGGCTGGAGACTGTGTCCTTCGCGTTACTGATCGCCTGGCTTTTCGCCATCGTCTACCGCCGAGGGGCGTTGGGGCGCGGTGGGTTCGTGCTGGCCGGGGCGGTGGCGCTGAGCAGGCCGGAGGGCATCGTGCTGGCCGCCGTGGCGATCTGCTGGTCGCTGCTGATCGACCGGAGCACGGCCAACCGGCGCGGCGCGTTCGTCGTGCTCGCCGGATGGGCGGTCTACTGGGGAGCCCGGTGGTGGTACTTCGGTTCCTTCTTCCCCAACACGTTCTACAAGAAGACCAGCGGCGACGAGCCGTTGCTGATCAAGATCATGTATGTGCTGCCGGTGGCCGGGCCGATCCTGCTGCCCGTCCTGATCGGCCTCGTGCTGGGCTTCGCGCTGTACCGCCGGGTCACCGGAGCCTCACTGTGGTCACGGACCGAGATGCTGCGGGACGCGGTGCCGGTGGTGCTGGCGGTGACCTCCGCGGTCCTGGTGTTCGGGGTGTACCGGCAGTCCGAGCTGGTGATGGACACCGGTCACCGGTTCTACTGGCAGCTGCTCTTCCCGGTAGCGCTGCTGGTGTTGAGCAGGCCGATGCGCTTGGTGTCCGATCCCGGCACACCGGAGCCGGGGCGGCAGCGCGGGCTGGCGCTGGTCGCGCTCGCCGTGGCGACCGGCACCGTGCTGCTGTGGGCACCAGGGCAGTTGTCGACGGGTGTTGCCATCGGCACCGGAATCGTGGCGATCGCCGTGGTGGCCGGCAGCATGCGCAAGATCGCCGGAGCCGCGGCGCTCGGGGCGGTTGGACTGTCCACCGTGGTCGGATTCGGTGATGCCACCGAGATGACCAGCATGCTGGCCTATCGGTACCGCTTGGCGGCTGCGCACCAGGCGGTCGGTCAGGCGATCCACCAGGCCCAGCTACCGGACGGTGCGCTCGCCGTTGCCGACGCGGGCGTGTTGCCCTACCAGGCCGATCGTCGAGCGATCGATATCGGTGGACTGGCGACCAGGGAGTCGGTCGACGGAACCCTGGAAAGCGAGTTCCTGGACGACCAGAACCTGCAGCTGGCGATCCTGTTGTCCAGTTCGGACAATGCCGAATCCACGTGGCGTACCCACGCGGCGCAGTCTGTGCACTCCTATGTGACCGAACCCAGCCGCGACTTCTGGGCGGCACCCGCCGCCGAGTTCGCGCCGAACTACTACCTGAACTACTGGATCGGCCCGGAATGGCGAGGAGGCGACCTGTCGCAGCGGCTCAACGAGGTGTTTCAGCACTCCTGGGCGCAGAACGAAAGGTCCGACACGGACATCGTGATGGACAACCTGTGGAACTTCTCGTTCCTAGGAAGGTAGCGGGCAATGTTCAGCACACTCATCGGGGTTTTCACCTACACCAGCAGCGGTGTCTTCATCGCGTACGTGTGCGCGATCGTGGTGCCGTTCGTGTGCCGGCGGCGGATGCCGGAAGGCAACGGCGGCGAGTTCGAGTGGCATTTCTTCGTGCCCTGCCGGGATGAGGAAACCGTCATCGGTGACACCATCTTCCGGTTACGGTCGACGTTTCCCGCAGCGCATGTCTGGGTCATCGACGACGACTCGCACGACGGCACCGCGCGAGTGGTCACCTCGCTCATGCACGCCGAGGGCGATCCCGACCCACACATCCACCTGGTGGGCAGGCGGCCCCCGCAGGCGCGTACCGGGAAAGGCGACGCGCTCAACGCCGCCTACCAGGAACTCGCCGCCTGGCTGGGCGGGCACCTGTCCTGGGAGAAGGTCATCGTCGGCGTCGTCGACGCGGACGGGGTGCTCGCGCCCAACTGCCTGGATGTGTGCGCCGCGGACCACCTCTTCGGCGACGGCGCGGTGGGCGCGGTACAGGTCGAGGTCCGGATGCTCAACCGGGACACCGAACCCGACTGGCCAAGCCGCCCCAAGCGCTGGGCCGCGCTGAAACTCGTCCAGCTACAGGATATGGAGTTCCGCACCGCGATCTCGGCCATCCAGCATTCCCGGGCATACGCCGGGACTGTGGCGATGGGCGGCAACGGCCAGTTCACCCGGATGTCGGCGCTGCACACCATCGCACGGGGTACCGGCCAGCCTTGGCGCGGCCTGCTGCTGGAGGACTACGAGCTCGGCGTGCACCTGCTCATGGCCGGATGGCGCACCGCGTCCACATCGGACTCCTATGTCTCGCAGGAGGGTTTGTACAGCCTGCGCCGGTTCATCACCCAGCGAACCCGGTGGGGGCAGGGAACCATGCAGTGCGTCCGGTACCTGCCCTCGGTCTGGCGGTCGCCGCACTTCCGGGCACTGGGTGTCACCGAAGTCAGCTACTACCTGATCCAGCCCTGGCTGCAACTGGTCGGCGCGGTCGTCTATCCCATACCTCTGCTGCTCCTGCTCGGGCAGGTGATCAGTGAACCCGCCGCGCTGGCAAGCGTGCTGACCGGCGGTGGCTGGCTGATGCTGACGCTGTTCGCGGCGCTGGCCACCGGGCCCTTCGTGGTCTGGGGATTCATTTACCAGTTCCAATGCCGCCGCGAACGCGGCCTTGTCGCCGGACTCGGTATGGGGCTTGGCTTCGCACTGTATGTCTGCACCTTCTACGTGACCTCCGTGCGCGCGGTCTACCGGATGATCCGCGGCCAGCATGGCTGGTCCAAGACTCGGCGCAACGCCGAAACAGTGAGCAGCCGGGAGGTCGCCGTCGAAGCATGACCAGTGCGACGTCCCCACCGACAGTTCTCATCTCGTATCAATGGAAGGAGGAATCGAATGTACAAGCCTGGACCCGGTGGTGTCACCGGAGGAGTGGGCGGGCTCGCGGTGACCGGTGCCGGTTTGAGCTGGTGGATCTCACTGGCCGTCGCACTCGTCATCGCGGGCACGCTGATCGTGCTGTTCGCCCGCCGCCGCAGGCGTCTGGCCCGAGAGGACGGAAACTGATCATGTCCCGGGAATCGTGTTTTTCGCGGGCACCAGGCCAGAAGCCGACCCTGAACG
Organism: Amycolatopsis cihanbeyliensis; assembly: GCF_006715045.1. GTDB lineage: Bacteria > Actinomycetota > Actinomycetes > Mycobacteriales > Pseudonocardiaceae > Amycolatopsis > Amycolatopsis cihanbeyliensis. The sequence goes on along the minus strand of NZ_VFML01000001.1, from coordinate 285,689 downwards.
GCCGTGCCGACGAGCGGGAAGGAGGTGACCCATGTACGGAAATCTCGTTCCCAGTGCCGACCTCGCGGGGGCCGCCTGGTGACTGGGAAGTGTTCATCATCGGTGCGCTGGCACTCGTCATGATCGGGCTGCTGCTGCGGAGGATGGGCAGGCGACCGGCAGCGCGACGGCTGACCTGCCACCGCCCGTCCCTGCGGATTCCCTCCGTCGGCTACTCCGGTCCGACGGAGGGAATCAATACCGATTTGCAAAACTGGAAGATCGGTTGGTCAAAGGTGTTCCTCGTGCTGTGTGCCACGGTCGTAGTGATCGCCGGCGCGTCGGTGACGACGCTGCCGGTGGACCTTCGCCGAGAGCTGGATATCGTACTGCTCGCCCTCGCCGGGTGCATCAGCGCGGTGCAGTGCACGGTCGCACCCGAGGAAATGCGGCAGGCCGGCGGCGTCCTGTTCGCGCGTACCCAAGGAATGTTCGGAACCTATTACCAGGCGGCGTCAGGATATGTACCGATCAGCTAACGAGGACACCATTCTGTGGCCGGGGCAGCGCACCAGTGTCCACGTGGGACGCGGTGCCTGGCGAGCCGCGATCGCGGACGCCGGTACCCGGACCCTGCTGGTACTGGACGCGAGTTTCGCGGCGGCCCGGTTCCCGCTCGTGGAAAGCATCCATAACGCGTTGGGACTACCCGCCGACCGAATCCAGGTGATCCAACCACCGGCGACGGTGGAGCGGGTCGAATCGCTCGCCGCGTTGATAGCGGCCACATCCGCCGACCGGGTGGTGGCGATCGGTGGCAGCGGCATCCTGGACACCACCAAACTCGCCTGCCAGCAGTACGCCGACCCGCGGACCCTGCCGACCGTGCGGGCCCGCGGCGCCCGGCACGGCCTGGTCGAGCTGCCAACCGCGACCGGCGGCCAACCACGGCGGATCCTCATCCCGACGACCATCGGATCGGCCGCCGAACTGCGCCCGTACGCGGTGGTCCGGCTACGCGGGCACCGGCGCCTCGTGCACGGACCGCAACTGCCACCGGAAACCGCGGTGCTGGACAGCATGTTCACCGCGTCCCTTCCCCGGCAGCTCCTGATCGAGGGGATATCCGCAGCCCTGCTGCGCTTCATCGGCCCCTGCACCGACGGCACGGTACGCGACACCCTGGCCGAGGCCGCGACGAAAGCCGCCATCCGCCTGCTGGTGACCTGCGGTATCGGTGCGCTCGACGGAGACTTCGGACCGGCCGAGCAGTTGCTCGCCGCGCGCGCGAACGCCGCGCGGGAACTGGGTCTGGTGTTTCGCCGGGACTCGCTGCACATCGACAAGTGCCGGGTGGTCGCCAGCGAACTGGCAACCCACCTCGGCGTGCACCCGGTAGCCGCGGTGGCGGCACTGCTGCCGGTTTGGTGGCGGCGCATCGAAGACGGGGACAGCCGGTTCGGCGACCGGGCGCGCCTGCATAAGGCCTGGCACTGGATTCACTCGGCAGGCCACGGCCGTTGGCCCGCCGACCCGAGCACCGGAATCGCCGAACTGACCCGCGACTGGGGACTCGACGGGCAATTCGACGGCGAGGACGACACCGCCGGCATCGTCGCGGCACGCACCATACGTTTCTGGGGCGGCAAGGGTTCCCCGTTCACCGGCATACCCGCCGACGACATCGGGCAACTGATCGGCGAATCACTGGGTGTCAGGTCCGCGGCGGGCCGAGCCGGACACGCCCGGTAAGGGTGGCCACCGGCCGTTGCGGAGCCACGAGAAGATTCGGTGCGAGCCATACCACCGGACGATCCGGCGCGCGGGCCGCGACCGGGTCATCCGGTGTCGGCCGGTCCTGCCGCGAGTGTGGCGGTCAGCCGGAACTGGCCGTCGGTGACCTCCGTGCCGCAAGTCCCGCCGATCCGCCGGACCCGCTCGGCGATACCGGCCAGCCCACGACCCGGTGCCGCGTCACCGCGTCCGGTGACCCCGTCATTCTCGATCAGGAACTCGAACCGGTCACCGGTCTGTACCAGCTCCAGCGTGCAGATCGTCGGCTCGCTGTGCCGCAGGATATTGGTCACCGATTCCCGCAGCACCCAGGCCAGGACATCGGCGGCGGGCCCGTCGGGATACTCGCCGATCCGCAACCGGCAGGCCGCGCCGCGCGACTCCAGCAACTCGACCGCGGCGGCCAATTCGGCATCCAGATCGGCCACCAGCGTCCCGTGCGCGATACCGCGCATTTCCTGCGACGCCCGGCGCGCCACCAGATGCGCGGCCCGGCTTTCCCGTTCCGCGCGTCCCGGGTCCGTGGTCGCCAGCCGCCCCGCCAGTTCAGTACGCATCATGATCGACACGAGATCCTGTCCAAGCCGGTCGTGCAGATCCTGGGATATCCGGTCTCGCTCCTGTGTCACGGTCAGCCATGCGATCTCGGCCTTGGCCTCGGCCAGTTGCGCCGCATGCACCGCAAGCCACGTCATCGAGCGCATCGCGATCCCGCCGACGAGATAGATGACGCAGTTTTGCACCGTGGTGGCCGTGTCCAGGCTGGCCGGGGCAGGTGGAGCCCACAGCCACAGCACCGCGAGGGCGAGCAGTTCGGTGCCGAGGTAGGCGACCCAACACCACGGATTGGTGATCAGGATGAGCAGCAGGACCCCGAACATGGAAATGTTGCCCAAGGGAAACAGCAGGTGATGGAACTCGATCATGAGTACGCACGCGACCACTGCGCTCGCCAGCAGCAGCGGCCAGGTCTGGCGTAGCGTCATCCCGGCCACCCGGAGCACCAGCCCGTACAGGCAGATCAGCAACTGCAACACGAGCAGCGTGGTATAGCCGATCGCCGCCAGGGCATGCCCGGAATACCCGGCGATCGTCGCTGCGCCGGGTATCAGGACCCCGGCCAGCACGAACGCGACGATGCCCGCGACGGCCAGTGGGAACGAGCGCCCGCCCGTGCGGGCAACGCGCCAGGCACGACGCGTCGCGGAGACCGCACGCGAGAAGCGACTCACCTGGTGCCCTCCCCTGTCGCACGACGAGCGGTGCCCGTGCCCGCGTACCAAGGGATATGTGGCACGGGCGGACATTGACCGTGCGGGAGGCGGACGGTCCCTGGGCAGGGCCGCTCCCGCTGCGGGGATGCTAACCCGCCGCACCAGCCGATACGATCCGCTACCACCTGTCCGGGTGATCCACTACCGCGTCGGGGTGATGCGCGGTACTCGATGTCCGCGGGACTCGTTCAGGCCGCGGCGAGCCCGCCGCCGACGCGGACCACGACTCCGTTCAGGTATTCGCCTTCCGGCGGCGCCACGTTAACGATCCACCAGGCGATCTTCTCCGGTTGCGCGATGCGGCGGACGCGCGCTCATATTCGCCGATCACGATGGCATCGAACCCGCGGTCCTGGTCGGCGAGCGCCGCCAGCACCGCAACTGCGCGAGCCAGGCGAGTGTGTTCCGCACCCAGTACAGCATGCACTTCGGCGACAGCCGGCCGGCGCCCCGGCCGCGCTCGCCGACCCGGTGGCGGGTTTCTCGTGGTACGCGCGCCAGGCCTCGTCCAAGCCCTCCTCCGGAATCGGCTCGCCGGTTGCGTCCCTGCCCCGGAGACGTTCGCGTCACGTGCGGACCTGTTGAGCAACGCGTTTACCGTGAACTCGGCGACGCGTACCCTTCGTCCAGGAACAGCGACCCGAGACGAGGTCCGCTCAGGGAGTGCAGTTCAGCCAGGGCCAGCGCGAGGGAGGCGAGGAACTTCTCGCCACCGGAAAGCCGGCTCGGGGTGTGGACGACGCCGCAGTTGCGGCTGACGACGTCGAAGTCCAGATCGGCGGCGGGATTGATCTGATCTTGTACCTCGCACTGTGCCGTGCGCTGGGCTTCGGCCTGGTTGCTGGCTTTCGCGCAGGCGGCGACGAGCGGCTGCGTGAGGTGGCGGCCCGGCGCGCGCTCGGTCACGACCTACAGCTGGGGTCTATCGCATGAATACGCATCCTGCGCATGGATGCAGCGAACAGGTGTTCGACTCCCGTTACCCGGGCCGAGTCCACGCTCGAACTCACGCACCATCGCCACCGCACGTTCCTTCAGTTCAACCGGGTACTTCTTCGCCTGTGCCACGCTGCTCATCCTTCCCAGGATCAACAGCCTCCAAGATCACCAGGGTGGTCCAGACCACTTACCGGACACGCCTTGGACGGCAGCCCGCTGGTCCAGCCACTTCAGAATCGCCTGGTTCGTTTCGTCCGGCTTTTCCTGCTGGATCCAGTGACCGCAGTCCAGGCTGGCCACTTCCACGTTAGGCACGAACTCTGTCAGTCGTTCAGACCTCAGGACCGCGTCACGGTCGCCGTAGATCATGAGCGCGGGCTGCCGGATGACCGGGTCCACGTCGGCCAGCAGACGCCAGTTGCGGTCGAGGTTCCGGTACCAGTTGATACTGCTCGTGAAGCCTGTCGACTCGAAGGCGGAGACGAAGACGGCCAGCTCGCTGTCGCTCATGACGGGCTCGCCGAGGGGTGTCTCCGCCCTGGCGAGATCGATCATCGCCATACCCGGCTGAGGCGGTTTCGGGGGCTCGTTCTTCCGGAAGATGTTGCGCAGGAACTGGGCCGTGTGCTCGTCGAGCACGGCGTCTGCGACGCCCGGCTGCCGGTTGAAGTGGACGAAGTAGAAGTCGGCGCCGAGCACGGCCTCCATGAACTCGATCCAGGGCATCTCTCCGCGCTCTTGGTAGGGCAGGCTCAGCGCTACCACGCCGTTCACCCGGTTCGGATGAAGCAGGGTCAAGCCCCAGACGACGAATGCGCCCCAGTCATGGCCGACGAAGGTGGCGTCCTCGTGGCCGTAGTGATCGAGGAGTGCGACGAGGTCATCCGACAGGTGCTCGATGTCGTAGTCCGTCACTTCGGTAGGACGGGACGAGTTGCCGTAGCCCCGCTGGTTCGGGACGATGACGTGGTAGCCCGCCGCGGCCAAGGCCAGCACTTGGTGGCGCCAGGAAAAGGCATGCTCCGGCCAGCCGTGACAGAGCACGATGGGCTTTCCTGCATTCTCCCGGCCCGCTTCGAAGACCTCGAGTTCCACGCCGTTGACGGAGACAAGGGTGGGTTCGGGAAAGTCGGTCGGATTGAACATTGCATTTCCTCTCTGTCGTTTGGGGCGTCCGCGTCGGCGCGGCCGACGGCCGATGGTCATGTCGCCATCGTGCCGGCCGAAACAGGTCACCCCATGACCGGTTTCCTGTGGGAGTGTTGGCGGTGTGCGAGCCGACCGGCTGATGGCCATCCTTCTGCTGCTGCAACAGCACGAGCAGCTAACGGCAGCGGACGTCGCCCGGGAGCTGGAGGTGTCCGAGCGCACCGCCCGCCGTGACTTTGATGCCCTGGCCATGGCTGGCGTGCCCGTCTACTCCATACAGGGCCGGGGCGGCGGCTGGCGCCTCGTGGGCGGCGCCCGCACCGACCTGTCCGGGCTGACCGCGAGTGAGGCCCGCGCCCTGTTCCTGGTCGCCGGCCCGGCCTCGGCTGCGACGCCGGCCGTGAAAGCAGCGCTGCGCAAGCTTGTCCGTGCCCTGCCGGAGCCTTTCCGGGTGCAGGCCGAGGCGGCGGCGTCGTCGTTGGTCATGGACCCGCAACGGTGGGGGTCGGGCCGGGTCGAGCACCGGCCGCCGCCTCGCTTCCTCGACGAGCTCCAGGACGCGGTGATCCGCGGCGTCCAGGTGCGGCTCGGCTACGTCGACAGCAACGGCGCCGAAACCGAGAGAACCATCCACCCGCTGGGCATCGTCGCCAAAGGCCCGTCGTGGTACCTGGTCTGCAACACCGACGCAGGCCGGCGGACCTTCCGGATCGACCGCGTGTCGTCCGCCGACCCGACCGGCGATCCCGTGCACCGACCCGACGAATTCGACCTCGCCGAGAGCTGGCGCGAGATCGCCGACGAGGTCGAGCGCAGGCGGACGCCCCTCGAGATCCAGGCGACCTGCACACCCGACGGGATAGCCCGGCTCCGGATGGTGCTCGGCGACCGGCTCGAGGTCGGACGCTCCACGACCGACGACCGCATCGAGGTCGTGATCCGCGGCTACAACGAGTACGCGCTCGCCGGCGAGCTTGCCGGGCTGGTCGAATGGCTCGACGTGACCGGCCCTACGGGTGTACGAAACCGCCTGGCCTCGATCGGCAACGCACTCGTCGAACGGTACGGTTGAGACCGGCCCGTCGCCGATCTTCTACGGCGCGTTTGGTAGGTGGGTCGGAGCGAGGCGACGCCTGCCTCCGCCGCAGCCCGGCAGCCACTTGCCAAACACGCCATAGCGGAGGAACTGTTGACTAGGCATCCGTTCACCACGCAGCCCATCCAAGACCGGGTCTGCAACGGAAACGGTGGGTTCGGCGTTGCTGGTTAGCACTTCTGCGCGCTCGGCCAACGGTCACCGAACGTGGTCGCGAACGCGTTGAGCGCGGGCTTCGTGCGCATCGTCCACCTCGTCTTGCCCTTGCCGGTCGGGTCGAGCGAGCGGGGGTGACCAGGTACAAGCACTTTAACGCAGCGCGAGTTCATGGGGTTAGCGCAACACCTCGTTTGATGTGAGGTGTTGATGATGGGTCGTCCTGCGTTGCCGCAGCAGGTTCAGCGGGAGTTCTGGTCCAGGATGCGGACGGGGGTCGTACTCGATGATGCGGCGGCTGCTGTCGGCGCGTCGAAGACCGTGGCGTGGCGATGGTTCCGTGAGGCTGGGGGCGTGATGCCACGAGAACGCCCCGGCGCAGCTGAAGCGGGATGCGATCAAGAACGAGATCCTGCGTGTGCACGACATGCCACTCCTGCGCCTGCCGACCACGGGCAGCGGCGAGCAGCAACGCATCCGGGACGCGGTGACCAGGGCTGAATCCCACTGGGCTCGTCGCTCGGCCCCGTGACCGGGTCAGGAACCGGGCGGCGCGGCCGTCGAGCCGCGCGGGACGAACCGACGTGCCATCGATCACGGTGCGGGCGGCGTCGTAGGTGGTCCGGGCGCGCCACGACGTCGCCACGGCCGGCCCGGTCCCCCGCCAGGCCGACCCGCCCTGCGGCCGGTCACCTCAGCCGGGTGCGCCAGAGCAGCCAGATGAAGTACGGGGTGCCGATGAGCGCGGTGAGGAGTCCGGCGGGGATCTGGGCCGGCGCGATGACGGTGCGGCCGACGGTGTCGGCGGCCGAGACGAGCAGGGCGCCGAGGAGGGCGGCCACCGGCAGGATCCTGGTGTGCCGGGCACCCACGAGGGCACGGGTGAGGTGCGGCGCGACGAGGCCGACGAACCCGATGACGCCAACGGCGGAGACGGCGGTGGCGGTGAGCAGCGCCGCGGCGGTGAGCGCCACGAGGCGGGCCGGCTCGAGCCGGACACCGAGGATGCGCGGGGTGTCGTCGTCGAGGGTCAGCAGGTCGAGTTCGCGGCGGGCGGCCACGATGACCGGCGTGAGCACGAGCAGCGCGAGGGCGACCGGCAGGATCTGCTCGGCGGTGCGGCCGTAGGTGGAACCGGACAGCCAGGTGAGGGCCTTGGCGGTGTTCCACGGGTCGAAGGCGACGATCAGGAAGGTGGTGACGGCGTTGGCGCCCATCCAGGTACCGATGCCGATGAGGACGAGCCGGTCGGAGTTGAGGCCACCCCGCCAGGACAGGCCGTAGACGACCGCGAAGGTGATCAGTGCCGCGGTCCCGGCGACGCCGGTCATGGTCCAGGTGCCCACGCCGGGAAGGAACGTGATGAGGGCGACGGCGCCGACGCCGGCGCCCGCGGTGATGCCGATGATGCCGGGTTCGGCAAGCGGGTTGCGGCAGACGGCTTGCACGGTGCTGCCGGCGACGGCGAGCGCGGCCCCGGCGAGCAGGGCACCGAGGACGCGCGGGTATCGCTGGTCGAGCACGAAGGTCAGTGCGGTTCCGGTGCGATCGGCCAGCCAGTTGGCGAGGTCGCCGGTAAGCACCATGGTGTCGCCGAGCAGCATCCCGGCGATCAGGGCCGCGCCGACCAGCACCACGCAGCCGGCGAGGACGGCCAGGTGGCCGCGGGTGGACCGGAGTGCGCCGACGTGACCGGTGGGTGGCTGCCGGGTGGGGCCGGAGTCGCGCAGGCGCCGGGCCAGCCACACCAGCACGACGGCGCCGAGGATGGTGGTGACGACCCCGGTGGGGATGTCCACTCCCGCCTGCCCGCCCAACGCGGCCCGGACGGCGATATCGGCGGCGAGCACGATCAGCACCCCGGTCAGGCCGGCAAGGGGGAACAGCAGCCGGTGCCGGGCGAGGCCGGGGACGCGGGTGGCGACGAGCCGGGCGATGGCCGGGGCGGACAGGCCGACGAAGCCGAGCGGCCCGACCAGGGTCACCGCCGCGGCGGCCAGGAGCACGGCGAGTAGCACCGCGGTCAGGCGGGTGCGGGCCACCGGGACGCCGGTGACGGCCGCGGGGTCATCGCCGAGCGCGAGAATGTCCAGCCGGTGCCCGAGCAGCCAGCAGCCGAGGATGCCCAGCGCGATGACCGGGGCCAGCCGCAGCACGGCGGAGAGGTCGGTCTGCACAAGGGAACCGTTGCCCCAGGCGAACAGGCCGTGCGTTTCCTCCTCGTAGAGCAGCAGGAACAGGAAGGTGAGCGACTGCAGCGCGAGCATGATCGCGGTGCCGGCGAGGATGAGCCGGGTGGGGCCGGTGGCACCACCGGCGGACAGCAGCAGGACGAGCCCCGCCGCGACCAACCCGCCGAGGAACGCGGTCCCGAGCGCGGCGAGCCCGCCGAGGAACCCGGTGCCCGCAACCGCAAGGCCGAAGGCCGCGGACAGCACGACGGCCAGGTGGGCACCGGCGTTGACCGCGAGGGTGTCCGGCGAGGCGAGCGGGTTACGGGCGATGGATTGCAGTGCCGCACCCGCGACGCCGAGGGCGATGCCGACCAGGACGGCGGCGAGCATCCGCGGCAGCCGGGAGGCGACCAGCACGTCCGCGGCGTGCTGGTCGCCGGCGCCGATGAGCAGTCGCAGCAGGTCACCGACGTCCACCGTGGAGGTGCCCTGGGTGAGGTGGACGGCCGCGAGCAGCAGCACCGCGGTCCCGGCCACCAGGTACACGCCGGTGACCCGGATCGGCCGCGTCGGCGGCGACGCCGGGGCGCCCGCCGTGGACGCCCCGGTCGCCGGGGGAAGGGTGCGGGTCACGAGGTGTAGATGCGGACGATCTCGTCGGCGTACTGCTCGCAGGACTTCGGCCCGCCGAAGGTCCAGATGCCGTCGGTCACCCTGTGCACCCTGCCGTCCTCGACGAACGGCAGCGAGGTCCAGATCCGGTTGTCCGCCAACCCGTCGGCGAAGACGTCGGTGCCGTCCGAGGCGTTGTAGAGGAACCGCACGTCGTCACCCTCGATGGTGGTCAGACCCTCCACATCGGTCTGGCCCAGCCCCCACACCTCGTCGACCTCACCCTGCCAGGCGTTTGTCAGCCCGAGCTGGATCGCCACCTGGGACACCAGCGCGCCCTCGCCGAACGGGCGGATGGAGATCGCGTTGCCGTCCTGCCAGCCGTCGGCCATGACGAACGACTGCCCGGCGGCGCCCGCTGCGGCGATCTTCTGCTTGCCCTCGGCGAGCGCGGCGTCGAAGTCGGCGAGTATCCGCTTCGCCTCGGCGTCCTTGCCGACCGCGGTGGCGATCATGGTGAAGTCGTCGCGCATCCGCTCCAGGTTGTCCGAGGCGTCGCTGCCCGTCGTGACCAGGACGGGGACGAACTCCTCCAACTGCTCGACGAGGTTGGACTCGCGGGTCTCCTCCAGCACGACGAGGTCGGGGTCCAGCGCGACCACGGAGTCGACGCTGGGCTCGGCGCGGGTGCCGACGTCCACCACCGAGTCGTCGAGCTGCTCGGACGTGACCCAGGTGCCGTAGCCCTCGGTATCCGCGACTCCGACCGGCATCACGCCCAGCGTCACCAGCATCTCGGCCTCACCCCATTCCAGGGCGACGACCTTGCTCGCCGGGGCGTCGAGCGTGATCTCCTTGCCACGGCTGTCGGTCACGGTCACCGGACCACCTGCGGCCTGCTCGTCGGCGGCACCCGCGTCGGTGCCGCCGGGGTTCTCGGTCGTTCCGCACGCGCTGAGCGTGACGGCGGCCAACGCCACGAGGGCGGCAAAGCGGTGTCGAATCATCGTTTCCCTATCGGTCTTGGTCGTGGTGCGTGGTGGTGGGCCTGCGGATCGCGCTGCCCGTTATCGCGTCAGCTCGCGAAGTCGATGGGTGTGCCGGCCGACGGGGCGGGTGGTGATCGCGCCGGTGCCGGGATCGCGGGACACCTCGATCCGAATGCCGTACGTCTCGGTCAGATGCGGTTCGGTGAGCACCTCGGCCGGATCCCCCGCGGCACGAACGCGCCCGTCCTGCAGCAGGACGACCTCGTCGGCCACCTGGGCTGCGTGGTCGAGGTCGTGCAACACCACTCCGACGGCGACCGCGTGCTCGTCGGCGAGATCCCGGATCAGGTCGAGCATCTCCACCTGGTAGCGCAGATCGAGGAAGGTGGTGGGTTCGTCCAGCAGCAGCACGCCGGTGTCCTGGGCAAGGCAGCTGGCCAGCCAGACGCGTTGCCGCTCTCCCCCGGACAACTCGTCCACCGGGCGATCGGCCATGCCGGTGATCCCGGTCACCTCCATCGCGTGCGCGATCGCCCCGGGGCCGCCCTGGTCGTCCGCGCGCCACCGGCTCCGGTACGGGTGCCGACCGTAGCCCACGACATCACGTACCAGGACCCCGCTCGGGGTGGGGCGGCTCTGCGCCAGCAGCGTGACCTGGCGGGCGAACTGCTTCGAGGTCAACGCCCGCGCCGGCGTGCCGTCGCCGAACACCACGTCACCGCCGGTTGGCCGGTGCAACCGCACCAGCGCCCGCAACAGCGTGGACTTGCCGCTGCCGTTCGGCCCGACCAGCGCGGTGACCACCCCCGAACGCAGGTGAATCGAGGCGGCGTGCACGACCGGGATGCCGCGGTAGCCGACGTCGAGGTCACGCCCTTCGAGCCCGGCGTCCGCGCCGTCCACCATGTCATCCACGCGCAGCAAGATAGCCTAACCTAAGTCAGGAACCAAATGCGCCCACCGGACGCCGCCCACCCCGTGCCGGCGTACGCGGTCGGTTTACACGGCGCCTTCCTCGAGATCCTCGGCGGGCACCGCCCGCTCGGCGAGGGTCCTGGCGAGCGCTTCGACGGTCGGCGCGGCGAAGAATCCACGCAACGGCACGACCACACCGAAACGCTGCGCAAGGGTCTCGATCAGCCGGGTGGCGCGCAGGCTGTCCCCGCCGAGGGTGAAGAAGTTGTCGGTACGCCCGACCGCCTCCAGCCCCAGCAGCTCGGTGCAGAGCGCGCCGACGGACTCCTCCCAGTGATCGCGCGGCGCCTGCGCCCCGACCGCCGGACCTTCCGGTTCCGCCAGCCGCGCCACCGCGGCCCGATCGAGCTTCCCGTTGGCGGTGAGGGGCAGCGTGGGCAACACCACGAGCCGTTCCGGCCGCATGTGCTCCGGCAGCAGCGACTCCGCATGCGCCGCAACCGCATCAGTATCCACATCGGACTTGTCAGGGACGGCGGCGGCGACAAGGCGACGATCGGGCGGCGCGGTCACCGCCGCGACCGCGTGCGCGACCCCGGGCGCGTCCCGTAGCGCGGCCTCGATCTCGCCCAGCTCGATCCGGTGGCCGCGGATCTTCACCTGCGCGTCGGCGCGGCCGAGGAACTCCAGCGTGCCGTCCGGCCAGTACCGGCCGAGGTCGCCGGTGCGGTACCAGCGCACGCCGCCGGTGACGAGGAACCGCTCCGCCGTCAACTCGGGCGCGCCGCGGTAGCCACGCGCCACGCCCGCGCCGCCGATCCACAACTCGCCGGGCACCCAGTCCGGGCAGTCGCGGCCCACCGTGTCCACCACCCGGAACCGCTGGTTGCGCAGCGGGTGCCCGTACGGCACCGAAGACCAGGCCGGATCGACCCGATCGACCTCGAGGACGTTGGACCAAATCGCGGCCTCGGTCGCGCCGCCGAGCGCTACGAACCGGCATCCCGGACTCACCTCGGCAAGGCGGGCGGGCAGGTCGAGGCCCACCCAGTCACCGGAGAGCAGCGCCAGCCGCAGCGCGGGCAGCGGCCCGGCGTTCTCCGCCACCACCAGCAGCATGTCCAGCAGCGCCGGTACCGTGTTCCAGATCGTCACCCCGTTCCTGGCCACCAGTTCCGCCCAGCGGCGCGCGTCCCGCCGGTCCTCCTCGGTGATCGTGACCACGGCGCCACCGGCCGCGAGCAGGCCGAAGATGTCGTAGACGGACAGGTCGAAGTCCAGTGCGGACACCGCGAGCACCCGGTCATCGGCACCCACGCCGAACCGCTCGTTGATATCGGCGATCGTGTTGACCGCCGCGGCGTGCGTGATCTCCACTCCCTTCGGCTCACCGGTCGAGCCGGACGTGAAGATCACATACGCCTGCTCCGCAGGATCGCCTGCGACCGGCTCGGTCAGTGGCTCCACGCCGAACGCTCCGGCCAGGTCGTCGAGGACGTGCCGCACCCCGGCCGTGCGCAGGATGCGCTCGCGGCGCGCCCGCGGTTGATCGACACCGAGGGGAACGTACGCGCAGCCCGCCGCGAGCACGCCGAGCACGGCCACGATCTGGTCCGGCCCCTTGGGCAGGGACACGGCAACGAGATCCCCCGGCTCAGCGCCGCGCGCCCGCACCGCAGCGGCCACCCGCAGCGCCCGCTGGGCCAGCTCGCCGTAGCTGAGCTCGCCGCCGTCGAACCGCACGGCAATCCGGTCGGGCCGCTCGGCCGCGTTGCGGAAGAACGCCGCGTGCAGCGGCTCCTCCGGCGCCACCCCGCCGGTCGTGTTCACGGACTCGCGGATCGCGCGCTGCGGTCCCGGTAGCAGGTCGGGCACGGCCGCCGACCATGCGGCACCGGCCAGCCAGTCCAGCAACCTCAGGTACGCCTCGAACATCGCGTCCAGCACACCGGCGGGGAACAGCTCGTCCACCGCGTCCCAGTTGAGCTGGATGCCACCGTCCACCTCGGTGACCTGGTGGTCGAGCCACACCTGCGGGGTCTGCGAGACACCCCACGCCGGCGCGCCGAGCAGGGCGTCCCCGGCCGGACCGCCCGGGGTCACGCCGAGCGCGCTGGTGAACACCACGGGCATGGTCGCCTCCGGGTCACCCGTGACGCGCGCCAGCTCCCGCAGCACCCACACGGTTGAGACGTCCCGGTGGTCGAGCGCGCCCCACAGCTCCTCCTGCACCTGCCGCGCGCGGTCGAGCCAGCTCCGGCCCGCCCCGGCCCGGCAGGCCACGAGCAGCAGCGAGGTGAAGTCGCCGAGCACGTTGTTGATGTCCGGGTGCACCTCCTTGCGGTCGAACAGCGTGATGTTCAGCGTCAGCTCGGCGCTCGCGCTCCACCGGCCGAGCACCTCGGCGAACGCGGCGAGCAGTACCGCCGACGGCGTCAGCCCGTGCTCCCTGGCGCGCTCGGTGATGGCCGCCCAGCGGCTCGCCTCGATGGTCGCGGCCCGCCTGCTGAACCGGGGCCGCACGACCTCGGCGGGGTCCTTGGCCAGCGGCAGCCGCGGCGCGGGTGGCAGCTCCGGCAGGCGGTCGGTCCAGTACCGCTGGGCCGCGGCGAGCGCGCAGGGCTCCGGCTCGGCGCCGAGCACGTAGTCCCGGAAGGACACGTCCACCGGTGGCAGCGTCGCCTCCGGGTCGGCGTAGAGCGCGCCGAGCTCGGCGTAGAGGATGAGGATGCTCAGCGCGTCCAGGATGAGGTTGTCCACGCCGATGGCCAGCCGGGCCCGCTCCCCGCACCGCGCGGCCCTGATCGCGAACAGCGGCCAGCGCTCCGGGTCGAACACGGTGTGCGACATCGACTCGCGCAGCGCGCCCGCGTCCTCGGTGACCTCGATGCGGTACCACGGCACCTCGGGGAGGATGCGCTGATCGCCGCTGCCGTCGAAGACCGCGCGGAGCATCTCGTGCCGCCGGATGAGCTGGTTGACCGCCTCCTCGAGCCGGGCGATGTCCAGCCCGTCAAGGTCGTACTCGCGGTAGAAGTGGCAGCCGATCCCGCCGAGGGTGAATCGCTCGTCCCGGCCCAGCCAGTAGGCGCGCTGCACGTCGGTGGGCGGGAACGGCCGGTGCCGGTTGTCCGGGTCGGACGGCAGGAGGGTGGCCGCGCGTTCCGGCTCGGCGAGGGTGAGCGTCGCGGCGAAGTCGGCGAGCACGGGGTACGTGAACAGGCCGTGCAGCGACACGCCGGAAAGGCCGTCGGCGCGAAGCCTGCCGACCAGCCGGGTGGCCAGCAGCGAGTCCCCGCCGAGGGTGAAGAAGTCGTGCTCCCGGCCGACGGCGGCGGCCCCCACGAGGTCCGCCCACGCGGCGGCGACGCGGCGCTCGACCGGTCCCTCGGGCGGGGTCACCTCCTCGCGCGTGCCGCCGTCGTGCTCGGTCACGGTGCGGCGCAGGGTCGCCCGGTCGATCTTGCCGTTCGGAGTGAGCGGCAGCGAGGGCAGGACCGCGATGGTGTCCGGCAGCATGGGCGAGGGTAGCCGCTCTCGAAGGAACTCCCGCAATCCCGCCGCCTCGCCGGTCGCGGTGATCGCCGCGCCGAGCCGGCCGTGCTCGGTCACCACGGCCACGCCGTGCGCGACGGCGGGGTGCGCGGTCAGCGCGGCCTCGATCTCGCCGAGTTCGACGCGGTGGCCCCGGACCTTGACCTGCGCGTCGGCGCGGCCAAGGAACTCCAGCACCCCAGCCGGGGTGTACCGGGCGCGGTCGCCGGTGCGGTACCAGCGCAGGCCGTCGCGCTCGACGAACTTCTCGGCAGTCCGGTCGGGCTCGCCCCGGTAGCCACGGGCGACGCCGGCGCCCCCGATCCACAGCTCGCCGGGTACCCAGTCTGGGCGGTCCCGGCCGAGCTGGTCGACCACGCGGCAGGCGACGTTGCCGAGCGGGGTCCCGTACGGAACCGCTGTCCACTGTGGATCAACCGTGGCCACCTCGCACACGGTGGAGTGGATCGCGGTCTCCGTGGTGCCGCCGAGTGCCACGAACCGGCAACCCGGTGCGCGTTCGGCGAGCCTGCCCGGCAGGTCGACGGTCACCCAGTCGCCGCCGAGCAGCACCACCCGCAGCGGGAGGTCCGCGCCCGGCTCGGTGACGGTCAGCAGCATGTCCAGCAGCGCGGGCACGCAGTTGAGCACGGTGGCGCGATGCCGCCGGAGCAGCTCGGCCCAGGCATCGGCGTCGCGCCGCCCGCGCTCGCCCGGGCAGATCACGGCCCCGCCCACCGAGAGCGGCCCGAAGATGTCGTAGACGGAAAGGTCGAACTCCAGCGCGGACAGCGCGAGAGTTCGGTCACCCGCGCCGATGCCGAACCGGTCATCGAGGTCGGCGACCGTGTTCATGGCGGCGGCGTGGGTCACCTCGACCCCCTTGGGGTCCCCGGTCGAGCCCGAGGTGTAGAGCACGTAGGCCAGCGCCGAGTGCTCCCCTGCGACCGGGGCGTCGAGCGGGTCTGCGGCGGCGGCCTCGGCCAGGTCGTCGAGCACCAGGCGGACGTCGGCGGTGCGCAGGATCCGCTCGCGCCGGGCCCGCGGCTGGTCGACGCCCAGCGGCAGGTACGCGGCACCGGCCGCGAGCACACCCAGCACGGCGACGATCTGCTCCGGGCCCTTCGGCAGGGAGACGGCGACCACGTCACCTGGTCCGGCGCCGTGGGCGCGCACGTGTCCCGCCACCGCGAGCGCTCGCGCGGCCAGCTCGCCGTAGCTGAGCTCGCCATCGCGGTCCCACAGCAGAGCGGGCGCGCCGGGATTCCGCGCGGTGCGGGCGAAGAAGCCGTCGTGCAGGCGCCGTGGCTGCCGGCTGACGGCGGTGTCGTTGACGGCGGCGCGCACGGCCAGCTGCCCGGCGGGGACGAGCGGTGGCACCGGCTCGGACCACGCGCGCTCACCCGCGAGCAGCCGGTCGAGCAGGTCGCTGTAGGCGGCGAACATCGCCTCCGGCACGCCGGGATGGAAGGCGTCCTCGCGGATGTCCCAGTTGACCAGCAGGCCGCCGTCCAGCTCGGTGACCTGCGCGTCCAGCCACACCTGGGGACCCTGCGAGATGATCCACACCGCGTCACCGAAGGTGTGGCGAACCTCGCGGGCGAACAGCTCGCCGAGTCCCAGCGCACTGGTGTAGACCACAGGCGCGAGCACCCGCTCGCCGTGCAGTCGCGAGAGGTCGCGCAGCACCTCGACACCGGAGTACCCGGCCCGCGCGACATCGGTGTGGAAGCGCTCCTGCAGGCCCGCCGCGCGCTCGGCGAACGTGCCTGGCCGGGCGCCGTCCCATTCCAGCAGCACCGACGAGGTGAAGTCGCCGACCAGCGCGTCCACATCGGGATGCCGGGATTCCCGGTCGAATAGGGGCAGGTTCAGCAGGAAGCGCGGCTCGGCGCTCCACGCGGTCAGGGTCTCGGCGAACACACCGGCCAGCGCCATCGCGGTGGTGAGCCCGTGCCGCCGCGCCAGCCGTTCCAGCTCGCGCACCTGGCGGGGGTCGAGCCGGCGGTGCCGCCTGGTCACCGTTGCCGCGTCCACTTCGGACACGTGACCGGCCGCGGGAAGCCGTGGCGCGCCGGGTAGTTCGGGCAGCCGTCGTCGCCAGTACTCCCGCTCGGCCGGGTCGCGCGGGGCGCTCGCCCGCTCGGCGAGGTAGCGCGGGTAGCTGTAGGTCAGCGGCGGCAGGGACTCTCCCGCGTACGCCGTGGCGAGATCGGCGAGCAGGACCCGCAGGCTGAGCGCGTCGGCCGCGACCATGTCGAGGTTGACGTGCACGCGGGTGCCGCGCTCCCGCAGCTCGTCCGGCAGCAGGGTGAGCTGGACGTCGAACACCTCCCCGGCGCCGATGTCCATGCCCCGGTGGGACAACCGCTCCCGCAGCTCGTCGAGTGTGGACCGTGCGGCGTGCGCGGGATGTGCGCGCAGGTCGTGCACACGCAGCCCCGGCCACGGGCTCTCCGAGAGGATGCGCTGGGTGCCGTCGTCGAGAACCCGCGCTCGGAGCATGCCATGCCTGGCGAGCACGGCCCGCACCGCACGGTCCAGCCGTTCGGGATCCACCCCGGTGCCGTCGAACTCGTGGTAGAAGTGCGCGGCGACGCCGCCGAGCTGCTGGCCGGGAGCGCGGCCGACCCAGTAGGCATGCTGCATGAGCGCGAGCGGGAACGGGGCCGTCTCGTCCACGCTGACCACCGCCGGGGCTTCGTGCTCGGCGATGCCGCCGCCGAGCAGGTCTCGCCAGGCGGCGACGGTCGGCGTGGCGACGAGATCGGCGAACCGGACCGTGGCGCCCGCCTTCCGCCAGGCCCCGGCCAGGCGCATCATCGTGATCGAGTCCATGCCGAGCTCGATCAGGTTGTCCTCGGCGCCGATCGCGTCCGGGGGCAGTTCGAGCGCGTCAGCCACCGCGGCCGTGACGTCGAGTAGGGACACGGATTCTCCTCACCAGGTAACGGGCATGGTGCGCGGGCCGCGGAAGAATGTCTCGGTCTTCCACTCGGGTTCGGCGGCCAGGCGCAGTCCCGGCAGCCGGGTCACCAGGGCCCGCAGCGCTTCCTGCAACTCGAGACGGCCCAGCGCCGAGCCGATGCAGTGGTGCAGCCCGTGGCCGAACGCGAGGTGGCCGCGGGCATCCCGGTCGGGGTCGAGCGTTCCGGGGTCGACGAAGACCCGCTCGTCGCGGTTCGCGGCGCCGATGGAGACGAGTACCGGCTCACCCGCGCGCACGACCGTGCCGCCGACCCGAACATCCTCCGTCGCGTAGTGCGCGAACATCGCGCTGGAGGCGAGCGGGACGTAGCGCAGCAGTTCCTCGACGGCGCCCTCGACGCGGCCGGGGTCGTCGGCCAGCCGCGCGAACGCGGTGACCCCGTCGCCGTGGGTCAGCAGGGTGTAGGTGAAGTTGGGGATCTGCGATGCGGTGGCCTCATAGCCTGCGACGAGAATCGCGATGCACAGCAACACCAGTTCCCGCTCGCTCAACCGATCGCCGATATCGCCGGCCTCGATGAGCGCGGTCATCAGGTCGTCGGCGGGCTCGGCGCGGCGGCGCTCGATGAGGCCACCGATGTAGGCCGACAGCTCGCCCAGGTTCCGCTGGGTCTGCTCGGGCGTCATGCTGCTGGTGGACAGCAGCCCGTCGTTCCACGCCCGGAACCGCTCGTGGTCCTCGGCCGGGACGCCGAGCAACTCGCAGATCACCGAGATCGGGATGGGCAGGGCGAGGTCGGTGACCAGGTCGGCGGGCGGTCCGGCGGCGAGCATGCGGTCGAGCAGTTTCGCGGTGAGCGTGCGCACGTGCGGGCGCAACGCCTCCACGCGGCGCGCGGTGAACGCCTTTCCTGCCAGCGACCGGATTCGGGTCAGCTCGGGCGGGTCCATCGCGACGATCCCGCCGGGCACTCTGGGCAGGGCCCTCGGTGCGTCGCGTTCGGCCGCGGCGGCGCGGCTGAACCGGCGATCGCTCAGCACGAGCCGTGCCTCGTCGTGCCGGGTGACCAGCCACGCCGGTTCCCCGTACGGCAGCGTGACGCGGGTCAGCCCCGGCTCGGCCAGCGCCCGCTGGTAGGGCGGCGCGAGGTCGAGACCGGTGAAGTCGTTGAACGGGTACCGCACCGGCCCTCCGGCAAGGGCCTTGCGGTCGACCTTGCCGAGACCGGTGCGCGGGAACGAGTCCACGACCCGCACGCGGTCGGGCAGTTTGAACGCCGCGACCCCGAGCGCGGTCAGGTGGCTCACCAGGTCCTTGCGGGTGGGCGGCGTGCCACGCGGGATCACGTAGGCGCAGCTGCGTTCTCCCATCACCTCGTCCGGGATGCCGACGATGGCGACGTCGTGCACGGCCGGATGGCGCAGCAGCAGGTTCTCCACCTCCTCGACGGGCACCTTGTCGCCGCCCCGGTTGATCACGTCGGAGACCCGGCCCTCCACGACGAGGTGCCCGCTGGGCAGGCGGCGGACCAGATCGCCACTGCGATAGAAGCCGTCCCCGGTGAACGCCACGGCATTGTGCTCATCGGCCCGGAAGTATCCGCGCACGGTGTACGGGCCGCGGACCTGCAGCTCCCCGGCCTCGCCGTCCGGCACCGCGGCCCCATCCACACCGACGATCCGGACCTCGTCGTCCGGGCACAGTGGGCGGCCCTGCGTGCCGGACACGAGGTGGTCGGGGTCGTCGGCGCGGGTGAAGTTGAGCAGACCCTCGGCCATGCCGTAGACCTGCTGCAGCGCGCAGCCCAGCTCGGGACCGACCCGCCTGGCCGCCTCGTCCTTGAGCCGCGCGCCACCGGCCTGCAGCAGGCGCAGGCTGCTGAGGTCGGGCTCCAGCTCGGCCGCCGCGTCGAGCCACACCATGACCAGCGGCGGCACCAGCGCGGTCGCGGTGACCCGCTCCCCGGCGATCAACGGGAACGCGGTCTCCGGGTCGGCGCTGGTACACAGCACCACGGTCCCGCCGACCCACAGCGTGCCCAGTACACCGGGGCAGGCGAACGCGAAGTTGTGCGCCACCGGCAGCGCCGCCAGGTACCGGGTCGTCTGGTCGAAGCCGCACACCTCGGCACTCGCGCGCAGGTTGTAGTGGTAGTCGTCGTGCGTGCGCGGGATGAGCTTCGGCAGCCCGGTGGTCCCGCCGGAGAGCAGCAGCACCGCCACGTCGCCGGGATCGGGCTCGTCGCCGTCCGCGTCCGGTTCCCGCTCCAGGTCGGCGAGCGCCGTGAACTCGGCCGCCTCGCCCACAACGAGTACCTGCTCGATGCCGGTCTCCTCGCGCACGGTGCGCGCGAGCGGCAGGTATTCCTCGCCGGTCACGTAGGCGACCGGGGTGGCGAGCCCGGCCAGGTGCACGATCTCGGTCTCGCGGTGCGGCGGAAGAGCGAGCACCGGCACCGCGCCGACGCGGAACAGCGCGAAGCAGAGCGGCAGGAACTCGGCCACGTTCGGCAGGTGCACGAGTACCCGGTCGGCGCGCGTGACACCGCGGGCCCGCAGCCCGGCGGCGAGCCGGCCTGCCCACGCGTCCAGCTCGCGGTAGGTCCAGCGCCGGTCGCCGTCGACCATCGCCGTCCGGTCCGGCCACCGCCGCGCCGCGTCGGTGAGCACGGTGCCGAGCGTGCGGCCCTGCCAGTGGCCACGGTCGCGGTAGCGCCGCGCGAGTTCGTCCGGCCAGGGGACGAATCCGTCCAACCCCATCAGTCAGGCTCCCTTCGATGGTTGCTCGGGACGCACCGCGGCGAAGACGCGGTGGCCCAGCTCGGCAAGGGGATGGTCGTCGGGCGGCAGGCCGACGACCCGATGTAGCCCGGCCGCGTCGAGGACGCGGTTCCACTGCGGCAGCGTGAGGAACGTGGCACCGGTGGCGGCCCTGTCGTCGTCGGCTTCCGCCATCAGGAACGCCTGCGAGGTGAGGATCCAGAACTCCTCGGCCGTCGGCTCGGTGAGCACCAGCCAGCCGCCGGGGCACAACAGCTCGGTGAGCCACCGCACCGAGGCGTCGGTGTCCCTCGCCGCGTTCAGCACCCCGCCGCCGAGCACCACGTCGAACGAGGCGGGCTGGTAGCCCTGCTCGCCCGGCCCGGCATCGATGTCGTACCGGCCGAAGCGCACCCACGGATACCGGGACAGCCATTCGCGCGCCTCGTCCAGAAAGGACGCCGACACGTCGGTGTAGAGGTAGTCCACGGTCACGCCCACCCCGGCGAGTGCGGGGACCACGCGCTCGGTCGTGGCGCCGGTTCCCGCGCCGACCTCCAGCACCCGCAGCGGCCGCTGCCACCGCGCCGCCAGCGCCGCGGTCAGGCCCGCGACCGCGGCATGCTGGTACCGGCCGGTGAGGTTCTCCCGGTACAGGGCGGCGGCCAGGCCGGTCCGGCCCTCCGGGAACAGCAGGGGCACCGCCCCGCAGCGCCCGCTGAGCAGGTCGGGAAGCCGTTCGGCGTTGCGCCGCGCGTACTCGACGGTGCGGGCCGCGCCCGCGGTCGCGAGCCAGCCGCGCTCGGCCTCGGTCCACGCCCGGCGCAGCGCGTCGTCGGAGTACTCGCCCGGTTCCGGCACGGCACGCAGCGCACCGCCGTCGCCGTGCAGCAGCCCCTGCCCGGTGAGGACGTCGAGCCAGCGGCCGAGCAGCCCGCGGTGCGCGGGAGCCACCTCGGTGGCGGCGGCGATCTCGGCCGGGGTGTGCGCGTCGCCTTGACCGGTGAACAGTCCCCTGTGGACGAATGCGTTCAGCATCGACAGCAGCGCCGCGTACCCGAAGCGGTACACCGCGACCACGGCGGCGTCCAGGTCGATTCCGGCCAGCTCGCGCTCGGCCGCCCCGGCGGCGGCCGAGCGCACACCGTCCACATCGGTCACACCGCTGGGGACGTGGACCAGTTCGACGTCGAAGGCCCTGCGCACCGCGTCCGCCTCGACGTCGGCGAGTGGCTCGCCGTGGTAACGGATACGGCGGAGCGCGGGCAGGTCGGTCATCGGCGCGGCAGGCTGCGCGGGCAGGGCGCGTACGGTCGCCGCGGGCAAAAGGACCTCCGCTGCCCCCGAGCGCTCCAACCGCGCGAGCACCCTTGCCGGATCACTCTCACTCCACACGGCGGCTCCAGAACAGTTGCTGTCCCGCGACGGCGAGCGGGGACTCCGGGTCTGGCAGGGTGCGGGGCGGGGTGAAACCCGCACCGGTCAGCTCCGCGCACCAGCCGGCCTCGTCGACGAACACGGCGCCGGCGGGGCCACGCCGGTCGTCGCTGCCGAGCCGGGCTCGTCCCGGCTCGGGTGAGAGCAGGAACTGCATCGACGTGAGGATCGCGTGGTTCTCACGGGTGGACTCGGTGAACACCAGCGAGCCGCCGGGCGCGAGCAGCCACCGGATACGCTCCAGCGCGCGGCCGACATGGGTCGCGTTGTGCAGGACGTTGCCCGCGAGTACGACATCCGCGCTGCCCGCCTCCCTGCCCTGTGCCGCGAAGTCGGTGTCGATGTCCAGCAGCGCATGGTCCACGCCCGGGTGTTCGGCGAAACGCCGCGCCGCGGCGACGGTGAACAGCCGCGAGACATCGGTGAACAGGTACTCGTACCGCGCGCCGCGCAGGGCGGCGAGCGCGGCGGCCGTGCACAGCCCGGCGCCGCCGCCGAGCTCCAGCACGCGCAGCGGGTACGGGGTGGCGTCGGCGGCCTGGCGCACCAGGTCCGCGCTCGCGGCGTTGAGGTAGCCGGTGAAAACGTTGTCCTGGTAGGCCGCCAGTGCGGTGAGCACGTCGGCGTCGCCGAACAGCAACTGCCGCACGTCGACCTCGTCGGCCAGCAGGCCGGACAGCCGCGCGAGCGCCGCCCGGTGGAAGCGGGCCATGGCAGGCGGGAACCCGAGCGTGGCGTAGGCGTCCTCGAACTCGGGACCCGGCGCGCCGCCGTCCGGTTCGATGTCCGGCTCGCCCTCCAGCGCGGCCCGCCAGCGGTCCACCAGCCACGCGTGCCGCGCCGCCACCCCGGTGGACGGCAGCACGGCGGCCATGGCGCGCAGGCTGGTCTCCTCCACCCGGCGCAGTGCGCCGGGCAGTGCGGCCACGTCGTGCCCGGCGATCGCCGCGAGCCCAGCCTCATGCGCACGTTCAAGCGTCACAGGACTCCCTCCTCTATCGAGGCGAGCCGCTCGATCCCGGTGTCGAACACGACCGGCTCGGCGATACCCGCGGCGGTCAACCGCTGGATGGTGATCGCCGGGTCGAGCACGTCGGCCGCGAAGTGCGTGCCGGGCGGCACCTCCGCCCGGTCGACGGCGAGCGTGGCCAGCGCCGTGACCGCACCGGTCAGCTCGCCGTTGCCACGCCCGCGCAGCAGCACCGTGCGGATACCCGGCCCGTCTCCCCGGGTGCCGTCGACCTGGACGAGCAGCAGGACGTGCGGCTCCCGGCCCGCGAGGTCGAGCCCGCTGGCGCGACGCAGTGCGGCGACGGCCTCGGCACGGTCGAGCGTGCGGACGCGGCCGAACGCGGCGCGAACGTGCTCGCCGGTCAGCGCGGTGTACCAGTCGCCTTCGACCAGCCCGAGCGCGCGGGCGAGTCGTTCGGACTCGGTACTCAGCGCGGGCAGTAGCGTGACCGGGCCGGGCAGGAACGGCAGCGTGGCCTCGTCGCGCCTGGTCAGCGCGCCGGAGCGGCGGGTACCGCCCCGCCACGCGGCCAGGGGCTCGCTCGTGCCGTCGGCCGCCGCGTGCAGGAAATCGTCGGCGGCCGCGGCGGTGAACTCGTCCAGCACACCGAGGTACACCCGCAGCCCGTGCACGGTGTCCAGCTCGCCGGCCGCGGCCCAGCGCGGCAGCAGGCCGGTGAGACCAGGCTGGAGCCCGGCGGAGAGCACCACGCGATGCCCACCGGTACCCACCCGGCCGAGCGCGGCGTACACCGCGTCGTCCCCGGCGGCGTCCACGTAGCCGGCCCCGGCCCGCAGCGCCGCCCGCGCCACCCGGTCGCCGACGGCATGTGACGGTCCGGCGCAGTTGACCACGATCCGGCACCCGCGCGCGAACCGGTCCAGCGAAGCCGGATCGTGGACGTCGACCGTACGCCGCCCTTCGGTGTCACGTGTGGACAAGCGAAGCGGCCCGGCACCCAGGTCGCGCAGGATTCTGGCGGTGCGCGTGCCCACCTGGCCGGACGCGCCCACGACTGCGATGGCGTTCATGGCACCAGCCGCCAGCCCTCGGCGCGGGAGCGCTCGTTCCAGAACCGCGTGTAGGCACCGCCGGAGGCAAGCAGTTCCTCGTGCGTACCGGCCTCGGCGACGCGACCGCCGTCGAGCACGAGGATCTGGTCGGCCGCGACGACGGTGGGCAGCTTGTGCGCGATCACGAGCAGCGTGGCGCGGTCGGACAGGGCACGCAGCGCGCTGGCCACGTACCGCTCGTTCTCCGGGTCGAGCGCGGCGGTCGCCTCGTCGAGCAGCACGATCGGCGCGTCCTTGAGGATGGCCCTGGCCACCGAGACCCGCTGCCGTTCCCCACCGGAGAGGGACGCGCCGCCCTCACCGACCCCGGTCCGCCAGCCGTGCGGCAGCCTGGCCACGATCTCGTCCACCCCGGCCAGCCGCGCCGCCTCCCGGACATCCGCCTCGGACGCCGATGGCCGACCGAGGCGGATGTTGGCTTCCAGGGTGTCGTCGAACAGGTACACGTCCTGCATCACGACCGAGATCTGCGCCATGAGGTCCGTCGTGGACAGTTCGCGCACGTCGGCGCCGCCCACCGAGACCACCCCGGCATCCACGTCGAAGAACCGGAGGACGAGCCGGGTGATCGTGGTCTTGCCGGAGCCGGAGGCACCCACGATGGCGGTCATGGTGCGCGGTGGCACGCGGAACGTGACGTCCGCCAGCACCGGACGGTCCGGCTCGTAGCCGAAGGTCACCCCGGTCAGCGCGATCTCGCCCGGCGCGGTGAGCTCGCGGGATCGGGCGGGCTCGGGCAGCGGCGGCTCGTCGAAGATGGCGGCGAGGCGGCGCAGGTCGTTGGCCGCCATCCGCAGCATCCCGCTCTGCCCGGCCAGCTCGGCCAGCGGGCCGGTCAGCCGCGCGGCCAGCGCAAGCAGCGCCACGAGCGGCACCGGGTCGATCGCCCCGCCTGCGGCGAGGCTCACGCCGACCGCGATCACCACGGCGAACGCGAGCTGCACCGCGAGGCCGCTGCCGAGCAGCCGGGGCGCGGTCTGCGCCAGCATCCGGCCCCACGCGCCGCGCTGCCGCTCGATCGCGTCCTCCAGCGGCTGGTAGCCCTCGGTGGTACGGCCGAACGCCCGCAGCACCTGCTGGTTGCGGGCGAACTCCACCACCCGGCTGCTGGCGAGTGCGCCCGCGGCGTCGGTGCGCTCCTCGCTGCGGCCCACCGCGGTGGCGGCCCAGCGATGCACCAGGTACAGCAGCGGCGCGCACAGCACGGTGGCCAGCCCGAGCCGCCAGTCGAAGGCGAGCATCGCGAGCGCGACGGTGGCGGGGGTGAGAATGCCGCTGGCGACCGGGGTCAGCAGGTGCGCGGTGACGTTGGTGACCATCAGCGTGCCACCGGTGGCGCTGCGCGAGAGCCTGCCCACCTGCTCGGAGGAGAACCAGCCCAGTGGCAGGGTCGCGACGTGGTCGCCGAGCCTGCGGTGCAGGCTGGTCAACGTCACCAGCGCCAGCGCGAAGCCCTTCATCGCCTGCTGGTAGCGCGCCACGCAGGTGATCACGACGGCGGCCAGCAGGACGAGCAGCCAGCGCAGCGCGATGCCGGTCTGCCCGGCCAGCAGGGCTTGGAGCACCGGCACGAGCAGCGCCGTGGCCACCCCCTGCAGTACCCCGAAGGCCACCAGCCACGCGAGGTAGATCCGGACCGAGCGGCGGTGCTCCGGCCCCATGATCGTCATCAGGTCCCTGATCACTTCCCGCTCCCTTCGGCCCGCGTGTAGGCCCGCCACATGCGCGCGTACCGACCGCCCGCGGCGAGCAACTCCTCGTGGGTGCCGCGTTCGGCGACCACTCCGCCGTCGAGCACGACGATCTGGTCGGCCCCGGTGATGGTGGCCAGGCGGTGCGCGATGACGAGCACGGTGCGACCGCTGGCGAGTACCGACAGCGCGTCCTGGATCTGCGCCTCCGACTCCGGGTCCGCGTAGGCGGTGGCCTCGTCCAGCACCAGCACCGGGGTGTCGGCGAGCAGGGCACGCGCGATGGAGATGCGCTGCGCCTCCCCGCCGGAGAACACCGCATCCTCTCCGACGACCGAGTCGTATCCCCGGGGCAGCGCCAGGACCCGGTCGTGGATGCGGGCCGCCGTCGCCGCCGCGACGAGGTCGTCGGCACCGGCGTCCGGCCGGCCGAGACGCAGGTTGTCCGCGACGGTGCCATGCAGCAGTTGCACGTCCTGCAGCACGAACCCGACCTTGCGGTACAGCGTCTCCGGGGCGATCCGGCGCAGGTCCACCCCGCCGAGGCGGATGGCGCCGCCGGTGACGTCGTAGAACCGGGGCAGCAGCTTCGCCATGGTCGACTTGCCCGCGCCGGAGCTGCCGACGAGTGCGGTGACCGTGCCCGGAAGGCACTCCAGATCCACATGGGACAGAACGGGTTCGGTGCCGTCGTAGCTGAACGACACGTCGGCGAACTCGACGTGGTGACCGTCGGGTTCCTCGGGGTGCTCGGCGACCGGCAGGCTCGGCGTGCGCAGCAACGTCACGATCCGCTCGGCGGCGGCCACGGCCTTGCGCTGCGCGGTCAGGCCGTTGTTCAGGGTGAGCAGCGTGGTCGGGATGACGAGCGCGACGAGCACCTCGGTCAACGCCTCGACCGGGGTCACCCAACCCCGCGCGGTGAACCAGATGCCGCCGGCGAGGCTCACCACCGCGATCACCGGCGCGGACAGCGCCATCGAGGTGAGCGCCTCCAGCCGCAGCACCGGGCGGACCCAGCCGGCATAGCGCTGCCCGTACTCGTCCACCGCGCGGCGGTAACTGTCGTGCGCGCGGCCCACCTGGCCGAACACCTTCACCACGGTGATGCCGTGGACGAACTCGACGATCGCGGCGCTCACCTTCGCGAAGCCCGCGTCCATCTGCCGCATCTTGTCGGCGAAGCCGCGCATCATCCACGCGTAGGCGACCAGGTAGATGGGCAGCGTGGCGACGGCGAGCAGGGCGAGCCGCCAGTCCAGCCAGCACAGGTACGCCACGCCCGCGACCGGGAGCACGATCGCGCCGGTCAGCTCGACGTCGTGGTGCGCGACGAGGTGGTGCAGGTCGTCGATGTCGTCCTGGGCGGCCTTGCGCACCTGCCCGGACATGGTGTCGGAGTACCAGCCGAGCGGGACGGCGCCGAGGCGGCGCACCATGCGGCGGCGCAGGATCGTCTGCAACCGGGCGTCGGCCTGGTGCGTGAACCAGAGCGCGAGGCCGCCCGCGAGCCAGCCCACGACGAGCGCGGCGACGACGACGGCCGCGATCAGCGCCAGCTCGCCGCCGTCGACGGGCCTGCCTGCTCCCGGCTCCAGCAGGGCCCGGCCCAGCTCGGCGAGACCGGCGAACGGGACGAGGGTGGTGAGCGCCCCGAGGGCGCCGAAAACCACGCCCAGCCGGGTCAGCCGGGCCACCGGCCTGCGCAGCTCGCGCAGCGCGGCCCCGGAGCGAGTGCGCCGCCGCCGGCCAGGGTCCTCCCCGGTGGGCTCCCGCGCGCCGGTGCCGGTCGGTGTCTCGTCGACGGTGGAGGTAGTTGTCGTGGTCGTCATGACCCTTCCCCGGTGAGTGGAGTAGCGAGGTGGGCGGCGGTCACATCCACCTGTGGCGGTTCGATCACGCTGAAGTGGTTGCCGGGAACGTCGATCACGGTGAGCCCGCCGAGGCAGGTCCGCTGCCAGAACGGCGCCACCAGGTGGCCGACCCCCGCGGTGATGCCGAAGGACTGCTGCTCGGTGGCGCGCAGGAAGGTCATGGCGCCCGCGTACGGCTCGGGGTCGAACCGGGCGGCGCGCATGCTGTGCCGGCAGACGTGGAACAGCGCGGGGATCAGCTCCGGATCGACCGGCACCCCCGCCTGCCGTGCCGCCACGGCCGCGTAGGAGGCGAGGCGCTCCGGCTGGGTGCGCTCGTGCTGCCGGCGTGCCGCGGCCGCCACCGCGTCGAGGCCGGGGTCGCCGCCCAGAGCCGCGAGCGCTCCCGCCGGGATGACCCGGTCGTGCTCGTCCATCAGCCCGTCGATGGCGCGGTAGACATCGGCGGGGTCGACGTCCTCGCCGAAGACCGTGGCCACCGGGTCGAGCCCGAGATTCGGGACGAAGATGGCCTCGAAGGCCAGTTCCTCGTCGGTCTCGAGGAACATGGGGATGCTGTCTACCAGGGTCAGGTCGTCGACGGCGACGCCGCGCTCGAGCATCCGCCTCGCCACCTCGGTGGCGAGCAGGCCGCCGAGGCAGTAACCGATCAGCTGGAACCGCTGGTACCCCTCGGAAAGCAGGCGGTCGGTGTAGTCGTCGGCGACCCGGGCGATCAGCTCCCCGGGCTCGATGGCGCAGTAGGCTTCGGCGTCGGCGACTGCCATGCCGACCACCGGCCCCAGCTCCTGCCGCGCCAGCGCGTTGCCGATCGGCTGGAAGTAGTCCATGGTCCCGAGCGCGGCGTGGAACAGCACCCGGGCCGGGCCTTCCTCCCCTCCCCCGAACGGCACCAGCAGCGAGTTCCCGCGCTCGGCACGTCCACTGTGCACATCCTCGGTGGCTGGCCGGTCGGCGGTCAGGGATCGGGCCAGCGCCGCGACGGTGGGCTCGTTCAGCAGCTGCCGCAGCAGCGTGTCATAGGCGACGCCCGCCGCCTCCGGCACCTCCTCGCGCAGCCGCCCGGCCACCCTGGCCATGACCAGCGAGTCCGCGCCCCGGTCGTAGAAGTTCTCCCCCCTGTCGATACGCGCCACGCCCAGCGCGCTCGCCCACAGCGCGCACAGCCTGGCCTCCAGCTCGTCCGGTGCGGCGTCCTCGCCGGTGTCGGATCCGGCGAGCGGCGCGGGACGCCAGGTGACCAGCAGCGCGCGGTCGACCTTGCCGTTGCCGGTGAGGGGCAGCTCGTCCACGAGCTGCAGGTGGGTTGGCACCATGTGCGCGGGCAGGCGCTCGGCGAGGAACGCGCCCAGCCGCTGGGGCGTGACCTGCCGCCGGTCGGTCTTGGCGCGCGCGGCGAACAGGTGCATGCCCTGCGCGGCCTGTGGATGATCGTCCTCGGGCAGGCACAGCACGGCACGCGCACCCGCCCGCTCGGCCAGTTCCTGCCAGCGCTCCCGGGTGAGCAGGGTGGTGCCGTCCGCGCGTGGGTCCATCAGGAAGCCCTGGGTGAGCAGGATGTGCGGATGCTCGGCGGTGGGCTCGGTGAACACCAGCCAGCCGCCGGGCACCAGCAGCTCCACGGCCCTTTCCAGCGCGACGCCCGGGTCGCGGGTGCTGTTCAGCATGCCCGCGCACAGCACGACGTCGAACGAGTTGGGCGCGAGGCCCTGCTCGCGATGCCCGGAGTCGAGGTCGACCACACCGGTGCGCAGCCCGCCGAGCCCGGCGAACTCCGCGCGTGCCCCGGGCAGGAAGAACGGGGTGATGTCGGTGAAAAGGTAGTCGACGTCGAACCCGGCGAGCAGCGGCAGCACGGCCGAGGTGGTGGCGCCGGTGCCCGCGCCCGCCTCGAGCACCCGCAGTGGCCCGGCGTCCTCGTCGCGCGCGGCGGCGATCCGGTTCAGCAGCGCCGCGGCGCCGTGGTTGAGGTAACGGGAGATCGCGTCATCGCGGTACACCGCGCGGGCGGTGTCCGTCCGCCCTTCCGGAAACAGCAGCTCGAACGGGTTCTGCTCGCCGTCCAGCAGCGCGTCGACGCGCTCGACGTGCGCGCGGTGGTACCGGACGAACTCGGGCGTGCACAGCCCGGCGTCCGCCTGCCGCTCGACCCGCTCCCACGCGCGCCGCTCCGCCTCCGCGTCGACCTCGGTGCGCGGGGTGTAATGCCCGGTCCCGGGGTCGAAGCCGAGGTGACCGGCCCCGGCGAGGAGGTCGAGCCAGCGGCGCACCAGCCAGTGGTGCCGCTCGGGCACCCGCGCCGCCCGCAGCACGTCCTCCGCCGTTTGCGGGCTCGCGAGCGCACCCCGCCGGGTGAGCGCGCGCAGCATCGAACCGTACGCGGCGCCGTGCAGGGCACGCACGTGCTCGGTGACCTGCTCGGCGCCGAGCCCGGTGACCTGCCGGTCGGCGAACCGGCGCACCGCGTCGATCGTGCGGTCGAGTGGCTCGGCGGGTTCGGTGTGCCGGGCGGGTTCGGCGAAGCCGAGCAGCCCGTCGCCGTCGACGACCACCGCGGCGCCGCCGACCTCGGGGTGGGCGAGCAGCGCGGCCTCGATCTCGCCCAGCTCGATCCGGTGCCCGCGGATCTTGACCTGGTTGTCCTCGCGGCCCAGGAACTCGATGTCCCCGCCGGGCAGGTAGCGGCCGAGATCGCCGGTGCGGTAGAGCCGCTGCCCATCGACCGGGTGGTGGAAGAATTTCGCGGCGGTGAGCTCAGGGGCGCCGAAGTACCCGGTGGCCAGCCCCGACCCGGTGATGTACAGCTCCCCGGTGGTCCACACCGGACAGTCCCGCAGCGCGGCGTCCAGCACGCGGAAACCCTGGTTGGTCAGTGGCCTGCCGTAGGGGATGCTCGTCCACTCCGGATCGACCCGCTCGATCGGGTGGTGGATGGACCAGATGGCGGCCTCGGTGGCTCCGCCGAGGCTCACCAGCGACAGCCCGGGCAGGTGCGCGGTGGCCTTGGCTGGCAGGGACACCGGGACCCAGTCGCCGGAGAGCATCGCCAGGCGCGGGGTGGGCAGGGGGGCCGGTTCGCTGTCGAGGTAGCTCACCAGCATCCGCAGCTGCGCGGGCACGGAGTTCCACACCGTCACCCCGTACTCGGCGACCAGCCGTGCCCAGTGCGAGGGGTCGGCCGGCCGGCCCGCGTCCGGCAGCACCAGCGCGCCGCCCACCGACAGCGGGCCGGCGATGTCGTAGACGGACAGGTCGAAGCCGAGCTGGGCGAGCCCGAGCACCCGGTCCTCCGCGGTCACGGCGAACCGCCGGTTGACGTCGGCGACGGTGTTCAGCGCGGCCCGGTGGGTTACCGCGACGCCCTTGGGGTCGCCGGTCGAGCCGGAGGTGTAGATGACGTACGCGAGCGCGTCCGGATCGATCTCGTCCACCGCGGGCTGATCGGCGACGGGCTGGAGCGTGTCCACGTCGATCGCGGCGCGGTCGGGCCGCTCGGTGAGCCAGGACTGGGTGAGCGCGAGCCGCACCCCGCGCAGCAGCCGCTCGCGGCGCAGCCGGGGCTGCCCGGTGTCCACCGGAAGGTAGGCCGCGCCGGCGAGCAGCACGCCGAGCACCGCGGCGACCTGCTCGGGCCCCTTCTCCATGAGGATCGCGACCCGCTCCCCTGGCTCACATCCGGCCGCCCGCACCGCGTTGGCGACGGCACCGGCACGCCGCGCGAGCTCGCCATAGGTGAGCGTGCCCGCCGGGCCGGTGACCGCGAGCGCGTCCGGCGCGCGGGCCGCCCGCGCGAAGAACTCCGCGTGCAGCGGAGCTTCCGGCAGCGGCGCGGCCGTGTCGTTGGCCCTGGCCCGCTCCTCCACCTGCCAACCCGGCAACGGCACCGGCTCACCGCTGTCCCAGGCGTCGTCGGAATCGGCCAGCCACACCAGCAATGACTCGAACGCCGCGAACATGTCCTCGACCAGCCCGCCGGGGAAGATCCCTTCCCGCACGTCCCAGTTGACCACCAGCCCGTCCGCGTCGTCTCCGACCTGGCAGTCGAGGAACACCTGCGGAGTCTGGGTGATGCCGAACCCGAACCGGCCGATGCTCGACGTGCCGGTCCGCAGCCCGATGCCGCTGGTGAACACCACCGGCAGCAGCGCGGCCTCGCGGCCCCGACGGCGCGCGATCTCGCGGACCACCTCGACGCCGGAGTAGAGCCGGTGATCCAGATCCGCGAACAGCTGGGCACCGAGGCGGCGAGCATGTTCGGAGAACGGGGCGTTACCGCCATCGTCGACGGCCAGCGGGCTCACCGAGGTGAAGTCGCCGACGAGGCGGTCCACCTGCTGATGCAGCGGCTGCCGGTTCAGCAGCGTCAGGTTGAGGGTGAACCGGGGATGGCGGGCCCACCGGCCCAGCACGGCGGCGTAGGCGGTGAGCACGGCGGTGGACGCGGTGATCCCGTGCCGGCCCGCCCGCGCGCGCAGTGCCGCCCACCGGTCGGCACCCAGGCGGGCGTGGTGGCGGTGGAACCGCACCGGACCGTCCTGGGACCGGGTACCCAGCGGCAGGTCGGGTGCCGGGGGCAGTTCGTCCACGCGGGCCTGCCAGTAGTCGCGGTCGCGGCGGTACCGTGCGGTCTCCCGTAGCCCGCGCTCGGCGATCAGGTAGTCGCGGAAGCCGATCTCCAGCGCGGGCAGCTCGGCCGCGGGGTCGGCGAGCAGCGTATCCAGCTCGCCCAGCAGGATCCCTGCGCTGGCCCAGTCGGCGATGA
The DNA here is from genome assembly GCF_006715045.1 of Amycolatopsis cihanbeyliensis. Lineage (GTDB taxonomy): Bacteria > Actinomycetota > Actinomycetes > Mycobacteriales > Pseudonocardiaceae > Amycolatopsis > Amycolatopsis cihanbeyliensis. The sequence continues at coordinate 253,541 of NZ_VFML01000001.1, read as the reverse complement.
GCGAGTCCATCGATATGTGCAGGACGTCCCCGCCGTCGTGCCGGGTCAGCCGCAGCCCGAACAGCGGCCACGTGGCCGGGTCGTACATCCGGTGCCCCAGCTCGGCGCGCACGGTCTCCAGCGCGGCGGTGACCTCGGCCTCGCCCGCGCCGCGCAGGTCCCTGGCCGGCACCGGGAGATGGGGAACGCTGGGCAGCACCCGCTGGTAGCCGTCGTCGGAGATGACCGCGCGGAGCATGTCGTGCCGCGCGATCAGCTTGTTCCATGCGTCCGCGACGCGCACCGGATCGAGCCGGGGGTAGGTGACCTCCAGGTAGCCGTGGCAGGCCACGCCGCCGTAGCCGAACGGGTCGCGCCTGCCGAGCAGGTAGGCGGCCTGCACGTCGGTGAGCGGGAACGGCTCGGTGGCCGCGTCCGGGTCGCCGACCGCGGTGGCGGCCTCGCCGTCGCGGTCGAGCAGCCGGACGATCTCGGCCTTGTGGGCGCGCAGCGCTTCCCGCCGCTCGTCGGTCAGCACGCCCCTCGGCGCGCGGAACCGGATCTGGCCCGACTCGGCCCAGAGGTCCACCCCCAGTGTTCTCAGCTCGGCGACGATCTCGGGTGCTTTCATGCGACGGACGCTCCTAAGTGGACGTTCGAATTGTGGACGTCGGATGTGGTCTTGAGCAGTCGGGCGGCGCAGCGTTCCGGGTCCGCGCCGTCGCCGAGTAGTTCGGCCGTGCGGCCGGTCGCGACCGTCCCGCCCCGTGCCAGGACGAGCACCCGGTCCGAGGCGGCCGCGGCGACGCGCGCGTCGTGGGTGATCAGGACGGCGGCGAGCCCCAGCTCGGTTCGTAGTTCGCCGAGCAGGTCGAGGACCTCGGCCTGGGTCACGGTGTCCAGCGCGGAGGTCGCCTCGTCGCACAGCAGCACGGCCGGCTCGGCGGCGAGTGCCCTGGCCAGCGCCACCCGCTGCCGCTGGCCGCCAGAGAGCTCGCCGGGCAGCCGCGCGGCCAGTGCACCAGGCAGGTGCACCGCGTCGAGCAGCCGCTCCACCTCCGCGTCCTGGGCGGCACGATCCGCGATGCCGCGCAGCCGTCGCAATGGCCGGGCCAGCGCGGTGCGCACGTTCTGGCGCGGATGCAGCGACTCGGCCGGGTTCTGCGCGACCAGGCCGATCGCGGCCCGCTGGGCGGCGGTGCGCGAGCGGACGTCGGGTGCGAGCGGTTCGCCGTGCAGCAGCACCGTCCCGCTGGTGGGCCGCTGCAGCCCGGCGAGGCAGCGAGCGAGCGTGCTCTTGCCGACCCCGGACACACCGAGCACGGCAAGGCATTCCGCGCGATGGACGGCGAGGTCAACGCCGGACAGCACGGGCCGCGAGCCGTACGCCGCGCCGACCGACCGACCGCCGAGGACTTCGACGCGGCCGGCGCCGGACTCCGGGTGGCGGATGGGCTCGGCGGCCACGAGCATGCGCGCCGCCGGTGAATCCGGGCGGGTGAGCGCCCGCTCGACCGGGCTGTCCTCCACCACCCGCCCCCCTTCGAGCACGACCACGCGGTCCACGAGGGAGCGCACCGTGTCGAGGTCGTGGCTGATCCACAGCAGTGCCACGCCCTCGGCGCGCAGCCGCCGGATCTCGGCGACCACCTCGGCCTTGGCCAGCACGTCGAGTGCCGTCGTCGGCTCGTCCAGCACCAGTAGCCGGGGCGCGCGAGCGAGCGCGGCGGCCACCACCACGCGCTGCTGCTGGCCCCCAGAGAGCTGGTGCGGGTAGCGGCGGGCGAAGTCGGGCTCGCCGGGCAGCGCGACACGTTCCAGCAACCGGCGCACCACCTCACCGCGATCGCGTCGCGGAACCCGCCGCCCGGTGGCGGTGAGCAGGATGGACCCGATCCGCGCGTAGGGGTTGAGCGCGGCGCCAGGGTCCTGGCTCACGTACCCGACGGTGCCGCCGCGCAGCCCCGGCGGCGGGTGCGGCAACACATCGTCGCCGGCCACGGTCACCCGGCCGCCGGCGTGCTCGACACCGGCCCGGCAGTGGCCGAGCAGCGCCAGCCCGAGCGTGGTCTTGCCGGAACCGGACGCACCGACGACGCCGACGGCCTCGCCCTCACCCACGGTGAACGCGGCGCCGTCGAGGACCATCCGGTCCGGTGTGGACAGACGCAACCCTTCGACGTTCACCAACGGCGTCATGCCACCAACCCCCTCGCCCTGCGGCTCACCGCGTCGGAGGTCAGGTTGACGCTCACCGCGATGGCGGCGATCCCGAGCACCGGCACGATCAGCGCCCAGGGCTGCAGCGCCGCACCGGGCAGCGCCTCGACCACCAGCAGCCCCCAGTCGGCCGAGGACGTGCTCAGGCCGAGGAACCCGGCGGCGGCCACGAGGTAGAACGCGATCACGAACCGCAGGCCGAGGTCGGCCAGCAGCGTCCCGGCCACGAGCGGGAGCACCTCGCGGCCGATCAGCCAGCCCCAGCCCTCACCCCGCGCGACGGCCGCCTCCACGTGGGCGCGACCGGCGACCTGCTCGGCCGCGGCGCGCGCGACCCTGGCCGAAAGCGGCAGCCCGGCGAGCGCGACCGCGAGCACGAGCCCCGCCCGGCCGGGCAACGCGGTCAGCACGAGCAGCAGCATGAGGATCGGCGGCACCGCGGCGAGTGTGTCCAGCGGGCGCAGCACCACCGCCTCCACCCAGCGGTGCCGTGGCGCCGCGAGCGCGGTGAAGATCCCGGCGAGGGCGCCGAGCACGGAACCGGCCGTGGCGGCCACGAGGCTGGTCAGCAGCAGCGGCCTGCCGCCGTGCAGCATCCGCGAGGCGACGTCGCGGCCGAGCCGGTCGGTGCCGAACACCCCGCCGGTGCCGGGTGGGCTGTAGGGCCGGGCCACCGGCTCGGTCGGCGAGTGCGACGCCAGCTCGGGTCCGATGAGGACCAGCACCACGACGAGGCCGAACAGCCCCCAGCCGAGCAGCTTGCGGGTCATCGGGCCACCCCCGTACGCAGCCGCGGGGTGAGCAGCACGACAGCCAGGTCGGCCAGCACGAGCGCGGCGAGCATCGCGGCGCCCAGCACGAGCACGAGTGCCTGCACGACCGGCAGGTCACCGGTCCGCACCGACGCCACCAGCAGCTCCCCGATTCCCGGGTAGCCGAACACTTTCTCCACCAGCACGGCGCCCCCGACGAAACCGACGCCGGTGACCAGCCACACCTGCACCGCGACGGGCAGCACCGCCGGTAGCACGGCGCGGCGCAGCAAGGTCGCCCCCGGCGCGCCGGAAAGGCGCAGGAACTCCACGTGTCCCCCGGTGAGCGTGGCTGCGGCCGAGGCCCGGATCACCCGGGTCGCGTACGCGAGGCCGACGAACAGCAGGCTCAGCACGGGCAGCACCAGCACCTCGGGGTGGCTCAGCGGGCTCGCACCCACCGGCAGCAGTGACACCGCGGGCAGCAGGCGCAGGGTGACGGCGAACAGCAGCACGAGCGCGCCGGCCACGACGAACTCGGGCACCGAAACCAGCAGCAGCGCGCCGCCGGAGATCACCCGGTCGGCGCCCCGGCCCCGGCGCCACGCCGCCCACAGCCCCAGCCCCAGCGACAGCGGGGCCAGCAGCCCGATCGCGATCCCCGCCAGCAGCGCGGAGTTGCCGACCCGGTCCGACAGCATCGCGGTGACCGGTTGCCCGGTCGCCGACCTGCCGAGATCGCCGTGGAACAGCCCGGCCACCCACTCGCCGTAGCGGACCAGCACGGGCCGGTCGAGCCCGAGGTGGGCACGCAGCTCGGCGACCCGCTCCGGGGTGGCGGTGGGCCCGAGCCTGCTGGTGACCGGGTCGCCGGGCAGCGCCTCGACCCCGACGTAGACCAGGAAAGACAGCAGGACCAGCAGGCCGAGGCTGGTACCCAGCCGCGGCGCCAGCCTGCGCAGCACCGGATGTCCCGTCACGCCAGCCCGGCCTTGCCGAGGTAGGGGTACTTCGGCTGGCCACGGACCTCGACTCCGGCCACGCTCGTCCTGGCCAGGCTCAACGCGTCGGCAAGGCCCCAGATGACCGTGTTGCCGCGCTCGGCCATGACGTTCTGCGCCCGCGCCCAGGCGCCGGCGCGCTCGGCCCCCGCCGTGCTCGCGATGGCTGTGGTCAGCGCCGACTGGAACTCCCTGCCCGGCATGGCCAGCGCGGGAATCGCGCTCAGCCGGGCGTACATGACGACCAGCGGTACGGGACCCGCCGAGAACGCTATCCCGTTCGCGGCCGCAACGGCATCGGCCGCGAAGAACTCGGCCGGGCCGACGATCTGCGGTCGCACGGTGAGCCCGATGTCCTTGAGCTGCTCGGCCAGCAGCTGGGTCGAGGCGTTGTAGCCGATCTCCCATTCCGCCGACCGGATCGTCACCTCGGCGCCCTCGGCACCGGCCTCGCGCAGCAGCCGCCGCGCCGCCCCGACATCGCGAGCGAGCGGCTCCCGGTCGCTGAAGTACTTGGCACCCGCGCAGAACAGGTCGTTGCCGGGAACGCCGTAGCCGAGCAGCACCGCGTCGACGAGCGCCTTGCGGTCGATGCCGAGCCGCACCGCCTTGCGGGCCCTCGGGTCGTCGAACGGCGGTTTGGTGGTGTTGAGCACGAAACCCATGCCGGTGCGAGCCGCCGCGCCCGCGGTGCGGATCTCCAGGTCCGCCGAGGGGGCGCCGGCCTTCGCCGTGGCGTAGGGGATGTCGCCCGCGTAGTCCGCCTGCCCGGTCCTGACCGCGTTCACCTTCGCCTGCGCCTCGGAAAGGCTCAGCAGCACGAGCTCGTCGGCGGGTGCCGCACCGTCCCAGTGCCGGTCGAACCGCCGGAGCCTGGCCTCGCGGCCGGCCTCGAACGCGTCCACCGTGTACGGACCGGTGCCGACGGCCTCGCCGGCGCCGAAGGCCGTGGCGCCGTCGGGCACCATCTTCCCCGGGAACGCGGCAAGGAACAGCGCGGGATCGCCGACCGGCTGGCGGGTTGGCACGTACAGGGTGTGCTCGTCGCGGACCTCGACGCCCTCGGGGTCCACATAGGCCGCGAGCTGGCTCGGCTGCGGGCGGTCCGGCGAGCTCATGTAGCGCAGGCTGTACGCCACGTCCCGCGCGGTGAAAGGCGATCCGTCGTGCCAGACCACGCCTTCCCGCAGCCGCAGGGTGAACGAGCGCGCGTCGGCTGCCGGAGTCGCCTCGGTCGCGAGTGCGGGCACCACCTCGGCGCCACGCATACCGAACAGCGAGTCGTAGATGACGTCGTTGCGCACGAAGTCGATCGGCGAGCCACCCGCATACGGATCGAGGCTCTCCGCCGCCCCGCCGCCGGTGAAGGCGGCGCGCAGCGTGCCACCCCGGCGGGGCGTGGCCGCTCCGGCGTTCTCGACCGGTCCCCCGCCGCCGCCTCCGGCGCCGCAGGCGGCGAGCAGCGCGCCCGCGCCGGCCACGCCGAGCGCCATGCCGGTGGTCCGCAGCAGATGCCGGCGGTTGATCGTCATGAGGTCCTCCGGGAATCGGTCGGGGACGCCGGGCGCACAGCTGCGCCGTGCAGCAGCCGGGTGTCGAGTTGCTCGGTGAGCCCAGCCAGCTCGATCGCCCGGATCCGGGTCGTCTCGCCAGGCGTGACGGCGAAGTCGGGGCTGTCGCCGATGACGCGGTCGAACGCGGGCCGGTCCGTGGCGCCGACGTCGAGCAGCACGCGGATAAGGCTGGTGACGCCGTTGGGGTGGCGCACCTCCGGCGGATGCTGCGGCGGGTCGTAGGGCGTGACCAGGAACGGCAACCGGTCGTTGCGGGGATAGGCGAAGCGGAACCGCGTAACGGCGCCGTCGGGCCGGGTGCGCTTCCATGCCACCGGCCGCCCGATGGGCACGCCCGCGTCGCGCAGCCGCCGCCGCGGCCCCGCCAGGTCGGATCCCCCGGTGACGACGGCGACGTCGCAGAAGCCCTCCCCCGCCCGCGCCCAGCGCGTCATGCGGGTACCCACGCCCCGGCCGAGGGCGAGCTCGATCGGCCATTTGAGCAGCTCAGCCCTCGGTGGCGTGGTGAGCAGCTCGATGATCGGCCCCTCGGCGAACCAGATGTGCGCGTGTCGGGCGGCGCGCTCGGCCGAGGCGTAGTCCACGGTGAAGCCGAGCTCGCGGAAGTCTGCGACCGCGGCGTGCAGGTCGGCGACCTTCACCAGGACATGGCTGCATCGCATCGGGCTGCCTCCTGTAGTTCGTCGAGCGGGACAGGTTCCGGCTCGCCGGGGCGGATCAGCTCCGGCAGGCCGATCCGGGCGGTGAGCTCGCCCCACAGCTGGGACACGCCGAGCGCCCACTGCCCGCCGCGGCCCCGCCCAGCCGGGTGCTCGATGTCGCGGCGCAGGACGCGCAGGCTCTCGGCCACCGCGTCCGGCCAGAGCGCGGCGAGGACCTCGTGGTAGCTGCCCGGCCGCTCGGCACCGAGCTGGACCGTGCTGGGCACGGCGAGCCGTTCGGTGCCCGGCCCGGCCATGACCAACCGGCCGGTGCCGTCGCGCGGCGAGTGCAGCCGCGGGTTCCACAGCACCGGCCCGTGGGTGTCGGCCAGGGTCAGCGCGCCGCCCTCGTGGCCGAGGGTGACCCGGTGCAGCAGGTACGAGTGGTTGTCGGGGTCGTCGGGGTGCACCTGGTTCTGCACCCGCAGCGTCACCGGGACACCGCCGATCACGGCGGGCAGGGCACGGAACGGGTGCGCGCCGCGCGGGGACGGCTCCCCGAGCGCCCACGGCCGCAGCCCGCCCGCGGCCCGGCCGAGGATGTCCAGCAGCGGGTAGGCGACCTGGCTGTTGCACGCAGCATCGAGGAACGCGGGTGGCCGCCCGCGCCGCAGGAACTCGGCGGCGGCGAGGAACCGGCGCACCGGCCGCAGCCGGGGGTAGAGGGTGTTCACGGCATAGGCGGCCCCGCCCTCGGCAGCCGCGCGCAGGCACTCGGTGATCTCGTCGGCGCGCAGCGGGTGCTCCTGCAGCACGTGGATGCCGCGCCGCAGCAGCGCCCGCGCGAGCTCGGTCCCCGCGCCACCGATGGTGCCTGGCCGCACCACCACGCACGCGGCTTCCACCTCGCCGGGCACCTCGTCCACCGTGGTGAACAGCGGAACGCCGTGGCGTACGGCGCAGGCGACCGAGTAGTCACTACCGCGCGCCAGGATGCCGGCGAGGGCGAACTCCTCCGGGTGCCGCCGGACGGCCTCCAGGTAGACGCGGCCGAACCCGGTACCGGCGACCACCACGCGCAACGGGCGGGGTGTCACGACGCGACCACCGCCGCCCCGCGGTAGGCGGGTGCGCGCACGAGAAACCGGGACACGCTGCGGAGCTTCTCCTCGGTCTCCTCCAGTTCCCTGTCCGGAGCGGACTGGGCGACGATGCCCGCCCCCGCGCGCAGCCACGTGCGACCGCCCCGGCGGTAGACGCTGCGCAGCACGAGCGCGGCATCCAACGTGCCATCCGCGTCCGCGGTGAGCACGGCGCCGCTGTAGAGGCCGCGCTCCGGCTCGGTGCGGCGGATCACCTCGCATGCGGAGGCCTTGGGGATACCGGACGCGGTGACCGCGGGGAACAGGGCGGCCAGCGCGTCCCACGGGGAGCAGGCCCCGGCCAGCCTGCCGGAAACCTCGGACGCCAGGTGCTGGACGCTGCCGCGCTCCTTGACCGACATGAAGTCGGCCACCCGCACCGAACCGGGCTCGCAGACCGTGGCCAGCTCGGTGGCGGCGAGCCGGACCGAGATCGCGTGCTCGAAGACCTCCTTGGCATCGCGGTAGAGCTCCTCGCGGCGGGCGATGTCGAACACGGCGTTGCCGTCGAGCGCGCGGGTACCGGCGAGCGGCTGCGTGGTGACCTGCCCATCGGGTCCGATGTGGACGACGATCTCCGGGCTGAACCCGGTGGCCTCCCAGCCGCCGAGCCGGAGCAGGAAGGAGCGTGCGGGATCGTTGCCGCGCCTGCCTTCCAGGTAGGTGGCGGGCAGGTCGATCTCGGCGGACACCGGAACCGTGCGGGAGAGGATCACCTTGTCGAGCCCGCCCGCCCTGATGTCCGCCACCGCGGTGTCGACGGCGGCCCGGTACTCCGCACCGCCATACCCCGCGACGTCCACGTCGAGTCGCTGGCGGGATCCGGACTCGCTCTCGCCGGGCACCGCGTCGGCGAGCCGCTGTTGCAGCACGTCCAACTCGGCGCCACTGGTGGCGCGCAGCAACGCGGAACCCGCACCGATCCGGATCTCCCGCTCGGGCACGGCGAGGTGGGCGAGCGTGCTGTCACGGGCGGGGCCCGGCGCGCCGTTCAGCGCGTGACTCAGCTCGAAGCAGGCCCAGCCATAGGCGCGCCAGTGCGGTACCGGCACGTCCCGCAGTGCCGCGCCGGCCCCGTCGAGTGGCGTTCCAGGGGCGGGGAACTCCCGCCGCCGCCCTCCGGTGCTGAGCGTAGCGCCGTCGGCGTGCACGCGGACCGTGGCGAGCTCGCCCTCGGCGAGACAGGCCGTGCCGGCGCCCTCGTAGACGACGTGGGCTTCCCCCGATCCCGCGGCGAGCGCCGTCACCGCGGTCAGCGGGTCGAACTCGAACGGCACGCGGCGCTCGACGTAACCAGGCGGTATCACGTTGTCCCTTTCGTCAGGGCGCGACGGGCACACCGCCCTCGCGCTCGGTGCCCGGCAGCGCAGCCACCGATCCATCACGACAGTGCTCACCTCCGTCGAGCAGGTGAATTCATGTGTCCCCCGGAAGAGTTACGGCCACCTTAATGAACATGGTTTCCGCTGTCGATAGCATCGCAAAAGCCCCGAGGTGACCCCACGGGCCACGCCAGCAAGTTAAGTTAGCCTTGCCTAAACATGCTATCCACTCCGACGGAGCAGCCGCGGTCGGGCACGGCCGGAAAGGACACCATGCGCAAGACCATGACTCCCCTACTCGTCACGGTGCTGGTGGTGTACTCGGCGCAGCAGTTGCTGATGCCGATCCTCGCGCCACTGTCCCGCGAGCTGTCCCTCACCGAGACCCAGCTCGGGCTCGTCGTCACCGTCGCGGCCGCGACCCTGACGATCGCCAGCCCGCTCTGGGGCCGGGCGCTCGATCGGCTCGGGCTCCGTACCGTGCTGCTCGCCGGGCTCGGCCTCGCGACGTCGGGCCTCGCCGGCTTCGCGGCGGTCGCCGCGATCGGCCTGGACGGCACGAGCGGGCCGGCGCTGACGTTCGGCCTGATGCTCGCCACCCGCAGCCTGCTCTTCGGGGCGGGCATCGCCGCGATCCCGGTAGCGGCGCTGGCCGTCGCGGGCACGGTCACCACGAACGAGACCGACCGCACCCGTGTCGTCGGTCTCGTCGGCGCGGCACAGGGCCTCTCCCTCGTGCTCGGCCCGGCCGCGGGCGGAACGCTCGCGCTGGTGTCGCTGATGTTGCCGTTGTACGTGGCGCCCGTACTGCCCCTGCTCCTCGCCGGCTGGGTCCTCACCGCCGTGCCGGGGGTAACCCCGGCACGGCCCGAGGCCGAGCGTCCGGCGAAGATACGCCCCTGGCAAGCACACCTCTGGCCGCTGTTCGCCATCGGTTTCCTGCTCTACCTCTCGCTCAGCCTCGTGCAGGTCATCATCGGTTTCCTCGTCGCGGACCGGCTCGGCCTCGATCCGCAGGCCACCGCCGGCGCCGTGGGTGTCGTGCTGTTCGTCTCCGGGCTCGTCCTCGTCGCCGTCCAGGGCGCCGTGGTGCCCAAGCTCGGCTGGCCGGCCCGCCGGCTCCTGCGCACCGGGATCCCGATCACGATCGCGGCATTCGCCTTGCTCGCCCTCGCCGGCCAGCTCTGGACGATGACCGCCGCGTTCGCCGTGCTCTCGCTCGGGCTCGGGCTCGCGATTCCCGGCTTCACCACCGCCCCCACACTCGCCGTCGGGCCGGATCAGCAGGGCTCCGTCGCCGGTCTGGTCAATGCCACCATCGGCGCCACGTTCGTCGCGGGTCCGCTGCTCGGCACCGCGCTCTACGAGCTGCAACCAGTGGCACCCGTACTCGCCGCGCTCGGCTCTGTCACCGCCGCACTCGGCCTGACCTGGGGCGCACCGGCCGCACACCGGATCGGCGAGAAGGCCGTGGCATCGGCGGCCGGCTGATCAATCCGGCACGCGGGTCGCCGGTTTCGCGAGTTTCGCGGGCGGCCCGGGCGGTCAAGCTCGTCGTCGGTGAGTCCGCTGCGCCAGCCGGACGGGATTGCCCTTGGCGGGAACGAGCGGGGCGGCGAAGGTGCCCACGACGCTTGCCAGTGCCGTCATCTCGGGGCAGGCCGCGGCCAAGCCTTCCACGCGTTCACGTTGCCGTTCGGTCAGATTCTCCGGTCGGGTCAGCGATCTTGTGGGTGATGATGTGATCACCCACAAGATCGCTGACACTCCCTTATAGATCCCACTGGGTCCGTGCTGGGGCCGTCGAGAGTGTCGGCGGCCCTGACGATGGCGATGCCGCAGGAGCGGCGGGTGTTGGGTGCGCCGATCGTGTCCAGGAACGTTTCGGTCGATCCGCGCACGGTGTGCGGGGCGGCGGTGCGGATCCGGGTCGCGGTGCCCGCCATGGGTTGCCGCCCTTCTGGCTTGCCCTGGATAACGGGGCCGCTTCGTGTAGCGGCCGGGCACGCTGCGCCGTATGATGCGGAGACTTTTACCCTGGATAAAGTTTGTTGTCCGGGGCATCGACACCGCCGGGACGACTCCGATCAGCTGATGGTGCGCAGCACAGCTGTCCTGGGGGGCTCGCGCAGTACCTTGATCGCCTCGTTCATCCCGCCCTCGGCGGCGTCTTTCATATGGGCGTGAAAGGCGTCCATGTCCTCCCATATCTGGACGGCGTAGAACGCGCCGGCGTCGTCGAGGTCGGCGTACTCGGTGGAGCTGATCAGTCCCGGCTTCTCGGAGGTCTGGATCGCGTGCAGCAGCGAATCGCGGGCCTGTCGCTCCTGACCGGGGGTGGCGTGGATCTCGATGAGGACGGTCACGGTGTCCTGGCTGCTCATGGCTTCATCTGCCCGTTCGTGGTCGAGGGGTCGGCAGGTTAGCCAACCCGATAAGAAGTGCAATAACTTCTTATTTGCGACGGTACGCCGCCGCTTTAAGATGTACAAGCACATCTTGTGAGAGGTAGTCGACATGCAGCGTAGGCGAGGCAGGGACCTGGAAGAGGCACTACTCGGGGCCGCGTGGGCCGAGTTGACCGAGCGCGGCTACGCGGGGTTCACCCTGGAAGCGGTGGCCAAGCGAGCCGGTACGAGCACACCGGTGATCTACCGCCGCTGGGCCAACAAAGCACTGATGGTCGAGGCGGCCCTGCTGCACGAAAGCTCCACACGGGTGGTCGATGTCCCGGACACCGGAACCTTGCGCGGTGACCTGATCAAGATGATGCAGGCGGCCAACCGTTCGCGGATCGACCTGCTCGTCGTCACCGCGGTGCTACTGGAAGACTACTTCGCCGAGCGAGGATCGAGCCCCGAACAGCTGCGCGCGCAGGTCCTGGCCGGCCAGAGCTCGGCGGCCGAGGCCATCATCGCGCGAGCGGTCGATCGAGGAGAAATCGCGGCCTCCATCCTGAAGCCGCACCTGACCTCGCTGCCCTTCGACCTGTTCCGGCACGAGGTGCTGATGACGCTGAAACCCGTGCCCGACACGGCCATCGAACGAATCATCGACGACATCACCATACCCCTGCTGACTCGCGGCGATGGATGATCCTCGCCGATGTGATCAGCGAGGCGACGGTGCCGCGGTGCGCACGCCGATACCGACCGCGCCACCCGACCCAGTGCCCGAGGCATGCGGCTGCGTATCGGCAGCCGCCGCCCAGGGCGACGGCGACGTCCGTGTCAACGGTCCCGCGACCGACACGACCGCCACCCACGGTGACGCGGGCGCATGCCGTGCCGGTCGCGACGGGCCATGTTTACCCGCCCTCGATGCCGCGGCCAGCCAGCACGGAACTCAACCATGTCGCCAGCGAGGATACGTTCGGGCTACGCGGCATCGAGAAGTGGTCGCCGAGTGCCTCGTGTGCCGTGATGCCCGCTGTCGCCAGGTCCCGCCAGCCCAGCAGCGGGTCATTGCCGAACACATCGGGCTGGTCGGCGGCCCTGACCACGATCACCGGGACGGTCAGGGCCGCGGGGCGGTGGTGGCGCATGGCGTGAATATGCGCCCTGGCGACCGCGCGCGCGTGCGGCGCGGTCAGCAGCGACCGGTGAATCGAGTGCTCGTCGAGGGACAGCATCGTCCTGGCCAGCGCGACGGGCACGCCGGACGCCTCGATGTCGTCGTCCCCGAGGTCGGGTGTGGCCAGCAGCCGGGGCACCGCGGCCAGATACGGCTCCCACGAGTCCAGGAACTCGGTGAGCCCGGCCAGCTGGTGCGCCATCTGCTCAGGGGCCCTGCCGTCGAGCAGCACGACCGGCCGGACCTCGTGCCCTTGCTCCAGCAACAGCCTGGCCACCTCGGTCGCGGTCACACCACCGAAGGACCAGCCACCCAGCAGGTACGGTCCGTCCGGCTGGATGTCCCGGATGTACCGCGCGTAGTGGCGGGCCAGCAGGACATCGCGTATGTCTAGTAAATAGACCAGAGGTAGGTCCCACGTCGACTTTGATGCAGATACCATCCGGTGGATGGGACACTGGGGCTCCAGGCCGAGTCGGCGGTCCTGACAGATGGCCCGTACTCGTTTCCCCGTGCCTGCCCACGTCGGCAACGGCCGGCCACGACACCACGGCAGGCCGAGTACCCGCTCACACCGTCGATCCCGACATCATCACGCGGCAGCGGTCCCAGATCGGACGGATGCTCGCTTGAGTCGGCGCCAGCAGATGATGCTGCATCCGATGCTCGGGAAGGCTTGTTCGACGGCCCACCGGTAGATGCCGAGTCCGGAGCCGTGCTCGGTGCCCCGGCGGGCGATCACAGGCTGGATGCCTTCGCTCCGCACCAGTGTGCGGAACCCGTCGTGGGCATGGGCGCGGTCGGCGTTGGACCCGCGCGGGTCGGCGACGAGTTCGCCCGCGGTGGCCGCGAATGTGCCGCCCGCGACCAGTCAATCAGCCCGGCGGCGTTCAATGGGCCAGCAACACCTCGTGCAGGCGTTGCCGCACCCCGGCTTCGATCCAGTCCCGCAGGCGCCGCCGGCAGGTCATCCCCGTGCCGTGCCCGGCGCACCCGCGACGCTGTCGCCGAGCACGCCGCGACCCGGGCCTGGTCCCACTGGCGCCGACACCGCCAGTGCCGCTCCCAACAAGCCCACCAACAGTACAGGCAAGCCCAACACTACGAAGTGCGGCCGGAGTACCACAGCTTGCGCGGTTCGTGGACCGGCTCGGCGATCGGCAACCTGCGGATCGCCGAGCGCCATGTTTCGAGCGTTCCCGCCGCACCAGGTGGTGAGAGGGCCAGCACCTCGCTGTGCCCTGAGCGCACCTTCGGATGGCGACGGGCAAGGGTCGTCAGTCCCGCACCGGGGCCGGATTCGACCAGGAGGTAGTTCCCCGTACCAAGCAGCCCCTCCAGCGCGGGCCAGAACAGGACCGGTTCGGCGACCTGGTGGGTCCAGAACGTCGGGTCGGTCGCCTCGGTTGAGGTGACCAGCCGGCCCGTCCTTGTCGACCGGATGGGCACGCGCGGCGACCGCAGTTCGAGCCTGGCCGCCACCACCGCCAGCCGCCGCGCTGCCTGCCGGACGGCGGGGCTGTGGAACGGTTGTCGGGAAAGCACCCGCGCGCACCGGAACCCGGCCGTCGACAGCTCGTGCTCTATTGTGGACAATTCGGGCTCGGTGCCCGCCAGCACGACCTGCCGCGGTGCGTTGACGGCGCCGAGTACCACGTGCGGGTACGCCTCCCGCAGGAAAGGGGCTACGTCGCGCGGGGCCGCCGCGACGGCGAGCATGCCGCCCGCGGGCACGTCCACCAGCACGGCCGATCTGGCGAGCAGTAGTCGCGCACATCCCGGGAGGTCGATGACCCCGGCCAGTACGGCCGCGACGAGCTCGCCCACGCTGTGCCCGAGCAGCACGTCGGGCCGGATCCCACCCGCCCGCAACGCCTGGCCCGCCGCGTAGCCGATGGCGAACAGCAACGGTTGCGCGCGCACGGCGTCGTCGATCGGCACCGCCGGTTCGTCGCTGAGCCAGTCCGCACGTATCCTCGCGCCCTCCTCGCCGAGGAGTCCGAAGACATCGTCCATAGCGCCGGTGAACGCCGGCTCGGTGCCGTAGAGCTCAGCGGCCATCCCCGGGTACTGCGCGCCCTGTCCCGGCAGCAGCAGGGCGACTGGGCGTCCGGCCATGCGGACTCCTTCCCGAAACGGTCAGTGGGTTGGCGCCTGCGACCCTGCCCGCCGTCGCTCGAGGCGGGCTCGGACCGCGCTCGCTCCCGCGAGCGACCCGTCCTCGAGCCGGTTTCGAGTCGGCGTCGCCATCTTCGGGGCCGGACCCACGAAGTATGGAGGAGACGGTGAACCGAACAGCGGTAATCACGGGGATCGGGGTCGTGGCGCCGGGGGGAACGGGCACTCACGCGTTCTGGGACTCGCTGACCGCCGGGCGCAGCGCGACCCGCCGCATCACGGCCTTCGACCCCGCTCCGTTCCGTTCTCGGATGGCCGCGGAGTGCGACTTCGACGCCACGTCGATGGGCCTCTCGTTCCGCGAGATCCGGCGGATGGACCGGGCCACCCAGTTCGCGGTCACCAGTGCTCGCGCCGCCGTCGAGGACAGCGGCCTCGACACCGGGCGCATCGACCCGCACCGGATGGGGGTCGCGCTGGGCACCGCGGTGGGCGCCACGACCAGCCTCGAGCGGGAGTACCTCGTGCTGTCGAACACCGGTCGGAAATGGCAGGTCGATCTCGAGTACTCGACCCCGCACCTGTACGACTACTTCACCCCGGGCGCGCTCGTGGCGGAGGTCGCCTGGGTGGTCGGCGCCGAGGGTCCCGGTTGCATCGTGTCCTCGGGCTGCACGTCCGGTGTGGACTCCGTCGGCTACGCCGCACAGCTGATCGGCGACGGAACGGTGGATGTCGTGCTGACCGGCGCGACCGAAGCCCCCATCTCGCCGATCGCGGTGTCCTGTTTCGACGCGATCAAGGCGACCTCGCCACGTAACGACGACCCGGAGCACGCCTCCCGCCCCTTCGACCGGACCCGGGACGGCTTCGTGCTCGGCGAGGGCGCCGCGGTACTCGTCCTCGAGTCCTACGAGCACGCCGTCCGCCGCGGTGCCCGGATCTATGCCGGGGTCGAAGGGTTCGCCACGCGGTGCAACGCCTACCACATGACTGGGCTCAAAGCCGACGGCCGGGAGATGGCCGAGGCGATCGTCGCCGCACTCGACCAGGCGCGGGCCGCGCCGACCGACGTCGACTACGTCAACGCGCACGGGTCGGGCACCAAGCAGAACGACCGGCACGAGACCGCGGCGTTCAAGCGGGCGCTGCACGAGCATGCCTACCGGGTTCCGGTCAGCTCGATCAAGTCGATGCTCGGTCACTCGCTCGGTGCGATCGGTTCCCTCGAGATCGCCGCGTGCGCCCTCGCCATCGAGCATGACGTCGTGCCGCCCACCGCGAACCTGCACGAGCAGGACCCCGAATGCGATCTGGACTACGTCCCGCTGACCGCTCGAGAGACCACAGTGGACACAGTGCTGTGCGTCGGAAGCGGTTTCGGCGGGTTCCAGAGCGCCATGGTGCTGCGCGGGCCGCGGGCGGTGGCGGCATGAGCGGGCGGCCGAGGGTGGTGGTCACCGGACTGGGTGCCGTCGCGCCGAACGGGATCGGGATCGACCGGTACTGGAAGGCGGTGCTGGAAGGGCGTGTCGGGCTCAACCGGCTCACCGGCTACGACAGCTCGGTGTACCCGGCTCGCGTGGCGGGCCAGGTGCTGGATTTCGACGCGGAGCAGCATGTTCCGGGCAGGCTTCTCCCGCAAACCGACCGGGTGACCAGGCTCGCCCTGCCCGCCGCCGAAGAAGCACTCGTCGACGCGGGCGTCGACCCTTCCGGGTTCCCCGAGTACGGCATGGGGGTGGTGACGTCGAACGCCATGGGTGGCTTCGAGTTCACCCACACCGAGGTCAACAAGCTGTGGAACAACGGCCCGGAGCACGTGAGCGTCTACGAGTCGTTCGCCTGGTTCTACGCGGTGAACACCGGGCAGATCTCTATCCGGTACGGGATGCGCGGACCGAGCGGGGTGGTGGTCGCCGAGCAGGCGGGCGGGCTGGACGCGATCGGGCACGCGCGGCGCACCATCCTCGCCGGCAGCACGCTCGCGGTGACCGGCGGGGTGGAGTCGGCCCTCGACCCGTGGGGATGGGTGTGTCACCTCTCCACTGGCCGGGTCAGCACGGAGCCGGACCCGGGGCTGGCCTACCGACCGTTCCACGCCGAGGCCGGTGGGTACGTGCCAGGCGAGGGCGGCGCGATACTGGTTCTCGAGGAGGAGTCGGCGGCGCGCGCTCGGGGCGCGGAGCCCTGCGGCGAGATCGCCGGGTACGCCGCGACGTTCGATCCGCCACCGGGCTCGACTCGTCCACCCGGGCTGGCGCGGGCCGCGCGAGCGGCCATCACCGACGCGGGGATGGTGCCGGCCGAGATCGACATGGTGTTCGCCGACGCCGCCGGCATACCGGAGCGGGACCGGCTGGAGTCGGCCGCGATCGAGCAGGTTTTCGGACCGGCCGGAGTACCGGTCACCGCGCCGAAGGCCGCCTTCGGACGGCTGTCCGCCGGCGGCCCCCCGCTGGACGTCGCGGCTGCCCTGCTGGCGTTGCGGGACCAGGTGATCCCGCCGTCCGGCCCGGTCGACTCGCCGGCGTACCAGCACCGGATGGACCTGGTGTGCCGGCGCGGCCGTGGCGCGCCGGTGCGCTCCGCCCTCGTGCTGGCGAGGGGGCACGGCGGCTTCAACGCCGCGCTCGTCGTCCGCGCGACCAACTGAGGAGGGACCGTGCCCATCAACCAACTGCCGACGCCCGTACCCCAGGCCAGGAAACTGTGCACCGCGGACCTCGTCGCGGCGGCCTCGGCCGATGCCGCCGAGGGCGAGTCCCGGCGCCGGCTGACCCCCGAGGTCGCGGAAGCCCTGCTGCGAGCGGGGTTCGCCCGGCATTTCGTGCCGAGTGCCCGGGGCGGCACCGCGGGCGGGTTCACCGAGCTCGCCGATGCGCTCGACGCCGTGGGCGGCGGGTGCCTTTCCGCCGCCTGGTGCGGGCTGATCTACGCTACGTCCGGCCGGATGGCCGCCTACCTGCCGCCGGAGGGCCAGCGGGAGGTGTGGGCGGAAGGGCCGGACACCGCCATCGTCGCCGGTCTCGTCCCCTCGGGGGAGGTCGAGCCCGCTCCCGGCGGTTGGCTGCTCAGCGGCTCGTGGCGGCCGGTCAGTGCGGTCGATCACGCCACCTGGGCGCTGCTGTGCGCGCCGGCCGGTGGTGCGCGGGAATCCGAGGCCCGGTTCTTCGCCGTGCCCCGGTCCGACTTCGCGGTCCGGGACACCTGGGACACGGTCGGTATGCGGGCCACCGGAAGCCACACGGTGGTGCTGGACGGGGTGCTGGTGCCCGAGCATCGGGTGTTCTCGCGTGCCGCGCTCATCGCTGGTGCCGCGGGCGCCGGCGCGCAGGCCTGCCACCGGGTGCCGCTACTCGGTGCCGCCCCGCCGCTGTTCGCCTCGGTGTCGGTCGGTGCCGCCAGGGCGGCCTTGCGACACCTGGTCGAGCTGACCGCGGCCAGGCCCGAAACGGCGCGCGAACCGGCCGCACTCGAGGCGATCGCCATGGCCGGTGCCGAGATCGACTCCGCTGCCATGCTGGTCCACCGTGCCTGCGCGGCGACGGACACGGCCACCCCGGTCGGCGCCGACGTTGCCGCCCGCGGCGCAAGGGACGCGGCGTTCGCGGCGCGGCTGCTGCGCGATGCCGTGCACCGGGCCTTCCTGGCCGGCGGTGGCCAGGCCCAGGACTCCGCGAGCCCCCTGCAGCGGATCTGGCGGGATGTGCACGGAGCCACCTCCCATGCGGTGCTGCGCTGGGAGCGCAACGCCGACCTGCACGCGCGGGCCCTGCTCGACGGCGGCTGAGTGGGCCCGGCCGGGCCCCGGGTCACCGCCTGGCGAGCAGCCCTCGAATGCCATAGGACTCCAGCTCGAGGCCCGGCTCGGCGTCCAGCACGGCGCGCTGCAGCTCGTGCAGCCACGGTGCGGGCTCCAACCCGAGTTCGTCCAGCATGGCCGTGCGGAGCCTGCTGAACACCTCGAGGGCCTGGGTCCGCCGCCCGCAGCGGTACAGCGCGACCATGAGCTGCCCGTGCACGCTCTCGTGGGTGCGGTCCAGCGCGGCCAGCGCGGAGAGGTCGTCGACGATGGCGTGATGCCGGCCGAGCAGCAGTTCGAGCTCGATCCGCCGTTCCACGATCAGGCGCCTGCGTTCTTCCAGCCGGATGACCTCGCCGGTCAGCACGGGGCCGGTCTCGATGTCGACGAGCGCGGGACCGCGCCAGAGCGCGAGTGCCGCCCGCAGCGCCTCGGCGGCGCCGTGGTGCTCCTCGTTGTCGAGGAGCCGGTTGCCCCACGCGGCCAGCCGGTCGAACTCGATGGCGTCACAGCAGCCGTCCCCAGCCCGGAGCAAGTACCCATTCGGGGCGGTAATCAGAATATTTCTCGCGACGTCGCCATTATGTTGATCGTCCACCGATCGCGATATGCGATTTCGCAACTGCATGACGTACGTCTGTAGTGTGGTGCTCGCACTGCGTGGCGGTTCGTCTCCCCAGAGTTCCTCGCGGATCTTGCTGACGGTCACCAAATTTCCCGCGTTCAGCGAGAGTAACGCGAGTAAGTTCCTTATTTTTCGCGCCGACGGGACTATGGAGACGTTGTTGATTGAAAATTGCAGAACACCCAGCAGTCCGATATGCATGACATCCTCGCTCGTACTCGGCTTCGAGTCCGGGTGTCGCGCCTGCTCACGAGGTGTCTCGGCGTCCGCGTCTTCCCCGCGTGCGGTCGCCGCGAGCCCCCTCAGTGAACTCCGGGAACCTGTTACCCGGACTGTACGCAACTCGTCACCGCCGGCCAGGCTGGCTGTTGCCGGACCACGTTGTCGGCACATGATGTACTGGTGATATCCCAGTCATCACCGGCCGCTACGGATGACTCCCCAGAAGGCTTCAGGTGGCCACCGCCGGCCTGTCCGGCGATGGCCACCATTCCTGAAGCTTGCCCGCACCGGCTCAGGCATCGCTCACATATCGGTCACATGGCCCGGTCCAGCCACTTTCGATCTCCTCGGTAATAGGACACAGTGTCGTGGCGGTTACTTCGCACGTTTTTGCTCCGGTATCGCCACCACCCTGGTCCAGCCGGCCCCGGCGCCGGCTATCGCGACCGGGAAACAGCACACCGTGAAGCCTGTCGGGGCGGGCAACCCACCGAGGTTGGCGAGCTTCTCCAGTTGCAGGTACTCCCTCGTGCGCCCGTACACGTGCGCGGGCCACAGGCAGTCCCGGTCGCCGGTGCGGCGGTACTCCTCGATCATGGCCCGCATCGGCCGGTCCAGTCCCCACGCGTCGATCCCGATCACCCGGACGCCCTGCTCCACCAGGAACGCGGTGGCCTTCCCGCCGAGACCCGGGTAGTCGCTCAGGTACGCCGCGGTGCCCCACAAGGTGTCCGCACCGGTCCACAGCAACACGATGTCGCCGGCACCCAGCCGGTGCCCCGCCACCTGGAGCGCGTCGGTGAGGTGGTCGACGGTGATCTCCTCGCCCGCGGGCACGTGCCGCAGGTCCAGCCGGACGCCGGGGCCATGGCACCATTCCAGCGGTACCTGGTCGATGCTCCGCGCGGGTCGCCCACCGCTGGTCGGCCCGTAGTGCAACGGGGCGTCCATGTGGGTGCCGGTGTGCGAGGTGAGCGTGACCGTCTCGTTGGAGATGGCCATCCCGCCGGGAAAGTCCTCCGGGGTCAGCCCCAGGACCGTCGCGCCCGTACGGTGGTCCAGGACCTCCACGGTGACCGGGGTGGCCTCGCTGGGACTGTCCTCGGTGGGTACCGACAGGTCGATGATCTGGCTCATCGGCCCGGGACCGTCGCCTGGCGGCGCTCGGCCTCCTGCCTGACCGCCCCCAGGTCCGCGACGCTGTTCCGTTCGACCGCGTTGTGCAGCACCGTCTCGGCCTCCTCCGGGGTGAATCGGCCGGCCACCTTGCCGTCCACCGGCTCGCGTACGGCGTAGTCGTGGGTGAGCACGAGCTGGGTGGTCACCGGGCCGAGTGAGAACGCCCGCCACTCGCCTGCCATCCGGTCCACCAGCGGGGCGGTCTCCACCTGCCGGTAGGCGATAACGTGACGTTCCTCGTCCACGTCCCGCCGTGACTTCCAGGTGTGCACCTCGCCGTTGACCTCGACGGTCAGCTTGATGACCTGGTAGCCATCGCCCTCCTCCACGATCGTGACGTCCTGGGTCGGCGGGAAGATGTCGGCGTACCGCTCGACGTCCACCAGGACGGCCCAGACCTCGGCGAGCGAGGCCTCGACGGTCACGGTGTGCTCTGCGTGCGTCACGGCAACTCCATTCTGCGGTGGTTCGTATGCCGTCGCCGAGGTTGCGGCCGCCGCCTGGAAGACGGCTCGAACCCGGGTGAACTCGGGCCACGGCTCCGCCCGCATACCCCCATCGGAGGACCGCGGATACCACCGTTGGCGGACGTCGACCCCAGCACGGGCGGCTATCGTCGCCCCATGGAGTGCGCGCGAGCCGTGTGGGTTCGGTGAGTTCGCGAACCCGCCCGCGGGCCGTGCCCGCGTGGTGCGTGGACGCCGGGGTCGGCACCGTGCTGGGCGGCGGGATCGTAGCGGTCGGCCTCACCGCGTCCGAACCCCCGGTGTGGGTGGTGCTCGCGGCGGCGCTGGCCGCGGCGTCGTCGGCAGGCCGGCGGCTCCTGCCGCTGCCCGCGCTGGCCGGGGCGTGCGTCGCCGGGGTGTTGCTCCTGCCGGTGGACAGGGTGTCCGAGCTGGGAGCGGTGGCTGTCGGATTCACCGGCTACCTGGTCGGCACCGCGCGCGATCGTGTCGCGGCGGCCGTGACCGCGCTGGTGGCCACGGCGACGCTCTCCTTCGGCACCCTGTTCGTGCAGCAGGTGCTGGACCTGCCCACCCCGGGTGGCCCCGAACTGCTGATCGCCGCACTGCTGACCTCGCTCGCACTGGGCTATGCGGTGCGCAGCAGGCGGGAGCTGGAGCGGACCCTGTGGGAACGGGCCCGGCGCAGGACGGTCGAGGAACGGCTGCACATCGCCCGCGAGGTGCACGACGTGGTCGGGCACCACATCGCGGTGATCAACGTGCAGTCCGGCGCGGCCGCGCACCACCTCAGGGCCCGGCCCGACGCCGCGGAGGAGGCGCTGCGGCACGTCCGTGACGCGGCCCGCACGGTCCTGCACGAGCTGACCACCGTCGTCGGCGTGCTGCGGGAGAACGGCAGCGAGGCGCCCGCCGAACCGCAGCCCGGCCTCGCCGAGCTCGACCGGTTGGTCGAGGACCTCGCGAAGGCGGGCACCCGGGTCGAGTGGACCGTCGCCGGCCAACCACGGGAGTTGTCCCCGGCCGTCGAGCTGTCGGCCTACCGGATCGTCCAGGAGTCACTGACCAACGCGGGCAAGCACGGCCGCGGCCCGGTGCGGTTGCGCATCGGCTACGCCGAGGACGAGCTGCGCATCGAGGTGCACAACGCGCTCCGGCCGGAGGGCGGCCGCTGGTCCGGCCAGGGCCACGGGCTGGCCGGGATGTCCGAGCGGGCCGCGGCACTGGGTGGCAACCTGAGCGCGGGGCCCCGGTCCGGCGACGAGTTCGTCGTCCTGGCCCGGTTGCCCGCCGCGGGACGGGAGGACACGTGACGATCCGGGTGGTGCTGGCCGACGATCAGGCGTTGATCCGGGCCGGGTTCCGTTCGCTCATCGACGCCACGGACGATCTCGAGGTGGTGGGCGAGGCGGCCACCGGCACCGACGCGGTGGCGCTGAGCCGCGGCCTGCGCCCCGACGTGGTGCTGATGGACATCAGGATGCCCGAGTTGGACGGCATCGACGCCACCGAGCGGATCGTCGCCGACCCCGACCTCTCCGAGGTCCGGGTGCTCGTGCTCACCACGTTCGAGGTCGACGAGTACGTGCTGCGGGCGCTGCGGGCGGGCGCGAGCGGGTTCCTCGGCAAGGGCATGGAGCCGGACGACCTGCTGGCGGCCATCCGCACGATCGTGCGGGGGGACGCGCTGCTCTCGCCGAAGGCCACCAGGAGCCTGATCACGCGGTTCCTCGCCCAGCCGGACCGGGTCGATGGCTCGGTGCCCGCGCTGCTGGAGGCGCTGACCGAACGGGAACGCGAGATCGTCGCGGTCGTGGCGATGGGACTGTCCAACGACGAGATCGCCGAGCGGCTGTGGCTGGCCCCCTCGACGGTGAAGACGCACGTGAAGCGGTCCATGGCCAAGCTGGGCGCGCGGGACCGGGCGCAGCTCGTGGTCATCGCTTACCAGACCGGGTTGGTCACGGTCGACCACGTACCCCGCTCGGGGTAGGCCGGAGTGTCCGCCGCGGGGAGATGTGGCGGACACTCCGGTCCCGGGACCGTACCGGCATGATTGAAGTCGAGAACCTCAGCAAGCGATACGGCTCCACGCTCGCCGTGGAGGGGCTGACCTTCACCGTCCGCCCCGGTGTCGTCACCGGTTTCCTCGGTCCCAACGGGGCGGGCAAGTCGACGACGATGCGCATGATCCTCGGGTTGCACGCGCCGACCACGGGAACGGTACGGGTGAACGGCGCCGCGCCGGACCAGCACCAGGCCCCGCTTCGCGAGATCGGCGCGCTGCTCGAGGCGACCGCCACCCACCACGGCCGTTCGGCCTACCATCACCTGCACGCGCTCGGCGCCAGCAACGGCATCGGCAAGCGGCGGGTGACACAGGTGCTCGAGCTCGTCGGGCTGACCGACGCAGCGCATCGCCGGGCAGGCGGCTTCTCCCTCGGCATGGCCCAGCGGCTGGGGATCGCCGCGGCCCTGCTCGGCGACCCCTCGACGGTGTTGCTCGACGAGCCGGTGAACGGTCTGGACCCGGAGGGCATCATCTGGATCCGCGACCTGCTGAACCGGCTCGCCGACGAGGGCCGCACCGTTTTCGTGTCCTCACACCTGATGCGGGAGATGGCCGAGATCGCCGACCAGGTGGTCGTCATCGGCAAGGGCAGGTTGATCGCCGACCTGCCGCTCGCCGACCTGATCGGGGCGATCTCCGGCCACCGGGTGTCGGTTCGCTCGCCACAGGTGGCCCGGTTGCGGCGGGCCCTGTTCGGCCCGGACGTCACCGTCACCACGGTCAGCCCGGTGGAACTCGAGGTGGAAGGCCTCACCGCGGAGCGGATCGGCGACGTGGCGGCTGCCGAGGGTATCCCGCTGCACCAGCTCACGACGGCCCAGGCTTCGCTCGAGGAGGCCTTCCTCGAGCTCACCCACGACGCGGTCGAGTACCGCTCGCCGAGCCTCGGGAGGGTCTGATGGCTGCCCCCGCGCCTGTCCCCACGCCTGCCCCCGCGCCCCACGTCCCCGGCGTCTCACTGGCCAGGGTGAGCACGTCGGAGTGGATCAAACTCAGGTCCGTCCGGTCGACCACGATCGGCCTGCCGCTGGCGATGGTGGTACTCGTCGGCGTCGGCCTGATCATGTCCAGCTCGATGGGCGAGACGTTCGCCGCCGGCACCGAGCCGGACGGCGCACCGTTCATCCCGACCAGCCCGGCCGAGGCGACCCTCAACGGGGCCGTGTTCGCGCAGTTGCTGGTCGGCGCGATCGGCGTGCTCTACGTGTCCGTCGAGTACTCCACGGGCATGATCAGAGCCACCTCGTCGGCCGTCCCGACGCGGTTGCCGATGCTGTGGGCGAAGTGCCTGGTCTACGGCGGGGTGGTGTTCGGCCTGACCCTGCTCGCCACGCTGGTCGCGTTCTTCGCCGGCAGCGTGCCGCTGTCGGCGCACGGGGTCGCGCCCTCCCTCGGTGATCCCGGCGTGCTGCGTGCGGTACTCGCCACCCCCACCTACCTCGCCGCGGTGGGCGTGCTCGCCATCTCCGTGGCCGTGCTGATGCGCAGTACGGTGCTCGCCTTCTCCACGATCGCCTTCGTGATGTTCCTGCTGGACTCGCTGGCACCGTTACTGTTGCCGGGCTCGGTCGCGGACGTCGTGGTTCCCTACCTGCCGTCGACGGCGGGCCGGGCGTCCATGTCGGTGGCGTTCATGTCGGTGCCGAACGATCGCGAACTGCTCGAACCGTTGACCGGGTTCGCCGTCCTCGGCGGCTACGTCCTGGTCATCCTGGCGAGCGCGGCCGTGGTCCTCCGGCGCCGGGACGTGTGATCCGGCGCGGCGGGGGACGTTCGATCCGCCGGAAGTCACGGTCGAACCAGACCATCGGCAGGCCCTCCGCCAGTGCCGCGTGGATCACCAGGCCGACCAGGATCACATGGTCCCCCGCCTCGTGCCGGTCCCGGGCGAGGCAGTCGAGCACGCACAGCGCCCCGCGCACCGAGGGCAGGCCGAGCGGCGTGGTCGAACACTGGTCCGGCACGAACTTCCGCGCACCGCTGGTGGCGAACCGGCGCGCCACATCGCGTTGCTCCTCGGCCAGGACACTGACGGCGAACGACCGGCAGGTACGGAACGCGGGGAAGGACAGGGCCGAGCGGTCGACGCATACCAGCACCAGTGGTGGTTCCGCGGACGCCGAGCAGAACGAGCTCGCGGTGAAGCCGTACCTGCCGCCGTGCTCGTCGCTGGTGGTCACCACGGTCACTCCCGCCGCGTACCTGGCCATCGCGGCGCGGAACTCGTCCCCGGCCACGGCGGTCGCCCGCGCGCGGCCGCCGTCCCGCGGGTCAGTCCGCATCGGCAGGGGCGGGTGGCAGCAGCACGACCTGGCCCGCGTAGTTGAGCCCGGCACCGAAGCCCATCAGCAACGCGGCGTCGCCGGGGGCCACGCCTCCGTCCCGCATCAGCCGGTCCATCGCCAGCGGGACCGACGCCGCGGAGGTGTTGCCGGAGTGGGCGGCGTCGCGCGCCACGGCGACCTGGCTCGGCAGCTCGAGCCGGTCGGCGATCAGATCGACGATCCGGAGGTTGGCCTGGTGCGGGATGAACGCGGACAGCTCGGCCAACCCGATACCCGCACGCTCGACCGCACACCTGGCCGCGGGCACGACGGAGTCCACCGCCCACCGGAACACCTTGCGACCGTCCATCTGCAGCGACGGCCGGCCGGCGGCAGGATCGTCGGCGAAGTCCGTCCAGCTCGAGCTCATCCACACCGCCGCCCAACCGGACGTGTCCGAACCGCGCACGACGGGCCCGATACCCGGTCGCTCGGACGGCCCGACCACCACCGCCCCCGCACCGTCGGCGAACATGAACGCCACCGTGCGGTCGCTGGGGTCAACGACGTCGGTCATCCGCTCAGCACCGATCACCAGCACGTACTCGGCGTTACCCAGGCACACCGCGTCGCTGGCCACGGCCAGCGCCTGGCAGAACCCGGCGCAGGCACCGGAAAGGTCGAACCCGGCCGCATGGACCGCCCCGAGGTCACGGGCCACGGCGAACGCCCCGGGCGGGGTCTGCACCAGGTTGGTCAGGGTCGCCAGCACGACGCAGTCGACCTGCTCGGCGGCCAGCCCCGCGTGCGCCAGCGCCGCGCGCCCGGCCGAGGTCGCCATCGCCCGCAGCGTCTCCGCCGGTCCGGCGAAGCGCCGGTGGATGATGCCGGATCGGGTCTCGATCCACTCCTCGGTGGAGTCGATCGCCTCGCACAGTTCGGTGTTGGACACCTCCCGGTGCGGCCGGTACGTCCCCAGACCCATGATTCGGCTGCTTCTGGCCCCTGTCCCAGTGCGCAGTGTCACCGCCACGGCACCTAACCTCCTCCGGTTCGCCGGTGCTGTTCGAGTGCTCGCGTACACCCTGCGGCAGGTGCGCTCGAACCGCGCCGGAGCGGGGCTCGAGACCTTCCGGGGAGCGGCCACGTCCAGCCGGGTTCGAGGCCGCCTCGAGCCCACCTGCCGATGGTCGTGGGGTGAACCGCCGGAGCGAGGAGGACACGTTGCGCACCTTCACCTTCGCCGACCTGCAGGACGCCCTGGACGCGAGCCTGGGAGCCGGTAACGCCATCCCGCTGTACGAGCACAACCTGGACACGACCTACGACGAGCTCGGTGTGGACTCGCTGACCCTCTACGAGCTGGTGACCCGGATCCAGGACAACTTCGCGGTGGCCGTCACCGACGACCAGGTGGACCAGATGACGACCCCGAGGCGAACGCTGGACACGGTGAACGCACGGCTCGCCGACGGCGCCGAAACGACCGCATGAGCACCCAGGTCGTCATCGCGGGCGCGGGTCCGGTCGGGCTGATGCTCGCCGCGGAACTCCGGCTGGCCGGGGTCGACGTGGTCGTGCTGGAACGCCTGGCCGAGCCGACCGGCCAGGCGCGCGCGATCGGGGTGCATGCCCGAACGGTCGAGGTTTGGGACCAGCGCGGTGTCGCGGACCGGTTCGCCGGGCCCACCGTCCCCCGCTACGGCTACTCGGGCGGGCTGGCACCGATCGAGTTCGCGCCGCTGGACACCCGGTTCGGCATGCGGCTGATCCCACAGACCCACACCGAGCGGGAGCTCGGCAACTGGGCCACCGAACTGGGGGCCGAGCTACGCCGGGGGCACGCGCTGACCGGGTTCCACGAGCGCGACGGTGGGGTCGAGGTCGCCGTGGCCGGGCCCGCGGGCGAGTACCGGCTGGATGCCCAGTGGCTGGCGGGCTGCGACGGAGCCGGCAGCACCGTACGCAAGCTGGCCGGAATCAACTTTCCCGGCACCGCGCGAACCGTCGAGCTGCTCTCGGCGGACGTGGCCGACGTGCCCGAACACACGCCGTTTCGTACGGAGATCCCGTACATCCGGCGTAACGAGGTGGGGCACCTGCTGGTGCTGCCGGTCCTGCCGGACGCGTACCGGGTGATCCTCTACGAGTTCGGCCGGAAACCCTCCGGTGACCGGGAACCGCCGCCGTTCGCGGAGATCTGCGCGCTGGCGCGGCGGATCGGGGACCTGGACATCAGCGAGGCGACCCCTCGCTGGTGCACCCGGTTCGGCAACGCGGCACGGCAGGCGGAGACCTACCGCAGGGGCCGGGTCCTGCTCGTCGGCGACGCGGCCCACGTGCACATGCCCGCCGCGGGTCAGGGTCTCAACCTCGGTGTGCAGGACGCGGTCAACCTCGGCTGGAAGCTGGCCGCGGCGGTGCACGGCTGGGCCCCGCCCGGTCTGCTGGACAGTTTCGAGCGGGAGCGCGCACCGGTGGCCGCGCAGGTGCTCACCGACACGCAGGCCCAGTTCGCGCTGCTCGCAGGCGGGCCGGAGTCCGCCGCGCTGCGCTCGGTCTTCGCCGACCTGCTGCGGTTCGAACGGCCCAACCGGCTCCTCGCCGGCCGGGTCAGCGCGCTGACCGTGCGCTACGACGTCGGCTGCGGGGACGCCTCGCACGACCTGCTCGGCGCCCGGTTGCCGCACCGGGAGCTGGTGGCCGGCGGTGTGGCCACCAGCTCCACGCGCCTGCTGCACCCGGCCCGCGGGCTGCTGCTGGACGTCGACACGGATCCGGCCCTGCTCGGGCTTGCCGAGGGCTGGTCGGACCGGGTGGACACGGTGGCCGTCACCGAGCCGCGGGACTGGCCGGACGGCGCCGCCACGGTCCTGGTACGCCCGGACGGTCACGTCGCCTGGGTCGGAGCGGGCCGGAGCGGGGACAAGGACGCGCTGCACGCGGCACTGCACCGCTGGTTCGGGCCCGCGGGGGTGTGGCGGTGACCGGGCAGGCCACCGGATGCCAGGGCACGGACGGACCCGAACTGGGCATGTGGCCGGCCGGGGAGCAGCTCGCGGCGCTGGCGCGGCGGGAGGTGTCCAGCACAGAGCTGCTCGAGGTGCACCTGGGACGCATCCGGCGGTTCAACCCGGAGCTGGTGGCGGTGGCCACCCTCGACGAGGACGGCGCCAGGGCGCGGGCGGCCGAGGCCGACACCGCGGCGGCCCGCGGTGCGTGGCTCGGACCGCTGCACGGGCTCCCGGTCACGGTCAAGGACACCCTGGAGACGGCGGGGTTACGCAGCACGGCCGGGGCCGCGGAACTCGCCGGGCATATCCCGGACGTGGACGCCGATGCGGTGGGGCTGCTGCGCGCGGCGGGCGCGGTGCTGGTCGGCAAGACCAACGCGGCGACCTACGCCGCCGACGCGCAGACCACCAACCCCGTGTTCGGCACGACCCGTAACCCGTGGGATCCCGGGCGCAGCCCGGGAGGCTCGTCGGGAGGTGCGGCGGCCGCGGTGTCCGCCGGGTTCACCGCACTCGACCTCAGCAGCGAGCTGTCCGGTTCCATCCGGTTGCCCGCTCACTGCTGCGGCGTGTTCGGCCTGCGGCCCAGCCACGGGATCGTGCCGGCGCGGGGGCACATCCCCCGTGCCCCCGGCTCACTGACCAGTAACGACATGGTCACCGTCGGGCCGATCGCGCGCACCGCCCGGGATCTGGAGCTTGCGCTGGACGTGCTCACCGGGCCCGCCCGCACGCGGGCCGGCGGCTGGCGGCTGGTGCTGCCGCCGCCGCGAGCGCGCAGCCTGTCCGGATACCGGATCGGCGTGTGGCTCGACGATCCGCTGTGCCCGGTCGAAGCCGCCGTCGGCGAGGTGTTGCAGGCCGCGGTGGACGCCCTGGCCACGGCCGGCGGCAGGGTCGCCGAGACCCGCCCGGTCGACCGCGCCGAGCACGACCGGCTCTACCTGCGCCTGCTGCACGGCGCGACCTGCCTGGCGCCGCCGCAGGAGGTGTTCGAACACGACTGCGTGCGGGCCGGTGAGCTCGGCGCCGAGGACGACTCGTTCGAGGCGTGGCAACTCCGCGGCCGTACGCAACGACACCGGGACTGGTTGCTCGCCGACGAGCAGCGAGCTCGGCAGCGGGCGAGTTGGCACGAGTTCTTCACCGAGTACGACGCCCTGCTGTGTCCCGTGTCGCCGGTGCCGGCCATTCCGCACGACACCACCCCGGACGTCGCCGCGCGGCGGATCACGGTGAACGGCCAACCGCGGCCGTACCTGGACCAGATCCGCTGGAGCTGCCTGGCCTCGATGGCGGGGCTGCCCGCGGCGAGCGTGCCCGCCGGCCGTAGCCCGGCCGGGCTACCCATCGGCCTGCAGGTGATCGGCCCCCGGCTTGAGGACCGCACGGTACTCGACATCGCCACGCGCGTGGCGGAGCTGACCGGGGGCTTCCAGCCACCACCGCTGAACGAGGGAACCGATCTGCCGTTGAGGAGGGACACGTGAGAAGCACAGGTTTCGAGTACGACGTGGTCGTCGCCGGGGCCGGACCGGTCGGCACGGTGCTGGCCTGCGAGCTGCGCCGGGCCGGTGTGTCGGTGTTGATGCTGGAGCGCAGGGCCGGGCCGGACGCCACGTCGCGGGGCTGGGCCGGGTCGATGGGCCCGCTGGCCTTCGAGGTGCTGGACCGGCTGGGCCTCGGCGAGCCGGTGCTGGCCGCCGAGGAAAGGACGCTGGCCGAGTACGAGCGCATGTTCGCCGCCTGGGCGCGTGCGGCCGGGCAGGATGGTGCGTCGCCGAGTGAGCCCAAGGAACATTTCGGTGGCCTGGAACGGATCGATCCCGCGCGCCGCACCAGCCCGGAGCGTCGCCGGGTCCGGCTCGAACAACCCGTACTGCAGGACCTGCTGTGGCGGCATGCCGATGAACTCGGGGTCGTGCTCCACCGCGAGCACGAGGTGGTCGGGGTGGAGCAGGACGAGGAGTGCGTGGCCGTGACGGTCAGCACCCAGGGCCGTACCTACCGGCTGCGGACCCAGTACCTGGTCGGCTGCGACGGCACCACCAGCACGGTCCGCGGGCTGGCGGGCTTCGACTTCCCGGGAACCGACCCCAGCATGACCGGTCGCGTGGCCGTCGTGGAGCTGGCCGAGGACGCGCGGCTCACGCCAGGGGTGCACTTCACGCCGGAGGGCGCGTACGTGTACGGGCTCGGGCTGAACCGGCTGACCACCGCCGAGTTCGGCTCCGGGCCGCCCGCGGAGGACCGGCCGCTGACCCGCGAGGAGATGCAGGACAGTATCCGCAGGGTGAGCGGTCGGCCGGTGACCCTGGCCAACTTCACGTCCGGCATCCGCTGGACCGACCCGGCCCGGCAGGCCAGTGAGTACCGAAGGGGGCGGGTCCTGCTGTGCGGCGATGCCGCGCACATGTACGCACCGGTCGGTGGTCAAGGGCTCAACGTCGGGTTGACCGATGCCGCGAACCTGGGCTGGAAGCTCGCCGCGCAGGTCCACCGCTGGGCCCCGAGCGGGCTGCTGGACAGCTACCGGGGCGAGCGCCACCCGGTCGCGGAGCGGCTGCTGCAGAACACCAAGGCGCAGATCGCCCTGATCAGGTCGGATCCGCAGAGCAGCGCGCTGCGTGAGCTGTTCGACGAGTTGTTCGAGCTGGACGACGTGCACCGGCTTATCGCCGACATGCTGGCCGGGATGGACGTCCGTTACCCGCTCGGCTCGGCGCACCCGCTGGTCGGCACGCTGATCGGGGATGCCGAGCTGAGTGTCGCCACCGACGACTCGGGGGCCACCGGGAAGACCCGGCTGGCGACGCTGTTCGACGGGCGTGGGGTGCTCGTGGACCTGCGGGCCGGGTCCGCGGTCTCCGCCGCCGCGGCACCGTGGGCAGCCAGGGTGCGCCGGACGGCCGCCACCGCGATCGGCCCGGTCGCCCGCACCGATGCCGACGCGCTGCTGCTGCGCCCGGACGGCTGCGTCGCCTGGGCGCTCCCGCCGGACGCACCGTTCCACGCCGCGCAGCTGCGCACCGCGCTGGCGTCCTGGTTCGGCGAGCCGGGAACGACAGAAGAAGCCCGTTCCGCAGACCGGCAAGGAGTGATCCACACGTCATGACCATCGACGACCTGCGCAGAATCCTGGCCGAGTGCGCCGGTGAGG
The DNA here is from genome assembly GCF_006715045.1 of Amycolatopsis cihanbeyliensis. Lineage (GTDB taxonomy): Bacteria > Actinomycetota > Actinomycetes > Mycobacteriales > Pseudonocardiaceae > Amycolatopsis > Amycolatopsis cihanbeyliensis. The sequence continues at coordinate 222,415 of NZ_VFML01000001.1, read as the reverse complement.
ACGAGAACGGCGACCTCGGTGGCGACATCCTGGACCGGCCGTTCGCCGACCTCGGCTACGACTCGCTGGCCCTCATGGAGACCGCGGCGCGCATCACCAGGGAGTTCGGCGTGACGATCGCCGACGACGACGTCATCGGCCTGAGCACCCCGCGCGAGCTGCTCGACCTGGTAGCAGCCGCCGCACCCGCCACCCCGCACTGATTGGAGCACGACATGATCGTTCACACGCTGCTGTACAAGTTTCCGGAGTCCGCCGCCAAGGCCGAGGTGGACGAGTTCTTCTCCGCGATGCGCAAGGTGGCGATGGGCACCGGACTGGTCCACCGGTTCGATCTCAAGCCGCATCTCGCGCTCCCCGCCGACCAGGGAGCCAGGGGACTCACCGCGGCCACCATCGTTCAGTTCAGCACCGAGAACCTCGCCGCCCTGCAGAAGTTCTCCGAGCTGCCCGAAGTGTTCGACTTCATCACCGACTGGAAGGCCAGACTCGATTTCGAGGCCGCGTACGCCAACCACGAGGCGCTCGACGTCTGAGGCCGGGGCGGGCCACCGGGCGCTGGCAACCTCCCGACCAGCTCATGGGCCGGCGCCCGGCCTCGCATCATCGTCGTGCGATCACCATGTCACCGAACGTCGACACGCTATGAACCGTCCGGTCAGCGGCCCGGCGACCGCGCCACGCACACTGCAGGAGAGATCGTCGATGACGAACGCCATTCAGATCGAAGGGCTCACCAAGTCCTTCGGCACGACCACCGCGCTGGCGGGTGTCGACCTTTCGGTGCCCGCGGGCAGGGTGCTCGGAGTCCTGGGGCCGAACGGCGCGGGCAAGACCACGCTGGTACGCATCCTCGCCACGCTCCTGCTCCCCGACCGAGGCAGCGTCAGGGTCGGCCCCTACGACGTCGTGCGCGACTCCCACCAGGCCCGCGCGCTGACCGGGCTGACCGGCCAGTACGCCGCCGTCGACGAGGTCCTCTCGGGTTTCGAGAACCTCTGGGTGGTCGGCAGGTTGCTCGGTCTCTCCCGCGCCGAGACCAAGCGGCGGGCCGGGGAGCTGCTGTCCCGACTCGGCCTCGCCGAGGCCGCGGGACGGCCGGTGCGGACGTACTCCGGCGGCATGCGCCGCAGGCTCGACCTGGCGACGAGCCTGGTCAGCCAGCCGAGAGTGTTGTTCCTCGACGAACCGACCACGGGCCTGGATCCACGCAGCAGGGGCGAGCTGTGGGAACTGGTCCGTGAACTCGTCATCGGGGGGACCACCGTGTTGCTCACCACTCAGTACCTGGAGGAGGCTGACCGGCTCGCCGACGAGATCGTCATCATCGACCGCGGCCGGATCGTAGCCTCGGGCACGGCGAACGAGCTGAAGACCCGCGTTGGCGGGCAGACCCTCGTCGTGCGCCCGCGCCACCAGGTGGACCTACCCGTGCTACGCGACCTGGCGGCGAGCATCTGCGGTGGAGCGCCACGGATCGACGGCGACCAGGTGCTCGCCGCGATCGCGGATCCCGCGGTGTCGGCGGTCCTGGCCCAGCGGTTGGAAAGCGCGGGCGTGCCCGTCGCGGAGCTGGCGTTGCGGGAGGTCAGCCTGGACGAGGTCTTCCTGGCCATCACCGGAACCGGCGACCGCTCACCAGCCTGTCCACAACGGACAGTAGGATGACTGCCATGGCGCCGCACGCGGGCGCACCCCCTCGCCGTACCGGCCTCACCGCGGGCCTTCGCCACATGCTGACCCTCACCGGGCGCGGCCTGCGGCACATCCGCCGCAACCCGGACGAGCTGTTCGATCTCAGCTTCACCCCCGTCATGCTGCTGTTGCTGTTCACCTACGTCTTCGGTGGCGCCGTGCTGACCTCCACCGGCGAGTACCTGCAGTTCGTACTGCCGGGGGTGATCGTGATGAGCAGCATGCTGGCCACGATGAGCACCGGGATGAGCCTCAACTCCGACGTGACGAAGGGGTACTTCGACCGGCTCCGTGGTATGCCCATCGCGCGGTCGGCCCCGCTGGCCGGTCACGTGCTGACCGGTTCGGTCAAGCAGGCCTACGGGATGGCGTTGCTGCTCGGCCTCGGCGCGCTGCTCGGCTTCCGGGTCGGGACGGACCCGGTGGCGGTACTGGCGGCGTTCGCGCTGTTGCTGGCGTTCAGCTTCGGGCTCTCCTGGATCGCGATCTATGTCGGGGTGTGGGCCGGAGATCCGGAGAAGGTACAGAACGTCGGCTTCGTGATCGTCTTTCCGGCCGCCTTCACCAGTGGTGCGTTCGTGCCGAAGGACACCATGCCCGGCTGGCTGATGTGGTGGGTGGAGACGAACCCGGCCGCTCACCTGGTGGCCGCCGTACGAGGCCTGTTGACCGGTCCGGTCGTGGTCGCGCCGATCTGGTACACGCTGGCGTGGTCGGTCGGCCTCGTGGTGGTGCTGCTGCCACTCGCCGTGCGGGCGATGCGGCACCGGTGAAAGCCGGGCCACCGTCACTCGCTGACGCCGCGCAGGTGTGCCAGCGCCATCCGCACCGACCGGAGTACCCCCGGCGCGCGTGGTACGCAGGAGTCCGCGGTCGGGCCGTGCCTGCCCGGTTTGCGCCGCTGCGCGGCCCCGGCCTCGGTCCGGAGCAGCTGCCACGCCCGGCCGAGGTGGTCCCGCGCCAGGTCCGTGTCGTTGTCCCGGCGAGCCGACTCGCCGAGCTCGTAGTGCACCCTGGCCAGCGGCTCCCGCATGCCGAGCCGGTGCGCGGCGTCCAGCGCGGCGGACAGCATGCCGGCCGCGCGGTCGTGCTCACCGCATGCCACCAGTCCCCGAGCGAGTTTGGTGCGTGCCTCGATGGAGTCCTCGGTGACGCCGAACCGCTCCAGCCGGTCGATCGCCTCGGCGTAGTGCCGCGCTGCGGCCTGGTGGTCGCCGAGCGAAGTGTGCAGGTCGGCGAGTGAGCTCGCCACCTGCCCGGCACCCCACTGGTCCCCCGCGACATGGAATCGCTCCAGCGCACGGCCGAGTTCGTCCCGCGCGGTCGCGGGGTCGCGCAGCTGCAGGTAGGTCTCCCCGCGGAGGAAGTGGGCGCACGCACTCATCCACGGGTCCGGTTCGCTGATCAGGACGCCCGCCCGCTCCAGCGCGCTCACGTGGTCGCCGGTGAGCGTCGCGAGCAGCGGGGCCGCCATGCGCTGCGCCGGATGCGAGGGCCCGCCGTTCTCATCCCCGCCGAGGTCGGCCGCGATACCCAGGCTCGCGCTGATCTCGCGGCGGTCCTGGTGCCCGAAACCGTTGAGCGCACGCATCGTGTGGGCGACGGACAGGACGCGGCCCGCCGTGCCGTCCGCCCTGCGCAGCGCCCGGGTCGCGATGTTCTCGCACTCGACATGCTGGCCGGTCAGCAGCCAGTACCAGCCGAGAACCCCGACGAACCGCAGGCCGAGTTCCGGCTCGGCCGACTCGGCCGCCCACCGCGCGGCGGCGTGCAGGTCGTCCTGGTTGGCCCGCAGCCATTCGAAGCCGTCGAGCTGGTCGTGCCCGCGCAGCGTCGGCTCGATCCGCTCGGCGAACTCGAGGAAGTGCTCGGCATGTGCCCGGCGTACGGCCTGCTCCTCGCCGGTGACGGCGAGTTGCTCCAGCGCGTACAGCCGGATCGTGTCCAGCAGGCGAAAGCGTGGCTCGCCGAGCGCGTCCGGTCCGGTCGCCATCACCATCGACTTGTCCACCAGCGCGGTCAGCACGCCGACCACCTGCTCACCGGCCAGGCCCGGTCCCCGGCACACCCGTTCCGCGCTGTGCAATGTCGCGCCCCCGTGCAGGACCGCGATTCGGCACAGCAGGGTGCGCTCGGTGGAGCTGAGCAGCTCCCAGCTCCAGTCCACGACGGCCCGCAGGGTCTGGTGCCTGCCCAGCGACATCCGGTTGCTTCCGCCGAGCATCTCGAACCGGTCGTCGAGCCGGTCGGCGAGCTGCTCGACCGACAGTGCCCGCAGCCTGCCCGCAGCCAGCTCCAGCAGCAGCGGTATCCCGTCCAACGACCGGCACAGCCGGACGACCGCCGCGACGTTCGAGTCGTCGACCTCGAACCCGTGGCGGACCGATCGGGCCCGTTCGGCGAAGAGCTGGACCGACACGTAGGACCCCGCGGTCCGGCTGTCCGCGTCTACCGGCGGCAGCGCCAGCGGCTCGACCAGCCATAACCGTTCTCCCGCGATACCGAGTTGTTCCCGGCTGGTCGCGATGACCTTCACCCCCGGGCAGGAGGACAGGATCATCCCGCCGAGTTGCGCGGTGGCCCGCACGAGGTGCTCACAACTGTCCAGCACCAGAAGCATGTGCCGCGACCGCAAGGCTCCGATCAGACGATCGATGTCACCGGAACGGTCGGAGGCCCTGCCCGCGGGCTCCGGCGAGCCGAGCACGGCGAGCACCGCTCGCGGTAGCTCGGCCGCGTCGCGCACCGCGGACAGTTCGACCGTCCACACCTCGCCCAGCTGCTGTTCGAGCGCGGTGGCGACCTCCTCGGCGAGCCGGGTCTTCCCGACACCTCCCGGGCCGAGCAGGGTGACGAGTCTGGCGTCGTCGAGCAGCCTGCTGATCTCCAGGATGTCGGCGGCGCGGCCGACGAAGCTGGTGACCTGGGTTCGCAGGTTGCTGGTCGGCAACGCGGGGGGCGCCAGGACGAGGTCCGGCGGGCGGGCCTCCGGTGGCGGATGCACGGCATGGGGCACCGGCTCACCGCGCAGCATGGCCAGGTGCGCCTCGCGCAAGGCGGGCGAGGGATCCAGACCCAGCTGGTCGGCGAGCATCCTGCGGGTCTCCTCATAGGCTGCGACCGCGTCAGCCTGCCTTCCACTGAGGTACAAGGCACGGATCAGCTGGCCCCGCAGCCGTTCCCGGAGCGGGTGGGCAGTGGACAGCGACTGCAGCTCCGCTGTGAGCCGGAGACTCTCCCCGAGCTGCAGCTGGGCCTCGATCCGATCCTCGATGGCGCTGATCCGCAGTTCCTCGAGCCGCACGATGTGTGCCTGCGCGAACGGCAGGTCGGCGACGTCGGTGAGCGCGTCGCCACGCCAGATGTCCAGGGCTTCGCGGAGGTCGGCGACCGCCTCGGCCGGTGTCCGCGTCCTCGCCGCGGCGACCCGTTGCTCGAACCGGAGTGCGTCGACCGCCTCCGGGGGCGCGGCCAGCCGGTAGCCCGCCGCGTGCCACTCCACCGCGCCGGCCGGAAGCACCCGGCGCAGCCTCGAGACAAGGGCACGCAGGGCGTGCAGCGCCCGGCCGGGTGGCCGTTGTCCCCAGATCCCGTCGATCAGCTGCTGGTTGGTGACCGGAGACCCCGCGTTGAGCGCCAGCAGGACGAGCAGCGCGCGCATCCGGGTACCGGACACCGTCACCGGAACGCCGTCCGCTTCGACCTGCAGCGGCCCCAAAACTGCGATCGACAGCCTGTTCGGCCCCAACAGTACCCCCAGACACATCCCCTTTGTGTGTCGCTAACGTACCACCGGCCGAGGGCACCGCAAGGAAAAAGAGTGGATTGGGCGCACCGTCCGGTGACTGGCGAAGCAATGCGCGAGTAGTCGTTGAGAGCATCTGTGACGTGCGGAAACGCACCACCTGTCACTCGATCCTTGTGCAGCGTCTAATGGCGGCAATATTGCCGCCTCGCGACAGATCTCGCCGAATTCACCTCGTGCGCTCGGCGCTCTCGGAACCGTTGGGTCGTCAAGCGGACGAACCGGCCGGTCAGCCAGCTCCGATGTCAGGAACGCGGCACAGGCAGGGTCATCCGGTGTGCTGCTGCCGGCGCACCATCTCGGTGATCCAGATGGGCGCGAACGGAGACGTGCAGTTCGGTGACGTCGGGTAATCCCTGAGCACCTCAAGGCGCTCACCGGTGTCGAGTGCGCGGGCGCGGTGCTCGGCGTGCTCGATCCCGATCTGAGCCAGGCAGTGGTTCATCGCCCACTGCAGGCGATCCGGCGCGCCCCTCATCTCCGCCTCGATGACATCGAGCAGTCCCACGAGGTCGAGGCACTCGGGCTTCTTCGTCACGCGTTCGGTGGTCAGCGCCCAGCCGGCACTCGCGACCACTGGATCCGGATCGGCGGACCAGGCCAGGCGCAGCTCTTCGGAGTGCCGGTTCTTCTGCACCACGTAGTTCACGAGCCAGTCGTGCACCTTGGGGGTGCGCGCCTCGCGCAACATGAGGTCCGACTCGTCACGCTCGAACGCCTTCGGGCGGCAGACCAGCATCGCCAGCAGCCTCGCCGCGGTGTCCTCCGTCTCCCACAGCCGGCGCGCGAACTCCTGCTGCGTCTTCAGCCGCTTCGCGAGCACGCGCGGCTTGCCGAGGTTCACACCGTGATCGTCACCGTGCTTCTCGTTCACCTCGCGTGTCCTCGGTCCTCGAGCGCGGCCAGCTCGTCCATCACCTCGGCCACCGTCGTCTCGGCCACCTCGGCCTCCTGTCCCTCACGTGTGAGACTCAGCCTACGAGGAAAGCACGGTAAGCGACCTTCAGGAGTGCTCCGCGGCCGTCTTGAGGTGGCTGAGCCATGCGGCAAGGGATTCGTCGAGTGCGGCCCGCATACCGTCGACGTCGGCGAGTACCGGGTCGCCGTCCCATGACTCCGCGGTGTGGACGCGCACCGAGAAGCCGAGCGCGTCGAGTGTCCACAGGTGAATGCCGTTGATTCCGTAGGCGTTCCCACCCCACAGGATCCGACGTGGCGGCCGTATCGAGTACACAGTGGACTCTATGTCCAGCCCAGCCGTGCTCCAGCGGAACACGCTGCCCGCCCGCAGTGGATGATCGGCCGCCGCGGCGGTGATATCGGGTTGCCACTCAGGCCATGAGGACACGTCCGTGAGCAGTCGCCACACGCGCTGTAGCGGTGCGCCGATGACGATGTCATGGCGCACCACCACCGGTGCCCTCACGTCGATCTCGGTGATCATTCGCACTCCTTCCCCGGGGACTGGAGCCGGCCGACTCCGCGTGTCACCGCACACGGTCGCGCCACCCCGGCGCCGTTCGCGTCGGTAGGAATCACCTAACCTCTGTTGAGCAGGCGCGACCCCGCATCACCTCGTGCAGGCACCTTCTTCACCAGCTCCTGGTCCGCGTCACCCGAGATCGGGCATGTCCCTGAGCTGCCTGCGGGAGGTGATATTGAGCTTGCGGAAGATGTTGCGTAGATGGGCGTCCACCGTGCGCGGGCTGAGGAACAGGCGCGCGGCGACCTCCTTCGAGGTCGCGCCAGCCGCGACCTGGCGCGCGATATGCATCTCCTGCATGGTCAGGCGCTCGTAGGTGTGCTCGGAGCGGCCGCGGGCCACTTCCCCGGTCGCGCGCAGCTCGTCCGCGGCCCGCCGGGCGAACGCCTCCAGCCCGATCTCCGACAGCTGTTCGTGCGCGGTGCGCAGGTGTTCGCGCGCGTCGCGACGGCGGCCCGCACGGCGTAGCCACTCCCCGTACCGCAGGTGCGCCCGCGCGAGATCCGGCGCCAGCCGGCTGGCCTTCAGGTGCTCGATGGCCTCCCGGTAGTCATCTTCGACGCCGCTGACCAGCGCCCGCGCGCCTGCCGCGACGCCGAGGGCATAGTCGGTTCCGGCGGGCTCCGTGCGCTCGACCAGGGACTCCAGCGCCGACTCCGCGGCGGCGTTCTCGCCGCACCGGACCGCTGCCTCCACCAGCTCGGGCAGTCCGACACCGGTGACGAAAAGGTCTTCGCCTGCCACGGCTCGGGTGGCCGCGTCCAGTGCGGCCGGGTACTCGGCCAGGCCGTTGTGCAGCACCGCCGCCGCCCAGTGGACGTTCGCGTTCGTATGACCGCTGCCCCGGCCCACCACCTCGGCGAACAGGTCGAGCGCCTGCTGGCGGCGGCCGCGCATCGCCGCCAGGTGCACTCTCGAGTACAGCTGCGGCGCGTCGCCGAGGACGTCGGCGATCGCCTCCTCCTCGGCGATCGCGGCCATCGCCTGCCCGAAGTCGCCGGTCAACACCGCGGACACGGCCACCTGCGACAGACCGAGCCGGATGGTCATCGGTGCCCCCGCCTCCCGCCCGGTCCGCATCAGCCAGTCGACGACCGTCGCGTGCAGGTCGAGGTCCCACAGCTCGCCCGCGAGCACCGTGGCCAACGCCGGCACACCGGCCCAGCCGGCACCGTCACCGGTGAGCACCCGCCGAAGTGCCGGCACACCGGCGTGGTGACCCTCGGTGTTCAACACCATCAGCGCGTCGAGGAGATCCGGCGGTCCCGATGCCGGCGGCGCCGAGCGGGCCGCATCGAGCACCCGGTCCATCACCCCCACCGCCCTCCCGACGACGAGCCCCATCTCCAGCGCGGCCACGAAGCACTCGCGTGACCTCCGTGGATCACTGGCGGCGAGCCGCTGCGCTGCCCGCAGGATGAGTTCTGGCCCCCTGGCGACACCATCCGCGCCCTCGACGAATGCGATCTGCCCGCGCAGCAGATCGACGGACGCGTGCTGGAGGTCATCCAGCGTCGCGGTGTCGATGCTGGCCAGCAGGTCCGCCGCGGCCTCCGGGCCACCCGCCTCGAGTGTGGCCCGCGCGGCGGCGAGCGTGCGCTCGGTCTGCTTGCCGGGGTCCAGCGACAGCGCCGCCGCACGTTCGAGAAACGCGGCGGCCGCCGCTACGCCCCCGCGCGCCTGCGCGCGCGACGCCGACCATTCCAGCTCTGCCGCGACCCGTTCGTCCGGCCCGGTGGTGGCCTGAGCACGGTGCCAGGCCCGCCGGTCCGACGCGGCGACCGGGTCGGTGGCGTCGGCCAGCGCCCGATGCGCCGCGCGGCGCCGCTCCGGCTCGGCCGCGCGATATGCGGCCGAGCGTGCCAGCGGGTGGCAGAACCGTACGCGCGTGTCCAACCGCACCAGCCCGGACGACTCGGCGGTGGCGCTCGCGGCGGAGACGTCGATGTCCAACTGCCCCGCCGCCGTCCACAGGAGGCCCGGGTCGCCGGTGGGATCGGCGCTCCCGAGAGTCAGCAGCAGCCGCGCGTCCGGGGGCAGTTCCGCCGTCCTGGCCTGGAAGCTGCGCTCGATCCGGCTCGCGACCGGTGACGGCGTCGGCGGCGCGAAGCCACCGGCCTTCGGCAACTCGATCAGGGCCAGCGGATTTCCGCGTGCCTCGGCGAGAAGGCGATCCCGCACCCGCTCGTCGAGCGTCGCGGTCTTCTCCTCGGCCAGCAACGCGCGCGCATGCGCGTCGCTCAGGCCGCCGACCGTCAGCCCTGGCAACTCATCCAACCCGCCGGCGGCACCCGAGTCGCGGGCCGCGAACACCATCGCGATCGGTTCGGCCACGACGCGCCTTGCCACGAACGTCAACGCTCGCACCGAGGCGGCGTCCATCCAGTGCGCGTCGTCGACGACGCACAGCAGCGGACGTTCCGCCGCGGCGGTCGCCAGCAGTTCGAGCGCGGCGAGGCCGACGCGGAACGAGTCCGGCGCGCCGTCGGCCAACCCGAACGCGACCAGGAGGGAGTCGCGGTAGGGAGCCGACAGCGCGTCGAGTCGCGCCAGCACCGGCACACACAGCTGGTGTAGCGCGGCGAACGGCAGCTCGCCCTCGAACTCCGACCCGGACGCGCGAATGATCTGGAACGTCTCCGGCACCGCCTGGCCGACGTGGTCCAGCAGCGCGCTCTTGCCGATGCCCGGTTCGCCGCGGAGCACCAGCACACCACCCTCCCCCTTCTCCGCCGCGCCGACGAGCGCGAGTAGGTGGGCGATCTCGTCGCGCCGGCCGACGAGCGGGCGGGAGGACGTCGTGGACATGGTGCGAACCATATGGGGGACGCCGGCGCGCCGACGCACCACCCGCCCCGTGCGCCCGCGGAAGGTAGGTGATTGTCACCGACGCGAGTGGGGGGCTGCCCACGCGACGGTTGTGGCATAGCGCTGCTCCTGCCACTCCCGGAACGGGGAGACAACCGCCGATGAAGGACGAAACGATGAATGACGAAACCGCACCCACCACGGTGCCCACCCGCCCGCGGACACCGCGCGGTGTGGCGATGGCCGGCCTGGCGGCCGCCATGTTCCTGGTCATTCTGGACAGCTCGATGGTGAACCTCGCCGGGTCCACGATCCGCGAGAGCCTCGGGCTCTCGGCCGCCGAGCTCACCATCGTGGTGGACAGCTACCTGGTGGCGTTCGCCGGTCTGCTGCTGCTCGGCGGCCGCCTCGCCGACGTGCTCGGGGGTCGGAAGGTGTTCATGGCCGGCATGACCCTCTACCTCGCGGCATCGGCCTTCTGCGCGCTGGCGACCAGCGGCACGACGTTGATCGGCGGGCGGATCGCGCAGGGCGTCGGGGCCGCGATCGTGCTACCGGCCGCACTCTCGCTCGTCCTTGCCCTTTACCAGTCCCCCGCAGACCGCTCTCGCGCGATGGGTATCTGGGGGGCCGTCTCGGGTGCCGGCAGCCTGGTCGGCGTCTTCCTCGGTGGAACGCTGACCGAGATGCTGGGCTGGCAGGCGGTGTTCCTGACCCCGGTGCCGTTCGGCCTGATCGGGGCGATCATCGTGTGGCGCTCGGCACCGCGGGCCCCCGGCCGGCCCGGCGAGTTCGACGCGCTCGGCGCCGCCACCATCACCCTGGGTATATCCGCGCTCGCGTTCGGTATGGTGTCCGCCTCCGACGCCGGATGGGGCGCGCCCAGCACGGTCATCGGCCTCGTGGTCGGCCTCGCCGGTTTGGCCGCGTTCGTGCTCGTCGAGCGGCGTGCCGCACACCCTCTGGTCCCGCTCGGGGTCTTCCGCAGGAAGCCGGTGGTCACCGCGAACGTGGTGGTGTTCCTGCTCGGCGGCTCGCTGGTGAGCCTGTTCTTCTTCCTGCCCCAGTACCAGCAGGACATGCTCGGGATGAGCCCGCTGGAGGCCGGGATGGCACAGATCCCGATCGCCGGCATGATCATCGTGGGCGCCGGGGTCGCACCACTGCTGGTGAGGCGCATCGGACTGACCCGCGCGCTGCCGGTCGGCCTCGCCGTGCTGCTCGTCGGATTCCTGTGGCTGACGCTCGATCCGACGACCAGCGGCTTCTCCGCCAGCCTTTTCGGCGCGTTCCTGCTGATCGGCACCGGGCTCGGGCTCGGCCTGGTCAACGCCACCGCGATGGGAGTGCGCGACAGCGCCGACAATGAGTCCGGCCTGCTCAGCGGGCTGATCAACGCCGCGCAGCAGCTGGGTGGCGCGGTCGGCCTCGCCGCCCTCGCCGGCATCGCCATCGGCGCCGCGGGAACCCACGGGGACATCGACTTCACCACCGCGTTCCTCGGCGAGGCCGCGCTCATCCTCATCGCCCTCGCACTGTCGCTCTTCCGCGCCACCAGCACGAACCCAGCCCCGGCCGCCGTGGGCACGCGCTGACCCGAACCCAGGAAGGAAACACCACGATGAACACCCCCACCGTGCTCGTGACCGGCGCGACCGGAACCGTCGGATCCGCACTGGTCCCCGCACTGCAAGCCCGCGGCGTCACCGTCCGCGCGATGATCCGCAACCCCGACCGTCCCGTGCCAGGCGTCGAGAACGTCGTCGCCGACCTGCGGGAGCCGGAGTCGGTCGCCGCCGCGCTGCGGGGCATGGACGCGGCCTTCCTGAACAGCCCCTCCACCGAGGACGCCGCCGAGCTGCAAATCCGGTTCGCCGAGCTGGCCCGGAACGCCGGGGTGCACCGGCTGGTCCTGCTCTCGCAGTACGCGGCACGCGCCGACTCACCGGTGCGGTTCCTGCGCTGGCACGCCGAGGTCGAGGCGTACGTCCGGGGGCTCGACCTCGACCACACCGTGCTGCGCCCCAACCTCTACCTGCAGGCGCTGCTCGGCCTCGCGGGCACCATCACGCAGGGCTGGTTCGCCGCGCCCATCGGCGGCGCGGCGGTCAGCGCCATCGACACCAGGGACATCGCCGATGTCGCCGCGGCCGTGCTGACCAGCACCGGGCATACCGGCCACACCTACACGCTGACCGGACCCCGCGCCGTGACCCACGAGCAGATCGCCCACGCGCTGTCCACCGCCACCGGGAAGGACATCACCTTCCACGACGCCTCCGCCGACCGGTTCACCGCCGCACTGACCGGCGTCCTCCCCTCATGGCAGCTCGAGGGCCTCGTCGAGGACTACGCGCACTACGCCAGGGGCGAGGCCGCCGGGGTGTCCGCCTCGGTCGCCGACCTCACCGGACACCCCGCACGCGACCTCACCGACTTCGCCCGCGACTACGCCACCGCGTTCACCGCGGCGTGACCACCGGAACGAACACCAACCGAAAGGACTGTTCAATGATCTACCACGGCAACCGTTTCACCCTCAGGCCCGGCATCTCGGAAGCGGACAAGGAGACCGCTCTCGAGAGCCTGCGCAACCAGGGTCGCGTCATCCCGTCCGTCACCTCGTTCGTCGTCGGCCCCGACTTCGGCGGGGAGTACCAGTACGGCGCCGTCTTCGTGCTCGAGGACCTCGCGGGCTACGAGGAGTACATGAACCACCCGGCGCACCTCGCCACCGACCGGATCGGCCTGCCACTGGTCGAGAAGTTCATGTCCTTCGACATCACCGACGACCCGGACCCCGAGGTCGGCGCCAGGATCGCCGAGATCCACCAGCGCCGGTACGAAGCCATGCCGGACATCGCCGGGCTCGTCGCCGACCTCGACGAGTACACCGGCAGCGTCGCGCCCGGCAAACACGGGAACTGACCAACCCCGGAGAGGCGATCATGATGACCATGACGACGCACACCGACCGCGTAGAGCCTTCCCGGCTCGCCCGCGGCACGATCCTCGCCGCGGCGACCTTGACGATCATGGCGCCGGCCGTCGTCGCTCCCAGCCTGCCGAGGATGGAGCAGGTCTTCGCCGACCAGCCAGCAGCGTCCCTGCTGGTCCGCCTCGCAATGACGGTCACCTCGCTGATGATCGCCATCAGTGCCCCGGTGTCCGGCCTGGTCGCCGACCGGGCCGGGCGCCGCCCGCTGTTGGTGTCCTGCCTCACGCTGTACGCGGTCAGCGGCACCGTCGGGTACTTCGTGACCGACCTCTACCTGTTGCTGGTGACCAGGGCGCTGCTCGGCATCGCCATCGGCGGGATAATGACGGCGGTCAGCACGACGATCACCGACTGGTTCGAAGGGCCACGGCGGGCGTCCTTTCTCGGGCTGCAGCAGGCCTTCGCGAGCCTCGGCGGGGTGGTGTTCCTGCCGCTGGCCGGAGTACTCGCGACGATCGACTGGCGGGTGCCGTTCTGGCTCTACAGCCTGGCGGCCGTGGTCGCGCTGTTCGCGATCCTCGCCGTGCGGGACCGGCAACGGGACGAGCCAGGGATCGCCACCGGCCGCGGGCGGGTGGCGACCGGTCCCGTGCTCGGCATCTACGCACTGGCGCTTGTCGCGACGACGGTGTTCTACATGGCGCCGACGCAGGTCCCGTTCCTGCTGGAGGGCCTCGGTATCGGGCCGGGCCTCGTGGGTGTCGTCGTCGCCGGGAGCACGCTGACGAGCATGCTCGGCGCGCTCAGGTTCCCGGCGCTGCGCAGGCGCCTGGGTTCGGCGACGATCACGACGATCAGCATCGCGCTGCTTGGCGTGGGCTGGCTGCTGGTGGGCGGCATCGGCACGGTAGCCGGCGTCGCGGCCGGGCTGCTCGTCGGCGGCGCCGGTGTCGGGCTGGCCGTCCCCAACCTGAACCTGCGCCTTTCCGAGCTCGCCCCACCCGCCCGGCGTGGCCGTGTCCTCAGCGGGCTCGTCGCCGGGATCTTCCTCGGTCAGTTCCTCTCGCCGCTGGCCGCCCAACCCCTGGTCCGGACCATCGGTATCGGCGACACCTTCACCTGGGCCGGGATCGCCATGCTCGCCGGCGCGGCCATCGCCGTCGCCGTGGCCGGATCACGGAAACGAAACACCGGCTGAAGGAAGTCCCGATGATCCACCACTGCATCCGGTTCACCGTCAAGCCCGGCATCTCGGAGGAGGAGAAGCCGCTGGTCGGGAAGTTCATATCGTTCGACATCACCGACGACCCCGACCCCGAGGGCGGCGCCAGGATCGCCGAGACCCACCAGCGCCGGTACGGCACCAGGCCCGAGATCGCCGAACTGGTCTCCGGCCTCGCCGAATATACCGGCAGCGCCGCACCCGGCAAACACGGGAGATGACCAACGCCGGCACCAAGCAAGCGGCGGGCGTGCTCCCCGGGCAGGGACCACGCCCGCCGGGTACCGGATGTACAGGTACCTGCGACATCGCAATCCATGGGCCGCATCGCTTCATTGGTTGTCTTCGGGGTCTTCTGCGCTGCTTGCGACCAGCTGCCTGGCTCGGGCCGCCCGTGGCGCGGGAGTGCGGTACGCCGGGCGCACCAGGTAGATCGCCCGTTGCTATCGGCGGGCGCAGCGCATGAATCCTCAGGCTCTCGTCGGTCGTGGCGCCGGCGGCCCCGCATGGCGAGGCTGGGGAGGACTGCCGAGCCGAGACCGACTCGGATCATGGAGTGCACGGCCGAGCAACCATCGGCAGAATCGATCGTAACCATCGATAATGATCGCTTTTCACGATGAAGGAGCCCATCTAGCGTCGGACGCATGGCGACACATCCCCGATCCGCGTTGTGGATCCCGCTCTTTGACGAACTGGCCGATCCGCTCGTGGCGGCACGGCTCGCAGCCGGGGCCGAGGAGGTCGGCTGGCACGGATTCTTCGTGTGGGACAGACTCACCTGGTCCGCGCCGGTGGAACGAGTCGCCGACCCGTGGATCTCCCTGGCCGCAGCCGCAACGGCGACCGACTCACTCAGGCTGGGCCCGATGGTCACGCCGGTCCCGCGTTACCGGCCCGCAAGGTTGGCTCGGGAGACCACGTCACTGGACCGGCTCAGCAGGGGGCGGCTGACCTTGGGGGTCGGGCTTGGCGGCGACGCCTACGGCGCGGAGTTCGCACGCACCGGAGAGCAGGTCGACGGCCGGGTCCGAGCCGAGATGCTGGACGAGGCGTTGCACATCCTCACGTCCGCCTGGTCGGGGCGGCCCGTGCGCCACCGCGGACCGCACTACGTGATCGACGACCTCACGTTCCTGCCCACGCCGGTTCAGCGGCCGCGCGTGCCGATCTGGGCCGCGGGCAACGCGGGCCTCCGCCGGCCGCCGCACCGAGCGGCGAGCGTCGACGGATACTTCCCGGTCGGGGTCCAGCACCCCGACCAGCTCGCGGAGATCGCCGAGACGATCCGCGGCCTCCGCCCGGATCCCGCAGCGCCCTTCGACATCGCGATGCCCCTGCCGCCCGGTGCCGATCCCGCGGCGTACGTCGCCGCCGGCGCCACCTGGTGCTTGACGGAACTCGAACCGGAAGCGATCACGCTCGACCACGTGCAGGGAGTGCTCCGAGACGGCCCCACCATCCCCGCCGCGGCGGAGGTCGCATCCGCATGAACAGACCAACGCGAACGGACTTCGACACCGAACTGCGGCGACACGACGAAGTACTGCGCCGGGCGAGCGGCGTCCAGGTCCGCGACCACATCCTCGACATCGGCTGCGGGACAGGACACACGACCCGGCAAGCCGCACGCGCAGCCCGGTCAGGCAGCGCTCTCGGAGTCGACATCTCCGCGCCCTCGATCGAACGTGCCCGCCAACGTGCTGGTGCGGCGAAACTCCGCAACATCACCTTCGAGCACGTCGACGCTCAGATCCACCGCTTCCCGCCAGACCACTTCGACCTGGCGATCAGCAGGTTCGGCACGATGTTCTTCGACGACCCCGCCGCAGCGTTCGCCAATATCCGGCGGGCCCTGCGCCCGTCCGGGCGGCTGGTGATGATGGTCTGGCAAGCCCGCGAGCGCAACGAATGGATCGTCGCCATCCGCCGCTCGCTCGAAACGGTCGAAGCACCACTGGCCGACGCTTCCGCGGGACTGAACCCGTTCTCGCTCGCCGACCCGCCGGCCGTCACGGAGATTCTGGAGGCCGCGGGGTTCGCCGACATCACCTTCACCGAAGTATGTGAGCCCGTCTACTACGGCGTGGACGTTGAAGCTGCCCTCGACTGGGTCCGTAGCTTCACCTGCACTGGCGAGGCGCTGAAGCGGCTGGACCCCGTCGCCGCGGAGCGCACGGTCAGGCAACTACGCGAGACGCTCGCCGCGCACGCGAGCGACGACGGCGTCTGGTTCAACTCCCGCGCCTGGATCGTCTCCGCCCGTCGCCGCCGGTAGGTGCGTTGCGGGATCCCAGCGAGCTGCGCGAACCTCGACACGGCGGTCGCCGGTTCGAACTGCCTGGCTGTGGCACCTGGCCCTCAGCCACATCCCGGAGGCCCGAAGCGGCGGGCGCTCGCGCGCTGCCGACCGGGCTGGAACCTCGGCCGACTCGACCGCTCAGCTCTCGCCGCGGCCCTTGCGCCGCTGTTCCTCCGCACGCTCGCGGCACCGGCGTAGGAACTCCTCGTCGGCCGCCGGATCGGGCACGGCGAAGCGCCCTGGACGGTCGTACTCGGGAAAGCCGGGCGTGTTCCGCTCGTAGGCTCCGGCCCGGTACGCACTCGTCCCCTGCGGTCGCCCGGCAACCAGCCACAACACACCGCCCACCAGCGGCAGGAACAGGATGACGACCAGCCACCCCATCTTCGGCAGGTTCCGGCAGTCCCCTTCCTGGGTGGTGATGATGTCCACCAGGCAGAAGATCCACAGGCCGATCGTGACCAGCCCGAACAGTCCACCGAGGTAAAGCATCGCGCAGGACCCCCATTCTGACGTGGAAGGCGAGGATACGGGGTCCGCGCGCGACCGCTTCGCCCGGTGCCATCCAAGCGCTGACGCGCGGGCAAGCAACGCCCGCCGGGTTAGTGGCTTCCGGCGAGTTCGCCGGAGAGCCTGCGGTGCATGGTGGCGCTGCGCTTGTTGAGTCCCACGATCTCCACGGTCTTGCCGCGGGCCTCGTACTTGGTGGTGATCGCGTCCAGGGCGGCGACGGTGGAGGCGTCCCAGATGTGGGCGTCGGTGAGGTCGATGACCACACTGTCCGGGTCACCGGTGTAGTCGAACTGGTAGACCAGGTCGTTGCTGGAGGCGAAGAACAACTCGCCGGTCACCGCGTACACCACCTGCCCACCGTCGGGGTCGATGGCGGCGGTGACCTCGACCAGGTGCGCCACCCTGCGGGCGAACAGCACCATCGCGGTGAGCGACCCGGCGACCACGCCGACCGCGAGGTTGTGCGTCACCACGACCACGGCCACCGTCACGACCATCACGGTGATCTCCCCGGCCGGCATCCGCTTCAGCGTGCCGGGCGCGACGCTGTGCCAGTCGAAGGTGGCGAACGCGACCAGCACCATCACCGCCACCAGCGCGGCCATCGGGATATCCGAGACCACCGGACCGAGCGCCAGGCACAGCACCAGCAGGAACACCCCGGCCAGGAAGGTGGACAGCCGGGTCCGCGCGCCCGCCGTCTTCACGTTGATCATGGTCTGGCCGATCATCGCGCAGCCGCCCATGCCACCGAAGAACCCGGTGACCACGTTGGCGACGCCCTGCCCGATCGCCTCGCGGGTCTTGTTCGAGTGGGTGTCGGTGATGTCGTCCACCAGCTTGGCCGTCATCAGCGACTCCATCAGGCCCACCAGCGCGAACGCCAGCGCGTACGGCGCGATCAGCGCCAGTGTGTCCACAGTGAACGGTACGTCCGGAACACCCGGCGTGGGCAGCGACGACGGCAGCCCGCCCTTGTCCCCCACGGTCGGCACCGCGATCCCGGCGGCGACGGTCAACCCCGTCAGGGCCACAATGGCCACCAGGGGTGCCGGTACCGCCTTGGTGATCCTGGGAAACAGCATCATCAACACGAGACCACCCGCGAACAGCGGGTAGACCGCCCATGGCACGTCGACCAGCTCCGGCACCTGCGCCATGAAGATGAGGATGGCCAGCGCGTTGACGAACCCGACCATCACGCTGCGCGGGATGAACCGCATCAACCGCGCCACCCCGAGCGAGCCGAGCAGGACCTGGAACACCCCACCGAGGACGACCGCCGCGATCAGATGACCGAGGCCGTACTCGCGGGCCAGCGGGGCCACCACCAGCGCGATGGCCCCGGTGGACGCGGAAATCATCGCGGCCCGGCCGCCGACCACCGAAATCACCACCGCCATGGTGAACGAGGCGAACAGGCCGACACTCGGGTCCAATCCGGCGATGATGGAGAACGAGATCGCTTCCGGAATCAGCGCCAGCGCAACCACCAGACCGGCGAGGATCTCGGTACGGGCGACCCTGGGCGACAGCCAGGCCGGGCGCGGGGTGCGCAGGCGAGCAGGCGACAGGGACGGAAAAGAAGACACGAGGACAACCAGACGTGTTCGGGGCACCGTTCCACGGCGCGAAAGGACACTCGCACCGGCTACCGCCGGTACGTGGGCTACGGGAAGAAGGGCTCGTCGCCGCCCGGGTAGGAATCTTGTCGCGGCACGACGACTAGCTCGGGTGGGTCACAACACCTGCTCGGCAGACACGCGGCGCTCCTCGGCTCGTCATTCGGAGTCGGGGGCGTCGATGACCCCGGCGGACCAGCGACATACGCGCCGCGGTCGTCGGCAAATCTCCCCTCACGTTAGACGAGAGATCATCGGCACGCGTAACCCCTCAGGTCAAATGAGTGCGGGATCACCCGCCCACGCGCCGGCGACCGGTGCCGGCGAGTGCCCCGCCCGCGGTAACATGATCATCGCGTTGGACGTCTTGTCTCCGGCGCATCCCCCGACCGACCAGGCACCGAACCCGGCCGGAGCAGCCTCCGCATCGCGGTGAGCGCCCGAGCCTTCGGGTTCGGGTGCTGGCGTGCTGTCCGAAGCCGGGGTCGCCACGACAGGAAGGACTCCTCGTGCCCACCGGCACCACCGCTACGCAACCGCCGGCTACCGGGGCCCCGGGGCGCGCGCACGTGCCCAGGGTGGTCGCGGCCGCCTCGGTGGCGCTGGCCCTGACCGCGCCCGGGCAGACGGCCGCGGTGTCGGTGTTCGTCGATCCGCTCATCCGTGATCTCGGCGTCTCCCGCTCCGCCGTGTCCACTGCCTACCTGATCGGGTCGCTGACCGGCGCGTTCGTCATGCCCGTGCTCGGCAGGCTGATCGACCGCTACGGCCCGCGCCGGGTGATGGCCACCATCGCGCTGTGCTTCGGCGCCGTCCTGATCGGCTCGACCGCGGCTTCCGAGATCACCGGGCTGACCGCCGCGTTCATCGGCATCCGGGTCGGCGGCCAGGGCGCGCTCAACCTGGTCGCCACCACCACCGTCGCCCTCTACGTCCACCGCCGCCGCGGCTTCGCCACCGGGATCGCCTCCGCCATCGGCACCGCCGGAATCTCCCTGACCCCGATGCTGCTGGAACGGCTGGTGTCGAACTGGGGCTGGCGCCAGGTCTGGATGATCGAGGGCCTCGCCGTCTGGGCACTGGTCATCCCCGCCGCCCTCCTACTGCTGCCCCGGCACGCACCCGCACCACCCGCCGATGACGGCGACACCGAAGCCCCACGCGGCAGCGCGCTGCCGCCGGTGGACTGGACCCTCGGCCAAGCGGCGCGCACCGGCATGTTCTGGGTCGTCACCGCCGGAGTCGCCGTGTGCGCACTGGTCACCACCGGCCTGAACTTCCACCAGGTCTCCCTACTCGGCGAACGCGGCCTCTCCCCCGCCGAAGCCGCCGCGACCTTCCTGCCCCAGACCATCGCCGGGCTAATCGCCACCTTCGGCCTCGGCTGGCTCGCCGACCGGTTCTCCGACCGGATGCTCATCATCGTCACCATGGCCGTCCTCGCCCTGGCCACCGCCGGCGCGGGATGGCTCACCCCCGGCTTCACCGCCGTACTCTACGGCCTGGCCCTGGGCGCCTGCGGCAACGGCATCCGCACCCTGGAAGCCGTCGCCTTCCCCCGCTGCTTCGGCCTGCGCCACCTCGGCACCATCCGCGGCGTCGTGCACTCCGTCACCGTCGGCGCCTCCGCCTTCGGCCCCCTACTCCTCGCCCTCGGCCGCGAACAGGCCAGCACTTACCGGCCCATCCTCCTGGCCGCCACCGCGCTACCCCTCGTGGTCACTCTGGCCGGCGCCCTGGTCCGCACCCCGCCACCAACACCACCGCGCCACGATTCCTGACCGCACCGGCGCCGTAACCGTCCCGGCGGTCAGGCGCCTTCGGCCACGAGCGGTTCGAGCGCGAGTTCGGGGTTCTGCCGCTGCAGGATGCGCATGGTCATCTCGTCCTCGAACAGCGCCCGCAACGACGCCGGTCCCGAGCAGGCCGCGCACGCCCTCGGCAACGACGCCTTCGCCCTGGGTTCCGTACCCACCGCGCTGACGGCGTTCCTGGCTCACCCCGACGATGTCGCGCAGGCCATCCGCTATGCCATCCAAGCCGGCGGCGACGCCAACACCATCGCGGCCATGGCCGGGACGCTCGCCGGAGCCCGCAACGGCGCCACCATCCTGCCCCGCTCGTGGATCGAGCGGCTGGAGGCTGCCGGACGGCTCGCCTGACACCCCAGCAACTCTACCGTCACGTTAGGGTAGAGTTGTGCGCGTGAAGGATACCAACACCGATCCGGTGGTCACCCGAGACGAGATCATCGACGCCGTCGAGGATGCCTTCCGGGAAGGCTCGGCGACCAAGCAGGAACTCCTCATCGCCGCCATCCAGCACGAGGCCCGCACCGAGGTGCACACCATTCTGCAGCGACTTCCGGATCGCACCTTCGGCCACGTTCGCGACCTGTGGGACCACCTGCCCGATATTCCTCTCGGCGACTGACCCCGGAACGGGCAGCTGACCGGCGTCCGGCCAGGAACCGCAAGAATGACGGACAACGCCACCACACCGCGCCCGGTGAGCGCGCCGGGTTCCCCGGCACGCTCCCGTCACGGCCTCCGGTGGCTGCTGGCGCTGGCGTTCGCCACGATCGCGGTGGCCGTCGCGGTGCCGTTCGCCCCGGTGGAATCCGAACGGGTCGAGGTGCGCTGGCCCGAGGCCGGGCAGTCCGCGGAGTCGGCGGTGGCGATGTTCATGCCCTACCGCCCCCTGCGCCTGGACGTGACACTCGCCTGCGCCGCGGTGGCCGAAACACCATCCGGTCAGGACCGCACCGCGTTCGCGACCATCCCGCCGGACGCCGACATCGCCGGCGACTGGGGCCTGTCCGTCGTCATACGCGATCGCCGGCTCGCGCTGATCGCGGGTGGCACCGAGACACCACTCGGGTCACCCCCGGGCACGGACTGCCGGTACCGGATCCATGCCGAGAACGACGAACTGGTCGTGCTGGTGTCCGGCCCCGCGGCCGGTGAGCGGGAACTGGCCAGGATCGGCACCCGCGTGCCGCACGTGACGGCGTTCGTCACCGACCTGCCAGCCGAGCGGGCCACCGGTGCGGTGTCCGCGGTGGCGCGCGCCGACGCCCGCTTCCAGACCTCGCCGGGCCCGCTGAAGCTGATCCTCATGCTGGCCTGCGGTGCCGGGGTGCTCGGCTGCGTGGTGCTCGCGTTCCGCACCTTCCGCGGGCCGTCCCGGCCGGGTGGTCGATCGCTGCCTCGCCGCGCCGATATCGCCTGGACCGGCCTGGTCACCGTGGGCATCGCCGGGTGGGGGGTGCTCGGCCCGCAGACGGTGGACGACGGCTGGTTCCTCGGCATGCACCGCAATCTCGGCCCTTCCGGGTTCGCCGGCGACTACTACATGGCGCTCAACGCCGCCGAGAACCCCGCCGTTCTGCTGCACCACCTGTTCGCGCCGCTGTTCCAGCTCTCCTGGGCACCGCTGGTGGTCCGGTCGCCCGCGATGGCGGCAGGGGTGGCGATGTGGCTGCTCCTGCTCGGCATCGTGCGCCTGCTGCGCCGGCACACCACCGCGCCCCGGGTGCCGACCTGGCTGCTGGCCGCCGCGTTCTTCACCGCATGGATGCCACACGGCGTCGGTCTGCGGCCGGAGCCGTTCGTGGCGCTGTGCACCGCGATCAGCGGCTACGCGGCCGTGCGCGCCCGCCTCACCGAACGGCCAGCCTGGCTGCTCGTCGCCGGGGTCGCCGCGGGCGTGTGCTTCGCGGTGACCTCGACCGGCATGCTCGCGCTCATCCCGCTGGCGCTGGGACTCGTGCATGCCTGCCGGCACCTGCCCCGCGCCCGCGAGCGCTTCACGCTGGTGGCGCTGAGCGGGGCCGCCGTCGCGGTGGCCGCACCGCTGGTGTTCCTCGACTCCGGTATCGGCGGCTTCCTGGACTCGACCGGCGCACGCTACTGGTACGGCGCGGCGCAGAGCTGGCACGGCGAGTTCGACCGCTACCAGATGCTACTCGGCGGCGTCAGCGACGCGTTCGCCTTCGAGCAGCACCCCGCCCGCCGCCTGCCCATCCTGCTGGCGGTCGCCCTACTGCTCGTCGCGCTGGCGCTGGCCCCGCGACGCCAGCCGACCCACGCCTTCGCCGGGGCCTGCGGGTGGCCGTTCGCCTGGTTCGGTCTCGGCCTCGCGGCGCTGGTCGTCACACCCACCAAGATCGCGTCCCACTTCGCCGCGCTCGACTTCCTCATCGCGCTTGTGCTCGCCCTCGGCCTCGCCGCGCTGCCCCGCGCCTTCGCCAGCGAGAACGCGGGTTGGGCGATCCGGTTCAGCGCGCTGTTCCTTGTCGTCCTCACGACCAGCCTCGCCTGGAACGGACCCAACGCCTGGTGGGGCTATCACCGCCTCGGCATGCCCGCCCTCGACGAGCACCTGTTCGACGGCGCCCTGGCCGATCCCCTGACCCTGCTGGCCATCGGAACCGTGTTCGCCACGGTGATCCTGCTCTGGCACCGCCACCGCGGGATCGGGCCACGAGACCCGCAACCGGTCACGACCCGCATGGCCGGCTGGTCGGCGCTCGCGATCGCCGGTCTCAGCCTGCTGGCCATGCCGGTGGTGACCGCGGGCGCGCTCGGCAAGGCGGCACTCAACCAGCACGCCAGGGACTCCTGGTCACCGCCGGCGGCCAACCTGGCCGCACTCATCGGGTCCACCTGCGGCGCCGCCGACCACGTTCGCCTCGACGACGGCACCACCCTCACCCAGAAGATCGCGCGCACGCCGGGCCCCGTCCTCGTCGACTGGCCGATCTCGTTCTGGTACCCGTGCGCCCGCCTGCCCGTACTGGCCGACGGCCTGGTGGAACCACCCACCCTGATGATCACCGCTCCCGGGCAGCACGCCCACCATGGCAACCTCGCCCGGTCCTACGGTCCGTTCGCCGGTGCCTTCGCCGGTATGGGCTCGGTCGCGACCTATCACGAGATCCCCGCACGCCTGACCGGCAACCCGGACCCGCGGGCGTGGGGCACCCTGCACGAGGTCCGCTACCGCTACCCCGCCAACCGCATCGACGTACACGTCTCCACCGTCACCCGAAACGGGTGGCACCGTGGCCCCGGCTACGCCACCACCGACTACATCGACAAACCCCCACCGAACCCGTAAACCGGCGGTACCGCAGGTCTACGGGCCGCCGTCGAGAAGGTCCGGCAACTCGCCAAGCACATCCGCCACCGACTCGAACCGGCGCGGCGGAAGGCCGTTCAACGCCCCGAAAACCACCCGGCCGCGGGTGACCGCGAACAGCGGCGTCCAGCAGATCGACCACACTCGGCCGCGCGGAGATGAAGGCGTCCTCGATATGTTCACGCAACTCGCGCCGTCAGCGGGACCGACCGGTTCACTCCGGCCGCGTCCATGCGAACGATTTTACCCTCACGTTAGGGTAGAATCGCTGGTGCTCAGCCGCTGCGCACCGCGCGGGAACTCCGCCGCCGGAGGCGCTTGCGCAGCATGCCGGCGAACGCCTCGGCGTCCTCCAGCTTGGCCCGCAGCTCGGCACACCGCTGCTCGGCGGTCTCGCTGAACCCGCGCAGCCGCTCCGACCCGTCCACGCCGAGCCCACCGGACCCCACCTCGTCCGTGCCCTCCGGCCACAGCAACGCCAGCAGCTCCCGCATCTGCTCGAGCTGGAACCCCAGCGGCTTCATCCGCCGCGCCAGCAGCAGGCGCGCCACGTCCGGCTCGGTGTACAGCCGGAAACCGCCCTGGCTCCGCGCGCTCGGCGTGACGAGCCCGACCTCCTCGTAGTACCGGATCGTGCGCAGGGACAGGCCGGTGCGCTCGGCCACCTCGCCGATCTGCATGTGTTCGGCCACGTCACCCTCACTTCCGGCAGCTGATCCCGACACCGTACCGGCCACGCGCCGTCTCCGCCGTCACGCGCCCCTCGTGCCGGTGTCGGACAGGCTGCCCGGCATGTCCACAGCGGACGGACTGCCGCTGGATGCTCACGACACCGTCTGGGTGTCGTGAGCGTGACTTCTGGGTTCTGTGCTGAATGTCAGGAAGCCGGAGGGTTGCCCGTGGTGGGTGAGGTGAAGTTCGTGCATGGCCCTGGTGCAGGCGATGTAGAGCATGCACCTGTCCATCTCGTTGGCGTAGTTCTGCTCGTCCACCTGCGGGACGATCACCGTGTCGAACTCCAGCCCCTTGGCGATGTGTGCCGAGGTGATGACGATGCCGCCGGTGAAGGCGGTGCTGTCGTAGTCGAGGAAGGTCAGCTCGACACCGGCCCCGGACAGGGCGTGGTAGAGGGTTTCCGCCTGGGCGAGGGTCTTGCCGATGATGCCGAGGGAGCGATGGTCGCTGTCGCGGTGCTGCTCGATGAGTGTCAGGATCCGCGCCCGCTGGTCGTGCTGGTCCGCGCAGGCGAGGACCTGGGGTGGTGGTCCGTGGCGCTCGATCGGGATGAGCTTGTCGTTGCGCGAGATGTTCTGGGCGAACTCGGTGATCTCGCTGGTGGAGCGGTAGCTCTTGCACAACTCCAGGCAGTCGGCTTCCGGGAAGATGCTGTGGATCCTCGACAGGGACGAGGAGCTGAACGGGTTGATCGACTGGTTGGCATCTCCCAGGATCGTCATCGTGCAGGAGAAGAGCTCGCGCAGCACGGCGTACTGGATGGGCGTGTAGTCCTGCATCTCGTCGACCAGCAGGTGCCGGATGTGGCCGTAGCTCTCCTGCCGGGACGTTCTGATCATGGTGTAGATCAGCGGAAACACATCGGCGTACTCGATCTTCTTCCGCCCGAGTGGCTGGAACAGGCCGCGCCGGGCGGGGCCGTCGGTGTAGAACGCCCGGTAGATGGCGAACGCGTCCTTGTAGGGGAACATGGCGCGGACCTGCTTGCGGATGCTGGCGGTGTCGGCGGCGGCCCACGTGCCACCCTTGTCCAGCACCTCGTGTTTGAGCTTGTGCACAGCGGCATTGGCGACGCGGTCGAGCCGGGTGAAGACCGGAAGGGTCGGCGACTCGTGGAAAAGGTCGGCCACCCAGTCCGCCGAGAGCCGTTTGTGCTTGCGCTCGATCTCCCCGGGGGTGAAGTCCTCGTACGCGCGCGAGGTGATCCACTCCTCGAGGCGGGCGACGAACTCGGGCGTGGCCTTGTAACGCATACGCTCGGCCGCCGCGTCCTCGACCCCCTCGAGCAGGCCGACCACCTGGTCGCTGAACGCCTCGTAGCCGGTCACCCTCGCCAGGAACCTGCCCGCGATCGTGTCGACGTCGATCTCCGCGATCCGCTCCTCACCCAGTTCGGGAAGCACATCGGCGATGTAGTCGCCGAAGACCCTGTTGGGCGACAGGATCATGACATTGTCCGAGGAGAGGGTGTCCTTGAAGCGATACAGCAGGAACGCCACCCGGTGCAAGGCGATCGACGTCTTCCCCGACCCCGCCACACCCTGCAGGATCAACACCCGTGCCGTCTCGTTGCGGATCACCGCGTTCTGCTCACGCTGGATGGTCGCGACGATGTTCTTCATCCGGTCGTCGGCGGACTGACCCAGCTCCCGCTGCAGCACCTCGTCCCCGATGTTCAACGACGTGTCGAACATGTACTCCAGGCGCCCACCCTGAATCTTGTACTGGCGCTTGCCGGTGATCTCGCCATGGGTGGTGCCCGCCGGGGTCTCGAAGAACGCCTCCCCCGACTCGAAGTCGTAGTACAGACCCGACACCGGAGCACGCCAGTCGTGGATCACGATCTCCTGCGTCTCGGGATCCGAGAAATTGTGCACACCGATGTAGTACGGCCTGGCCCCCGCCTCACCCCGGCGGTGGAAGTCGACGCGCCCGAAGTACGGCGACTCCAGCAACCGCTCGATCCGCCCGCGCAGCATCACCGCGTGCTCGGCCAGCCGCACCGACATGTCCACCTCACCACGGAAGTTGGCCTTCTCCGCGAAATCCATATCCCGCAGGTTGTCCCACAGGTGCCGCTTCCGCTCCTCGATCGCGCGAGCCGACCCGTCGATGTCACCGGTAAGACGCTCCAACTCCCCCGACAGCAGCCGCACCGTCTCGGCCAGATGCCGCCGCTCCCGCTCCTCGTCTCGCGTCTGCGCGTCCGTCAACACCATCTCCGATCCAGGCCTCCGCATAAAACCTACTGTAACGTTAGGGTAGGGTAACGGTAGGGAGCCGGCGCCGGCCGGTCCACGGAAAGCGGCAGCGGGCGCGAGACGACGAGCGACGTCCGCGCGGGAGCCGGCCAGGTGATTCCGGAACGCGGGAGGCGTGCTCAGTGCCGCTCCGCGGCACTGGACCGGCTCTCCGCGTGGCTGTCGCTGACGAGACGTTGGCCCCAATGGCTGAAGGCGGTGACGAGATCGGCCGGGGCGTCGGCGCGACGCAACCGATCGATCTGCTCGTCGATGTAGTGCCGATAGAGCGGGATCAAACCGGCCGCCAGCAGGGGTGCGACCTGCGCGGGATCCAGCGGATGTCCCGCTCTGACACGCGCGGCCAGGCGGACCAGGGACGGTGCGACGGTGCTGGTGGCCAGGTACCAGGCCACGGCCTCCTCGTTGGTGGCGGCACGTCCCGTGGTCATGGTGCCGGTGCGGAGGAAGCGAACCGGGAACAGCACGGCCTTCGTGAACCACACCGGGTCCGCCAGGAGTCGGCGGGGGTGGTGGAACTCGGCGGTCACCTCGTCGGTCGCCAGGACGTCGACGGCGAACCGGGCGCTCTCCAGTAGCAGCTCCTCGGTGGCCGGGCGGGCGACCTGCGGTGCGACGTCGGCGCCGAGCAGGAGTACACCGTGGTCGGCCAACTCCAAGCGGTCGAGCGCGGGAAAACGCCCGTCGTCGTGCCCGTCCCGCAGCGCAGGCAGAGAGCCCCAGAACACGGACATCTTGCGGTGCAGGCCGCCCCGCCCGCGCACGGTTTCGCTCGTGGTCTCGACGGTGCCGGGATCGCCGTCGTGGGTGTCGGTGAGGACGACGGCCAGGTCGATGTCGCTGACAGCCGGCGCGTAACCGCCGTACGCGAGGCTGCCCAGCAGGTAGGCGGCGACCAGCCGTCCGGTGAACGCGTCCCGGAAATCGCGGGCGCATTCACCGGCGACGGCACGTGCCGCGGCGACCGGGTCGATCATGGTCATGCGGCGGCGGCCCCGGTGTCCCGCCGGGCGCACTCGGCGATGCGGTCGGAGACCACGGTGATGACCTGCCACGCGCGGTCCAGCACGGTGATGACGTCGTCCACGGTCCAGTCGGTGCGTTCCCGCAGAACTCGGTAACCCATCTCGAGATGCTCGGCGTCGGCCTCGTCGTGCAACTCGAAGTAGGGGTCCTCGGGGAAGGCTCGGGTGCCCGCCCTGCTGAAGACGAGACTCCCCGCTTCGAGCGCGAGGTGCGCAAGGACGGCGCGCTGGACACCCGGCAGTACGGCGAACTGGTCGACGAACCACGACGCGCCCGCTTCGATGACGGGATCCCAGACCACCCGATCGTCGCCCGCGCGGCTGCGGACCAGGATGGCGTCGTGCCCGATCTCCTCCTGCTGATGCTCCAGTGCGAGCGCCCGCAGGTCCGGGTCGGTCTCGAAGGTGACCCGGGCACTGATCATCCGTTGGAAGGCGTGCGACCAGGGCTGAAGGTAGGTGAGCACGGCCTTCTTCGTTTCGTCCGCGGTGTTCCCGTCGGTCAGCAGCCGGACCAGCTCCGACGACTCGTACTCCTGCTGACGCTGCTCGTTGTGGCGGACGACGCGTTCCACGTCCTGCTGGTTCACGATCTGCTCCTTCCGACGGTGCTACGCGGAATCATCGTTTCGGTCACGCGCCGCGAGATCGGCAGGCGACGAGGGGCGAGGGACGGACCGGTCGTAGACGGGTGGCCGGAAGTAGGTCGTGACGTCGCCCGGCCTGCCGGCCGCGCGATAGCTGACCAGTGCGAGGAGATCCCGGCTGTCGTGCAGCGGTCCGGGCGCCAACGCGGTGGCGAGACCGCGGAACCGGCCGGGGTCGACACCCTCACGGCGCAACAGCTCAGCGGTACGGTCCACGGCCTCCCGGTCGCAGGACGCCAGGCCGGCCAGCCTGAGGTAGGTGGCGCACTCGGCGGCTCCGTCCAGTCCGGAACGGAACGCCAAGCAGTTCAGGGCCGCTTCACCGGCGTCGGTACGGCCACCGGTCAGCGTCCGGTAGGCGGCCGACGCACGCTCGGCATCATGGTGCCGCGCCACGGAAGCGACACGGTTCACCTCGCCGATGTCGGCGCCGTGGTTGCGATAGTAGATCTTCACCCGGGCGTCCGCCTCGTCGGCAAGGTCCACGGCGAAGAACTCGATCTCCCGCCGGCCGGCGGTGCCCTCCACCCGCCGGCGCGCATCGTTCCATGCGGCGGTCATGCGCAGCCGCCGCATGGCTTCGCTCACCGCGGCGTAGCGCTGTGGGAGCGGCCACGCATACAACCCGAAGTACGTCTTGTGGACCGGCCTGGACGGCGGGCGCCAGGCGACCGAGTGCCACAGCGGCGCCGGCGACCGGCCCACCTGCGGCGTGAACACCTCGTGAATCCGCCCGAGTCGACGGTTCGCTGCCACCGCACCGGACCGGGCATGCCATGGGCTGTCCCGCGAAGCCAGGCCGCAGTCGAACAGGAGCCGCAACTCCGGACGGGTTCCGGACCAGTTCACCGACAGTTCGGCCGGGAACCCGTCGTCCGCGACATACGACGGCTCGGCGGGGGCCGGCCCGATCCGCTCACCCGCCCACGCGGGGAGCACGGAGCGCAGTACCCGGATGGACCGGACGGTCTGGTCGGCCGGAATCGCGAGCGCGTCACACGCCGACGCCCACAGTCCGCAGAGGAACTCTCCGGCCAGGAGGCCCTGTGCGGGATAGATCACGGACCCGACGTCGGGGTCGCGATCAATGGATCCCTCGTTTTCCCTTACCTGATCGGACAACCCTGGCGAGCCTCTGAACACCGGGCGATGCTAGCAGCTGAAGTGAGAATTCAACTATCAACTTACACCCTTCCAGCCCAGCGTATTGCGCCATGTGGGTTACTCATCGTGCGCCATTCCGGACTCCGCCACTCGGCGTCACCGCCGAGATCCTCGCATCCGGGTGAGGCATTGAGTTTCCTTGCCGGGTAGGGAAAATCCGGCGGCGCCGGTCCGCGGGTCAGACCGGAGCGGGCATCACGGTCATCGCGTGCTTCACCAACCGGATCAGCGCGATCTTGCTCGAGTCCCGGTCCCGCGCGTCGCACATGACGATCGGCACCTGGTCCGGGACGACCAGCGCCTCGCGGATCTCGTTCGCCTCGTAGCGCGGCGCGTCGTCGAAGCAGTTCACCGCGACGACGAACGGGATCTGCCGGCGCTCGAAGTAGTCGATCGCGGCGAAGCTGCCCTCCACCCGCCGGGTGTCGACGAGCACGATCGTCCCGATCGCACCGCGCGCCAGGTCGTCCCACATGAACCAGAAGCGCGCCTGCCCCGGGGTGCCGAACAGGTACAGCACATGCCGCGTCGAGATCGTGATCCGGCCGAAGTCGAGCGCGACCGTCGTGGTCTGCTTCCGCTCCACACCGGAAAGGTCGTCCACGCCCGTACTGGCCTCGGTCATCAACTCTTCCGTGGTCAGCGGCGGGATCTCGCTGACCGAGCCGACCATGGTGGTCTTCCCGGCACCGAAGCCGCCCGCAATGATGATCTTGACCGGTGCGGGGACCATGTCCCTCCCGGTGCCGTCAGTACTTGATGAGTCCATCGAGAACCGCCTGAAGTGTTTCGAGGTCCGGCTCCTGCGCCGGCTGGTGACTTGGGGACCGCGTGATGACGAGGCCGCGTTCGATCAGGTCGCCGCACAGCACCCGTACCACCCCGAGCGGGACCTTCACGTAGACCGCGATCTCCGCGACGGACATCGGCTCGCGGCACAGCCGCAGGACCGCCAGGTGTTCCGGGGTCAGCCCGGCCGGTTCCTGCTCCGCCCGCAGGGTTCGCACCTGGGTGGAAAGGTCGAGCCGCTCGCCGTCGGCCGGTGTCCGGCCCCCGGTGATCGTGTACGGCCGGACCAGCGGCCCGGCGGCCTCGTCGTACCAACCGTCGTCCTCGCTCACCTGGCCTCCGGGAGCGCGTGCGCGGCTTCCCGCGGAGCGGACGCCAGATAGTCGCCGACGCGCTTGACCAACCGGTTCATCTCGTAGGCGATCATCTCGACATCCACGTTCTCCTCCGCCAGCACGGCAAGGCATGCTCCCTGGCCGGCAGCCGAGACGAAGAGGTACCCGCGCTCCATCTCGATCATGTTCTGCAGCACCTGGCCGCGGGAGAACTGCTTGCTCACCCCCTTGGCAAGGCTCTGCAGGCTGGACGCGATGGCCGAAAGCTGGTCCGAGTCGTCCTTGCTCATGCCGGCCGACCGGCCGATCAGCAACCCGTCTGCGGAGAGCACCACGGCGTTCTGTGCGCCGACCACGCGGTTCACCACGTCGTCGAGCAACCAGTTGAGATCGGGTGTGGAGTTCCCGTACTCGTTCATGCGGAGAGACCCCGGCTTCCTTTGCGGAATTTCCTATGTGGACTTTATGTGTGCCGTCGCGGGCTACGAGCCGTCGACCCCGTCCCGTCCCCGACGAGTGCCCTTGTGGAAGGCGGCGAGCGTGCGCGCGGTGGCCGTTCCGGGGGGTACGTCGTCATTCTGGTCCTCATCGGGCTCGTCCCGGAGCTCGCTGACGAGATTCTGCTGAGGCTCGCGCCGGGGCAGCCGCGGCCGGTCGTCACCCCGTTCGGGGGGACGTTCGACCGGACCGGAGCCGTCCGTCCCCTCCGCGGTCGCGGGTGGCGCATCGGGCGCCGGGCCGGATGGGGCCGGTCCCGGTGCCGGGTACGGGCGCGGCTTGACATCCCGCCTCGCCGGGATCTGACCGGCGGGTGGGCTGGACGTGTCCACGGCACGAGAGGGGCGCTCCCTCGCCTGCGGGGCGGAGCCGCCGACCGGTGCGAGGACGGCGGTGTCCTCCGCCGGTGCGAACTCGGCGTCGCCGACCTGGCCCACGTGCTGCTCGCCGGCCAGGTGCTGGGAAGGGATGAGCACGGTGGCCCGGAGCCCGCCGTACCGGGACGGGTCGAAGGTGACGGTGATCCCGAGCTTGTCGGCCAGGCGCGCCACGACGAACAGGCCGAGGCTGGAGTCGGCCCGCAGTGCCATCGCGTCGAACTCGGGCGCCTTGGCCATCATCTCGTTGGCCCACCTGAGGACGCCGTCCTTCATCCCGAGCCCCTGGTCCGACACGTCGACCACGACCCCGCGGGCCACCACGCGGCTGGTCACCTCGACCGGGGAACCGGGCGGCGAGAACGAGGTCGCGTTGTCGACCAGCTCGGCGATCAGGTGGATCGTGTCGGCGACCGCGACCCCGGCGATCGCGACGTCGGCGACCTGCTCGACCTGGACCCGCGAGTAGTGCTGGGTCTCCGAGACGGCCGCCCGCAGCACCTCCATCAGCGTGACCGGCCTGCGCCAGCGGCGACCGGGTTGCTTGCCACCGAGGATGATCAGGTTCTCCGTGGTGCGGCGGGCGCGGGTGGCGAGGTGATCGAGCTGGAACAGCGACGACAGCTGGGTCGAGTTTTCCTCCCGGCTCTCCAACTCGTCGAGGATCTGCAACTGCCGATGGACCAGGACCTGGTTGCGGTGTGCGATACCGAGGAACACGTTGT
The DNA here is from genome assembly GCF_006715045.1 of Amycolatopsis cihanbeyliensis. Taxonomy (GTDB): domain Bacteria; phylum Actinomycetota; class Actinomycetes; order Mycobacteriales; family Pseudonocardiaceae; genus Amycolatopsis; species Amycolatopsis cihanbeyliensis. The sequence continues at coordinate 190,329 of NZ_VFML01000001.1, read as the reverse complement.
GCACACCGCTGCGGGCCTTGGCCTCGCTCGCCGCGGCATTGACGGCGGTGAGCTGGGCGACGTTGAACGCCTCGGCCACCTGCCCGATCTCGTCCCGGCCGTGGTCGAGCTGAGGGAGCTCCTTCTTCACCTCGACCGGTTCGCCGTTCTTCAGCCGGTCCACGATCTTCGGCAGCCGGTCACGGGCGAGGTCGAGCGAGTCGTCGCGCAGGCGCGCGAGGCGCGTCATCAGCGCCCGGTCGACGAGCGAGCGGGACACTCGCACCGCGACGATGATCGCGGCCAGCGAGGCGAGCAGCGCGACCACGCTGCCGATGATCGCGTTGCGCAGCTGGGCGTTTCCGGCCTCGATCGCGGCAGCCGAGACCTGGTCGGCCTGGTCGATGGCGATGTCGTTGAGCTGCCGGGCGACCTCGTTCGTCGCGTTCTGCCACTCGGCCGCGTTCACCGGCACGCTCCCCTGCTCACCGGGGGACCACGGGCCGTGTTTGATCAGCGAGTCCTCCGCGCCGGCCAGCTGCTTCCACGCCGCGCTGTCGGTCAGGGCCTGGTACTTGTCGCCGACCCCGGGCTCGAGGAAGGGCGCGATCTGGGCCAGCTCCGTACGGTAGAAACCGGCCAGCTGGGTGAACCGGACGAAATCGGCGGGCGCGAACTGCCCGTCCGCGAACGCCGTCGACACGAGTGAGGTCTCGCGCGACATCATGTCACCGGCGCGGAAGACCGCGGTCGCCGTGATGCCGCCGTGCGCGGCCTCGGCCTCCGGCACGATACGTGCCTGGGTGTCGAACAGGTTCGACGCCGTGTCCAGCACCCCGTTGTAGTAGTTGTTGACCTGCGTGCGGTCGATGCTTCGGAAGTTGATCTGCGAGCGCACCACCGGCAACTGCTCGAAGTGGCTCTTCAGCGCGTTGACCTTGGTCGCGATCTGGTCGGGCGCGCTGGAGATCGTCGCGTCGAACGCGGTCTGCAGCGCCTCGAGCCGCTCGTCCGTCGCCGCTTGCTGCTCCTGTAACCCGGATTGTCCCGTACTGGGATTGTCGAGGTACTGCAGGGCGATCTGCCGTTCCTCCTGGAAGGCCGCCAGCGCGGTGGCGGCGGGGATCGACACCTGGCGCACCGAGTCCGCGACCAGCCGGACGTAGAGGCCGTTGATGAAGAAGTACGACGACACCGCGGTCCAAAGCACCAGCAGTGTCACGCTGGGAATGAGGACGGTCCTGGTCAGCCGCTTGCGGATCGACTTGTCGTACGGCTTGTCGGACTCGTCTTTGTCGGCTTTGTTCTGCACGGGGGTTCACGAGCTCCTGAGTGACAGTCGACGAAAAGTGGGGACCCGGCTGAGGAGGCAGGCACGACGAGGGGACACAGCAGCCGCCGTCACCAGTCTTGCCTCACCCTCCGTGTTGCTGCGGAACAGATCGGGATTCGTTTTCTACCACGGACCCCACGGCCGCGGTTGCCCCCGTCCGGTAAGCCGCGTCCCGCCGTCCGGCAGGCGCACCGTGGTCACTTTCCGCATCGTGACGATTACTCGCGTTTGCAGAGGTATTGGCGCCGCAGCGGAATTGTCGCCCACCAGCTTGGACCAAACGGGTGAAAGCGAGATGAGCGAGACCGATTCCGGCGAGTAACGCGGTTGGGCCGTCCCGGCGATTCAGGCGCGCACAGATGCGGACGACGGAAGGGACGCAGGCGGAACGAAACCGGAAAGGAAGCCGAGATGGATCACGACCCGTTCGCCGTACGCCGTGCCGGACCCCGGGCCGCCTCCGCCGCGGGAGCGTTCGCGCTCGGCTGGGGTGTCCTCACCGTGCCCGCGGCGGATGCGGCAGGCCCGGCCATGTTCCCGTCCACCTGCGACACCCCCAGCCTCGTCCGGGCGATCTCGGCGGCGAACGACGCGGGCGGCCCGGCCACCGTGCGGCTGGCAGGCAACTGCACCTACCTGCTCACCGAGCCCACGGCGTCCGGTGGCAACGGCGCGGACGGGCTACCGGTGATCACCGGAGACGTCACCATGCGTGGCACGGACACGACCATCGCCAGGGCCACGCGGGCGCCCCGGTTCCGCGTCCTCGAGATCGCCCCTGCGGCCGCACTGAGCCTGGACGGCATCACGATCTCCGGCGGGCACACCGCGGGCGGCGGCACGCCGGGCGCACCCGGCGCGGACGGCGGCGGCATCCGCAACGCGGGCACGCTCACGCTCCACCGCAGCGTGCTGACCGGCAACCGGACCGGTAGCGGCGCGGACGGTTCCGATGGCGCACCGGGCGCGGACGGGGGCGAGGCGGGACAGCCCGGCGGCTGGGGCGCACGGGGCGGACGCGGTGGCGGGATCTACAACGCGGGCGGCACCGTCACGCTGCGCGAGTCGTTGGTCAGCCACAACCGCACGGGCCGCGGGGGCGCGGGCGGCGACGGCGGGCACGGTGGGCACGGAGCCGCGGGTGGCGACGGCGGCTACGGCGGGAGAGGGGCCGCGGGCGGGAGCGGTGCCGGGCTCGGCGGCTCCGGCGGAACCGTCACCATCACCAGCAGCGTGTTCGCGCACAACCGCACCGGCGACGGCGGGCCCACCGGATCCGGTGGCGACGGCGGCGACGGCACGACCGGCGAGGGCGGTGATGGCGGCAAGGCCGGCAACGGCAGGACCTCCGCCAGCGGCGGCACGGGCGGCGGGATCGCCGCCGCGAGCCCGCTGACGGTCAGCGGGAGCATGGTGTACCGCAACGCCACCGGGGACGGCGGCGACTCCGGGCAGGCCGGTCACGGCGGCGACGGGGTGACCGGCGGGAGCGGGGCCGGAGTCTGGGGTGGCAGGGCGGCCACCCAGGCGGGCTCCGGCGGTGACGGCGGCGGCATCTTCACCCAGCGGGCATACCCCACGCGGATCGAGAACAGCACGGTCGCGCGCAACCGCACCGGCGACGGGGGCAACGGCGGCGACGGCGGCCGCGGTGGCAACGGTGAGCGCGCCGACGGGCTGGCGGGCTCCGGGGCCGTCGGTGGCTGGGGTGGCCACGGCGGGGGTATCGGTTTCGGCTCCGGGCCGAGCGAACCCGGCGCGGTGCTCGCCGCGACCACGGTCAGGGACAACCGCACCGGCCGTGGTGGCGACGGCGGCGACGCGGGCCGTGGCAGGGTCGCGCTCCGCAAGGGCCACGGCGGCAGCGGATGGGACGGCGGCGACGGCGGTGGCGTGCACGTCGACCGCAAGCGCAGGCTGGCCGTCGACGGTGGCACCATCACCGGCAACGTCACCGGCCCCGGCGGCCGGGTCGGCACCTCACCGAACCCGGACGGGCGAGCAGGCGGGACCGGGACGCGGGGCCTCGGCGGCGGGTTCGGCGCAGGATGGCACCTGCCCGACGACCCCGCGATCCGGTTGTCCGGCGGCGTTACAGTGCACGCCAACGAACCTGAGAACTGCTACCCGGAGCTCACCGGCTGCGGGTGACGCCGGCCACTGAGCACGCCGCAGGCGAACCGATTGCCCGCGTTACCGGTGGCCTTCGTGGCGTCGATCGCGGCCTGGCTGTTCGCGGTGTACTGGTTCGGCGCGTCACCGAGCGGAACGTTGCCGACGTTGTCCGGCCCGGTGTGCACGATCACCGCACGTGCCAGTACATCGCGGACCGCGAACTTGTCCAGGCGGAAGTGCATCTCGGCAGTGCCGTCCGCGCGGCGCATCAGCGTCGGAAGGTCACCGTCGTGGTGACCGTGTGTCTCACCGCCGGGATTCCAGTGCCCGTCGACCGAGGCGAACCAGGTGCTGGACGGTTGCTGCGGGTCCGCGACGCAGCCGGACCCATTGGCCGGATTGTCGTTGGCATGAATGTGGAACCCGTGGAACTCCGCCGAGTCGGCCGGTAGCCGGACCCGCACCGACACGTGCACGAACCGTCCCCAGCCGCTGAACCCAACCTTCCCGATGGCATGACCAGCCGCGTCCCGCAGCGTCGTGGTGGCCCAGGTCCCGGATGTTGCGTCCCCGGAGGTCCGGCTCGCGTGCCCGGAGCCACTCACCATAGCGGCGACGCTCACCCCGATCAGCGCGGCGAAACCGAACCGATTCCTACTTCCCTTGAAGATCATACTGAAATTCCTCCCAAATAGACCGGAAGAAGTGTCGCATGATTTTTTTCCACGCTTTCGCTGCGAGAAAAGGACCAACCCGTGAACCCGAGCGCGTTGTTCATACCAACTATCCACACCTGCAATTGGACCGCCGATATGGTAGCGATTCTTATCTTTTCAACGAACCTGTTGCGCACCGGGAAGGCGGGCGATACTCCCTTCAGCGCAGTATCTCACGAGATCCATCAAGGCTCCTCGAACCGCCGAATCGTCACTGTCGGCCGCCTGTCCCCCACAACTCCACGAGCAGGACCGGCCTGCGGCCAAGCGGGCTATCCGTTGCCGGAGGAGGGCAGTTCGGCCGGCGGCTCGGGGCTCGGGGATTCGTCGGTGGTGTCCGTGCCCTGCTGCCGTGCCCGACCGTCCGCATGCTCATGCGGCAACTCGCCGAGGCCGGTGAGAAGACCAGCGAACTCGTGCTCTTTCGCGATATCGAGGCGTTCCTCCACCAACGCCCGCGCCACGTACGGCACCTGATTGTTGACGACCTCCAACGCGCGGATGAGGGCGTGGGTTTCGAGGTTCATGGATGCCTCGCTCGGCGAGGCCGCGAAACACCGGACCCGATGGCGGCGCCCTCGGCGTCCAGCTCCGCCACGTCCTTCGCCGTACACATGAACGTGAGACCGGTGTAGTCGATCCGCACCGGAAACGTGATGCTGTTCCACTGCCCTCGTAGTAGCTGACGGTGCCGAGGCGCCCGTGGTCGGATGACCGATCCACAAGCCGGACGCGGGTGCCCGGTCGTGGCCGGTCGTTGGTACCGCGACCCCGGTGTACGACCCACCAGTACTCGCCGTCGAGGTCACAGGGCGGCGCTACCCCGTCCTCCGCCTTGTGCCGGTCAACCGTCCGTGCCGTCATCTACCCGTCGCTCCATCCGTCGTACTCAGCCAGGGTGGCTGGATGCCGTACGTCCAAACCTGACTACGGTGGGTGGTCAAACCCAGAGCACTGTTTCGGCTGTTATGCGGCCGGAATGTTGCACTCCGGCCTTTGACCTGGGGTAATGTCGATAGCACGCTCCGCGACATGAAGGGATGTACGCATGGCTGCCAAGCGGGTGCAGCTTGCCAGGGCGCGTAAGGCCGCTGGGTATACCCAGGAACAGCTCGCCAAGGCGCTGCACATTGACCGCAGCACGATCTTCCGGTGGGAAGCGGGCTTGAGCGAGCCGCTGCCCTATCGCCGGCCGAAGCTCGGACGATTGCTGCGACTGACGCGGCAACAGCTCGAAACGCTCCTGGTGGAGGACCGGCAGTCGGGCAGCAACGATTCGGGACCCGACCGACCGGTGCGGCCCCGGCCCGCCGGCGCGCCCACAAACGCGGTAAGCGCGACAACGTTCCAGGGATCAGCGGCGCCATTGGCCGTGCGCGTCGCACGAGTCGGGAACACGGCTACGCCATCTTCGGCCGCGGCCATCCAGCCGTGGCTCGCGCCAGCCATCGACGATGGCGAGATCGAGGCCCTCCAGTTGTTGCACCGGATCGACGCAAGCGACGTGGGCGCCGAGACGCTGGAAAGACTCGAGGTTGTTGTCGATGAGTTGGCCGTTGCGTACCCGACGACGCCGCCGCTGGTGTTGCTCGAGCGCATCCGGCGGCACCTCGGCTACGTCGATCGCCTACTCGATGCTCGCACGACGTTGGGCGAACACCAACGGTTGCTGGTCGTTGGCGGCTGGCTGTCGTTGCTCGGCGCTACGGTGCATATCGATCTGAACCAAACCGCTGCCGCGCGCGCACGGTTGAAGACCGCATCGAGCCTGGCCAAGCACGCAGGCCAGGACGAGATCCGCGCGTGGTGCCACGAGACCGAAGCATGGCGGGTACTCACCAGCGGCGATTACCCGCGAGCGCTCGAGCTGTCCGATGCGGCAAGGGAGCTTGCCCCGCCTGGCAGCTCCGTCGCCATTCAAGCCACGGCACAGCAGGGCCGCGCCCACGCACGACTTGGCCAACGACGCGAGACCTACGCCGCCATCGCAAACGTCCAACGTCTGGTATCGCCGATGCCGCGGCCGGAACAACCAGAACACCACTACGGCTACGACCCGGACAAGTCGATGGCGTACACCGCGACGACGCTCGCCTGGGTTGGCGACCCCGCCGCGGAAGACTACGCCCGGGAGATCATCCGCAGGCTTGCGCCGAGTGACGACATAAGCAAGTGGCCACGTCGCGTCGCATCCGCCAATATCGACCTGTCCCTTGCGCTGCTGGCCGACAATCGAGTCGATGAAGCAGCGAGCCACACCATGCGGGCGATCACCTCCGGCCGCATCGTTCCATCCAACCAGTGGCGAGCCGCCGAAGTAGTACACGCCGTGGAAACCCAAGGGCTACCGGAAGCGACCGACCTACGGGAAGCATACGAAGAAATGCGGCGGCCGGCCTGAGCATGATCACCTTTCGCGCACCCACCGGTCAGCCTGGATGACCCGACGGTCATCCATGAGCATGAGCCGGCAGGTTGCCGTCAGGCGGCAGGGTGACGCTCTGCCGGTCGATGGTGACTTGCCCTTGTACACCAATGATATGAGCGAGCAGAGCGGCGCTCCAGCCGGTACCCGTGCCGACCTCGAACACCCTATGTCCCGGCCGCGCGTCCAGCTCGGTCAACCTGCCCACGACCACCGACGGCATGGGCGCTTCAGGCGATCTGGGCTGCGAGCCGGTCAGCGGCGGTGCGGGGCTCCCGGCCGAGGAGCTCGGCCAGCAGAGGGCCGGCTTCGGCGAAGTAGCCCGCGCGGGCTGCCTGGTAGAAGGTGAGTAAGAGTCGGGCCATCTGCTCCGGCACACCGATCGTGAGTTGGTCAGCGACCCACTGTTCGTCGTCCAGGCGGACGCGTTTGACAGTGCGACCGGTGAGGTCAGAGGCGATCCTGGCGAAATCGTGGAAGGTGACGGCGGTCGGCGCGGTAAGGGTGATAGGACCATCGAAAGAGCGGTCACCGGCGAGGATGACCGCAGTGGCCTCGGCTATGTCGGCACGGTCGGTATACGGGACGGGGCCGTCTTCCGGCTGAGCGATCACGCCGGTCCGCTGCCACGGGCCGAGAACCTGATCGAGCGGACCGTAGGCGCCGTTGCGCAGTGCGGTCCAGTCGACTCCCGAGTCGCCGAGGATCGCCTCGGTGGCGATGTGGAAGTCCGACGCCCGGTACGGGTTGCCGGGGACGGCGCCATGCTGGCTCGTGTAGAGGATCCGCCGGGCCCCGGCCGCGACCGCGGCTTCGATGGCATTGCGGTGCAGGCTGACCATGTCGGCGGCCGGGTCGTTACCGGACACCAGAAGGACCTGCTCGGCACCGGCGAATGAGTCACGCAGCGCGGCCGGGTCCTCGTAGGAGCCCGGCCGCACGCGCACGCCGCGGTCGGCAAAGTGCTGCGCCTTGGTGGTGTCGCGGACGCTGACACCAATCTGGTCGGCGGGCATGCGCTTGAGGAGGTGCTCGACGGTGGCGCCGCCCAGCCCACCGGTAGCGCCGGTGACAACGATCATGTTCTTGACCTTCCTGAGCGCCCACGGTGTCCGTCTTGGTGGTGGGCGGCAGCATAAGTTGACCAATCGGGTCAGGTTTTCTTCCATCTGCGACTATAGGTAAACTGACCCATCGAGTCAAATTACGACGATGAGCGACAGGAAGAGACGGTGAGGGCCATGGCCGGTGCGGTGCCTTCGAAATCCCGGCTGCGCGCCGACGCCCGGCGCAATTCCGAACAGATCCGCTCTGCCGCGATCGGCGCCTTCCAGGGACAGGGCCTGACGGTGCCGCTGGAGGAGGTCGCCAAGGCGGCAGGGGTGAGTAAGGCCACGATCTTCAACCGGTTCGGCGGGCGGATCGGCCTCATCGAAGCCGTCATCGAAGAGGTCGTGGCGAGTGAGCTGTTCGCCGTCATCGACCACACCCGTACCATCGACGACGTCGGCGAGCGGATCGCGTACTACCTGACCGCGATCCGCGACCTCCAGTACCGCCAGCCCGCCTTCAACGACGTCCTGTTGCAGACATATCCGCACTCGCAGCAGCTCATGGAGATCTGCCGGGTCGGAAGCGAGGCCAACGAAGAGCTCATCGCAGCGGGGCGGGCCTCCGGTGTGCTGCGGCCGGAGTTCACGGCGGGCGACCTGCACGCACTCGTCGTCGACAACGCCCTCGCCCTCAAGCACGGCAAGCGGCCTCCCCGGGACGACTACGACCGCCGCACCAGGTACCTCCTGGACGGAATCCGGGGGCACTCCTCCGCTTCTGGCGGACGATGACGGCGTCCTTGCCGTGGTGTCCCGCCTCGCCCTCCGGGCTCATCTCGCTTCGGTGCAGAACACCAGGTGTACCCGGCCGGCACCGGGCCGAACGGGCCGTCGTCATCGGGTGCCTCCCAGGCGGGCGATCAGGACCGACTGGGCGGGGGAGCTTTCCAGCGGGTGTATCTCGGGTTCGCCGAAGCCCGCGTCCAACAGCCAGGCCGCGATGTCGTGTGCCGGGTAGACCTGGCCGCACTGGCCGTGGAAGAGGTTCAGGCTGAACACCCTGGTGAAGGCGTCGTCGACCGGATCGGCCGGGTGTTCCTGGTGTTCCAGCAGCACCACCGCGCCGCCGGGGCGCAGGGCTGCGGCCACCCGGTGCAGCAGCGTGCGGTTGGCGGCGGCGGTGCGGCCGTGCACGACGTTGAACAGCAGGGCGGTGTCGAAGCCCGAGCCAAGGTCCAGCTCGTCGTAGTCCCCCGGTCGCAAGGTGATGCGGTCGGTGACACCGGCCGCCTCGACCGCCGCCGCGTTCAGGGCCTCGGGGCGGTCCACGACGGTGGCATGCAAGGAAGGGTTCCCCGAGCAGAGCCGGATCGGGTAGGTGGCGTGGCCACCGCCGACGTCCAGCAGGGTCCGTCCTACCGGAACCAGCGCGGCGACCTCGGGGGCGATGTGCTCGGCGTGGGCGGACAGCATGCCCTGGAAGCGACCCAGGGTCTCGGGCCGCTCGGCCAGCCAGGCGTAGAAGTCCAGCGCGGCGGCGCCGGAGCGCACCGAGGTCTCCAGCTCGCCCCACGAGTCGAACAGGACCGTGGACCAGAAGTGTTCGACTCGACGGTAGTCGCCGCCGGCCAGCCACTTGTCGGCCATCGGCGCGTTCGCGTAGCGGTCGCCGTCGGCGGTCAGGTAGCCGCAGGAGACCAGCACGTCGGCCAGCAGCGTGGTGCCGCGCGGATCGGCGTCGATCCGCGCCGCCAGCTCGGCGGCCGGAAGGGGACCTTCCGCCAGCGCGGGAAAGACCCCGAGACGCAGGCCGGCCGTCGCCGCGCGGTACCCGGCCGTGGTGATCATGTCGAGAAAGGACGGTGGGCCGTCTCCCGCGTCCAGGTTCACCGGCATGTCAGCTCCTCTCCGGCAGGGCGCCCGCGGACGCCAGGTACTCGATGTGCCGCGCGATCATGGCCCGGTCCGCGGGGGGAAACCGCACCCCGCACTCGGCCGCCGCGGCCCAGGTGGCCGCGCAGTCGAACTCGGGGTGGGCGCGGTGGGTCGTGGTCAGGCCGAAGGCCAGCGGGCCGAACGCGCTGTCCGGGCTGTCCAGCATCAGCGACCGCCACCGCGGGTACTCCAGCAGCCGGGTCGGGTAGCCGACCTCGGTGAGCACCTCACCGAGGTCGGCGTAGGACAGCCCGTCGGCCCGGTAGTAGTGGAAGTCCCTGCCGTGCAGCTCCGGCCGGGTGGACAGGCCCGCGATCGCCGCGGCGAGCCGGTCCACCGGCAGCATGTCGATCACGTCCGCGGTTCTCGGCACGGCACCGACCTGCGCGCAGGTGGCGATCTGCCGGCTCAGGTAGGACTCGGTCTTTGCCGTGCCGGTGCGCATGTCCCCGACGATGGCCGCGATGCGGTGGATGGAGATCGGCAGGCCACGGTCGCGGGCCAGCACGCCCATCATGTCCGCGACCCACTTGGTGGTGTGGTAACCGGTGTCCAGCCCGGTCGGGTCCTCCGGCCGGTCGGCCTCGGTGATCCGCACCCGGTCGTAGGCGGAGCCGAGGAACACGCCGAGGGTGGACATCAGGTGCAGCGGCTTGGTCGTGTACCGGGTGGCCAGCCGCAGGATGTCCGCGGTGCTGCCGATGTGCGGGGGCATCATCCACTGGTAGGTGAGCACGAAGTTCATCACCGCGCCGTTGTGGTAGATGGCGTCCATGCTCTCCGCCAGCTCGTCGAAGTCCCGGCGGGTCAGGCCCAGCCCGGGCTCGGAAAGGTCGCCGACGACCGGGACGATCCGCGCCAGCGCCTCCTCGGGCACCTCGAGACGGGCCCGCAGCAGGTTGGCTCGCACCCGCGCGCCTGCCATGGCCGGGGTCTCGGCGCGCACCAGGCAGTGCACCTCGGCGCCGGTGCGGGTGAGCAACTCGGCGATCAGGTGCGCGCCGAGGAACCCGGTCGCCCCGGTGAGCAGCACCCGCTCGACGGGGCCGCTCCGGGGTCCGGTGGGCACGATGTCCTCGGGCGGACACGCGTCGGCGCGCATCCGCTCAGGGGCCGGCAGCCCTGCGGAGTACCGCGTGGCGAAGGTGTCCTCCGCCGCGGCCGCCTGCTCGACGACCTCGGCCAGCTCGGCCAGGTCGGCCGTGGCGAACAGGGCCCGCAGTGGCACGTCCACCCCCAGCAGCGCGCGGATGCGGGCCAGCACCCTGGCCGCGATCAGCGAGTGCCCGCCGAGCCCGAAGAAGCTGTCCCGGCGGCCGACGAGGGGCACCTCCAGCACCTCGGCCCAGACCTCGGCCAGGGTTCGCTCCACCGGGGTGCGCGGCGGCTCGTAGGCCGCCGCGCGCGGCCGGGGATCCGGCAGGGACGCGGTGTCGACCTTGCCGTGGCGGGTCAGCGGCAACTCGGCCAGCTCGACCAGCGCGCCCGGCAGCATCGCCTCGGGCAGCCGCTCGGCGCAGCCGGCACGCAGCTCGTCCAGTCCCGGTGCGGCCTCGCCTTCACGGGCCACGACGTAGGCGACCAGGGTCTCGGCGCGCACGGCGACCGCGGCGTCGACCAGCCGGGGGTGGGTGAGCAACGTCGCGCGCACCTCGCCGGGCTCGATGCGGTGGCCGCGCACCTTCACCTGGTCGTCGGCGCGGCCGAGGAACTCCAGCCTGCCCTCCGGCAGCAGCCGCGCCAGGTCGCCGGTGCCGTAGATGCGTCCCCCGGGCACGGTCGGGTCCGGCAGGTAGGCCGCCGCGGTGCGAGCCGGCTCGCCCCGGTAGCCGCGGGCGGGTGCCGCTCCCCCGATGTGCAGCTGCCCGGGCACCCCGACCGGGACGGGCCGGAGCCACTCGTCCAGCAGGTAGGCACGGACGCCGGGCAGCGGGCGGCCGATGGGCAGCGCGGCCGACGGCGGCGCGTCGGCGGCGGCGATGTGCGCGGTGGCGCAGACGGTGGTCTCGGTGGGGCCGTAGTGGTTGACCAGGGTGACGCGCCCGCCGGTGAGCCGCGCCCATTCGGCGACCGCGCGCGCGGGCACGGCCTCGCCGCCGATCATCATCACCCGCAGCGGGGTGCTGTCGTCGACCGCCTCGGCGAGCCCGGCCAGGTCGGCCACCCACCGCTTCCACAGCGCCGCCGCGGTGTCCACGGCCGTGATGCCGTGCTCGGCGCACAGCCGCAGCAGCTCGGCTCCGCCGATCGAGGCGGGCTCCGGGTGGGTCAGCACGGCCGCGCCCGCGCACCAGGCGGGGAAGATGTCCCCGACGGAGGCGTCGAAGCTCAGCGGCGGAACCATCAGCAGGCGGTCACCGGGCCGGAAACCGTGCAGGTCGATGAAGGCGCGGGTCAGGTTCGCGAGGCTGTCGTGCTGCACCTGCACCCCCTTGGGTTTCCCGGTGGACCCTGAGGTGTGCACGATGTAGGCCAGCGCGGTCGCGGGCAGGTCCACGGCGGGCGGCGCGGCGGCTTCGGCCCCTAGCTCCCCGGTGGCCAGCACGCTCCCGGGGAACCCGTCGAACCGGTGCCGGTCGGCGGGAGTCGTGATCACGGCGGGTGCCCCGCAGTCGGCGAGCAGGGCGGTCAGCCGGGCGGGCGGGTGCGCCGGGTCGAGCGGCACGTAGGCGCCGCCCGCCTTGAGCACCCCGAGCAGCGCGGTCAGCGCCTCGGGCCCGGCGGGCAGCGCCACCCCGACCGGGGTCTCCGGGCCGACACCGAGCCCGGCGAGCAGATGTGCGATGCCGTTGGCCCGGCGGTCCAGCTCCCCGAACGTGACCGTGGTGCCGTCGGCGAGCGAGACGACCGCCGGGGCGGCGGGATCCTGCGCGGCGATGCGGGTCAGCACCCCGGGCGCCGGAGGGGGCTCCGCGCCGTTGACGGCGGCGGCCACGGCCCGGTCGGTCCCGCCCAGTGCGTCCAGTGTGGACAGCCGGGCGTCCGGCCGGTCGAGTATCGCGGTGAGCACGGCCAGCAGGTGCTCGGCGATGCGGGCGACGGTCTCCGGTTCGAACAGGTCGGTGCTGTAGTCCAGGGTGGCGGGCCAGTCACCGCCGGTCTCGCGCACGTGCAGGGTCAGGTCGAACCGGCTGGTTCCCCGGTCGACCGGGACGGCCCGCGCGGGGAACCCGGCCCATTCGCCGGAGCCCTCACCCTGGTTGAGCACCAGCATGACCTGGAAGAGCGGGTGGTGGGACAGGTCCCGGCGCGGGGCCACCCTGCCGGTCACCTCGTCGAAGCTGACCTCGGCGTTCCCGAGCGCGTCGATGGCGGTCGCGCGGGCCCGGCCGAGCAGTTCCGTCCCGGTCGGGTCGCCGGAAAGGTCCACGCGCAGCGCGGTGGTGGTGACGAACATGCCCACCGTGCGCTCCAGCTCGGTGAACGGGCGGTGCGTGGTGGGCGCGCCGATGACCAGGTCGTCGCCCGCGCCCCGGCGGGCCAGCAGGACGGCCAGCCCGGCCAGCAGGACGGCGAAGGGGGTGGCCCCATTGGCGCGGGCGGTGGCGGACAGCCGCTCGGCCAGCCCGGCCGGGATGGTGAACGGGTGCGAGGCGCCCTCGACGGTGCGCCGCGGGGTGCGGGGGCGGTCCGTGCCCAGTTCCAGCGCGGCGGGCGCGCCCGCGAGCCGCTCGGCCCAGTGGTCGAGCTGGCGCTGCCGCTCCCCGTCGGCCAGCCGTTCGGCCTGCCAGTGCACGTAGTCGGGGAACTGGGTGTCCACATCGGCCAGTGGTTGTCCGGCGTAGGCCGCGCCGAGGTCCGCGGCGACGATGGCAAGCGAGCGGTCGTCGCAGACGACGTGGTGTGCGGCCACGACCAGCGCGCAGTCGGCCGGGCCCAGCCGGATGAGCCGCAGCCGCAGCAGCGGCGCGGCGGAAAGGTCGAACGGCAGGTCCACCTCGGCGGCCACCGCGCCGCGCAGTGCCTCAGCAGGTTCGAGGCCGTCGGATCGGGTGAGGTCGCTGACCGCGACGTCCGCCGCCACCTCGGGCAGTACCTGCTGCTCGGGACTACCGTCCACCTCGACGATCCTGGTGCGCAGCGCCTCGTGCCGGGCGAGCACCGTCGCCAGTGCGGCGCGCAGCCGCTCGGGATCGAGGTCGGCGGACACCCGCAGCGCGCAGAACATCACGTACGCGCCGGAGTCCCGGCCGAGCCGCTCGGTCAACCACAGGCCGCGCTGGTTACCCGACAGCGGGACGGGCTCGCCGCCGGGGCGGGGCGGAACGGCGGGCGGCGCGGTGGCCAGGCCGCGCTCGGCGACCAGGCGCGCCAGCAGTCGCTCGCGGTCGGGCAGCTCGGTCACTGGGGCATCCTTTCCGGGGTGGACGCGTCGGGCAGGTCGTCGACCGCACGCAGCCTCGGCCGGGACCAGGCGTAGGCGGTCAGCGCGAGCATGAGCGCGCCGACGACGAGGAAGACCAGGGCGATGCCGCGGCCGTCGCCGGTACCGATCACCGCGCCGACGGTGCCGGCCAGCGCACCGCCCTCGGCCATGAGCGGTTCGGCGATGCCATCGGTGATCGGGCCGATGAGCAGGTAGGCGACCGGCATCGCGGCGGTGCTGAGCACACGGACCACGGCGAGTACGCGACCGAGCACCTCGGAGTCCACTTTGGTCTGAATGAGGGTGATGCACGAGGTGTTCATCAGGGGCAGGGTGAACAGGAAAGCGGGCGCGGCCACCGCGATCAGCCACGGGGACGGCGCGAGGCTGTGCAGGACGAGGAAGACACCGCCGAGCCCCAGCCCGGCGTAGATGCCGAGCACCCGCCGTTTCGGCCCGCCCCAGGCGCCCATCACGAGCCCCCCGACGAACATGCCGCTGCCGCCAGCCGCCATCAGCACGCCCAGGGTGGCTGGGTCGGCGAAGGACAGGATGAGCGGTTGGACCAGCCCGCCCGCGATGGCGAACAGGAAGTTCCACACGCCGAACACCACGCACAGGGTGAGCAGGGCGGGCGCGGTGGCCAGCCAGCGCAGGCCCGCCCCGGCGCCCGAGTTCTCCCTGCCCCTGCCCGCGGGTGTGGTGGCTTCGGCGGGTGGCCGGGTCAGCAGCAGGGTGGTCACCGCGAACGCCATCGACAGCAGGTCGATCAGCAGCACCCCGCGCAGCCCGACCAGCGCCAGCAGCGCGCCCGCGACCAGCGGGGCGGCGATCTGTACCCCCTGGGTCAGCTGCATCAGCCCGTTGACCCGCCCGAGATGCCGCTTGGGCACCAGCGCGGGCACGAGCGCGGTGTAGGCGACGATGTGGAAGGAGTTGAGCGTGGCGGTCATCGCCGTGGCGACGTAGATGTGCCAGGTGGCCAGCGCGCCGGTGCTGACCGCCACCAGCAGCAGCGCGGTGACCACGCCCGCCCCGGTGTCGGCGGTGAGCATGACGCGGCGGCGGTCGTGACGGTCGGCGACCGCCCCCGCGTACGGGGCGACCAGGATGCCCGGCAGCACCGCGCAGAACTGGATGAGCACGAACTGGGTGACCGACCCGGTACCCAGGTACACCCAGACGCCGAGGACGAACGCGCTGAGCGCGGACCCGATGACCGACACCAGCTGGCCGGCCCAGATCACCGCGAACCGGCGCAGCCCGCCGTCGGTCGGGACCTCCGGTGCGGTGGTCACGGGTTCTCCTCCAGCATGGTGCGGATGTCGTCGGTGGACGTGCCGTCCAGCTCCACGCGCAGCTGCGCGATCGCGGCGATCTGGCCGGGCTTGTCCTCCAGCTCGGTCAGCACGCGGGCCAGCCCGGCCACGGTGGGCTCGGCGAACATCCGTCCGATCGGGACGGTCACCGAGAACGCGGCCCGCACCCTGGCCAGTACCTTCGCGGCCAGCAGCGAGTGCCCGCCCACGACGAAGAAGTCGTGGTGCACGCCGAGGACCGGCACGGCGAGAACCTCCTGCCAGATCCCGGCCAGCACCCGCTCCACCGGATCGCGCGGGGCGACCCGCTCGGCGTCACCCGCCCACACCGGGTCGGGCAGCGCCTGCCGATCCACCTTCCCGTTCGCGGTCAGTGGCATGGTCTCCAGCAGGACCGCGGCGGCCGGGACCAGGTACTCGGGCAGCAGGTCGGCGAGCCGGGCACGCAGCAGGGACCACAGGTCCGGCTCCTCGCCCCGCCCGCCGCGGGGAACCAGGTAGGCCACGATCCGCAGGTCCTCGCCCGACCCCCTTGTGCCGACAACGGCCTCCCTGACCTCGGGGCATCGCAGCAGGGCGGCCTCGATCTCGCCGAGTTCGATCCGGAACCCGCGCAGCTTCACCTGGTGGTCGGCACGGCCGAGGAACTCCAGCGAGCCGTCCCGGAGCAATCGGACCTTGTCGCCGGTGGCGTAGAGGCGGCCGGCCCCGAACGGGTTGGGGCGGAAGCGGTCCGCGGTCAGCCCCGGCCGCCCCCGGTAGCCGCGCACCACGCCCGCGCCGCCGATGTGCAGTTCGCCGACCACCCCGGGTGGGACCGGCTCCATCCGCGCGTCGAGTACGTACAGACTGGTGTTGCCGATCGGCGGTCCGAGCACGACCGGCGCGGGTGCCGGGTCGACCAGCGCGGCGGAGGACCAGACCGTGGTCTCGGTGGGGCCGTAGGCGTTCCACACCAGCGCGTCGTCGGTGAGCAGGGAGTCGGCGAGGTCACGGGGCAGCGCCTCACCGCCGCACACCCGGGTGACCACCCCGGCGGGGACGCCGCCCGCCGTCTCCAGCAGTCGCCAGGTGGCCGGGGTCGCCTGCATGGCGGTGGCGCCCGCGGAGGCCAGCAGGTCGCGCAGCGCCGGGCCGTCCGCGGCGGTCTCGGCGGGCACGACCAGCACCCGTGCCCCCGCGACCAGCGGGAGCAGCAGTTCCAGTACGGAGATGTCGAAGGACAGCGTGGTGACCGCCGCGAGCCGGTCGGTGGGCGCGAGGTCGAGCAGGTGCTGGAACGCCACCAGCATGTTCACCACGGCCCGGTGCGGGACCTCCACCCCCTTGGGCCTGCCGGTCGAACCGGAGGTGTAGATGACATAGGCCAGGTTCTCGCCGAGCACCGGCGCCGCCGGGACGGGCTGGTGCGCGCCGGCCTCGCCAGGGGTCAGCACGGTCCCGGCGAAGCCGAGGTCCTCCCCGGCCCCGAGCAGCACCCGCGCCCCCGAGTCCGCGAGCATCCCGGCCAGCCGGGCGGTCGGCCAGCTCGGGTCCAGCGGCAGGTAGGCCGCCCCGGCCCGCCACACGCCCAGCACCGCCGCGAGCAGGTCCGGGGTGCGCGGCAGGCACAGCCCGACCGGGGCGTCCGGGCCCGCCCCGTGCGCGCGCAGCAGCGCGGCGATCCGCCCGGCCCGCTCGTCCAGCTCCCGGTAGGTCAGGGCGGACCCGTCCGGCCCGCTGACGGCGATGTCCTCGGGCCTGCCCGCGATCAGGTCCAGCGCGGTGGTCGCGGTGGGCAGCGGTAGCTCGGAGGCGTTCAATCCCTCCAGCACCTCCCACCGGAGCACCCCGGTCAGCGCGTCCAGTTCGGACACTCGACGGCCGGGGTTCTCGGCGACGGCGGCCAGCAGCGCGACGAACCGGTCGGCGAAGTCGGCGATGGTCTCCGGGTCAAACAGGTCGGTGCTGTACTCGATGTCGAAGGCGAGCTCGTCGCCGCGCCGCTCGGCGGCGAGGGTGAGGTCGAACTTGGCGACCTTCGGATCGACCACCACCGGCGTGGCGGCCAGGTCGGCGAACGACATCCGCAGCGGCGGGGTGTTCTGCAGGATCAGCTGGGCCTGGAACACCGGCGCGTGTCCCAGGCTGCGCTGCGGGCTCAGCCGCTCGACCAGCTGCTCGAACGGCAGTTCCGCGTGCGCGAGGCCGTCCACCGTGACCTTGCGGGTGCGGATGAGTAGTTCCTCGAAGGTCGGGTCGTCGCCGACGTGCGTGCGCAACGCGAGGGTGTTGACGATGAAGCCGATCAGCCGCTCCAGGTCCGGGTGCGCACGGCCGGCGACGGGCGTGCCGACGACGACATCCTCCTGCCCGGCCAGCCGCCCCAGCCGGGCGGCGAACGCCGCCAGCAGCACCATGAACAGCGTGGCACCCCGCCGCGTGGCCAGCGCCTCCAGCCGGTCCACCAGCGCCCCGGGGACCGCGTGCTCGTGCAGTGCCCCCCGGTAGGTGGAGATCGCCGGCCGGGGCCGGTCAGTGGGCAGGGTGAGCAGTTCCGGCGCTCCCGAGAGGTGCTCGGCCCAGTAGTCCAGGTGCTCGGCCCCGTCCCCCACCCTGTCCCGCTGCCACGCCGCGAAGTCCGGGTACTGCACCGGCAGCTCGGGCAGCTCCGGTCGGGTCCCGGACACCGTGGCCCGGTAGCAGATGCCCAGCTCGTCCAGCAGCACCGACAGCGACCAGGCATCGGAGATGATGTGGTGCAGGTTCAGCACCAGCACGTGGTCGTCCTCGTCGAACCGCCCGAGATCCGCCCGCAGCAGCGGTCCGCTGTGCAGGTCGAAGGGTTCCGCGCCGCGCTCGTCGGCGAAGCGCTGCGCGGCGGCGTCCCGGTCCTGCCCGGTCAGGGTGTGCTCGCGCAGTGTCGCCGATCCGGTCGGGGCCACCAGCTGCACCGGTTCCCCGCCGGATTCGGGGAACGTGGTGCGCAGGGCCGCGTGCCTGGCCACCACCGAGTCCAGCGCCGCGCGCAGCGCGGCCCGGTCCAGCCTCCCGCGCAGCCGCATTCCCATGGGCACGTTGTAAGCGGCGCTGCCGGCGGAGAACTTGTCGAGAAACCACAGGCGCTGCTGGCCGAACGACAGCGGGTAGGGCACGGGCGCCGTGGCGCGGGCGCGCAGGCGCTGCCCGAGCAGCTCGCGTTTGCGGACGGCGGACATGGGCCCAGCGGAATCGGGCTCGGTCATCGTCGGCTCCCAGAGGGGTCTCGTCGGTCGGTCTCGGTGCTCACCGCGCCGCGCTGGTGCGTGGCAGGCGGTCACCGAAGCGGCGCAGGTACGCGGCGACGGTGGCCTCGTCGTCGCGCAGGAACGGCAAGTCGGTGGGCACCATGTGCCTGATCGCCAGCAACGGCAGCGGCGCGCGCAGCGGCCGGAAATCCGGGTTCCACAGCCCGCCCTTGTCCGGCGGTCCGGGGTGGAACTCACCGATCATCAGGCCTGACTCGGTGTACTCGCGTTTGAGCGCCCCCTGGGTGCGGTCGATCAGCGTCACGTCGGTGAGGTTCGGGAACAGCACCAGGATGGTGGTGAACTGCGCGTCCGGTTCGGTGCGCGGGCTCAGCTCGGTGAACCAGTCCCGGTAGTGCAACAGCAGCCCGGACAGCTCGGCCGGGTCGGCAGGTTGTCCGGTGTGGACGGAGACGAGGAAAAGGCCCTTCCGCAGGGAGGTGCCGGTGAACGGGCACACGTCGCCTCGCCTGCCCAGCCGCGGGTTCGGCCTGCACAGGTACTCCCGCGCCCAGCCGTGGATGCGCCGCAACGAGTCCTCGTGCTCGGCGACGGCGTCGGGTAGCCGGGCGGCGGCGAAGTCCGACGGCTCGATCAGCGGGTACACCGGCCGAGTGGGATGGATCAGCATCTACCTCACCTGTTTCGCTCGCGCGACTGGTAAGTGGCGGTGGCGGGCGTCGCGCCGCCGGGCACGTGCACCGCCCGACCGCATCAGGGCCGCTCCTCGTCGAGGAGCGCGCCGAGCAGGCGATCGACCTCGGCGTCGGAGAGGTCGTCGAGGGCGTCCAGCAGCGGGACCGGTCCGCGCTGCCCGCCACCGGTTCCGCCGCCGACCAGCGCCGCGCACAGCTCCGCGATGGTCGGCGCGGCGAACAACGTCGCCAGCGGCAGTTCGGTGCCCAGCACCGAGCGGACCCTGGCCAGCATCCGGGTGGCCGTCAGCGAGTGGCCGCCCACGGCGAAGAAGTTGTCGTGCACGCTCAGCTCGACCTCCGCCGGGATGGCCAGCACCTCGCGCCAGATCCCGGCCATCCGGGCCTCGGACTCGGTGCGGGGACCCACCGCGGGGGCGGTCCCGGTCCACACCGGCTCGGGAAGGGCACGGCGGTCGGTCTTGCCGGTCGGGGTGCGCGGCATCGACTCCAGCAGCACCAGCGTCGCCGGCAGCATGTAGTCGGGCAGCCTGCGGGCCAGGTGCGGGCGCAGCTCCGCCCACAGCTCCCGGGTGGCGTCCTGGTCGGCAGGCGGCCGGGCGGTGCCGTTCGCCCTGCGCACGGCGTAGGCGACCAGCCGCACGTCCGACTCCCCCGCCGACCAGGTGGTCACGACCGCGTCGGCGACGTCCACGTGCTCGCGCAGCGCCGTCTCGATCTCGCCGAGCTCGATCCGGAACCCGCGCAGCTTCACCTGGTGGTCGGCACGGCCGAGGAACTCCAGCGTGCCGTCCGCCCTTGACCGCACCAGGTCCCCGGTGGCGTAGAGGCGGCCGGGTCCGAACGGGTTGGGGCGGAATCGGTCGGCGGTCAGGCCGGGCATGCCGTGGTAGCCACGGGCCACGCCGGCGCCCCCGATGTGCAGTTCCCCGACGACGCACGGGGGCACCGGCCGCATCAGCCGGTCCAGCACGTGCAACTCGGTTCCCGGCACCGGCGGCCCGAGCCGGACCGGTGCCGGTGCCCGCGGCACGATCCCGGCGGTGGAGTAGACCGTCGTCTCGGTCGGACCGTAGCCGTCGATGAGCACCGCGCCGTCGGACTGCAACTGGTCGGCAAGGTCCCTGGTCAGCGCCTCGCCCCCGGTGACACGCAGGCGCACCTCAGGCGGCACCCCGCCCGCCGCGAGCAGGAGCCGCCAGCTCGTCGGCCCGCCCTGCACCACGGTGGCGCGCGCGGCGGTGACCCGCTCCCGCAGCAGCCCGCCGTCGGCGACGTCCTCGGCCGGGACCGCGGTGACGTGGGCACCGCGCAGCAGCGGCACCAGCATCTCCACCGTGGACACGTCGAACGCGGGCGTGCTGATCGAGACGAGCCGATCGCGCGCGGACAGGCCGAGCAGCTCGTCCATCGCGTGCAACAGCGCGGCCAGCCCGCCCTGGGTCACCCGCACGCCCTTCGGTGTGCCGGTGGAGCCCGAGGTGTAGAGCAGGTACGCCAGCGACCCGGGGTGCTGGGGCACGGCGACCGGCGGGGTCTCGTTGCGCTGTCCCGTGTGGACGTCTCCCCCGGTGTCCACGACGACCTCGGTCCACGGGCCGGGCAGCAGGCCCCTGGTGCCTTCCCCGGCCACCAGCACCGGCACCCCCGCGTCGGTGGCCATCGCGGCCAGCCGCGCGGGTGGCCACGACGGGTCCAGCGGCAGGTAACCCGCACCCGCCTTCCAGGCGGCGATGATGCCGACGATGGTCGGGGCGCCGCGCTCGACCAGTAGCGCCACCGGCTCGTCGGGGCGCGCGCCCGCGGCGAGCAGGGCGTGGGCCAGCCGGTCGCTTGCCGCGTCCAGATCGGCGGCGGTGAACCGGTCGTCGACGAGCACGGCGTCCGGCCGGGCCGCCAGTGCGGCGCGGACCAGCTCGGCCGCGGTCGCCCGCGGCGGTGGCGGGGCTGGCGCGGGCCGGGGGCGCGGGTGGCCGCCCAGCGGCAGCTCGGCCACCGGGGTCGCGTCGTCCGCGCCGAGCGCGGCGACGAAGGCCGAGTGCAGCGCGGCGACGGTGCCCGCGTCGAACAGGTCGGTGTCGTACTGCCAGCGCCCGAACCAGCCCGCACCCGCCTGCTCGACGGTCAGCGAGACGGCGAACTTGGAGCCGCCGCCGGTTACCGGCTCCGGGGCGAAGGTGACCTCGCCCGCCACCCGCGGTTCGGGCACCGGCTCGACGGCGAACATCACCTGCACCAAGGGGGTGTGGCCGAGCGAGCGCTCCGGCGAGGCCAGGTCGACCAGGTACTCGAACGGGAGGTCCTGGTGGGCGATGGCGCCGACGGTGGCGGCCTCGGCCGCGGCCCGCACCTGCCCCAGCGTGGTTTCGCTGGTGAACACCGCGCGCAGCGGCAGGGTGTTCGCCACGAAGCCGACCAGGCGGTCCGTCTCCGGCCGGGTGCGGGCGGCGACCGGGGTGGCGACGAGGAAGTCCTCCTGCCCGGTCACCCGGTGCAGCACGCTCTGGAACGTCGCCAGCAGCGCGGCGAACCCGCCGCCCACCCGGTCGGCGGGCAGCGGCGCCCGCAGTTCGGCCCCGGAGCCGGAGGCGGCCCCGGATCGGGCGCGGTCCGCGGGCAGGCGCAGCATCGTCGGCGCCCCACGCAACGCCGCCGACCAGTGCGCGATGTCGGCCTCGAACGCCCCGCCGTCCACCTGCTCCTGCTGCCACAACGTGTAGTCCGGGTACTGCACGCCCACCTCGGGCGGCTCGGCCCCGGTGTAGAGCGCGGCCAGCTCGTCGAAGATCACCCCGCAGGACCAGCCGTCGGCGATGCTGTGGTGCAGCACCAGCACCAGCACGTGCCGGGTGGGTGAAAGGGTCGCCAGCGCGGCCCGCAGCAGCGGCCCGGTGTGCAGGTCGAACGGCTGCCGGGCGAGGGTCTCGACCAGCGCGTCGACCTCGGCCGGGGTGGCCTGCTCGTGGTGCGGCAGGTCGATGGCGGCCTCGGCCGCGACCAGCTGCACCGGGGTGCCCTCCCGCGCGGCGAACCGGGTGCGCAGCGCCTCGTGGCGGCGCACGACCCCGGTCAGCGCGGCCCGCAGCGCCGCGGCGTCCAGCGGGCCCTCCACGGCGACGCGCCAGCCGATGTTGTAGACCGAGGTCCCCGGCATGAGCTGGTCGAGCAGCCACAACCGGCGCTGCCCCGACGACGCCGGGAACACGAAAACCTCGTCCGAGGTGGTCACCGTGCTTCTCCTTCCCGCGGGTCCCCGTGCCGCTGCCCCGTGGTTGTCCCGTGCCTGCCGCGGCGGTCCACGGCGACCACCCGGAACTCGGCGGTGTGGCGTGCGCCCGCGGCGTCGGTCAGCCACAGCTGCTCGGGTCCTGGCGACATCTCGCTGACGCTCATCCGGCCTTCGGGCCGCTCGCGTTCCAGCACGCGCACCGCATGCGCGAACAGCTCCACCGACGGTTGGCTCTCCAGGTCCACATAGAACGGTTTGTGCTCAACGGGGCTCTTGACGAAGGCGAACCGGCAGATGCCGTGCTCGCGCCGCCAGGCCTGCGCGGCGAGGAACCGTCCCTGCTCGTCGGCGGCGAAGGCGAACCGGCACCGGGCGATGCCCAGCCGCCAGGTCTCCCTGGCCACCACCAGCCGGTCCAGGGTCACCCTGGGGGTGTGCTCCCCCGCGGGCAGCAGCCGGAAGCTCTGCACAAGCTGGGCCATGATCTGCTCGTTGAGCAGCTCGACGATCTCCAGTTCCCTGCGCCCGTCGCGGGTCCGGGCCACCAGCCGCCCGTTGTGCTCGACCACCTCGCAGGCGCCCACCGGCACCGCGCCCGCCGCCATCGGACCGCAGGCGTCGTGCCCGAACAGCACGACGGTGTCCTCCGGGGACACCAGCGCGTCGGCGAGGCGCTGCGGGGTTCCGCCCTCGGCCCTGGTGGTCGCCAGCACCACCCTGGGCCCGCCGAGATCGGCGGCCATCGCCGCGTGCAGCTCCTCGGGTCTGGGATGCTGGGAGACGAACAGCGCCGAGCGCATCGAGTTGAGCCCGGGGTGCATCTCGCCGAGCACCCACTGGAAATCCCCGGCGCGGATGGCCGCGGCGTCCCGGGCGGCGATCATCACGTCCGGGCTGTGCTGCACGGCGGCGGGCCACCCCGGCCGCGCGGTGGCGAAGGAGCGCAGCACCCGGTCCCGCACGTCGGCCACCCGGTGGGCACCGAGCTCGCCGCCCAGCGCCGCCGCCCAGCGCTCCTGGAGCGTGCGCACCAGCCGGTCGATCACCCGGTGGTCGAGCCGGAAGATGGTGTCGTTGGCCCACAGCCAGAAGTCGGCCAGCCGTAACGCCTCCCGCCCGGTCGCGGCGGCCCGCTCGCGGTAGATGTCGTGCAGCGCCTTGCGGTACAGGGCCGCGCCCGCCGCCGTGTACCAGCGGGCCGCCTCCAGCACCATGGACAGCGGGGGCCACAGCGTGTCCAGCAGTCCGGGTGAGACGGTGACCTCCACGTCCCGGCGGCATTCCTCGTGCACCACGGTGCGACCCGCGTAGAACACACCGGGGCGGCGGGTCGCTTCCGCCCCGGTGATCTCGGTGAACCGTTCCTGCAGGCCGGAGATCGCCGTCACCAGCGCGTCCGGGTCGCCGACAGCGGCGGCCACCGCGTCCCTTCCGCGCTCCACCTCGGCCAGCGCCGCCTCGGCCGGCCCGCGCGCCGCCGGATCGCCGATGGCCGCGATCTGCGCGCGCAGGGAGTCCTCCGGGACCAGCGCGGCCGGCGGGACCTCCATCGTCCAGGCGATCCGCCGTTCCTTCCGGTAGCGATCGAGGACCGCGTACACGGTGGCCGTGTCCGGCACCGTGCCGGCCTCGACCAGCGCCGCGGCCAACTCGCGTGCCGACCGCACGCCGTCGCAGGCGGCCAGTACGGCCGCGTCGGCCGCCTCGATCGGGATCGGGTCGGTCAGCGGGACGTGCAGCCGGGTACCGACCACGTCAACGAACGGGAGCCGCCTCGGCGCCGCCCACGGTCGCACCGCCTCGGTGGTCAGTGCCTCGGCGAGTTCCTGGACCGCCCAGTTCTCCAGGTAGGTGGTGCGCGCGGCCAGCAGCCCCGCACCCGGTTTCGCGGTCAGCAGGTCCGGGGCGTCGTCCGCCACCCGGGCCCAGCCGACCGGCCCGAAGTAGCCGATGGTGTCGTTCTTGGCGCAGTAACGCTGGAGATAGCTCACCACGGTGTGCTCCCAGCGCCGGTGGTCCACGTTCCGGTTCGCCGGGCGCCTCCCGGAGAGAGCCTCGTGCAGCGCGTCGACCGCCGTCCGCAACGCGCGCGGGTTCTGCCAGGCGACCGCCTCGCGGAACTTCGGGTCGCCGCTGACCTCGCGCAGCACACCCGCCACGCGGTCGCGGCCGGACTCGTAGTCGGCGGCGTAGGCAGCGGCGGCGGTCTCTTTCGCGCGCGTGGCGGCCAGCGCCGCGTCCAGCGCGGCCCGGGACTCGGCGGTGCCGCACCCGGTGGCGCCGTCGAGTGCGGCGCGGACCTCCGCGAAGCGGCCCTTGCGGATCAGCCTGCCCAGCCGGCGCAGCAGGGACCGCCGCTCGCCCCCGACCCGGTCCTCCTCGGCGCGCAGCGCGCGGAACGCCGCCCACCGGGCCTCGCCGAGTGTGTCCTCGGCGGCCAGCAGCGCCTCGGCCGAGCGGGCGGCTTCCGGAGCGGCGATGGCCAGCAGCGGCTCGAAGCCGAACCCAGTGCCGCGCAGCTCGATCCACCGCCACGCACCCCAGTCCCCACCACCGGGGACCACGAGGTGGTCGGGGTCGGCCTGCCGGGGAGCCGGGGCCCGGAACGCGGCGCGGTCGCGGCGGGTGATGCGCGACGGCGGGGCCGCGCGCCCGGTCCCGGCGGCGCGCGCGTCGATGGCACCGGCGAGGGCCGCCAGGGTCCGCGCGCGGTGCACCTCGGCGATGGGGAGTTCCACGCCGAACTCCTCGCTGAGGCGGAAGCCCAGTCGCACGGCCAGCAGCGAGTTCCCGCCGCTGGTGAAGAAGTCGTCGGCGGGGCCGAACTCGTCGGCGGGCAGCAGCGCAGCCCAGAGGGTGGCCAGCCGCTCCTGGGTGCGGGTGGCGGGCCGGGTCCGCGCGCCCGCGGGCACGGCCGCGGCGCGCAGCGCGGCGCGGTCGATCTTGCCGCTGCGGTTGAGCGGGAACTCCGGCAGCGTCGCGTAGCGCGCGGGACACAGGTACGGGGGCAGCCGCTCGGCCAGGTGCTCGCGCACGGCTTCGACGTCGAACCCGGTGTCGAACCCGGCACCGGGCGCCAGGTAGGCCACCAGGTGCCTGCCCGCGCCGTCGCCTTCGACCACCACCGCCGCGTCGGCGACGGCGGGGTGCGCCCGCAACACGGTCTCCACCTCGGCGGGCTCGGCAAGGAAGCCGCGGATCTTGACCTGCTGGTCGGCCCGGCCCGCGAACTCCAGCACCCCGTCCGGCCGCCACCTGGCCAGGTCGCCGGTGCGGTACAGGCGCGATCCCGGCGGCCCGAACGGATCGGGGACGAACCTGGCCGCGGTGAGCGCGGGCCGCGCCCAGTAGCCGCGGGCCAGCCCGTCCCCACCGGTGTACAGCTCGCCGGTCACCCCGGCCGGAACCGGCCGCATCCACTCGTCCAACACGAACACGCTGGAGCGCTGCACCGGCCTGCCGATCGGCACCGTCGACCCGGCCGGTTCGCGCACCACGTGGCAGGCGGTGAAGGTGGTGTTCTCGGTGGGCCCGTAGCCGTTCACCACCGGCTTGCCGCGCACCCGCAGCGCGGTGTTCACCGACTCGGGCGCCAGCACGTCCCCGCCGGCGAGCAGTTGCTCCACCCCGGCGAGCATCGCCGGGTCGTGCGCGACGATCTGGTGGAACAGGCCCGCGGTCAGCCACAGCACGCTGACCTGGTGCTCGCGCAGCAACGCGGCGAGTGCGGCGGGCTCGAACGGCCCCTCCGGTGCGGGCACGACCCGGCCGCCGGTGAGCAGCGCGCCCCACACCTCGAGGGTGGTCAGGTCGAAGGCGGTCGCCGAAAGGTGCAGGAAGGTCTGCCCGGGGCCGAAGCGGGCGAAGTTGGGCTCGCTCACCAGGCGAACGACAGCGCGGTGCGGCACCGCCACGCCCTTCGGTCTCCCGGTGGAGCCGGAGGTGTAGTTCAGGTAGGCCACCGAAAGCGGGTGCGGCCTGCCCGTGCCCACCCGGTCGTGCACATCGGACAGCAGGTCGCCGATCGGGACGGTGCGGACGCCGTCCACCGGGCGGTCGCCGATCACCAGCTCGGTCCCGGACTCGCGCAGTGTCACCGCCTCGCGCGCCGCCGGGTTGGCCGGGTCGAGCGGAAGGTAGGCGGCGCCCGCCTTCACCACCCCGAGCATCGCCGTGACCAGGTCCGCGCCGCGCGGCAGCGCCAGGCCGACCGGATGGTCGGCCCGCACGCCGCCGGCCAGCAGCGAGCGGGCCACCCGGTCGCTGCGGTCGTGCAGCTCGGCGTAACTGATCCAGCGGGTGCCGTCGAACACCGCGTCGGCGTCCGGGGCGTGCCGGACCTGCGCGGCGAACAGGCCCGGCACACTCGCCCCTGCCGGGTAGTCCACGGTGGTGTCGTTCCACTTCTCCAGCATCCGGACCCGGTCGGCGCCACGCGGCTCCACGAGCTCGCGCACGAGCCGCCCCGGGTTCTCGGCGAAGTCGGTCAGGAAGCCCCGCACCTGGGTGAGCAGCAACTCCGGGGCCCAGTCCGGGAACCGGGTGGTGTCGTGGATCAGGCGCAGGCTCAGCCTCGGCTCGGCGAAGGCGTAGAGGGTCAGCGGGTAGCCGGGGCTGCGCAGGATCCGCACCCGGCGGCCGGGGAACGGGTTGCCGGGCCTGCGCGCCAGGATCGTGTCCAGCTCCCGGTGCTCGAACAGCACCAGGCTGCGCATCAGCGGCGCGTCCCCGCCCCGTCCGGCGGCGGCCTCGATCACCGCGGGCGGGCAGAGCTGGTGGTCCCGGCAGGCCACCGACCGGGCCCGCACCGCGCGCAGCCAGCCGGCCACCGTGGCGTCCCGGTGCACCGGCAGGTGTAACGGGGTGGTCGCCAGCAGCAGACCGATCATCTCGTCCGCGCCCGGCACGCTGCCGTAGCGCGCCGAGCGGGTCACCCCGAAGACCGCGCCGCCGTCACCCGAGTGCGTCGCCAGCAGCAGTCCCCACGCCGCCAGCACGGCGGTGTTCACCGTGACCCCTGCGGCCTCGGCCAGCCCGCGCAGCGCGGTGGTCTCCGCGTCGGACAGCTCGGCCTCGGCCACCCGCATCACGGGGGTCGACGCGCCGGGTGTCTCCAGCGGGAGCGGCCCGGCCGCGGGCGCGCCCGCCAGCTCCTCGGCCCAGAACCGGCGCTCGGTCTCCGCCGCCGGGCCCGCGGAGCGCTCGGTGTACCAGCGGACGTAGTCGTGGAAGTCCGGCCGGGACCGGAAGTCCGCTTGTCCGGCGCAATGGTCGTCGATCTCCGACAGGAGCATCGCAAGGGACCGCCCGTCCAGAATCGCGTGGTGGAAGGTCGCCACGACCACCGGGCCCGAACCGGTGGTCAGCGCGGTCAGCCGCAGGGCCGGGCCGGCGACCGGGTCCACCCCCGCCCGCCGGTCTTCCGCGAGGAACTCATTCAGATCCACATCGGACAGTCCGGTCACCAGCGGCACATCGATGGCCGGGCCCGCCCACTGCCTGGCGCCGCCGTCGGGATTCCAGGAGAACCTGGTGCGCAGCACGGGATGCCGCTCGACGGCGGCCCGCCACGCCGCGGTGTAGGCGGTGATATCGGCTCCCCGCGGGAAGTGCAGGACACATTGGATGACATCGGTCCCCGCGGCCGGGTCGGCCAGCCCGGCCGCGATCATTCCGCGCTGGAGGGGCAATGCGGCCACTGCGGTCACGTGACCTCCTCATCGGCATCTCGGGTAACCGAACGGACGCGTGACCGGCGGCCGCGCGCATGGGGTGAGGCGACGGGGCTCGGTTATCCGTTCTCCGCAGCGAGGTGTTCGCGAACACTGCGCGGGCGCATGTCGGTCCACGTCGCGTCGATGTGGGCCAGGCACTCCTCGCGCGTGCCGCGGTAGCCCTCGGCCCGCCAGCCCGCCGGGACGTCCCGGTCGGCGAACCAGATCGAGAACTGATCCTCGTCGTTGAGCACGACCAGGTAGGCGCCGTCCATGCTCCACCCCTCTCCGCCATCGCGCAGGGTCACTGCGGCGGGGACGCTACGCCCAGGGTGGTTCGCCGAAATCTGCCGAACGGCCGAATCTGATCACGCTGGCGATCATTGTACGGCCCATTGTGTCGGTGATTATGCCAGCCATTTGTGGGTCATTGTGCCGGAGCCCATATGTTCCGTGACCAACAGTGCGCGCTGCGTTTCAACTGGTGGCCGGGTGGCGGATACGTCACCGGACCGCGAACGCGGCCGGGAAACGTGCCGGGCCCACCACGGCAGGCAGCGCATCGGCCGGACCCAGTACACTCATCGATACACTGTGGACAGTATGTTGACCAATTCCCGCTGCCCGCTTTTCGACGATCCCGAGCTCGTCGTCGACCACCGGCGCCGCCCGGCCGGTCCCGCACGGCATACCCCGCCTCGTTCCGCGGCCAGGTGAGTACCGCGATGCGAGCGTGTGGGCACCGGTGCGTTCATGGGTGTCACCGGAGTTTATGCCGAGACGGGAGTAGGCACCGGGGAACAGCGGTCCGTACGATCCCCGTGACGACGAAGAGCCGCCGCCCCTGCCCTGCCCTGCCCTGCCCACGGCACGTCCGTCCGGAAAATGAGGCCATTGTGAGTAGAACACGCGCTCTGTCTGTGGTGACCGTGCTCCTCGCGCTGTCGCCGACGGTGGGAACGGCCGCCGCCTCCACACCCGTCCCGGGTTCCGCCGCACCCTACTGTTACGAGGAGCCGTCGCATCCCACCGCGGACGTGAGCGACCTCGAAGCGAGGTTCAACTCCTCGAACTGGATGCAGACCCTCCAGGCCATGTACCAGCGGCGTTGGCCCAGCGGAGAGGCGCTGGCCATCGCTCAGGCCGGAGATCCGTACTGGGACCGGTTCGTGCGGAAGGACAGCTTCGAGGCCTTCGCCGAGTCGATGATGGTGGCCATTCACGAGGAAACGCACATGTGGGATCTCGATCCGTCGCGGACCAGGTGGAACGTGCACACCGCGGCCTGGATCAACGCCTCCCGGCAGGACATGAGGGTGCCGCTACACGACGGCTTTCCCCGCAAGGAGATCCTGCCGCTGATCAAGGACCGGCTCAGTGACTCCATGGACAACATCTACCTGCGTGATCGGACCCAGGGCGAGTACCACCTCCAGGGCGTGTTGGCCGAGCTGAACGCCGGACTGACGGGCCTGCCCGCGGTGACGGTGGTCCAGGAGTACATCAAGGGTGTCGGGGCGAGTAACGCCCGCGACATCGCCGCCACCAACCTACGCTATCTGCTGCTCTACCTGCGGGTGGCCAAAGACCGGCACCCCGCGTACTGGGCAAAGATCACGAATGAGCCGAAACTGCGGGAACTGGTACTGACCCAGTTCCTGCGCACGGCCTACTGGCTGGAGAAGTCGGCGCCCTACACCGGCAAACTGGGCAGTCCCGACGCCGACAAGATCACCGCGACCAACTACTCCCCGGCGAACATCGCCATCCTGGAGGAGTTCACCGGCAGGCAGGTTCGCACCGACACGCAGAAACACTGCACCACCTGACGACGGGCACCACCGGGCGCGGTCAGGCTTGCGGGCCGCCGGCTCTGGCGAGGTAGAGGGTGGCGGTGGCCGCGCGGTGCTGCAGCGGGTTGTCGAAGCTGACGACATCCGAGCGCGCCTCGGCGAAACAACCCGCGAGCACGGCCAGGAAGTTTTCGTCGGGCGGGTCGTTGGACCACAGCGCGAACACGCCACCCGGGCGCAGGTGCTCGCCGAGCCTCGCCAGGCCCGCGGGTTGGTAGAACCCGGCGTGGTCGGGGTGCAGCACGTGGCGCGGGGAGTGGTCGATGTCGACGAGCACGGCGTCGAAGGTCCGTCCCGGAGTCGCGGGGTCGAGACCCTCCGGCGAGCGCAGCATCGCGAAGAAGTCACCGTGCACGAGCGAGCAACGCGGGTCCGCGGTCAGGCTCGCCCCGGCGGGGATCAACCCGCGCTCGTGCCAGCCGATCACCTCGGCGAGGGCGTCGACGACGACCAGGGAAGCCACGTTCGGATTCTCCAACACCGCCTGCGCGGTGTAGCCGAGCCCGAGCCCGCCCACGGCCACCTCGAGTGCCGTGCCCTCCAGCTCCGCGAGCGGGCGGCGGCCCAGCTCCAACTCGGCGACGGTGAACAGGCTCGACATCAGGAACTCCTCGCCGAGCTTGATCTCGTAGACCTCCTTGCCGAAGGCGGGGTCCCACCGCCTGCGCAGCACGAGCTCACCCATCGGCGTCGGGCACCAGTCCAGCTCCGCGAACCGCGCACTCACTCGAACCGCCTCGTCACCATGCTCATCCCAGCAGCGTAGCCCCGTCGCCGGCGACCGCGTGGACAGCCCGTGTACCGTCCGGGTCGCCGCCGTTGCCAAGGCTGTCACCAGGGGTGATCCACCCAGCCTCGACGCGCGTCCGTGGGCCGCGGTGTTCGACCCGAGTGAGCCCGCTCAGGACGGGCGGTTGGTGTCCGGGATCTCGATGCTGATCGGCCGTGCCTCGGACAGGTAGAGCAGGGCCGCTCTCCGCAGGAACTCATCGAAGAGCCAGTAGGACTCCGGCGCCAGCGGGAAGGGAAGCAGTCCCTCACGTACGGCGATGAACGGCCCCCACGCCGCGTTGAGCAGCGGGTCCCAGATCGGCTCCCTGGGGATGTGCAGCCAGCCGGCGATCCGATCACCGAGCAGGAAGCGGGTGAACGCCCCGAGTACGGGCTTGCTGAGGACGCCGCCGTCGATGTCGGCGCCGAGGTTGAGCAGGATGTCGGCCAGGTCGACCCCCTCGGGCGTCGGGGCCAGCACCGGGTCCAGGACCTGCTCCGCCTGGGCATCGGCCTCCGCCCACGACACGGGGATGTACTCGTCCTTGATACCGAGCAGGTGCCCGCCCAGCTGCCAGGAGTGCAGGAAGGCCTCGGACTCCGCGGCCGGGATCGGCACCTCCCACGCGGTCAGCTTCTGCATGACGGTGGTGGGCAGGCTGTGCCAGGTGACCATCATGTCTCGCTGGCTGATCGGAATCTCTTCCTCGGCGGCCTTGGTCCAGTAGGGCGACTGTGGCAGCAGGTGGCGCACGGCCGCGTGCACCAGCCGGGTCTTCACGCAGGTCACGATCATCTCGCCGCCGGGCTGATAGGCGTCGCGGGACCCGATGTCGTACCCGAGTTTCGCGGTCTTGGAGATGCGGTCCTTCATGTCCGCGCCGCCCTGGGAGTAGTAGACCGCGCGCGCCTCCTTGGGGATGACCGTGCTCATCATGCCACTGGCCAGCCCGTACAGCACGCCGAGGTACAGGCCCCGCTTCTCGTTGAACTCCACCGCGGTGGCCAGCTTGTCCCGGTCGGCCCAGTGCGGCAGCCGACGGGCTCGCTCCATGAAGTCCCGCAGGTCCGCCGGCAGCCCGGCCGGCAACGGCTGATCATTCTTCGTCCAGGTCCGCAACAGCTCATTGACCTTGGGCACGTCGCCCCGGTCGAGCAGCGAGGCGACCAGCCGGTCGGCTTCCTCGTCCCACACCCACCGCGGGTCGGCGCCCACCCCCGTGCCCGCCACCGAACCCGCGGGTGACCACGTCCACTCCGTGCTCGCCTGCGCGGGCGCCACCACACCCAGCGCACCAAGCGCACCCAACGCCCCACCCGCCTTCAACACGTTCCGCCTGCTGAGGTTGTCCATGCCTTCGCTCCTCCTCCTCGTCGAGGCCGCGAGCACTTCCTGATACGATGAAACAAATACTGCGTCTACGTATCATCAATAACAGCACACCGTGTCGGTCATCACAAGACCTACGATGAGGGCGACCGTTGGCGGTTGCGGAAGAAACCAGTACCCGGAGGAGAACGTGGAACCTGCGCTGTCCGTCCTCATCACGCCGGGCTCGGAGTCCTTACTGGAACGCGCCTACACCGACGCCGTCGAGCAGGTCGACGACGCGGACGACACCCGCGCGGGCATACTCGACGCGGCGTACGAGCAGTTCTGCCGGACGGGTATCCAGCGGTCCACCATGGAGGACGTGGCCCGAAGGGCCGGGGTTTCCCGGATCACGGTCTACCGGCGGTTCGCCACGAAGGACGCGCTGGTCGAACACGTGGTACGTCGGGAGTTCCGCCGGTACTTCGACCGGTTCCTCGTCGACATCGAACAAGCCGAGACCGTCGCCGACCGGGTGGTGCTGGGTTTTGTGAGTTCGTTGCGCACCATTCGGCGCAACCCGTTGATCGGCGGCCTGGTCACCGCGGAGCCGGACCTGCTCGTGCCGTCCATGATCAGTGACGGGGGGCGAACCCTTGCCACCGTGCGGCAGTTCGTCGCGGGCCAGCTCCGCCGCGAGCAACGCGCGGGCAACGTGTCCGGCGACCTGGACACCGACCTCGTGGCCGAGCTGATGGTCCGGGTATCCGGCTCCTTCCTGGCAATTCCCAGTCAGGTCATCGACCTCGACGACGACGAGCAGCTCGCCGCCGTGGCCAGGCGGTTCCTGGTGCCGATGCTGGAACCGACCGAATCCCCGAGTTGACCCCAGAACGTGTGCCTCACATGTTCCGCGCGCCGCCTTTGATGGCTTCGCGGATGCGGAAGTAGGTGCCGCACCGGCATATGTTGCGCAGGCCGTCGAGGTCGGCTTCGGTCAGCTCGCGACCCTCGGCCGCGGCCCGGCGGACCAGCGCGACAGCGGCCATGATCTGACCGGGTTGGCAGTATCCACACTGGACCACATCATAGTCCAGCCAGGCCTGCTGCATGGGGTGCAGTTCCTGACCGACCGTGGCCGGAAGTCCTTCGATGGTGGTGACCTCGTCGGCCGGCTGGAGGTCCTTGACCGGGATCGCGCAGGGGTTGACCGCCCTGCCGTTGAGGTGGCTGGTACAGGCCTTGCAGACGTTGATGCCGCAGCCGTACTTCGGCCCGGTGATGCCGAGAACGTCGCGCAGCACCCACAGCAGGCGCACGTCGTCGGCGACGTCGACGGTGACCTGTTCGCCGTTGACGCGGAAGGTGTGTTCAGGCACTCGGGTCTCCTCGGGTCACCAGGCGTGGTTCAGGCCGTCGGTCGGGGACGGCGGGACGGGCGGGGTCGTCGGCTTGGGTTCGAAGGACAGCGTGCCGTGGTTGATCGGGAAGCTGGTGGGCAACGTCGCGGTGGCGCGGCCATAGGCACAGGCGACCGCGGCCATCGACGCCGCGACGCCCAACTCGCCCGCGCCGCCCGGCTGCTCGGAGGTGCTGGGCATGACGACGATCTTCAGTTCCGGCGGGGTGTTCCACTGCCTGGTGTAGAAGTAGTTGTCCCAGCTCGCCTCCAGGAAATGCCCATCGCGCAGGTGCAGGCTGGAGGTCAGGGCCAGCGCGATGCCGTCGGAGATGCAGCCCATCATCTGCGCTTCCAGCCCGCGCGGATTCACGGCGAGACCGACATCCACGGCGAAGACGACCCTGGTGACACGTGGCCCGGTGACGCCACGGCGGACAGGGCGGTTGACGGTCTCCGGTCGGCAGTCGATCTCCACGAGCGCGGCGCTGACCGCCTTGTACTCGGTGTGCACGGCGATACCCTGCGCGGTGTCGGCCGGCATCGGTCGACCCCACTCCCCCACTTCGGCAACCTTCTCCAGCACCGCGCGGGAACGAGAACCGCGGAGAAACTCGCGCCGGAACCGGTAGGGGTCCTTGCCCATCCTCGCGGCGAGTTGGTCGACGATCAGCTCCCGGGCGCAGGTGACGTCGGGCGAGTACACGTTGCGCATGCTGCCGGTGTTGAAACCCTTGCCGGTTTCGTTGAGCAGCTGGGTGCTCGCGCCGAAGTTGTAGGACATCTCCTGGCTGAGGTGAAAGAACGTCTGGGAGAACCCGATGTCCCCCACCGGCAGCCGCGCCGCCATGGCGGTGATGACCTCGCCGAGCCCGTGTCCGAGGTCCGTGCGGACACTGGTGTGCCGCTGCTGGTAGCCCAGCACCAGGTCACCGAGGTGGGCGACGCGCACCCGCGAGGTGGCCATCGGGTGGGTTCGGCCCTGGCGGGAGTCGTCGGCCCGGTGCCACATGAGTTTCACGGGCTTGCCGACCTTCTGGGACACCTCGGCGGCTTCCAGCGCGGCGTCGAAGAACAGCTTGCGCCCGAAGGAACCGCCGCCTTCGGTGACGTACACGGCAACCTCGCCGGATGGCAGGCCGAGCCTGGCGGCGATGGCCTGCTTGGCGACTATCGGTGACTTCAACGCCGACCAGATCTCGGCTCGGTCCGACCGCACGTCGGCGACCGCGCAGTTGGGCTCCAGCGCGCTGTTGCTCCGGAAGTAGAAGGTGAATGTGGCTTCCACGGTCGGAACAGGCGGCCGGAGCCCGAGCGGCAGCTCCGCGGCCGCCAGCTCCCCGAGCACGGACTCATCCGACTTTCCCTCCGCGGTCCCGGGTTTCCAGGAGACTCGCAGCGCGCGTACGGCGTCCACGCACTGGCCGAAGGTCTCGGCGCGCACCGCCACCCCGCCGGTGATCACCACGACGTCGGTGACGCCCGGCATGGCGCGGGCCTCGGCGAGGTTCGCCACCGAACCGACCTCGCCGTTGATGGTCGGCGGGCGGCACACCATTGTCGGCTTCGCACCCGGGACGTCGAGGTCCATCGCGAACTTCTTGCGCCCGGTCACCGCCTCCAGCGCGTCGATCCGGTTGTGCGGCTTGCCGATGACGGTGAACTTCTCGCGGGAGGTGAGCTCGACGGGCACCTGCAGGGTCCGGGTGCTCGCGGCCCGCCCGGCGAGCGCACCGATGTCGACGACGCCGCCGGAGCGATCGGTGATCACCCCACCCCGCAGCGTCAGGTCGTCGGTGGCCGACGCGCCGAGCTCGGTAGCCGCGGCAGCCAGCAACCGGCGCCGGGCGATCGCGGCGGCGACCCGGATCGGGATGTAGGTCGCGATGGTCGTGTTCGACCCACCGGTGAGCTGGTTGAACACCAGCTCCGGCCGAGCGTCCGCCAGCGTGACTCGCACCCGGTCCACCGGCACGCCCAGTTCCTCGGCGATCAGCATGGCCGTCGAGGTGGTGATGCCCTGTCCCACCTCGGCTCGCGGCAGCGCGAAGGACACCGTGCCGTCGGTGTCGACCTCCACCGTGATCAGTCCCGAGGTCGGTAGCGCCGCCGCGGTCATCATGTCGTTGAGATCGAGCAGATCGGTGAGTTCCGGCGAGGGCAGCTGGGCATCGGCCGCCGGTGCCGACCCGAGTTCGGCCGCGGCCACCAGGGTCGGAGCGGCCAGCACGTAGCCCAGAAACCGTCGCCGCCCGAGGGACTCGGCCATTCCGTCACCATCCGATCCGATCAACGTCCAGCTCAGCCCGGGCGATTCGCCACCGGGATCTCGATCTTGGTCTCCGCGCCCTTGGTGAGATAGAACAGGATGTATCGGCGCGCCGCCTCATCGAGGACCCAGGCGACCTCGGGCACCAGCGGCAGCGGGACGAGACCTTCACGGAACTTCACCAGTGCCGGCCAGGCAACGGTGACCAGGCGATCCCACACCGGTTCGCGCGGAATGCCGTCCCAGTCGGCCACCCGGTCGCCGACCAGGTACCGGGCGAGCGCGTTGCACAGCGGCCGGCTGATGCCGCCGGGGCTGGTCTGCTCGGCAAGCTGGCCGAGCAGGATGTCGGTCAGCTCGACCCCCTCGCGGGTCGGCCCCATGTTCCGGGGCAGGACCTGGTCCGACTGGGCGTTGGCCGCTTCCCAGGTCGCGGGGATGTACTCGTCCCTGATCCCGAGCAGGTGCGCGGTCACCTGCCACACGTGCAGGTACGCCGCGGACTCGGCTCGGGTGATCGGGACCTCCCACTCGAGCATCCTGCGCATGGCGAAGGTCGGCAGGGTGTGCCAGGTGACCAGCATGTCCTCCTGGCTGATCGGGATGTCGCCGGTCCAGTGCGGCGACTGCTGCAGCAGGTGGCGGACCGCCGCGTGCACCAGCCGGGTCTTCACCGACTCCACCACACACGAACCCTCGGGCCGATACGCGTTCAGGGAACCGACGGCGAATCCGAAGATACTCGTCTTGGCGACGCGATCCTCCATGTCCGCGCCACCCTGCGAGTAGTAGACCGCGCGGGCCTCCTTGGGAATGGCGGTGCTCAGCATGCCGCCACCGACCCCGTTGAGCAGATTGAGGTACAGCCCCCTGGACTTGTTGAACTCCGCCGCGGTGTCCAGCTTGTCCCGATCCGCCCAGGACGGCAACTGGCGTGCCTTCTCCATGAATGACCGCAGCTCCGCCGGCAGCCCGGCGGGCAACGGCTGATCATTGCGGGTCCAGTTCCACAGCAGACGGTTGACCTCGGGCACGGCGCCGCGATCGAGCAGCGAGGCGACCAACGGGTCGGCCTCCTCGTCCCACACCCATCGTGGATCGTCGCCCGCGCCAGAACCCGCGACCGAGCCGCTGGGGGCCCAGGTCCAGGGCAGCAGGGACCGCGCATGAGCCGGGGATGCCATCCCCAGCGCGCCGAGCGCCCCCAACGCGCCACCGGAAACCAGCATCCTGCGCCTGTTCAACTCCGCCATGCCCCGAACTCCTCCTCGAGCTCCAGCAGCAGATGATATGATGATACATACCATGTTGCCCTGTATCTCAACAAGAGTGTAGTCGCGGCCGGAAGAACGGCACGGTCCCCGACCACGCGGGCGCCGGCCCCTGGGGGAACGATCAGGGTCATACCGGATGTCGGTGCGGACCGGCTTCAGTAGCCTCGGCGACGTGAACCTGATCGAGACGGAGTCACTGGAGAAGCGGTACGGCGCGAGGGTCACCGCGCTGTCCGATCTCACGGTGACCATCGAACCCGGCATCGTCGGGCTCATCGGCGCGAACGGGGCCGGGAAGAGCACGCTCATCAAGTTGGCGCTCGGTTTGCTCGAGCCGACCGGTGGCACGATCCGGGTGCTGGGCCTCGACCCCGGCTCCGACGGTGCCACGATTCGCGCCCGCGTCGGCTACATGCCGGAGCACGACTGCCTCCCGCCCGATCTCTCCGCCGCGGAGTTCGTCACGCACCTGGGGCGGGTCAGCGGCCTGCCACGGGCCGCCGCACGCGAGCGTGCCTCGGAGACGTTGCGGCACGTCGGGCTCTACGAGGAGCGCTACCGGCAGATCGGTGGCTACTCGACCGGGATGAAGCAGCGGGTGAAACTGGCTCAGGCCCTGGTGCACGATCCGGAACTACTACTGCTCGACGAGCCGACCAACGGACTGGATCCCGAGGGGCGCCGGGCGATGCTCGAGTTGGTGCACCGCATCGGTACCGAGTTCGGTATCTCGGTCGTGGTGTGCTCACACCTGCTTGGTGAGATCGAGCGGATCTGCACCTCGCTGGTAGCCATCGAGGGCGGCCGCCTGCTGCGCTCGGCCTCACTGTCCTCGATGACGCGACACAGCGACCTGCTGATGGTGGAGGTCGACGAGGGGGACGAGCAGCTCGCGTCCCGGCTGACCAGCGTCGGGCTCTCCGTGCGGCGCGAGCAGCGGCTGCTGATGGTGCGGCTGGCCGGCGACGAGACCTTCGACGCGATCCGGGACGCGGTCGCCGAGTGCGACCTTTCCCTGCACCGCCTCGAACGGCACCGCCACCAGGTCGCCGATCTGTTCCGTGCCGAGCCGACGGAGGTGAACGATGTCCGCACCGGGTGACGCCGGCGTCATTCACGACATCGGCTACCAGCACTACGAGGGTCCGCGGCTCGGCCGCCGGTACGCGGCCCTGGCGATCTACGTGCACAGCGTGCGCGCCGCGTTCGGTATCGGCCGCAGCGCCAAGGCCAAGCTACTTCCACTGGGACTGCTCGGGATCGCCTGCATCACCTCCCTGATCCTCGTGGTGGTCAGCACCCAACTCGGGGTGACCGTGCTGAGCTATGTCGGCGTGGCCTCGACCTTCTCCTACGCCATCACCGCCTTCGTCGGCATCGTCGCGCCCGAGCTGGTGTCCCGCGACCTGCGGAACACCCTGCTGCCGCTGTACTTCTCCCGCCCGCCGCAACGCTCGGACTACGCGCTGGCCAAGCTGGGCGCGCTGATCACCGCGGCCTTCGTGATGTACGCCGGCCCGATGCTGCTCATGTTCGTCGGGCTGGCACTGTCCACCGACGAGGGAATCACCGGGGTGTTCACCGAGGCGGGGAACCTGGCCCTCGGACTACTCGCGGCCGCGATCCACGCGACGGTGATCGGCGCCGTCGCGCTCCCCCTGGCTTCGCTGACCGGGCGGCGGGTGTTCGCCACCGGAATGATCATCGGGGTCTTCCTGCTGACCGCGCCGGTATCCGGCACCTTGCGCGCGCTCGGCGACGGCGCGACCGGCCAGCTCGCCGGACTGCTCAACCCGGTCGACCTGCTGTCCGGTGTGGACAACTGGCTGTTCGGCGAGGAGTTCGTCCAGGTCGGCTCGTACGGCCCGATCTACGGCCTCACCGCGGTCGTGCTCACCGCGGCCGGCACTGCCCTGCTACTCCGCCGCTACAAAAAGGTGAAGTCATGACCGTGGTCGCCGAAAGCACCTCGACCGCACGATCCGCCACCGTGGAACTCACCGGCGTCAGCCACTGGTACGGCAATGTGGTGGCGGTCAACGACATCACGCTCACCGTGGGTTCCGGCGTGACCGGGCTGCTCGGCCCGAACGGCGCGGGGAAGACGACCGTACTGCACATGATGGCCGGCTTCCTGCGCCCCGCGCGAGGCGCCGTGCACCTCGACGGCAAGCCGACCTGGCGCGATCCCGAGGTCTACCGCAAGCTCGGCCTGGTCACCGAACGCGAAACCGTGCCCGGTTTCCTCACCGCCCAGGAGTTCGTGCTCAGCGGCGCGAAACTGCACGGGCTGAAGGATCCGCTCGCCGCCACCGCTCGAGCGATCGGCATCGTCGAACTCGAGGAGGCCAAGGACCGCAGGATCTCCACCTACTCCAAGGGAATGCGGCAACGGGCCAGGGTGGCCGCCGCGCTCGTGCACGACCCTTCCGTGCTGCTGCTGGACGAGCCGTTCAACGGGATGGATCCGCGGCAACGGCTGCACATGATGGACCTGCTGCACCGGATGGCCGGCGAGGGACGCACGATCCTGTTCAGCTCGCACATCCTGGAAGAGGTCGAACGGCTGTCCGGCACGATCCAGGTGATCGTGGCGGGTCGGCTGGCCGCGTCCGGTCACTACCGCCACATCCGCAAGCTGATGACCAACCGGCCGAGTGTGTACCTGGTGCGGTCCTCGAACGACCGCAGGCTGGGCGCGGTACTGATGGGCCTCGACGCGGTGGCCGGGGTGGAACTGGAACCGTCCGGCCTCCAGGTGCGTACCAGCGATCACGGCGCTTTCACCCGTGCGCTGGCGAAGCTCGCGCGTGCCGAGGACATCCGGTTGACCGCGGTACAGCCCCGCGACGAGTCCCTGGAAAACGTCTTCTCCTACCTGGTGGCGCAATGAATCTCACCATCGCCGGACTGACCGCGCGGGCCCTGTTCGGCCGGCGCAGGCTGCTGTTGCTGCTGCCCATGCCCCTGCTGCTCATCGGTCTGACCGTGCTGGCCGCCGGCACCTCGGCGGATCCGGCGCAGTGGGGCCCGATCGTGCTGGGTGACCTCGGCCTCGGCGTGATCCTGCCGCTCACCGCGCTGATCATCGGCAGCAGCGTACTGGGACTGGAGATCGAGGACGGCACGATTACCCACGTCCTGTCCAAACCCGTACCACGCAGCGAAATCGTCGTCACGAAGCTCGCCGTGGCCTGGGGCGCCACAGCCGCGGTCACCGCCGTACCGCTGGCCATCGCG
The DNA here is from genome assembly GCF_006715045.1 of Amycolatopsis cihanbeyliensis. Lineage (GTDB taxonomy): Bacteria > Actinomycetota > Actinomycetes > Mycobacteriales > Pseudonocardiaceae > Amycolatopsis > Amycolatopsis cihanbeyliensis. Next base: position 150,106 of record NZ_VFML01000001.1, on the reverse strand, counting down.
GGCGCCATCGCCGGGTCACCCCGGCTCGCGGTCGGGCTCGGCCTCGGTACGGCGGTCGGCGCGCTGGTCTACACCGCGCTGTTCCTCGCGCTGAGCCTGCTGTCCCGCCGCCCGGTCGCCGTCGGTCTCGTCTACATCATGCTCTGGGAGAACCTGTTGACCAGGTTCGTCGGCGGTGCGCGGGTGCTGAGCGTGCAGGAGTACTCGACCACGCTGGCCGGCGGGCTCGCGCAGACCGAACTGCTCACCGGCCGGCTCCTGCCGATCACGGCCGCCCTGCTGGCGATCGTGCTCACCGCACTGGGTGCCGCCGTGGCCACCGCCCGGCTGCGCTCCTTCACCCTCGCCGGGGAGACCGGCTGACACCTCACCCGAATGGCCGTGTCCCGCCGTTCCACGAGCGAACATGCTGGAGGAGTCACCAGACGCGATACGGGGAGGTACCGTGCCCGGCTCCACCGGTTTTCTGGCGAATGTCGAGCGGCGGCATATCGACGAGGCGGACTTCCGCCAGCTGATGAGCTACTTCCCGAGCGGGGTGGCCGTGGTCACCACGCTCGATCCGGACGGCAATCCGCGTGGGCTCACCTGCACCTCGTTGTGCAGCGTCTCCACCACGCCACCGACGATGCTGGTCTGCCTGCACCGGCAGAGCAGTTCCTTCGCCGCGGTCCGCGCTCGCGGCGCGTTCGCGGTGAACCTGCTGAACGACCAGGGCGCCCCGATCGCGCGGACCTTCGCCAAGCAGGGAGCGGACCGGTTCGCCGGGATCCCGTGGCAGCACACCACCGGACTGCGGATGCCGTGGCTGACCCAGCACGCGCACTCGATGCTGGAGTGCACGGTGGACCGCTACATCGACGCCGCGGACCATATGGTGGTTTTCGGGCGGGTGCGTCAACTGGAACACACCGGTCAGCCGCCGCTGCTGTACGGGCAGCGCCGCTTCGCCGGCTGGCAGGACACCACTCCCTGCTAGATCGACACCGTCGACGGCGCAGGGCCGGTGCGGTCAGGTGGCGTCGTCACCTGCAGGCTCGGCCGCGAACACCCGGCCCGGGTTGAAGATCCCGACCGGGTCCAGCGCCGACTTGATCGCCCGATGCATGCCGAGCACCACCGGACCCACCTCGTCGGCGAACCCGCGCATCTTGAGCTGCCCCACCCCGTGCTCGCCGGTCACCGTGCCACCCAGCCGGATGGCTTCGTCCACGATCCGCTCGAAGGCCCGATGTCCCCTTCGCCGCGCCGCGCCGTCCCCTGGTGGCACGACGACCATCGGATGCAGGTTGCCGTCACCGGCATGTGCGAGGCTGGCGATGTGCACCTCGTGCTCGGCGGAGATTCGCTCGATCGCCCCGAGCATCTCCGGCACGAGCATCCGCGGCACACAGACGTCCTCGGTGAGCACCTGGCCGAGACGTTCCAGCGCGGGAAGGACCAGCCGCCTCGCCATGAACAGGGCTTCGGCCTCGGTCTCGTCGCCGGAGCGGGCACTCCAGGTGGCACCCGACCGGGCGAAACAGTCCAGCACGACCTCGGCCTCCGCCTCGCCGGCCTGTCCCGGCCCGTCGCAGCGGGCCAGCAACAACACCGAACCGCCGTCGGTGAGGCCCATCTTCTTCCACTCGTCCACCGCCCGCAGGCAGTAGCGATCGACCAGTTCGAGGGCGCTGACCACGACACCGGACGCGGTGACGGCGGTGACTGCCTGGCCGGCCGCCGAGATGTCGTCGAAGTAGCCCACGACGGTGTGCTCGGCCGCACGCGCCCCGCGCAGCCGCACGGTGATCTCGGTGATCAGCCCGAGCGTGCCCTCCGAGCCGACCATCAGGCCGGCCAGGTCGTAGCCCGCCACGCCCTTGGCGGTGCGGCGCCCGAGTCGTACCACCTCGCCGCGCCCCACCACGGCCTGCAAACCGAGCACGTAGTCCTTGGTCACGCCGTACTTCACACAGCAGACGCCGCCGGCGTTCGTGGCGACATTGCCGCCGATGGTCGACCATGGCGAGCTGGACGGATCCGGTGGATACCACACGCCGTGCTCGGCGCAGACGCGTCGCAGGTCGTCATTGACCACACCCGCCTGCACCACCGCGACCCGCTCGTCCGGGTCGATGCGCACGATGGCGTCCATTGCCTCGAATGACACGACCACAGCACTGGCCATGCCGTTCGCGCCCCCGGACAGCCCGGTGCCGGCGCCGCGTGCCACCACGGGTATGCCGTGTTCGGCGCAGTACGCCACCACCGCGGCAACCTCCTCGGTGTCGCGTGGCCGCGCCACGGCGGCCGGCAGCGAGTACTCAGCACCCTCGGCCCGGTCGTGCGCGTAGCCTGCCAACACGTCCGGATCTGTGGTCACCGGGAGGGTGTCGCGGGCTGCGGGAAGTGTCGCGGCCATACCCGGGAATCTATTCGACACCGACCGGATCACGGCAATGTCCTTTGGTACACGCACCAACAGGCTAGTACCAAAGGTCCGTTGAGGTACCGCCGATCCCGTGGTGAGACTGGCAGCGGTGGTTGACGCCGGCCCAAGGCGGTCACGTACTCGGTTCGTCCTTCCTGCCTGCGATGCTGATGAGAGGATCACCATGGCTGCGGTAATCACGGGACTCGGCTCGTGGCTGCCCTCGAGAGTCGTCACGAACGAAGACCTGTGCGCGAACCTCGACACCACGGACGAATGGATCACGACACGGACCGGCATTCGCGAGCGCAGAATGGTGACCGGCGGACTGTCCACCCGCGACCTCGCCGTGGAGGCCGGTGCACGCGCGCTGAAGTCCGCTGATGAGTCCACAGTAGATGCTGTGGTGGTGTCGACGACATCGTTCGACCGGCTGTGTCCTGCCGTAGCACCCGAGGTGGCCCACCTGCTGGGTGTCGACACGGTGGCCGCGTTCGACCTGACCTCCGCCTGCAGCGGGTTCCCCTACGGCCTGGCCACCTCGGCCGGGCTCATCGCCGCCGGGGTGGCGCGGAAGGTGTTGCTGATCGGCGCGGAGGCCTTCACCACCTTGGTCGATCCCGGCGATCGCAACACCGCACCGATCTTCGGCGACGGTGCGGGCGCCGTCGTACTGCGCGCGGGCGAACCGGACGAACCGGGTGCGCTCGGCCCCTTCGATCTGGGTAGCGACGGCGCGCACGCCGATCTGCTCGCCATCCCCGCGGGCGGCTCGAGGCAGCGCTCAGCCCGGAACGGCCTCGGGTTCGACACGGTGCCGACACGTGACTGGTACCTGCAGATGGCAGGCCGTCCCCTGTTCGTCCAAGCCGTGGAACGGATGACCACCTCGACCCGGCGGGTGCTCGACCGCATCGGCTGGTCGGCCGCCGATGTCGACTGGTTCGTGGGTCACCAGGCCAACGTCCGCATCGTCCGCGCCGTAGCCGAGGAACTGCAGTTGCCCGAGCAGCGAGTGGCAGTCAATATCGACCGGGTAGGTAACACCCTGGCCGCCTCGATCCCGTTGCTGCTCAACGACATCTTCGATCGGGGAGGGCTGGAACCCGGCCAGCGGGTGCTGCTGTCCGCGTTCGGTGCCGGCCTTTCCTGGGGCTCCACGGCGCTGGTCTGGCCCGATATTCCGATCGACGCCGTCAGTTGACGGTATCGCGACGCACTGGAGGAGAGATGAGCACTGCCTACGAATCGATTGTCGGGATCCTGACCCGCCGATTCGACGTCGCCCCCGAAACGGTCAGCTCCACCGCAACCTTCGACGACATCGACCTCGATTCCCTGTCCCAGATCGAGCTCGTCACCGCCATCAACAAGCAGCTCGGTCTGAACCTGACCGACGACGAGATGGCCGAGGTCTCCACGATCGGCGAGGTCGTCGACAAGGTGGAGGAGAGGTCCGCCGAGAGGGGCGTGACCACCTGATGTCCACATTCAGCGCGGCGATCACCGGGATCGGGCTGGTGAGCCCTGCTGGAACCGGGGTGGACGCGAACTGGGCACATGTCGTCGACGGCGAGCCGGCCGCGGGGATGGACCCCGAACTCGACGAGCTGCCGGTGCGCATATCCTGCCGGGTGCCCGGGTTCTCCCCTACCGAGGCGGGACTGCGCGGTGCCAGGCAGTGGGATCGCTACACCGCCTTCGCCATCGCCGCGGCATACGAGGCGCTGCGGCACGCCGGGCTCGACCCGCGGGAATGGGAAGGCTCCCGGGTGGCGGTGCTGATCGGCTCCGGGGCCGGTGGCACCGGCACCCTCGAGCGGCAGCACCAGACACTGCTGGCCGACGGCCCCGCGGACGTCTCGCCGCTCACCCTCCCGATGGGCCTGCTCAACATGGCGGCCGGACAGCTCGCGATCGAGCTCGGCGCCACCGGCCCGTGCCTCGCGCCGTGCACCGCGTGCGCCTCCGGTGCTTCCGCGATCGGGATCGGCCGGGATCTGCTCCGGCTCGGTGCGGCCGACATCGTGATCGCCGGTGGCGCCGAGGCGCCGGTCACCCCGCTGTACGTCTCGGCGTTCGCCAGGATGCGCGCGCTGTCGCGCAACCGCGATCCCGGCACGGCGTCCCGGCCGTTCGACGTCGCGCGGGACGGGTTCGTGCTCGGCGAGGGCGCCGGGGTGATGGTGCTGGAATCCGAGGAGCACGCCAGGGCCCGCGGCGCCGGTGTACTGGCCCGCGCCATCGGTTACGGCGCCTCTGCCGACGCGCACCACGTGACCTCACCGCATCCCGAGGGTTCGGGCGCCACGCTGGCGATCCGCGCGGCACTGGCCGACGCCGGCATCACCGGCGCGGACATCGGCTACGTCAACGCACACGGTACGTCCACCCCGATGAACGACCGTACCGAGGCCGGCGTGATCCGCTCGGCGGTCGCCCCGGAGGTGCCGGTCAGCTCGACCAAGGGCGTGACCGGACACCCGCTCGGCGCGGCGGCGGCGATCGAAGCCGCCTATGCCGCGCTCGCCGTGCGGTACGACCTCATCCCGCCGACCGCCGGCCTGACCGACCCCGACCCCGAAATCGACCTCGACCTCGTCTTCAAGGCCGCACGTCCGGGCCGGGTCGGCGTCGCGCTCAGCAACTCCTTCGGCTTCGGCGGCCAGAACACCGCATTGCTCATCGCCGCGTGATCTCGCTGTCGGCGGGCGGAACCGACCGAGGAAAGGAAACGTTCGATGACCACGGTAAGCACGCCAGCGCTCGGTACCGTGCGCGGTGACGCGGATCCTCGTGCCGAGCTGACCCGGCTCCTGTTCGCCGGCAGCTACGAACGCGTGCACGCCGACATTCGAGCGGCGTTGCTCGACCCTGTCTTCGACCCGCGGGAAGGACTCAGCCTGCCCGAGGCGGGGCGACTCGCCTACGAACGCAGCCGCCACATCCACGGCCGGCTGGAACGGCCGCGGGAGATCCTGCGCGACCCCAGGCGGCTGTTCGCGCTGGCCGAATGGCCCTCGCTGCTGGACGTATCGACCTTCTCGCTGCTGATGGTGCACTACAACCTGTGCTTCGGCACGGTGTTCGACCACGGCATCGACCGTGCCGACATCGCCGACTACGTCGAAGAACTGGACAGCCTGTCGTCCTTCGGTCCCTACATGGCCACCGAGCTGGGCTACGGCAACAATGTCGCGGCCATGCGTACCGAAGCGGTATACGACCGTGCAACCGACACGTTCGTGTTACACACGCCGGACGCGCTCGCACAGAAGTACATGTCCTACAGCGGGTTCAACGACATCCCGAAGATCGCTGTTGTGCTGGCCCGGCTACAGGCCGACGGCACGGACCACGGCGTCTTTCCCTTTCTGGTGGAGCTCTGCGACGAGCGCGGCCCGCGGCCGGGTGTGCACACCGCGCCGTGCCCCGAGAAACCGGTGCAGGGCCTGGACAACGGCCTGACCTGGTTCGACCAGATGCGACTACCCCGGCGCAGCCTGCTGCTCGGTGACATGGGTGAGTTCCTCGCGGACGGAACGTTCCGTACCGTCGGAGGAAATCACCGCAAACGGTTCCTGCGTACGATGAGCCGTATCATGCCCGGCCGGTTGTGCGTGTCCAGTTCGGCGGTCGGCGCGGGACGCGCCAGCGTATACATCGCATTGCGCTACGCGCAGCAGCGGCGAACCAACGCGCCGGGCCGCAACGACCTTCCGGTCCTGGAGTACCGCAGCCACCAGCTCGCGCTGTTCACCGCACTGGCGAGAACCTACGCGATGACCTTCCTGCTCAACCACGCCAAGCACGAGTACGTGACCAGCTCCGGCGGCAACGACCTGAACGTGCTGATCTCCGTGACCAAGACACTGTCCACATGGGAGATGACCGAAGTGGTCGCGGTCTGCCGCGAACGCTGCGGCGCACAGGGAATCTTCAGCGCCAACCGGATCGCCGACTACGGCTCACTGCTGCAAGGTCTGGTCACCGCGGAGGGCGACAACCAGGTGCTACTCGCCACCACCGCGGGCCAGTTGCTCGCGCAGCGTGGCCACGAGCCGGACAACCCGGCCCCGCCGCCCGGCGCATACAGCCTGCTCGATCCGCGCTTGCACATCGCGGCCCTGTCGCATCGGGAACGGCTACTGCACGGGCAGGCGCGTGCGGTGCTGGACGAGGCATCGGGGAGCTACCTGGAGGCATGGAACCAGGTACTGAACACCGCACTGGCGATGGCCCGCACGCGTGGGGTCCGGATCGCGGTGGAACGCTTCCACGTCGCCGCCGAGGGCGCCGCGACCGAGGACGCCCGGACAGCCTTGCACACCCTGGCCCGCCTCTACGGGCTGACCGAGCTCCAGCGCGACGCAGGCTGGTACCTCGCGCGCGGCCTGCTCACCGCCGAACAGGTACTGGCCGTGCCCGGCGAACTCGACTCGCTGTGCGTCGCGCTGCTCCCGTACGTCACACCGCTGATCGACGGCTTCCAACTCTCCCCCGAACTGCTCCGCGCGCCGATCGCCGCCGACGACTACGTCAGCGCGTTCCAGGCCGTTGCGGGCGCGAACCCAGGCGGGCGGTGACCATGGCATCGCATCTGTACCGCTGCCCGTTGCGCTGGGCGGACATGGACGTGTACGGGATCGTCAACAACGTGGTCTTCCTCCGCCTGCTGGAGGAGGCCAGGGTCGACTTCATCTTCCGGTTGGGGCAGACCGAAGGGGACGCCTTCTTCAAGGACGGCTCGGTCGTGGTGCGGCACGAGATCGACTACAAGCGACAACTCGTGCACCGGCACGTCCCGGTGGACATCGAACTGTGGGTGACCGACCTCGGCACCGCAACGGTGACGATCGCGGGCGAGATCAAGGACGGGGATCTGCGCTACGCCAGTGCGGCCACCGTGATGGCGCCGTTCGACTACGTGAAGCGGCGTCCCCGGCGGCTCACCGACGAGGAGATCGCGTTCTTCGAGAAGTACCTCGAGGAACCGGCCGGGTGAGCGGGTCGGACGTGCGACTGCTACGAGTGGGGCCACCTGGCCGGGAACGACCGTGCGTACTCGATCGCGAGGGCGTCGTGCGGGATGTCTCGGCATGGGTGTCCGACTGGACCGGATCGGCCCTGGATCCGGACTTCCTCACCGACCTGGCCGGCCGGCTCGCCGCCGAGGCGACCCGGCTGCCGCGGGTGGACCCGGGTGCGCGGCGGGTGGGCCCAGCGGTGCGGCCGGGCGGGCACCTGGTGTCCATCGGGTTGAACTACCGCGACCACGCCGAGGACGCGGGCATGCCGGTCCCCGCCGAGCCGGTGGTGGCGAGCAAGTCGCCGTGGACGCTGTCCGGGCCGTACGACGACCTGCTCATCCCGCCCGGCGGCGACCGCACCGACTGGGAGGTCGAGCTGGCGGTGGTAATCGGACGCCGGGCCCGGTACCTGCCTGACCAGCACGCCGCCCTCGGCCACCTTGCCGGGCTCTGCACGGCCAACGACGTCTCCGAACGCGGCTGGCTGCTGGACCGCGGTGGCCAGTGGTTGAAGGGCAAGTCGTTCGAGTCGTTCAGCCCGCTCGGCCCCTACCTGGTCACGCCGGACGAGGTGGGCGACCTCGGCTCACTGAGGTTGACCTGCCGGGTCAACGGCAGGCTCATGCAGCACTCCAGTACCACGGAAATGATCTTCGAGGTGCCGTGGCTGCTGTGGTACCTCAGCCAGTTCCTGGTGCTGGAGCCGGGCGACGTGGTGCTCACCGGCTCACCCGGCGGGGTGGCACTGGGCCGACCCGACGAGCCGTACCTGAGGCCCGGCGACCTGGTCGAAACCGAGGTCGCCGGCCTCGGCACCCAGCGACAGCGCTGCCGGCGGGCCAAGACCCGACCCGGGCGGAAGGGAACCCGATGATGACGAACTCGGCGCCGAGCGTGGACTCCGCCGACGCGGCGGACCTGGTGTCCGAACCCGGGCAGGCCAAGTCGGCGGCGGCCGAAGGTCCCGACGAGCACGCCACGGCGGCTCACCGCACCCGGGGCAGGCTCACCGCGCGCGAGCGTATCGACCTGCTGCTGGACGATGCCTCGTTCCACGAGCTCGAGCAGTTGCGCCGGCAACGGGACGCCGGTTTCGGGATCGAGGGCCGGCGACCACCCACCGACGGCGTGATCACCGGCTGGGGCACGGTGGAGGGCCGAAGGGTCTTCGTCTACGCGCACGACGCCCGTATCGTCGGCGGAACGCTCGGCGAGGCACACATCGCCAAGATTCACAAGATCATGGATATGGCGCTGGCCACGGGAGCTCCCCTGGTTTCGCTGAACGATGGTGGTGGCGCCCACATCCAGGAGGGTGTACTCGCGCTGGCCGGCCACGGCGGCATCTTCCAGCGCAACGTCCGCGCCTCCGGCGTGATACCGCAGATCTCCGTGGTGCTCGGACCGTGCGCTGGTGGGACGGCCTACTCCCCCGCCCTGACCGACTTCGTGTTCATGGTGCGAGACACCGCGCAGATGTCCCTGACGGGGCCGGACGTGGTGCGCGCGGTGACCGGCGAGCAGGTCGGTCACAACGAGTTGGGCGGCGCGGACGTGCACTCCGGCACCTCCGGGGTCGCGCACTTCGTGCACGATGACGAGCGCGGCTGCCTGGCCGAGGTCCGTTACCTGCTCTCCCTGCTGCCGGCCAACCACCTGGAGCCGCCTCCCGCGACGCGGACCGCAGACCCGATCGGCCGCTCCGGTGCCGCGCTGCTGGAACTGGTGCCCGCCGACGGGAAACGGCCCTACGACATGCGAGCTGTGGTCGAGGAGCTGGTGGACGGCGGTGACTACCTCGAGGTGCACGAGTCGTGGGCGGCGAACGTGCTGTGCTGCCTGGCGAGGTTGGGCGGCACAGTGGTCGGGATCGTGGCGAGCCAGCCCTCGGTGCTCGCCGGCGTGCTGGACATCAAGGCCAGCGAGAAGGCCGCCCGGTTCGTGCGGACCTGCGACTCGTTCAACATCCCGCTGCTGACCCTGCTGGACGTACCCGGCTTCCTGCCCAGCGTGGACCAGGAGCACGGGGGGATCATCCGGCACGCCGCCAAGCTGCTGTACGCCTACTGCGAGGCAACGGTGCCGCGGATACAGCTCGTCCTGCGCAAGGCCTACGGCGGCGCATACATCGTGCTGGACTCCCGCTCGATCGGCGCCGACCTCGCCTACGCCTGGCCCACCAACGAGGTCGCGGTGATGGGTGCCGAGGGAGCGGTCGACGTGATCTTCCGGCGCCGGATCGCCGAGTCCGACGCTCCCGATGCGCTACGAGCGCGGCTGGTCGAGGAGTACCGGGCCGAGCTGATGCATCCGTACTACGCGGCCGAGCGAGGCCTCGTCGACGAGGTGATCGATCCGACCGAAACCAGGCGGGTGCTGGCCGAGTCGCTACGGATGCTGCGATCCAAGCGGGTCGAACCGCCGGTCCGCAAGCACGGCAACCCCCCGATGTAACCAGGAGCGGCCCATGACGATCGAGTTCACCGCCCAGCCCGCCGAACGCCTGCCCGAGGCGCGGCGCGCGCAGGTACTGGCCGACCCCGCGTTCGGCTCGGTGTTCACCGACCACATGGTGACCATCGCCTGGTCCGAGCGGGCAGGCTGGCACGACGCCCGGCTGTGCCCCTACGGCCCGCTCACCCTGGATCCGTCCACCCAGGTCTTCCACTACGGCCAGGAGGTGTTCGAGGGGCTCAAGGCGTACCGGCGCGCCGACGGCTCGGTGGTGACCTTCCGGCCCGACGCCAATGCCGCACGGTTCGCCCGATCCTGCCGGCGGATGGCGATGCCGATGCTGCCCGAGGAGACCTTCGTGCGGGCGCTGGACCTGCTGGTGGACCTGGATCGGAACTGGGTGTCCACCCGGCAGGGGCACAGTCTCTACCTGCGGCCGTTCCTGATCGCCACCCAACCCGGCCTCGGCTTCTACGGGCCGTCCACCTCCTACCTCTTCGTGGTGATCGCCTCCCCGGCCGGTACCTACTTCCGGAGCGGACTCGAACCGGTGACCGTATGGTTGTGCGCCGAGTACGCTCGCGCGGCGCCCGATGGCACCGGAGCGGCGAAATGCGGGGGCAACTACGCCGGTACCCTGCTCGCCCAGGAGCAGGCCCGGCAGTGGGGCTGCGACCAGGTGGTGTGGCTCGACCCGGTGGAACGCCGCTGGGTGGAGGAAATGGGAACCAGCAACCTGTTCTTCGTCTACGGCACCCGGCTCGTCACCCCCGAGCTCACCGGTACGTTGCTGGCCGGGGTCACCAGGGACTCGTTGCTGACCCTTGCCGGCGACCTCGGCTACACCGTCGAGGAGGACCGGATCAGCGTCGAGGACTGGCGCGCCGACGCCGCGGCCGGGCGGCTGACCGAGGCGTTCTCCTGCGGCACCTCCTCCATGATCACTCCGGTCGGGCGGGTTCGGGACGCCGACGGCGAGTTCCTCGTCGGTGACGGCCGGCCCGGTCCGGTCACGCTGCGGCTGCGGGAGGAACTGACCGGAATCCAGTACGGTGACCGTCCCGACCGGTACGGGTGGATGCACAAGGTGGTGTAGGAAACGTGCACGTACGAGAAGCTCAACGATGCTCGGACACCAGCACCGCCCAGGTGCCGGGTACCAGTGCCTCGAAGACATGCGCATGGTCGCCGGGGTAGGCGAGGTAGTCACCGGGAGACAGTTCCTCGGGCTGCGCGGCCAGCCCGACGATGGCCCGCCCGGACGCGAGTACCACGTGCTCGACGACGCCCGGCATATGCGGGTCCGACGTCCGCCGCTGGCCGGGTTCGGCGACGACCCGGAACACATCGCGCCGGGTGTTCGTCGGGCAGGCCGCCAGCAGGGTCGCGCGGTAGTCGGCCGCTGTCGCCGAGACCGCAGGCCCCTCACCGGCCCTGATCAGTTGGACCTGCGGCCGCGGCGGGTCCAGCAGCTGAGCGAACGGTACGTCCAGCGCCACGCACAGCGCCCACAGCGTCTCCACACTGGGGTTGCCGGCACCGGACTCCAACTGGGACAGCGTCGACTTGGACACGCCGGCGCGCCGCGCCACCTCGGTGAGCGACAGATCGGCCCTGGCGCGCTCCGCACGTAACGCTGCCGCGATCCGGTCCAACGGAGGCCCGCCCGTAGGGGTGATCACGTCGTTGTCCTGCGTCATTCTGTTCCCGCACCACCGTTCGCCACATCGATCAACCAGCCAGTTTGACGAACACTTCGTCGCTGTTTACTGTATCAGTCATGTGTTCGGTAAAACGAACCCTCGACGCGGGACTCGGCCGCGACATCCTGCTGATCTGCCTGGCCGTGTGGGTCATCGGCCTTTCCTTCGGTGCCACGGCCGTCGCCAGCGGCCTGCCGCTGTGGTTGCCGGTCACCCTGGGGATGCTCGTGCTGGCGGCCGGGTCGGAGTTCCTGTTCATCGGAGTCATCGGTGCCGGGGGTAACCCGATCGCAGCGCTGCTGACGGCACTCCTGGTCAACGCTCGCCACCTGCCCTACGGCCTTTCGGTCCCGCCGGAACTGTTCGGCAGCGGGTGGCGCCGTATCGTGCGCGCGCATTTCCTGAACGACGAGACGGTGGTGCTCGCCCTGGCCCAGCCCGCACTGGACCGCAAGCGGACCGCCTACTGGTGGTGTGGCGTCGGCATCATGGTGGGTTGGCCGCTGGGCGCCCTGATGGGCGGGATCGCCGGCAGCGTGGTGCCCGACCCCGCCGCTTTCGGACTCGACGCGATGTTCCCCGCCGTGCTGCTCGCGCTCATCCTTCCCACGCTGCGGGAGCGAGGGCCACAGGCGAGCGCGACCCGGCACGGCGCACTCGCCGGCGTGGCCATCGCACTCGCCACCACGCCTGTGTTGCCGGCCGGCCTGCCCGTTCTGCTCGCCCTGGCCGGCCTGACTCTGACCGCGCGTAAGGGGGCACGCCAGTGAACCAGCCAACCCTGACCGTCATCTCGATGTTGCTGCTGTCCGCAGGCACCTTCGCCTTCCGCTTCGCCGGCCCCGCGCTCCGGACCAAGGTCACTGTTGCGCCCACGGTGGTGCGGCTGCTGGAGGCATCGTCGATCGTGCTACTTGCCGCGTTGGTCGCCACCTCCACCCTGGCGGAGGGACACGAGTTCGCCGGGTACGCCCGCCCGGCCGGCGTGCTCACCGCGGGCGTGCTGGCCTGGTACCGGCTGCCGTTCCTGGTCATCGTGCTCAGCGCCGCGGCGATGGCGGCCGGGCTGCGCCTGCTCGGCGTCCCGTGACCGGCGTGGGCCCTGCCGGGTCGGCACCGACTCAGCGAGAAGCCTCACCGTCGACGATCGTCCAGGCGAAGGCGACAAGCCCGGCCTGCAGCCTGGACTCCACGTCCAGTTTCGCCAGGATCTGCGCCACATGCGCCTTCACCGTGCGCTCGGACACCCGCAGCACACCCGCGATCCGCCGGTTCGACTTACCCTCCGCCAGCAGCCGGAACACCTGCATCTCCCGCCGGGACAGCATCGGCACCCGAGCGAGTGCAGTTCGCCCGTTTCCTTCACACAGCGAGCTGACCGACTCGACGTACACGACGGAAGTTTGGTGGCCTACTCCTTGACGCGACATGTCCATGTGCGCACCAACCCCCATCACACAATCACCCGTCCTCAGGCAGGGACAGAATAGCGCATAGGTCGAAGGTGATGGAACTCTTGGCATGACGGTCAACACCGTATGGCGCGTTGAGGTTACCCGTGATTCCTCACGGTAGTTCCTATAGGACCGCAACATGAACGATTTTTTCGACTGTGGTTATCAGTAGCCCCCGGCACCCGGCCAGCAGTCACTGAATGTGATGGCGAACTCGTACACCACGGGCTTCGTGCGTTGCTCCCATCGCAGTGGACAGTCCGGCTGGCGGCCCGCCCGTCGCGGGTCCTCTCCGTACCGATGAAGATCGCGAATCACACCGGACGCAGCGGGCGATTCGCCCACTCGCCCATCTCCGCGACCACCGCGCCAGTGATCCATGCTACCGTTTCCTTCGACACGGAAGCGCCGTAAATATCGACGAAATGAGCCGAAATCTCACCCGTGGTCAATCCATTGGCATAGAACGACAGAACAATCATCGGAGATCGCTGTTTTCGAACGTGTGCCGTTGCCCTCATTCGCCGACTCCCGACCAGCGTCGCGCGAAGCTTCCCGCGACCGAGATGCTCGGTAATTTCTCGTCCAGCGCCGTTTCCGGGACACTCTTGCTGAACACCGTCAACAGCCCGTCCGGGCCGCCGGATTCAGACCCCTGCTCGCGGGCCCGCGCCACCGTCGCAGCCGCCGGCTTGCTAGTCGGATCTGGCCACCGCGGACAGGCTCGGATAGTGTTCGGCGATCCAGCTCGGCGAGTAGACGGTGCCCAGGTACTTGTCCCCGAGGTCCGGCGAGATCGCCACCACCCGCGCCCCGCGCGGCAGGGTCGGAGCGAACCGCTCCACCGCGGTGAGCACGGTGCCGGTGGAGGCACCGACCAGCAGGCCGTAGCGGCGGGCGATGCGGCGGCACATGGCGATCGTGCCGGGTTCGTCGACCACGACCTTCTCGAAGCCGCCGTCGTCGACGAAGATCTCCGGCCGCCGGCTGGTGCCGAGTCCGGGCAACCGGCGGCGGGCGGTGGGCAGGCCGAAGGTGACCGAGCCGACCGCGTCCACCGCGACGATCTGGGTCGCCGGGCTGTGCTCGCCGAAGTACTGCAGGCAGCCCATCAGCGTGCCGGTGGTACCCGCGCCGATGAACAGCGCGGTGAGGTCGCCGAACTCCTCGTGGATGGCCCGAGCGGTCAGCTCGCGGTGCACCCGGATGTTGGCCGGGTTGGCGTACTGGTTGAGCCACACCAGGTTCGGCTCGACCGCCAGGCGGTTGTGGATGTAGTCGATGCGGGTCTGCAGGTAGCCGTGCTCCGCGTCCCGGGTGTCGACCCGGACCACGTCGGCGCCCAGCGCGGTCATCGCCTGCACCGCGGCGGGTGCGGTGTTCGGATCCGTGACCAGGGTCAGCGAGTAGCCCCTCGCGGCGCAGATGGTCGCCAGGGCGATGCCGAGGTTGCCCGAGGTGGACTCGATGAACTGGGTGTCCGGGCCGACGCGGCCCTCGAGCTCGGCGCTCTCGATGAGCGCCACGGCGGTCTTCGACTTGATGGAGCCGGCCGGGTTGAATCCTTCCAGCTTGAGGTAGACCTCGGCCTCGGGTACGAACCCGGCCAGTTCCACGAACACGTCGTCCAGCACGATGTCACTGGCGTCGCGGAAGATCATGACCGGCCTCGCCTTCCGTCGAGCGGGCGAGGCCGGCGAGCTACCGGCCGGTGCGGGTGGATTCCGGCTGTTTCATCCGCGCGGAGAGCTGGGTGAGTCGACCGTGCGCGGTGAGGATGCCCGCGATCACCAGCACCGCGCCCACGGGCTGGTTCCAGCTCAACGGCTCGTCCAGCACGATGATCCCGAGAACCACGCCGACGATCGGCGTCACATAGGTCACCGCGGCGGCGTTGGCCGCGCCCCAGGCCGCCACGATGTTGGTGTTCATGATGTAGGCCAGCCCCGTGGACACCGCGCCGAGCGCGATCATGCTCGACACCACCGGCCAGGTGAGCGTCATCGGGCTGCCCGCGAGCAGCGGCGTGGCCAGCACCATGATCGCCGCACCCGCCGACACCTGGATGAAGGCCACCGTCACCGCGGGAACCCCGCGCGGGGAGACGAACTTGCGCAGGTAGGTGAAGGCCAGGCCGTAGCAGGTCGTCGCGCCGAGGCAGGCCAGCTGCGCGAGCAGGTTGTGCTCGCCGGCGATCGACCAGGGTCCGATGATCAGCAACACGCCGGCGAAACCCAGCACCAGGCCCGTTCCCCGGTCGCGCGTGATCCGCTCGGTGCTCAGCACCACCGCGGCGAACGCCATCGTGGTCAGCGGCGTGGTGGCGTTGTAGATACTGGCCAGGCTCGAGGAGATGTGCTGCTCGGCCCAGGAGAACAGCAGGAACGGCACCACGCACAGCAGGATGGTCACCACGGTGAGGTGTCCCCACAGGGCCGCGTCCCTTGGCACCGGCCGCCGGGCGATGAGCATGATCGCGCCGAGGGCGAGCGCACCGAAGACCATCCGCGCCCACACCACCTGAGCCGGGGAGAGCCCGTCCAGGCCGATCTTGATGAACAGGAAGCTCGCTCCCCACGCCAGCGCCAGCAGGCAGAACTGGATGGCGATGCCGCTCTGGCCGGCGCGAGACCCGCCGCTTTCCATAACGCTCCTTCATGCCCGGACTCCGGATACCTCGGGTAGTCAACGGGCTGCGGCGCGGTGAAGCTGGCGGTTTTCGGACAGCACGTTCCGTCATGTGGCCACCACGAATTCCGCGACAAGCTCCAGCAGGCGCTGCGGGGCGTCCCTGAGCACACCGTGGCCGCAGTCCGGGATCTCGACAAGGTCGACCTGACCCGCGGGCAGCGAGCCGGCGATGAGCTGCTGCTCGGCGATCGGCGTGATGGGGTCCTCGCTGCCGCCGACGATGAGCACCGGGCAGCGGACCCGCGGGAGTCGCGACGTCTGGTCGAACGTGACGCCCTCCGCCCCCGGTGCCTCGAAGCGAGGCAGGATCTCGTTGTTGGCGATCACCCGCTTGGCCCCGTCGGGATCCGGTGGGCGGCTGGTGTAGAGCGGGCCGCAGACCCGGACGTACTCGGCGAACGCGGCGGGGGTTCGCTCGTCGAAGGCGCGCCGGGCGACCTCGCTCGCGGCCGCGCCTCCCCGGCGGGCGAAGGCGTCGAAGACCCGTTCACGGCGTTCGGGGTTCCCGGTTCCCCGGGGCGAGGTGCTGATCAGCACGATCTTCGCGGGGTGGCTGGGATAACGAATGGCGTACTCCATGGCGACGTAGCCGCCGAAGGACGTACCGAGGACGATCGGCCGCACGATGCCGAGGGCCTGGCAGAACTCGTGCACGTCGGCGGCCCACCGGGCCAGGGTCCAGCGGGTCGGGTCACCGCGGTCGCTACGGCCGTGCCCTCGCTGGTCGAGGTAGATCACCTGAGCGTGCTCGGCGAGCTCGGAGAAACCCGGGCGCAGCGTGGAGTGGTCGAGGCCGGGGCCGCCGTGCAGGCACAGCACCGTGGGCCGCTCGCGGTGCACCGGCCCGTCCGGGGCCAGCACGGCACCTTCGACATCGAAGAACAGGCGGACATCCCCCAGCTGTATGTACATCGGGTCAGTCTCCCTGGTGCCCGGCGGAGTTCATGGCCTCGCGCAGGCTGCGCGGGCGCATGTCCGTCCAGACCTCCTTGATGTGCGCCAGGCACTCCTCGCGGGTGCCTGCCGCCCCGGTGGCACGCCATCCGGCGGGGATCTCCCTGCCCGCGGGCCAGATCGAGTACTGCTCCTCGTCGTTGACCACCACGCGGTAGTCGATCTCCTCGGCGCTGTCACTGGTCATCGCTGGTTCCTCCGTCAGGCCGTGCCGGGCCGGGCCAGTCCGAAGACCGCGGCGGGGGCCGTGCCACCGGCCCGGCTGAAGTGGATGAGCTGGTTGTAGAAACCGTCCATGGGCAACTCGGCGCGTTCGACCAGCCGCCGGACCGACGCGACGACGGCATCGACGTCGACCGGGGTGTCGCGCCGGCTGAGATCCTTGTGCAGCATGCGGAGCACGCCGTCGACGGTGTCGAAGGCGGGGTCGAGGTAGGCGGTGACCGCGGCCCCCACCGCGGCGAGGCTCTCGGTGATGGCCCGAAGCTGGTAGCTGTCGCCGCCGTGGCCGATGGAGCGCCAGGTGGCGAGGATGCCGGTCGCGGCCTCGGAAAGGTGCGCGGGCAGTTGCTCGAGCAGTGGCCACAGCACCGCGTTGCCGATGCCGGTGACACTGTCCGGCGCGACGGTGCCGCCGATCACCGGAGCGTAGGGCAGGTTCGCCACCACGAAGTCGAACGTCTCCTCCGGATGCAACGCCGACAGTACGTCGGATACCCGGAACTCGACACGGTCGGCGACGCCGTTCAGCACCGCGTTGGCCGAGGCGATCACCACGCCGCTCTCGTCGAGTTCGACACCGAGCACCGACTCGGCGCCGCGGATGGCGCACAGCAGTGACTGCACCCCGGTGCCGGAACACACGTCCAGTACGCGGGCGCCCCGCAGCGAGCCCGGAAGGGTGGCGGCGACGAAGTTGGTGGACAGGTCGAACCAGGCGCGCGGGAACCCGTCCGCGGTCGGGTACGACGGCGGCGTGCCCGCGATCAGCAGCAGGCCCTGAGCCGGGACCAGCAGCAGCCCGGGCGTCCGCCAGCCGTCCCCCGTGCGAATCACCAGCTCCGTGCACACGAGCGCGTCGACGACCGGTTCGGGAAACGCCGCGCGGAAGGCCCCGTCGTCGACCGTCTCGCCGAGCCGGAACAGCCGGAACATCGTCTCCGGCGCGGGGTCGAGGCGGCCGACCACCCGCTGCAGCGAGTCGAACGGGGGAAAGCCGGTCAGGCTCGGCTCGCATTCCAGTGACATGCGCAGGTCGACCAGAGCGTACATCCGCCGGTCGAAGTACTCCCGCACGGTGAGCAGGGCGGACTTGTCAATCTTCATGGGGTACTCGTGCCTCCCGGTCGTGACGGTTGCGCCAGGCGTTCCCGCAGCAGCCGCGCCAGCCGCGTGACCCCGGGCCGCCGGAGAATGCCGTAGTGATCGCCCGGCACCGGATGCACGTCCAGCGCGCCGGTCCATGGCCGCCAGTGCCCGGCGAGATCGGTGTTGCCCTCAGCGGTGACCAGCAGCGCCGCCAGCGCGGTACGGCGCATGCGGTAACCGTCCACGGCGGTGGCGTTGCGGCTGTAGGTCGCGAGCCGCCGGTCCAGCTCGGCCTCGGTGAGCACCGCGGCGAGTTCCGCCCGCTGTTGCGCGGGATCGAGCGCGGCGAACTCGGCCTGTCCCGTGGTGTGGCCCAGCGCGCGACCGACGTCCGCGGCGAACCGGACCACCATCGGAGCGTCGTCCCGCTCCGCGATCACCGGCCGGTCGCCCGCCGGCAGGTGGGTGTCCAGCAGGGCCAGCAGCTCGATCTCGTCCTCGCCCAGCACGCGGGCCAGTTCGAAGGCCAGCAGGCCGCCGGTGGACCACCCGGCGAGCCGGTACGGCCCCTCCGGTTGCGCGGAGCGAAGCTCGGTGGCGTACCGCTCGGCGATCGCGGTGAGGTCCGCGGGGCCGTCATCCGGCGCGCGGAGGCCGAGCACCGGCCCGTCGAGTGCGTGCACAAGGTCGGTGTAGGCGAGCAGGTCGCCACCGACCGGGTGCACCAGCACCAGCGGGGTGCCGGCGCCGGGTTTGAGCTCGACGAGCGCGGCGGTCGGGTCGGTGTCGCCGAGGGCCTCGGCCATCCGCGTGATGGTAGGGGCGCGGAACAGGAGGTCGAGGGAGACCGGGTAGTCGAGCCGGTCGCGAACGGCGGACATCAGGCGGACCGCGAGCAGGGAGTGCCCGCCCAGGTCGAAGAAGTCGTCGTCGATGCCGGGGGACGCGATATCGAGAACGTCCGACCAGATCGCGGCGAGCTGGACCTCGAGGGGCGTCCCCGGCGGGCGATGGGCCTCGGTGCCGGGCTGGGTGGGCGCGGGCAGTGCCGCGTGGTCGAGCTTGCCCTGGGCGGTCACCGGTAACGCGGAGAGGAAGGTGACAGTGGTAGGGATCATGTACTCCGGAAGCAGGCCGCGGAGATACCGGCGCAGAGTCGCGGACTCCGGCGGCTGGTCGGCTGTGCCGCCCTCGGCCGGGACCACGTACGACGCCAGTTGCCGAGTGCCATCAGGGCCGGGACGGGTCACGGTGGCCACCCGGCGCACCGCCGGATGGGTCTCCATCGCGATGTCGACCTCGGCGGGTTCGATCCGGAAGCCACGGACCTTCACCTGGTTGTCCGCCCTGCCGAGGAACTCGTACCGCCCGTCCGGCAACCGCCGGGCCAGGTCCCCGGTCCGGTACATCCGGCTTCCCGGCCGCGGCGCGTACGGATCGGCCATGAACACCGCCGCCGTCTGCCCCGGCCGGCCCAGGTATCCCCTGGCGACACCCGCACCGGCCACGTACAGCTCCCCGACCGTGCCCACCGGGACCGGCTCCAGCCTCGCGTCGAGCAGGTACGCCCTGGTGTTCGGCAACGGGCGGCCGAGCGGCGCCAGTGGACCACGCACCGGTTCGGACATGTCCACCCGGCCGGTCAGGACACCGACGGTGGTCTCGGTGGGTCCGTAGTGGATGTGCACGGTGTGCTCGGGCGCGAGCGGCGCCACCCGGGTGCGTAGCCAGTCCCACGCGGAACCCTCGCCACCAAGGGCAAGCACCTTGTGCGGCAGCAGATCCCGGCTGGGTACGGCGGTCAGCAGCGCGGCCAGGTGGGAGGGCGCGATCTTGAGGACGTCGATGTGGTGCCGGCGGAAATGGGTGCGAACGGCTTCCGGGTCGGTGGCCGCGGCGTACGGCAGGGTGTGCAGCGTGCCACCGCCGAACAACGCGGGCACCACCACGGAGAGGCAGGCGTCCACCGACAGGGGTTGCACCATGGCGTAGTGCAGGCCCGGGGTCAGCTCGAAGCGTTGCGTGATCGCGGCCAGGTAGTTCACGACCTGCCGGTGTTCGACCTGCACGCCCTTCGGCAGCCCGGTGGAACCGGAGGTGTAGATCGTGTACGCGGTGTTGGCCGGCAGCGCGAGGGGTGGCAGGTCGTCCGGGTCCAGGTCCGCGGACTCGTCCCAGCCGTCGTCCAGCCGCAGCTCCGGTACCCCGCTGCCCGCTGTGGACAGTCCGGAACCGGTGAGGACGGCCAGTGCCGAGCTCGCGTGCAGCAGGTGGGTGGCGCGTTCGGCGGGCAGCCTGGGGTCGAGGGGCAGGTAGGCGGCGCCGGACTTGAGGATCGCGAGCAGGCCGAGCGCGAGCCGCGGGCCGGGTTCGGCGAGCAGGCCGACGACCCGTTCCGGGGCGGCCCCGAGGTCGCGTAGCCTGCGGGCGAGGCGGTTGGCCTGCCGGTTCAGGTCCAGGTAGCTGAGCCGGTCCTCGGGGCCGATCACGGCATCGGCATCGGGGGTACGGCGGACCTGGCGCTCGAAAAGCCGATGCAGCGGCAGCTCCGGCACCTCGGCTGTGGTGTGGTTGTCCATCGCCAGCAGGTGTTCGCGTTCCACTCCGGGCAGCAGGGGCAGCTCGCCGACCGGGCGTTCCGGGTCGGCGACCGCGGCGGTGAGCAGGGTACGCAGCGAGTCGGTGAGGCGCAGGGCGGTCGCCGGTTCGAACAGGTCGGTGCTGAACTCCAGGTAGCCCTCGGCTCCGCGCTCGGTCTCGGTGAGCGACAGCGTGAGGTCGAACTTGGCGGTGCCGGTGTCCGACTCGACGGCCTCCAGCTCCGCCTCGCCGAGCCGCAATGTGCCGCCGGGGGCGTTCTGCAGGACGAACATCACCTGGAACAGCGGCGTACGCCCCAGGTCGCGGGGTGGTGCGAGGACCTCCACCAACCGCTCGAACGGCACATCCTGCCGGGCGAAGCCGTTCAGCGTGGTCTCGCGGACCTGGTCGAGCAGCGCCGCGAAGCCCGTGTCCTGCTGAAGTTTCGTGCGCAGCACAAGGGTGTTGACGAAGAACCCGATCAGGCCTTCCAGCTCGGCTCGGCCGCGCCCGGCAACCGGGGAACCGACCAGCACGTCGTCCTGCCCGGCGTAACGACCGAGCACGGTCTGGAAACCGGCGAGCAGGGCCATGTACAGGGTCGCGCCGTAGCGCTGGGCCAGTGCGCGCATGTCCTCGACCAGCCCGGCGTCCAGTGTCACGGGCACGCGGGCGCCATGTCCACTGCGGACGGTGGGGCGGGGCCGGTCGGTGGGCAGTTCCAGCGCCGGCGGGGCACCGTCGAGCTGCTTACGCCAGTACGCCACCTGGTCGGCAAGCACCTCACCGGACAACCACTCCCGCTGCCACGCCGCATAATCCACGTACTGCACCGGCAACTCCGGCAACGGAGACTCCGCACCACGAAGGAACGCCTCATACAACACGGTCGTCTCCCGCATCAACACACCCAACGACCACCCATCGGACACAATGTGATGCATCGTCAACACCAACACATGCTCCCGCGCACCCAACCGCACCAACACCGCACGAGCCAACAGACCACCAGCAAGATCGAACGGGGCACGGATCAGCTCGTCGAGCAGCTCGGTCAGGTCGCCGGTGTGCGACCGGTACTCCAGCGGCAGCCGGCCGTCGGGGGCGATGACCTGAACCGGGCCGGCACCATGGTCGGCGAAGCTGGTGCGCAGGCTCTCGTGCCGCCTGGCGATCTCGTCGAACACTCGTCGCAGGACCGGAACATCGAGCGGACCGCGGATCCGGACCACACCGGGCACGTTGTAGGTCGCGGCACCGGGAGCGAGCCGATCCAGGAACCACAGGCGCTGCTGGGCGAAGGACGCGGGCGGTGGCACGGTCCGGTCGGTCCGGGTGATCTCCGGGATGGACAGTGACTCGCCGCTGGCGCGGAGCTCGGCGACCACCCGCGCGAAGGCCGTGACGGTCGGCGCGCCGAACAACCGCCGCAGCGGCACCTCGACGTCGAGCATGCGGCGGACCCTGGCGATCACCTGGGTCGCGGCGAGGGAGTTGCCGCCCGCGGCGAAGAAGTCGTCCCGCGCCCCGACCCGGGGCAGCTCCAGCACCGACGCCCAGATCCCGGCGATCAACTCCTCCAGCGGGGAGGCCGGTGGCACGTACTGTTCGGTGATCTCCATCGTCACCTCGGGCAGGGCGCGCCGGTCGACCTTCTGACTCGAGGTCATCGGGAACTCGGGCAACGCCCGCATCGCCGAGGGGACCATGTAACCGGGTAGCTTGCGCTCGGCCCAGTCCCGCAGTCCTGGCAGCACGCTGTCCTCGGCGAGTACGTAGGCGACCAGTCGCCGGTCTCGCGCGTCGGTCTCGTGCACCACCACAGCCGCGTCCCGAACCTGCGGGTGCCGGGCGAGCACGGACTCGATCTCGCCGAGTTCGATGCGGAAACCGCGGACCTTCACCTGGTTGTCGGCACGCCCGGCGAACTCGATCCGCCCGTCGGCGAGCCGGCGCCCGAGGTCACCGGTGCGGTAGAGCCGCGCACCGAGAGAGGTGAACGGGTCGGGCACGAACCGGTCGGCGGTGAGGTCGGGGCGGCCCACATAGCCGCGCGCGAGGCCGTCGCCGCCGGTGTACAGCTCGCCCACCACGCCGACCGGTACCGGCTGCTGGTTGGCGTCCAGCAGCAGCACCCTGGTGTTGTCGATGGGGAACCCGATCGGCACCGGGCAGCCGGGCCGGAGGCGGTCGACGGTCTCCGTCGTGGTGAACGTGGTGTTCTCGGTGGGTCCGTATCCGTTGACAAGGCGGACGTGCGGGAGTCGCTCACGCATCGTGCGGACACGTTCCGGGGCGAGCACGTCGCCACCGGCGAGCAGGGTGCGAAGCCCGGCGAGCGCGTCGAGATGGTGTTCGACCATCTGGTGGAACAGCGGCGCCGTCAACCACAGCGTGGTGACCTGGTGTGTCCTGATGGCACCGGCGATGTCGTTGAGAGACAACGGGTCGGGGTCGGCGACGACCACCTTCGCGCCGCGCAGCAGCCCGGACCAGAGCTCGAAGGTCGCGGCGTCGAAGAACGGCGGCGCGAGGTGCAGCAGGGTGTCCTCGGGCCCGATCCGCGCGTGGCTTCCGGCCAGCGCGAGCCGGGTGACTCCGCGGTGCGGCACCGAGACGCCCTTCGGGCGGCCGGTGGAACCGGAGGTGTACATGACATAGGCCAGCCGGTCCGCCGTCACCGGCTCGGACGCGGGTTCCGTCGCGGTGCCAGGGATGTCGGGGATGCCGGGGATGCCGGGGATGTCGTCGACCACGACGGTCGGCGCGGGGTCCGCGGGCAGCAGGGCACGGCTGGCGCGATCGGTGAGCAGCACCCGGGCCCCGGCGTCGCGCAGGATGAAGGCGAGCCGTTCGGCCGGCGCGGAGAGGTCGACCGGCAGGTACGCTCCCCCTGCCTTCAACACGGCGAGCATCGACACCACGGCGGAGGCGGAACGCGGCTGGCACACCGCGATCACCGACTCGGCGGGCAGGTCCAGGCTACGCAGGTACGCGGCGAGGTTCCCCGCGCGCTCGTGGAGCTCCCGGTAGGTGAGTCGGAGTCCGTTGCCGGCGAGGGCGATCGCGTCCGGGGTGCGGGCGGCCTGCCGGGCGAACAGTTCGTGCACCCCGGGGGCGGGTATGTCGATGCGCGGTCCCGCGGCACGGTCGAGTTCGGCGCCCCGTTCGGCCTCGGTGAGCAGCGGCAGCTCGCCGACCGGGCGGTCCGGATCGGCGACCGCGGCGCCCAGCAGGGTGTGCAACGCGGTGACCAGCCGCCCCGCGGTCTCGGGTTCGAACAGGTCGGTGTCGTACTCGAGGTAGCCCTCGACTCCCTCGCCCCGCTCGGTGAGGGACAGGGTGAGGTCGAACTTGGCGGTTCCAGTGTCCACATCGAACGGTTCGAGTTCGGTATCGGCCAGTCGCAGGTTGGAGCCGGGTGCGTTCTGCAGGATGAACATCACCTGGAACAGCGGCGTGCGCCCCAGGTCGCGGGGTGGTGCGAGGACGTCGACCAACCGCTCGAACGGCACATCCTGCCGGGCGAAGGCATCCAGCGTGGTCTCCCGTACCCGGCCCAGCAACCCGTCGAACCCCTCCCCCGGAGTCAACTGCGTACGCAGCACAAGGGTGTTGACGAAGAACCCGATCAGACCTTCCAGCTCCGTCCGCGACCGACCCGCCACCGGAGAACCCACCAGCACATCATCCTGACCGGCGAACCGACCCAGCACAGCCTGAAAACCCGCCAACAACCCCATGAACAACGTCGCACCACGGTCACGAACCAGCCCACGCACTCCCGCAACAAGATCCGCGGGCAACGAAACCTCGCACCGCCCGCCGCGTCCACGCCGGACGGTGGGGCGGGGCCGGTCGGTGGGCAGTTCCAGCGCCGGCGGGGCACCGTCGAGCTGCTTACGCCAGTACGCCACCTGGTCGGCAAGCACCTCACCGGACAACCACTCCCGCTGCCACGCCGCATAATCCACGTACTGCACCGGCAACTCCGGCAACGGAGACTCCGCACCACGAAGGAACGCCTCATACAACACGGTCGTCTCCCGCATCAACACACCCAACGACCACCCATCGGACACAATGTGATGCATCGTCAACACCAACACATGCTCCCGCGCACCCAACCGCACCAACACCGCACGAGCCAACGGACCACCAGCAAGATCGAACGGGGCACGGGCGGCGCGGCCGATGATCTCGCCGAGCTCACCCTCCCCGGCCGCGTCCAGCACGTCCAGCTCGATCGTGGCTCCGGGGTCGAGGCGCAGAACCGGGCCGTCCTCGGTGCGGGTGAACCCGGCGCGCAGGGCCTCGTGCCGCCTGCTGAGCTCGCGCAGTACCGCGCGCAGCACGTCCACGTCCACCGGACCGCGGATGCGTGCGGCGCCGGGCACGTTGTAGGTCGCGGCACCGGGGGCGAGCTGGTCCAGGAACCACAGTCGCTGCTGCGCGAAGGACACCGGCAGCGGGCCGGACCGGTCGGCCCGCGTGATCTCGGGCAGCAGCGGACCCGCCCCGCCGGTCCGTAGCTCGTCGACCACACGGGCGAAGGCGGCGACGGTCGGGGCGGCGAACAGCCGCCGTAGCGGCACCTCGACCCTGAGGTCCTGCCGGACGCGGGAGATGACCTGGGTGGCGATCAGCGAATGGCCGCCGAGGGCGAAGAAGTCGTCGTGCGCGCCCACCCCCGGCACGTCGAGCACCTCGGCCCAGATCCCGGCGAGCAGTTCCTCCACCGCACCCCGCGGTGCCGCGTACTCGGCCGAGGCCGGCGGTGTGGCGGCCGGCAGCGCGGACCGGTCGAGCTTCCCGTTGGGGGTCAACGGAAGCTGGTCGACGGGCACGAGCACGGATGGCACGAGGTAGCCGGGCAGCCGGGTGAGCAGCCAGGTGCGCACCACGTCGATCTCGGCATCGTCGAGCACGACGTAGCCGATCAGGCGCCGGTCCCCGGCGGGTGTCTCCTCGACGAGGACCGCGGTCTCGCGGACGGCCGGGTGGCGGGCCAGCGCGAGCTCGATCTCGCCGAGCTCGATCCGGAACCCACGCACCTTCACCTGGTTGTCCACCCGCCCGACGAACTCGATCCGCCCGCCGGGCAACCACCGCACCAGGTCCCCGGTGCGGTAGAGCCTCGCACCGGATCCGGTCGGGTCGGCCACGAATCGTTCGGCGGTGAGCCCGGGGCGGTTGACGTAGCCGAGGGCGAGCCCGGCGCCGCCGACGTACAGCTCCCCGGGCACGTTGACCGGGGCGGGTTGGAGGTGTTTGTCCAGCACCAGGATCCGGATGTTGTCGATGGGCCCGCCGATCGGCACGGTCGGTGTCGCCTGGGTGTCGCTCGCGTCGCAGGCGAGGGAGTCGGCGGCGACCTCGGACTGGCCGTACAGGTTGAGCAGCGTCCGGCCGGGCAGGCGTTCCCGGAAGAGCCGGGCCAGCGACTCGGGCAGCGACTCCCCGCTGGAGGTCCAGTGGGTCAGGCGGGGCGCGGTGCCTGCCTCGGCGTTGTCCAGCAGCACCCGCAGCAGCGAGGGGACCAGCACGATCCGGGTCACGCCGTGCGTGTCGAGCGCCGCCAGCAGCTCCGGTGGGGACAGCACGGTGTCGTCGTCCAGGATCACCGAGGGGACGCCGCGCAACAGCGGGCCGAAGGTCTCCCAGATCGAGTCGACGAAGTTCGGTGAGGTCTTGAGCGCGCCACGGTCGCCGGGCTGGAAGGGGTGCTCGCGCCACATCCAGGCCATCCGGTTGACCGCGCCGCGGTGCGTGCCGAGCACGCCGTTGGGGGTGCCGGTGGAACCGGAGGTGAAGATCAGGTAGGCGGCCTCGTCACTCCGTACCCGCCGGTGCGCCACCGGGTCGGCGGTCGTGATCTCGGGGGCGTCGACAGGGACGAGGTCGAGAACGTCGCCAAGGCCGGCCCGCGCGCGCTCGGCATCCCGAACGAGCACGATACGGAGACCGGCGGTTTCCACCATCAACCGCAGCCGCTCGGCGGGATAGGCCGGGTCGAGGGAGACATACGCCTTCCCCGCCTTGAGGATGCCGAGCTGCGCGGCCACCAGATCGAGGGAGCGACCGAGGTGGACGCCGACGTACTCCTCCTCTCGCCCGGCGAGGTAGCCGGCGATCCGTTCGGCGCGTTCGTCGAGCTCCCGGTAGGTGAGCCGGCTGTCGCCGTGCAGCAACGCGATCGCGCCAGGGGTCCGGGCGACCTGCTCGGCGAACAGCTCGTGGATCGTCGCCTCGGGGATCCCGGCGGCCGGGCCCTCACCCGCACGTATCGCCTCGGTACGTTCGGCTTCGGTGAGCAGCGGCAGCTCGCCGACCGGACGGTCCGGATCGGCGACCGCGGCGCCCAGCAGGGTGTGCAACGCAGCGGTGAGGCGTTCGGCGGTGCCGGGATCGAACACGTCGGTGTCGTACTCCAGGAAGCCGTCGACGCCGCCGGACTCGTTCTCCGTCAGCGACAGGGTGAGGTCGAACTTCGCGGTGCCGGTCTCGATCGGCACCGGTTTCAGTGCGGCATCCCCCAGCCGCAGGTCGGAGCCAGGTGCGTTCTGCAGGATGAACATCACCTGGAACAGCGGCGTGCGCCCCAGGTCCCGCGGCGGGGCGAGCACCTCGACCAACCGCTCGAACGGCACCTCCTGCCGGGCGAAGGCATCCAGCGTGGTCTCCCGCACCCGGCCCAGCAACCCACCGAACCCCTCCCCCACACCCAACCTCGTACGCAGCACCACCGTGTTGACGAAGAACCCGATCAGACCTTCCAGCTCCGTCCGCGACCGACCCGCCACCGGAGAACCCACCAGCACATCATCCTGACCGGCGAACCGACCCAGCACAGCCTGAAAACCCGCCAACAACCCCATGAACAACGTCGCACCACGGTCACGAACCAGCCCACGCACCCCGCCGACGAGATCGGCGTCGAAGGACACCGGCAGTTGCCCGCCACGGCCGCTGGGGGTTGCCGGGCGGGGCCGGTCGGTGGGCAGTTCCAGCGCGGGCGGGGCGCCGTCGAGCTGTTCCCGCCAGTAGCCGAGTTGCTCGTCCAGCACCGGCCCGGACAACCACTCCCGCTGCCAGGCCGCGTAATCCGCGTACTGCACCGGCAACGCCGGCAGCGACGGCTCCGCACCGCGGGCGAAGTCCTGGTACAGCGTGGACGTCTCGCGCATGAGCACCCCGAGAGACCAGCCGTCGGAGACGATGTGGTGCATCGCCAGCACCAGCACGTGCTCCCGCGCGTCCAGCCGGATCAGGGTGGCCCGCACCAGTGGTCCCGCGGTCAGGTCGAACGGTGTCCTGGCGACCCGGCCGGTGACGTCCTCCACCTGGTCCGCGGTCGCGTCGACGAGCTCGAACGGTAGTGCCGCACCGGGATCCACGATCTGCACCGGGCCGTCGCCGCGGTCGGCGAAGCTGGTGCGCAGGCTCTCGTGCCGCCGCACCACCTCGTCCAGCGCGGCCCGCAGCGCGGTCACGTCGAGCGGGCCGTCGATGCGCACCGCGCCGGGCACGTTGTAGGCGACCGAGCCGGGCTCGAGCTGGCCCAGGAACCACAGGCGCTGCTGCGCGAAGGACACCGGCAGCGGCCGGTCCCGGTCGACGGGCCGGATCTCCGGCGGTACCACGGATCCGCCCGCGCGCAGCTCCGCCACCACCCTGGCCAGCCCGGCCACGGTCGGCGCGGCGAACAGCCGCCGCACCGGCACCTCCACGCCGAAGGCGCGGCGCAACCGCGCGATGACCTGAACCGCGGCCAGGGAGTGCCCGCCGAGCGCGAAGAAGTCCTCGCGGACGCTCACCCGCGTCAGCTCGAGCACCTCGGCCCAGATCTCGGCGACGGTCTCCTCGACCGGCGAGCTCGGCGCGACGTACTCGCCGTCCCCGACGGTGACCGCGGGCAGCGCGGAGCGATCCAGCTTTCCGTTGGCGGTCAACGGAAGCCGGTCGAGTACGACGAACACCGCCGGCATCAGGTAGCTGGGCAGCCGGGTGCCTGCCCAGTCCCGCACGGCCGGCACGTCCACGCCGTCGAGGACCAGGTAGCCGACGAGTCGCGGATCCCCGGACGAGGTCTCCTCGACGAGGACGGCCACGTCCCGCACGCCGGAGTGTTCGCCGAGCACGGCCTCGATCTCGCCGAGCTCGATGCGGAACCCGCGCACCTTGACCTGGTTGTCCACCCGGCCGACGAACTCGATCCGCCCGTCGGGCAACCACCGCACCAGGTCCCCGGTGCGGTAGAGCAGCGCTCCGGGCCGCCCGGACAGGTCGTCCGGCAGGAAGCGTTCCGCGGTCAGGTCCGGACGACCGGCATAGCCGCGCCCGACACCGAACCCGCCGACGTACAGCTCACCGAGCACTCCGACCGGAACCGGCCGCCGGTAGGCGTCGAGCACGTAGAGCCGGGTGTTGCGGACCGGGCTGCCGATCGGCGTGTTCGCCGTGTCCAGCACGCCGGCCTCGTACATGGCGTAGTGCGCGACGTCGTCGGAGCATTCCGTGGGACCGTAAGCGTTGAGCAGCGGGATGTCCGGGCGGACGGCGAACCAGCGGCGCGCGAGCTCGGGCGGCAGCGCCTCCCCGGTGACCAGCAGCCAGCGCAGCGGCGACAGGTCCAGGAGGTCCGGCCGCCGCTCCAACTCCTCCACGGCGACCCGCAGCAGCGAGGGGACGACCTCCAGGATCGTGGTGCCGGTCGTGGCGGCGTGCTCGAACAGCCCGGTCGGGTCACCGGCGACGGCCTCGGTGACGATCTCCACCCGCGCGCCGAGCACCAGGGCGGCGAGGAACTGCCACACCGAGATGTCGAAGCACTGCGAGGCGTTCTGCACCACCAGGTCGTCCGCGTGCAGGTCGAGGTCGCCGATCTTGGCGTACAGGTGGTTGATCATGCCGAGGTGCTCGACCATGGCGCCCTTGGGCGCCCCGGTGGACCCCGAGGTGAAGATCACGTACGCGAGGTCGTCCGCCCGCAGCGGCAGGCACAGGTCGGCGCCGTCCTCGGTGAGCGCGGGCAGGTCGGTGGTATGCACCACCGGGCAGTCCGGGACGCGTTCGGTGACCAGCTCCTCGAGCAGCTCCGGTGCGGCGACGAGGAGACCGGCGTTGGCGCCGTCGAGGACCTGAAAGTGCCGGTGCGGCGGATGGTTGGGGTCCAGCGGTACATAGGCCGCACCCGCCTTGAAGGTGGCGAGAACGGACGCGAGCAGTTCCACGCCGCGGGGCATGAGCAGGGCGACAACGGCACCCCGGCGGACGCCGCGGGCGCGCAGGTGCCGGGCCAGGCGGTTGGCCAGTGCGTTCAGCTCGGTGTAGGTCAGCCGCCGGCCGGCGTGCTCGACCGCGACGCGCAGCGGGGTGCGCCGGACCTGGGCTTCGAACAGCTCGGGGAAGGCGGTGGTGTCCGGTACCGGCGCCGCGGTCTCGTTCCACCGTCGCAGCACCAGGTCGCGTTCGTCCCCGGGCAGCAGGTTCGCCTGGCCGATCTCCCGATCGGGGTTCTCGGCGAGGTCGGCGAGGAGCACGCCGAACTGGGCAGCCATCCGGTCCGCCGTGGACGGATCGAACCGATCGGCGTCGCACTCCAGCACCCCGGCGTACCCGCCGTCGACTTCCTCGAGTGCCAGGGAGAGCTCGAACTTCGCGGTGCCTTCCACCGCTCCGTCCGGTGCCCAGGACAGGGGCCGCCACCGGCCCCCGGCGACCTCCACCGCGGACAGCGGGTTGTTCTCCAGCACGAAACTGGCCTCGAACAAGGGGTTGTCCGCACCGGCCCGGTCCTCGGTCGCGGCGCGCACGATCTCCGCGTACGGGAGCCGGCTGTGCGCCAGCGCGTCCCCGGCGAGCTCCCGCACCCTGCGCAGCAACTGCCGGTACGTCGGTGCCCCGGACAGGTCCGCTCGCACCACTACGGTGTTCGCGAGGAATCCGACCAGCTCACGGAGTTCGGGACGGCCGCGGTTGGCGACCACGGTGCCCACCGACAGGTCGTGCTGGCCGGTGTAGCGGTGCAGGAAGGTCACGTACGCGGTGAGTAGCGCGAGGTACGGTGTGCAGTCCTCGGTCCGCCCGGTCTCGACCAGCCGGGCGCACACCGCCGGATCCAGGGTCAGCGGCACCCGGCAGCCCCGATGCGTGCGGTCGGCGGTGCGCGGCCGGTCCCCTGGCAGCGCCAGTCGTTCGGCTCCCGCGAGGGCTCGTGCCCAGAACTCGCGGTCGGCGTCCAGCCCGGCGATCGCGCCGCGTTCCCAGTGCGCGTAGTCGGTGAACTGCAACCGCGGCGCGGGCGGCGGCGCCGCGGCGTGCACGCGCGCGGTGTAGGTGGCGGCGAGGTCGCGGGCGAGCACCGCGGCCGAGGCGCCGTCGATGACGGTGTGGTGCAGCGCCAGCAGCAGCACGTGCGCCTCCGCCGTGCGGCGGACGAGTTCGGCACGCAGCAGTGGTCCCGCGGCCAGATCGAAGGGGGCGGCGGCGTGTGCCCTCGCGTGTTCCCGCAACGCGTCCTCATCCGGCAGGTCGACCGACGGAAGCGGGACCGGTGCGGGTGGCAGGACCACCTGGCGCACGCGGCCGTCGCGTTCCCGCAACACGGTGCGCAGCACGGCATGCCGGTGCACCACGTCGGTCAGTGCCGCGGCCAGGTGAGCGGCGTCCACGTCGCCCTCGATGCGGATGCCGAAGTGCACGGTGTACGTGGCCGCACCGGGGTCGAGCTGGTCCAGCAACCACAGGCGTTCCTGCCCGGAGGACGCGAGGGGTTCGGCCTCCGGTGGCGCGGGCGTCACCACCGGTTCCGCCGGATCCGCGCCGTCCCGGATCGCGGTGCCGACAAGGTCGCAGAGGGTACCCACGGTGGGTTGCCGCCACAGCAGGTCGGCGGGCAGGGACACGCCGAACAGCTCGGTCAGCCGGGCCTGGAGCTCCACGCCCAGCAAGGAGTCGAGGCCCGCCCCCGCCGGTGTCGTTCCGAGCGTGACCTTGGCGGGGTTGACCCGGGCCGCGGCCGCGACCTCCTGCCGGATGGTCCGCTCGATCAGCGCCCGCCGTTCGTCCTCGGGCGCGGCGGCCAGTTCGGCACGCAGCGCCGCGTCGGACTCCGCGCGTGCCTCCACCTCGGGCGCCTCGTCGGCGGTGGAACTCACCAGCACCTTGAGGGAACCGTCGAGCAGGCCGCTACGGCAGGCGTGCCGCTGGATCTTGCCGCTGGAGGTCTTGGGGATGCTACGCGGGCGCAACAGGGCGACGGTGTGCACGGGAGCGCCGTGTTCGGCGAGGACCGCGCGGCGGATCGCCTCGATCACCTCGGCAGGCTCGACCTCGTCCAGCACGGCCTCGGCGGTGACCGCCAGCCGCTCCTCCCCCATCTCGACCGCGAACGCGGCGCACTCCCCTGGCCGTACCGCCGGGTGGGCGCGTTCCACGGTCAGCTCGACGTCCTGCGGGTAGATGTTGCGCCCGCGCACGACCAGGACGTCCTTCAGCCGTCCCGTGATGTACAGCTCGCCGCCCAGCAGGAAACCGAGGTCGCCGGTGCGCAGGTACCTGGTGCCGTCGCCGCCGTGGAGAGTGGCGCCGAAGGTGCGGGCGTTCTCCTGCGGCAGCTTCCAGTAGCCGCTCGCGACGCTGTCCCCACGGACCCAGATCTCGCCGACCCGGAACTCCTCGCACGGTCGCCGGGTTCCGGGATCGGCGACGACGACGTTGCCGGACTCGCCGGGACGCCCCGAGGACACCAGCAGCCGCGTCTCCGTATTGTTCGCATCCTCGGTGGGCACATCCTCGGTGGGCACCACCTCGTCCCTGGCGAGGGGTTCGGTGGCGACCGGCAGGGTGACCGGCGTGCTGACCGGGTCGGCACCGCTGACGAACAGTGTCGACTCGGCCAGGCCATAGCACGGGTAGAACGCCTCGGGCCGGAAACCGTGCCGTCCGAAGCGTTCGACGAAACGGGCCATCGTCTCCGCGCGGACCGGCTCGGCTCCGTTGAAGGCCACCGACCACGAGCCGAGGTCGAGGTGCGCGGCGTCCTCCGGACGGATCCGGCGGGAGCACAGGTCGTAGGCGAAGTTCGGGCCGCCGCTGACCGTGGCCCGGCAGGCCGAGACGACCTCCAGCCACCGTAACGGGTTCTGCAGGAAGGCCAGCGGGGACATGAGGGTGCAGGGCGCACCCAGGTAGAGCGGCTGCAGCACGTTCCCGATGAGCCCCATGTCGTGATACAGCGGCAGCCAGCCCACCACGATGCTGTGCGAGCTGGTGCCGAACCCCGCCGTGATGAGGCTTTCGTTGTGCAGGATGTTGCCGTGGCTGACCATCACACCCTTCGGGGTGGCGGTCGAACCGGAGGTGTACTGCAGGAAAGCCAGCGAATCCGCGCTGATCGCGGGATACCGCCAGTCCTCGGCGGCGCCGACCTCGTCGGCGTCGGTGGCGATCCAGGTGGCCCGGGCCAGTTCGGGGACGCGGTCGGTGTACCGGTGCACGATCCGCAGTTGTGACCGGGTGGTCAGCGCGAAGGCCGCGGCCGAATCGGTGGCGATGGTGCCGAGGCGCGGCGAGGTGTGGTGCGGGTAGGCGGGCACCGCCACCACCCCGGCATAGGCGCAGCCGAGAAATGCGGCGATGAACTCCAGCCCCGGCGGGTACAGCAGCAGTGCCCGTTCCCCCACCACCCCGGGGCGCTGCAACGCCGCGGCGATCTGCCGGGCCCTGCGGTCCAGCTCACCGTAGCTCAGTTCGATCTCGGTGCCGTCGAGGTCGCCGGAGGGCAGGAAACGGAAGGCGAGCGCGCCGGGCGCGGCCTCGGCACGCAGGCGGAGCAGGTCGGTGATGGTGCTCGGGTCCGCGGCCCGACGCGCCTGTGCTGTCATCGACTCTCCCCCCTGCCCGCCACCGGGCGCAGCCGGATCAGCCGCAGCTCCCACAGCTCGACCAGTTCTTTCAGCAGCACGGGAAGGTTGTCCGCGGGCTCGTCGGCGAACAGCTCTCCCACCGGTCGCTCGCCGTGCAGGCCCATCAGCAGGGTCGCCAGGCGTTCGGACAGCGGGTGGCTGAAGCGGGCGTCGTAGGTGGTGCGCAGCTCGGCGGTGATGGTCACCTCGGCCGGGCCGGTGTGCCCCTTGGTCTGCTGGAGCCGGATATGCGGCAGCAGCGAGATGTGCAGGCCCAGCCAGTCCTGCTGGCGCGGTTCGATCCTGCGGGCCACGAAGTCACCGATCACCAGGCAGTCCAGCTCGGTGGTCAGGAACGAGACGATCGCGTCCTCCACCGAGTCCACGATCGGCTCGACGTTGTTGTTGAAGGAGGTGTTGAGCAGAACCGGAACACCGGTCAGCCGCCGGAAGACGTTGATCAGCTCCCAGTAACGCGGGCTGACCTCGCGGGAGACCGTCTGCGGGCGCGCGGAACCGTCGACATGCGTCACCGCGGGCAGCAGGCTGCGCTTGTCCTCCTTCACCGGGAACACGGTGATCATGAACGGGTAGCTGTCGGTACCCGACGGCAGCTCGAAATAGTCGCGGGCGTCCTCCTCCAACACCGACGGTGCGAACGGCCGGTAACCCTCCCGCTTCTTGACCACCTGGTTGACCCGCTCGCGGTTGGCCGCGGGGCGCGGGTCGGCCAGGATGCTGCGGTGGCCGAGGGCGCGCGGCCCGAACTCGGACCGGCCCTGCACCCAGCCGATCACCGATCCCTTGGCCAGCCACACCGCCGCGCTCAGCGTCACATCGGGCATCCGGTCGAAGCTGAGGAAGTTGCACCAGCCCTCCAGCTCACGCTTGATCGCGGCCTCCTCGCCGATGTCGGTGCCCCAGTAGACATGCCGAAGCGGCCGGCGCGGGGCCGGTTTGCCGTGCTCGTCCGAGACGAGCAACGCGGCGCCCAGCGCGCAGCCCGCGTCGTGTGCGGCCGGCTGGACGAACAGGTCATCGAACATCCCGGACTCGGCGATCTTGCCGTTCATGGTGCAGTTCAGCGCGACACCGCCGGCCATGGCGAGCTTGGTGAGCCCGGTGGTCTCCCTGTGGTGGGCGAGTACGTGCAGCACGATGGTCTCCAGCGCCTCCTGCAGCGCGGCGGAGAGATCCTTGTGCTGCTGGGTGAACGGCTGGCCCTTCTTGCGCACCTCGATCGCGGGCAGCAGCGCCGGGACGATGCGGTCCAGATCCAGCTCGTAGTCCCCGCCCGGCAGCAGCTGGTAGATCTCGCGCAACAGGTCCCGGTACACGGACGGGTCCCCGTAGGGCGCCAGGCCCATGACCTTGTACTCGTCGAACTGCTTGTAGCCGACGAACTGGATCACGTCGAGATAGAGCAGGCCCAGCGACTTGCGCTGCGGGAAGCTGGCGATCTCGGTGACGCTCGCGCCGTCGGCGGTGCCGACAAGGCCGGAGAGGAAGTCGCCGTAGCCGTCTATCGCCAGCAGCAGGCTGCGGTCGAAGCCGGACATGGCCGTGGCACTCACGCCATGCGCCAGGTGATGCCGAGTGAAGTCGATCTTCGCGGGATCGATCGGGCGACCGAACTCCTGCTCAAGCAAGTGGCTCACCAGTCCCCGCGCCGTGGGACGCTGGGGCATCTCCGGCACCGTGAGGAACATCCGGGCCAGCAGCGCGTCGCAGTACTCCTCGGTGGCGTAGAAGGCGAACCGGTCGACGTCGTCGATGGTCGCACCCGCCGTGTCGAGGCAGAACTGGATGCTCTCCCGGGGAAACTTGTTGGAGTGCTTGATCCGGTTGAGCCGTTCCTCCTCGATCGCGGCGACGACCTCGCCGTCGCGCACGATGGCCGCGGCACCGTCATGGGTCAGTGCTCGCGGGAGCTGGAACGGGTTCTCGTGAACACGGTTGAGCCCGCCACTGAAGCCGAGCACGAGCATAGAACTTTCCTCCAGACGACGACCCCCGAGGGGCCGATCGGGGTCACCACCAGGGGTTGAGGAACGACTGGTCGTCGAGGGCGCGGGTACCGAGACGGCGTTCGATGACGGCGCTCACCTCGGGGCCGAGGGGGCCGAACATGATCTCCTGGGACAGTCGTTCCAGCAGGTGCCCGCCGGTGAAGGTGCGGGCGCCGACGATGCGGCGGGCCACGGTCACCACCTCCTCGGCACGCCGGGTGCCGACGTACTTGGCGACGCCGGCCTCCGCCGAGGCCGCGGCGAGCAGGTCGGCATCCTCCGGTATGCGCCTGACCTCGGCGAGGCGCTCCCCCGCGCGTTGCAACACCTGGCAGGCGCTGCGGTAGTCGATAGCCAGCCTGCCGATGTCGATCACCATGCCGTCCAGCTCGGCCAGCGGCTTGCCGTCCCGGCCCTGGGTGTCGCGCAGGAACGTGCGCACCTCCTCCAGCGCACCGGCCGCACCGCCGAGGTAGAGCGCCGGGATCAGCAGTTGGTGCCAGGCCATCTCGAAGGCGAACAGCAGTTCCGCATGGGAGTTCGCCGGGTCGATGAGCTGGCTGTCCGCGGGCAGTTCCAGGTCGTGGAAGGTGATCCGGCGGGTGTCGGAGTCCAGCATCGCCGAGGGGAAAAGGTACGGACCGATCTCGATGGCCGGGTTGTCCTGCATCGGCGCGATGGCGAACACGCCGGGCCCCTGGTCGAGGATCTGGGTGATGAACACCAGCAGATCGCCCTCGGTGGCCAGGGAGGTGTAAGCGGCGGAGCCGTTGACGGCGAACCCGTCGGGCATGGGTTTGGCGTAGGTACCGACCGCGCCGAGCTTGTTGCCGTGCACCTTCGAGTTGGTGTTGGCGACCAGCCATCGGTTGTCCCGCACCGATTCGAGTAGCGCGTCGCGGCGGGCGTCGAGCACGGGGTCGCCGCCGGCCGGGAAGGTCGCCAGCGCGGAAGTGACGTAATAGTGGTTCTCCACCGCCAGCGCCACGGCGGGGGACACGCTGCCAAGCCGGTGCAGCACCTCGTAGCAGAACCGGAACAGCTTCCCGGTGTCCAGCTCGCCGCGCACCGGCACGAACGGCAGGTCGCTCTCGCGGAACCGGCGGTAGAAACCGGGAAGGTCACCGGTGGGCAGCGACTCCCGCAGCGCCGCCACGAGCGCGTCGAGCTGTTCGCGGTGTTGCGGGGAAAGCGCACTCGGGCCGTTACTCATGCCGCACCTCCTTGGGGCGCAAGACGAAGGAATCGTTCGGCCCACAGGCCCCGCAGTTCGGCGAGGAGCTCCGTGGGGTCGGCATCGACCCGGTCCAACGCGTCACCGAGGTTCGCCGGGCGGTCCAGCGAGTCCAGCAGCGCCGCGGCGGCGGGACCGATCCTGCGCCGCACCGGCGGGTCGTAGGTGGTGCGGATCTCGTGCCGAGCGCCACCCTGGTCGCGTTCGGTCTGCCCCTTGACCCGGAACAGCTTCACGTACGGCGGCACCGACACCTCCAATGCGCGCCAGTCCGCCTCGGCCGGGTCCGCACGGCTGAGCACGCGGTCACCGACGACGAGGCCGTCCAGTCCGGTGGTGAGGAAGGCGACCACCGCGTCGCGCACCGAGTCCACGGTCGGTTCCGTGCTGTTGTTGAACGACGTGTTCAGCAGCACGGGGACCCCGGTCCGCGCGCCGAAGGCGGTCAGC
Organism: Amycolatopsis cihanbeyliensis; assembly: GCF_006715045.1. Taxonomy (GTDB): domain Bacteria; phylum Actinomycetota; class Actinomycetes; order Mycobacteriales; family Pseudonocardiaceae; genus Amycolatopsis; species Amycolatopsis cihanbeyliensis. The sequence goes on along the minus strand of NZ_VFML01000001.1, from coordinate 112,918 downwards.
AGTTCCCAGTAGCCCGGGTTGTCCTCCCGCGCCACGGTGTGCAGCTTGGCGGTGCCGTCGGCGTGGGTGACCGCGGGCAACTCGGCCCGCCACTCCGGGCGCACCTCCAGTGCGAAGGTCATGAACGGCGAGGCGCCGGTCCGTCCTGGCAGCACGAAGAAGTCCGCGGCACGTTCCACCGGCACCGACGGCGCGAGCGGCCGGTACGGCTCGTTCCGTCCGGTGACCTCGTTGACCCGGGCGCGGGCCTCCTTCCGGCGAGCGTCGGCGAGGATGCTGCGGTTGCCGAGTGCGTGCGAGCCGAACTCCGCCCGGCCCCGCACCCAGCCGAGCACCTTGCCCTCGGCGAGCAGCCCGGCGACGTGCTCTGCCGGCCGCTCCGGTCGTGCCACGTCCACGAACGCGGACCAGCCGGCCAGCTCCGCATCGATGTCCTGGTCGCCGCCGAGCGAGCGGCCCCAGTACACGTGCCGCACCCGGGACCGGTCCAGGCGGTCCCCCGCGTCGTTGGCGGCCAGCAGCCCCGCCCCGACCGCGCACCCGGAGTCGTAGGCGGCGGGGTGCACGAACACGTCGTCGAACAGGCCGGAGCGCAGCACCCGCCCGCTCACCGCGGTGTTCTCGATCATTCCCCCGGCCATGCACAGGGTGCTCCTGCCGGTCCTCTCCCGGTAGTGCCGCAGCACGTGCAGCACCACCTCCTCGGTGGCCTCCTGCAAGGCCGCCGCCAGATCCCGGTGTACCTCGGCTGGTTCCTCGTGCCGCGGGCGGGGCGGGACCTCCCCGGCGAGCCGGTCCAGCGTGGCCAGGTCCACCGCGTAGTCGCCGTCCGGCAGCCGGCGGCACACCTGCTCCAGCAACGGCCGGAACCGGGCCGGGTCACCATGCGCTGCCAGTGCCATCGCCTTGTACTCCTCGAACAACCCGAAACCGAGGAAAGGCAGCGTCTTCTCCCACAACTGGTTCATCGAGCGCGCCGGCGGGATGGCGACGAGTTCCTCCAGGCGCAGCGCGCCGTCGGCGGTCCAGCCCGCGTCGAACACCCCTCCCGCGCTGTCCACCACGTACACCAGGGTGTCGTCGAAACCGGAGTGCGCGAGCGCGCCGGCGGCGTGGGTCAGCTTGTGCGCGTAGAAGTCCAGCTTGTCCTGCTCGACCTCGCAGCCGAGGTGAACACCGAGCGCTCCGGCGAACATCGTGCGAGCATCGGCGCGCAGCGGCCAGTCCGGCATCCGCAGGTACAGCCGGGTGAGCAACGCGTTGGCCGCGGCCTCGTCGACGTAGTAGGCGAAGCGGTCGATCTCCTCCGGGCGCACTCCGGCCTCGTCGAGGCAGAACCGGATCGCCGAGACCGGGAACTTGTTGGAGTGCTTGATCCGGTTGAGCCGTTCCTCCTCCGCGGCGGCGATGATCACACCGTCGCGTACCAGCACCGCGGCGCCGTCGTAGGTGTAGTTCTCCGGGGTGTCCAGGACCACGTCGTGTGCCGGGTCCAGTCCACCGGCCAGGCCGAGGGTCAGCACGGCTGTGACTCCGATCCGTCGTCACCGGGCACGGTCAGCGGTCCAGCGCCGGGTCGAGGCCGAGCGACACCTTGCCGATGTACTCCAGTGCCTCGTACGGAGCGAACGGCTGCATGAACGGGCCGGCCCGCACGTCGCGGTACAACCGGGCCAGCGGGTGCCGGCTCATGTACGAGCCACCACCGCAGATGATCATCGCCCGGTCCACCACTTCAATGGACTTGCGGTTGACCACGTACTTCATGCACTGCGTCTCCTTCATCAGCGCATTCGACTCGGCGGAGAGCGGGTCGCCGGTCTCGTAGCGCGCGAGGAACTCATCGGCCAGCTGCCCGACCCTGGCGAGCATCGCCCGGCAGGTCGCCAGGTCGATCTCGATCTCGGCCATGAGCTGCTGGATCGGGATGCGATCGGCCAGTCGCCGCTTGCGCGGTCCCTTGCGCTTCCCCGCTGCCTCGGCCGCGTGCGCCGTCGCGCACTCGGCGACACCCAGGAAGGTGGCGATCAGGGGAATGTTGGCCGTCAGGGCGAAGGTGGCGAAACCCTGGCCGACCTTGGCGTAGTTGTCCTTCACCGCGAACACGTGGCTGGCGGGCACGCGCACGTCGGTGAAGGTGATGTCGTTGCTTCCGGAGGCACGCATCCCCAGCGAGTCCCAGTTGTCCTCCACCACCAACCCGGGGGCGTCGCCGGGAACCATCGCGGTGCCGGTGAGGTAGCCGCCGCCGTCCTTGGGAATACGCACGCTGGGGAAGAACAGCTGCGCGGCGGGCGAGATGGTGCCGAAGATCTTGCGCCCGTTGAGCACGTAGCCGCCGTCGGCCGGGGTGGCCTCCATCTGTGGCGCGGTCAGGTCGGTGCCGCGCTCCGTGGTCGGGAAGCACATCACCACCGCTCCCGATCCGACCTGGCCCAGCAGCGCGGACAGCATCGCCGCGGTGTGCTCATCGCCCTCGGCCAGGCTGCGTCGCATGAACTGGCCGGCCACCGAGGCACCCGCGACGTGCATGTTCGCCGCGATCGCGGTGGAGGCGTCGCCGCGAGCCAGCCGGCTCAACCCGACCATGACGTCGTAAAGGGAGTCCACGCCAAGGCCGCCGTACTCGGCGCCGACAGTGCCGGCCAGGAAGGAACTCTGTGCCATCTCCTTGAAGTTCTGGAACGGGAAGGAACCTTCGACGTCGTGCTGCTCCGCCCGGGCGGCGAAATCCTCGGCGTGCCGTTCGGCGAGCTCCACGAACTGGCGCCCAGCCGCGGTCCGGGCGGTCAATTGCAGGTCGGCGAGCCGCCCTGCCGCGGTATCAGACGTCGACGGCGAGTCCGGCCGCGATTCGACCATATGCATCCCATCAGTCGTTTGCACGCAATAATGCGACAATAAGAAATAATCAATTAATGACTATCGGGGAACCCCAGTATTACCTGTGTAAATATCCCAGCACCCCCAGCGGTGCAAGTTAGTCTCCGCGCGGAATCTCAATCCTACCCACCACCCGGACGAACCACCAATAGTCCAACCAAGCTACCCGGGCAACCGAATGTGACGATCTTGCGACTACCTCGCCAAGATAGCACAGAATCCAACGTCAGGCGAACGGATACGGTTGCGGTGATCGACTGGACCACCCGAATGCCAACTCTCATCACCAGCAGTAAACGTTGGTGCGGTCAAACGTTCATCGCCCGACAGCGATGCCGCCATATTTCCGGACCACCGCCCGTCCGGCCCGGCCCGGCGGGCGATTAATCCGGCAAAACGCACGCGCGACCGGGTCGGTCTGCCATTTGGTTGACGTTTATACCTGCCGGCGACGGAATTTCTACCGCCCATCGGACCAATCCGGGGGGCGCGGCCGCGTACGTTCGAACCCCCATCCGGCCCAATTGATCAATTCCGCGAAGATCAGGTGCGGCGCCGCCCGGACAAAGCGACGCTCATGGGCGACGGCACACCGCGATGGAAAGGGTGCCATCATTGCGGGTGGCACCACGACGCAGGAGACCCGCCATGCGGGGCGGGCCGCGGCGCTGCCGGTGCGGCGTTCCTCCACCCTGTGGGGAAGGCTACTCGGGTCAAGCACATCCTCGATCGGCCGCCCATGCCGCACGAGCGCTCGAACTCTCCGCCGGAGACCAGCATCCCGCCGCCGGAGCCGACCATGAGGAACCCAGCCTGGAACCGGCCCCGCAACTGCCCACAGCCACGGCGGTCGACGACATCCTGACCCGATGGTTCCTCCGGCGACTCGGCGCGACATGAGCGACATCAAGATCACCGGCACGGCACCGTGCCGCTGGCTCATCTCCTGATCGGGACGGCGGGGCGGAGTCCGCGCAGCGTGACAGCGGCGGGCGTACTCCGATCGACATACAGGCCGGTGAAGTCGTCGATGACATCGAACGCGCCGGCCTCCCTCAGCTCCGGCACACCGATACCGGCGCAGCGTGTCCTCGCGGCGATCGCCGAGCGGACGCCGCTGACCGCGTCCTCGAAGACCAGTGTTTCGGCCGCCGGCACGTCGAGTGCGGCGCACCCCTTGCGGTAGGGCTCCGGATGCGGCTTGCCGTTGCCGACATCGTCCCGACCGATGATCGCGGTGAACGGGTCGGGCAGCTCCAGCAGACCGAGGACGTGGTCGTGCGCGTTGAGCAACGCCTGGCGGCCATCGTGGCCGCGCGGCTGCTGATTCTCTTCCTCGCGCTGTGGGCGCTGCGCACGGTCTCTCGCACCTGGCCTTCGTCATCGTGCCGCTCACGATCGCACTGCTACCGGCGGCGGTCCGCGCACCGCCGATGCGGTGGCTGACGCGGCACGGCCGAGGCGGCGGGCCTGGCACCACTCCGGGTAACCGACGATCCCTACCTGGTGGCCAAGGACGTGGGCCGGGATCGTACTGCTGACCGAGTGGCCCCGGTTCCGCACGCTCGACTGGGCCCGGCCGGCGGAGGCCGCCGACCGGGCCATGCCGGTCGACACCCGCAACCTGGTGGGGGGCGGACCGGCTGGCGGAAGCCGGATTCCGGCGAATCGGGCTGGGCACCGGCCCGGTCCGGGGGCCGGCGGGTAGCGACCCCGGCGGTGGCCGCAGGCCGGTCAGCCGAGACGGCCGCCGGAGCCGACAGGACCGAGCGGGAAACGGCGGTCAACCGAGGCGCGGAGCCGCCAGGGTTGGCAGGTGCGCGCCGGGTGTGACCGCGCGCCGGGTGGGTACCCGAAGGGCAACCCGTACCGGCGGCGCACTGTCGCGGCCGCAGACCCGAGCAGCAAGGAGGCGCGACCCCATGACCACGGACCGGAGGACGCTCGAGGCCGCACTGTCCGACGCCGACTTCCCTGCCGGCAAGGAGCAGCTCGTCTCCTACGCCGAGAACCACGGTGTGGACGCGGGCGCGGTGCGGGCTCTGCGGGCCATGCCTCCCGCCGAGTACGCCAACGTGGCCGAGGTCCTCCGATCGGCCCCACTGGACAAGGCCGCCGAGGAAGGCCAGTCAAGCTCGGACAAGGCACGGCAGGCGGGCCAGGACGCTCCGAGCGGACTCGCCGAGCATCAGCGTGCGACGCGGCCCAACCCCATCGTCGAGGAGCTCGGCGAGAACCGGGGCAGCTGAGCGCCCTCCGGGTGCACGGTCAGGTCAGCCGGTCGAACTCCCCGCCGGCCCAACGGATGTGGCTGTCCGCGGAGCGGTGCACGACCGCTTTGGCCTGGCTGTCGATGGTGTCGCCGCCCAGCGTGTAGAGCCGGTCGTACTCGTAGGCGTCCAGCCGCCGCACGATCCGGCGCACCACCGCGGGCGAGAGCGGCACCAGCTTCGGGTAGTTGCGGGTGAATGACACCCAGGCCGGGTGCACGGGAACCCCGCTGATCGTGTCGCCGACCAACAGGGTGCCGTCGCTCGTGCGGGCGACCGAACTGCCCGGCATGTGCCCACCGAGTTGGATGAGCTCGACGCCGGGTAACGGCTCGGCGTGGTCCTTCCAGTATTCGACGACGGGATCGGCGCGCGGCACCCACTCCTGGTCGTCGGCGTTCACCAACACGGGAACGCGTCCGAAGGCGTGGCTCCAGCTCACCTGCGCGGCGAACATGTGCGGGTGGCTCACCGCGATCACATCCACCCCGCCGAGCTCGCGCACCAGGCCCAGGACCTCCTCGTCGAGATAGGCGGGCGGATCCCAGAGCAGGTTGCCGTGCGCGGTCCGCACCAGGAACGACCAGTGGCCGATGGCGAACCTCGGTTCCCTGCGCAGGCTGTACACACCACGACCGTGGTCCCTGCGCAACGTTTCGTGCGGCTGCGCGGCCAGCTCCGCGTGCGTCGTCCACCCTCTGCCATGCGGTCCCAGATCGCCACGCTCCTCGACGCCGACCTCGCCGCGGTCGAGTACACAGCCGTCGACCGGCGGCGGCTCGGGTGAGTCCGGGTGTTCCAGCCCGCATCCGGTACAGATCCATATCGTCATGTGCCTATACTCAAACCTCGAGCGCGCTGGAGGTCAAGTCGCGTGTGGCGGAGCGGAGAACACCAGCGGTGGCGTATAGGCCGTTATACATAGCACATGCGCCTCGGCCGGCGGCTGGTCGCGAGCGGGTCAGGCGCGCCCGGTCGCCGTCCGGTCGCGGCCGGGCAGCCGTGTCGCGCCGGCGGCGGCGAGGAGGCAGAAGCCCAGCACCCACCAGAAGGTGTCGGCGAACGCCTGCGGGATCTCCGGCCCGCGCGCGGCCAGCCTGCCTTCCAGGATCACCGCGAGCACCGCGGTTCCGACCGAGCCGCCAACCGTGTTCAGCAGGTTCAGCGCGCTGGACGCGCGCGGGAGGTGGTCCCGATCCATCCTGCTGTACACGATGTTCATCACCGGGGCGCTGATCATGGCGATGCCGATGCCGCGCACCAGCAGCGACACCGCGATCAGGCCGTCCGCGGGCGTGCTCGCCAGCTGGGTGAACGGGAACGTGCCGAACGCGATCAGCCCGATCCCGAGCACCACGAGGGTGCGCGCGGCGAGCCGGTCGATGGTCCGGTTGACCAGTAGCGACCCGGCCGCGGCCCCCACACCCTGAGGCGCGAGCAGCAGGCCCGCCTCCCACGCCGAAAGCCCACGGCCCGCCTGCAGGTACAGCGGCAGCAGGAAGGTGGCGCCGAACACCGAGGCGCCCAACACGGCCAGCGCCAGCGCCGCCGCACCGAACGGCGGCCGGGTGAACAGGCGCGGGTCGATCAGCGGGCTGCGGCTCGTGCGCAGCCCGTGCCAGACGAACCCGAGGAGCATCCCGAGGCCGGTCAGTACCGCCGCCCACGCCACCGGCACCGGCACCACCTGCCCGTGCCCGAGCTCGGTGAGACCGAAGACCAGCACGGCGAGCCCTGGCGAGAGCAGCGCGGCCCCGCGGAGGTCGAACCGCGCACCCGCGGCCGAGGACGGCTGCGCAGGCACGTACCGGCGCGCCAGCAGGACCGCCCCCAGCCCGATCGGAAGGTTGACGTAGAACAGCCACGGCCAGTCGGCCACCCCGAGGATCGAGCCACCGACCAGCGGCCCGAGTACCGGGGACAGCATCGGCACCACCGCGACCACGCTGATCAGCCTGCCGATCCGGCGGGGGCCGGCGGCGCGGGCGAGCAGGGCCTGCCCGGTCGGTGGCAGCAGCCCGCCGCCGAGACCCTGCAGCACCCGGAACACCACCAGGCTGGTAACCGACCAGGCGAGGGCGCACAGCACCGACCCGATCAGGAACGCCACCACCGCGCAGATCCAGGTGCGGCGGCCACCGAAACGATCCGCGAGCCAGCCCGAGGTGGGCACGGCGGTGACGACCGCGAGCAGGTAGGCCGTGCTGACCCACTGGATCTCGGTGACCGAGGCGTCGAACTCGGTGGCGAGGGTGTCGATCCCGACCGTGACGATCGTGGCGTCCAGTGTCGCCATGAACGTGCCGAGCACCAGGATGAACGCGGTCCGCAGCAGCGGCGCGTCGATCCGCTCGGCGCCCTCGGAGTCGACCCCTCCCCCGCTACTCATCGGCGAACCGGGCGAGGAAACCGGGCGAGTCCTCCTCGAGCCGTCCCGCTTGCCGGAACTCCCGGAGCACCGCGAGCAGGTCCGCGCCCAGCCCGCGGACCTCCGCCGCGGTGAACATCCCGGAGCGGTACCCGAGGACGCCCACCCAGCCGCCGCCCTCCGGCATCACCGTCAGGGTCAGCGGGTGGTGGGTCGCCTCCCGGAACCGGGCCGCGGTGATCGTCAGCCCCGGCGCGGGCTCGCGGATGCGTTCCGGGTCCACCGGGTAGTTCTCGAACACCACCAGGCTGTCGAACAGCCTGCCGAGCCCGGTCAGCCGTTCCAGCTCGACCAGCCCGACGTGGTGGTGCTCGGTCATCGCCTGCTGCCGGGCCTGCAGGTCGGCCAGCGTGTCGGCGACCGTGCCGCCGAACCGGGCCCGCACCGGCACCGTGTTGGCCAGCAGGCCGACCATCTCCTCCACCTGATGGAGCTCCGGCGGGCGGCAGGCGACCATGGCACCGAAGCAGATGTCCCGGCGGCCCGACCGCGCCGCCAGCACCGTCGCCCACGCGCCCTGCAGCAGGGTGTTGGGGGTCAGCCCGCGCTCGGCGGCGACCCGGGTGAGCTGGCCGACCAGCTCACCTTCGAACTCCAGCAGCACCGGATCCTCGTCACGGGTCGAACCCGCGACCGTCCGGTCACCGGTCAGGTAGTCGCCCTCGGGCAGGCCGTCCAGCTCGGCGCGCCAGGCGGCCAGCGCGGCCTCCCGGTCCCGCTCGCCCAACAGTCGCAGGTACGCCGAGAACGGTATCGGCGTTTCCAGCCGGTGTGGGGCGCCGCGCAACCGCGCGGTGTAGAAAGTGAACAACTCGGTCAGCATGCGCGGCGCGGACCAGCCGTCGGAGAGCACGTGATGGCTGGTGAGCACGAACTCGAACTCCTCGGCCGCCCGGCGGATCACGGTCAGCCGTACCAGCGGACCGGCCGCGAGGTCGAACGGTTCGGCCCTGTCCTCGGCCAGGATCCGATCCACCCGCTGATCGACATCCACGCCGTCCACGGTGTCCGGACCGGACACGTCGACCACCCGGCAGTCCGGGCGAGGGCGCGCCGGGATCACCTGGACCTCGGACCCGGCGGGGAACACCGCGCCGAGGTTGGGGTGCCGCTCCAGCAGGTCCGCGCCGGCGGCGTGCAGGGTCTCGACGTCGAGTGCGCCGGTGATCGAGAAGGTCGACTGCACCGTGTACGGGTCCGGGGACTCCGCCCTGGAGTGCCGCAGCATCAGCTCCTGCAACGGGCCGAGCGGCAGGATGTCGGCGACCGGACGGTCCAGCTCGAGCACCTCGATGGTGTCCTGGTCCACTGTGCACAGCGGCAGGTCGGAGGGGGTGAGTCCGGCCCGTTCGAGGACCTCGGGATCGGTGGCGAGCCGGGTGAGCGCCTGCCGGAAGTGTTCGGCGAACTCACCGATCTCGGCCGTGGTGAACAGCGCGGAGGGCCAGGTGAACCGGACACCGAGTGAGCCGTCCTCGGCCAGCGCGTTGATCATCAGGCCGTGCGGCAGCGGCAGGTCCTCGTTGCCCCCGGATCCGAGCGGGTCCGCGTCCGGCGGGCGCCGCCACGAGGTTTCCTCGCTCGGCCGTTCGGGGAACCGGCCGAGGTAGTTCCAGCCGACCTCCGGGTGCACCTCGGGCAGGAGGCCCGCGGTGGTGAGGATGCCGTAGCCGAGGCCGTCGCCGGTGGCGTGCAGCCGCTCCTTGACCGCCTTCACCGTCTCCGGCAGGCCGGGGCCGGTCAGCTCGAGCCGGGCCGGATGGACCGCGGTGAACCAGCCGACGGTCTCGGTCAGATTGACCGGACCCCGGCGGTCGGCCGTGTGCTGCGGGCGCCCGTGGCTCTCCATGGCGACGAGCAGCTCGGCCGTGCCGCGCCAGCGGTGCGTCGCCTGGACCAGCGCGGTGAGCAACACGGGGTCCGGGGTGGTGCGGTAGGCCTGGGGCAGGGTGGTGAGCAGCGTCCGGGTCGGCTCCGGGCCGATCCGGATCTCGTGGTGCCGGGCGGTGGCCACGGTGTCCCGCGCCGGGTCGAGTGCGCGCCCCGCGATCGGCGGCGTGGCCGCCATCCGTCGCCAGTGCGGCAGTTCCCGGCGCCGGGAGTCCGCTGCCGCGCGCAGCTGCCGCGTCCAGCCGAGGAAGGACTCGCCGAACGAGAGACCGGTGCGCCCGAAGTACGCCAGGTTCTCCTGGAGGATGCGCCAGGACACGCCGTCCACCACGAGATGGTGCGCGATCAGCACCAGCCGGCCGAGCCGCGCGCGCCCGGCGTCCACCCACACGGCCCGGAACAGGGGCCCGGTCCACGGGTCGATCCGTTCCCGGACCTCGGTGATCCTGCTGTCCACCAGGGCACGCAGGTCGGCGGACTCGCCGGCCCGCACGTGGTCCAGCACGTCCGCCCCGGTGACCGTGCCGGCGGGCGGGATCCGCAGCACCGGCCCGGCTCCGGTGCGCGCCAGCCGCGCCCGCAGCACGGGGTGCCGCTGCAGCAACGTGTCCAGCGTGGCCCGCCACATCGGCTCGCTGCCGTCGGCCGGAACGCAGATCTCCATCCACTGGCAGAACCCGGTGGCGGATGCCCCGCCCGCCGCGCACCGGCGCAGCAGGTCCCGCATGACCGGGGTGAGCGGTGCGTCCCCGACGGCGGGTGCCTCGATGGTCTCCACTTCCTGCTCGGCTGTTCCGGCGCGGGCCGCGATCCCGGCGACGGTACGTCCCTCGAACACGTCCTTGGCGGTCAGGGTCAACCCCGTGCGCCGGGCGCGGGAGACCACCTGCAGCGACACGATGCTGTCCCCACCGAGGTCGAAGAAGGCGTCGTCGAGGTGGACCTCCGTGCTGCCCAGCACCTCGCGGAACACCTCGAGCAGGGTGGCCTCCGCCTCGGTGGCGGGTGGGCGCGCCGGGGTCGCCGGGTTCGCGTCCGGGGCGGGCAGCGCGGTCCGGTCGAGCTTGCCGCTGGGGCTGAGCGGCAGCCGGTCCAGCGGCACCAGCGCGGTGGGAACCATGTGGTCGGGCAGTTCCCCGGCCAGGTAATCGCGCACCGCCACCGGGTCCAGGTTCGCGTCGTCGGTGGGGATGACGTAGCCGACGAGGCGGCGCTCGCCGGGCCGGTCCTCGCGCACGACCACGGCGCAGGCTCGCACGTCCGGGTGCTGGGTCAGCACGGTCTCGATCTCGCCGAGCTCGATCCGGAAGCCGCGGATCTTCACCTGGTGGTCGGCCCGGCCGAGGAACACCAGTTGCCCGTCCGGTCGCCAGTACACCAGATCCCCGGTACGGTACGCGCGGTCGCCGGGTGCCCCGAAGGGATCGGCGACGAAGGCCGTCGCGGTCAGGCCCGGCCTGCCGACGTAGCCCCGGGCCAGCCCCGGCCCGCCGAGGTACAGCTCCCCCGGTACGCCGAAGCCGACCGGCAGCAGCCCGCCATCCAGTACATAGGCCCGGATGTTCGGGTCGGGCCTGCCGATGGGCAGGGGCCCCGGGTCGTCCGGATCGTATCGCCAGGTCACCGAGTTGATCGTGACCTCGGTGGGGCCGTAGGCGTTGAACAGTGCCGTGCGGCCGTTACCCCAGCGCCGGGCCAGTTCGGGGTCGAGGCGTTCGGCACCGACCACGAAGAACACCTCCGGGTCCACGCCCGCGTCGTCCGGCATCGCCGCGAGGAAGGACGGCAGCAGGTTCACCCCGGTCACCCGGTGCTCGGTGATGTAGTCCAGCAGTTCGTCGCCGGGCACCCGCACCTCCTCCGGTGCGATCACGCAGGTGCCTCCGGACAGCAGGGGCACCATGAACTGCCAGAAGGCCACGTCGAAGCTGGTCGAGGCGAAGTGCAGGTACCGGTCGTGCTCGGTGACCCCGACGACGTCCTCCTGCAACGCGATCAGGTCGGGCACCCCACGGTGCGGCACGGCGACACCCTTCGGACGCCCGGTGGTGCCCGAGGTGTAGATGACGTAGGCCAGCGCGTCCGCGGTGAGCCCGCGCCGGGCCCAGGCGGGATCGGTGTCCCATGCGGACGTCCGGTCGAGCTCGCCGAGGGTGCCAGGGTGGTCCAGCCGCAACACCGGGGTCTCCCGCGCGGCGGGCAGGTCCTCGCCGGTGGTCACCGCCGCGGCCGGGGCGATGTCCGCAAGCATGTAGGCGAGGCGCTCAGCCGGGTAGTCGGCGTCCATCGGCACGTACACCGCGCCCGCCTTGAGCACGCCGAACAGGGCGATCACCATCTCGACCTCGCGCCCGAGCAGGACGGCGACCGGGTCCTGGGGCCGCACGCCGCGTTCGATCAACGCGTGCGCGAGGCGGCTCGACCGGCGGTCCAGCTCCGCGTAGGTCAGGCTCCGGTCGCGGCACACCACCGCCTCCGCCGCGGGCTTGCGGCGCACCCAGCCGGCGAAGGTGTCCAAGCAGCTCTGCCGCGGCCGGGCAGGCAGGTCCCCGGTTCCGGTGCGCAGCAACCGGTCGTGCTCCGCCGGGTCGAGCGTCGGCAACCGGGCCACCGGCCGGCCCGGGTCGGCGACGATCTCCCGCAGCAGGTTGTGCAACCAGCGGCCGTAGGCGCGGATGGTGGCCCCGTCGAACGCCCGCGGCTGGTAGCCGAGGCCGACCACGATCTCGTCCTCGGGGATCACGATGACGGTGAGCGGGTAGTGGGTGGCGTCGGTGATGTCCACCCCTGCCAGGTCCAGTCCCGGCGCGAGCGGGGTCCGCCGCCGGCTGGACAGCGGGAAGTTCTCCATCACCAGCATCGTGTCGAACAGGTCGCCGACCCCCGCGAGCCGCTGGATGTCCGGCAGGCCGACGTGGTGGTGCTCGGCCAGCGCGACGTTGTCCGCGTGCACCTCGGCGAGTACCCGGGCGGCGGTGTCCGCGGGGTGGTGCCGGACGCGGACCGGGATGGTGTTGCCGAGCTGACCGATCATCGACTCCACGCCGTCGACCTCGGCCGGCCTTCCGGAGACCGGGCAACCGAACAGCACGTCCCGCCGCCCGGTGAGCCTGCCGAGCAGCAGCCCCCACGCGGTCTGCAGCACGGCGGTCAGGGTGATCCCGCGCTCGCGGGCGAAGGCGCGCAGGCGCTCGCTGAACTCCACGCCCAGCGGGATCGACACCCGGTCCGGCCGCTCGACCGCGGCCCCGGCGGCGGCCGGAGCGAGCCGGGTGCCCTCGTCCACTCCGGACAGTGCCTCCCGCCAGGCTCGCGGCGAGGCATCCCGGTCCCTACTCGCCAGCCACCGGAAGTACTCCGGCAACCCGGCCGCGGCCGGCACCGCTGGGCCGCCGCCGAGTTCGGCGTAGATCGCCAGCAGCGTGCGGCCGACCAGTGGCATCGACCACCCGTCCAGCAGCGCGTGGTGGTTGGTGATGGCCAGCCGGTGGTCCGCCGGACCGAGCGTGCACAGCAGGAAGCGGATCAGCGGCGGCTCGCCGGGGTCGAAGGGACGTTCCAGCTCGGCGCGAGCGTGCTCGGCGAACTCCTCGGCCCGGCCGGACAGGTCGAGTCGCCGCCAGTCCAGCTCGACCTCGGCGGGGATCACCTGGACGATCTCGCCGCCCGCCGTGGTCGCGAGGTACATCCGCAGCGCGGGGTGCCGCCGCAGCAGTTCCCCGGCCGCGGCGGCCAGCCGCCCGGCGTCCAGCTCGCCGGCCAGTTCGGTCACCGCCTGGACGACGTAGACGTCGGTGTCCTCGTCGTCGCGCACCAGCGTGTGGAAGGACAGCCCGGCCTGCAGCGCGGTGGCGGGCAGTACCTCCGCGATGCGGTGCCGCCGTTCCAGCGCGTCGATGGTGTCCTGGTCGATCTCCACCAGCGGCAGGTCCGAGGGGGTGAGCCCGCCGCCGTCCGGCCCGATCCGCTCGGCGTGGGCGGCCAGGGTGTCCAGCGCGGCCTCCCACGCCCGTTGGAGGCCGGCCACGGTGCCCCGGTCGAGCACCTCCCCCGCCGCGGTCCACTCCACCGCGATCCGGGGCGAATCCTCCTCGTGCACGAAGCAGTTCAGCGCCAGCACCTGCTCCAGCGCCTTGCCCGCGGGCTCGAGTACCGCGAAGGCGTCGCGTTCCGGCAGGTGCCATCCGGTGCCGGGCAGCGGGGCGAACCGGCCGAGGTAGTTCAGCAGCACGTCGGGTGGCGGGATGTCCGCCAGCCGTGGCCGGGTCTCCGGGTCGAGATGGCGCAGTACCCCGTAGCCGATCCCGCCGTCCGGGACACCCCGCTTGGCCTCCTTGGCCGCGCGCAGCAGCCGGTCCGGGTCGGTGCCCTCCGGCGAGGCTCCGGTGGCCACGCGTACCGGGTACTCGGCGGTGAACCAGCCGATGGTGCGGGAGAGGTCGAGATGTTCCCGCCCGTGGCCCTCCATGGTGACGGTCACCGCCTCCCCCGCCGGCACACCCCAGTCCCGCAGCGCCAGCACCAGCGCGGCGAGCAGCACCTCGTCCACCCCGGCGCGGTAGGCCGCCGGCAGCGTGCCCAGCACCGCCTCGGTCGTCTCCGCGGAGGCGACCGTGGTGGACCGGTGGGCGGTGGCCACGGTGTCCCGGGTCCGGTCCAGCGCCCGCTCGCCGATGCGGGTGCCCTCCAGCGCCTGGCGCCAGTAGTCCAGCTCGGCCCGGCGGGCGCCGGTCTCACCCTGCTCGGCGAGCAGGGTGGCGTGCCTGCGCCACGAGGTCGTGCCCGGCGCGAGGTCCCGCGCCCCGCCCACGCAGGCCGTGTGCAGGTCGGGCAGCAGGATGCGCCAGGACACCCCGTCGATCACCAGGTGGTGCGCGACCACGACCAGCCGGTCCGGCTCGCCGCGCGGGGTGCGCAGCAGGGCCACGCGCAGCAGGTCACCGGAGCGCGGGTCGAGGGAACCGGCCAGCCGCTCGGCCAGTTCCGCCACCTCGCCGGTGTGCGCCTCGCTCACCACCGCGGCGGCGTCCACCGCTCCCCGCGGCCGGACGACCAGTCCGGTGCGGTCTCCCCGCAGCCGGAGCGCGTCGTGCCGGTCCAGCACCGCCCGCACACCCTCGAGCAGGTCGGCCGGTGCGAGTTCGCCGTCCAGGCGCAGCGCGGTCCACTGCGCGTACCCGGCCACCGCGTCGATGTCCGGGTGCGGGTCGAGCAGGGCGCGCACGATCGGCGGGGCGGGCACGGGTCCGGTCGCCTCGTCCGGCGGCGCGGCGGTGTCGCCGTCGATCTCCCTGCTCGCGGCCGCCAGCGCGGCGAGGCTGCGCCGCGCCAGCAGGTCCCGCGGCCGCAGCTCCAGTCCGCGTGCCCGCAGCCTGCTGCTCACGGTGATGGCGGTGATGCTGTCCCCGCCGAGAGCGAAGAAGTCGTCCTCGACGCCGACCCGCTCCAGGCCGAACACCTCGGCGACGGCCTCGCACAGCACCCGCTCCCGCTCCGTGCTCGCGGCCCGGCCGCCGCCGGTGGCGGGTGGTGCGGGCAGGGCGGCGCGATCCAGCTTGCCGTTGCTGGTGACCGGCAGTTCGTCCAGCAACACCACGGCCGCGGGTACCAGATGGTCCGGTACCCGCTCGGCGAGCGTGGCACGCACCGAGTCTGCGGTCAGCTCGGTCCCGGAGCTCGCGGGCACCACGTAGCCGACCAGCCGGGTGCGGTCGCCGTCGGTGCGGACCACGGCGGCGGCCGCGCTCACTCCGGGCACCGCGCCCAGCGCGGCCTCGACCTCCCCGGTCTCCACCCGGTGGCCGCGGATCTTGACCTGCCCGTCGGCGCGGCCGAGGTACTCCAGCCCTCGGCCGGGCACCCAGCGCGCCAGGTCCCCGGTGCGGTAGGCCCGCCCACCCGTCACCCGGCCACCGCCCCCCATCGAGGCGCTTCGCGCCGCGGTATCCTCGGGGCTCCCCCACGGGTCCGCGATGAACCGCTCCGCGGTGACGCCCGGCTGGTTCGCGTAACCGCGGGCCAGATGCGGCCCGGCGAGGTACAGCTCGCCGCGGGTCCCGTGCGGCACCGGCCGCAGGGCGTTGTCCAGCAGGTAGACCCGGGTGCCCGCCAGCGGGTGGCCGATGGTCGGTTCGCCGCCGTCGATCCGGGCGGTGGCGCTGTCCACCGCGGCCTCGGTGGGGCCGTACATGTTGCGGGCCGGGATCCCGGCCGCCGCGACCCGGCGCCACAGCGTTTCCGGGGTGGCCTCGCCGCCGAGCACGAGCAGGGATGGCCGGTGGTCGGCGGTGAGCAGGCCCGCCTCGAGCAGCGGGGCGGCCATCGAGGGGGTGGTGTCCACGACGTCGATCCGGTCCCGCAGGTAGGCGGCGAGCAGGGCGTCGGCGTCGCGGGTGGTCTCGGCGTCGTAGAGGTGCAGCTCGTGCCCGCAGAGCAGCCAGATCAGCTGGTCGAGCGAGGAGTCGAAGGCGAAGGAGTAGGTGTGCGCGGCACGCAGCGGCCGCCCCGTGGCCCGTTCCGCCTCGGCCACCACCGTGGCGCGGTGGTGGTGCAGCAACGCGGCCAGCCCGCCGGACCGGCCCAGCACCCCCTTGGGGCGCCCGGTGGAACCCGAGGTGTAGATGAGGTACGCCAGGTGTTCCGGGTGCCGCGGCGCGGCCAGCTCGGCGGGAGACAGCGGTTCGCCGGACAGCGTGGCCAGCTCCGCGCGCGTGTCCGCGGCGTCCAGGCGGAGCAGCCCGGCCTCGCCCGGCTCGAGCTCCGGGGAATCCGCGGTGGCCAGCAGGAGCGCGGGCCGGGCGTCGGCGACCAGCTCGCCCAGCCGCTCGGGCGGGTGCTCGGTGTCCAGCGGCAGGTACGCTGCGCCCGCGTCCAGCACCGCGAGCAGCGCGACGACCAGCTCGACCGACCGGGGCAGGGCGAGCGCCACCACGTCATCCGGCCCTACTCCCCTGGCCAGCAACGCCCTGGCCAGGCGGTGCACCCGGTCGGCGAGCTCGCCGGTGGCGAGTCGCCGCCTGCCGTGCACCAGCGCGGTCCGCTCCGGCCGCGCGGCGGCGAGCTCCGCGAGTACCGCGGGCACGTCCTCGGGCGACCCCGGCAGCGCGGGCGCCGTCCAGTCCTCCAGCAGCCGGGCGCGTTCCGCGGGTTCGAGCAGCTCGACCTGGCCCACCGCGGGCGCGTCCGGCGCGGTCAGGCCGGCGAGCAGGTCGCGCAGCACGGCCAGCCTGCGATCCACCCCGACCTGGTCGTTGCCCCTGGCGTCGACCTCGAAGCCGAGCAGCAGGCCGCCGTCCCGGGTGGGCAGCACGCTCAGCCCCATGTCCTCCGGTGGGCCGCCCGCGACGTTGCGCATCACGCCGGTGGACCCGGCGAAGTCGAGCTCGAGGTCGAACGCCTTGAGGTTGACTCCCCGCCCGTGCAGCAGCGCGCCGGCTCCCGGCACGCCCAGGTCCTGCGGCAGGTTCTCGCCGCGGTAGCGCTGGTGGGCACGCATCTCCCTGATGACGGCAGCGACCCGCCCGCTCAGCTCGTCCAGCCGGTCGCCCCCGCGGACCGTGACCCGCAGCGGCAGCACGTTCACCGCCATGGCCGGGGTGCGCAGCTCGGTGGAGCCGGTGCGGCACATCAGCGGGAACGCGAAGACGATGTCGGTTTCGCCCCGCAGCCGGTGCAGGAAGGCGGCGTAGCAGGCGATCAGCGCCTCGCCCCAGGTGGTACCGGCCGCGTCGGCGGCCGCCCGCAGCCGGGCGACCTCCTCCGGCGGCAGCTCGGCACGGGCGGTCAGGGTGCGCTCCGGCGGGCCGGTCATCGGCGTCTGCCGGTCGCTCAGCTCGGGCAGCGGGGTGAGCTGGTCGCGCCAGTACGCGCGGTCCCGCTCGAACTGCTCGCCGGCCAGGTAGGCCCGGTCGGCCTCCACCAGGTCGGCGAACCTGCCGAAACTCGACGGCGGGGCCTCGGTGCCCCGCACGAGCGCGGTGTAGTGGGCGGCGGTGCGCCGGGACAGCATGGCGGCGGTGTAGCCGTCGAAGATCAGGTGGTGCCCGAGCTGGGTGTACCAGACCGTGCACGCGGAAAGGCGGATGATCGTCTGCGCGTACAGCCTGCGGTCCACCATCCCCCGGCAGGCCTCCGCGGCCCGGTGCCGCTCGGCTTCCACCCGTGCGTGCGCGGCCGCGAGCGGATCGGCCTCGGCCCGCAGGTCGACCACCTCGGGCAGCGCCACGGGCTCGTCGGAGACGAGCTGGCGCGGGCCGTCCGGCGTCTCGAACACCCGCAGCCGCAGGCTCTCCGCCTCCTCGGTGGTCGCCCGCATCGCCTCGGCCAGCAACCGGACGTCGATCGGGGCCTCGCCGGAGATCTCCAGCACATCCCCGACCAGGTAGTCCCGCGAGTCCGGCTCCAGCCGTTGCGCGTTCCAGATGCCGAGCTGCGCACTGGTCAGCGCGAGAAACTCTTCGGCAGGCGCCTCGGCGGGCCTGCGGGACTGGACGCGGGCAGTGCTCAACTCACGCTCCTCGACTCGTCGGAGTGCTCAGCCTTCGATCCCCAGAGAGAAACGTAGGCTAACCTAACACGCACGGTCGGGGTTAGGACGTGAGTTACTCCGCGATCCGGACTACGCGGAAAGATCGCGACCCGATGAGACGCGCCACACGGCGATCACCGGATCGTCCACTGGACGTTGGTCGGCCGCTTGGCGGTGTGCAGGAACTCCACAAGCGCGGCGGTGAACTGGTCCAGCGGCAGTCCCGACCCCGCGGGGAAGTCTTCGTCGTCAAACTCGCACCCCGCTGAATCCGGCTCGCCGAGTGGGAACGCCTTGGCGTTGTCCCGATCTTGGTGACTGAGGTAGCCGAACCCGTCTGCCACGGCAGCGAACACATCGTGATCGGTGAAGCCTTGCTCCGCATTCTCGAGCGGACGGTCGTTGTGGATCATGCGGATGGAGTCGACATACGGGTCCGCAGCCGCGACCTTGTTCACGAACCCCGCAACGTCCTCGGGCGTCTCCAGGGTCGTGTTC
Organism: Amycolatopsis cihanbeyliensis; assembly: GCF_006715045.1. Taxonomy (GTDB): domain Bacteria; phylum Actinomycetota; class Actinomycetes; order Mycobacteriales; family Pseudonocardiaceae; genus Amycolatopsis; species Amycolatopsis cihanbeyliensis. Next base: position 94,422 of record NZ_VFML01000001.1, on the reverse strand, counting down.
ATGCCGTCGTAGGTGCCGTCGTTGTGGATCACGACCCAGCCTGCGGTAATGCTCATTCCTCCACCTCTCGCCCGACGTACTTCCTGCCTATGGGGCTCGACCCGTCCTTGACGGTCAGTGTCCACCCCGGCGGCAGGAACCTTGGTAGCTGCTTGTCGCACGTCTCCATCCACTGCCGATCCTTTGGGGTAGTTCCGCATACTGGCCGGTTGATCTCGATCTCGGCGTGCCAGACACCGGAGGTGCGTCTCGGGGCGCCGGACCGCTGCCAGCCGCGGGTGCCCGGTCTACCCCGATGCTGTGCCCGTAGTTCTTGGTCTGCTCGATGCAACGTTCCAGCGTCTCTTGCATCTGGAGCAGTTGGTCACGGCCGATGCCGTGGTTCGCCAGGAGCTGTTGGGCCTCGGGATCGTTCGTTCCTTGCAACACGCGGAGGCCGGCACTGACCTCGTCCCAGGTCGCCAGCGCCGTGTTGAGCTATTCCGCCGCTTCGGCCAGCTTGGCGAGCACCGTCAGACACGACAGCAGTGCACGGGTATCACCCGACGGTGAATCGCCGAACCCCGAGCCGTCGTCTGAGCTACCGCTGGCGTGGCTGGTGCTGGTGCTGGTGCTGGTGCTGGTGCTGGTGACCACGGCACCGCCAGCGGTGTACGGGCTGGCGCTCGGCATCCGGCAGTGGGTACGCGCACGACGACGCTTGCAGCTCCTCCGTTGGGAGAATGGCCTGCGCGAGTCAGGTCGCATATCGGTCGCGGAACTGGTGGAGCGAGACCGGCGGCGGGCCGAGGAAACCGAACATCCGGACCGTGAGATTCGGTGGCCGCAGGTCGATCCTGATCATGGAGCTGTAGCACGGAAGTGCTGACGGTGAATAGGGACATTTCGTAGGTTCGACTGGATGGCGCCAGGGTAGTCAGTACCGAGCGCTCGTGGTTCCACCGCTCGGCAACCTGCTCGGGCGTCCTCCGGTGGTCGTCCAGCATTCGTCTCCGCGTCCATCCAGTCCGTCAACGCTCACAGCGTCGGCACGACCATGGGGGTGCCGGTCACCGGGTCCGGGACGACGATGCTGGGCAGGTCGAAGACCTCCTTCAGCAGCTCCGCGTCCACGATGTCCGCCGCCTTCCCCTCGGCGACGACGCGGCCGTCTCGCATCGCGACGACGTGATCGGCGAACCGGCAGGCCTGGTTGATGTCGTGCAGCACCGTGATCACCGTGCGGCCCTCGTCGCGCAGCCTGGCGAGCAGGCCGAGCAACTGGTACTGGTGCGTGATGTCCAAAAAGGACGTCGGCTCGTCGAGCAGCAGGTACGGCGTCTGCTGGGCCAGCACCATCGCGACCCACGCACGCTGCCGCTGCCCGCCGGACAGCTCGTGCACGGGCCGGTCGGCCAGGTCGGCCACGCCCGCATCGGACATGGCCTCGGCGACCGCGCACTCGTCCGCCGCCGACCAGGTCGACAGGAACGGCTGGTGCGGGAAGCGCCCGCGGGCGACGAGCTGGCGCACCCTGATGTTCTCCGGCGCCAGCGGGTCCTGCGGCAGGAAGCCCAGCGAGCGGGCCAGCGCCTTCGGCTGGTACGCACTCACCTCCCGCTCGTCGAACCGCACCTGCCCGTCGTCGGGGCGCAGCAGCCGGACGAAGGCGCGTAGCAGGGTCGACTTCCCGCAGGCGTTGGGCCCGACGATCGCGGTGAAGGCACCGTCCGGGACGTCCAGGCTGAGCCGCGTCGACACCACCCGCTCGCCGTAGCCGAGGGTGAGTTCCCGCGCGGTCAGGCGTGCGCTCATACCCGTCTCACTTCCTTGGTCAGCAGCCAGATGAGGTAGCACCCGCCGATCACGGTGGTCACCACACCGACCGGGAGCGCGACCGGTGCCAGCAGCATCTGGGCGACCAGGTCGGCGCCCTGCAGCAGCACCGCGCCGGTCAGCGCGGCGGGCAGCAGCGGGACGCCGGGTGCCTTGGCCAGCCTGCGGCCGATCTGCGGGGCGGCCAGCGCGATGAACACGATCGGGCCCGCCACCGCGGTCACCGTGGCGGTGCAGCCCACACCGACCACCACCATCAGCAGGCGCAGCCGGTGCAGCCGAACCCCGGTGGTCGCCGCGACGGAGTCCCCCAGCCCGGTCTGGTGCATGGCGTGTGCCCGCGTCGCCATCAGCACCAGCAACCCCGCGATGATCGTGCACGGCAGGTACAGGTCCGCCCAGTCGATGCCGTTCAGCGAGCCCGCGCTCCACCCCACGGCCGCGATCGCGATCTCCAGCTCGGCCCGCAGCACGATCCAGGAGTTCAACGCGGTCAGGATGGCGTTCACGGCGATCCCGATCACGACCAACCGCAGCCCGGACAGCCCGCCTTCCATCGAGAGCAGGTAGATGACGGCCGCGACGATCAGCCCGCCCAGCACCGAGCTCAGCGTCAGCTGCACCGAGGTGCCGGACAGCACGGTGAGCGCGATCAGCGCACCGGTGTAGGCGCCGGCGTCCAGACCGATCACGTCCGGGCTGCCCATCGGGTTGCGGGTGAGGTTCTGGAAGATCGCCCCGGCCACCCCGAGCGCGGCGCCGAAGACCACCCCGGCGAGCACCCTCGGCAGCCGCCAGTCCCTGATCACCACCACCGAGTCGCCGTACCCGGCCAGTGCCGAGAGCGCCTCCCCCGGGCTCGCCCAGGACGCGCCGAAGCACAGGCCCAGCAGCCCCAGCCCGAGCATGGCCAGGACCAGCACCGCCACCAGCACCAGCGTCCGGCGCTCGAGGTGGATCGACCTGCCGGTGCCGGGCAGGGTGACCACGGCGCTCACAGCGACACCGTCCCGTACCGCCGGACCACCCAGATGAGGACCGGGCCCCCGAGGAACGCGGTCACGATGGCGACCGGCACCTCGCCGGTGGGCAGCAGGATCCGGGACCCGATGTCGGAGACCAGCAACAGGATCGGACCCAGGATCATCGTGTAGGCCATCAACCACGGGATGGAACCCATGGCCAGCCGCCGGGCCAGATGGGGCACGATCAGGCCGACGAACAGGATCGGCCCGGCCACCGCGGTGGCCGCACCGGCCAGCACGGTGACCAGAACCAACGTCATGAGGCGGACCCTGGCCACGTTGGCGCCCAGGGTGTGCGCCACCGTCTCGCCGAGCGCGAGCGCGCTGAGTGCCCGCGTGACCAGCAGGGCACCGACGAGGGCGAGCCCGATCGCCACCAGCGGCAGGGTCAGCGGCGCCTGCTCCCTGCCCGCCAGCGAGCCGACCGCCCAGAACCGGTACTGGTCGAACACCGTCGGCAGCATCAGCCGCAGCCCGAGGGAGAGCCCGGTGGTCAGGATGGCGGTCAACGCCACCCCGGTGAGCACCAGCCGCAGCGGCGACTGGCGCCCCACCGAGTAGACCAGCAGCGCGGCCAGCGTCGAGCCCACCACGGCGGCGCCGAGCTGGCCGACCTGGGTGGCGGCCACCCCGAGCGCCGAGCCCATGGTGATCGCGAAGCCGGCGCCCGCGGTGACGCCGAGGATGCCGGGCTCGGCCAGCGGGTTGCGGGACAGTGTCTGGATCAACGTGCCCGCGGTCGCGAGCGCGGCGCCCACGCCGATGGCCAGCAGGGCCCGGGGCGCCCGGATGTCCCAGACGATGACGTGGTCGCTGGACCCGTCGTAGGCGAACAGGGCCCGGACGACCTCGACCGGGGCGACGGCGTGCGCGCCGATGCCGATGCTGGCCACGGCCACCACGAGGAGCAGGACCAGCGCGGCGACCAGCACCGCGACCCGTGCCCGCGCCTCACCCGCCGCCGCGAATGCCCGCCGCTCGAGTGTCACTGCTTCAGCATCGGCGCGAACGACTCGTCAATCGCGTCCAGGGTCAGCATGGCTTCCCGGTAGGTCGCGGCTTGGGTGTACCGGATCGGGTAGGTCTCCCCCGCCTTGACCGCGGGGAGGTTCTTCCACAGCTCGGAATCCATGACGTACTGGACCGACTCCGGGATGGAGCCGTCGGCCTCGACGGAGTAGGTGATCGCGTCGGCCTCGGCGAAGGCGGTCGGCAACTCCTCGATGGAGGGGTACTCGCTGACCGACCGCGAGCCCTTGCCCTTCTCCTCGACCTCGCCGTAGTAGTTCGCGCCGATGTCGCCCGCGATGTTGGTCCCCCAGGAGCCGTTGAACTCGCGCTGGAAGGTGCCCTTGGCCACCTTGCCGTACTCGCCGACGTGACCCAGCTTCAGCCGCGGAAGGACATCCTGGTACTTCTCGGCGAGCTTCTTCGCCTTGGCCTCGTACTCGGCCTTGATGGTGTCGAACCGCTCCAGCGCGCCGGCCGCGTCCGCCTGGCGGCGGGACAGCTCACGCCAGGCGGAGGGCACCGTCGGGCCGATCGCCACCACCGGCGCGATGTCCTCGAGACGCGGAACGTCAATATCGCCCAGCACCGGCGCCGGCACCCCGATGATGATCACATCGGGGTCGGCCTTGGCGATCGCCTCGTAGTTGGTCTCGGCCGCCTGCTCCCCCGCGACCTTCGGCAGTTCCTCGTAGGTGGCCTTGTCCTCCTCGTTCATCATCGGCACCCCCCGCTTCCAGGTCGAGACCCCGACCAGGGGCGCGTCCGCCTGGATGAGCACGGGCACGGCGTAACCGGTCGCGACCACGCGCTGCGGATCGGCCGGGATGGTGACCTCGCCGTTGTCCGCGGTGAAGACCCGGGTCTCGCCCTGGGCGCCGTCGCCGCCCGCGTCGCTCGACGCGCAGCCCGCGGCCACGGTGAGCGCGAGCGCCATCGCCCCGGCGAGGCGCAGCGATCGACCAGAAGACATGCGTACTCCTTGATGTCCAAGTGCTAGGGTAGGCTTACCTTAGACGACAGGTGCCGCCGCGTCAGTGCCCGTGACTGTGTTCGTGCTCATGCTCGTCGTCGAAGTCCGCGACCCCCCGCTTCCAGTAACCGGTGACGTCGTGGTCGCCCTTGCCCAGCCGCAGCTCGTCCCGGATCCAGCGGCGCAGCGGCTTCAGCACACCGGCCTCACCGGCGAGCCACACGTACACCCGCTCCCCCTCGGGCACGGTCACCGCGCGGACGGCGCGCTCCAGCAGGTCGCTGCCGCCCGGGGGCGCCTCGCCGCGGTGCAGCCAGCGCACCTCGACGTCCTCGGGCGCGGACAGCTCGATCTCCTCCGTGGCATCGGCGACCTCGACGAACGCCCAGCCCGCGGCGGTAGGGGGGAGTTCCTCGAGCCAGCGGGCGATCGCGGGTAGCGCCGTGATGTCGCCGGCGAGAAGGTAGCGATCGTAGCTGTGCGGGACGATCAACCCGCCGGGAGGGCCCGCGACATGCACGGCCTCGCCCGGCCGGGCCGCCCGCGCCCAGTTCGACCCGAGCCCGCCAGGGTGCAGCGCGACGTCGATGTCGAGCTCGCCGGCCGCGGGGTCGTAGCGGCGCACCGTGTACTCCCGGGTGGTGGGGGACGGCCGCGGCCAGCGCAGCATCGACCCGTTCGGCTCGGGCAGGCGCAGTGTGCCGTCGCCGTCCGGGAAGATCAGCTTGACGTGCTCGTCGGGCGAGTGCGCCTCGAACCCCGCGACACCCGGCCCGCCCAGGGTGACCCGGAGCAGGCCCGCGCCGACCATCCGGGTGCGCAGGATCTCGGTCCGCCGGATCCGGATCGGGTAGGGCACCTTCTCGGCACGGGTGCCCGCGCGCACCTCGGCGATCCGCTCCAGGTGCCGACCCCGCTGGTCGATGCGGGTCACGTGCCCTCCTTGCCCAGGATCGCGGTCCAGTGCCCGAGTTCGGGCCGCTCGGCCAGGTCGGGGAACTCCAGGCTGGTGGCTCCCTCCGCGCGCCAACGCTCGACAAGGGACATCACCCGGACCGAGTCCAGGCCGCGGTCGAAAAGGTTCTCGCTCGCGTCGATGTCGGCGGGATCGCAGCCCAGCAGGCCGGCGACATCGGCCCGGATCCGGTCCGCGGACAGTGCGGGTGCGTTCATGGACGCATCACTCCTTCTCGACGAGGGCGGCCAGCGCCGCCCGCAACTCGCGCTTGCTGGTCTTGCCGACCCCGGTCACCGGGAACCGCGCGACCACCTCGATCAGGTCCGGCACCTTGAACGAGGCCACGTCGCGCTCCCGGACGAACCGTCGCAGCTCGGCCCCGGTGACCTCGGTGCCGGCCCTGGGCACGACGTAGGCGCAGGTCCGCTCGCCCAGGTACGCGTCGGGCACCCCGACCACGGCGGCGTCCAGTACCGCGGGGTGGGCCATCAGGTGATTCTCGACCTCCTCGGCAGCCACCTTCTCGCCGCCCCGGTTGATCTGTTCCTTCGCCCTGCCGACCACCTCGAGATGCCCGGAAGGGTGGCACCGCACCAGGTCCCCGGTCCGGTAGAAGCCGTCCGGGGTGAACGCCTCGGCGTTGTGCGCCGTGGCCCGGTAGTAGCCGCGGATCGTGTACGGGCCGCGGGTCAGCAGGGCGCCTATCGCACCCGGCTCCACCACCGCGTCCGACGGAGCGGCGGGGTCGTCCGGATCGACGACGCGGATCTCGTCGTCCAGCGAGATGGGGCGCCCCTGGGTGGTCAGTACGAGCTCCTCCGGATCGTCCAGCCGGGTGTAGCAGACCAGGCCCTCCGCCATCCCGAAGACCTGCTGCAGCCGGCACCCGAGCGCGGGCCCGATCCGCTCGGCCAGCTCGCGACCGCATTTCGCGCCACCGACGAGCAGGACCTCCAGGCTGGAAAGGTCCCGCTCGGTCCGTGCCGCGGCCTGTACCCAGGCCGCCGCCAGCGGAGGGACGACGCCGGTGATCGTCACCCCCTCGGATTCGACCAGCCGGAACGCGGTGTCCGCGTCCGGACGCGGGGCCAGCACGGTCGCCGCGCCCGCGTGCAGCGCACCGAGCACCCCTGGCGAGCTGAGCGGGTAGTTGTGCGAGACCGGGAGCGCGGCGAGGTACACGCTGTCCGGGCGCAGGGCGCAGATCCGGGCGCTCTCCCGGACGCTGTAGAGGTAGTCGTCGTGGGTACGCGGGATCAGCTTCGGCAGCCCGGTGCTCCCGCCGGACAGTTGCAGGAACGCCACGCCCTCGGAGTCGGGGTCGGGCAGCTCCCGCGGCGCGGTGGCGGCCAGCTCGTCGAACTCCGCGGACCCGACGACCAGTACCCGCTTGACCGAGGCCACCTCGTCCGCGACGGCGCGCGCGGTGGCGGCGTGGTCGTGCCGCTCGTGCGTGTCGACGGTGACGATCGCGGTCGCCTCGCTCTGTTCGGCGAAGTGCCTCAGCTCGCTGTGCCGGTGCGCGGGCAGCGCGAACACCGGCCAGGCGCCTACCCGCCACAGCCCGAACACCACCGGCAGGAACTCCGGCACGTTCGGCAGTTGCAGCACCACTCGCTCCCCCGCCGTGATGCCCGACTCGACCAGCCCGGCTGCGATCCGGTGCGCTCGCGCGTCCAGCTCGGAGAAGGTCCAGCGCACCGTCTCGCCCGCCGTCTCCCCGACCACCGCGGTACGCCCGGCGTGCGCGGCGGCCAGCGTGCCGAGCAGCGCGCCGAAGGTCTGCCCGCGCCAGTGCCCCGCCGCCCGGTAGCGGGCCGCGACCTCCGGCGGCCAGGCAACATGATCCGGACCGGCGGCGCTCATGGCTCGCTCCTCGTCGCCTTGGCGCTCATGGCTCGACTCCTCCTCGCTGCGCTCCTCGGCCCCCGGGGGACCTGCGATGCTCGCTCCTCGTCGCCTTCGCGCTCACGCCGCGTCCTCCAGTCCGAGTGCGCGCAGCAGGGTGCGGAACTTCGCGCTGGTCTCGGCGAGCTCCGCCGCGGGGTCCGAGCCCGCGACGATCCCGGCGCCCGCGTGCAGCCGGACCGTCCGCTCGCATACCTCGGCGCTGCGGATCGTGACCACCCACTCCCCGTCGCCGTCCGGTCCGGTCCAGCCGACCAGTCCGGAGTAGTAGCCGCGGTCCTCCGGTTCCAGCTCCGCGATCGCGTCCCGGGCCCCGGCAGCGGGCACCCCGCACACCGCGGGTGTGGGGTGCAGTGCCTCGGCCAGCGCGAGCGAGGAGGAGGCGGGGTCGGCGGGGTCGGCAAGTCGCCCGGTGATCCGGCTGGAAAGGTGCCACATCGTCGGCGTGCCGATCACCTCCGGCTCGCCGGGGACCGTCACCTCGGTGCAGAACCGGCCCAGCACCTCGCCGACCTGCGCGGCCACGTGGGCGTGCTCCCGGCGATCCTTCTCCGAGGCCAGCAACGCGGCCACCCGCCCGCGGTTCTCTGCCTCGTCCGCGCAGCGCGGCAGCGAACCGGCGAGCGGGTTGGCCACCACCATCGCCCCGCGGCGGGCCACCAGCAGTTCCGGGCTCGCCCCGACCAGGGTGCGCGTGGCCTGGTCCCCCGGGGCGGTGACGTCCACCGCGAAGGCATGCGCGGCCGGGTCCGCCCGCACCAGCCGGGCGAGCAGGGAGGGCACGGCGACCGGCGCACCCGCGGTCAGCTCGAGGCAGCGGGCGAGCACGACCTTGCTCACCTCGCCGGTGCCGATGAGGTCGAGCGCCCGGCGAACCCCGTCCGCGTAGCCCTCCGGCTCGGGCCGCGGAGTCACCGCCCAGTCGGTGTGGCCCGGCACGGGTTCTCCCGGCGGGCGCGCACCGGCGCCGTCCGGTGCGCCGGCCCGGCGCACCACGGCGGGCACGACCAGGCTGCTCTCGGCGTCCGGCCGGAAGCCGAGCGCGCCGACGACCACCGGATCCGCCAACCCGGCCAGCGCCGCCGCGTCCAGTGCCTCGGCCGCCGCGTGGGCACGCGCGCCGGGCCGGGCCCGCACGCAGCTGTGCACCCCGTCCGCGAGCAGCGACCCGCGCCCCGAGGAGTAGTAGAACGAGCCGGGCAGGTAGGCGGCGAGCAGGTCGGATGCCCGGTGCACGGGCCGGGGCCGGACCAGGGCCGGTGTGGACACGTCGAACTTCCTTTCGCCGGGGTTTCGGGTTGTGGTCACCAGCTCGCCGGGGTCAGCCACCCAGGGTGGCGCCGCCGTCGACCGTGACGGACTGCATCGTGATGTGCCGGGCGGCGTCACTCGCCAGGAACAGCACCGCGGCGGCCACGTCCCGGGGCTCGGCGAGTCGGCGCAGCGGGATGCCAAGGCGGTACTCCCCCTGATTGCCTGCCACGACGGCCTCGGAGCCGCGGTCGTCGGTGGGATCGGGCCACATCGACCGCAGCATGTCGGTGTCCGTCGAGCCGGGGCAGACGATGTTGCACCGCACCTGCGGGGCGAGCTCGAGGCCGAGGGTGCGGGTCAGCGCGACCGCCGCGGCCTTGGAAGCCGAGTAGGCGGCCATCCCGACCCGTGGCGTCGCGGCCGCGTTCGAGGCGACCGTGACGATGCTGCCCGCGCCGCGCTCGCGCATCCGGCGCCCGGCCGCGCGGCCGGTGTTCCACACCCCGGTGGCGTTCACCGCGAGGCTGTGCGCGAGGTCGGCGTCGTCGAGGTCGAGGATCCCTCCGGTGCGCAGGACGCCCGCGACGTTGGCCAGCACGGTCACCGGGCCGAGTTCGGCCTCGGTATGCGCGACGGCCGCCTCCACCTCGGCCGGGTCGGCGACATCGGCGACCAGCGCCAGAGCCCGCGCCCCGGTCGTGGTGAGCCGCTTCGCCGCCCGCCGGACGTCCGGGTCCCGATCGAGCAATGCCACCGGCGTGCCCTCCCGCGCGAAGGCCTCGGCCACCGCTGCGCCTATGCCCCGCGCCGCGCCGGTGACCAGCGCTGTCCCTGGTGAGACCGGCATCTCACTCCCCTCCCGGGCTCGGCCGGCGTGGGTGCCCTCGCCGGGCTCGCACGGCCGCCGCGAGGGCGTCCAGGCAGCCGAGGGTGTCCGCCCACCCCAGGCAGGCGTCGGTGACGCTGACGCCGTAGCGCAACGGCGTCGCGGTGATCTCCTGGCACCCCGGCTCCAGGAACGACTCGACCATCACCCCCATCAGCCCGTGACGCCCTTCCGCCACCTGCGTGGCCAGCTCGGCCACGACCGCGGGCTGCCGGCGGTGATCCTTGCCGCTGTTGCCGTGCGAGGCGTCCACCATCAGGCGCGCCCGCAGGCCGGCGGCGCGCAGCAGCTCCAGTGCCGAGCCGACCGAGGCCGCGTCGTAGTTGGGCAGCACACCACCACGCAGCACCACGTGGCAGGCCGGATTGCCGGCCCCGGCCAGTACGGCGGGGGCACCGGTGGGTCCGAGTCCGGGGAACACGTGCGGCACGCCCGCGGCACGCGCCGCCGCGATCGCCACCTCCACCTCACCGGCCACCGCGTTCTTCATCCCGACCGGCATCGGCAGCGCGGACGCCAGCTGACGATGCGGCTGGGCGGCGACGGTGCGAGCACCGATCGCACCCCAGGACACCAGGTCGAGCAGGAACGGCGCCAGGAAAGGGTCGACGAACTCGTACGCCAGCGGCAGCCCGGTGCCCGCGGCCCGCAGCAGGAACTCGCGCCCGCGCCGGAGCCCCTCCGCCAGGTCCTCGCCGCCGTCCAGGTCCGGGTCGTGCAGCAGACCCTTCCAGCCGACCAGGCTGCGCGGCTTCTCCAGGTAGGCGCGCAGGACGACGAGCAGCTCCCGCTCGTACTCGGCGGCCACCGCGGTGAGACCACGGGCGTAGTGCAGCGCGGCCTCCGGATCGTGCACCGAGCACGGGCCCACGACGACCAGCAACCTGTCGTCGGTGCCCTCGACGATCGCGCGCACCGCCCGCCGGTGTTCGGCGATACCCGCGCGCGGGCCCGCGCCGAGTGGCAGCCGCGCGGCAAGCCGGGCGGGCGCGGGCAAGGTCGCGACCACCCGCGCGGTGTCGTCGGCGAGGACCGTCATCGGGCACCGGCGTCGAGGTCGTCGACCAGCGCCGCGGTGGTGGTGACCGAACCGCACCGCTGGGCGACCTGCCGCATCGCCCGCTCGTGTTCCTCGGGGCCGAAGTCGGCGACCGCGTCGGCCACCACGAACGGCCGGACGTCCCGCATGAAGGCATCCACCGCGGTGGCGAGCACGCCGATATGCGCGTACACCCCGGTCAGGATCAGCTGGTCCCGCTCACCGAGCAGCTCGGCGAGATCGGTGCCGACGAAGGCGCTGTAACGCGCCTTGGTCAGCCGCAGGTCACCGGGGCCGGGCTCAAGGGCGGTCGTGATGGCGGCCGCATGCGGGTCGTCGGGCAGCCCGGAGCCCCAGAACTCCTGGAGCAGCCCGCGCTGCGCCGCGCTCTGCCCCGGCGGCTGCCCGGTGAAGATCACCGGGACCGCCAGCTCGGCACAGTGCTTGCGCAGCGCGGCGATGTTGTCCACCGCGGCGGGCAGCGGACTGCCCGCGTCGCCGAACGCGGCGAGGAAGTAGTTCTGCATATCGTGCACGAGCAGGACGGCACGGGAAGGGTCGGCTCGCCACGCGACCCGGTTGTCCGGCAGCTCGGACCGGACGGGAAGGGGGTACGGCGCGATGGTGGGGAGCACGGTCGACCCTTTCTGCTGGCTGCTTGCACGGCACGGAGTTCCGCGACGGCTGGGGACGACCCCGCGCGGGGCGCGGCCATGGGCGCCGGAAAACCGGCGCCCAGCCCCCAGTGGACGGTTTAGGTTAGCCTAACCCAATCGAGCTAGTGCGCAATGGGCCACGTGATGAATCAGACAGACGGCCCACGCCCGGTGCCGATCGTGCCGCCCGGACGATGGCCGCGATTAGCACGACCGGCGCAGGCGGCCGAGTATCGGTTCCCCGGCGAGCTGTCCGATCCCGGCAAGCGCACCCCGACGCGTCGGGGTGCGCTTGCCGGGATCGCTACTGGCCGACCTTGACTCCGGGCTCTCCCAGTTGGAACTGGATGGTCTCCTTGGGTTTCCTTCCGGGGACGTTGGGTTCCAGCCCGCGCTTACCCATCGGCAGCAGCACCCGTTTGAAGGTCGCCTCCAGCATCATGGCGGCTGGCCGTACCGCGCAAGGGTCATCGGGCCGTGGTCGCACAAGTACCCGCACCTCGGCGAACCCGGACCCGCGATCGGTTTCCTGCAGGAACTTCTGCGCTGGTGGGACCGCTGGCTCAAGGGTGAGGACAACGGCGTGCTGGACGAACCGATGCCGCGTACCTGGATGCAGGACAGCGTTCCGCCCTCCACGTCCTACGAGGAACGCCCCGGCCGCTGGGTCGGTGAGCCCGCGTCGCCCTCCCCGCATGTCCGGACGGTCAGCCACGGGCTCGCGGCACACCGGATCCTCCCGCCGTCGGCCGCCGCGAGCCCCGAGCGCGAGCAGCAGGAGCTGTCCGTCGAGTCGCCCCTTTCGGTCGGCCAGCTCGCCGGGAAGTGGTGCTCCTACAACGCTCCCCCCGACCTGCCCTACGACCAGCGCGAGGAGGACGGCGGGTCGCTGGTTTTCGAGACCGACACGCTCGCCGAAAAACACGGGGTCCTCGGCGCGCCGGCCGTCGACCTCGAGTTCACCGTGGACCGGCCGGTCACGATGGTCGCCGCGCGGCTGTCCGACGTCGCACCGGACGGCCGCGCCACCCGGGTGACCTACGGCCTGCTCAACCTGACCCATCGCGCCGACGACGCCGAGCCGGAGGAGCTCGAACCCGGTAGGCGGTACCGCGCCCGGATCACCCTGAACGGGGTGGCCCAGACCTTCCCTCCCAGCCACCGCATCCGGCTTTCACTGTCCACATCGTACTGGCCGCTGGCCTGGCCGCCGCCACGGCCGGTGCGGCTGACCGTGTTCCCCGGCGCCTCGACGCTGTCCCTGCCGATGCGCGCGGTTGCCGACTCCGACGAGGTGGCCCCACGCCCGTTCGACGAGCCGGAGGGGGCGCCGCCGCTGCGCGTCACCGAGCTGCAACCGGGAAGGCAACGCTGGAACGTGGTCCGCGACCTGATCGACTACCACTCCGCGCTGCACGTCATCAAGGACTCCGGGACCGTTCTGCTGGACGACATCGGCCTGGAGGTGACCCAGAACGCCGAGGAGATCTACAGCAGCGTGGGCGAGGACTTCACCTCGGTACGCGGGGAGGTCACCTGGACCACCGGATTCCGCAGGGACGGGTGGAACGCGCGGGCGGTGACCCGCACGGATCCTGACCTGCACGGCCGCGGAGTTCCGAATCCACGCCCAGCTCGACGCGTACGAGGACGATACGCGGGTGCTGTCCCGCAACTGGGACGCCACGGTACCCCGTGACCACCTGTGACCCCACCGTTTACCGGGCGAAGCCGGTGGGTATTCCCGACCATGGGCAGGCACCGGATCGAGGAGCAGGACGACCGTTCGACCTGGGGAGGCCCGGAGTTGCTGACGGGCAGGGACTCCGGGAGACGGGACGCGCACGCCGCGCCCGGGGAGGACACCGACACCCACGCGCTGTGGCCGGGTGAGACCGGCCGCGGAGATCCGCGGGAAGGGAGTGCGCGCTGATGTCCCTGGCTATCTGGGTCTGGCACCGCCCGGACGGGATGCGCTACGCCATCGAACCCAACGACCAGGGTGGCTACGACACGGTGGTGGAGTCCGGGCTGGAAGCCCGCCTCGACCGGGAGCAGTGGGCCACTCTGGAGGACGCGCGGTCCCACTTCCGGGAGGCGCTGGCCACCAGCGCGGAGCGCGGCGAGGAGGGCGCCGAGGGCGCGCTCGCCGAATTGGACCGGATCGGCGCGTGAGTTGCCGGAACCGCCGCCGGGGTAGTTACGGTGGGCGGTGGCGCAGCGGACCTGCGGAAGGCGGCCGATGGGCGTACGGCAGTGGATCGAGGGCTGGCCGGTGTACCGGCAGTGGGCCCAGCTACTCCGCCTCCGGCGTGGCGATGCCCTGGGCGCTGGAGGCGCAGCGCCTGCTCGCCGAGGACTGGGGCGTCGCGGCCGACGTCTGGTCGGCGACATCCTGGAGCGAGTTGCGCCGGGAGGCCATGGACTGCGACGAGTGGAACCTGCCGCACCCGGACGAGCCGCGACGGGTCCCGTACGTCACCAGCGCCCTGCGCGAGCAGCCCGGGCCGGTGGTCGCGGTCAGCGACTTCATGCGTGCCGTGCCGGATCAGATCGCGCCCTGGCTGCCGAAGGACTACCTCTCCCTCGGCACCGACGGCTTCGGCAGATCCGACCTGCGAACCGCCCTGCGCAGGCACTTCCACATCGACGCCGAGTCGATCACCGTCGCCGTGCTCGCGATGCACGGCGACGGCGATGCCGGCGGTAGCACAGCCGGGGCCCGCGCGAGGCGATCCGGCGTTACCGGCTCGACGCGTGAGGCACCACCCGCCAGGGTGTCACGGTGTCCCGCGGTTCCCGCCGAGTTCGCCGATGGTGCCGTCGCGGTTCCACCGGACCGCGGTCGCCGTCCGGTCACCGTCCAGCGTGTAGCCGACGATCACGCCGCTGCCGTTGATCCCCTCGGCCACGCCCGAGGTGTCCCCCGGCCGCGTGGCGAGCTCGCGAACGGTTCCGTTTCCGTCCCAGCGCACCGGGTGCACGCGGGCGCGATCCGGGGTCGTGGTGTAGCCGACGATCACCCCGTCGTCGTTGATCGCCGAGGCCGAGCTCACCGTGTCGCCGGGGAGGGTGGCCAGCCGGGTGAGGTCACCGTTCCCGTCCCACCGCACGGCGTGGCCGTTGCCCGCCGCGTCCTCGGCCTCACCGATGACGGTACCGTCCCGGCCGATCCCGAGGGCGTAGCTGCTGCCGCCATCGGGCAGCCCGGGCAGGATGGTGGCGGCGCCATCGCTGTTCCACCGCACCGCCCGGGTCCGGTTGGTTCCGGGCTCGGAACCGCCGGTCGAGAGGTACCCGGCGATCGCACCGGAGTCGTTCACCGCCCGCGCGGTGGCCCTGACGTAGCCGGACGGGGTGTCCAGCCTGGCGAGCCGGCCCTCGCCGTCCCAGCGCACCGCGGACCCCGAGGTGAAACCGCCGATATCGCCGACGGTCACGCCGGCGTCGTTGACGGCGCGGGCCGAGCTGTAGACGGCGTCGTGGCCGCCCAGCTCGCTGATGGCGCCGTCGGCATCCCACCGCACGGCCACCTGTTGCTGGTCACCGACGTAGTCGGTACCGACGATCGTGCCGCTGCCGTTGATCCCGTTCGCGTGGGTGACGATGCTGTTCGGCAGGGTTTCGAGCTTCCCGAGGGAGCCGCCGGTATCCCATCGCGCCGCCGCGTCGCCGACACTGCCGATGATGATCCCGTCGTCGTTGACCGCGTACGCCGCACTTCGCTCGGCCGTGGCCGCGGCCGGGGCCGCGGTGGCCAGGCCCGCGGTCAACGCCAGCGTCGTGAGCACGCCAGCCAGGATTCGCATCACCGCGTCCTTTCCTCATACCTCGACGAAGAATCGATAAACTGATTCCGAAACGCCCACAATGGCAGACTTTGGCCGCGCAAACATGATCCCCAGTAGTCAATGATTTCACTATCCTTGCTCACCGGTTCGCTGTCAACACCGGGCCAATCGCGGCCCGGTTCGCGCATTCGGGAATAACCCGTTCGGCGGTAGAAATTATCCGCGGCCTTTCGAAAGTACCCCCGATCAGCTCTCGGCCAGCTTCCCCAACTCGGCGTGCAGGGCCGGACCCGCGGCCAGCAACCCGTGCCGCTCCTGCGCCGGACGCAGGTCGCTGATCACGGCCCCGGCCTCGGTGGCGATGAGCGCGCCCGCGGCCCAGTCCCAGTGCGACAGCTCGTCCTCGAGGAAGGCGTCCACCCGGCCGGCGGCCAGCGCGCACAGATCCCCCGCGCAGGTACCGGTCCGCCGGATGTCGCGCACGGCAGGCAACAACCCGGTCACCAGCCTGCCCTGCCGCTCCCGGGACCGCGGGTGGTAGGAGAAGCCGGTGCTGACCAGTGCCCGGTCGAGCGGAACCGGCTCGTTCACCCGGAGCCGCCGGTCACCGAGGTAGGCACCCCCTCCCCGCACCGCGTGGAACGTCTCCCCGAGCACCGGATCCACCACCACGCCGGCGACGGCGCCGTCCGCGTCCTCCACCGCCACGCTCACCGCCCAGCCCGCGCGCTGGTAGAGGTAGTTCACGGTGCCGTCCAGCGGGTCGATCACCCACCGGTAACCGCTCGTGCCGGGCAGCAGGGTGCCCTCCTCCGCCAGTACGGCGTCCTCGGGACGCCGCAGGCGGAGGAGGTCCACCACGGTCCGCTCGGCTGCCCGGTCGGCCTCGGTGACCGGATCGGTGGGGCTGGACTTGGTCGCGGCCTGCCGCACCCCCGCCTGCCGGGTACGCAGCAGGCTGCCCGCCGCCTCCCCGGCCAGCAGCGCGGTACGCACGAGTTCCGCCCCGATCTCGCGCACTACTTCACCGCGCCGAGGGAAAGCCCGCGCACGAGCCACTTCTGCGCGGCCCACCCGGCCAGGATCACCGGCAGGGCGGCCATGGTGGAGGCCGCCGAGAGGCGGGCCCAGAACAGGCCCTCGCTGGTGATGAAGCCGACGAGGAAGACCGGCACGGTCGGCGCCTGGGTCGCGGTCAGGCTGACCGCGAAGAAGAACTCGTTCCAGGCGAAGATAAAACAGATCAGTGCCGTCGCGGCCAGCCCGGGTGCGATCATCGGGAGGATGATCCGCCGCATCTCGGTGAGGCGCGAGGCCCCGTCCACCCGCGCGGCCTCGAGTACCTCACCGGGAATCTCGATCAGGAAGGAGCGGATCATCCACACCGCGATGGGCAGGTTCATCACGGTGTAGACCAGCGCCAGCATCGTCACGTTGTCGAGCAGGTTCAGGTTCTTCGCGATGATGTACAGCGGCAGGATGATCGCCACGACCGGCATCATCCGGGTGGAGATGAAGAAGAACAGCGAGTCCCGCCAGCGCGGGATCTTCGCAAGGGACAGCGCGTAGGCCGCCGGGGTACCCAGCACGATCACCAGCGCCGTGGAGATGAGCGTCGCGCTCAGCGAGTTGAGGAAGTACGGGCCGAAGTCCCGCCCGAGGATCGCCCGGTACTGCTCGAGGGTCGGCTCGAAGAAGAACGTGGGCGGGTCGGTGGAAGCCTGTGACTCCTGCTTGAACCCGGTGAGGAACATCCACAGCACCGGGAAGAACACGATCAGTCCCACGGCCCAGGCCAGCAACGCCAGCCACGGGCTGCCGAACCTGCGGCGACGGCGCCGGGGTTTGCCCGGTTGCTTGCCGGTCGGGGGCACGACATCCTTCCGTGCCGCGGGCCGCGGGGAAGCGGGGGCGAGATGTGACACGCTCACCCCTCCTCTCGGAACAGGCGGGAGATCACCCGCAACGCGAAGGTGGCGATCACGATGGTCGCCACGACGACGATGACACCGGCCGCGGCCGACTCACCGACGTCGAACGCGCGGAAGGTCTGCTGGTAGATGAAGTACGGCAGGTTGGTGGTCGCCTGCCCCGGCCCGCCCTGCGTGATCATGAAAATCGCGTCGAAGGTCTGCACGATGAAGATCGACCCGAGCAGGATCGCCAGCTCGATGAACTGCCGCAGGTGCGGCATGGTGATCTGCCAGAAGGTGGCCCAGCCACCCGCGCCGTCCACCCTGGCGGCCTCGAGCACCTCCGGGGACTGGCTCTGCAGGCCGGCCAGCACGATCAGCATCATGAACGGGGTCCACTGCCAGGTGAGCACCAGGATCACCGAAGCCATCGGGAACTGGCTGACCCAGTCGATGTCCTCCACGCCGAACGGCGACAGCACCCAGTTGAGCATGCCGAACACCGCGTTGAACATGGAGGTCTTCCACAGCAACGCGGCCGCCGTCGGCATCACCAGGAACGGGGTGATCAGCAGGGTGCGCACGATGCTGCGGCCGAAGAACTTCTTGTCCAGCAGAACCGCGAGCGCCGTACCGCACACGATGGAGAACAGCACCGTACCCGCGGTGAGCACGACCGTGTTGAGCACCGCGTTGCGGAAGAGCCCGTCGGTGAACACCTTCGCGTAGTTGTCCAGCCCGACGAACTCGGTCGATCCGGGTCGCAGCAGGTTCCGCGAGAACAGGCTGTAGTAGAGCGTCACCAGCAGCGGGATCTGGGTCAGCAGGATGACGATGGCCAGCGCGGGCAGCAGCGGACCGCGAAGCTTCCAGCGGGTCGCCGCGCCGGGTTTGCGGGGAGCGCGGCGGCGCCCCGGAAGGGACGCCGCCGTGGCGAGATCGGCACTCATTACTTGTACCCGCCCTCCTTGGCGGTCTCCTCCGCGTATCCCTGGGCCTTCGCCAGCGCCTCGTCCACGGACTGCTGCCCGGCGATGGCCGCGGAGATCTCCTGGGAGACCTTCGTCCCCAGGTCCTGGAACTCCGGGATCGCGACGTACTGCACCCCGGTCCACGGCTGCGGGTGCACCCCGGGCTGGTTGACGTCCACGTTCTGGATCGCGTCCAGCGTCGGTTCGGCGAACTGGCCCGCGGCCTCCTGGTACTCCGGGATCTCGTAGGTGGAGAGCCTGCTGCCCGGCGGCACCCTCGTCCAGCCGAGTTCCTCACCCACCAACCGGTGGTACTCCTTCGATGTCGCCCAGGAGACGAACTCCCACGCGGCGTCCTTGGCGTCCGAGGTCTCCGGGATCGCCAGCGACCACGCCCACAGCCAGCCGGCGTGGTCGGTCTCCATCGTCGGGGCCGGCGCGTACCCGATCTCGCCCGCCACCGTGCTGGTGCTCGAGTCCTCCAGCGAACCCGCGGCCACCGTGGCGTCGTACCACATCGCGGAGTTACCCTGCGCCATCGAGGTCAGGCACTCGGAGAACCCGGCGTTCGGCGCTCCCGGCTGCCCGTGCTCACGCACCAGGTCCACATAGAACTGGGCCGCCTCCTTGACCTGCGGGGAATCGAGTTTGGCGTCCCAGTTCTCGTCGTACCACTGGCCACCGTAGGTCAGGATGAGCGAGTTCAGCGGGGCGAGCACCTCACCCCACCCGGGCAGCCCGCGCAGGCAGATCCCGGCCCGCTGCTCGGCATCGTTGTCGAGCCGCTCGGCGAAACCGGCCACGTCCTCCCAGGTCGGCTGCTCGGGCATGGTGAGCCCGGCCTGCTCGAACAGATCCTTGCGATACATCAGGAAGGACGACTCGCCGTAGAACGGCGCGGCGTACATCTGGTCCTCGAAGGACAGCGCCTCCCGGACCGGGCCGATGATGTCCGCCGGGTCGTAGCCGCCCTGGCTCGCGTACTCGTCCAGCCCGGTCAGCCAGCCGTTCTCCGCCCAGATCGGCGTTTCGTAGGTGCCGATGGTGACGACGTCGTACTGGCCCGCCTGCGTCGCGATGTCCTGCGTGACACGGTCCCGCAACTCGTTCTCCGGCAGTGTCACGAACTCGATGTTGATATCCGGATGCTGCTCGTTGAACTTCGGCGTCAGCTTCTCGATGTCCTGCATCTGCGGGTTGGCGACCGTCGCGATGGTGACGGTCGCGCCCCCGTCCCCCGAGTCGCCGCCACCGCCGGCGCCGGCGCAGGAACTCGCCAGCAGCGCGACGGTGGCGGCGAAGGAGATCCCGAGCGCGGGACCGGGTCCCGTTCGCCGGAAACCATATGCCATGATGTCCTCCGTCTTGCTCATATGAGCACTTCCTTGTACGTGTGAGCGACGGGAAAAGTGAACTTCGGCAGACAAACTCGGTCAAGGGAGTATGCCATAACGAGATTTAGCTGCTCATATGAGCATTTACCTGCCCCGGTTCGAAGTTAATCGTCCACCGGTTTCGTGCGTCCACAGTGGAAACACGACCCCGGGGAGCCGGAGGGTGCCGGCACCTCCCGGTACCTCTCCGGTGCCGCACGTACCTCTCAGTTCACTCGGCGCCACACTCGGTACCCCCAGCGTGCTCGACACCCGACTGGGGCAATCCCCAGGAAACGGGCCCACCGGCCGGACCAGCACACGTCTTGACTTTCAAAGGTGAGACCAAGTACACAGTAGTACTTACAGATTCCTTGGGTGGTAAAGCCACATGTATGCGGAAGAGCGCCAGCAGCACATCGTGGACCACGCCCGCCGGGTGGGCCGGGTCGATGTCGCTGAACTGTCGGCGGAACTGACGGTGACCGGCGAGACGATCCGGCGGGACCTCTCCGTCCTGGAACGGCACGGGCTCCTGCGCCGGGTGCACGGTGGCGCGATTCCGGTGGAACGCCTGGGTTTCGAGCCCGCACTCGCGGCAAGGGACGAACTGCTGACCGCGGAGAAGGACCGGATCGCCAAGGCGGCGCTGGCTGAGGTGCCCGAGGAGGGCGCCATCCTGCTCGACGCGGGATCCACGACCGCGCGCCTGGCGGAGATCCTGCCCGGAGACCGGAAGCTGACGGTGCTCACCAACGCGCTGCCGACCGCCCTGTCGGTGGCCACCCGGTCCCACCTCAACGTGCTGTTCATCGGTGGCCGGATCCGCGGCCGCACGCTCGCCTGCGTGGACCCGTGGGCGCTGGACGCACTGGGGCAGAGCTATGTGGAGATCGCCTTTCTCGCCACGAACGGGATCTCGGTCGAGCGCGGGCTCACCACACCCGACCAGGCCGAGGCTGCGGTGAAACGCGCGATGATCGCCGCGGCCCGGCGGGTGGTGCTGCTGGCCGACCACACCAAGCTCAGCGCGGATCATCTGGCCCGGTTCGGCGACCTGAACGAGGTCGACACGTTCATCACCGACACCGGACTGGACGAGCGCACCGCCGCTGAGATCGAGTCCCGCGGCCCGACGGTGATCCGCACATGACCGGCGGTGAACTCGGGCTCCCCCGCGCGCGAAGCCACCGCCCGCGTGCTCCATGCGGCGGGTCGCCACCGGGGATCTAACCACCTTTCGTGACCGCCGCAGGGGCCGCACCAGGTGCACGGACGGAGTAAGAGCCGATGACCAGTACCGCCGAACTCAAGCATTTGCAGGGCCCGGGCGCGCGGGCAAGGGTGCAGCGCTTCGGCCGCTACCTGGCCGGGATGATCATGCCGAACATCGGCGCCTTCATCGCCTGGGGCCTGATCACCGCGCTGTTCATCCCGGAGGGCTGGCTGCCGAACGAGACGTTCGGCGCGCTGGTGGACCCGATGCTCGGCACGCTGCTGCCGCTGCTGATCGGCTACACCGGCGGCCGGATGGTGCACGGGCAGCGCGGTGCGGTGGTCGGCGCGGTGGCCACGATGGGTGTGGTGGTCGGCACCGAAGTGCCGATGTTCCTCGGTGCGATGCTCGTCGCACCGGTCGCCGCGCTCCTGCTGAAGAAGTTCGACGAGCTGGTCGACGGCCGGATCAAGGCCGGTTTCGAGATGCTGGTCAACAACTTCAGTGTCGGCATCCTCGGTGCGGGCATGGCGCTGCTCGGGCTCGCCGTCGTCGGGCCGCTCGTGGAGGCGTTGACCACCGCGGCCGGCGAGGGCGTGGACGCGCTGATCACGAACAACCTGCTGCCGCTGGTGTCGCTCATCGTGGAACCGGCCAAGGTGCTGTTCCTGAACAACGCGATCAATCACGGCGTGCTCGGCACGATCGGCGCGGCCGAGGTCGCCGAGGCCGGGCAGTCCATGCTGTTCATGATCGAGACCAATCCCGGCCCCGGTCTCGGCATCCTGACCGCGTTCCTCCTTTTCGGACCGCGGACGATGCGGCCGACCGTCCCCGGCGCCATGATCATTCACTTTCTCGGTGGCATCCACGAGATCTACTTCCCGTACGTGCTGATGAAACCGCGGCTGGTGCTGGCGGCCATCGCGGGTGGCATGGCCGGGGTGGCCACCGCGATGCTGACCAACTCGGGCCTGCTCGCCACGCCCGCCCCCGGCAGCCTCTTCGCCTATCTCGCGGTGACCCCGCGCGGCGGGCATCTCGGCGTGCTGCTGTGCATCGTGGTCGCCGCCGTGGTCGCGTTCGCGTTCGCCGCGGCGCTGCTCAAGTTCGGCCGTGGCCAGGACGGGCCGATCACCGCGCCGGAGGTCACCCCGGAGGCGAGCGCGGCACCGCACACCCGCAACGGCGCCGCGCCGGGGCGGCAGGCGGAACCGGACCCGGCGCCGGCCGGTCCCGTGCTGCGGGGGCGCACGGTCACCACGCTCGTCGTAGCCTGCGACGCCGGTATGGGCAGCAGCGTGATGCTCACCGGCCAGCTGCGCACACGGCTGGAACCGCACGGCGTGCGGGTGGAGGCGGTATCGGTGCACGAGATTCCCGCGGACGCTCGGCTGGTGCTCACGCACACCGACCTGGCCGACCAGGCACGGGCGAACGCGCCCCATGCCGTGGTGGTCGAGTTCCGTTCGTTCCTCAAGGATCCGGCTTTCGACCGGATCGAAGCCGCGATCAAGGAGGATAAGGAGCTCCGTGGCTGATTCGAGACCAGCTCAGGACGTGTTGTCGAAGGACGGTATCCGGCTCGGGCTGACCGCGGCCGACAAATGGGACGCGATCGCGCAGTGCGGCGCCCTGCTGAGCGATATCGGCGCGGTGGAGCCGGGCTACCCGCGGACCATGCTGGAACGCGAGGGGTCGGTGTCCACCTACGTCGGCGAGGGCGTGGCGATCCCGCACGGCACCGACGCCGCCAGGGCGCTCGTCCGGCGCACGGCGCTGGGGGTGCTCCAGTTCCCTGGCGGGGTGGACTGGGATGCCGGCACCCCGGTGCGCGTGTGCGTGGCCATCGCGGCGAAGGGCGAGGAACACATCACCGTGCTCTCCGCACTGGCGGAGGTGCTGCTCGATCCGGACCGGGCCGAGCGGCTGCGCACCACGACCAGTGTGCACACCGTGTACGAGCTGCTGTCGACGGTAGGCAGGGAGGTCGGCGCATGAAGGTGGCGCGGTTCTACGCCCCGGGGGATCTCCGGCTGGAGGAGGCCGAGCAGCGACCGCTCGGCACGGACGAGATGCGGATCAGGGTCCGGCACTGCTCGGCCTGCGGCACCGACGTGAAGATCTTCAACCACGGCCACCACCATCTGGTCCCACCGCGGGTGATCGGGCACGAGATCGCGGGCGAGGTGGTAGAGCTCGGGACGGACCTCACCGGCGGTGCCGGCTGGGCGGTGGGCGACCGGGTGCAGGTGATCGCCGCCGTGCCCTGCGGCACCTGCGCGGACTGCGCGGGTGGCCGGATGACCATCTGCCCCGGCCAGACCTCGGTGGGATATCACTACGACGGTGGTTTCGCCGAGTATCTCGTGGTTCCGGTGCAGGTGCTGGCGGTGGACGGGCTGAATCGCATCCCGCAGGGGGTCGGTTTCGCCGAGGCCTCGGTGGCGGAGCCACTGGCCTGCGTGCTCAACGGCCAGGAACTGGCCGGGGTCGGTTCCGGGGACGAGGTGGTGGTGATCGGGGCGGGCCCGGTCGGCTGCATGCATGTGCGGCTGGCCCGCGCCCGCGGCGCGGCCAGGGTGTTCCTTGTCGAGCTGAGCCGGTCCCGGCTGGACATGTCGGCCGCCGTGGTCGAGCCGGACGCGGCGATCTGCGGGTCCGAAGTGGACGTGGTGGACGAGGTGCTCACGCTGACCGGAGGGCGCGGAGCCGATGTGGTGATCACCGCCGCGGCCTCCGGCGCGGCGCAGGAGGACGCGCTGCGGATGACCGCGCGCCGCGGGCGGATCAGCCTGTTCGGCGGGCTGCCCAAGGACAAGCCGACGATCACGCTGGACGCGAACCTGGTGCACTACCGCGAGCTGAGCATCGTGGGCGCCAACGGATCCACTCCGGCGCACAACAAGAGAGCACTCGAGCTGATCGCCAGGGGCGACGTGCCCGTGCGGGACCTGATCACCCATACGCTGCCGCTGGACCGGCTGCCCGAGGCCATCCGGCTGGTGGGCGCCGGTGCGGCGATCAAGGTGACCATCGAGCCGTGAACGCGGACGGGTCCCCGGCCGGCGGGCCGGGGACCTTCCCGGCTCAGGACTGCCCGAGTTCGTGGTCGAGCAGGCTGAACATCTCCTCGTCCGAGGCCGAGTCGAAGTCGACCGCACCGTTCCCGTTCGGTTCGGGCCCCTGCTGCCCGGTCCATCCGGCCAGCAGCACCTCCAGCCTGCCCGCCACCTGCCCGCGCAGCTGGTCGTCGGCCGTCAGCTCGGCCAGCCGCGCCCGCAGCCGGTCCAGTTCCGCCAGCACGGTCCGCCCCTCGTCCGCCGCGGGGGCCAGGAGTGGCAGCAGGTGCCCGGCCAGCGCCTCCGGGGTGGGGTGGTCGAACAGCAGCGCGGCGGGCAGCCGTAGCCCGGTCGCCCTGCCGAGCCGGTTGCGCAGCTCCACCGCGGTGAGCGAGTCGAATCCCAGATCGGCGAAGCGGTGCTCCGGCTCGACCGCCTCCGCGCCCGGGTGACCGAGTACCGCGGCCGCCTCGCCCCGGACCAGCTCGAGCAGGGCCTGTTCCCGCCGCGCTCCGGGCAGGCCCTCCAGGCGCTGCCGCAGGGCCTCGGCCGGCTCCGCGCTGCCCGCCCGCGCGCCCGCGCGGCCACCTCGCGGCCGGACCAGGCCGTGCAGCAGGGGCGGGATCTCCTCGTGCGCGCGCAGTGCGGTCAGGTCCAGCCGCGCGGGCACGACCGCCGGCAGGCCGCCACGCAACGCGGCGTCGAACAGCGTTCGGCCCTCCGCCGCGGACAGGGCCGGCATGCCGGTGCGGCGCATCCGCTCGGCGTCCGCGGCGCGCAGCGTCTCCGTCATCCCCGCCTCGGGACCCCAGGGTCCCCAGGCCAGCGAGACCGCGGGGAGCCCGGCCGCCTGCCGATGCCGGGCAAGCGCGTCGAGGAAAGCGTTGGCCGCGGCGTAGTTCGCCTGCCCCGCGGCGCCGAGGGTGCCGGCCACCGAGGAGAACAACACGAACGCGGTGAGGTCGAGCCCGCTGGTCAGCTCGTGCAGGTGCCACGCCGCGTCCACCTTGGGGCGCAGCACACGGCCGACCCGCTGCGGGGTCAGGCCGTCCACGACGCCGTCGTCCAGCACCCCGGCGGCGTGCACCACGCCCCGCACCGGGTGTTCGGCAGGCACGGTCGCCAGCGCGGCGGCGAGCGCGGCGCGATCGCCCGCGTCGCAGGCCACGGCGCGGGCGATCGCGCCGTGGTCGGCCAGCTCCGCGAGCAGCCCCGCGGCGCCCGGCGCGTCCGGGCCGGCACGGCTGAGCAGCAGGAACCGGCGCACCCCGTGCTCGGTGGCGAGGTGCCTGGCGAGGACGCCGCCGAGGCCCCCGGTGCCGCCGGTGATCACGACGGTGCCCGCCGGGTCCCACGCCGGACCTTCCTGCCCCGCGGCGGGCACGCGGTGCAACCGGGCCGCGAGCAGTTCGCCGTCGCGGAGGGCGAGCTGCGGTTCGGTCGCGGTGGCCGCCACGGCCCGCGCCAGCTCCGTCTCCTCCGGCGGCGCGGAGTCGTCCAGGTCGAGCAGGCCGAACCGGCCGGGATGCTCCACCTGGGCCGAACGCACCAGACCCCAGACCGCGGCGGCGGCCAGGTCCGCCGGTGCGTCCCCTGCCGGCACCGCACCGCGGGTGAGGAACACCAGCCGCGAGCCGGTGAACCGGTCTTCGGCCAGCCACCGCTGCGCCAGGCGCAGCGCCTCGGTGACCCGCCGGTGTGCCGAGTCCGGCAGCTCGTCACCGGGTGCACGGCCGGATTCGCCGGGCATGGCGAGGACCACCACCTCGGGCACCGGGTCCAGTTCGTCCAGGTCGGCCACGGCCCGGGCCGGGAGCCCGGCGGAGCCCGCGCCGAGCACCGCCGCGGTCGCCGTCTCCTGGCCCGCCGGGTGTGCGGCGGTCCAGTCGAGCTGGAAGAGCGAGTCCCGCACCGGGTCCGCGGCCTCCGCGGCGGAGAGCTGCTCGGCGGAGACGGCACGCAGGCGCAGACCGTCCACGGTGACCACGGGCCGGTTCCGTTCGTCGGTGGCGAGGATGGCCAGGGTGTCCCCGGACCAGCGCAGGCACACGCGCAACACGGACGCCCCCTCGGTGTGCAGGGTGACGCCTTCCCAGGAAAACGGCAGCCGCAACCGTCCACTGTGCTCGCCGGTGAGCGGGATCGCGTGCAGGGCGGAGTCGAGCAGCACCGGGTGCAGCCCGAAGCGGGTCGCCTGCTCGCGCACCTCCTCGGGCAACCCGACCTCGGCGAACACCTCCTCCCCTCGCCGCCACACCGCGCGCAGCCCGCGGAACGCGGGTCCGTACCCGAGCCCCGCCGCACCGAAGTGCTCGTAGCAGCCCGCCGGGTCGACCGGTTCGGCGTCCTCGGGCGGCCACCGCACGGGGGCGCCGGGGGTGCCCGGCCGTGCCGCGACCGTCCCGGTGGCGTGCAGGGTCCACGGGGTGCCCGCGCCGTACGGTCTGGAGTGGATGGTGACGGTGCGGTGCCCTTCCCGCGTGTCCTGGTCCGGGGCGCCGACCCGGACCTGCAACGCGATCTCGCCGTCCGCGGGCAGCAACAGCGGGGCGGCGAGGGTGAGTTCGGTCAGGTTGCCGCAGCCGAGCTCGGCACCGGCACGCAGGGCGAGCTCCACGAAGGCGGTTCCGGGCAGCAGGACCCTGCCGAGCACGGCGTGATCGGCGAGCCACGGGTACGCGCCCTGGGACAGCCTGCTGGTGAACAGCGCGCCGTCGCCATCCGCGAGTTCGGCCACCGCCCCGAGCAGGGGATGCTCGGCATCGGCCAGGCCGACCGCGGTCACATCGCCGCGCCGGGGGCCACCGGCGGGCCAGTACCGCGCGTGCTGGAACGGGTAGGTCGGCAGGTCCACCAGCGCGGCGCCGGTTCCGGCGAAGAAGGACGGCCAGTCCGGCTCCGCCCCGGCGCAGTGCGCGGTGGAGAGTGTGGTCAGCAGGGCGGCCTGCTCGTCCCGGCCGGCCCGCAGCGCCGGCAGCGCGAGCCACGGCCGCGAGCCGTCCTGCTCGGCGAGAGTGTCCTCCACCATCGCGGTGAGGGCCGCGTCCGGTCCGAGCTCGAGGAAGATCCCGGCGCCCTCCGCGCGTAGCGTGCGGATCCCGGCTGCGAAGCGCACGGTGTGCCGCGCCTGGGTGGTCCAGTAGCCGGGCTCGGCCAGCTCCGCCGCGGTCACCCGCGTACCGGTCACGGTGGACACCAGCGGGATGGTGGGCTCGGCGACCTCGATCCCGCGCGCGGCCGCCGCGAACTCGTCGAGCATCGGTTCCATCAGCGGCGAGTGGAACGCGTGGCTCACCGTGAGGCGCCTGGTGTCCCGTCCCCGGCCCGCGAACCGCGCGGCGAGCGTCTCCACCGCCTCCTCGTCCCCGGACAGCACCACGGAGCCGGGTGCGTTCACCGCGGCGACCGACACCCCGGCCCCGAGCAGTGGCTGCACTTCCTCCTCGGTGGCGCGCACGGCGATCATGGCGCCACCCTCGGGCAGCGCCTCCATCAGCCGGGCCCGCGCCGCCACCAGGGTGCAGGCGTCCGGCAGTGACACGGCACCGGCGACATGCGCGGCCGCGACCTCGCCGACCGAGTGCCCGATGAGCAGATCCGGCCGCGGCCCCCAGGACTCCAGCAACCGGAACAGGGCCACCTCGAAGGTGAACAGCGCGGGCTGCGCCCAGCCGGTGCGATCCAGCAGCGCGGCCTCCGTCCCCCATACGACCTCGCGCAGCGGGCGCGGCAGCAGGCCGTCCATAACCTGGCACACCTTCTCGAAGGCCGCCGCGAACACCGGGTAGCGGGCCGCGAGCTCCCGCCCCATCTCGAGCCGTTGCGCGCCCTGGCCGGGGAACACGGCGGCGATCCGGCCGGGCACGGGCCCGCCCTCGACCAGCAGGGGGTCCGATTCGCCCGCGGCGAGCGCGCCGAGCGCGCGCAGGGCGGCGTCCCGACCGGCTTCCCCGGCCAGGATCGCGGCGCGCCTTCCGAACGCGGGGCGGGCGGTGGCCAGGGTGTACCCGATGTCGCGGGCCGTGAGCTCGCCCGCCCGCACCCGCCGCCGCAGGCGGTCGGCCTGCTCCCTGAGCGCGGGCAGGTCGCGCGCGGACAGCAGCCAGGGGACGCATCCCTCCGCGGCCGGGGTCACTCCGGCCGCGGGTTGCTGTTCGGGCTGTTCGAGGATGACGTGGGCGTTGGTGCCGCTGATCCCGAACGAGGACACCGCGCAGCGCCGCGGCCGGTCGGCGGCGGGCCAACCGGTGCGGCGGGTGAGGAGTTCCACCGCCCCGGCCGTCCAGTCCACCTGGGAGGAGGGCTCCCCCGCATGCAGCGTGGGAGGAACCTCCCCGTACCGCATCGCCTGCACCATCTTGATCACCCCAGCCACCCCCGCCGCCGCCTGCGTATGCCCGAGGTTGGACTTCACCGAACCCAACAACAACGGAACCTCACGACCCTGCCCATACGTCGCCAGCAACGCCTGCACCTCAATCGGATCACCCAACGACGTCCCCGTCCCATGACCCTCCACCACATCCACATCCGCACCAGACAACCCCGCCGACCCCAACGCCTGCCGAATCACCCGCTGCTGCGCAGGACCATTCGGCGCCGTCAACCCATTCGACGCACCATCCTGATTCACCGCAGAACCCCGCACCACCGCCAACACCCGACGCCCATTCCGCACCGCATCCGACAACCGCTCCAACACCAACACCCCCACACCCTCCGACCACGCCACCCCATCGGCGGCATCCCCGAAGGCCTTGCAACGGCCGTCCGGCGCCAACCCACCCTGACGGGAGAACTCCACGAAGGCCGCCGGGGTGGACATCACAGTCACCCCACCAGCCAACGCCAACGAACACTCCCCCAACCGCAACGCCTGCACCGCCAAATGCAACGACACCAACGACGACGAACACGCCGTATCCACCGTCACCGCGGGACCCTCAAGACCCAACGCGTAAGCCACCCGACCCGACGCCACACTGGCGGCGCTGCCGTTACCCCGGTAGCCCTCGAACTCCGGCCCGTCCAGCAGGGTCGCGTAGTCGCCGTACATCAGGCCGGCGAACACGCCGGTGCGGCTGCCGCGGGCCGCGGCAGGGTCCACTCCGGACGCTTCCAGCGCCTCCCAGGCGGCTTCCAGCAGCAGCCGCTGCTGTGCGTCGGTGGCCAGTGCCTCCCGGGGGCTCATGCCGAAGAAGCCGGCGTCGAACCCGGCCGCGTCGGTCAGGAAGCCGCCCCTGCGGGTGTGCGAGCTGCCGGGACGGTCCGGGTCCGGGTGTCGCAGCGTCTCCAGGTCCCAGCCGCGGTCGTCCGGGAACTCCGCGGTGGCGTCGGTCCCGTCCCGCACCAGCCGCCACAGCTCCTCCGGGGAGCCGACCCCGCCGGGATAGCGGCAGCTCATCCCGACGATCACGATGGGGTCCTCGGCCGGTGCCGGCACGGCCGGTGCCCGCTCGGGCGCGGTGTCGCCGAGCAGCTCCGCCAGCAGGTGCCCGGTCAGCGCCGCGGCCGAGGGGTAGTCGAACACGGCCGTGGCCGGCAGCCGCAACCCGGTCGCGGCCGCCAGCTGGTTGCGCAGTTCCACCCCGGTCAGCGAGTCGAACCCGAGGTCGGAGAACGCCCGGTCCGGATCGACCGACTCCGGGCTGTCGTGGCCGAGCACGGCCGCGATGCGGGCGCGCACCAGCTCGCCCAGCCGCTCGGCGCGTTCCCGCGCGTCCAGGCCGAGCAGTTCGCCGGTGAGCTGCCCTGCCGCCGCGGGGGCCTGGTGTGCCGCGCGGCGCGCGGCGGCCGGAAGCAGCCCGCGCAGTACCGGCGGCACCGCGCCACCCGCGCGGATCGCGGGCAGGTCGAGCCGCACCGGCAGCAGCACCGGCTCGTCGAGAACGGTCGCCAGGTCGAACAGCTCGAGCCCCCGTTCGGTGGGCAGCGGCGGCAGGCCACGGCGGGTCATCCGGTCCCGCTCGGCCGGCGCGAGCCCGGCGGCCATCCCCGCCTCGGCCCACCCTCCCCAGGCGAGCGACTGGGCGGGCAGGCCGCCCGCACGCCGGTGCCGGGCGAGCGCGTCCAGGAAGGCGTTGCCCGCGGCGTAGTTTCCCTGCCCCGCGGCCCCGAGGATCCCGGCCGCGGAGGAGAACAGCACGAAGGCGTCCAGGTCGAGGTGGCGGGTGACCTCGTGCAGGTTCCACGCCGCGTCCACCTTCGGCCGCAGGGCGGTGGCCAGCCGTCCCGGGGTCAGCGACTCCAGCACCCCGTCGTCCAGCACGCCCGCGGCATGCACCACCGCGGTCAGCGGGTGCTCCGCGGGAACCCCGGCGATCAGCTCCGCCACGGCCGTCGCGTCGGCCGCGTCGCAGGCCGCCACCCGTACCTGGGTGCCCCGTGCGGCGAGTTCGGTGACCAGGTCCGCGACCCCCTCCGCCGCGGTACCCCGGCGCCCGGCCAGCAGCAGGTGCCGGAATCCCCGCTCGGCCAGGTGTCGCGCCACGACCGCGCCGAGCCCGCCGGTGCCGCCGGTGACCAGCACCGTGCCGCCGGTGTCCCATGTGGACGGCCGGGATGGCTCGGGCGACCCGGTGACCCTGGCGAGCCGGGCGGCCAGCACCCGCCCGCCCCGGACGATGAGCTGCGGCTCGGCCGGATCGAGGATCTCCGGCGGCGGCGCACCGCCCTCCGGGTCAAGGTCGACCAGCCCGAAGCAGCCGGGCCGCTCGGCCTGCGCCGTCCGCACCAGGCCCCATACGGCGGCCGCCGCGGGATCCTGCCCGCTCAGCGCGCCCCGGGTGAGGAAGACCAGCCGGGCACCCTCGGTCAGGGACAGCCGGTCCTGGATCAGCGCCAGCGCCCGCGCGGTGCACTCGTGCGCCGAGCCGATCGTGTCCCGGCCACCCGCACCGGCCACGGGCACCAGCACCACCTGCCGTTCCGCCGCGAGGTCGGGCGGCACCGTCCGGTCGAACCGCGCGGCGAGGCCGAGCTCGTCCGGCTCGAGCACACTCACCGAATGGTCCATTATGGACAGTTGTACCGGTGCCCATTCGAGACCGAACAGCGAGTCCGTTGCCGGGCCGGTCACCTGGTCGGCGCGCACGGCCCGGACCCGCAGGGCGGATACCGAGGCGACCGGTTCGCCCGCCGGGTCGGCCGCGCTGAGGGAGAGGGCACCGGCGCCGGACGGGGCCAGCCGCACCCGCAGTCCGCTCGCGCCGGAGGCGTGCAGCCGCACGTCCTCCCAGGAGAAGGGCAGGCCGGTGGGTCCGGCCTCGCCGGTCATGGCGGCGTGCAGGGCGGCGTCGAGCAGGGCCGGGTGCAGGCCGAACGCGCCGGGCTCCCCGGCCGGGAGCGCGACCTCGGCGAACACCTCGGTGCCCCGCCGCCACACCGCGCGCAGGCCCTGCAACGCGGGGCCGTAGTCGAAGCCCCACTCGGCGAACCCGGCATAGCAGCCGGAGATCGGGACGGGCTCGGCTCCCGGGGGCGGCCATGCGGTGGCGTCGAAGGGTGGGGGGCCACCGGCGTCCCCGGCCGGATCGCCCGCGGCGAGCAGCCCGGTGGCGTGCCGCGTCCACGGCAGGTCCTCGGCGCCCTCCGGGCGGGAGTACACCGCGAGGCCGCGCTGCCCCCACTCGCCGGGCTCGCCCACCACGACCTGGAGCCGCAGGGCGTCCCGAGCGGGCAGCACCATCGGTTCGGCCAGTGCCAGCTCGGCCACCCGGTCGCAGCCGACCTCGTCGCCCGCGCGCACGGCGAGTTCGACGAACCCGGCCCCGGGGAACAGCGCCGAGCCGAACACGGTGTGGTCGGCGAGCCAGGGGTGGGTGGCCAGCGAGACCCGGCCGGTGAGCACCAGTTCCCCACCGCGGTCGGCCAGGCGCATCGCCCCGCCCAGCAGGGGATGCCGCGTGGGGGTGAGACCGGCGGCCGCCGGGTCTCCCGCGTCCGGCACGGGGTGCGGCCAGTAGCGCGTGCGGTCGAAGGCGTAGGTGGGCAGGTCCACCCGGCGGGCCCCGGTGCCGTCGAAACAGGCGGCCCAGTCCACCGGGGCGCCGCCCTGCTGGGCCTCGGCGAGCGAGCGCAGCAGCCGGGCGCGCCCGCCGTCACCGCGCCGTAGGGTGGGTACCGTGCCGGCCTCCGCGCCGGTCGCGTCGATGGTCTCGGCGATCCCCGCGGTCAGTACCGGGTGCGGGCCGACCTCGACGAACAGGGGCCGGCCGTGGCCGAGCAGCGCGCGGACGGCGTCGTCGAACCGGACGGTCTCGCGCATGTTGGCGTACCAGTACTCCGCGTCCATCCCCGCGGGGTCCAGCCAGTCGCCGGTGACCGTGGACAGCAGCGGCACCGCACCCGTCGCCGGCCGGATGCCGGCCAGCCCGGTGCGCATCCGCTCGCGCACCCGCTCGAACCGCGCCGAGTGCGCAGGGAAGTCACCGGTGACCGGCTTGGCCGGGATGTCCTCGGCCGCACAGGCCGCGGCGAACTCCTCGAGCGCGGTGTAGTCACCGGACACCACCACGGACCGCGGGCCGTTCACCGCGGCCAGGGACAGCCGTGGCTCCCAGCGCCGCAGCCGGTCCAGCGCCGCCTCCTCGGCCAGCGGCACCGACAGCATGCCGCCGTGCCCCTGCAGGTCCTCGGCGATGGCCCGGCTGCGGAGCGCGACCACCGCGGCACCGTCCTCGAGGGACAGTGCACCGGCCACGCAGGCGGCGGCGATCTCGCCCTGCGAGTGCCCGAGCACGGCGGCGGGTCGCACCCCATGTGCCCGCCAGACCTCCGCCAGTGACACCGCCATCGCCCACAGCGCGGGCTGCGCCACATCGAGCCGGTCGAGCGGGGGCGCGGTCTCCGCGCCGCGCAGCACCTCGGCCAGTGACCAGTCCACCCAGGGTTCGAGCGCCTCGGCACAGCGGGCCACCGACTCGGCGAACACGGGGGAGGTCTCCAGCAGTTCCGCGCCCATACCGGGCCAGTAGGAGCCCTGGCCGGGGAAGGCGAACACCACGCCCCGGCCGGCTTCGGCGGCCTCACCCACGAGCGCGGCCGCCGTGGGGCGCCCCTCGGCCACCGCCCGCAGCCCGGCGAGGAGTTCCGCGCGGTCGGAGCCCACCACGATCGCGCGATGTTCCAGCGCGGCTCGGGTGGTGGCCAGGGAAAGACCCAGGTCGGCCGGCTCGTGCTCGCCCGCGACCTCGGCCAGTGCCCCCGCCTGCCTGCGCAGCGCCGTCGCGGTGCGGCCGGAGACGAGCCAGGGCACGGCACCGGACCAGGATCGCGGGCGCCGCTCCGGTTCGGGTTCCGGCGGCGCCTGCTCCACGATCACGTGCGCGTTCGTGCCGCTCACGCCGAAGGAGGAGACCCCGGCGCGGCGCGGCCGGTCCCGCTCGGGCCAGGCCCGCTCCTCGGTGAGCAGGTCCACGGCCCCGGCGGACCAGTCCACATGGGACGACGGCGCGTCCACGTGCAGGGTGCGGGGCAGCGTCCCGTGCCGCATCGCCTGCACCATCTTGATCACCCCGGCCACCCCGGCCGCGGCCTGGGTGTGCCCGAGGTTGGACTTGATCGAACCCAGCAGCAGCGGGGTCTCGCGGTCCTGCCCGTAGGTGGCCAGCAACGCCTGCGCCTCGATCGGATCCCCGAGGGTGGTCCCGGTTCCGTGCCCCTCCACCGCATCGACATCTGATGTGGACAGTCCGGCGGACGCGAGCGCGGTGTGGATCACGCGCTGCTGCGCTGGCCCGTTCGGCGCGGTCAGCCCGTTGGAGGCACCGTCGGAGTTCACCGCGCTGCCGCGGAGCACGGCCAGCACCGGGTGCCCGTTGCGCCGCGCGTCGGACAGCCGCTCCAGCACCAGCATCCCGACGCCCTCGGACCACGCCACCCCGTCCGCGGTGTCCGCATAGGACTTGCTCCGCCCGTCGGGGGCCATCCCGCGCTGGCGGGAGAACTCGACGAACACGCCGGGTGTGGACATCACGGTCACGCCACCGGCCAGCGCGAGCGTGCACTCCCCCGAACGCAGCGCCTGGCCCGCCAGGTGCAGCGCCACCAGCGAGGAGGAGCAGGCGGTGTCCACGGTGAGCGTGGGTCCCTGCAGCCCGAAGGCGTAGGCCACCCGGCCGGAGGCCACGCTGGGGGCGCTGCCGTTGCCGCGCAGGCCCTCGTACTCCGCGGCGGGCAGCAGGTTGACGTAGTCGTTGTACATCACGCCGGTGAACAGGCCCGAAGGGCTGCCCGCCAGCGAGGTCGGATCGATCCCGGCCCGCTCCAGCGCCTCCCAGGATGCCTCCAGCAGCAGCCGCTGCTGGGCGTCGGTGGCCAGTGCCTCCCGCGGGCTCATCCGGAACACCTCGGCGTCGAACTCCCCCGCGTCGTGCAGGAAGCCGCCGTGCCGGGTGTAGGAGGTGCCCGGGTGCGCCGGATCCGGGTGGTAGAGCCGATCCAGGTCCCAGCCCCGGTTGTCCGGGAACGCGGTGATCGCGTCCGTGCCCGCGCTGACCAGCCGCCACAGGTCCTCCGGGCCGCGCACCCCACCGGGATAGCGGCAGGCCATCCCGACGATGGCGATCGGTTCCCCGGACTCCCGCGCCGGCCGCGGGACGGCGGTGACCCGACCGGCGCCGGTCAGCTCGGCCAGCAGCCAGTGGGCCAGCGCGGAGGCCGTGGGGTGGTCGAAGACGAGGGTGGCGGGCAGCCGCAGCCCGGTCTCGGTGCCCAGCCGGTTACGCAGCTCGACCGCGGTCAGCGAGTCGATCCCCAGTTCCTGGAAGTTCCGCCCCGGGTCGACCGCCGCCGCACCCGGATACCCGAGCACGGCGGCGACCGCGCCGCGGGTCAGTTCGAGCACCACCCCGGCACGTTCCGCTTCCGGCAGGCCGCCGAGCCTGCTCGCCAGGTCCTCCCCCGCCCCGGTGGGGCCGCTCGCCGCCTGCCGGGCCGGGACACGGATCAGGTCGCGCAGCAGGTGCGGCACCGTGCCGCGGGCGCGCATGGCCGGCAGGTCGAACC
This sequence comes from Amycolatopsis cihanbeyliensis, assembly GCF_006715045.1. Classification (GTDB taxonomy): domain Bacteria; phylum Actinomycetota; class Actinomycetes; order Mycobacteriales; family Pseudonocardiaceae; genus Amycolatopsis; species Amycolatopsis cihanbeyliensis. The sequence goes on along the minus strand of NZ_VFML01000001.1, from coordinate 59,567 downwards.
GGACCGGCAACAGGGCGGGCCCGCCGTCGGCCAGCGCCGCGTCGAACAGCGCCAACCCCTGCTCGACCGTGAGCGGTGGCAGCCCGGAGCGGGCGGCCCTGGTCCGGTCGGGCTCCGCCCGGCCCGCGGTCATCCCGGTCTCGGCCGCCCAGGCACCCCAGGCCAGGCTGGTCCCTGGCAGCCCCTGCGCGCGGCGCCGCCGCGCGAGGCCGTCGAGGAAGGCGTTCGCGGCCGCGTAGTTGCCCTGCCCCGCGCCGCCAAAGGTGCCGGCGACCGAGGAGAACAGCACGAAGGCGTCGAGGGCGAGGCCGCGGGTGGCCTCGTGCAGGTGCCAGGCGGCGTCCGCCTTGGCCCGCAGGGTGGTGGCCAGCCGTTGCGGGGTCAGCGATTCGACGACGCCGTCGTCCAGCACCCCGGCGGCATGCACCACCGCGGTCAGCGGATGCTCGGGGGAAACACCCGCGATGAGCTCCGTCACCGCCGCCGGATCGGCCACGTCACAGGCCGCCACCCGGGCCAGGGCGCCCAGCTCGGCGAGTTCGGTGACCAGCTCCGCCACCCCCTCCGCCGCGGCGCCGCGGCGGCCGGCCAGCAGCAGGTGCCGGACGCCGTGTTCGGCGGCGAGATGGCGGGCCAGTTCGCGGCCGAGTCCGCCGGTGCCGCCGGTGATCAGCACCGTGCCCCGAGTGTCCCATGTGGACTGTTCGGCGGTGCCGGTCGCCCGGTGCAGCCGGGCGGCCAGCACCTGGCCCGCCCGGATCAGCAGCTGGGGTTCCGCGCAGGCAAGTGCCCCGGCCAGTTCCGGGCCCGGCTGGTCCTCGAGGTCGACGAGCGTGAACCGGTCCGGGTGCTCGACCTGAGCGGTCCGCAGCAGCCCCCAGGCCGCGGCGGCGCCGAGGTCGGTGCCCGCCGTCGCGCCCCGGGTGACGACGGTGAGCCGGGACTCCCGCGGCGGGTCCGCAGCCAGCCACCGCTGCACCAGGTCCAGGGCGGCCGTGGCCGATTCGTGGGCCGCGGCGGGGTCCCCTGTGCCCTGGGCGGCGAGGCCCACCAGCACCGGACCGTCCGCGGCTGCCGGTTCGGCCGCGGTGTCCACCCGGACGTCCGCGTCGCGCAGGGCATCGGCGAGACCGAGCGGGTCCGGCCCGGCCACGGTGACCGGGCCTTCCGGTGCGGGCCCTGGCCGGGCCAGGGTCCATTCGAGGGCGAACAGGGCGTCGCGGAGGTCCGCCCCTGGCGATCGCGGTTCGGGCAGGGCGCGCAGCACCAGCCCGTCGATGGTGACGACCGGGGCGCCGTCGGGGTCGGCGGCCAGCACCGAGAGGGTTTCCGGGCCGGTGCGGGTGACCCGTACCCGCAGCCGGGTGGCACCGCAGGCGTGCAGGGACACCCCGCGCCAGGAGAACGGCAGGCCGCCCACGGCGCCCCGATCGGCCGCCGCGGGCGCCTGCACGGCCGCGTCCAGCAGTGCGGGGTGCAGGCCGAACGCGGTCGCGCCGGTCGCGGTGCCCTCGGCGTCCCCGGGCAGGCCGACCTCGGCGAACACTTCCTCACCCCGCCGCCATACCGCGTGGACGCCCTGGAACGCGGGCCCGTAGCCGAACCCGTGCCCGGCGAGCGACGCGTAGAACCCGGACAGGTCGACGGGCTCGGCGCCCTCCGGTGGCCAGTGCGTGAGCCCGGTGCCCGCGGGCACGCCCGGCGCGGCGGCGGCCAGTACGCCGGTGGCGTGCCGAGTCCACCGCGCGTCCGGCTCGCCCTCGGGCCGGGAGTGCACGGCGATCTCCCTGCGGTCGCCCGGCTCGCCCGCGCCCACCGACACCTGCACCTGGACCGCGGTGTGCTCCGGCAGCACGAGGGGTGCGGCGAGGGTCAGTTCCTCGACCCACTCGCAGCCGACCTCGTCACCCGCCCGGATCGCGAGCTCGAGGAAGGCGGTCGCGGGCAGCAGGATCCGGTCGCCGATGGCGTGGTCGGCCAGCCAGGGGTGGGTTGCGGTGGACAGGCGACCGGTGAGCAGCACGCCGGTGGAGTCGGCGATGGTGACCCGCGCCCCGAGCAGCGGGTGCTCCGGGGTGTCCAGGCCGAGGCCGGTGGCGCCGGCCGTCACCGGACCTCCGGGCAGCCAGAAACGCTCGTGCTGGAAGGGATAGGTGGGCAGGTCGACCAGGGTGGCCCCGGTGCCGGTGAAGAACGCGGGCCAGTCCACGGCCACCCCGGTGACGTGCAGCGCGGCGAGCGCGCGCAGCAGCGCCTCCTCCTCGGGCAGGTCCCTGCGCAGCACCGGCACCGCCACGGTCTCGCCCGCGGATCCCCGCTGGGCCGCCGCGCACAGCGATCCGTCCGGCCCCAGCTCCACGATCGCGTGCACCCCGGCCGCGGCGAGCGAGCCGACCGCGTCGGCGAACCGCACCGGCTCGCGCGCCTGGCGCACCCAGTACTCCGGGGTGCCCCAGTCGTCCCCGGCCGGGCCGCCGGTCACCGTGGACAGCACGGGAATGCCCGGCCGCCCGGCGTCCAGTCCCGCGAGGGCCCGCCCGAACTCCGCCAGCATCGGTTCCATCAGGGGTGAGTGGAAGGCATGGCTCACGGTCAGCCGGGTGGTCCGGTGGCCCCGGCCGGCCAGCACGGCCGCGACCTCCGCCACGGCCTCGTGGTCCCCGGACAGCACCACCCCGTCCGCGGCGTTCACCGCGGCCAGGGATGCCCGGCCGGCATGCTCCGCCAGCAGGGGGGTCACCTCGTGCTCGGCGGCCCCGACCGCCACCATCGCCCCGCCTGCCGGCAGCTCCTGCATCAGCCGGGCCCGCTCCCGCACCACCGTGCAGGCGTCCGCGAGGGACAGCACGCCCGCCACGTGCGCGGCGGCGATCTCCCCCACCGAGTGCCCGATCAGGTAGTCCGGCCGCAGGCCCCAGGACTCCGCGAGCCGGAACAGCGCCACCTCCAGTGCGAACAGCGCGGGCTGGGCCCACCCGGTCCGGTGCGGCGCGGCGTCCGGGTCGGACAGCTCCGCCCGCACCGGCTCACCCAGCTCCGCCAGCACCGCGTCGAAAGCCTCGGCGAACGCGGGGAAGCGCGCATACAGTTCCCGGCCCATCCCCGGCCGCTGGCTGCCCTGGCCGGAGAACACGAACGCGACCCTGCCCTCGCCCGCCACGCCGCGCGCGATCTCCACCGGTTCGCCGTCCCCGGCCAGCAGCACGGCCCGGTGCTCGAAGGTGGAGCGCGCGGTGGCCAGCGAGAACCCGAGGTCCACCTGGCGCTCCCTGGCGGCGGTACGCAGCAGGGCGTCCCGCTGGGCGCGCAGCGCCGCCGCCGAACGGCCGGACACGACCCACGGCACCAGCTCCGGGGCGGTGCCGGGTTCGGCGGGTCGTGCGGCGGGTGCCTGCTCGAGGACCACGTGCGCGTTGGTGCCGCTGATCCCGAAGGAGGACACCGCGGCCCGGCGCGGGTGCCCGGACTCCGGCCACTCCACCGGCTCGGTCAGCAGGGACACCGGGCCCGCGGTCCAGTCCACATGGGAGGACGGCGTGTCCACGTGCAGGGTGCGCGGCAGCGTCCCGTGCCGCATCGCCTGCACCATCTTGATCACCCCGGCCACGCCCGCCGCGGCCTGAGTATGGCCGAGGTTCGACTTCACCGAGCCCAACCACAGTGGACGGTCGCGGTCCCGGCCGTAGGTGGCCAGCAGCGCCTCGGCCTCGATCGGGTCGCCCAGTTCGGTGCCGGTTCCGTGCCCGTCCACGGCGTCCACCTGGGCCGGGGCCAGCCCGGCACCGTCCAGCGCGGCCCGAATCACCCGCCGCTGGGCGGAACCACTGGGTGCGGTGAGACCGCTGCTGGCGCCGTCGGAGTTCACCGCCGAACCCCGCACCGTGGCGAGGATCCGGTGCCCGTTGCGTTCGGCGTCGGACAGCCGTTCCAGCAGCAGCACGCCGACGCCCTCGCCCCAGCCGACCCCGTCGGCGGCGGCGGAGAACGCCTTGCAGCGCCCGTCGGCCGACATGGCACGTTGCCGGGCGAACTCGACCAGCACCCCGGGGCCCGGCATCACGGTCACCCCGCCCGCCAGCGCGAGGGAGCACTCCCCCGAACGCAGCGCCTGCGCGGCCAGGTGCAGCGCGACCAGCGAGGAGGAGCAGGCGGTGTCCACGGTCACCGCGGGTCCGCGCAGACCGAGCAGGTAGGCGACCCGGCCGGAGATCACGCTCGCCGTGGTGCCGGTGGCCAGGTGCCCCTCCACCCCCTCGGGCAGGGCGGCCCCGCTGCCGTAGTTGAGCTGGATGGCGCCGACGAAGGTGCCGGTGCCGGAGCCCCGCAGGGTCCGCGGGTCGATCCCGGCGCGTTCGGTCGCTTCCCAGCACACCTCGAGGATCAGCCGTTGCTGCGGGTCCATCGCCAGCGCCTCGCGGGGCGAGACGCCGAAGAACCCGGCGTCGAACCCGGCGGCCCCTTCCAGGAAGGCACCTTCCCGGACGTAGGTGGTGCCGGGATGGTCCGGATCGGGGTGGTAGAGCGAGTCCAGCTCCCAGCCGCGGTCGGCGGGCAGGTCGCCGACCACGTCCCTGCCCTCGGCCAGCGCCCGCCACAGGTCCTCGGGGGAGCCGATCCCACCCGCGTAACGGCAGGCCATGCCGACGATGGCGATCGGCTCCTGCTCCCTCGCCTCGACCTCCCGCAGCCGCTGGCGGGCCTGGCGGAGGTCCGAGGTGACCAGCTTCAGGTAGTCGCGAAGCTTGTTCTCGGTACTCGTCATACGTCGGTCCCTCGCTCTGCCGGTCCTTCTGGCGGGCGTCAGTCGAGCCCGAGTTCCTCGTCGATCAGCGCGAACATCTCCTCGTCGCTGGCGGTGCGCAGTCCGGTCTCGGCGCCGTTCTCCTGCCGGTCCGCACCGTCCCGCAGGGTCCACAACACGGCGGACAGCCGCCTGACCAGCCGTGCCCTGGTCTCCGGATCGACCGGGGTTTCCGCGACGGCCGCCTCCAGCCGGGCGAGCTCGTCCAGTGCCGGTGCGGCCGGCTCGGCGCCCTCGCCGCTGAGCAGGTCCCGCAGGTGGGTGGCCAGTTCGTCCGGGCTGGCGTGGTCGAAGATCAGCGTGGTGGGCAGGCTCAGCCCGGTCCGCGCGGTGAGCAGGTTGCGCAGCTCGACCCCGTTCAGCGAGGTCATCCCGAGCTCGAGGAAGCCACGGTGGCGGTCGACGGCGGTGGCCGGCCGGTGGCCGAGCACCGTGGCTGCCGACTCGGACACCAGCTCCAGCAGCAGTTCGTGCTGCCGCTCGGCATCCTGGCCCGCCAGCCGCCGCGCGAGTTCCGCACCGGGCGGGCCGTGCCCGTTGGTCGCGGCCTGCCCGGTGGTCCCGGTCAGGTCGCGCAGCAGGCTCGGCGGGGTGCCGGCGCCGAGTGCCGTCAGGTTCAGCGGTGCGGCCACGACCAGTGGCGTGCTCGCCGCGGCGGCGGTGTCCAGCAGGTCGAGCCCGTGGCGGGTGGTGATCGGCACGAGGCCGGAGCGGCGGATCCTGGCGACGTCCGCCTCGCCCAACTCGCCCGCCATCCCGGTGTCCTGCTCCCACAGTCCCCAGGCCACCGCGGCGGCGGGCAGCCCGAGCGCGCGGCGCCGGTGCGCCAGCGCGTCCAGGAAGGCGTTCGCCGCCGCGTAGCCTGCCTGGCCCGCACTGCCCAGTACCCCGGCGAAACCGGAGAACAGCACGAACGCCGAGAGGTCCAGGTCGCGGGTCAGCTCGTCCAGGTGCACCGCGGCGTCCACCTTGGGCCGCAGCACCCGCTCGACCCGCTCGGCGGTGAGGCCGGTGAGCACGCCGTCGTCCAGGACCCCGGCCAGGTGCGCCACCCCGGACAGCGGGTGTTCGGCGGGAATCTCACGCAGCAGGGCGGAGAGTTGCTCGCGGTCGGCGGTGTCGCAGGCCACGACCCGTACCTGAGCGCCATGGGTGGTGAGTTCCCCGGCCAGTTCGCCCGCGCCCGGCGCGTCCGGACCTTGCCTGCTGGTGAGCAGCAGGCTGCGCACCCCGTGCCGGGTGACCAGGTGGCGCGCGAGCCGGCTGCCGAGTGCGCCGGTGCCGCCGGTGATCAGCACGGTGCCGGTGCTGGGCCACCGCCAGGCGGGTCGCCCGCCGCTGTCCGGCGCGGGGAACTCGAGCCGGGTGAGCCGGGGCGCGCCGACCGTGCCCGCCCTGGCGGCCAGTTGTGGCTCCCCGCCCGCGGCGAGGGCGCCGACCAGTGCCGCGGCCGAGTCCTGTTCCCCGTCCAGGTCGGCGAGGAGGAACCGGCCGGGGTGCTCGGCCTGCGCGGAGCGCACCAGCCCCCATACCCCGGCCGCGACCAGCCCGGTCACCTCGTCCCCCGGCCCGGCAGGTACCGCGTTCCGGGTCAGCAGCACCAGGCGGGAGTGGGCGAAGCGGTCCTCGGCCAGCCAGGCCCGTAGCTGCGCGAGCAGCCCGGTGACCGTGTCGTGCGCCCCGGCCACGGGGTGCTGCTCGCCGGGTTCGACCGGCAGCAGCACGACCTCCGGCGCGGGTTCGGCGCCGGGGAGGGCGGCGGCCAACTCGGGGACGGTGGTCTCCGCTCGTCGCGGGATTCCGCACCAGGCCAGCGTCTCGGCCGCCGGGCAGTCGCCGAGCACTGCCCACCGGTCGGTGGGCGCCCCGGCCGCCCGCTCGGGTACCGGCGGCCACCGGATCTCGAACAGCGCGTCCCCGAGCGCCGGCGTCGCGGCACCCTGCCCCGCGGTGCCGCCGGGGGCGAGCCAGAACCGCTGGTGCTGGAAGGGGTAGGTGGGCAGGTCCACTCTGGACGCTCCGGTTTCCGCGAACAGTCCGGCCCAGTCGAGGTGGATGCCCGCGCAGTGCAGCCGGGCCAGTGCGGTGACGGCGGCGAGTTCCTCGCCGCGGTCTCGGCGCAGCAGCGGGACGGTGGGCGTGTCCGGCGCGATGTCGGCGACCGGGCCGGTGAGTACCGCGTCCGGTCCCAGTTCGAGGAAGGCATCCGCGCCGTGGGCCACGGCGCTGGTGATGGCGTCGCCGAACCGGACGGTGTGCCGCACGTGCTCGACCCAGTAGTCCACCGAGCCCCAGTCCGGGCCCGCCCGCTCCCCGGTCACGGTGGAGATCACCGGGATACGCGGTTCCCGCGGGTCGAGGCCGGCCAGTGCGGCCCGGAACTCGGCCAGCATCGGCGCCATCAGCGGGGAGTGGAAGGCGTGGCTGGTGCGCAGCCGCCTCGAGCGGGGGAACCGGGCGGCCACCTCGGCCACGGCGTCTTCCTCCCCGGCCAGCACCACCGACTCCGGCCCGTTCACCGCGGCGATCGACACCCGGTCCCGCAGGCCGGACAGCAGCGCCACGACCTCGGCCTCGGCGGCGGGCAGGGCCACCATCGCCCCGCCGGGCGGCAGTGCCCCCATCAGCCGGGCGCGGGCGGCCACCAGCGCGCAGGCGTCCGCCAGCGACAGCGCGCCAGCGACATGCGCCGCCGCGATCTCGCCGATGGAGTGCCCGATCAGCGCGTCCGGCCGGATCCCGAGGGACTCCACCAGCCGGTACAGGGCGACCTCCAGGGCGAACAGCGCGGGCTGGGCCGCCTCGGTGCCGTCCAGCAGGTCCTGCTCGGTGAGCGAGCGGGCCACCGGGACCGGCAGCTCGGGGTCCAGCAGCGCGCACACCTCGTCCCATGCCTTGGCGAACACCGGGAACCGGGCGGCCAGCTCCCGGCCCATGCCCGCCCGTTGCGCACCCTGCCCGGGGAACAGCAGCACCAGCCTGGTGCCGGTTCCCGCGCCGTGCGCGAGTTCGGTCTGCCGGGTGCCGTCCCACCCGAGCACGATCCGGTGCTCCAGCGGCGATCGGCCGGTGGCCAGCGACCAGCCGACGTCCACCGGATCGGCTCCGGATTCCGCCGTGGCCACCAGCAACCGCTCCACCTGCGCGCGAGCGGCGGATTCGGTCCGGCCGGACACCACCCAGGGCACGACTTCCGGGGTGCTCGGCGGGCCGGCCCGGTGCGGTTCCGGCTCGGGCTGCTCGAGGATGGCGTGGGCGTTGGTGCCGCTGATCCCGAACGAGGAGACCCCGGCGCGGCGCGGCCGGTCCCGCTCGGGCCAGGCCCGCTCCTCGGTGAGCAGGTCCACGGCCCCGGCGGACCAGTCCACATGGGACGACGGCGCGTCCACGTGCAGGGTGCGCGGGGCGATCCCGTGCCGCAGTGCCAGCACGGCCTTGATGACTCCCGCCACCCCGGCGGCGGCCTGGGTGTGCCCGAGGTTCGACTTCACCGAGCCCAGCAGCAGCGGGCTCTCGCGGTCCTGCCCGTAGGTGGCCAGCAACGCCTGCGCCTCGATCGGGTCACCCAGCGCGGTACCGGTGCCGTGCGCCTCGACCATGTCGATGTCCGATGTGGACAGTTCGGCATTGGCCAGCGCCTGCCGGATCACCCGCTGCTGGGACGGCCCGTTCGGCGCGGTCAGCCCGTTGGAGGCACCGTCGGAGTTCACCGCGCTGCCGCGGAGCACGGCCAGCACCGGGTGCCCGTTGCGCCGCGCCTCGGACAGCCGCTCGACGAGCAACACACCGACGCCCTCGGCGAGGCTCATCCCGTCCGCGGTGTCGGCGAAGGCCTTGCAGCGGCCGTCGGGGGCGATGGCGCGCTGGCGGCTGAAGGCGACGAACGCCCTGGGGGTGGGCATCACGGTGACCCCGCCGGCCAGCGCCAGTGAGCTCTCCCCGCCGCGCACCGACTGTGCCGCCATGTGCAGCGCCACCAGTGAGGAGGAGCAGGCGGTGTCCACGGTGACCGCGGGTCCTTCGAGCCCGAACAGGTAGGCCACCCTGCCGGACAGTGCGCTGGCCACGGTGCTGGTCACCACGTAGCCCTCGTCCCCCGGTTCCGGGTCGGTGCCGTAGTCCTGGTAGCTGGCGCCGACGAAGGTGCCGACGTTCCCGCCGCGCAGCCCGGCGGGGTCGATCCCGGCCCGCTCGAAGGTCTCCCAGGTGGTCTCCAGCAGGAGTCGTTGCTGCGGATCCATGGTCAGTGCCTCGCGCGGGGACACCCCGAAGAACTCCGCGTCGAAATCGGCCGCACCGGCCAGGAACCCACCGTGGCGGGCGTAGGAGGTGCCGGGTGCGTCCGGGTCCGCGCCGAACAGCCGGTCCAGGTCCCAGCCGCGGTCGGTGGGCAGTGCGGAGATCGCGTCGGTGCCCTCGGTGAGCAACCGCCACAGGTCCTCCGGCCCGCCGACGCCGCCGGGGAAGCGGCAGCTCATCGCCACGATCGCGACCGGCTCGTCGTTGCCGGTGGTGACCGCGGCGGGTGCCGTGGTGCCGGTGGCGGTGCCCAGCGCGAGCGAGCGGAGGAACTCGGCCAGCGCGGTCGCGTCCGGGTGGTCGAACACCATGGTGGCCGGCAGGGTCAGCCCGGTGGCTCGGCTCAGCCGGTTGCGCAGGTCGACCGCGGTCACCGAGTCGAACCCGATCTCCCGCAGGGCCCGCCCCGCCGGCACGGCCTCCGCCGTGGAGTGCCCGAGGACCAGCGCCGCCTGGGAGCGGACCAGTTCGACCAGGGTCGCCCGCTGCTCCTCCTCAGGGAGCGCCCGCAGCCCGGCGGCGAACTCGCCACCGGCGGGGGTGTCCCGGTCGCCGCCCGCCGCCCGGCGCAGCGCACGGACCTCCGGCACCTCGTCGAAGAGCCGGGATGGCCGGGAGGAGGTGAACACCGGGTGGTAGCGGTCCCAGTCGATATCGGCGACGGTCAGCTGGGTCTCGTCCTCGTCCAGGGCACGTCGCAGCGCCCGGAGCGCGGGTTCGGGGTCCATCAGCACCAGCCCGCTGCCCTCGATCCGCTGGACCGGCAGCCGGTCCAGGTCGTCCCACCAGGTGCCCCAGGACACGCAGGTCGCGGGCAGGCCGCGGTCGCGGCGGTCGCGGGCCAGTGCTTCCAGGTAGGCGTTGCCCGCCGAGTACGCGGCGTGCTCGCCACTGCCCCAGACGCCCGTGGTGGAGGAGTACAGCACGAAGGCGTCGAGGGTGCCGGGGTCGAGCAGTTCGTCGAGATGGCGGGCACCGGCGACCTTGGCGGCCAGTGCCTCGGCGAACTCGGCCGCGGTGGTGTCGGCGAGGGTGGCCAGCCGGACGAGCCCGGCGATGTGGAAGACGTTACGGAGCACGTGCCCACCGGTCGCCAGCCGGTCGAGCAGGCCCGCGACGGCGGCCCGGTCGGCCATATCGCAGGCCTCGATGGTGACGGTGGTACCGAGTTCGGTCAGCTCGGCCGCGAGGTCCTCGGCGCCGGAGGCCAGGGCGCCCGCGCGGCTGACCAGCACCAGGTGCTCGGCTCCCTGCCGGGCGAGGTGCCGGGCGAGGAAGGAGCCGAGCACGCCGGTTCCGCCGGTCACCAGGGTGGTGTCCCGCGGGGTCCAGGCGCGCCGGGGTTCCCGGCCGGGCTCCGGCGCCCGCACCACCCGCCGGGCGTACGCCCCGGACTCGCGGACGGCCAACTGGTCCTCGCCGTCCGGACCGGCCAGGATCCCCGCGAGCCGCCGGCCGGCCCGGCTGTCCAGGGTCGGGGGCAGGTCGATCAGGCCACCCCACCGGTGCGGGTGCTCCAGCGCCGCGGTGTATCCGAGCCCGAGCACCTGTGCCTGTGACGGGTGGTCCAGCCGGTCCCCGGCGCCGGTGGACACGGCGCCGCGGGTCAGGCACCACAGCGGGGCGGGCACGCCGAGGTCGCCGAGCGCCTGCACCAGCGCCAGGGTCAGCGCCGTGCCCGTGGTCGGCGCGGGCCGCCCCGCCGCCGGTTCCTCCGCCATGGCCAGCAGGGACACCACCCCGGCGAGATCGCCCGGCCCGCCGATCGTGCCGGCCACGGTCTCCCGGTCGGCGCGGGACGGGTCCAGGGTCACCCCGCGGACCTCGGCCCCGTGGGAGGCGAGGGCTTCGCGCACGGCACCGTCCGGCACGTCGTCCGTGGTGACCAGCAGCCAGGTTCCGGTGAGCACCGGGGCGGTGCCGCCGCGGACCGGGCGCCAGGCAACCCGGTAGCGCCAGCTCTCCAGCGCGGAGTCCTCCCGGCGAGCGGCCCGCCAGGAGGCGAGGGCGGGCAGCACGGTGCCGAGGGATTCCTCGTCCACCCCCAGGCCGACGGCGAGGGACCCGAGGTCCTGCCGCTCCAGGTCCGACCAGAACGCCGCCTCGCCGTCCTCCGCCGCCGGGATCGGCGCGGGTTCCGGCCAGTACCGCTCGTGCTGGAAGGGGTAGGTCGGCAGGTCCACCTCGCGCGTGGAGGCGCGGGCGAAGCAGGCGGACCAGTCCACCGCCAGGCCACGCACGTACAGCTCGGCCAGCGAGGTCAGCCACCGGTCGAGCCCGCCGTCCTCGCGTCGCAGGGTCGCGCCGGTGGCCGCGGGTACCCCGGTGGTGTCGATGGTCTCCTGGATGCCGGGGGTGAGCACCGGGTGCGGGCCGATCTCCACGAACATCCGGTACCGCTGGTCGAGCAGCGCGCGTACCGCGGGTTCGAAGGCCACGGTGTGCCGCAGGTTGCGGTACCAGTACCCGGCGTCCACCTCGGGACCGTCCAGCCATTCCCCGGTCACCGTGGAGTGGAACGGCACGCGGGCGGGCCGGGGCTCGATCCCGGCCAGTTCACCGGGCAGCGTGTCGTGCAGCAGCTCGACCTGGGTGGAGTGCGAGGCGTAGTCGACCGCGATCCGCCGGGTCCGTACGCCGTCCCCGGTCAGGGTGGCGGCCAGCTCGTCGAGTGCCTCGCCCTCGCCGGAGACCACGACCGAGCCGGGCGCGTTCACCGCCGCGATCGACACCCGCTCCCCTTCCGGCAGGCGGGCGGCGACCTCCTCGGCGGGCAGGGCGATGGACAGCATTCCGCCGCCACCGGCCAGCCGCCGGGCGATGGCCCCGCTGCGGACCGCGACCACGCGGGCACCGTCCTCGAGCGACAGTGCCCCGGCGACCACGGCCGCGGCGATCTCGCCCTGCGAGTGGCCGACCACCGCGTCCGGCCGCACCCCGCAGGAACGCCACAGCCCGGCCAGCGAGACCATCATCGCGAAGGAAACCGGCTGCACCACATCGACCCGATCCAGGGGCGGGGCGCCCTCGGCGCCGCGCAGTACCTCCGTGGGCGACCAGTCCACCCAGGGGGCCAGTGCCCGCTCGCACTCGGCCATGCGTTCGGCGAACACCGGGGACTCGGCCAGCAGCCGCGCACCCATCCCCGGCCACTGGGCGCCCTGTCCGGGGAACACGAACACCACCCCGCTCCCGGCGAGGTCGGCCGTTCCCTCGACCACGCCGGTGTCCGGGCGACCGGTGCCGATGGTGGCGGCCGCGGCCAGCAGCCGGTCCCGCTCGGCGCCGATGATCACCGCCCGGTGCTCGAACCCGGTGCGGCCCAGCAGGGCACGCCCGACGTCCTGCGGGGTCCATTCCGGACTTTCCCTGGCGGCGGCGACGAGGTTGGTCGCCTGCGCGCGCAGGGCGGGTTCGGTCCGGCCGGAGAGCACCCAGGGCACCGGGGCCGCTTCCACCACCGGGTCGGCCGGTGTCCCGCTGTCCCGCGGCTCGGGCCGTTCCAGGATGATGTGGGCGTTGGTGCCGCTGATCCCGAAGGAGGACACCGCGGCCCGGCGCGGGCGGTCCACCTCCGGCCACGCGACCTGCTCGGCGAGCAGCTCGACCTTCCCTGCCGACCAGTCGATACGGGAGGAAGGTTCCTCGGCGTGCAGGCTGCGCGGGGCGACCCCGTGCCGCATGGCCTGCACCGCCTTGATGACGCCGGCGACCCCGGCTGCGGCCTGGGTGTGCCCCAGGTTGGACTTGACCGAGCCCAGCAGCAGCGGGGTCTCGCGGTCCTGCCCGTAGGTGGCCAGCAACGCCTGCGCCTCGATCGGATCGCCGAGGGGAGTACCGGTGCCGTGCCCTTCCACCACATCCACGTCCGTGCCGGACAGCCCGGCCGAGGCCAGCGCCTGCCGGATCACCCGCTGCTGCGCGGGACCATTCGGCGCCGTCAACCCGTTCGACGCACCATCCTGGTTCACCGCCGCGCCCCGCACCACGGCAAGAACCCGGTGCCCGTTGCGTTCCGCGTCGGACAGCCGTTCCAGCACCAGCATCCCGATGCCCTCGGACCACGCCACCCCATCGGCGGAGTCCCCGAAGGCCTTGCAGCGGCCGTCCGGGGCGAGGCCGCCCTGCTTGGTGAACTCGACGAAGGTGTTCGGGGTGGACATCACGGTGACGCCACCGGCAAGGGCCAGCGAGCATTCGCCCGACCGCAACGCCTGCGCCGCCCAGTGCAACGCCACCAGCGAGGAGGAGCACGCGGTGTCCACGCTGACCGCGGGGCCTTCCAGCCCGAGGGTGTAGGCCACCCGGCCGGAGGCCACGCTGGACGCGCTGCCGGTGCCCTGGTGCCCTTCGAACTCCGCGCCGAGCAGGGTGGCGTAGTCGCTGTACATCACCCCCGCGAACACCCCGGTCGGCGACCCCCGCAACGCCCGCGGATCGATCCCCGCACGCTCGAGCGCCTCCCACGACACCTCGAGCAACAACCGCTGCTGCGCATCCGTCGCCACCGCCTCCCGCGGCGACATCCCGAAAAAATCCGCATCGAAACCGGAAGCGTCATGCAGGAATCCTCCGGATGTGGTGGATGTCCGGCCCGCGACATCCCAGTTCCGGTCGGCGGGGAACCCGGTGATGGCGTCCACGCCCTCGGAAACCAGCCGCCAGAGGTCGTCCGGGGAGTCCACCCCGCCCGGAAACCGGCACCCCATTCCCACCACCACGACCGGATCACCGGACACGACCCCGACATCCGCGGAACCACCAGCACCACCAGCGCCGCCGGAAGAACCCACCAGCTCCCGCACCAGGAACTCCACCACACCACCCACCGAAGGGAAGTCGAAAACCAGCGTCGCGGGCAACCGCAGCCCCGTCACCGCACCCAACTCGTTCCGCAACTCCACCGCCGTCAACGAATCGAAACCCAACTCCCGAAACGACAGACCAACACCCACCTCGTCGCCATCACCCAACCCCAGCACCGAGGCCACCCGGCCACACACCACGTCCCGTACCGCCCCGAACCGCTGCCCCTCGGACAAGTCACGCAACCGTTCCCGCAGGCCGCCCGCGGTGATGGCCTCCCCGGCCGCCACCCTTCGCCGCGGCCCGGCCAGGCCGCGCAGCAAGGGCAGGACCTCTCGCCGCTGGCGCAGCGCGGGAAGGTCGAGTGGGGTGGCCACCAGTGTGGCGGCGTCCCGGTCGGTGCGGACGGCGGTGTCGAACAGTTCGAGTCCGCGTTCCACCGGCAACGGGCGCAGCCCGGCACGCGCCGCCCGCTCCCAGTCCGCATCGGACAGTCCGCCGGTGAGCCCCTCCCGCGCGGCCCAGGCTCCCCAGGCGAGGGACAGTCCCGGGAGCCCGTCGCGGCGCCGCCGCTCGGCCAGGCCGTCCAGGAACGCGTTGGCGGCGGCATAGTTGGCCTGCCCGGGAGTGCCGAACACCCCCGCCGCCGAGGAGAACAGCACGAAACCCGCCAGCGGCACGTCCCGGGTCGCCTCATGCAGGTACCAGGCCGCATCCACCTTCGGGGCGAGTACGGCGCGCACCCGATCCGGCGTCAGCGCCGCGACGACCCCGTCGTCCAGTACACCGGCGGCGTGTATCACGGCGGTCAGCGCGGGAGCCTCGGCGATGAGGTGTTCGACCGTGTCGCGGTCGGTGAGGTCGCGGGCCAGGATCGTGGCCTCGGCGCCGGATGCCCGCAGTTCGGCGAGCAGCTCGGCGGCTCCCTCGGCGTCCGGGCCGCGGCGGCTGGTGAGCAGCAGTCGCCGGAAGCCCTGGCCTGCCAGGTGCCTGGCCAGCAGGCGGCCGAGGCCACCGGTGCCGCCGGTGATCAGGACGGTGCCATCGAGGTCCCAGCCGGCCGTCGCACCGGCGGCGGGTGCCCTGCGCAGCCTCGGCAGGAACGTCCGGCCGTCCCGTACCGCTATCCGCGGTTCGTCCCCGGTCGGCAGGTGGCAGAGGGCGGTACCGAGGTCGGCCCCTGTGGTCAGGTCGAGCAGGCCGAACCGGTCGGGATGCTCGGACATCGCGGTGCGTAGCAGCCCGCGGGCGGCAGCCGCGGGCAGGTTGTCGTCGTGCTCCGCGCCGCCGGTCACGAGGACGAGCCGGGTACCGGCCAGCCGGTCGTCGGCCAGCCACCGCTGGGCCAGCGCCAGCAGGTCGGTCGTGACCCGGTGTGCGCCCGTGACGACCTCGGCGGGGTCGGCGGCGAGATGGGCCAGCACGGTACCGGGCAGCGTGCCCGCCGCGGCGAGGTCCGCCAGTTCGGGCAGGTCCGCGCCATGGATCGTGTCCGGCGGCAGGGCCCAGTCCGCGGGGTGCTCGCCGAGTACGGCCACCGGGGCCGGTGGCCCCGCGCCGGGCTCGGGTGCCGGGGTCCAGTCGAGGGTGAACAGCGTATCCCGCGCGGGGTCGGCCGACGCACCGAGTTCCGTGCCGTCCACGACCCGGTCCCGCAGCGCGTCGATGGTGACGACCGGCTCGCCCGCCGCGTCGGCGGCGGCGATGGCCACGCCGTCACCGTCCCGGTCGGTCAGCCGCACCCGCAGCAGCGAGGCGCCGGAGGCATGCAGGGTCACGCCCTCCCAGGCGAAGGGCAACCGTTGCTCGCCGGTCCAGGGCCGGGTCGCCGCCAGTGCGTGCAGCGCCGCGTCCAGTACCGCGGGGTGCAGGCCGAACCCGTCGGCGTCCCCATCCGGCAGAGCGACCTCGGCGAGTACCTCGCCCGCGCGTCGCCATGCGGCGCGTAGTCCGCGGAACAGGGGGCCGTAGGCGTAGCCGGCCCCCGCGAACCACTCGTACAGCCCGCTCATGTCCACCGGTTCGGCGTCCGGTGGCGGCCAGTTCGTATCGGGGACGGCGGGCTCGGTGGCGGGATCGGTGGTGGTCAGCACGCCGTCGGCATGCCGGGTCCACGGGCTGTCCTGCGCGCTCTCCTGCCGGGCGTGGATGGTGAGTGGCCGCCTGCCGTGCTCGTCGGGCGGGCCGACCCGGACCTGCAACCGGACCCGACCTTGCGCGGGCAGCACCAGGGGCGCGCCCAGGGTCAGTTCCTCGACGCGGTCGCAGCCCACCTGGTCACCGGCATGGACCGCCAGTTCGAGGAAACCGGTACCGGGGAACAGGATCCGCCCGCCGACGGCATGGTCGGCCAGCCAGGGATGGGTGCGCGGGGAGAGCACGCCGGTGAGCAGGACGCCGGACTCATCCGCGAGTTCCACCGCGCCACCCAGCAGGGGGTGGGTGGCGGTGTCGAGTCCGAGCCCGCCGGCATCACCGCGAGCCGTCGAAGGCGCGGGCCAAAAATGCTGATGCTGAAACGCATACGTCGGCAGATCCACCACCCGAGCACCCGTCCCCGCGAAAAAACCCGCCCAATCCACCGACACACCACCCACATACAACCGAGCCAACCCCCGAACAACCGCCTCCTCCTCACCAACCTCACTCCGCAACACCGGCAGCACGGTGGCCTCGGGCAGCGTTTCCTGCACGGCGGCGCACAGCGAGCCATCCGGCCCGACCTCCAGCACAGTGCCGACGCCGCGCTCGCCGAGGGCCTCGACCGTGTCAGCGAACCGGACAGGTTGCCGCACCTGCCGCACCCAATACTCCACCGAACCGAAGCCACCAGACCCCTCAGCAGCGGTAGGCAACACCGGAATACCCGCCCGCTCCACCGTGATCCCATCGATAGCCCGGGCAAACTCCGCCAACATCGGCTCCATCAACGGCGAATGAAACGCATGACTCACCGACAAATACCGCACCCGATACCCCCGCCCAACCAGAACCGCCACAATCGCCTCCACCGCCTCCCGCTCCCCCGACAACACCACCGAACCAGGCGCATTCACCGCCGCAACCGACACCCGGCCCGGATAGGACTCCAACAACGGCTGGATCTCCCGTTCCCCGGCGCGGACGGCGACCATCGCACCGATGTCCGCGGGCAGGGCCTGCATCAACCGGGCGCGCGCGCCGACCACCGCGCACGCATCCCGCAACGACAACACCCCAGCCACCTGCGCCGCCGCCAACTCACCCACCGAATGCCCCACCACAACATCCGGCCGCACCCCCCACGACCCCAACAACCGACACAACGCAACCTCCACCGCAAACAACGCAGGCTGCGCACAACCCGTCCCCATCAACACCTCCGCATCCTCACCCCACACCACCTCCCGAACCGACACCCCCAACTCCGCCACCACCTCATCAAACGCCTCCGCAAACACCGAAAACCGCCCATACAACTCCCGACCCATCCCCAACCGCTGCGAACCCTGACCCGAAAACACAAACGCCGTCCTACCCACACCAGCCACCCCACGAGCAACCTCCACCGCAACACCCCCACCCCCAACCAACAACACCGCACGATGCTCAAACACCGAACGACCCGACACCAACGACCACCCGATGTCCACCGGATTCGGCCGGGGATCGGTGCTCAGCATCGCGGTGAGTCGTCCCACCTGCGCGGTCAACGCCGCCTCCGACTTCGCCGACACCACCCACGGCACCACCACAGACCCCGCCACAGGAGCCGCCGCCTCAACCGGAACGGGACCCTGCTCCAACACCACATGCGCATTAGTGCCACTAATCCCAAACGACGACACCCCAGCCCGGCGGGCCCTGCCGGCCTCCGGCCACGCCGCCCGCTCCGCCAACAACTCCACCGCACCCACAGACCAATCCACATGCGAAGACGGCACCTCAGCATGCAGCGAGCGCGGCACCACCCCATACCGCATCGCCAACACCATCTTGATCACCCCAGCCACCCCCGCCGCCGCCTGCGTATGCCCCAAATTCGACTTCACCGAACCCAACAACAACGGAACCTCACGACCCTGCCCATACGTCGCCAACAACGCCTGCACCTCAATCGGATCACCCAACGACGTCCCCGTCCCATGACCCTCCACCACATCCACATCCACACCAGACAACCCCGCCGACCCCAACGCCTGCCGAATCACCCGCTGCTGCGCAGGACCATTCGGCGCCGTCAACCCATTCGACGCACCATCCTGATTCACCGCAGAACCCCGCACCACCGCCAACACCCGACGCCCATTCCGCACCGCATCCGACAACCGCTCCAACACCAACACCCCCACACCCTCCGACCACCCCGTACCATCCGCGCCCTCGCCATACGCCTTACACCGCCCATCAGGCGCCAACCCACCCTGACGAGAAAAACCCACAAACGTACCCGGCGTCGCCATCACCGTCACCCCACCAGCCAACGCCAACGAACACTCCCCCAACCGCAACGCCTGCACCGCCAAATGCAACGACACCAACGACGACGAACACGCCGTATCCACCGTCACCGCGGGACCCTCAAGACCCAACGCGTAAGCCACCCGACCCGACGCCACACTGGGCGCGCTTCCCGTACTCTGGTGCCCTTCGAACTCGCCGCCGAGCAGGGTCCCGTAGTCGCTGTACATCACCCCCGCAAACACCCCCGTCGCCGACCCCCGCAACCCCAACGGATCAATCCCCGCACGCTCCAACGCCTCCCACGACACCTCCAACAACAACCGCTGCTGCGCATCCGTCGCCACCGCCTCCCGCGGCGACATCCCGAAAAACCCCGCATCGAAACCGGAGGCATCATGCAGAAACCCACCCGAGCGGGTGTAGGAGGTACCGGGATGGTCCGGGTCCGGGTGGAACAGGGTGTCCAGGTCCCAGCCCCGGTCGGTGGGAAAGCCACTGATCGAGTCCTTCTCACCGAGCACGAGATCCCACAGGTCCTCGGGAGAGTTCACTCCACCCGGGTAGCGGCACCCCATACCCACCACCACGACCGGATCACCCGACACAGCACCCGCACCCACGCCCACGACGGACTCACCCGCACCACCCGACCCCACCAACTCGCCCAGCAGGAACTCCACCACGCCACCCACCGAAGGGAAGTCGAAAACCAGCGTCGCGGGCAACCGCAACCCCGTCACCGCACCCAACTCGTTCCGCAACTCCACCGCCGTCAACGAATCGAAACCCAACTCCCGAAACGACACATCGCTGCCCACCACGAACCCGTCCCCGTACCCCAACACGGAGGCCACCCGGCCACACACCACATCCGACAGCACCTCGAACCGCTCCGCCTCCGGCACGCCACGCAACCGCTTTGCCAGGTGCTCGGTGGTGGCCGAGCCCCGGCTCGCGGCCCGCCGCCGTACCCCCGCGAGTTCCCACAGCATCGGCGGTATCTCCGGAGCCGCGCGGAGAGTGCGGACGTCCAGTGGGGCGGCTACCAGGCAGGTGGCGTCGGTACTCACCGCCCGGTCGAACAGCGCGAGACCTTCCGCGATCTCCAGCGGCCGGAACCCGGTGCGCGCCATCCGATCCCGGTCCACATCAGACATCTCGGCGGCCATGCCGGTGGTCCAGGCTCCCCAGGCCAGGGACAGTCCCGGCAACCCGTCCCGGTGCCGTCGCGTGGCAAGACCGTCCAGGAACGCGTTCGCTGCGGCATAGTTGGCCTGCCCCGGAGTACCGAACACCCCCGCGGCCGAAGAGAACAGCACGAAACCGGCCAGCGGCATATCCCGCGTGGCCTCATGCAGGTACCAGGCGGCATCGGCCTTGGGGTGGAGCACTGTGGCGAGTCGTTCGGGGCTCTGGAAGGCCAGTACCCCGTCGTCGGTGACCCCGGCCGCGTGCACCACGGCGGTCAGCGGGCGTGCCGCACCGGCCTGCTCGACCAGCTCGCGTACCGCATCGCGGTCGCCGAGGTCGCAGGAGACCAGCCGTGCCTCGGCTCCCAGGCAGGCCAGTTCCCCGATCAGGTCCTGCGCGCCGTCGGCGGCGGGACCACGGCGGCCGGCCAGCACGAGGTGCCGGAACCCCTGGGCCGCCAGGTGCCGGGCGAGTTCCCTGCCGACACCGCCGGTGCCGCCGGTCAGCAGCACCACGCCGTCCCGGTCCCAGGTGGAACCGGGGTCCGGCAAGGTCCGGCGTAGCCTTCCGGCGCATACCGCGCCGTCCCGGACGGCGAGTTGCGTCTCGTTCGCGGTCGCCAGCCACGGTAACGCGAGCGCGACATCGTCCTCGGACTCGATGTCCAGCAGGACGAACCGGCCCGGGTGCTCGGCGGCGGCGGAACGCAGCAGCCCGCCCACCGCGGCCGCGGCCGGGTCACCGCCGTCCAGCGCACCACGCGTCATCACGACCAGCCGGGAAGGTGCGAACCGTTCCTCGTCGAGCCACTGTTGCGCCAGGTGCAGGACGCGGGCCGTCTGCCGGTGCGTGGCCGCCACCACCTCCCCGGTCGCGGACCCGGTCAGGTCGAGGAGCACCAGGTCCGGCACCGGATCGGTGACCGAGTCCAGCCCGTCGCCGAGCACGGCCACCGTGGGCTCGGCCGTGCTCGGCGGTGGCGGTGGCAGCGGGGACCAGGCCACGGTGAACACTGGTTCGGCTCGGGTCACGGTTTCGGTGATCTCGGCAGGGGGGCGCAGCGTCAGGGAATCGACCGAAACCACGGGGGAGCCGTCGGGGTCCACCGCGGTCAACGCGAGTTCGCCTTCGGCGCGCGGGGTGATCCGGACCCGCAGCACTGCCGCTCCCACGGCGTGCAGGGAGGCTCCCTCCCACCGGAACGGGAGCCCTGGTCCTGCCGTGCCCTCGGGAAAGGCGAACGGTATGGCGTGCAGGGCCGCGTCCAGCAGCGCCGGGTGCAGGCCGAAGCCGCCGTCCTCCCGGTTCTGGTCCGGTAGCGCCACCTCGGCGAGGATCTCGGTGCCGAACTGCCAGGCGGCGCGCAGGCCGCGGAACACGGGGCCGTAGTCGAAGCCGTCCTCCGCGGCCCGGTCGTAGTGACCCGTCAGGTCCAGTGGGGTGGCCCCGCTCGGCGGCCATTCCCCTGGCCCGAACTCGCCGACCCGCTCACCGGTCGTCAGCCTGCCCGAGGCGTGCCGGGTCCACTCGTCTTCGGGTATCTCGGCGGGGCGGCTGTAGATCCCGATCGGGCGAGTGCCGGGTTCGTCCTCGGCGCCGACCCAGACCTGCACGTTTACCGCGTCCTGGTCCGGCAGTGCCAGCGGGGTGAGCAGGGTCAGTTCGGCCACCCGCGTGCAGCCCACCTCGTCCCCCGCTCGCATGGCCAGTTCCAGCAGTGCCGTGCCCGGGAGCAGGGTCCTGCCGCCGACCTGGTGGTCGGCCAGCCAGGGATGGGTCGCGGTGGACAGCCGCCCGGTGAACAGCACCCCGGAGGAGTCGGCAATGGCCGTTCTGGCGCCCAGCAGGGGGTGGGTGGCGGTGTCGAGTCCGAGCCCGCCGGCATCACCGCGAGCCGTCAAAGGCGCGGGCCAAAAATGCTGATGCTGAAACGCATACGTCGGCAGATCCACCACCCGAGCACCCGTCCCCGCGAAAAAACCCTCCCAGTCCACCGACACACCACCCACATGCAACCGAGCCAACCCCCGAACAACCGCCTCCTCCTCACCACCCTCACTCCGCAACACCGGCACCACCAACGCCTCCGGTGCGGACTCCTGGACAGCCGCGCACAACGACCCATCCGGCCCGACCTCAACAAACCGCGTCACACCCGACTCAACCAACGCCCGCACCGCATCCGCAAACCGCACCCGCTCCCGCACCTGCCGCACCCAATACCCCACCGACCCAAACTCCTCCCCCACCGGACCCGTCGACACCACCGGAACCTCCCCAAAACCAGGCGAAACCCCCCGCACCACCTCCCCGAACTCCGCCAACATCGGCTCCATCAACGGCGAATGAAACGCATGACTCACCAACAAATACCGCGTCCGATACCCCTCCCGCACCAGACCGGCGACAACCTCCCCCACCGCCTCCCGCTCCCCCGACAACACCACCGAACCCGGCGCATTCACCGCCGCAACCGACACCCCCTCCACGAGCAACGGGGCCACCACATCCACACCAGCCCCCACCGCCACCATCACCCCGGAATCCGCGGGCAGGGCCTGCATCAACCGAGCCCGAGCCGACACCACCACACACGCATCCCGCAACGACAACACCCCAGCCACCTGCGCCGCCGCCAACTCACCCACCGAATGCCCCACCACAACATCCGGCCGCACCCCCCACGACCCCAACAACCGACACAACGCAACCTCCACCGCAAACAACGCAGGCTGCGCACAACCCGTCCCCATCAACACCTCCGCATCCTCACCCCACACCACCTCCCGAACCGACACCCCCAACTCCGCCACCACCTCATCAAACGCCTCCGCAAACACCGAAAACCGCCCATACAACTCCCGACCCATCCCCAACCGCTGCGAACCCTGACCCGAAAACACAAACGCCGTCTTCCCGGTAACCGTGGAGCCCTGGATCACCGCCGGGTCGGCGTCTCCCTCGGCGATGGCCGTCAGCGACCGCAGTGCGGCGGGCTGGTCCCCGGCCAGTACCACCGCACGATGTTCGAAGGCCGACCGGGTCAGACCCAGCGACAGCCCGATATCGGCGGCGTCCGAGGTCCCGGCATCCAGTCGCGCGCGCAGCCGTCCCGCCTGCGCTCGCAGGCCGCTCGCCGACCGCGCGGACACCACCCACGGCACCACCGTGGGCCGCCGGGTGCCATCCGGGTCCGTGGGCTCCGCCGCCTCCGCCGCATCGGCCGCCTCCAGGACGACGTGGGCGTTGGTGCCACTGATCCCGAACGACGACACCCCAGCCCGCCGAACACGACCGGACTCCGGCCACCCCACCGCACCAGCCAACAACTCCACCGCACCCACGGACCAATCCACATGCGAGGACGGTTCCTCGGCATGCAGCGTGCGCGGCGCCACCCCATACCGCATCGCCTGCACCATCTTGATCACACCCGCCACCCCCGCGGCGGCCAGGGTGTGCCCGAGGTTGGACTTGACCGAACCCAGCAGCAGCGGGGTCTGCCGATCCTGCCCGTAGGTCGCCAGCAACGCCTGCGCCTCGATCGGATCACCCAGCCTGGTGCCCGTTCCGTGCGCCTCCACCACATCAACGTCCTGGGTGGACAGTCCGGCGTCGCCGAGCGCGTCCTCGATCACCCGCTGTTGCGCGGGCCCGTTCGGTGCGGTCAGGCCGTTGGAGGCCCCGTCGGAGTTCACCGCGCTGCCCCGTACCACCGCCAACACCCGATGCCCGTTCCGCTCCGCATCCGACAGGCGTTCCAACACCAACACCCCGACGCCCTCCGACCACCCCGTACCGTCCGCGGCATCGGAGAACGCCTTGCATCGCCCGTCCGCCGCCAACCCGCCGTGCCGGGCGAACTCGGTGAACGGGGCCGGGGTGGACATCACGGTCACCCCGCCGGCCAGGGCCAGCGAGCATTCCCCGGAACGCAGCGACCGGATCGCGAGGTGCAGCGAAACCAGGGAGGAGGAGCAGGCGGTGTCCACGCTGACCGCCGGGCCCTCCAGGCCCAGGGTGTAGGCCACCCGGCCGGAGCCGAGACTCTGCGCGCTGCCGGTGCCCTGATAACCGCGGAAGTCGTCGGGATCGAGCAGGGTGCCGTAGTCGCCGTAGATGATCCCGGCGAACACCCCGGTGCGGCTGCCGCGCAGCGAGTGCGGGTCGAAACGCGCGTGTTCCAGCGCCTCCCAGGACACCTCCAGCAGCAGCCGGTGCTGGGCGTCGGTGGACATGGCCTCCCGGGGTGACATGCCGAAGAACGCCGGATCGAACTCGGCCGCGCCGTCCAGGAACCCGCCCAGCCCGGGGCCGGAGGTGTCGCCGGTGCGCCAGCCCCGGTCCCGGGGGAAGGTGGAGATGGCGTCCACGCCCCCGTGCACCAGGCGCCACAGGTCCTCCGGTGAACCGACCCCGCCGGGGTACCGGCAGCCCATGCCCACGATGGCGATCGGCTCGTGGTTGCGGTACTCGAGCTCCTCGACCCGCTGGCGGGCGCGGCTCAGGTCGACGGTGACCCGCCGAAGGTAGTCGACAACCCTGTCCTGGTCCTCTGGCATGCGTGGCCCAACCCCAACCGTGATCTGTACTCCTGCGGCGGAACAGCGAGCGCCAGCCGCGAAACGTACCCACGGGGAACTGCACATTCCCCCAGAGCGGACCGGGGACGCCGCAAACACTGGGGTTTTGCCGCGCATCCTGGCGCCACCATGTGGGGCGACCGGCAACGCTCGGAGGGCAGGCTATGATCGAGCTCGCCTCGCTCGCGCGGCATCCCACGCTGGCCGCGCGACTGGCGGCGTCCGCATCGGCCACGGACGGCGCCGTGTGGGACGACGCGCGGGTCCGGCGCTGGCTCGAGGACCGCCGCCGGGAGCACCGGCAGCGGGTCCGCCTGGTGCCGCTGGACGAGATGCGCGGCTGGCACTTCCGTCCCGGGCTCGGTGACCTGCGGCACCGGTCCGGGCGGTTCTACTCGGTGCAGGGGCTGCATGTCAGTACGGACACCGGCCCGGTGCCGGTGTGGTCGCAGCCCATCATCAACCAGCCGGAGATCGGCATCCTCGGCATCGTGGTGCGGGAGATCGACGGGCTGCTGCACTGCCTGGTGCAGGCCAAGACCGAACCGGGCAACGTCAACGGTATCCAGCTCTCGCCCACGGTGCAGGCCACCAGGAGTAACTACACCCGTGCGCACGGGGGGTCCGCGGTGCCGTACCTGGAGTACTTCCGGTCCTCCGGTGCGGGTACCCGCACGATCCTCGCCGATGTGCTGCAGTCCGAGCAGGGTGCCTGGTTCTACTGCAAGCGGAACCGGAACATGATCGTGGAGGTCGGTCCCGAGGTGGAGGCGCGGGAGGACTTCTGCTGGCTCACCCTGCGCCAGCTCAACCGGCTGCTCGCGGTGGACAACCTGGTCAATATGGACACCCGCACGGTGCTGTCCTGCATGCCGGGCTGGCACCCACCGGAGCAGGACGACCGGCGGGGCGCGCACACCGACGTCGAGATCCGGAGCTGGATCACCGAGCAGCAGAGCGAGCACACCGTCACCGCGCGCCTGATGCCGCTGCCGTCGGTGCACGAGGGCGGATGGCGGGTGCGGCCGGACCGCATCACGCACCGGGACGGCCGGTACTTCGACATCATCGGTGCCGAGGTGGACTCGAACACCCGGGAGGTGCCGTCCTGGTGCCAGCCGCTGCTGCGGCCGCACGGCACCGGGATCGCGGCGCTGCTGGTCCGGTACCACCACGGCACACCGCACGCCCTGGTCAACGCCAGCGTGGAGGCGGGCTACCGGGACGTGGTCGAACTCGGTCCCACCGTGCAGTGCACCCCGGAGAACTACACGCAGTTCGGTCCCGAGCACCAGCCCCGGTACCTCGACCTGGTGCGCTCGGCTCCGCCGGAGTCCGTGCTGTTCGACAGTGTGCTGTCCGAGGAGGGCGGCCGGTTCTACCACGCGACCACCCGCTATCTCATCGTGGATGCCGGCGAGGAGCTGCCGCTGGCCACCCCACCGGAGTTCCGCTGGATGTCGCTGCCCCAGCTCACCGAGTTCCTCAAGTACAGCCACTACGTCAACGTGCAGGCCAGGACACTCATCGCCGCGCTCCGGTCCGTTCTGGACCGTACCTGAAGAGGAACCATGGAACAGACGACGAACGCGGCCCGCCACGAGGCCGGGGCCGCCCCGGAGTTCACCGAGCCGTTGCATGTCGGCCGCCCCAACCTCGGGGACCGCGACCGGTTCCGGCAGCGGATCGAGGGCGCCCTCGACCGGCAGTGGCTGACCGACGGCCCGCTCGTGCTGGAGTTCGAGGAAGCCCTCGCCCAGGTCGCCGGGACCACCTACTGCGTCGCCATGTGCAACGCGACGGCAGGCATCCAGGTCGCGGCACGCGCAGGCGGCCTGGTGGCAGGGGACGAGGTGCTGGTGCCGGGGTTCACCTGGGTCGCGACCGCGCATGCGCTGGACTGGATCGGCATCGTGCCGGTCTTCTGCGATGTGGACGAGGCCAGCGGCACCATCGACCCCGAGCACGCCGAGCGGCTCGTCGGGCCACGCACCCGGGGAATCCTCGGGGTGCACGTCTTCGGCCACCCGTGCGAGATCGACCGGCTGGCCGAGCTCGCCGCCCGGCACGACCTGGTGGTGCTGTACGACGCCGCGCACGGGATCGGCTGCACCTATCGTGGCCTGCCGATCGGGGGTTTCGGCGCCGCCGAGGTGTTCAGTTTCCACGCCAACAAGTACGTGAACAGCTTCGAGGGCGGCGCGATCGTCACCAACGACGCGGCGGTGGCGCACCGGGCGCGGGCGATGCGCAACTTCGGCATCACCCCGGACCGCAAGGTCGCCTTCCCCGGCACGAACGCCAAGTTGACCGAGGGCGCTGCCGCTATGGGCCTCACCTCGCTGGAGTCCATGATGGACTTCGCGGCGGCGAACCGGGACAACCACGGACGCTACCGGGCCGGGCTGGCCGGCGTGCCGGGGATCAGCGTGCGCAGGCAGGCGGCGGACGAGGTGGCGAACCACCAGTATCTGATCATCGAGGTGGACGCGCCGGTGGCCGGGATCCACCGCGACCGCCTGCACGAGCTGCTCACCTGGAACAACGTGCTGTCCAGGCCGTACTTCCATCCCGCGTGCCACCAGCTACTGCCCTACGCGGACCGGCCGGAACGGTATGCCCCGCTGCCGTTGCCCCGCTCGGAGGCGCTCGCCGACCGGGTACTGGCGCTGCCCACCGGGACCGCGGTCACCCCGGAGGACATCGACCGGGTCGCCGGCCTGATCCGGCGCCTGGTGCCGAACGCGTCCTGAACGGTGAATGCCGGCGCGACGGGTTCACCACGCCCAGGCCTCCGGGCCGGGACCACCGTTGCCGACCGGCGGGAACAGCGTCTCCAGTTCCCCGGTGAGACCGTCGGGCAGTTCGGTGTCCAGCGCGCGCACCGCGCCGTCCAGCTGCGCCAGGGTGCGCGGGCCGACGACCGGCGCGGTGATGCCGGGATGGGAAGCGACCCAGGCCATCCCGACCTCGGCGGGGTCCATCCCGTAGGCGTCGCACAGTTTCTCGTAGGCGGCCACGGCCGCGCCGTGGGTCACCAGCGCCTGCTGGGCGCGTCCCTGCGCGGTCTTGACCGCCTCACCGGTCTCCAGTTTACGCAGGCCGCCGGACAGCAGGCCGCCGTGCAGCGGCGACCACGGCAGCACGGCGATGCCGTACTGCCGGGCGGCCGGGATCAGCTCCAGCTCGGCCTGCCGGGTGATCAGGTTGTAGACACACTGTTCGGAGACCACCCCGAGGAAGTGCCGCTCCCGGGCCGCGGCCTGCGCCTCCACCAGATGCCAGCCCGCGAAGTTGGATGAGCCGACGTAGCGGACCTTTCCCTGCCGCACCAGTGTCTCCATCGCCTGCCACACCTCGTCCCATGGCGCGGCCCTGTCGATGTGGTGCATCTGGAACAGGTCTATCCACTCGGTCCGCAACCGCCGAAGGGAACGTTCGCAGGAGGCGATGATGTTGCGGGCGGACAGTCCCTGGTCGTTCGGCAGGTCGGTCATCGGGTTGCCCACCTTGGTGGCGAGCACCACCTGGTCGCGCCGCACGCCGCCGAGGGCGAACCAGTCGCCGAGCAGGTCCTCGGTGTAGCCCTTGTACCGCTGCCAGCCGTACTGGTTGGCGGTGTCCACGAAGTTGATCCCGCGGTCGAGCGCGTGGTCGAGGATGGAGAAGGCCTCCTCGGTGGTGGTGCGGACGCCGAGGTTGAGCGTGCCGAGGCAGAGCCGGCTCACCCGCAGCGCGGTCCGGCCCAGGCTGGTGAACTCCATATATGATCGCCCCTTCCGTGCTCGGCGCCGTCAGTTCGGCAGTTGGACCCAGCCGTGGTCTCCGATCACCAGCCGGTGCGCCACGGGCACCCGCCGGGTCACGTGCACGGTGACGTTGCGGCCGATCAGCGAGGCCTCCACCCGGTGCACCCCGTCCAGTACCGAGTCGGCCAGCACGATGGAGAACTCGACCTCGCTGTCCCGCAGGAGGCAGTTCTCCGCGATCGAGGTGGACGGGCCGACGTAGGACCCGGTCACCACGGTGCCCGCGCCGATGATCGCGGGACCGACCACCCGGGACGCGGATACCCGGGCGCCCGGTTCGATCCGCACCCTGCCGACGATCTCGGTGTCCGGGTCGACCTCGCCGAGCACGGCGGGTTCCAGTGTCTCCAGCAGCAGCCGGTTGACCTCGAGCATGTCGGCGACGTTGCCGGTGTCCTTCCAGTACCCGGAGATCTCGCCCGCCCGCACGTCGTACCCGCCGTCCAGTAGCCACCGCAGCGCGTCGGTGATCTCCAGCTCGCCGCGCGCCGAGGGCTCGATCGCCCGCATCGCGGTGTGCGCCACGGGGGTGAACAGGTAGACCCCGACCAGCGCGAGATCGGTACGCGGCTCGGTGGGTTTCTCCTCGAGGCCGATCAGCTTGCCCTCCCGGTCGAGCTCGGCCACCCCGAACTCCGAGGGGTTGCCCACCTTGGTGACCAGTACCTGCGCATCCGGCCGCTGTTCGGTGAACCGCCGCACGATCTCGGTGATGCCGCCGAACACGAAGTTGTCCCCGAGGAACACCAGGAAGTCGTCGTCGCCGAGGAAGTCCGCGGCGATCAGCACCGCGTGCGCGAGGCCCAGCGGTGCCTCCTGGCGGATGTAGGTCACCTCGAGGCCCAACCGGGAGCCGTCCCCGATGGCCGCCCGCACCTCGGATTCCGTGTCGCCGACGATGATGCCGACCTCGGTCACCCCGGCCGCGGCGATGGACTCCAGGCCGTAGAACAGGATCGGTTTGTTGGCGACGGGGACCAGCTGCTTGGCCGAGGTGTGCGTGATCGGGCGCAGCCGGGTACCGGCGCCACCGGCGAGCACGAGTGCCTTCATCTCCGTCACCCTTCGGGCTTGGTGGTCAGGGGAGGTCGTCGAGGATGTCGACGACCTCGGGAAGCTTGTCCGCGGCGGGCGTGTGCCCGGTGACCACACTGCGCACGTCGAACCGGTTTCCGGGGGTCAGCTCGTCCGCCTCCCGGATCATCCGGTCCTGCAGGGCGATCGGCACCAGCCCGTCCCGGGTGTGCCGGACGAAGGTGCGCCGGATCCGGCCCCAGCGCCGGGGATCGGGCCGGGCGTCCGCCTGGTTGAGCCCGAGCGGGTCGTCCGGGTACAGGATGTTCAGCACGTCGAACAGTTCCCGGTCCGGCGCGTCCGGGGTGAGGAGGGCCGCTCGCGCCTCGGCGAGGAACTCCGGGTCGGCGGATCGCCAGTTCACCCGCAGCGCGCCCAGCCGGACGGGGTCGCCGACAACGGCGCGGGCGAGGAACTCGTTGTGCGCGCCCTCGGCTTCCGGGGTCCGGTAGTACTCGCCGATGCTGGGCAACCGCACGCAGCAGAAGGCGTCGTCGTACACGATGCGCTCGACCAGGTGCGGTACCGCCTGGGCCACCAGGCCGATCACCAGCCCGCCGGTGCTGGCGCCGACCAGCACGACCCGGCCGTGCCTCGCGGCACCGCGGACCACGCCGACGGTGTGCCGCACGTACTGGCGCAGGTCGACACCGGCCAGCGGGGACGGCACGGCCGCCCACGCCGCGAGGTCCTGGGGTGCCTGGAAGCCGGGGCCGTAGGGCGCACTGCCGGGCTCGTGGCCGGGCAGTTCCACCGCGAGCGCGCGATGGCCGCGCGCAGCCAGCGAGTTCACCAGGTAGCCGAACATGGCGGCGCGGGCGAACGCCCCCGGGACGAACACGAACGTCCGGCAGCGACCGGCACCCGCGGGCTCGGCGCGGGCGATCCCACCGGCCGCCGCCGTGCCCGCGCCCAGCGCCGCCACGGCGCCTGCCCGACCGAGCATGCGCCGGTTGAACCGTGTCACCTTCTGCTCAGACAACCGCGCTCCCCACCACCGGGCCGGTGGTGACACCGGCGATCTCCGCAAGGGTCTCGACCGTGGCCGCGGGGGTCGGCATACCGGCCGCGATGGCGGCCAGGTCCCGCGCGGCTTCCGGGAAGGACGGTTCGCCGACCAGCCGTTCCAGCGCGGCCCGCAGGGAGGGCACGTCGGCCTCGTAGTTGGGCACGGTCAGGCCGCAGCCCGCCTCGGTGAAGCGCCCGGTGAGCAGGGTGGAGTTGTGCGCCAGCGGCAGCGCGAGCTGCGGGACCCCGGCGACCACGGAGGTCATCGTCGCGCCGCCGCTGCCGTAGTGCACGACGGCGTCGCAGCCTGGCAGCACCAGGTGCAGCGGCACCTCGACCAGCGGGTGCACGGTGTCCGGGAGGTCGTAGCCACGCAGGTCCTCGCGCAGGGCCAGAAGCAGGACCTCGGCACCCAGCCCGGTCGCCGCCTCGATCATCTGCGGCAGCTTGTTGGAGGCCTCGCCGAAGGTCCGGGTGCCGGAGCGGCCCCACACCACGCACACCCGCGGGCGGCCGGAACGTTCGGGCAGGTCGGCGGGTTCCGCGCCCGGCCCGTTGTACGGCACGTAGCGCATCGGCAGCCGTTGCCCGCGCCGCAACGCCGGCGCGACCGGGTCGGGGCAGGGGTCCAGCACGTACTCGGTCCGCCCGTAGATCCGCTCGGCAAGGTCCTGCCCGGCGAGTTCGGCCAGGGTCCGCATGGCGGTGGCGGAGGTGAACTGCTCGTTCCCGTTGCTGCCGTCGATGGTGTCCAGTCCGTCGTCGGGGCCGGTGGGTCCCCAGAGGTGGAGGATGGCGGGTACGCCGGCGGCTTCGGCGGCGAGTGGTCCTTCGTAGGCGACGAGGTCGTGGATGACGAGGTCGGGCCGCCAGGAGCGGGCGTAGTCCTGGGCGGAGCCGATGCTGCGGTGCAGGCGTTCCCTGGACCGGGCGGAGGTGGTTTCCCACCATTGCTGGAAGTCGAAGGTGTCCTTGTCCAGGGGTTCCCCGGTGTCGGGATGTGGCGGCGGCTCCGGGTAGGGCCAGCTACCCAGATAGAAACTCCCCACGTTGAACACTCGCGCGTACTGGGTGACGTCGAGGGTGTCCAGTACGGGAACGGGGGTCAGCCCGGCGCCGGTCAGCCCGCCCACATCGGACGGTGCGCACAGCACTCGTACCTCGTGCCCGGCGGCGCGCAGGGCCCAGCCCAGCGGAACCATCGGAAAGTAGTGCCCCGGCCACGAGGACACCGCGAACAACACCCGCATACGCCACTCCAAGTCGTCGACGCCACCGGAATCCGGCCGGACCAAGGATGAACGGCGGCGGCTGGAGGAATCCCTAGAACCGGCGGCCTCAGCCGACCTGGCCCGCGGTCCGCGGGTACGCCACGGCGTCCCGATCCCCGGCGAGCCTGCGCAGGTCGGAATCGACCATCATGCGCACGAGCTCCTCGAAACTGATCGTCGGTCGCCAGCCGAGCCGGCTGCGGGCGCGCACCGCGTCGGCGCGGAGCAGGTCGGTCTCGGCGGCCTCGTCCTGGCCGGGACCCGAGGTGACGTGGTCCCGCCAGTCGAGGCCGACCTCAGCGAAGGCGATCCGCACCATGTCCCGTACGGAATGGGTGTGACCGGTGCCGATGACGTAGTCGGCCGCGGACTCCTGCTGCAACGCCAGGTGCATGGCACGGACGTAGTCGCCCGCGTAGCCCCAGTCGCGCCGGGCGTCGAGCCGGTCGAGGTGGAGCTTGTCCTGGTGGCCGAGTTTGATCCGGGCGACCGCCAGGGAGATCTTGCGCGCCACGCCGGGTCGGCGGCGGGGTGACTCGTGGTTGAACATGATCCCGGACACCGTGTACATCCCGAGGGTGTCCCGGTAGTTCCCGGTGAGGAGGTGCCCGTAGGCCTTGGCCGCGCCGTACGGGCTCCGGGGCCGCGGCGGTGTGGTCTCGTGCTGCGGTGTCTCGGCGGCGTTGCCGAACATCTCGGATGAGGATGCCTGGTAGAAACGCATGTCCCCGGTGCGGCCGGGCCCCGGCGGCCCGTTCTGCCCGGACACCAGCCGGATCGCTTCCAGCATCCGCAGCACGCCCATGCCGTTGACGTCGGCGGCGAGTTCTGCCTGCTGCCAGGAAAGCGGCACGAAGGACATGGCCGCAAGGTTGTACACCTCGTCGGGCTGCGCCTTGTCCACCGCCGCCACCAGGCTGTCCGCGTTCGTCAGGTCCCCGCGCAGCAGGCACACCTCGTCCATCAGGTGCCCGATCCGCGAGGCGCGCGGGTCGGCCCGGTGCGTGACCAGGCCCCAGACCTGATAGTCCAGCCCGAGGAGGTACTCGGCGAGATAGGAGCCGTCCTGGCCGGTGATCCCGGTGATCAATGCGCGCTTGGACACGTCTTCCCCTTTCCGGTGGGGCGAGCTGGCGTCCGTGGTTGTCGCATGGCCGCACGTGCCGGTGCGTCCGTACGGCCATTGAACGGCACCGGATCTAGGGGTTTCTCCAACCGGGGCCGGTCATTCTCGACCGGGCTGGAAGCCGGCGCAGGCGAAGGGCGGAAGTGGCGTATGCGGGTGCTGTTCGTGGTCTCCTCCTGGGCGGGGCACTACTTTCCGATGGTTCCGCTGGGCTGGGCCCTGCGCGCCGCCGGGCACGAGGTACGAGTGCTGTGCACGGACTCCGATGTGGACAGGTTGTCCGCCGCCGGGCTCACTCCGGTACCGCTGCTGGACACCCTGGATCTGCTGCTGTTCACCCGGAGCTTCAACGTGGGGAGTTTCTATCTGGGTAGCTGGCCCTACCCGGAGCCGCCGCCACATCCCGACACCGGGGAACCCCTGGACAAGGACACCTTCGACTTCCAGCAATGGTGGGAAACCACCTCCGCCCGGTCCAGGGAACGCCTGCACCGCAGCATCGGCTCCGCCCAGGACTACGCCCGCTCCTGGCGGCCCGACCTCGTCATCCACGACCTCGTCGCCTACGAAGGACCACTCGCCGCCGAAGCCGCCGGCGTACCCGCCATCCTCCACCTCTGGGGACCCACCGGCCCCGACGACGGACTGGACCCGCTGGGCGCCGACGGCAGTAGCGAGCGGTTGAACTCCGCGACGGCGGCCTGGACCCTCGGCGAGATGGTCGGCCACGACCTTGCCGAACGGGTGTACGGCCGGATCGACCACATCATCGATCCCTGCCCCGACCCGATCGCACCGGCACTGCGGGGCACCCGGCTGCCGATGCGCTACGTGCCGTACAACGGGCCCGGCGCCGTACCGCTGGAGCTGCCGGGGCGGTCCGGCCGCCCGCGGGTGTGCGTGGTGTGGGGCCGCGGCGGGACGCACAACTTCGGCCAGGTCTCCAACCGGCTGCCGCAGGTGGTCGAGGCCGCCACCGCCCTGGACGCCGAGGTGCTGGTGCTGGCGGTGCGCGCGGACCTCGAGGCATGCGGTCCGCTGCCGGGCACGGTTCATCCCCTCGTGGAGATGCCGCTGCACCTGGTGCTGCCCGACTGCGACGCCGTCGTGCACTACGGCGGTGCCGGCGTGGCGATGACCTCGGTGGCCGCCGGGATTCCGCAGCTGACCCTCTCCCTGGCCAGGAACACCGCCCTGTTCACCGACCGGTTCACCGACATCGGCTGCGGCCTGACCGTGCCCAGCTACGATGCCGGCAACTCCGCGATCACCGGCGCGCTGCGCCGCCTGCTCGGCGAGCCGTCCTTCCGCACCGCGGCCCGCGAGCTTGCCGCCACGGCGGCGGGCATGCCCTCCCCCGCCGCCGTGGCCGGCTCCCTGGAGGAGATCGCCGCCGGCACCGCACCGGCGGAACCGGCGGCCGCCACGCGGTGAACACGCCCACCGATACCCGGGTACGGACGCCAACGGCCAACGCGCGGATGTGGGGAGCCAACGCATGCGCGTGGCGCGCAAACACGGGGACGCAGACGGCAAACACACCCGACGCGGCGTGTTTGCCGCTCACGCGCACGAGTTTGCTGTTCGCGTAGGCGAGTTTGCCGTTCACGCGCACGAGTTTGCTGTTCGCGTAGGCGAGTTTGCCGTTCACGCGGCCACCGGCTCGTTGGCGACACCGCGACGTACCGCCCGTCAGGGCAGGGACGCGCTGTGTTGGGCGGCGTAGAGCCTGGCGTAGCCGCCGTCCGCGTCCAGCAGTTCCTGGTGCCTGCCGCGCTCGACGACCCGGCCGGAGTCCAGCAGCAGGATCAGGTCGGCCTCCCGGATCGTGGACAGCCGGTGGGCGATGACGAAACTCGTCCGCCCGGCCAGCAGGGAGGTCATCGCCCGCTGGACGAGTACTTCGGTGCGGGCGTCGACCGAGCTGGTGGCCTCGTCCAGGATGAGGATCGCCGGATCGGACAGCAGCGCGCGGGCGGCCATGATCAGCTGCTTCTCCCCCGCGCTGATCCCGGTGGACTCGTCCAGCACGGTGTCGTAGCCCTCGGGCAGGGTACGCACGAAGTGGTCCACCCTGGTGGCGCGGGCGGCGGCCACGACCTGCTGCCTGCTCGCCCGCGGCCTGCCGTAGGCGATGTTCTCCGCGACGGTGCCCTCGAACAGCCAGCCGTCCTGCAGCACCACACCGGTCAGCCCGCGCACCGCGTCGCGGGGCAACGACGCGATATCCGTGCCGTCCACCAGGATCCGGCCGCTGTCCAGCTCGTAGAACCGTAGCAGCAGGTTGGCCAGCGTGGTCTTGCCCGCCCCCGTGGCACCGACGATGGCGACCGTCTGTCCCGGTTGGACGGTGAGCGAGAGGTCCTGGATCACCGGGGTGTCCGGGCTGTAGCGGAAGCTGACCCGGTCGAAGCACACCCGGCCGCGCACCGGGCCGGTGGTGGCCGCCCCGTCCGGGTCGGCGGGCTCCTCCTGCGCGTCCAGCAGGTCGAAGATCCGCTCGGCGGAGGCGAGGCCGGACTGTAGCTGGCCGATGATCCCGGCCAGCATGCCGGCGTTGTGCCCGAAATGCCCGCTGTAGTGCAGGAATGCCTGCACCTCGCCGATCGAGATCGAGCCGCCGATCACCCGCAGCGCGCCGACGACGGCGATCAGGATGTAGTTGAGGTTGGCGACCATGCTCATCGCCGGTTCGACGGCCTCCGAGGCGACCTGCCCGCGGCGGGCCGCCCGGTAGACACGCTCGTTGTGCTCGTCGAAGGTGCGCTCCACGAGCTCCCGCCTGCCGAACGCGGCCACCAGCGAGTGCGCCGCGTACACCTGCTCCACCTGCGAGTTGAGCTCGCCGGTGGCGCTCCACCGTTCGGTGAAGCGGCTGCGCGCCCGCTTGGTGATCGGCGCCGCGATCAGGCCCGCCACCGGCAGGGTGGCCAGCACGATCACCGCCAGCAGCGGGGACACGACGAACATCATCACCAGCACGCCGAGCACCGCGCAGGTCTTGGTGACCAGCTGTGCCATCCCCTGTTGCAGGGCCTTCTGCACGTTGTCCACATCGTTGGTCAGCCTGCTCTGCAGCTCGCCCCGCGAGTGCCGGTCGAAATAGCCAAGCGGCAGCCTGGTCAGCTTGGCGGCCACCTGCTCGCGCAGGTCGAAAACCACCCTGGCCACCGCCACCGCGGTCAGCCGCTCCGCCACCAGGGTGCAGGCGAACGCGAGCAGGTACAGGGCAAGCAGCCCGAGCAGCACCAGCCCGAGCCGGGCGAAGTCGACCCCCTGCCCCGGCACGATGTCGACGGTGCCGTACACCTCCGCCAGGTTCTCCCTGCCCTCGGCGCGCAACCGGTCGAGCTCCTCGGCCGCCGAGGCACCCGCGGGGAGACCGCCGCCGACCGCGCCGGCGAAGATCAGGTCGGTGGCGTGCCCGAGCACCCGAGGGGCGGCGAGGGTGCCCGCGGCGACCCCGCCGAGCGCGGTACCGAGTACGGCGACGAGCCGCCACCGGTGCGGCCGCAACTCGGCCAGCAGGCGCCGGGTCACGGCGGGCCGGGACCGCGCCAGCTCCTCCTCCGCGGGCACCGCGGCGTTCCCGCTGTCGGTCATCCTGCCTCCATGCGGGCCGGCTGCGCGTGGGCGATCTCCCGGTAGACCGGGTTGCCCAGCAGGTCCTCGTGCCGGCCGGTGCCCGCGACGCGGCCCTCGTCCAGTACGACGACCCGGTCAGCGCGCCGGATCGTGCTGGTCCGCTGCGCGACCATGAGCACCGTGGCGCCCGCGGTCTCGACCGCCAGCTCCGCCAGCAGCGCGGCCTCGGTCGCCTGGTCGAGCGCGGAGAAGCAGTCGTCGAACAGGTAGATCCGCGGCCTGCGGAGCAGGGTGCGGGCGATGGTGAGGCGCTGGCGTTGGCCGCCGGACAGGTTGCCTCCGCCGTGTGAGATCGGCGCGTCCAGCCCGCCGGGCATCCGCTCGACGAACTCGCGGGCCTGCGCCACCTCGAGGGCACGCCA
The DNA here is from genome assembly GCF_006715045.1 of Amycolatopsis cihanbeyliensis. Taxonomy (GTDB): domain Bacteria; phylum Actinomycetota; class Actinomycetes; order Mycobacteriales; family Pseudonocardiaceae; genus Amycolatopsis; species Amycolatopsis cihanbeyliensis. The sequence continues at coordinate 23,149 of NZ_VFML01000001.1, read as the reverse complement.
CAGCTGGGCGGTGGTGGCGTCCGGGTCACCGAAGCGGAGGTTGCCCGCCACCGTGCCGGTGAGCAGGTGGGCGCGCTGCGGCACCAGGCCGACCGTGGCGGTCAGCGCACCGCCGTCCAGCCTGCGGACGTCGACCCCGTTCACCAGCACTGCGCCGGTGCTGACCTCGGACAGCCGGAGCACGAGGTTCAGCAGCGTGGTCTTGCCGCTGCCGGTGCTGCCGGTGATCGCCACCGTCTCGCCGGGGCGGGCGGCGAGGTCGACGTCCCGCAGCGCCGGTTCCTCGGCGCCCTGGTAGCGAAACCCCACCCCACGCAGCTCCAGGCTTCCGGGTGCCGTACCGGGGTGGACCGGGTCTCGCGGTGCCGCCAGTTCGGGCTCGGTGTCCAGGACCTCGCGGATCCGCCGGGCGGACACGCTCGCCCTCGGCACGGTCACGAACACGAAGGTGGTCATCGCCACCGACCACACGATCAGCACGAGGTACTCGACGAAGGCGGTGACCGTGCCTATCCGGACGGCACCACCGTCCACCCGCACGGCGCCGAGCCACACCACCGCCACCGTGGCCAGGTTCGCGGTCAAGGTCACGGTGGGAAACATGGTCGCCAGCAACCGGCCCACGGTCAGCGAGTGCCGCAGCACCTCCTCATTCGTCCGCCGGAACCGGGCCCGCTCGTACTCACCGCGGACGAAGGCGCGCACCACCCGGATCCCGGTGATCTGCTCGCCGAGCGTCCGGTTGAGCCGGTCGAGCCGGGGCTGCAGCCGCCGGTAGCCCGCGGTCATCCGCACCACCACGAGCACCACGACCACCGCGATGACCGGCAGCAGTGCCGCGGGCACCGCGGAAAGCGACACGCTCTGGTTCAGTGCGAGCACCAGGCTGCCGAGGCAGGTCAGCGGGGCCGCGGCGAGTGCGGTGAACACGGCCAGCACCAGCGCCTCCAGGTGCGCGACATCGTTGACGGTGCGCACTTCCAGCGAGGAGCTGCCGATCCGGCCGACCTGGCGTGCCGAGAGGTCGAGCACCCGCCGGAACACGGCGGAACGCAGGTCCCGGCCGAAGGCCAGTGCGGTGCGCGCGGCGAAGTACACCGAGCCGATCCCCGCGGCGACCACGACCAGTGCCACCAGCACCATCAGGGCGCCGAAGCGCAGCACATCGCCCCGATCACCGGTGACCACCCCGTGGTTGATCACGGCCGCGTTCAGCGTCGGCAGCAGCAGCACACCCACGACCTCGACGGCCTGCAGCAGCGCCGCGAGCGCCATCGGTCGGCGGTAGGGCCGCAGCCGGGTGCGCAGCAGTTCGATCAGCACGCGCACCGCTCCGCGGCACGGGCCCGCGGGGGAGCCTCCATCACCAGCACCTCACAGCTCGCGTCGGGGTCGGGTTCTCAGTCCTGCGCGGAGGCGAAGTTCTCGTCGATGAGGTCGAACAACCGGTCCACCGGCGCGGAGTTGATGTCCTCCTCCGAGGGGCCGGCCCGGTCGGTGTCCTGTTCGGCGGTCCGCCGCAGCCGGGACACGATCCGCTCCAGCCGCGCCAGCACGTCCTCACCTTCCCCGCTGGACTCCCCCGGCCCGGCCAGCACGGTCTCCAGCCGGTCGAGCGCCTCCCGCGCCGACCCGGTATCCGGCCGCTGCTCGCCCACCACGGTGGTGAGCAGGTAGTCGACCAGTGCCGTCGTGGTCGGGTAGTCGAACACCAGCGTGGCGGGCAACTTGTGCCCGACCGCCGCGCCCAGCTTGTTCCGCAGCTCGACCGCTGTCAGCGAGTCGAAGCCGAGTTCGGCGAAGGTCCGGGTCGCCTCGATCGCCTCGGCGCCCGCGAACCCGAGTACCGCGGCGACCTGGCCGCGCACGACCTCGCTCAGCTCCGCCGCGCGCTCGGCCTGCGGCAGGCCGCGCAGCCGCTCGACCAGTGCACGGGTCAGCCCCTCCGAACGGGCGGCGGTGCGGCGCCCGCCTGCGGGGCCGAGGCCACGCAGGACCGCGGGCAGGTCGGTGCGCGCGCCGAGAGCCGCGCGGTCCACCCGCAGCGGAACGGCCAGCGCGGTGTCGGTGGTCGCCGCGGCGTCGAACAGCGCCAGCCCGTCCTCGACGGACAGTGGCGGCAGGCCGGAACGGCGCAGCCTCGCCCGGTCCACATCGGACATGTCGCCGGTCATCCCGGTCGCCGGTTGCCATGCGCCCCACGCCAGTGACACCCCGGGCAGGCCGTCGGCCCGTCGCCGCGCGCACAGCGCGTCGAGGAAGGTGTTCGCGGCGGCGTAGTTGGCCTGCCCGGTGGTGCCGAGCACGCCGGTCGCGGAGGAGAACAGCACGAACCCGGCGAGGCCGAGCGGCCGGGTCGCCTCGTGCAGGTGCCAGGCCGCATCCACCTTGGGCCGCAGGACCGTGTGCAGTTGCCCGGCGGTCAGGGTCTCCACGACCCCGTCGTCGAGCACACCGGCCGCGTGCACCACCGCGGTCAGCCCGTCCCGCTCGGCGAGGTCGGCGACGAGCTCGCGCGCCTGCGTCGGGTCGGCGAGGTCGCGGGCGAGGATCCGGGCCTGACATCCGGCCGCGGTCAGCTCGGCCTCCAGCTCCGGCGCGCCCTCGGCGGCGGGGCCGCGGCGGCTGACCAGTACGAGCTTGCGGAATCCCCGCGCGGCGAGATGCCTGGCGAGTTCCCCGCCGAGGCCGCCGGTGCCACCGGTGATCAGCACGGCCTTCGCCCGGTCCCAGGCGGGCGGCACGGTGAGCACGATCTTGCCGATGTGCTTGGCCTGGCCCATGAACCGGAAGGCGTCCCGCGCGCGCCGGATGTCCCAGGACCGGGTGGGCAGCGGACGCAACACTTCATCTTCGAACAGGTCCGCGAGTTCGGTGAGCATCCCGCCGAGCCGTTCGGTCCCCGCCTCGTCCAGGTCGAAGGCCCGATAGCCGATCTCCGGGTACCGATCGGCCGGGCGGATGTCGTTCTTGCCCATCTCGGTGAACCGCCCGCCGGGGGTGAGCAGTCGCAGCGAGGCGTCCACGAACTCGCCGGCCAGCGAGTTCAGCACCACGTCCATCCCCGCACCACCGGCGACCTCGCGGAAGGCGTGCTCGAAGTCGAGCGTCCGCGAGGAGGCGATGTGGTCCTCGGCGACGCCGAGGTCCCGCAGTACGTCCCACTTGGCCTCGCCGGCCGTGGCGAAGACCTCGGCACCCAGCCAGTGCGCCAGTTGGATCGCGGCCATGCCGACCCCGCCCGCCCCGGCGTGGATGAGCACCCGCTCCCCCCGGCGCAGGCCCGATACGTCGACCAGCCCGTACAGCGCGGTGAGGAAGGCGGCGGGGATGCCCGCGGCGGTCACCTCGGACCAGCCCGCGGGCACGACGATCAGCTGACGCTCGTCCACCACGGTCATCGGGCCGAAGCCGCCTGCGACCACTCCCATCACCCGGTCCCCGGGCCGCAGGCCGGTGACCTCGGGGCCGGTCTCGACGACGGTCCCGGCGGCCTCGACGCCCATCAGCCCGGCGTCCGACTCGTACCGGGCCAGCGCGGCGAGCACCTCCCGGAAGCCCAGCGTGGACAGCAGGTCGCGGAAGTTCAGCCCGGCGGCCGACACCGCCACCCGCACCTGCCTGCCGGACAGCTCCAGCTCCGCCGCCGGGCAGGCCACCAGGCCGAGTCCGTCCACGCTGCCGGGGGTGCGCACGTCCAGCCGCCAGCCCCGGTCTCCCGGCGGGGCCGCCAGCGCGGGCCGGTCGGGCACCAGCCGCGCCGCGCACACTTCCCCTTCCCGGACCGCGAGCTGCGGTTCCTCCCCGGCGAGCAGGTGCGGGACGGCGAGCGGGAGGTCCGCCTCGGTTTCCAGGTCGAGCAGCCCGAACCGTCCGGGGTGTTCGGCGCTCGCGGTGCGCAGCAGCCCCCACACGGTGGCCGCGGCGAGGTCCGCCCCGGTGAGCGCCCCCCGGGTGACCAGCACCAGCCGCGACCCGGCGCACCGATCATGGCCCAGCCATTGCCGCACCGTGGCGAGTACCCGTTCGGCGGTCTCGTGCGCGGCGGTGACCACATCCGGCCCCGTTCCGGACACCGGCATCAGGACCAGTTCGGGAAGCTCGGGCAGTTCGACCAGCTCGGTGAGCTCGGCGGCCCGCACCTCGCCCCGGTCGCCGAGGCCCGTGCCGAGCACGCCGAACGGCCCGTCCGGCGCCGCTCGCGGCGGGTCGACCGGGGTCCAGTCCACTGTGTACAGCGAGTCCGCGGCGGCACCGGTGCCGGGCAGCGGGTCGGCGGTCACGGTGCGCAGCGACAGGCCGCCGGTGGAGAGCACCGGACCGCCCTCGGCGTCCGCGGCCACCACGGCGATCGTGCCCTCGTCCACGGCGGTCAGCCGCACCCGCAGCAGGCGGGCGTCCGCGGCATGCAGGCACACCTCGTGCCAGGAGAACGGCACCGCACCCGGCGGCAGGTCGAAACCGGAGACGAGTACGGGGTGCAGGGCCGCGTCCAGCAGGGCCGGGTGCAGGCCGAATCCCTCGGCGCCGGTGGCGTCCGCGGGCAGGACCACCTCGGCGAGCACCTCGGCGTCCCGGCGCCAGGCCCGGGTGAGCCCGCGGAACGCGGGCCCGTAGCCGTAACCCTGGTCTGCGGCGTACTCGTAGCAGCCACTCAGGTCGATCTCGGTGGCGCCGGGCGGCGGCCACACCCCGGCGAAACCGGTGTCCACCTCTGGGGTGCCGGGGGCCAGCGTGCCGGTGGCGTGCCGCGTCCAGCCCGCGTCCGCCGGATCGTCGGGTCGGGAATGGATGGTGACGGCGCGGCTGCCGCCCTCCCCCGGTTCCGCCACCCGGACCTGGATCCGGACCCCGCCGTGCTCGGGCAACGCGAGCGGGGCGGTCAGGGTGAGCTCGGCCAGCCGGCCGCAGCCGGTCTCGTCCCCCGCCCGCACGGCCAGCTCGACGAATCCGGCCCCGGGGAACAGCAGCCTGTCCTGGACCCGGTGGTCGGCGAGCCAGGGATGCGCGTCCAGGGACAGGCGGCCGGTCAGCACCACGCCCTCGTCCTCGGCCAGCTCGACCGTGCCCGCCAGCACGGCGTGGTCGGCGGCGGCCAGCCCGAGACCGGCCGCGTCCGGCGCCCCGGCACGCGCGGGCGGCCAGTACCGCTCGTGCTCGAACGGGTAGGTCGGCAGGTCCACCAGGCCCGCGCCGGGCAGCAGCCGGGTCCAGTCCACCTCGACCCCGTGCCCCCACAGGTGGCCGAGCGAGGTGAGCAGGCGCCGGGTGCCGCCGTCGTCCCTGCGCAGGGTGCCGGTCACCACCGGATGCTCGACGGAGCCTTCCAGGGTGTCCTCGATCTCGCTTGTCAGCACTGGATGCGGGCTGACCTCGATGAAGGTGTCGTGGCCGGTGGCGGCCAGTGCCCGCGTCGCGGTGTGGAACCGCACCGGCTGCCGCAGGTTGCGGTACCAGTACCCGGCATCCAGCAGGGCGGTGTCCATCGGCTCACCGGTCACCGTGGAGTAGAACGGCACCTCGCCGGTGCGCGGCCGGATCGGGGCCAGCAGCTCGCCCAGGGTCTCCTCCAGCACCTCGACCTGCGCCGAATGCGAGGCGTAGTCCACCTTGAGAATGCGCGCCCTGATCCCGTCCGCCGCGCAGCGGCCGACCAGTTCCTCCAGCGCGTCCACGGCGCCGGAGACCACGGCCGTGGAGGGCCCGTTGACGGCCGCGACGGCCAGCCTGCCGCCGAATCGTCGCAGCAGGTCCTCGACATCCTCGACCGGCAACGGCACCGAGGCCATCCCGCCGCTGCCGGCGAGGGCGTAGGCGATCGCGTGGCTGCGCCGTGCCACCACCAGCGCACCGTCCTCGAGGGAGAGGCCACCCGCGACCACGGCGGCGGCGACCTCGCCCTGCGAGTGACCGACCACCGCGTCCGGGTGAATGCCCAGGTCACGCCAGACCGCGGCAAGGGACACCAGCACCGCCCACAGCGTGGGCTGCACCACCTCCACCCTGGCCAGTGCCTCCGCGTCCGCCAGCGCGTCGATCGGCGAGATGTCCAGATGCGGTGCCAGCGCCCGCGCGCACCCGGCCATCGCCTCGGCGAACACCGGTGAGGTGTCCAGCAGCTCGCGGGCCATGCCGAGCCATTGCGCCCCCTGTCCGGGGAAGACGAACACCAGGCCACCGGTGCGGGTGGCCGTCGCGCGGACCAGTCCCGACGCGGGGGTGTCCCCGGCGAGGGCCCGCAACCCCGCGTGCAGTTCCGCGTCCTCCGCGCCCAGCAGCACGGCCCGGCAGGGCAGCCCGGCGCGACCGGTGGCCAGCGAGTACCCGATATCCGCCCGCCGGGCGGGATGGGTGTCCAGGAACTCGGCCAACCGGGAGGCCAGTGCCCGCAATGCGGGCTCGGTTCTGGCGGAGAGCACCCAGGGCACGACCTCGGGGGTGTCCGGATCGGCCGGGCGAGAGTTCTGTTCGGGCTGTTCGAGGATGACGTGGGCGTTGGTGCCGCTGATCCCGAACGACGACACCCCAGCCCGGCGGGCCCTGCCGGCCTCCGGCCACGCCGCCCGCTCCGCCAACAACTCCACCGCACCCACAGACCAATCCACATGCGAAGACGGCACCTCAGCATGCAGCGAGCGCGGCACCACCCCATACCGCATCGCCAACACCATCTTGATCACCCCAGCCACCCCCGCCGCCGCCTGCGTATGCCCCAAATTCGACTTCACCGAACCCAACAACAACGGAACCTCACGACCCTGCCCATACGTCGCCAACAACGCCTGCACCTCAATCGGATCACCCAACGACGTCCCCGTCCCATGACCCTCCACCACATCCACATCCACACCAGACAACCCCGCCGACCCCAACGCCTGCCGAATCACCCGCTGCTGCGCAGGACCATTCGGCGCCGTCAACCCATTCGACGCACCATCCTGATTCACCGCAGAACCCCGCACCACCGCCAACACCCGACGCCCATTCCGCACCGCATCCGACAACCGCTCCAACACCAACACCCCCACACCCTCCGACCACGCCACCCCATCGGCGGCATCCCCGAAGGCCTTGCAACGGCCGTCCGGCGCCAACCCACCCTGACGGGAGAACTCCACGAAGGCCGCCGGGGTGGACATCACCGTCACCCCACCAGCCAACGCCAACGAACACTCCCCCAACCGCAACGCCTGCACCGCCAAATGCAACGACACCAACGACGACGAACACGCCGTATCCACCGTCACCGCGGGACCCTCAAGACCCAACGCGTAAGCCACCCGACCCGACGCCACACTGGGCGCGCTTCCCGTACTCTGGTGCCCTTCGAACTCGCCGCCGAGCAGGGTCCCGTAGTCGCTGTACATCACCCCCGCAAACACCCCCGTCGCCGACCCCCGCAACCCCAACGGATCAATCCCCGCACGCTCCAACGCCTCCCACGACACCTCCAACAACAACCGCTGCTGCGCATCCGTCGCCACCGCCTCCCGCGGCGACATCCCGAAAAACCCCGCATCGAAACCGGAGGCATCATGCAGAAACCCACCCGAGCGGGTGTAGGAGGTACCGGGATGGTCCGGGTCCGGGTGGAACAGGGTGTCCAGGTCCCAGCCCCGGTCGGCGGGAAACTCGCCGACCGCGTCCACCGCGCCGGCGACGAGATCCCACAGCTCCTCCGGGGACCCGATTCCGCCCGGGTAGCGGCAACCCATACCCACGATCGCCACCGGTTCCTCCGCCGGGCGTGCCGCGGCAACGACCTCCGATCCGTCTACATAGGACTCGTCGAGTTCCATGGTGGACAGCAGCAGGTTCGTGATGTTCTCCGGCGCGGGATGGTCGAAGATCACGGTCGCGGGCAGCGGTACGCCGGTGGCGTCGGCCAGCCTGCGGCGCAGCTCCACGGCCATCAGCGAGTCGAGCCCGCGCTCGGCCAGCGGTTGCCGGGGGTCGAGGTCCGAGGGGGCACCGATCCCCAGCACCATGGCGGCTTCCCGCAGCACCATCGCGGCGAGCTCGCCGATCCGTTGCCGCGGTGGGAGGGAGCGCAGCCGGTCCCGGGTGGTGGCCGGGGCGGGCACACCGGCCGCCGCGGTGCGCGGTGGCCCGCCGAGGAGTTCGTGCAGCACGGCGGGCACCGGCGCGCCGTGCTCGGCCTCCCGGCGCACGGCGCGCAGGTCGAGCGCGATCGGCACCAGGTGCGGCTCGGGGTGGCGCAGCGCGCGGTCCAGCAGCCGCAGCCCGTGTTCCACCGGCAACGGGCGGATGCCCCGCCTGCGTAGCCTGGCGAGCCCGGCCTGCCCGAGATCGGCGGTCATGCCGCCGCCCGACTGCTGCCACAGCCCCCAGGCGAGGCTGGTGGCAGGCAGGCCCGCGTCCCGCCTGCGCGTGGCGATGGCGTCCAGCACCGCGTTGGCCGCGGCATAGGGGCCCTGCCCGGCGGTGCCCATCGTGCTCGCCGCGGAGGAGAAGAGCACGAAGGCCGCGGGGGGCCGGGCCCTGGTGAGCTCGTCGAGGTGCAGTGCCCCCGCGACCTTGGGCGCGAACACCCGGTGCAGCCGCTCCGGGTCATGGTCGACCAGGAGGCCGTCGTCCAGCACCCCGGCGAGGTGCAGCACCGCGGTGAGCGGGTGCTCCGGGTCCACGGCGGACAGCAGTCCCGAGACCTGGTCCCGGTCGGACACATCGCAGGCGGCGACCCGCACGTCCTCGGCGCCCGCGGCCATCAGCCCGGCGACCAGATCGCGGGCGCCCGGGGCGTCCTCGCCGCGGCGGGAGGTCAGCACCAGCCTGCGGATCCCGTGCGTCGCCACGAGGTGGTGCGCGACGGCGTGCCCCAGCTCACCGGTTCCGCCGGTGATCAGCACGGTGCCCGCGGGGTCGAGCGCGACCGTGTCCCCCGCCGTGGACCGATCGGCCCGGGCCAGCCGCGGCGCGTACGGCTGCGATCCGCGCAGCAGCAGCTCCGGTTCGCCGGTGAGATCCAGTGCGGCCACCAGGTGTTCCGCCCCGCCGTCCAGTTCGACCAGCCGCGGAACCCGCTCGGGGTGCTCGGCACCCGCGGCCCGGAGCAGGCCGCGCACCGCGGCGCCGGTGAGGTCACCGGCGCCGGCCGCCGTCACCCAGACCAGCTCGGTCCCGGCAGGCTGCCGGAGCAGCCGTTGCAGCGTGCCCAGCGCCGCGGCGGCCACCGAGCCGGGATCGGCGGCGGCCGCGGTGGCGTCCACCACGATCCGCCCGGGCGCCTGGTCCGGCCCTGGCAGGTCGTCCACGGTGGCCACCGCCGGGCAGCCGACGACCTCGGCGATCCGCCCGCTGCCGCCGAGCACCACGGTGTCGGGCCGCTCGCCCGGTACGGCCTGCTGTACCGGGACCGGCCGTGGCAGGACCCGGTACAGCTCCCCGCGTCCGGTGCCCGCCGCCGCGCCGAGCTGGGCGGCGCCCGCCGGCCGGAGCTCGAGGGCGGAGATCCGCGCCACCGGCTCGCCCGTGGCGCTTGCCAGCCACACCGCGAGCGTCCTGCCCTCCGGGTGTGACCGCACCTCGACCAGGACGCGCAGCTCGGTGTGGCCGGTGGCGTACACCTCCATTCCGGAGCACTCGACCGGTACCTGGGCCGATTCGGCATCCTGGCCACCGGCTGGGCAGGCCCGCATCACGTTCAGTGCCCCGTCCAGTAGTGCCGGGTGCAGGCCGAAGCCCGCGCCGGACATCCCCTCCGGAAGGCGCACCAGCCCGTAGGCGCGGTCGCCGCGGCGCCACAGCCGGGTGGTGGTGCGCAGCGCCGGACCGTAGTCGACGCCCTGCTCGGCGAACCGCTGGTAGAAATCGGCCATCGGGACGTCCTCGGCGCCGGGCACCGGCCAGTCGCGCAGCTCGGCGAAGGCGGGGTCGTCGCCGGGATCGCCGTCGGGATCGGTCGCCGTGCCGGTGCCGACCTCGCCGGTGGCATGCAGGGTCCACTCGCCACCGTCCTCGGCGCGCGCGTGCACGGCGGCCGAGCGCCTTCCGCCGGTGTCCGCGCCGAGGGCGACCTGCACGCGGACGGCGCCGTCCTCCGGCAGCACCAGCGGTGCGACCATGGCGAGGCTCCGCACGTTCCCGGCGCCGCAGGCGCGGGCGGCGCAGGTCACCAGCTCGATCAGGCCCGTGCCGGGCAGCACGACCGTGCCGTGCAGCGCGTGGTCGGCCAGCCAGGGCTGCTCGGCGAGGGACAGCCGCCCGGCCAGCACCTGGCCTGCGCCCTCGGCGAGCTCGGGTCGCACCGCCAGCCAGGGGTGCCCGACCTGCTCCAGCTCGAGCACGCCGGTTCCGGCGGCGAGCGGGGGCGGCTCCAGCCAGTACCGCTCACGCTGGAACGGGTAGGTCGGCAGGTCCACGGCGGCCGCGCCGGTGCCGGCGAGGACGCGGTCCCAGTCCACCGCGGCGCCGTGCAGGTGCAGTTCCGCCACAACGCCGAGCACGGACTCCACCTCCGGCCGGTCCCCGCGGTGTGCGGCGACCACGCCGCTCGCCTTGGGCGGGCCGGCGAGGCAGTCGGCGACCATGGCCGCGCCGGAGGAATCCGGACCGAGCTCGGCGAACCGGGTCACCCCGGCGCCGTTCAGTGCGTGGACACCGGCCGCGAACCGGACCGTCGCCCGCACCTGGCGTACCCAGTACTCCGGCTCGCACATCTCGTCGGTCACGAGCTCGCCGGTCACCGTGGACACCAGGCCCAGCCGTGGCCGGTGGAAGGTGACCTGCTCGGTCACTGCGCGGAAGTCGGCGAGCACCGGCTCCATCCCGCGCGAGTGGTAGGCCTGCGTCACGGGGAGCTTCCTGGCCTGGTCTCCCCGCTCCGCGCAGGCCGCGGCGAGTTCGTCCACCGCGTCCTCCTGGCCGGACAGCACGACCGCGGCGGGGCCGTTCACCGCGGCGAGGCACAGCCGGTCCTCCCGGCCGGCCAGCAGCCGGGGCACCTCGTCCTCCCCGGCGCGGACGGCGAGCATCGCGCCGCTACCGCCGAGATCCCGCATCAGCCGCCCCCTGGCGGCCACCAGCAGGCAGGCATCGGCGAGCGACCACACGCCCGCCACATGCGCGGCGGCCAGTTCGCCGATCGAGTGGCCGAGCAGGTACTCCGGGCCGACGCCCCAGGACTCGAGCAGCCGGAACAGGGCGACCTCGAAGGCGAACAGCGCCGGCTGGGTGACATCGGTACGGTCGAGCAGCCGCGCCCCTGGCGCGCCCGCCGCGGCGAACGCGATCTCCCGCAGCGGGCGCTCCAGCAGGGGGTCGAGATGCTCGCACGCCGCGTCGAAGGCGGCGGCGAACTCGGTGAAGGTGCCGTACAGCGCCCGGCCCATACCGGCCCGCTGGGCGCCCTGGCCGGGGAACACGAAGGCGGTCCGCCCGGGGACCTGGGTGCCGAGCCGCACCCCTTCCGCGGGCCTGCCCTCGGCGAGCGCGGTCAGCCCGGCCGCCAGTTCCTCCCGGTCGCCGAGCACCACTGCCCGTTGCCGGAACCGGGACCGGGTGGTGGCCAGTGACCACGCCAGGTCGGCTGGCCGCGGGCCCTCGGTCAACCGGTCGGCGAGGCGGCGCGCCTGCTCCCGCAGCGCCTCCGCGGTGTGCGCGGACAGCAGCAGCGGTACCGCGGGAAGTTCCGCCTCCGGCGCGGGCGGCTCCGCGGCTGTGGCCGCCTGCTCGAGGATGACGTGCGCGTTGGTGCCGCTGATCCCGAAGGAGGACACCCCCGCCCTGTGCGGCGCCTCGCCTTCGGGCAGCGGAACGGGCTCGGTGAGCAGCCGGACGCCGCCCGCGGACCAGTCCACCCGCGAGGTCGGTTCCGCCGCGTGCAGGGTGCGCGGCCATTCGCCGTGCCGCAGCGCCTGCACCATCTTGATCACACCGGCCACCCCGGCCGCCGCCTGGGTGTGGCCGATGTTCGACTTCACCCCGCCGAGCCACAGTGGACGGTCGGGTTCGCGCCCGTGCCCGTAGGCGGCGAGCAGGGCGCGGGCCTCGATGGGGTCGCCGAGGGTGGTGCCGGTCCCGTGCGCCTCCACGGCGTGTACCTCGGCCGGCGAGAGCCCGGCGTCGGCGAGCGCGGCGCGGATGACGTCCTGCTGTGCCTCGCCGCTGGGCGCGGTGAGCCCGTTGGAGGCGCCGTCGGCGTTGACCGCGCTGCCGCGGATCAGCGCGAGCACCGGGTGCTCGTTGCGCAGCGCGTCGGAAAGCCGCTCCAGCACCAGGATGCCGCTGCCCTCGGCGAACCCGGTGCCGTCCGCCGCCTCGGCGAACGCACGGCACCGTCCGTCCGCGGACAGCCCGCGTTGCCTGCTGAACTCGATCAGCAGCCGCGGGGTGGCCATGACGGTGGCGCCGCCTGCCAGCGCCAGCGAACACTCGCCCCCGCGCAGTGCCCGCACGGCGCTGTGCAGGGCGACCAACGAGGAGGAGCAGGCGGTGTCCACGGTCATCGCCGGACCGCGCAGGCCGAGCACGTAGGCCACCCTGCCGGCGAGGACGCTCGCCGCGCCGCCGGTGAGAGTGTGGCCCTCGCTGCTTTCCCCGGCGCCGAGGGCGGCGTAGTCCTGGCCGTTGGTGCCGAGGTAGACGCCCGTGTCGTCGCCGCGGAGCGATCCGGGGTCGATCCGGGCCCGCTCCAGCGCCTCCCACGCGCCTTCCAGCAGCAGCCGCTGCTGGGGGTCCATGGCCACCGCCTCACGCGGGGAGATGCCGAAGAACCCGGCGTCGAACTCGGCCGCGTCGTCCAGGAAACCGCCCGCGGTGGCATAGACCGTGCCCGGGATGTCCGGATCGGGGTCATAGAGCCCGGCCAGGTCCCAGCCGCGGTCGCCGGGCAGCGGCCCGATCGCGTCCGCGCCCTCGGCGAGCAGCCGCCAGAAGTCCGCGGGCGAGCGCACCCCACCCGGCAGCCGGCAGCTCATCGACACCACCGCGACCGGTTCGCGTTCGGCCTCGGTGAGCCGCCGCAGCCGGTCGCGGGTCGCGTCCAGCTCCGCGGTGACCTTCTTGAGGTACTCGCGTAATTTGTGCTCGTTCGCCGTCACGTGACCCTCCGGCTGATGCCCGCGGCGTCCTCGCCGAACTTCTTGTCGATGAACCGGAACAGGTCGTCGTCGGAGATGTCGTCCAGCGACTCCGCCGTCCCCGCCTCCTCTGCGTCCTGCTCCGCCGGGCCGGGGCCGGTGCCGACCAGGTCGTCCAGCTTGCGTAGCGCGGAGCGCAGCCTGCCGAGGTCCGTGGCGCGCAGAGCGGCCGGGTCGAGGCCGGTCAGCGCGGTCTCCACCGCGTCCACCGCGGCGGCCGGTCCGCGTGGACCCTCGTCCAGGTCCAGTTCGGCCAGCAGGTGATCGGTGACGGCGTCCGGGGTCGGGTGCTCGAACACGAGCGTGACGGGCAGCCGCAGACCGGTTTCCGTACCCAGCCGGTTGCTCAGGTCCACCCCGGTCACGGAGTCGAAGCCGAGCTCGCGGAAGGCGCGGGCCGGGTCCGGCCGCTCGCCGGGCCGGTAGCCGAGTACCGCGCCGGTGTGCCGGAGCACGACCTCGGCGGTGGCCTCCCGCCGCCGGTCCGCCGGCAGCGCGACCAGCCGGTGGTGCAGCCCGTGCTGCTCCACCTCGCTCTCGGCCCCCACCCCGGCCCGGCGCACCTCCGGCAGGTCCGCGACGAGCGCGCTGGGCCGCACCGCGGTGAAGGCCGCGAGGAACCGGTCCCACCGCACGTCGGCGATGGTCTGGCAGGCCCGGCCGCCCTCGATGGCCCTGCCGAGCGCCAGCACGGCCCGCTGCGGCGCGATACCGGGAACGCCGTGCCGTTCCAGGACGCCACGGACGGCCGTGCGACCCATCCCCTCGCCGGCCCAGGCGCCCCAGGACACCGCCGTGGCGGGCAGCCCCTCGGCGTGCCGCAGTTCGGCGAGCGCGTCCAGGTAGGCGTTGGCCGGCGCGTAGTTGCCCTGCCCGGGGAGGCCGACCGTGGCGCCGAAGGAGGAGAACAGCACGAAGGCGTCCAGGTCGATGCCGGCGGTCAGCTCGTGCAGGTGGCGCGCGCCCAGCGCCTTGACCCGCAACGCGTGCTCCACCTGGTCCTGGTCCAGCGCGTCGAGCAGGGCGTCGTCCAGCACGGCGGCCGCGTGGATCACGGTGGTCAGGCAGGCGGCCGCGTCGATCCGGTCCAGCAGGTCGCGCACCTGTGCCCGCTCGGCGACGTCGCAGGCCTCGACCAGTACCTGCACCCCACCCGCCCGCAGCTCCGCCGCGAGTTCCGCCGCCCCGGGGGCGTCCGCGCCGCGGCGACCGGCCAGCACGATCCGGTCGGCGCCGCGCGCGGCCGCCCAGCGGGCCACGTGCGCGCCGAGGGCGCCGGTGCCGCCGGTGATCAGCACGGTGCCGCGGGGGCGCCAGCCGGTGGCCGCGGGCACGCGCGCCCGGCGCAGCCGCCTGGCCAGCGTGCGGTCCGCGCGGATGGCCAGCTGGTCCTCGCCGTCGCCGCGGTGCAGCGCGGCGACCAGCAGGCGCCAGGTGTACTCGTCCGGGGTGGCCGGCAGGTCGATCAGGCCGCCCCAGCGGCCGGAGTGCTCCAGCGCGGCCACCCGGCCCAGCCCCCACACCAGTCGCTGCTCCGGGTTGACGGTGTGGTCGGCCGGCCCGGCCCGTACGGCGCCGCTGGTGACGCACCACAACGGCGCGGTGACGCCGGCGGTTCCGAGGGCCTGGATCGCGCTGAGGGTGGCGGCGTACCCGCCGGGCACCGCGGGCCGCTCCGGATGCGGGTCGGGCTCCAGCGCCAGCAAGGAGAGCACCCCGCTGAGCCGGTGCGCCCCGGCCGCGGCCGCGCAGGACCTGGCCAGCTCGTCCGGCCCCGCGCCCGGGTCGTGCCGGACGGTCACCGGTGTCAGGCCGCGGCCCGCAAGGCCGCGCAGCACCGGCTCGGCGAGTTCCTCTCGTTCCGGAACCAGCACCAGCCAGGTGCCGGTGGTTTCCGGGCCGGCGCCCTCGGCAAGCCGGGTCCAGGTGATCTCGTACCACCAGTCCCGGATCACCGACTCGTCCCGGCCCCGCCTGCGCCATGCGGCCAGTGCGGGCACCAGGTCCGCGAGCGTCCCGCCCGCACCGAGGTCCAATGTGGATCGTACGGCGTCCAGGTCGCCACGGTCGACGGCCGCCCACAGCTCGGCCTCGTCCGGCCGGTCGATCTCGCCGGGTACCGGCTTCCCGGTGTCCAGCCAGTGCCGCTGGTGCTGGAACCGGTAGGTGGGCAGGTCGACCCGGCGCGCGGGGGGCAGGGCCGCGCGCCAGTCGATCTCCGCTCCGCGGACGTACGCCTCGGCGAGGGAGGTCTGGAACCGGTCCGGGCCGCCGTCGTCCCTGCGCAGGCTACCCACCGCCACGGCGGTGGTCTCCTCGATCCCCATGGTGAGCACCGGATGCGGGCTGGCCTCGACGAACAGCCGGTGGCCCGCCGCGGTCAGCCGCTCGATCGCGGCCCGGAACTCCACCGTGCCGCGCAGGTTGCGGTACCAGTAGCCGGCGTCCAGCGCGCCGGTGTCCAGTGGCTCACCGGTCACGGTGGAGTGGAACGTCAGCGCGGCCGGGCGCGGCCGGACCGGCGCGAGCAGTTCGAGCAGTTCCGCGCGGATGGCGCCGACCTGCTCGGAGTGCGAGGCGTAGTCCACCGGGATGCGCCGGGTGCGCACATCGTCCTCGGCGCACCGGGCCGCCAGCCGCTCCAGTGCGCCGGGGTCGCCGGAGACCACCGTGGCAGCCGCGCCGTTCTCGGCGGCCAGCGCCAGCCGGCCGTCCAGTCCCTCGAGGTAGCCCAGTACCCGCTCGCGGGCCGCGGCGACCGAGACCATGCCGCCCCGGCCAGCCAGTTCGCGGGCCACGAGCCCGCTGCGCAGCGCGACCACCCGCGCCCCGTCCTCGAGGGACAGCGCCCCGGCCACGCAGGCGGCGGCGATCTCGCCCTGGGAATGCCCGACCACGGCGGCCGGCCGCAGGCCGTGCGCGAACCACAGCCCCGCGAGGGACACCATCACCGCCCACAGCACGGGTTGCACCACCTCCACCCTGGCCAGCGCGTCCTCCTCGGCGAGCGCCTCGGCGGGCGAGAAGTCCACGAACGGCTCCAGTGCCCGGGCGCACTCGGCGAACCGTTCGGCGAAGGCGGGGGCGGAGGCGAGCAGTTCGCGGGCCATGCCGCACCACTGCGTGCCCTGCCCGGGGAACACCAGTACCGGTCCGGCGTCCGCCGTGCCCAGCACCGTGCCGCCGGTGACCAGTCCCGGCGTCTCCTGCCCCCCGGCGAGCGCGGCGAGGCCGTCCAGGAATCCGGTTCGGCCGCCCGCCAGCAGCACCGCCCGCTGCTCGAGGCCCGCCCGGGCCGTCGCGAGGGTGTAGCCGACGTCGGCGGGGGTGAGTTCGGGCCGCGCCGTGAGGTGCCCGCGCAGGGCGGCCGCCTGGTCCCGCAGCGCGGCCGGGGTACGCGCGGACAGCACCCACGGCAGTGTCCGGCCGCCGGAGTCCGTGCCACCGCCGACCGCGGCCCAGTCCACCTCCACCCCGTCCGTCCACAGCAGACCGGCGAGGTCCTCGAGGGACTGGCGGGCGGGGCGGTCGCGCCGGCAGGTCGCGGTGACCTCGGTGCGGGCGGGCCGGGCGCGCGCGCCGACGGTGCGGGCCAGTGGCCCGCCGAGCACCGGGTGCGGGGCGATTTCCACGATCCGGGTGGGCTCGTCCCCGGTGACCGGCCGGAGCGCCTCGTCCAGCCGCATCGGCAGGCACATGTTCTGCGCCCAGTACTCGGCGCCCAGTTCCTCGCCCGGCAGCGGTCCGGCGGTGACCGTGGAGACGAACGGTACCGCGGTCGCCGCGGGCCGCAGCTCGCCGAGCCGCCGGATCAGTTCCGGTCGCAGCGCGGCGAGGCCCGCGCCGTGCGAGGGGTAGTCGATGGCGACCCGCTGCGTACGCACCCCGGCCCCGGCCAGTTCCCGCTCCACCGCGTCGACGTCCTCGTGCGGCCCGGAGAGGCAGGTCCGGTCGGGCGCGAGCCGCCCGGCGACGGTCAGCCGGTCGCCGGCGAACCGTGCCGCGTCGGCCTCGGTGACCTCGCAGAGGAGCACGGTGCCGGTCCCGCTCGCGCGCTCGGCGACCAGGCCGGACCAGACGCCGATGATCCGGGCGCCCTCGGCGAGGCTGAAAGCTCCGGCGGTGACGGCCGCGGCCACCTCGCCGACGCTCTGCCCGAACACCACGTCCGGCGCGATGCCCCAGGCCTTCAGGGTGCGGGCCAGCGCCACCTGGACCGCGAACAGCACCGGCTGGATCACCTCGGTGCGGTCGAGGGCGGCGTCCTCGGCCAGCAGCTCCGCCAGCACCGACCAGCCGAGGACCTCCGCCACGGCACGGTCGGCCTCCTCCAGCGCCGCGCGGAACGCGGGCTCGGCGAGCAGGTCCCTGCCCATGCCCGCCCACTGGCTGCCGTGTCCGGAGAAGCAGAACGCCACCCGCGGCCGGGAACCGGGCTCGGCGGGCCGGCGGGCCCGCCGCAGCGCCGTGTCCAGCTCGGCCACCCTGTCCACCGCCGCGAAGGCGCGATACGGTCCCGCCCCGCGCGGCGGCGGATCCGTGCCCTGGTCCGGTTCCCGCAGGAACTCCGCCACTCGTGCCCGCAGCCCGGGCTCGGTGTCCGCGGCCAGCGCGACGAGCCTGCGCCTGCGGTAGGGTGCCTGCTCCAGCGCGAGGTGGACATTGGTGCCGCCGAACCCGAACCCGCTGACCCCGGCGTAGCGCGGTCCCTCGGGCCAGCCTTCCCGCGCGGTCACCACCGCCAGCCGCTGCCCGGCGAAGTCGATGTCCGGGTTCGGCCGCTCGCAGTGCAGGCTCGCCGGCAGTTCCCCGTGGTGCAGGGACAGCGCGGTCTTGAGCACGCCGAGCACACCGGCGGCGGGTTCGAGGTGGCCGAAGTTGGTCTTCACCGAGCCGATCCGCAGCGGTTCGGTCCGGTCCGGCGCGAACACCTCGCCCAGCGCACCGGCCTCGATCCCGTCACCGAGGGGCGTTCCGGCCCCATGCGCCTCCACATAGGACACCTGTCGCGGGGGTACGGCGGCCTCGTGCCATGCGGAGCGCAGCACCTCGACCTGCGCCCGCGGGTTGGGCGCGGTGAGCCCGTTGGACGCCCCGTCGTTGTTGACGGCGCTCCCGCGCAGCACCGCGTAGATCCGGTCCCCTTCCCGCAGCGCGTCGGCCAGCCTGCGCAGCACCACCACCCCGCAGCCCTCGCCGCGCACGTACCCGGCGGCGTCGGCGTCGAAGGCGCGGCACTGGCCTTCCGGGTTCAACCCGCCGAACTTGGTCATCGCGACGGTGGTGTGCGGGTGCAGCATCAGGCTGACGCCGCCGGCGAGCGCGAGGTCGGACTCGCCGCGGCGCAGGCTGTGCGCGGCCAGGTGCAGCGCGCTGAGCGAGGAGCTGCACGCGGTGCCGACGGACATCACCGGCCCCCGCAGCCCGAGGGCGTAGGAGATCCGCGCGGGGACGATGGAGGTGTCCCAGCCGACCGCCGACTGCGAACCGATCGCCGCGGGGTCGGCCCCGGTGGCCAGGTGATACTCCTGCCACATCGCCCCGAGGAACACGCCGGTGCTGCTGCCTGCCAGCCGGTCGGGGGGCACCCCGGCGTCCTCGAGCGCGGACCAGGCGACCTCGAGTGCCACCCGCTGCTGGGGATCCATCCGGTCGGCCTCGGCCGGCGCGATGCGGAAGAACGCGGCGTCGAAACCCGCGACGTCATCGAGGAAACCGCCCCGGCGGGTGGTGGTCTTTCCCGGTGTACCCGAGTCCTCGTCGAACCAGCTCTCCACGTCCCACCGGTCCTCGGGAACCGGCCCGACGGCGTCCGTACCGGACAGCAACCCTTCCCACAGCGCGGCGGGCGAGTCGATGCCGCCGGGCAGCCTGCAGCCCATGCCGACGACGGCGACCGGTCCCGCGGCGGCGGGGCGTGCCCTGACCGGAGCGGCGGGCGCCGGATCTCCTTCGCCCGCGAGGAAGGAGGCCAGCGCCGTCACGGTCGGGTGCTGCCAGACCGCCCAGCCGGGAACCGGCCTGCCGAGCCAGGCCGAGAGGTCCTCGGC
Source organism: Amycolatopsis cihanbeyliensis (assembly GCF_006715045.1). Lineage (GTDB taxonomy): Bacteria > Actinomycetota > Actinomycetes > Mycobacteriales > Pseudonocardiaceae > Amycolatopsis > Amycolatopsis cihanbeyliensis. The sequence goes on along the minus strand of NZ_VFML01000001.1, from coordinate 3,999 downwards.
AAGCCGCGTCATGCCCGCGGAGTCGACGCCGAGTTCCCGCAACGGAACACCGGCCGGAACCGTGTCCGGCGCCATCCCGGCGAGCCGGGACACCGCGGCACGCAGGTACCCGATGGTGTCGGTGGGACCTTGGCCCGGGGTCGCGCTCATCGAGACTCCTCCGAAGTCGTGCCGGGGCGAACGACCGGCTGGCAGGGCGAGTTCGCTTCGGGGCTTCGAGGGCTATGCGCGATCCGGGCGGCGGGAGCCGCACCTGCGGCGGCGCACAACACTCATCTGCATCAGGCTCATCGAGGCGGACCGTAGGCACCGCGGACTGCACTTTCCCCCAGAGCGGGTGCCGGATGATCACCGCTGGTTCCCGGTGCCGCGCAGAACTAGGGATTTCTCCGGGACCGGTACGGCACCCTGCGGGTCAGCAGCGTCGGCGAGGGAGGCGGGTATGACGGACGTCCGCTCGAACGTGGTGGATTTTCCGCTGCGCCGGCGCGGCGAACCCTTCCCCCCGGGGGAGTACGCCGGGATGCGCGAGCGGGAGGGCCTGGTTCGCGCGCACCTGCCCAGTGGCCAGCCGGTCTGGCTGGTGTCCCGGCACGAGGATGTCCGTGCCCTGCTCACCGATCCGCGGATCAGTGCCGACCCGACGAACGAGGGCTTCCCGAAGGTCGCCAGGACCGGCGGGGTGCCGACGCAGGAGGAGATCCCCGGCTGGTTCGTCGGTCTGGACCCACCCGACCACGACCGGTTCCGCAAGGTGCTCATCCCGGAGTTCTCGGTGCCGCGGGTGAGGAAGTGGCGCCCGACCATCCAGGCAACCGTGGACGAGTGCGTCGACGAACTGCTGGCGAGGGACGGGGCGGCGGACCTGGTGGCCGACTTCGCGCTGCCCGTACCGTCCCGGATCATCTGCACGATCCTCGGGGTGCCGTACGCGGACAGGGACTTCTTCGAGTCACGGACGCGGACCCTGGTCAACCTCGCGGACACGACCGAGGCCGAGCGGGCGGAGGCCGTCCGGCAGTTGCTGCGGCATATCAACCGGCTGATCGCGATCAAGCGCAAGTGGCCCGCCGACGACCTGATCAGCCGCGTCCTGGACACCGGGGTGATCAGCCAGGAGGAAATGTCCGGGGTGGTCATGCTGCTGCTGATCGCGGGCCACGAGACCACCGCGAACAACATCGCGCTCGGGGTGGTGACACTGCTGTCCAATCCACAGTGGATCGGCGACGACCGGATCGTGGACGAGCTGGTGCGGTTCCACTCGGTCGCCGACCTGGTGGCCATGCGCACGGCGGTGGCGGACATCGAGATCGGCGGTCAGCTCATCCGCGCGGGCGAGGGTGTGATGCCGCTGATCGCCGCGGCCAACCACGACTCCTGCGCGTTCGAGCGCCCGCAGGAGTTCGACCCGGCCCGCTCGGCACGCGGTCACGTCGGCTTCGGCTTCGGCGTGCACCAGTGCCTCGGCCAGAACCTGGTGCGCGCCGAGATGGACTGTGTCTACCGCACCCTGTTCGAGCGGGTACCGGACCTGCGTCTGACCCGGCCGGTCGAGGAACTGCCGTTCAAGTACGACGGCACCTTGTTCGGGCTGCATTCCCTTCCGGTCGGCTGGTAGCCGGCCCCGACCCCGCCCGGAGGCGAGGATCATGCGCATCATCGTGGACACCGATCGTTGCGTCGGCGCGGGCCAATGCGCGCTGCTGGCACCGCGGTTCTTCGACCAGGACGAGGACGGGATCGTCACGGTGCTCGCCGACCGGCCCGCGGAGTCCGCGCGCACCGAGGTGTCCGAGGCCGCTGACCTCTGCCCTTCCGCCGCGATCACCATTCACGAGGACTGAGCCCCCGGGGCCCGCGAGACACGGAGGAACGCGATGACGGTGTCCCAGGAGAGCGTGCTCATGGCGTCCGACCTGCCGTTCGAGCTGCGCATGTGCCCACATCTGCGGCCGGTGCGGGAAGGATCGCCGGTGCGGAGGATACGTACGCCTGCGGGCGACGAGGCGTGGCTGGTCACCGGGCACGCCGAGGTGCGGGATCTGCTGCGGGACACCCGGCTCGGCCGGTCGCATCCCGCCCCGGACGCTCGCGCGCAGTACGCCCGGCATCCGACCTACGACCAGGTGACCAGCGACGACCACCGGGCCGCCGACGACATGCATGCCGGGCTGCGCGCGGTGATGAAACCGTACTTCACCACGCGGCGCATGCTCGAGCTGGAACCTCGGGTCGAGGCGTTCGTCGGCGAGCGGGTGGAGCGGATGATCGCGGCCGGCCCGCCCGCGGATCTGCGGGAGAGCCTCTCGGCGCCGCTGCTCCGGCAGGTGTTCACCGAGTTGCTCGGCGTGCCCGCGGCGGACCGGGAACGTTGTGCCGAGCTGATGCGGCAGGCGGGCGCGGGCGACCCGGCGGGCTTCATCGGGTACCTCGGCGAGCTGGTGGCCCGCCGGGACGAGGCCGCAGCGGACGGCATGGTCGCCGGGCTGTGCGCGGCCGGACTCCCCGACGAGCAGGTGGTCCAGGTGTCCCTGCTGGTGCAGCTTGCCGGGTACGGCGCCACCCTGAAGCAGATCGACTACGGGGTCCTGCTGCTGGCGCACAATCCGGAGCAGCGGGCAGCGGTACTGGGCGGCCCCGAGCGGACGACGTGGGCGGTGGAGGAGATCCTCCGCCTGTCCGGCAGCCTCAGCCTGCCCCGCTACGCGCGCGAGGACATCGAGGTCGGCGGGGTGACGATCGGCGCGGACGATCTCGTGCTGCTCGACCTGACCCTCGGGAACTTCGACGAGCAGGCCTTCGAGGACCCGCGCCGGTTCGATATCGAGCGTTCCCCCAACCGGCACCTGACGTTCAGTCACGGCGCGTGGACCTGCCTCGGTGCCCCCCTGGCACGGCTGATTCTCCGCGCCACCTTCGCCGGGCTGTTCGGCGAGCTGCCCGGCCTCACCCCGGCGACCCCGCTGGTGGACGCGGGTGAACCGGGCGCCCCGCTGTCCGGCGGGCTGCCGGAGCGGCTGCTGGTCACCTGGTAGGGCCTGCCGGCGTTGTCGGCACCGGCACTGCTGTCGGTGGCCGCCGTTAGGGTCGCCACCATGCTGACCACGCTGGCGATTCAGAACTATCGCTCGCTGCGGGACCTGGTGCTGCCACTGTCCAGGCTTACCGTGGTGGTCGGCGCCAACGGCACCGGCAAGTCCAGCCTCTACCGCGCGCTGCGCTTGCTGGCCGACGCGGGGCGCAACGGTGCTGTCGCGGCGCTCGCCAGGGAGGGCGGCCTGCCGTCCACGCTGTGGGCAGGGCCGGAGGTGCACGGGCGTGCGGTGCGGGAAGGGCGTGCACCGGTGCAGCCGCTCCGGCGGAACAAGCCGGTCGGCCTTCGGCTCGGTTACGCCGGTGACGAGTTCGGCTACGCGCTGGACTTCGGTCTGCCGATTCCGGAAGACACGGCGTTCCACCTGGATCCCGAGTACAAACGGGAATGCGTCTGGCACGGCCCGGTCCTGCGCGAGTCCACCCTGATCGCCGACCGGGCCGGGAGCAGGGTGCGTACCCGGGATGAGTCCGGTGGCTGGGCGGAAGGCGGTCATCGGATCGCCCTCACCGACAGCGTGCTCAGCGAGTTCGCCGATCCGCGACTGTGCCCGGAACTGCTGATCGTGCGTGAGCGAATCCGCTCGTGGCGTTTCTACGACCATTTCCGCACCGATACCGACGCACCCGCCCGGCAGAGCCGGGTCGGTACGCGGACCTGGGTACTCGACCACGACGGCGGCGACCTGGCCGCCGCGCTGCGCACGATTCAAGAGTCGGGTTCCGCCGAAAGCCTGGCGGCCGCGGTCGAGGACGCCTTTCCTCGTTCCCGGGTCGAGATCGTCGCTTCCGATGGGCGGTTCGAGTTGCGGTTTCATCAGCACGGCCTGCTTCGGCCGTTGAACGCCGCCGAACTGTCCGACGGTACTCTGCGTTACCTACTGTGGGTGGCCGCGCTGCTCA